>NZ_JACJTD010000069.1 GCF_014698505.1 Nostoc foliaceum FACHB-393 | reverse complement strand
AGTCAGATCCCAATCTGAGTCGGAAATTTCAATTCCGTAGGCGAGGCAGTTTTCTTCCATGCAGTTTAATCTACCACCTCAGTAACCCATTTTTCACTGTAGCGCTTCAAATCCTGTGAACGGTTACAATTATTTCCAGTACGTTCCGGCGTACAAGATCGGATGGTTGTAGTGCAACCAGTTCACTTACTGCTTGCTTTTGAATTGCTCCTCGTCCCAAAAGCCTCAACCACAGCGTCTCTGAAGTAACTGGTAGTTGGTTAGTAGCTACTATTGCAATTCTAAAAACATTAGGCAGAAAGTATATTCCAGTAGTCCAGTTTTCTAGCTCTAATTGTGCGCCAAAACTTTTGAGTAAATCTGGCGAAGCTGATGGTACTACAATCCATAAACGAGGTAAATCATTATCATGTAAAGTTTTTCCTTCTGGCGATGCATGACAGTTCAAAGTTGAAAAGACACTTAAAAGTTTATGTAGGCAGCTTCGGACTTCTGTTTCACCAATTTCCTCACAATAAACTTCTATTGAACAATCACTTTGAGCAACTTTAGCAAGTAATCCAAGTGAGTGTCTTTCGGTTTGAATTGTCCCTTTTGGAAAAAACAGAACAATTCCCCGTTTTTCTGAATCGGTTATTACACCGCTAACTTCTACGCTACCTAATGGTGAAAGCAAGCCTTCGAGATAATGCTCAACAAACAGACTATAAAATTTTTGGGTCATTCAAAAAACAAATCGCTAAGGATACGTTATACTAATGCAAAAATCGTTTTTATTGACTTTGAAAGTACTAATTTTAATTAATACCCTCCTAAAGCGGCTTGAAAAACTTGTTCAGCAGTTAAATTTAACTCTCTTAAAGTAGGTGATTGAATCCGGTCATTTCCTCGAAATTGAGTAACTTGATATTCACCTTCTACTAAAGCATAAACTGATATTGTCGGTTGTTTAGGATTCCCAATAAACCGCTTTCCACCAAGAGCAGCATAATCAACAATCCAATATTCTGGAATCCCAATTTCCTCGTACTCACCAAATTTTAGGAAATAATCATCACGCCAATTTGTACTTACAACTTCCACGGCTAATGGAATTGATTCTGCTTGAGTAACTGTTGATGCTTTTTTCCACAGGGGTTCATTGACCAAGTTAGGAAGATTCAATACTAATACATCTGGAATATAACCAGATTTCCTATCAACTGACTTGACTAATACTTGACCAGGAATAGTATAAGCTAGATTAAATCTGCGAATCTCAAAATTGAGTTCTCTAATCAAAAATGCTCTAACTAGCTCATGTTCTCCTGTTGGTTGCATTTCTACTATTACTCCTTTGTATAGTTCATATCTGCCATTTTCTGGTTTCCACTCTAGAAATTCTTCAAAAGTAACTGGTTCTGGTAAAGCTTGAAACATCGTATTATCTCTTCAAGTTTGAACTGATGCCAACGGAATGTTTGATCGCGCAAAAATTTTAGATTTGCTTCTATCTTTACATTCAAATAAAGGATCTTGTTTTCAAATTGGTAAGTGGACAGTTTTTATAATTTCTCCTGTCCACTGTTCAGATTTATTTAATCTTATGCTACCGCCAATTCTAAGCTAACGTATGGCACTTCACTAGTTACCGGAGCTAGGGCAAAGGATTCAATAGCCTCCCTGACGCTCCAGCACTGCACGCCATCGCCACACCGCCAGTAGTAAGTCTTAGGGTCGTTTTCCCATAACTCATCAACGTTTCTGACCTTGAAGACTATTCCCAAGAACTTAACATCTAGATATACATTGTGAGCCGTCTGAAGGCTAGTGCGTCCTACATAGGTCAGTCGATAGTCGTCCACTGGTTCGCACAAGTCTTCTGCACGAGTCCCGCGATACCCACAGTTACCGCACCCATGACCTTCGCAGTCTGGACAGATGGCAGCAGGCATATTCCACTTCGGCAAGGTGAAGTCCCATTCAGATGGTGGGGTTAATATTCGAGCCTTGTGAGAGATATAACAACCAGCATGACCGATTACTTTATCAGAATGGTATTGGACGCTCGACGATAGCCAATCACAATCACCTAACAAGCCTATTTTCTCAGAAGCTTGTTTTAATTCCTCATTTTCCTGGTGATTGCGCTCTACTGGAGCAGAAAGACTCGCTTTTACCTCTGCAACAGCGCGTTTGAAAGATTGTTTGTGGTAGCGAGCATAGCCGTGGATCATTTTTACCCAGACGATATCATCCGAGTTTATCCAGATAGTGACCACATCTTCGGGCTGGCACTCTTTTGAATAGTCCGACTGATTCACGATGGTTGCAATGATATGGCGATCGCGTGTGGTTAGCGGATCTTTTGTTGGCGTAGGGGCTGAAAGTTGTGTCATCATTAGAAATACCTCTTAAATGGGTAAAAGGGCGATCGCATACTTTTCCAGAGCGGCGATCGTCCTATTTTTATTGGTTAGTTTGTTGTGCTTGCACAACACTCTCACTCTAAAATTGGCGAAGCCTCATATTTGCTTGCTCCTAGCCAGTGACTGGAGCTTGCTACAGCAGCATATCTCTTGATCGGGCGGCAGTCGGCAACGAGCTTCAAAGCGACTTCCGTAATGCTGTAGGAACTTTTTATTCAGCGCAAATCGATTTCCCTTCCTGTATCTCTCACTTTCTCTGGTTTCGCCAGTGCATCAGTTACTCTTCTAGGTGGATTAATAGATTCACTATTGTCAAGGTTCAATGGTGAGCGCCTCTATATTTTTCTGGGAGGCTGGCGCTTGATTCCTCTCTTATAATTAAGATACTATCTTGTTAAGTAGTACTTGTCAAGTACTACTTAATGTGTAATTATAAAAGCATGAGAAAACTAACCCAGCAAAAGATACTTAAGGAGTAGTGCATGTGGAATTAACATTAATGCGGGTTACGTTTAGTAAAGAGATTCCAGGATTGGGGGAAAAAATAAAAGCTCTTAGAAAAGCTTCTCCTAAATCCTTGACAGAATTAGCAGCAGAAGCAGGTATTAGCACTCCTCATTGGCACAGGGTTGAAAACGAAAAAATTCAGGAATTGCCTATTGAAACATTGCGGAGCATAGAGAAAGCGTTGGGAGCGGAATTAGGGATTGAAGTGTGATCTGCTTTTAAGGGGATGGATAACTAAAAGCGATCGCTCCCCGCCAAGAGCGCGATCGCCTGAACTAGCCCTTCTGCAAAGGATAGCCACGTCTAACTTAGAGAATTTTCAAAAGTTAGGCAAGGGTAGCCTTGTAGTGGCATTCCTGAGATTTATCACTAAATAAAGAATTTGAAGCTATCTAAAACCGATATAAATCAGATTTAAACCAAAAAATGATGTATCTGTAAAATTATTAATTTAAGTATATTTAGGTATGTAAAAACTACAAATGCTGGCTATTAAAGAATGCACTAGCTCTATCATATTGTCACAAAGCTAATTTCATGTATAATCCAGTACCAGTTTTCCAACGACTCCTCCAAGATAACCCTCATCTGTTCACTACCGAAGGGTTATCCTCGCTGCTTTTGGACTGTGTTCACATGAAATCTCCTAACCACCACAAATTCACTTACCCTTCATTACTAAACAAGCAAGTTTACTTGGCGATAGCCGGACTGGAGGGTAGTGCTGAAGATGAGGTAATGATTTACCGGATTATGTCTGATCCTCAAGCTTGGTATAACTTTACTAAAGTGCGGCAACAAGGCCAACCCTCTGAAAATATAGGTGAAGAATTTTATTCAAGCTTTGGCATTGAAATTTATCTTCAGCACAGAATTATAAACAGTATCCGATGCTTACAAAAAAGCTTAAATATTTCAGGAGTTAGACAAACCAATATTGCTGTGCGCGATCGCTTGTTTTCGTACCCAAAAGTAGAGGAGCATCTAGTCATACTTGATAGAGATCGCCTCACCCTTCAACAAGCTGTACCAGAAATCATCAAGTATTTTGTCAGCCTTGCTCAGATACCGCCTGAATACAGATTATTTTTAGTTGATGAGAAAAAGCAGAAAATTCCTACTTCAGTCAGCACAGTTAAGAATGTGGCATTAAGCGCAGCCATAGCAGAGATTTCTACAGAGTCTTTTGACAGGCAGCTAACAGGCACTAACTGTTGGTGCGATAAAAGCGTTGAAAGGGTAGACCCTGACAAAATTCGTCTTACCCTTCATCTCGACTGGAATGAAAACGAGTTCATCTTTTTTGAAGCTCAACACCAGAATTTAAGTCGATTTCTTTGGACAACCGAAGCCGCTTATTAATAAACCGATTTCTCCCCTACCTCTTCAAGGAGCCAACATGAATTTACCTTTAACTAATTTGGCGGAATTCCCCATCCGTCTACACGGTGGGGATGGATAGCTGGGTGATGACGAAAACACCTCAGACTAATATCAACCGCAGGTTGATAAAGAAGTGGGGTGTTTGAGAAATCACCAACATTTTATTTTAGTACTTTATCGTAATCTGTATTTATCGTAAAATAAACACGTCTTGGAGGTGATATTGAGTGCTACACAAGGTTGTACAAGTCCGTTTATATCCGTCAGTTGAGCAAGAAATGCAACTAGCACAAACTTTTGGGTGTGCTAGATGGTGGTGGAATTACGCTCTAAATAAGTCGATTGAAACTTATAAGGAAACGGGCAAGGGACTTAGCCGTGCAGCGCTCAACGCATTTCTTCCTACACTCAAAAAGGCAGAAGAAACGGTGTGGTTAGCCGATTGTTACAGTCAAGTTTTACAGGCTACAACACTTAATCTAACTACAGCCTACAAAAACTTTTTTGAGAAACGTGCTGGATTTCCTAAATTCAAATCTCGGCATGGAAAACAGTCTATCCAGTATCCTCAAAACGTCAAAATCGTAGATGGCAATGTCAAACTCCCTGGCAATATAGGGATAGTAAAAGCCAATATACATAGACAAATTGAGGGAAAAATCAAGACTGTTACTGTAAGTAAAACACCTTCTGGTAAATACCTTGCATCTATCCTTACGCTCGTAAAAGGCGAGAATCCCGTTATCTCAGAGGGAAAGATTTACGGCATTGACTTAGGATTGAAACACTTTGCTGTTGTTACTGACGGCGAAAAAATCTCTAAATACGATAATCCTAAGCACTATGCCTTGCATGAGAAAAACCTAAAACGGAAACAACAAAAATTAGCTCGTAAACAAAAAGGGAGTAATTCAAGGAATAGGTATAGAAAAGTTGTTGCCAAGGTGTACGAGCGAGTTAATAATTCGCGGCAGGATTTTCTGCATAAACTTAGCTATAAGTTGGTCAGCGATAGCCAAGCTGTCATAGTAGAGAATCTTCATGTCAAAGGCATGGTACGCAATCACAAATTGGCGAAATCAATATCTGATGCAGGGTGGGGAAAATTTACTAATTTCTTAGCCTACAAGCTAGAACGTAGGGGTGGGAAGTTAGTTGAGATTGATAGATGGTTCCCCAGTTCAAAACTTTGCTCTAATTGTTTCTATCAAATAGGTGAGATGACATTGGATGTCCGTGAGTGGACTTGTCCTCATTGCAATACTCATCATGACAGAGACGCAAACGCCGCGCAGAATATTAGAGCAGAGGGCATCAGAATGATAAAGGCGGATGGTGCTGCCGTCTCTGCTGTAGGAGGGGAGGTAAGACCAAAGCTCGGACGAAAGTCTAAGTTGCGGCACTCGCCTATGAGTACAGAAGCCCCAACTTCAGCCGTACTCGGCAAGTTGGGGTAGTTCACATCAGTCCGTATTGTTGGAGTCGAGAACACTGAGGACTTCAGCTTTAACAAGTTTTGAGAGCAACAAAGCTTTATCTATTCTCTCCAAGGCTAAAGCAATAATTTTCGTTGTCTGGAATGGTAGTGGTTGGGCGACCACTGCACAGATTGCAGAATACTTCGAGGTGAGCGAATCAGCGATACTCAACACAATTGCATCTCAAAACCAAAATCATGTACCAATCCTCCCTCCAGTTGAGCAACAGCTAAAAACACTCGTTGATGCAATGAAGAGTTTAAGCGAAGGTTGCGGTAACTTGTATACGCCCTGTATATAAGCGTCTTAGCGGAACGAGAATTATTAACTCTGCACCACCTGGATTATTTTTCACTTCTCATATTTGCTACAACGTTTGGGAAAGTTCGCAACGCACAACCCCCTTACTGTAAAGCATTCAGTCCCAGATTAACCCGCGATTAGCGATCGCTTCCAACTATATCAAACTACTCAAGCTGAATCTTCTTGTTAATTTCTGTAGCTACAGGGGAACTCTATAACAAGGAAATCTTAACTGAGCAATCGCCCCCAAAAAATGCGATAGCTCATAAAGCTACACAACGGGTGCTATGGGAATCTTCTTAGATACTGTCGAGGATAATGTCGAGTCTGAAGGCTGGAGAATTGAATCTATTCGCCAAAAGCTGGGAATACCCTCCTCAACACCTCGTAGTTTTCATTCTGTCATCTGTCCACTTTGCGAGCAATTCTTTTTCAGCAACACAGACTTACAAAACCACATCTTTAACGAACACCGAGATTATTACAGCAACATCCGCGTCAATGGCGCTATCCTAACCAACGATGAAAGATTTACTAACGAAGACATTGAAAAGCTTAACTTCAGTGATTTAGACGATATAGCCTTTGATTTACAAACCAGAATAGATAGGGGCAACAGTATAAATAGTTGGGCTGATTACAAAACTCCCCTTAATCGCTCAAATGAGCATCCCTTACGCAAGCAGTACCTAAAAGGGATGTTGGAATACCTTGGAGCGCATTACCAAGAGATAAATGAAAATTCAAGCAACTATCAGTCACTTTCCGAACAGTTTGGTAGAGCTTTTGGTTACTTACAACCTTTCCCATCTGTGCTTGCACAACAGACTCGTTACTCAATTAGTTTTAAAATGAATTGGTTTTGGCAGATGGAAGAAGCATCAGGATCTTCTTTATTTTTTTGGGCTGGTCAGTTTTTTAGAAATGATTATGAACGTATTGCTGGCATTACTTTACCTCCATCTAGCAGCAGACAAACCCAAGGAATCATTATTGATTATTTTCATCAGGAGTTTTTAGAAGCATTAAGACTTTACTACTGCGAACGCTCAACTCTTAAGTACGGATGGCTGGTGAAGCTAGAATGCCTTCTCAACAATATGAGCAACCGCAACTATAATGACAAGCTAGCTTTACTCAAGGCTCGACTATTTCGAGAGTGGGGAGAAGTAAACCAAGCAAAAGAAGCTTACCGTAGTATTAAAACTCATCCAATTTTCAAAGCGGAGGCAATAGGTTTTTAATGTCTAAAAATATTTCTAAAAATCCCCAAATACAAAAAGCTCCAAAGCTAGCTCAAGAAGTTCGTTCGGCTGAGGATTTGTGTGAGCAACTGAACAAATTAGTGCAACAAACAGAATGGAAGATTGAAACCGCAGAGCGATTTATTTCTCTAATTATTAACCCTAACAAGCAATTCCAGTTAAATATACAACAGGAAACTAAGGTAGTTACTGCAATTCTTAACTGTCCTTTGAAATATCGTGCCATTGTACACCTAGCTATAGTTGCTGCTAACTTTAGCTCTGACAATGGTTTAAGAACATTAGATGGAATTAGTCCTAAAATTATTAATTTTATCAGCCAATTCTTAGACTTAAAAGAAGGTATTCAAGAAAATATACTCAAAAATCTAGGAGATAAGCAAGTATTTCAATTTATTAAAGAAAAGATAGTTAACCTAGATAAAAGCCAAAAATCAATAAAAGTAAAAGAAGATGATAAAAAACTTGATTTTTTAAGAAATTTAATATCATTTTTAATTTGTGAAGGCGAAGTTTCAGCAATTGCAAGCCGTATAAATATAATTTTGGAGGTGCTATCAGACTCTAATTACTACCAGCAGCTTACTAAATCCCAACCTAAACAAGAAAATGATATTAAAAATCGGGTTAAAGCTGTTGCTGAACTATTTAAGTTAGCTAAACCCAGTGCTAGTGAGGCTAAAAGATTATTATTATATGGGTCGCATCCTCAGATTATAGCTAGTCAGCAGGATCAAGAAATTTCTGTTTTACGCGAGAACTTGCAGAAGGAACAAGAATTACGCAAGCAAAGAGAAGATTATACACTTCAGTTAGAACAAGAATGCCAGGAGTTAAAGAGGCAAATTATAGATGCAGAGAAAAAATTAGAGCAGAGTCAAAATGACATAGAACACCAAAGAGAACTATATGTACAACTGAAAACTTCTAGCCGAGTTAAGATTAGTCAAGAAAGAGAAGCCACATTAAGCAATGTGAGAAACCGTCTAGACCATGAATTAAATAAATTAGAGCGATGTTTGACTGGTGCTAATGATAACTTTCAAGAAAATAGCCAAATTGGGCTAAGAATAATTAAAAAAATTAGAGAACAAATAACAGGATAATTATTATGGTTGGTTTTGGTATTGACTTTGGCACAACTAATTCAGTGGCTGCTGCTTTCAACGGTGAAGAATTAACTTCATTTGTTGATAAAGAAGGGCTACCACATCCATCTATTGTGTGGTATCGCGGAGATTCTCAACCTATTGTTGGTAGAAATGCTAAAGACCAAATCAAAGATTTTCAAAATACACCTGGAAATAAAATTATTAGGTCAATAAAAAGTCAAATTCAGCAAGAAGAAGAGTTTGAAATATTTGGTAAGTCTAAATATACTTGGCAGGTAGCTAGCGAAATATTCCGCTTTTTAAAAGAAGATGTTAAAACAAGATATGCTAATTTCCCAGCTATTGAAGAAGCTGTGGTAACTGTTCCACTATATTTTAATGGGCGGCAGCGAAGGGCGATTCGTAAAGCTGCTGAAATGGCAGGAGTTACTATAAAAACTTTTATTCATGAGCCTTTTGCGGCGGTTGTAGGTTATTTGTTAGCAGACTCAGAACAATGGGAAAACTTGAAGCAAAGACGCGAAAATATTTTAGTATTTGATTGGGGTGGTGGAACTTTAGATATTACTTTAGTCAAACTTGATTCTGGTTGTTTATATGAAGTTAGTACTGCTGGTGCTAATGGTAAATCGGGAGATTACTTGGATGAAGTATTAATGAATTATGTGATAGATACATTTCAAAGAGAAAAGAGTATTAGTTCAGAAGGTTTTCGGATTGAGCCAGGTATCGAAAGTCTGCTGCTTCATGAAGTAGAGTTTTCTAAAATAGATTTAAGTATCAAGCATAACTCTTCAATAGAACTTTTTGATTTTTATTCAGATAATGAGAGAAGCTATAATTTATTCCAAGATATAAATCGTAGCCAATTTGAATGCCTTATTCAATTACAAATCCAAGATGCGATGGCTTTGGTAGATAAGATTTTGCACGATACACGTCTTCAGCCATCGCAAATTAATCAAGTGCTACTGATTGGTGGAACTTCTCGCATTCCGCTACTTATCAATGAAATGCATAAAACCTTTGGGCTGACTAAAGTTATTGAGCTTCCTAATGCAGATACAGTTATTGCTGAAGGTGCAGCA
This sequence comes from Nostoc foliaceum FACHB-393, assembly GCF_014698505.1. Taxonomy (GTDB): domain Bacteria; phylum Cyanobacteriota; class Cyanobacteriia; order Cyanobacteriales; family Nostocaceae; genus Nostoc; species Nostoc foliaceum_A. The sequence goes on along the minus strand of NZ_JACJTD010000069.1, from coordinate 23,239 downwards.
ATTATTTCTTACTATGATTGGCAACCATATTTAGTGCAACCTATTGATGTTCAGCTTGCAGACCAAAATCATTACACAGTGTTTGAGAGCGGAACTATTCTAAAACCAGATACCGCCAAAAAAGAAGTTGCGTTTTTTTGTACAGATAATCGAGAAGGTGAAGGCAGGTTAATTATTACTACAAATTTAGACAATCGAGAACATCAAGTAAAAGAAATCATTAATGTTCCGATATCTAAAGTATTACAAAATATATACAAGGAAAGAATTATTGCTGACTTTAGGATAGATAGGGATGTAATTTTGCGAGTGAGTGCCAAGGGGTCTGTAAAAGATAAGCCAGTTTATACTGATATTCACGATTTATGTTACGGGTTACGGTTCGCTTAATTCTTATTTGAGATAGTTTGCTATGAAAAAATCAAATTTAAAACTGAAATCAAATTTGATGGTGGAAAGTATAGATGGTATTGAGGTAAAAAATGCAAAAGAGCAAATACGTCACTTCCCTGGTGATTTTGCAGCATTAATTGAGCCTAATCGTATGAAAGACGTTCGGATTAGGGAGAAATATTTTACTAGCCAGCAGATTATAGAGTACCAACAAACTATCGTGTGTTACGTTTGCAAAAAAACCTGTGCTGGAACTTGTCAACGAAGCTCTTAAGAAAAATTTTTATAACAATTACTTCGGAGTTAGTCAGTTTCGCTTATGTAAACGCTGCCAAGCTTGGTGAATATATTTAAGCTTAAATAGCTTGTGCTTAAGATCGCTCCATTCATGTACTAAGGCGATCGCAGTGTCTACCTCGTTTAATTCCTCAACCTCAATGGCAGTAACCCTAATCTTTGCTAAACCCTGGATGCAGGAGAGGTGTCTTTGTTGTGATTACGGTGATACTTCCACCCCTTTTAGTTCAAAAGTATCTATGACTTTTTCTTTGAGAAACTAAAGTATTTTCCTGCTATACATGAATCTTTTACTAAGATGATTTTTGTGTTTTAATTTCAGTTTTTCCTTTTTAAACTAAAAATATGAAATTTCATATAAAGAATTGGGAACTCTAATAAAAAGAATAAAATTATTAGTTTCCAAATGCCCTCATCCTTTAGCTGGTTGGACTATTCAGAACAAGACAAACGTAAGATGCTTGATGTTATTAGCCTATTCAACGAAAAGACTACTCGTGATGAATTAGGTGTTGGCTCAGTGCGTGACGCGTTTGCTGATCTGTTTTTTCCTGGTACTAGCACTATCCATACCCGCGCTCGTTACTTTTTATTTATCCCCTGGATTTACCAAGATTTAGTGAAACAAAAAACACCATCCAGTCAGATTTATACCAAACTGCGTCAAAAAGAAGTTGAGTTAATTTCCTGTCTTGCAAAATCTAGTGATGGTAAAGGAATTATAGGCATTCAGGCACGAGCAGCTTTAAAGCGGCTTCCCAGTAACATTTACTGGTATGGATTAGGAGCCTGGGGTATTCGTCATCTTCGAGATTCTCAAGAAGATTATCATCACTCGTTAGATCAATTTTATGATTCTGTTAACTATAGCTTGCGCGATGATGATGGTGAACCTGTCAAAGGTAAACTCACTAGCTATTGGCATCAAGGAATTCCTTCCGTTCCGCCAGACTTTCCTGAGAAAGCTAATTTTTGCCTTACCCTGGACGAAGCTAATTATTTAGCAGAGCGCATTATTACTCAGCAAACTAATAGTTTGTTAGCATTTCTAGTTAATTATCGTCAGCAATTTTCTTCAGTTAATTTTATCTGGGAACATCCTCTATATAGTGAGTTTCCTAGCCGCATTCAAGAACAGTTGTGTCATGCTCGGAATTTTTCCGAAACTATCCAAGGAGCTGCCCTGCTTTATAATTTAATGTTGGCAGAACAAAAGTCAGCAGAAGAACTCGTAGAAGAATACCAATTAGCACTTCAACGTTGGGCAGATAAACTAACTGCACAGCATAAGTATCTAATAGAGTGGGATTGGCAGAAATTATGGAAAATTGTTGCAGATAGTGGTGTGACAGTCTCTTGGTTAACTCAAAAATTTATTGACCGATGGTTGAATTTTACCCTTAAAAGTGGAGCAGTTAAAACAATAGCTACTCACCAAGAAGCCCGTCATCTTATTCAAGAGCGCGAAATTTTTCTCAAAGGTAGTCAAGCACGTCTCAATAATCCTCGGGCCTTAGAACTTTGGAAAGGAGGATCAGGAACTGCCCAATTTGACTATCGTTGGGGGACTACTCAAAGAATTTTGACTGATATTTTAGATGCTTTTGCTCAGGAGGAAGTTGATGTTGCAGCCTAGCGATCGCCAACATCTGTTTGAATCCCTATGTCCTCCAGATGGCTACTCCCTTGATTATGCTATCGGTACTACCTTCACCTTGGAATTGCTGACGTTGTTAACAGCGCCCCTTGCCTTTACTACATTTGGTTGGGGAGGTGAAGACGGACATCTGACTCGCAGTCCCCAGGCTTTACTGGCAACTATGCAGCAATATGCAAAGCGCATCACTGTTTTCTGCCAAACAGGTAAAATTGCTATACCCAAAAATCACAGCCTCCTTTACAGCTATTTAGAAGGCTCAGTGATTGAAGTCAATGCTCCGCATTCAGATGGTATATTTCATCCAAAAATTTGGATATTACGTTTTACAGCTCCCAATCAACCTGTTCTGTATCGCCTTTTGTGCCTTAGCCGCAACCTTACTTTTGATCGCTGTTGGGATACTATTTTACTTCTTGATGGTCAGTTAATTAATAACGGGAAGGAAATTGTTGAGAACCGTCCCTTAAGTAATTTCATCGCTACTTTACCCCAACTAGCTCATAATTTACCTATTTCCCAACAAGTACAAAGTTATATAGATAAGATTCAGTCTGACTTGCTACGGGTTAATTTTGAATTACCAATTGGCTTTGAGCAATTAAAATTTCATCCATTAGGGTTGCAAGGAAATACTAAATCTCAATCTCCCTTTAGTGGACAGATTGATCGCTTGTTGGTTATTTCTCCATTTGTGAGTGAAAAAAAGCTGAATCAACTTAGCCAGCAAGGGAAGCAAAATATTTTAATATCTCGTCCTGAACAACTAGACCAAATCTCACGAACTACTTTAAGTACATTTTCGCAACTTTATCAAATAAATCCTGCGGCTAATGTAGGTGAAAATGACGATAATCAATCCGCTTCTACTTGTTTGGTTGGTCTCCATGCCAAGCTTTACGTTGCTGATGCAGGGGAAGATGCAAGAATTTGGACAGGTTCTGCTAACGCCACTAATGCTGCTTTTGAACGTAATATAGAGTTCTTAGTAGAACTTGTTGGTAGTAAACAGAATTTTGGCATTGACTCACTTTTAGTAACTCATGACAAAGAAATTACTTTTAGGAGTTTGTTAGAAACTTTTATACCTCGTACTGAACCTATTGAACCTGACCTTTCTGAGCTTTTAATTAGTGAACTTGTTAAATCCACAGTAAATGCGCTATTGAAATTACAGTTTAAAGCTTATGTCAGAGCAACTGAAAGCCCTGGACAGTATTATCTAGAATTAGAAATTTTTAAAAAAGAAGCTTTAACATTTAATTCTGATATCTTTGTACGCTGTTATCCTATGGGTTGTATTGGACTAGGATATAAATTTGATATAGAAACAGAAAGTACTATTAAATTCCAGCCTCTATCTTGTCAAGCAATTACTTCATTTTTTATATTTGAAATTTATACCAAGGATAATCAAAAATTAGATTCTTTAATGCTAAATATACCTCTTGCAAATGTTCCAGAGGATCGGCAGCAGCAAATTTTAAAAACACTTTTACAGGATAAAAATCAAGTACTCAAACTACTTATGTTGCTGCTAGTAGATAATAAAACTGATGCTCGTGAATTAATAGCTGCTATTGGTGGCAGCATAACTAATGGCGAAATAGAATCCAATTCTTCTAAAAAAAATAGCCCCAGCAGTAGTTTTCTTTTTCCTGTGTTTGAGGCAATGCTTAAGGCTCTTGATCAAAATCCTAAAAAACTAGATTATGTTGCTCAATTGGTAGAAGATTTACGAAAACTACCCCCAGAAGAACAATTGCTACCTGACAACTTTTACGAAATTTGGCTACCCATTTATGCTACCCGCCAAAAGCTGAAACAATGAATAAACTTCGCACTTGCCCTGATATAAAACCAATTCTTGCTGGCTTGAAAGATTTTCAGCGAGATACTGTTGACTACGTTTTTCGTCGCCTATATCTTGACTCCGATACCAGTGATCGCTTTTTAGTGGCCGATGAGGTTGGACTAGGAAAAACACTAATTGCGCGAGGGTTGATTGCAAAAACAATTGATCATCTCTGGGATAAGGTTAAGCGTATTGATATACTTTATATATGTTCCAACGCAGATATTGCGCGTCAAAACATCCAACGTCTGAATATTACAGGGGAAGAGGACTTCTGCCTGGCTTCTCGAATTACTTTACTACCACTTCAACTTCACAACTTACAAGAAAATCGGATTAACTTTATCTCTTTTACCCCTGGTACTTCATTCGATTTGAAGTCCAGCTTGGGTACTGCCACAGAAAGGGCCACCCTTTATTGGCTACTGCATAAAGTCTGGAATTTTCAAGAAAAAGTGGCACCCAAAAATATTTTTCAAGGAGGGTCAGGTAAAGATCGTTTTCGAGAAAATCTTAAAGGGTTTCGATACAGTATTGACAAATCCTTATCTCAAAAATTTCAGCAAAGGCTAAAACAGCAGATTGCTACTGAACAACAAGCAGGTAAACCTGACCTTTATAGCCGATTCACTGCACTTTGTGATTCTTTCTACCGCACTCGTGAATTAAGTGATATTCCTGGGGAAGAAAAAAAGGAACGGAATTGTTTTATTGGAGACTTACGGCTTCTTCTAGCAAAAGCCTGCATTTCTGCCTTAGAGCCTGATTTAATTATTTTGGATGAGTTTCAAAGATTTAAACATTTGTTGGAACCCAAAAATGACTTTAACGAAATTGCTCATGAATTATTCAATTCCTCAGATGAGCGATCGCCTGTTAAAGTCGTCCTACTTTCTGCTACTCCTTATAAAATGTACACACTAAATCACGAAGCAGAAGATAACCATTATGAAGACTTTTTACGAACCATTGAGTTTCTACAATCTAACGAGGCTAAAACCTTAGCTTTTGAGCAAATTTTAAGTAAATATCGCCGTGAGCTATTGCAATTAAATAACATCAGCTACGAAAACCTGATAGAAATTAAATCTAAACTGGAGTATGAACTACGTCGTGTGATGGTGCGAACAGAACGACTATCAGCATCTCCAGATCGAAATGGAATGCTAACTGAAATTTCTAGCCGCAGTACAAAACTGGAAGCACAAGATATAGAAACTTACCTAAGCTTGCAAAATCTAGCCCGTATTCTAAAACATCACGACACAATGGAGTATTGGAAATCAGCACCTTACTTGCTGAATTTCATGGACAATTATCAATTAAAGAAGTCCTTCATTAATACCGTAAATGATCAACAGCATCTAACTAGTCTTGCTAAGATTATCTCCAACACTCCCAGCCTACTTTTATCCCATCAAGAATTTTCTACTTATACCAAAATCGACCCCTGTAATGCTCGTTTACGAAGTCTACTTACTGACACAGTAGAAGCTGGTACTTGGAAATTACTTTGGATTCCTCCTTCTTTACCCTACTATCAGTTAAGTGGAGTATTTGCTGATCCTACACTTTCCAAATTTACCAAACGTCTTGTTTTTTCATCTTGGCGTGTCGTCCCTAAAGTAATTGCTACCTTACTCAGCTATGAAGCAGAGCGCCAAATGATTGGCTCTTTTGAAAAATTTCCACAAAACACACCAGAAGCTCGTCAACGTCGTCGTCCTCTGCTGCGGTTCGCTCGTACTGATAATAGGCTTACAGGAATGCAGGTTTTAGGCTTGCTCTATCCTAGTACTGTTTTGGCAAGAGAATGTGATCCTCTAAGTTTTGCTATAGACACTGAGGCTATAGAAAAACCATCTACCTTATCTGAGCTATTACCGCGTATTCAACAGAGAATCGATGATTTGTTACAAGCACTAAACCTACAATCTTCGTCTGAAACCGGAAATGAGGATGAATCTTGGTACTGGGTAGCTCCTATTTTGCTTGATAATTATTTTGACCCTGAAGCTACTCAACAATGGTTTTCTCAGCCCAAGCTAGCTAATTCTTGGGCTGGTGAGGAAAATGAAGATGAAAATGCTACAGAAGACGGATCACTGTGGTATGAACACGTTAAAGTAGCGAAGAACTTGATTAATGAATTACCTACTTTAGGAAAACGCCCTGGCAGAGGGGAAAGAACTTGGTATTTGCCTCTCCTCTGCTCCCCTGCTTCTCTGCCGACCTCCACCCAGCAATTTTGGGTTGGCGAACTACTAGGTAATGTTGATTTGAAGAATGTAAGTGTAATGCAGTGAAGCGTAGGCATCAGTTGAGAACAAGTGTAGTTTGTGTAAATGGATACCCAAGAATTTCTTAGAGGAAAAAAGGAAAGTGAAGGCGTTGGCGATCTGGAGTAAGGCGATGCCTACGACGGGCAACTCTTGGAGAGGCTACGCCAACGCCTACGGTCTACTTTCCTCTCTACGAGACGCTACTCGCGTTCGCTTGATTGGGGCAGCGTAAAATTCTTGACAGCAATCTTTTTACTGGCTATGAATAGTTGTTAAATTGTGCTTTAAATCACTTTATAAGTTATGACTCAAGGTGGTAAAAGAATTGTTGTTAGATGATTGTGTCTACACAAGAGTCCAGCAAGAGTTAATTTCTTTACAATCTAAGAGACTTTCATGCTCAAACATATACAGCAGATTGCAGCCGTATTCATTTTAACTTTGGGGTTTGCATCTACATCTGTTGCTGCAACTCCCCGTTCAACTTGGGTGGAAAATGAAATTTACCAATACAACCATCCCTTTGCTTCTCAATTACCGCAAGAACTGGCAACGAAGATGCAAAAGATGACAGCTAGCCCCTTCGCCTTTTATCGAGGAACGGCTCACATCTTCTACCGCGATATGCAGACATTACCGGGTTCAGGATTTGTCAATTCCTCTACCTCAGCCATTTGGTTAGAGGGGGATATGCATCTGCAAAATCTTGGGGGAATGAGGAATAGCAACGATAATAACGTCTTTGACACCACTGACTTTGATGAAGGTTATCTTGGCCCCTACGTTTGGGATTTGCGACGTATGGCAGTCTCGATTCTTCTAGCAGCCAAAGAGAACGGCCTAAGCTCCAGTGATGCTCAAGATATTGTCCGAAATTTCCTGGATGCTTACCTCAACAAGATGAGCGACTTTAAGGGGACTAACGACGAGCTTTCATACCGTTTAGAAGAGAGCAATACCAACGGTGTGGTCAAAGATTTAATTCAACAGGCAGCAGCCAAAAGCCGCTCTAGTTTGCTAAATAAGTATACGCTGCTAAATAGTAGTAGCAATCGAGTTTTTCAGACAACCTCTGAACTCCAGCCTGTATCCAGCAGTACCTACTTAGATATTACTGGGGCGATGAGCAGCTACATTAATTCAGTTCCTAGCAGTAAGCGTTACAGCAATAGTTACTACACCCTAAAAGATATTCGTCTCAAATTAGGTTCCGGTACTGGTAGTCTTGGTAAGTATCGGTATTACTTGCTGATTGAGGGCCCAACTTCAGCAACCGATGATGACCGAATTTTGGAGATGAAGCAGGAAGCTTCTAGCGCCGTAGCGATCGCAGTTCCAGGTTTACTACCAAGTTCAGTCTATGGAAATCATCAAGGGACGAGGGTGACAATCGCCACCAAAGCGATGCTCTCTAATACTGACCCCTTGGTTGGCTACACTACGGTCAGTGGTATCCCCTTTATGCTGCATGAAAAATCCCCTTACCAAGTGGACTTTGACTATACCTTACTAACTACTAAATCAAAATTCATGGATGCGATGGGATATGCAGGTAAGGTCGTTGCTAAAAACCATGCTATCTCCGATCAAGATTACGATGCTAGCATTGTTTCAGAAAGCGTTGACAAGCAAGTGACTGATATCACCAGCGGTAACAAGGCTGTATTCAAAGATGAGATTGTTAACTTTGCTCTAGACTATGCAACTCAAGTCCAGTACGACTACACCAGTTTCGTGAACGCTTACAACAGTGGGGTGACACTCTACTAAACTGAACTGTTTATTGCAATTGTTGAATATAGGCGATGTCTGCAACGGGCTACGCTTACTCTTGAGTTTTCCTGGCTTGAATTGGGGCGATCGCACTCCTAAACCCGTTAATAGGTTTCTTGCATTTCAGTTCTGGGAGATAATAGCTAGTCGGCACACACTCCCCTAATATATTGGAACCCCAATCAGCTAAACCTATTCCCATCTGTAATGCCCACACCAGCACTTTTGACAGGGACATTGGTGATGAGTGCTGATGCCCTGCTGAAGTGGAAAGTGCAGGTTTTGGACTATCAGCAGAAGGTGAGGGAAACCAAGCCAGTGCAGCAGGCGACGTTATTTGACTTAGCCCCTAAGCACTGCGACCCAGACCGGATCGATCCGTTGCAGTTACAGGTGCGTAGGCGTAGCCCGCCGTAGGCATCGCTCTTAGAGAAATGCCAGTTATCTACATCTTCTGAGATTCTATTGAGTTTTGTTAATTTCTAGCCAGTTGTAGCGTGGGAACTGAACTCTGTTGAGCGCTGTATGAATCATGTAGAGGGGTTCTACAGCACTCAACTAAACAACTGGCTCCGGTTGGATGTCAAGAAGCGGGAAGTTTTATCTTTTCCCTCGTACAACTTCTTCACTGTCCCGTTGTGTTGCTAACTCCATTGAAACTGCAACCCAAACACATTGGATGCCAATTTGCCGAAATTATTTGTTTAGGGTATTATCTCTCCCCCATATTCAGACTCTAGTACATTTAACAATTTTTCTTCTACAACGGTTAAATAAGCTCGGTTCAACTTCCCCAAAGACTCCAAAAACCTCTGCACCGACTCCTCCAGCCCACCCGAATACACTCGACCGATGCGATCACAAATCACCCGCATCTGCTCACACTCGGCAGGCAAGTAGTTGTACGACTTCAGGTGCTGCAACCCAACTGTGTACTCCCCATCCCAGGTTTTGACAGTGCAGCTAAATTCCCCCACATGGTTTACGATGCCCCAGCAGCCACCCTTGCCTCTCAGTTCGGGATTATCCTTGGCTAAAATTTGGCAGATTTCACCAATTTGGTAGGTGTTGGGTATTCTGGTACGTTCCATTATCTGCTGCACCACATCAGTTACAATTCTGGCACTGGGAACTTTACCGCCAGCCTTCTGTACTGCCCGTTGCCAAACTTCAACCTGCTGCTGGGGTTCTAGCTTTGCCAGGGGGCGCACTTGTCCTTCATTATTTGGCAGGATTCGTGAGGGGTTAGGTCGATTTTTGTCTACTTCCTCGTTTTGGGAACAATTTGTTCCCGTTTCATCTGCTTCCCCATTTTGGGAACAATTTGTTCCCATTTCATCCACTTCCTCGTTTTGGGAACAATTTGTTCCCGTCACTATGTTGTCAAATACTACAGAACCAGCTATTAGATAATTGACTCGGCGATGGGTGTATCCAAATCTATCACGACAATACTCCTCAAATGTGCGATGAGTGGATCTGTATAACCTGCGATCGCGCAACTGAGCCAATGCCTTGCCTGCCTCAAAAAATGCACGTTCCACCTTGCGTTCTAAATACAAGCGATCGCTAATTTCCTGCTCGGTTAATTCGGGAATTTCAACAGCAGTAACGGTAATTGTTGCTGAACCTGGATCTACTTGCTGGGAGATATCTTCAAGGTCTTGATCATCTGAGGGTGTGCTATCCCTGGATGTGGCAGAGGTGGCTTTTTTGCGATTAGAAGGTGCTTTATTCACAAGGCCACTTTTTCTAACTCAGTGGTATTTGCTCAGAGTTGATTACAAATAAATTTTGGCTGTAGTGTTCAACTGCGATTGTATTAAACGCAATTGGCTTTGATAAGTGCTTCAAACGTCCTTGTATCTACCCACTTAAAGTCATACTAAGCAGCCGATAAGTGGTTAGACAGGAAAGGAAAAAAGTAGATGTGATTGCTTTTACAGCATAAAGGGCAACAAAGAAAGCAAGTTAATAGTTTGACCAGTGATCATTTTTGTTTTACTGGTTAAACAATTGTGCAAGCTCTTCAATTGATAGTCGGGTGATTTGACATAATTTTGCTGTCTGCATCGGAGTAAGTCGTGGCAAATTAACTCCTCGCTCCCAGTTAGAAACAGTTTGATCTGTTACTCCTACCACTTCAGCAATTTGCCTCTGGGTTAATCCCAAAGACTCTCTTAACTTCATAAATGGATGCTCCGAACTCATCTATACAAAATTCTACTACAAAAGTAAACCTACAAAATAAGAACTACAAATCAACTTGACAACTACAAATCAACTTGATTTAATAGAGATAGAGAAAGCGCCTGGACTGGTAATCTGAAGCGCTTCTCTAGTCCTATTGAAGAACCTACTAATTATGACTCACGCCCTTTACACAACACAACAGCTGCAACTGAAATCTATTGCCCGTCTCAAGCAAATCTACAGCGAAATCGCCTGTACAGCCGAAGTAAGCGACAAACGCTGTAAGGATTCTTGGATCACTGCGATCGCTAAATATCAGGCAAGCAAGATTCAGAAATTCGCCCCTGCTGCCCCCGACGAACAAGCCCTAGCTCAAGCCGAACTCGACAACTACATCACTGACCAAGCCCAAATTGTAGCTCCCGAACCCCTCACAATAGTCGAAATCTCGTTTGACCATCACGAATATTATGCTGATGACAAACTGGTAGCCAGCATCAGCCATGACGATGACCACTTAACGCAACGCTGGGTAGTCATGATCAACGATAAAGAAGTATTTCGTGCCAATACTCTAATGCGTTGCGATCGCTTCATCTGTACTCACTACAAAGACGGTTCATTACCTGTGCAGGAAAAAGAAGCAGGGGCGCAGGGAGCAGGGAGCAAGGGAGAAGAAATTTCCCCCCTGCACCCCGCACCCTTCTCCTTGTCCTGTTCTACTACTGAAAACCAAATCATGGCGCATATCTTCAACGAGTGCCAGAGTTATGGGTTTGAAATTCTCGATGATGGCATTTACAACAACAAGGGCGTGAAACTGGGGCAAGTCGGATGCACTGATGGTAACTGGTGGGTGAAGAGGCGTTATTCAGTCCAGCAGCAGTATTCTAACTCCGTGCTTGATGCAGTGCGATCGCTGTCGATGGTGGATGTGTCTACTGATGGTCAATCCATTTTTGATGAATATTTTTTAGATCAGCCGTTGGAACAGCTAACTGGCAATAAATTGCAACGGCTGCTGGAGAGAACGGAGTTAGTCACAGCGTAAGTCTTGGGCTTCGCCTGGGAAAAGGTTTTTGGGATTGGGGAAAAGGTAAATTTCTTCATTCCCTTCCCCTTTGCCCTTTCCCCCTTTCCCTAATTATTTATTCACCAATCCCTCATTAAATCAATGCAACCCACAATATCCATTCCCCAATACTGGGGCTACCCACGCTTTGCTTTGGAACAGCGTACAGAACAAGGCACGATTCTAGGACTTTACCACTACCCATTAGGCACAGAATTGGCTGAACAATTTGATGATGGTTGGCGCTATGTGCTGATGCCTAATAAAAACTCTGACGAAATATCGTACTTGCAAGAGAATCAAATCTAACCGCTTACACCAGAAGAATTATTCCACCAAATAACCGCAGAGATTGACTTTTATCAACAGCAAATAAGCATTCTCAACCGACAGTTAATTGTATTAACTGGAGGTGCAAGCAATGGCTAATTCTACAAACGGTGTAAGGATTCAGGTCTAATATTGGGGAAGCCAAGAAGGACGAGACAGAGAATTATCAGAATCAGCAATTAGAGTGTGTGCAAAAAAATCCCGTTCTACGAGCGTTGAACCCTCGTAAATTGGCTACAATGTTGTAAATAGAAATAAATTTGCATATTTAATATAGTGTCGCAGCGCGACATTTCACTTTTTATTACCTTCACTTCAGCATCAGGCACAATAATGTCAACACTCAGGTTTCTCTTGCTTGAAGACAATCCACTCGATGCAGAGTTGGTTCAAGCCATGCTCTTAGATGGCAAAATTGACCATGAACTGCAAAGAGTAGACACTGGCGCTGATTTTCAGACAGCACTCTTAAGCGATGAGTTTGACTTGATTCTGGCAGATTATGCCCTAGCCGATTTTGATGGCATCAATGCCTTAGAAATTGTCCGTCACCTGCGTCCTGATGTGCCGTTTATTTTCATCTCTGGCAGTTTGGGCGAAGAATTGGCGATCGCAGCTATCAAGCAAGGCGCGACAGATTATGTACTCAAGCAACGGTTAGGGCGGTTAGTGCCATCGGTACAACGGGCATTGCAGGAAGCGCAGGAACTTGACAAACATACTACCAAGCACCAGCAAGCCGAAGCAGCCGTAGAGTCAGACCTGAAAGATATGCAACTGTTGGGCAAACTGAGCGCGAGGCTTGTAACCGAAGGCGACATTCAGACGCTCTACCAGGAGATTATGGCTACTGCGATCGCTCTGACACGGGCGGATGCCGGAACAGTACAACTTCTCGACGAAGCGACACAAGAATTGGTGCTGCTGGCGACGCAGGGCTTTGAGCAGAATATGAGGGAGTATTTCTACCGCATGAATGCGAGTAATAACACGTCCTGCGGCATCGCGCTGAAGAAGGGCACTCGTATTTTTGTTGATTTCAATGTGCTTCAGAGCGAAGACCCTGATGGTTCTAGGCGAATGCACGTTGAAGCCGGATATCTCTCGGCGCAGTCAACCCCACTGATTACCCGTTCGGGCAAATCGATCGGTATGGTTTCGACGCATTGGCACAAACACTATCGACCGAGCGATCGCGAGTTGCGTTTCCTTGACCTACTCGCCCGCCAAGCCGCCGATTTGATTGAACACTATCTTGCCCAAGCAGCCTTACGCGAATCAGAAGAACAATACCGCACGCTGTTTGCGACAAAGGAACAAGGCTTCTGCATCATCGAAAAGGTTGAAACTGCGGCAGGTCAACCCAGCGACTTCCGATACGTGACGGTGAATCCGGCATTTGAGCGTCATACCGGGATGCGCGATGTCGTCGGCAAGACAATCCGCGAGTTCGTACCCAATGCTGAACAACGGATTATGGACATCTACGAGGCAGTAGTCCGCACAGGACAACCTCAACAGTTCGAGGACTATGTTTCGGTACTTGGCCTGTGGATGGAAGTAGAGGTCTTCCCAGCGCGATCGCCAGGTCAGATCGCCGTCCTGTTTAGCAATATCTCGGAACGCAAACGCACAGAAGAACAATTGCGTCGCGTTGCCGAGACGGATGCGTTCCGGGTCAAGTTGTCGGATGCATTGCGATCGCTCTTTGACCCCGTTGAAATTCAGCGGGCGGCGATGCGCGTCCTCGGTGAACACCTTGCGGCTGAACGCGTGTGTTATGGCGAACTCACAGACGACGGCGAAATGATTGTGATTGCTGACAACTACCTGCGCGGCGATGCAATAGAATTTATCGGGCAGGTTCCTACCAGCGCCTACGGCAAAGTCAGCGAAACCTTACGCGCTGGACACGCGTTCGTCTTCTCAGATCTCGATCGAGATGAGCGCCTCTGCGATGCAGAGCGTGAGGCAATACGCGCGTTGAGCGTTATTTCCGGCGCGACCGTTCCCCTCGTCAAACAAAGTCGTTGGGTTTCCAGTCTCGCCGTGCATTACAGTAAGCCGCACCAATGGACGGATGACGAAATCCAGCTTTTGCAAGAAACCGCCGATCGCACCTGGGAAGCCGTCAATCGCGCTCGTGCCGAAGCTGCCCTGCGCGAATCGGAAATTCAACGGATTCAAGAACAATCTGCCCGTGAAGAAGAACGCCAACGCGCCGAAACACTGGCAGAACTCGATCGCGCCAAAACCCTCTTCTTTAGCAACGTCAGCCACGAATTCCGCACTCCGCTAACGTTGATACTCGCTCCGGTGCAAGATGCCTTGAGCGATTCGCTAAATCCCTTAACTTCTTCACAACGGGAACGGCTAGAACTAGCACATCGCAATAGCTTGCGTTTGCTGAAACTGGTCAATACCCTGCTCGACTTCTCCCGCATTCAAGCCGATCGCCTGAAGGCAAACTACGAACCCACCGACTTATCCACCTACACGGCGGAACTGGCAAGTATTTTCCGCTCGGCGATTGAGAATGCCAATTTGCAGTTAGTTGTCGATTGTCCTCCCCTCCCCGATCCCATTTACGTCGATCGAGAAATGTGGGAAAAGATTGTGCTAAACCTGCTCTCTAATGCCTTAAAATTTACCTTCGAGGGTATCATTTCTGTCTCGCTCAAACCCAAAGCAAACACAGTGGAATTGATAGTCAGCGACACGGGCGTAGGTATTGCCGCTTCAGAACTGCCTCACGTCTTTGAGAGGTTCTATCGAGTCAAAGGGGCGAAGGGGCGCAGCTATGAAGGCTCAGGCATTGGCTTATCTTTGGTGCAGGAACTCGTCAAGCGGCACGGCGGCGCGATCGCCGTCACGAGCGCAGTAGACCAAGGCACAACCTTCACCGTCACCATCCCCACCGGAATCGCCCATCTACCCGCCGACCAAATTGGTGTTCCCTCTACACTGTCATCGACGGCTGTAACTGCAAACGCTTTTGTTGAAGAAGCCTGGGGCTGGCTACCTGAAGAAGAGGAAGGGGGCAGGAGGCAGGAGGCAGGAGGCAGGAGGCAGGAGGCAGGAGGCAGGGAGCAGGGGGCAGGGGGAACTGCCCTTGACGAAAGCACAGAATTTCAACTTCAAAACTCGGAGGTTCACGCTCAAAGCTTGGAGGTTCACGCTCAAAGCTCAGAGGTTCAAGCTCAAAGCTTGGAGGTTCACGTTCAAAGCTCAGAGGTTCACGCTCAAAGCACAGAATTTCAACTTCAAAGCTCGGAGGTTCACGCTCAAAGCTCAGAGGTTCACGTTCAAAGTTCCAAGAGAGCGCGTATTCTCCTAGTAGATGACAACGCCGATATGCGCGACTATCTCAAGCGGTTATTAAGCCAGTACTATGAGGTAGAAACTGTAAATGACGGGTTAGCCGCACTGGCTACGATCCGGCGTGGCGGTAGCGCCAAAGTCTATGACTTGGTGTTAACCGATGTGATGATGCCCAGAATGGATGGATTTGAGTTGTTGCGATCGCTACGAGCCGATCCAAATACCCAGACAATCCCGATTATTTTGCTCTCTGCTCGTGCTGGTGAAGGATCGCGGGTGGAGGGGTTAGAAACTGGCGCAGATGACTACTTAATTAAACCTTTCTCGGCACGAGAACTGTTAGCGCGAGTCAAAGTCAACCTCCAATTGGCACAGCTGCGACGCGAAGCAGTATACCGCGAACAGGTGATGCAGGCGGTACAAACGCTCAATGAACGCTTGGAGCAACAGGTAAAAGCGCGGACGGCTCAACTAGAAGCCATCAATCAAGAACTGGAGGCGTTTTCTTCCTCAGTATCCCACGACTTGCGAACGCCGCTACGCTACATCAGCAGCTTTGCCGAACGGTTGCAAGGCAAGCTCAATCCCACCCTCGTCGATGCATCCAGTTTGCAGACCCTCAACATTATCATCCAATCAGCTCTTCAGGCAGAAAAAATGGTGGACGACCTGCTGGAATTTTCCCGCCTGGGGCAGACAGAAATGCATTTGACTATTGTTAATATCAGTCAGTTGTTGCAGCAGGTACAAGCACAATTGCAGCCGGAACTAGTCGGGCGATCGCTTTACTGGCAAATTGAGGCATTGGCAACGGTAAAAGGCGATCCGGCGCTGCTGCGGATAGTGCTGCAAAATTTGCTGTCGAATGCCGTCAAGTACACCCGTAATAATACCGAAGCTGTAATTGCAATTGGTAGCATTGAACAGGAGCAGTCAGTGATTTTCTTTGTCAAAGATAATGGTGCAGGGTTCGACATGAAATATTACGATCGACTATTCAGTATGTTTCAACGGCTGCATCCGCAGGAGGAGTTTGCTGGCACTGGAGTCGGGCTTGCCACTGTACGGCGCATCATTCATCGACATGGCGGACGCATCTGGGCAGAAGGCGCAATCGGCGAGGGCGCAACATTCTACTTTTCGCTGCCGAAACATGAGGCATAGTCATGACAGCACTGCGGTTTCTGTTGCTCGAAGACAATACTCTTGACGCAGAGGTGATACATCTCACGCTGATTGATGGCGGCGTTGAATGTGAACTGCTCCGGGTGGAAACTCGCGCTGACTTTGTGAGAGCATTAGAAACCAATGCGTTTGATTTGATTTTGGCAGACTATGCCTTGCCCAGTTTTGATGGCATTTCCGCCTTAGGAATTGCTCAAAACCTTTGTCCTGACACGCCCTTTATTTTTGTCTCTGCCAGTATGGGCGAAGAACGGGTGATTGAAGCCCTGAAACTGGGAGCCACCGACTATGTGCTGAAGCGCAGCTTAGGGCGGTTAGTGCCTTGTGTGCAACGAGCGCTGCGAGAAGCCCAAGAAAAGCGCGATCGCGTTTTTGCCGAAACAGCACTGCGCCAAAGCGAATCTCGCCTGCGTCAAGTTGCGGCAAACCTGCCTCATGGCGCTGTATTCATTGTGGATCGAGATTTGCGCTACCAGCTTGCAGAAGGCGAAGCCCTGGAGTGGGTGGGCATGACTACTGAAAACTTTGTCGGCAAAACACTCTGGGAAGCCCTCGAACCCGCCCTGGCAGACACTTATGAACCCTACTTTCGTCAAGCTCTCAATGGCGAGTCGTTTACCTTAGAACACAACAGCCACGGTCGCTACTATATCTCTCATGGCACACCCTTACGCAATGATCGCGGTGAAGTTGATGCTGTGCTGGCAATGTCCTACGACATTACCGAGCGCAAAAAAACCGAAATCGCCCTTAAACAAAGTGAAGCTCGCTTTCGGTTAATGGTGACAAGTGCAAAAGAATATGCTATTTTCACCTTCGATCCCAACGGTGTGATTACAAGCTGGAATTTAGGTGCCGAAAACTTGTTAGGGTATTCAGAAGCAGAAATAATTGGCTGTAACAATCGCATCCTTTACAGCCCTGAAGACAACGCCCAAGACCGATCTGGGAGGGAATTACAGACTGCCCAAACTCAAGGACAGGCAGAAAATGAGTGCTGGCATATCCGAAAAGACGGTAGCCGCTTTTGGGGTAGTGGCTTTGTGATGCCTTTACGCGATGAAGCCGACGACGTGCAAGGATTTATCAAAATCATGCGCGATGTCACCTCACAGCGACAAGCCGAGGAACGCTTGCGGTTGCTTTATGACATCACCAGCGATCTCCTGGCGGTTGAGCAACCGATGACACTAATGCACAACCTATTTCGCAAACTCTCACCCCAGCTAGAGTTGGAATATTACCATAACTACATCGTCGAGTCAAAAGACAACCGCCCCATCCTGCATTTGCAGAACTATGAGGGTATTACTCAAGAGATGGCAGAGGCGATCGAGTGGATTGAGTTTGGTGAATACGTCTGTGGCTGGGCAGCGCAAGAACGACAGCAGATCGTTCTCGATCGCGCCCAAATTGCCACTCATCCTCTTGCCCAAATCGTCCGTAACCACGGTGTTACTGCTTATGTCAGTCAACCGTTAATTGTCCAAGAACGGTTATTAGGAACCATCTCGTTTGCTAGCTGCACCCGCACTGGCTTTACAAGAGAAGAAATTGATTTGCTGCAATTGATGTCTGAACAGATAGCGATCGCCCTCGACCGAGCAAACCTAATTGTCTCGATTCAGCAACACGCAGAACAGTTGCAACGAGCTAACCAAATTAAAGACGAGTTTTTAGCAGTGCTGTCTCATGAATTGCGATCGCCCCTCAACCCCATCTTAGGCTGGACACAACTGTTGCAAAAAGGCAAGGTCAATGCCGCCCGTCAACGCGAAGCACTGGCTACGATTGAGCGCAATGCCAGACTACAATCACAATTAATTGAAGACTTGCTCGATGTTTCACGCATTATGCGGGGCAAGCTGTCCTTAACAATGGCTCCCGTTAATTTAACCTCTGTGATTTCTGCTGCCGTCGAAACGGTGCGTTTAGCAGCACAAGCAAAGAATATTGAGTTACAGATTAATCTCGATCCGACTACACCTATCTCTGGTGACGCTGCCCGTTTGCAGCAAGTAGTGTGGAACTTGCTCACCAATGCGATCAAATTCACACCAGATAACGGACGAGTCATCGTTGAATTAAGGCAAATCGCTCGACTGGCTCAAATTCGGGTAATCGATACTGGCATTGGCATTCAACCGCAATTTCTCCCGTATGTGTTTGAGTATTTCCGCCAAGAAGACAGCTCGACGACGCGCAGATTTGGCGGGTTGGGTTTGGGGCTGGCGATTGTGCGTCAAATTGTGGAACTGCACGGTGGCACAGTTAAGGCAGAAAGCTTAGGTGAGAATCAGGGCGCAACCTTTACAGTTCAAATACCTATCTTGAAACAGTCAGCAAAAATTGTACTTGAGTCAAATCGCACTGATGCAGAAAGCGCAGAGACTCCCTTAAGCAACCTGCAAATTTTGCTTGTGGATGATGATACTGATACTCGTGAGTTTCAAACATTTTTGCTAGAACAAAATGGCGCAAAGGTGACAGCCGTAGCGTCTGGGCTAGAAGCATTGCAAGTGCTTAATAGTTTCATTCCCGATCTAGTTGTGAGTGATGTAGGCATGGCTGATATGGATGGCTATATGCTGATGGAGCAGATTCGTTCACGCCCAGCCGCCCAGGGAGGAACGATTCCGGCGATCGCGCTTACCGCTTATGCTGCAATACTTGACCAGCAACGAGCAATTCAAGCAGGATTTCAGATGCACATCACCAAACCTGTGGAGCCAGAAATATTAGTTAGCGGAATCGTCAGCTTGCTGAAACACAACTGACCAAATAATTACTAAATATCAAACCTCAAATATATATGTAATCCTACAAAATTATTAGCACATTCGCTATTCTCCGACCACCCCATGAATTGCGTTGCTTCAGCTATCTAAATACTGTAGCTAGTGAATTAATTGATACAATATTGTGTAGGCTTGCCCAATGAAGGGGTTATCTTTCTGCGTATTCAAACTCCAACACACTCAACAACTTCTCCTCCACCGCCGTAAGATAAGCACGGTTCAACTTTCCCAATGACTGCAACAGATTTTTGACTGTCTCTTCCAGAGAATCAGAATATATTCGAGCAAGGCGATCGCTCAAGAACTGCATCTGCTGACATTCATCAGGCAAGTATTCATAAGATTTGAGATGCTTCAGCCCAACCGTCAATTCTCCATCCCAAGTTTTCACGGTACAGCTAAAATCGTTGACTTGAGTGACAATCGCCCAATAACCGCCTTTCCCTCGAAGCTCTGGGTTGTCCTTTGCGAGAATTTGGCAGACTTCCCCGATTTGGTAGGTGTTGGGTATTTTGGTGCGTTCCACTATCCTTTGCACCGCATCTTTGACGATGTGATGAGATGGTACTTTCCCGTTGGCAGACTAAAGCAGCTTGTTACCATGCTTCGGGCTGGGTATCAGGGTCTAGCTTGGTCAACGGTCTAACTTGCCACTCATTCGTCGGCAAAATGTGAACGGAACGTTCACATTTTTCTACCAAATTATCAAAAATAACCGCAGCTTCTATTAAATGGTAGGGCTGTCTGCGGCTAAAACCAAAGCGTTCGCGGCAATAATCCTCAAAAGTCTTGTGTGTAGAACGATAAAGTCGGCGATCGCGCAACTCCATTAAAGCTTTCCCTGCCTCAAAAAACGCACGTTCTACCTTTCGCTCTAAATGCAAGCGATCGCTCTGCTCTTGCTCGGTTAATTCAGGAACTTCAACGGCAGTAACGGTGATTGTTGCTGAGGCTGGGTCTCCTTGAAGGGAAATATCCTCTTCTGCAAGGTCATTTGTTAATGTGCTGTCATCAGATGCGCCAGGGGTGGCTTTGTTGCGTCTGGAAGGCGGTTTAGGCATGATTCCACCCCTTTTAGCTTAGTAACATTTACTCAAAGTCGATTGCAGATAAATTTTCAGTGTTATGGGAATTTGCGTAGACGCAAAGGGACTTGTCACCAAATATTGCTTTCTAAGGGAGACATAGGACATTACTCCCTGATTATTAAGGCATTTTGATAATTCTTTGCATTTCGATAACGCAAGTAACAGCAAGGATGAAGAATCAATTGATTTGGCTACAACTACAATCACACTTGCCTACCCTCAATATCATCTTCTTCCCAAATTATTTCAATTAAATCATCTAGTTTTCTTAACCCAAAGTACTTACACAGCGTCGTGACTGTGTGGTTATCTATGCGGTCAAAATGGCTGCGGTAAAGCTTCCCCACAGTAGTAGGACTAAGCCCTGTTTCAGCTGCTAGGGTTTTTTGATCTAATCCTCTGGACTTCATCAACTCTGGTAGTTTTGTTCGCAATTTCATGCCCTTAATACTACCATTATACGATAACATGAAACTACGATACTAGCTAGCTGTTGACGCGATGCTAGTATCGTGTTATCATGGGAATAACAAAAGACGACCGACTGAGCCTGACAAACTTCCGCGATCGCCTTTTGTCCCAATTAATTATGGAGATTTCAATCATGACACATCCAACCTACACACAGCAAGCCCTTTCCCGCTATAACCTCCCCCGTCTCAAAAGAATCGCTGCTGAACGCGGCGTAACACCCACCGGCGACAGAAGAGCGACTGAAACCTGGGTAAACGCAATCATCGCCCATCAATCCACCCAGCTTCAGAAAGTTGATAACCAAGCCCTCGCTCAAGCCGAACTCGACAGCTACATCGCTGACCAAGCCCAAGCCGTAGCTCCCGAACCCCTCACAATAGTCGAAATCTCGTTTGACTATCACGAATATTACGCTGGTAATCAACTGATAGCCAGCATCAGCCATGACGACAACCACTTAACGCAACGCTGGGTAGTAATGGTTAACGAGAAAGAAGTATTTCGTGCCAACACTCTAATGCGTTGCGATCGCTTCATCTGCAATCACTATAAAGACGGCTCATTACCTGTGCAGGAAGAAGCAGAGGTGCAGGGGAGCAGGGGTGCAGAGGGGAAAAACCTACAACAACTTTCTCCTCTGCCCCTCTGCGCCTCTGCCCCCATGCCTTCCTCTTCTACTGAAAACCAAATCATGGCGCATATCTTCAACGAGTGCCAGAATTACGGGTTTGAAATTCTCGATGATGGCATTTACAACAACAACGGCGTGAAACTGGGGCAAGTCGGATGCACTGACGGGAACTGGTGGGTGAAGAGGCGTTATTCAGTCCAGCAGCAGTATTCTAACTCGGTGCTTGATGCAGTGCGATCGCTGTCGATGGTGGACGTATCTACTAATGGTAAATCCATTTTTGAGGAATATTTTTTAGATCAGCCGTTAGAACAGCTAACTGGTGATAAATTGCAACGGCTGCTGGAGAGAGCGGAGTTAGTCACAGCGTAAAGAGGCAGGGGGGCAGAGGTGCAGAGGGGAAAGAATCTGTACAAATCTCTCCTCTGCTCCTTTGCTCCTCTGCACCTCTACTTCATTGTCCCTTTATTCACCAATCCCCATTAAATCAATGCAACCCACAATATCCATTCCCCAACACTGGGGCTACCCTCGCTTTGCTTTGGATCAACGTACACAACAGGGCATCATCTTGGGACTTTATTACTATCCTTCAGGTACAGAGTTGGCTGAACAATTTGATGATGGCTGGCGTTATGCGCTGATGCCTAATAAAAATTCTGATGAAATATCTTACTTGCAAGAGAATCAAATTCAGCCGCTTTCCCCACAGGAATTATTCTCAGAAATTACCGCAGAGATTGAGTTTTACCAAAGTCAAATAGCAATTCTGCAACAACAGTTAGCCGTAGTAACTGGAGGTTTCACAAATGCCTAAGACGGTTGACCCCAGTTTTGACCGCAGAGCCAATCATTTGCTGCGTTCGATTCGACTTTGTGGCGGTTGTGTTCCTCTGCATCGTCTGCAATTTGAATTCTCTGATTCAGTCATTCAAACTCTGCTGGATAAACAACTAGTGCAAGTGCAGAACACGGGACGCGGTTTTTTGTTGGAGATTGCCGAGGATTTTTAGGTTATTAATTCCAGAGGACACAATCATGAAACTTTACGCAAAAATCATTCCGCAGACTTTACCCAATTGGGCAACCACCGTTACGAAGGGTGCAGATTTCTTTGAGATTGAAATCAACGATGAACACCCAGATTTTCAATCTCTACTTGAAGAGTTGGAAACGGAGATTGAGCTAGGAATCAGGGGAGTGAAGGCGGAAGATTTATGTTCTAGGCTTGGCATTGAAATGTCTAATCCCAACCTCCAGCAATTAGTTGAACAAGCCCAAACTCTGATATCCCTTATTGCTACGCACCCAGACTACAAACAACTACTGGAGTTGGGATATCAACCTGATTTAAACATTGCCGATGCTCAAACTGCACTGACTTATTTGCAGTGGGAACTAGAGCGTAATCGAGAACTTTGAATTTAATACAAAAGCGTTCACCTAAAGTCATGCCATTACTTCAGGTGAACGCACGAAAGTTTCTCTCCCGCTACAGAATTCCCATTATTGCACACAGAAAATTAATCAATGAAACTTTAATCGAGGTAAACATGGTTACTGAAATCAAACTAGGTTTATGCAACCCTCCCGAACCCATCTATTTATATGTCAAAAATGCTGAGTTAGGTGGAGAATCTTACCTGTGGTATCACTACGATATTGACAGGGGGAAAACCATCCCTGTTTCCCAGAGAGCATTAACTGGTTATCTGTCTGAACTGCGATTTACGGCTAAAGAGTTCAAAGGAAAGGATAATCTGAAGCTGGACATTGTAGTGAGTGCTGATGAAGTTTATGTCATCAGAAGTGGTGTTGAAACAAATTTCACCAAAAGCTTTCTCTTGGCTGCATCAGGTGTACAGGATTTTTCTAAACCACTGATTATTG
>NZ_JACJTD010000068.1 GCF_014698505.1 Nostoc foliaceum FACHB-393 | reverse complement strand
CGGTTGAAATTCTCAATCAGGGTTTAAAAGATTTGGTTGAGGAAGCTTCTAAATATAAAAAGTCACAGTGATTCGCGAATATCATTCGCGAACCAATTTCCCCTTTCCACATCCCGTGAAAAGTCAGGTATTGACCAAGCAAAGGATGAAGGGGTAAAGGAATGCTCTCGATGTCAGATTTGCTTAATTGATGTTGAAAAATAGATATTTTTTTGATTGGTTTAGCTACTGCTGTATTGGCTGGCTGCAAATTGATATCTTGAGAGTTGCTAGCTAGGTCAAACGTAGAGTCCGGGGAAAGAGAATTTTGTTCAACCTGTGCTGCTGTGTAAGGAACAGAATTACTTTTTTGTTGCCTATTTTCTAAGTCTTGCCAAAGTTTAGCAATTTTCGGGTGAATAGGCACTTCCATATCACGGGTAGCATGAGGATTGGCAGTTGCTTCCTTGGCAGGTTGTTGAATATCCAACTTTTGAGCAAGTAATCTGAGTTTAGCTAAGTCTTGTTCAGTAATAGCAAGAGTCTTAAGTTGATGTGTCATACCTGAATTTGTTCTGCTGAATTCAAAGCTGGCAGCAACTCTTGTAACACCAGTATGTTCAGTTTTCAGAAGTTGCAGAGTAAATGTAGTATCAAGTTGGCTTTTCTGGTAGAGAATACGGTAATTGCCCAATTGCAAATCATCACAACCAGTCCTTTTTAGAGTTTGAGTGAGGATTTGCAAGATTTCAGAAGTTTTGAAGCTCTCTAAAATTGTGTGCGTACCATCAAAGGAGAGCGAACCAAGGGTATTAGCAATTTTCCTGGGGTCTTCATCGACTGAAGGTAGCTGTTTGCCACTTTTGAGATAATCAGCAACTAATAAAAACTCCTGCCTTTCGATTGGAAACATATCTTTGGGTTGCTCAGACAGAGTGATAGCTCCCCATTTATCGGCGGAAAATTGCATTAGTGCCAAGGTTTCGTCAGCGCGGCGATGAATACTGTAATTATTGCCGGATTTTATGATAGTAAAAGCATCAGCCTGATAAACTAAATTACCATCTTTTTCAACACCATAATTCTTCACAAGGGCATAAGCTACAGAAGCAATTTCCTTATTTTCTCTAGTTTCTAAACGCTTTCTGAAAAAATTCTGCTGGTATTGTTTAACCTGTTCTCTTCTTGCCCAAGAATCAAAGGAGTGAACCGATACCTCCTTTAAAGGTAGAGAAGCGTTTTGAGCAGGAGCAACTTCTTCTTTACTTTCATCGGCAAGTACTTCAGCATCTATTACTTGCCCTCCTATATTTTGGGATGAACTTTCTGGGGTTGTAATTAGGTCTGTTGGTTGTATGATTGACAACTTGGAACGAGTTTTTCCAAAAAGAGCAATTGTCTGTTCTTCTTCCACACTTTCTCTTGACGAATTTAGATTAACAGTGCCATCACCAAGTTGTTCATAAAGATGGATCTGTTCACCATTTTTCAGAAAGACTGTTAGGCGTAAATTGGGTGGCTGATTTTTCTCCCACCAATCATTCAGGGGGACAGATGCAATAAACACTTGCCTCAAAGCTGACGCGCCCTGTGCAACAATCAAATCATCTACACCTTTTTCTGGGCCTGGTAATTCAACGATACTGACCTGAGCGCCAGCATCAGATAAAAGTTGACCAGTACGGTATGTAGCGATATCAATGTTGCGCTTAGTTTTATACCGAGTTTCATAGTCAAAGCAAATTTTGATGTCCCTGTTTGGGGTAGCAAAAACTGCCAATTCATCATGTAATATGGGCACAATTTGATTCCCCAGCCCATCCTTACTACGATAGCCAGCATAAATCCCTGGTAATCCAATTGCTGCTTCACCTTGGCTCAATAGGCTAGCGGCCTTCTTGGCTCCTTCGGCGAGTGTGACTGGAACATTATGTTTCCACACACAGTACCAAAACCCCGATTTGCGATCGCTAATACTTGGTTCAACTCCAGCTTTAGAATAAATTTGTTGAGCGATATCTTGGGGAACATCCAACAGGAAGATGCTTAATTCAACTTTCGGGGGATGTTCGTATTTGATAAACTTGCCTCTGTTATCGGCTTTTTCTCTCGGATTATTAGGTTTGTAGCATCCCCATATTTTTTGATCGGGTTTATCTCCTGGCTCGTTTGCTGAAAAAGAACGAGGATCTACACCAGCATTACACCACCAGCCCCCATCCTCAAGGTGAGAATATTTGTTGAGCATTCCAGTAGATAGTCGTCCGGTATTAATACGTTCTAAATTCTTGCTGTACATGAGATATTCCCATGCTTCATGCTCAAGTTCTATTGGGTCTAAGTGTAAGCTCTTAAAATTAAGCTCGACAATTTCTGGAGCGATCGCACTTTCCTCGACTAATTCTTGCCAGTGGTTTGGATCTATGCATGAAGAAGAGGTAGGGGGCAGGGAGCTTTTTGCTGGCGTTGTACTTAGAGAATGCCCTAAGTGCAGATTTGGGGATGAAACAAGGTTATTGTCCAGAAATTGTTCTGTTGAACCGTTCTCTTTCTCTAAGTGCAACTCTACTCCTCCTACCGCCTCCTCTGCAACGCCAGCCCAAATTGTTGAGTCAGCCTCTTGAACGATTGGTATAACTACTAGTTCAACGGGTGTAGCAGAATTGGGCAAAAATGGAGGTGTACGAGACGGCGGTAAAATCGGAGGTGAATCACTGGGGGATAATTTAGGAGGTGTATTAGAGCCAGGCAAAAGTGGATCTGTATTATCCGGTGGTAAAAGTGGAAATTCATCATCAGATGGTAAAAGCGGAGTTAATAATTCTGTTAATAATTTTTCAATTTCTTCAAACTCTGCTTGAATAGATTCCTCGGTTTGCGGGTCAAATTTCTGCCATTTCCAACCACCATTTTCATCAGGAGTCATGACATAAGTCTCTTGACCAATTGACAATTTCAATCTCTTATTTATTTCATCATCTATTGCTAACCCTATCGAGTCCAATACAAATTTTAGATAAGGAGCTATCACTGCTCTGGCAAAGTATTCACTGCTTTTGGCATAAGCAGAACTCAATTGTAAATGTCGTTCATCAAACATAAGACTATTAACTGTTAATTTTGGAGTTTGCAAACGTTATACCGATATTTGTATGCCAACTCTTGGCGATGAGTTCAGTTTTCCTTGATCCCATTGAGATAAAGATTTTTGCACAACCTGAGAACAGCATCTTTGGAGGAGTTCATATTGTTTCCAATCAGCTCCCAAGCAGGCTAAATCAATAAGTTTACCTGTTGGAGTAACGCGATTAAAGATAATATGCAGATGAAGAGAATCAGGTGTAATTTCCCAAAAGCTAATAGACTGTAAATCATCCCAACCAATACCATGAACATATTGATTTAAAATTTGTTGGCAAGATTCTTCTGTCAGAGGCTGATGAAGATTTTTTAAAGTAATTATGGTATAAATGCCAACTTTTTTAAGTTTTGGCCTTCGATAAGAGAGAGCTTGAAAACTGGCAATGATTTCGGAAGTCTCAGCATGAATATCTAAAAAGCTGACTGAGCAAGTCTTTCGATTCCATGCTATTTCTTCAAGGATACTAAAACTCTCAATAGCAGATTCTTCAATAATCATTCGCATAAGGAAAAGTTCTCAATGAAAGGGAAATAGGGAATAAGGAACTTTTAACAGGGGTAATGGAAACGAGAATTTATACCCATCTACAATTCACTACTGGCTCTTTTAAATAAAAACATTTGATTCAATATCTATCAATGAACTAACCTCAGACATATCCAAAGGCAAAGAGTTATTAGAAACTTCTGGAGTATTTTGAGATAAAGGAAAACGATTGTTAATATTAGCAATTCGGATATCTAAGTCTTGCTGAGTTGGAAATTTTTGAGTACTTTTTCGAGCTAAAAGACTGACAAGGTTAGCCCATCGCTGCTGGTTATATTCTTCAATATCTCGAATAGCTTGAGGTATTTTGAGAGATTTTAGCAAAGGAACCGACCCCTCATTTTTATTAGAATAAGCAGGGTTAATGAAGACACATTTACCTGGAGGCAACTTCAAAAACTGGGCTGACTCAAAGAGTTTTTTAGTTTTTTCCTGCTCACTAGTAGTAGTGTTTGCTTTTCCCCCGCCTGTAGAACGGCTTTTATGCTTGTACTTGATTTCCTCGTCGCCCAAGAAACTGGAGAATAATTGTGCAGACTCATTTTCACCAGGATTGAAAACAAACTTAGTCCCGCAAGCTCCAAGAATAGTCTTAGCAACTTCCTTTCCATAATTTTTCTCAAGCTGCCCCATATTCTGCCAGCCCAGGATACCGCAGAACCCCTCAGAGCGTGATTCGTTCAGCCATTTGAATAAGTCTGGTAAGTAGAGAGAAGGCAGTTCATCGAGTGCAACTATAAGAGGGTCAAGACGCTTTTTAGCAATGTTCCGAGCAATTGTCATGTGTAAAATGCTGGTGAGCAAAGGGCTAACTGCGTCCCGACGTTCTCTGTCTAGCCCGAAGATAATCATCTGCTTACCTTTGATTGATAAGGGAAGAGTAGTCTTACCAATGAAACAACCAATAGTATTTTTGGCCATGAAGCGAGTGAACATTATGCTAGCGGTAGATACAATGCCAGCAACAGTTTTTTCACTTGCGGCGGAACTGAACAACTGACCAAAGGCAATTTTAATCCAAGGATTGAGATTAGCTGCCATCAATCTTTGCACCATAAGTTCAGAAGAAAGTATGGCGGCACTGGTCATAACATCAGCGCATTCGCCAAACTCTTTAGTCAACATCAAGATAGCTTGTGTCAATTGATCCCCTGCTGGAGCAAAGAAACCATCTTCACTACTGTTACTAAGAATGCGAAAATTTTTATTAATTACAGTAGCGATTTGCCTAGCTGTTTCAGCATCACTACTATCTCGTAAAAAGTCCAATGGATTACAAACTTCCGATTCCGGGAATCCTGGGGCGAAAATGTGAACATCATAGCCCTGACCCTTAGCGTAAGCAGCTATTTTGGCTTGAGAGGGATACTTAAAATCATAAGCAATTATCGGAAATCCTTGGTCAATGGCAGAGTAAATTGCGGGGTTAATAGCACTGAAAGTTTTACCACTGCCGGGAGCGCCAATTGCCGCCGTCCCTCGTTGAACATCAGGAATATAAAAAGTAGTCCCAGCGCCACTTACTTGTTTAGCACCCTTGGATTTATGCTTACCTATGTAAAGTGCTGCACTATCACATTTGGGTGAATTTATTTGTTGTAGCGCCTTTTTCTTGGCAGCAGCAGTTTCTTTAGTACCTCCCCAGTAACTAGTAGCAATCTTCTTTTTATTACTGCCATCGCCAAAAAATACTCTCATTAAAA
Organism: Nostoc foliaceum FACHB-393; assembly: GCF_014698505.1. Lineage (GTDB taxonomy): Bacteria > Cyanobacteriota > Cyanobacteriia > Cyanobacteriales > Nostocaceae > Nostoc > Nostoc foliaceum_A. The sequence continues at coordinate 28,196 of NZ_JACJTD010000068.1, read as the reverse complement.
TGTAAGCAGCTAACATACTTATAATTGCTAATCCACTTGGTTTAAATAAATGATGAGTGTACTTACCAATGTCACTATGTGGATTTTGTAACTGTTCAAAATGAAATGGTTGTTTGTTTGTAGAAGTAGTCAAATTATTGCTCATCACGCAAAAATTCACGAATTAAGAATAGTTAATTAGGAACAGTAGAGGGACTACCAAAAATAATTGGGTCTTTTTCGTGATAATTGATAAACGGAACTGGCCCAATAAAGTAGGGAGTACAAGTCCGACCAACAAAAGGAATAGTCTTGCAGAAACGGAAAAACATAGCAGTGTTAACGGAACCGCTTGATTCATCTATATCCCAAACAACTTGTTTAAATGATTTACCAAAGGGATGACGACCTGTTGGCTCAAGACCACCATTAGCTACAGCTAAAATTCCATAGCCACCTTTTACTTTTTGGACTTTACCCGAAATCCATTGCGCTCCAGTGGTCTGCCCAAAACCTGAAGCTTCAAAGTGGACGCAATTATTTTGATTGCAAGGGACATTAAAACCCTCTTGATAACTGCCAGAAATGCTGCGAATCCGGTTAGCTTCTATATCTCCCAATGGCAAATCTACTTGACCAACGAAAGAAAGATCCGGCTCTGGCACATTAGGAAAATTATTCCAAGATAAATCCTTCAATCCGGGGATGTCTGAAATTAGAGTATCTTGCCAATTAGCAAATTCATCAAATGATGAGTTTTCAATCCCCGGAATCGATGTCAGCTTGTATTTAGACAAATCAATTTCATTGCCGAGAGTGATATTATCTAAATTGTAATAATTAGCAACGTTACCAATTCTTTGATTAGTGCTGATACCCATTTGGCGAAAAAAGTCGGCTATTGGTGCTACACTACTGGCTGATTGATTAGCTAAATCAGGTATAGCCTTGACTAAATCGCTAAGGGTTTGAGTTTTGATTATTCCAAAATCATCAAGCTTTAAACTATCTAAATCAATAGCTAATGCCTGAGATATCGTCGAAAGGGTAAGCTTTTCAATATTCAGATTGGCATCTTCAAAATCCCCAAGCTCCATAAAATCGCCAATACTTTGTCCAGCTTGCCAAGTTCTAGTCTGATTCCCTCGGTCAGTTGGGTAAGTCACATTACCAGATTCAGATACAATCATGTCTTGAAACTTCATTTTTGACCAGTCTGGAATCAAGCCATTGTTGCTACTAACAAATGGGACTTGTGCTGATGCTTTGGGCAGTATAAATCCAATTACCTGATTCATGATTCCATACTTACAAAAACTGTGAATAAACAATCCTGCTAGCAACCCAAACAATATTAAATAGCGAATCGTATCAAAACTAATTTTGGGCGAACGCTTTGATGTTTTCATATTTGTCCAAGCTCAATTAATTTGTTAACTAATTTAAGTGAAACACCAGCTTTATCAGCAGCATCAGGCATTTGCTCTCCACCTTGAAAATGAGTCAAGAATTGCTCAATCCGATTGTGAAGTTCATCAGATTGATTGAGCAAACCATTACTAATCGCTACTCTCATCCCCGCTCTGATTTGTTTTATGGTATTGATAGTTTGTACTAAGGGCGATAATCTCGGTCGAGCTACTAGAGAAAATGGCTTGTCGTTAATAATTGACACTTGACTATATTCAGGACGGGAATTAGATGGGGTAACTTGAAAGTGGTAAACTTTGCGCGAGCCAGAAGCAGTTTGAGTAATCACTGTAAGCAAAGTTGCACTTGTTTGCGGCAGTCCTGGAACCGGAAGCTTTTTAATCCGGCGTAAGTGAAGTAATCCAGCACTACTGTTTTGACAGTTCTGGTCGATTCCCTCTAAACAACCATCAGTGTCAATCAGAACTTGCGAGGGATCGTCAATCCACACCCGCTTCACCATCTCATTGACTTCATAAAATGAAATTGATACGCCTGAGCCATTCCAGACCTTAATTTTTTGCAGCTTGGCAGTGCTGCCATTAACCTGAGATTGCTTTATAGTGCGGACTGTACTTTGAGCATAGGTTTTGACTGGAACTAGACACACTGCCAAAAAAGCAGCAACCCCAAGCTGGAGCGCTGTCATGAGTTTTAACTTCTTCATGGCAACTCCAGAGAACGATTCACCAAAAACGTAATCTTCGTCCCCTGTGGGATATACCAAACATTGGGACGAGCGGTGATTTCTTGGTTAGAAGTTTCTGCACGACGAGCAATGATGTCACTAAGCTTGCCAAAAGCACCTTGTAAGAATGCCCCGCCAATATTGCGCTGGCTGTTTGAAGTCGTGCTAGAGCTAAATGTCCCTGTAGCAGAATTAATTACACTGCTACTGGAATCAGATTGATTCAGGATTGTTCCTACTTGGCCCAAACCACTGACTAATCCCACAGTCAAGTCAGAACCTCCCCCTTTCTTATCTTGGAACTGTTTAGCTAACAACGGTTTCCCGCCTTCTCCTAATACAGAAATTGCACCGCTACTAATTGGGTACTCAGTGTTATCTTTGATAATGCTCGTGACTTGCACACTTACATAAGAGCCACCATTAACCTGTAGGGGTTCAACGGCCAATAAAGTGCCTTTATGAATTGCCACATTTCCATAGTTGTCATGCAAATCAGCCGTTAATCTAGCAACATAGCGTTTACTATCATCTGGAGCCTGCTGTTGTTGGAAGCGAGTATTTTCGCTTTGCTGCTTGACCACTGGAGTCACTAAAACACCATTTGCGAATTCCCCAACGACTAAATAGCGAGTTTTACGCTGTTGCAGAATTTGGTTTTCTTGAGACAAGTAATTACCATCTGCTACTTGTTTATCAGATTTAGAATCGGCTAACCAACGAGGGCGAATTTTCTCAATTTCTGTGGATGTACTGTTAGAGAAGTTAGGGCGTGTTTGCTGTGTTGTATAAGCACTATTGGGTGGCTGTACTTTAATTTGTGTTGTATTCGGTGTTTGAAAGGATGTCGCCTCTGTTGATATCTGCTGGTTATTTGAAGTAGGTGTATAAGCGATTTTTCCGTAAGATCCTAAGCTGCGAAGTCTATTAAATTCAGCTATCACGTCTGTTGGCGTTTCTGTTTTCGGCGTAACAGTCCTAACAGGATTACTAATTCTTGGCAATGTTTGATTACGAGGTGGTGATGAAATAGTCTGGTTAGTTCTACTCGGAACGTAATATCGTCTAGGGCTATAACTTTGTGTTTGTGCCACAGGTCTAGCTGTTGGTGTTGGTGGTGAAGCTGCAACACTCACAGGTTTATTATTAACTTTAACTTCCTGCTTACTCTGATTAATCTTATTTAATTCATCTTCTTGCTGATTCAGCGCTAACTTAGCGTAAACATCCCCATCTGTTTGCTCAACTTGTTCTTTATTTCCTGAAGACTTTGGTTCTTCAATAGTTTTAGTAGTATCGCGGTTATCAGGATTAAAAATTCCATTCAGCAGCCAAAATATAGCTAGGAAGGTCAATCCAAAAGGGAGTGCTATGACCAACAATCTTGACCAGGGAGAAGTAATTACTGTATGTTTAGTTGTGACTGATGGATTATCTAATTCTCCCTCTGACGTAATTTCCCTTGGGCTAGAATCTGAACTCATTGCTGAAGATTTTAAGTCATCATCTATTTGGAGAAAATCATCTACAGTTGATGAGCTATTAATGTGAGTATTTGTCATTGTCTGTTAGCCAAATTTAAATCGACGATTTGCGTAATTTCTAATCCAGCTTGCCTGACTTGATATATTTTCTTTGCCAGAGCAGTAGTATCATTAGGGATGTTTTGCGGTGTACTAATGGCTTCTACAGTAATAGTTTTGTTAAAGGGTATACCTTTGCCTGCATTATCAACTCTTGTAAAAGTAACGAGAGTAGCTACTAAATCTACTGACCATTGACCATCTTTAATTTTGCGAGGTGATGAAATGAAGCGGGGAATCAAAGATACTTGTGTATCACCGTTAAATACCCCTGCTGGGGTCATTTGAGCTAGCTTACGCAAAAATGCTGTCCGAAAATCATGCTTTTCACTGATTGCATAAGCAGCTTCATAAGAAGAAGTAGTTACTCTGCCATTAGAACGTTCAATTCTACCTACATCTATACCAGCATCTTGTTTAGTAATGGGTTCTCCTTTTTCATTAAAAGTTTGAACAAGTCCATCCCAGTTAAACATCTTGATAAATGTGTTAGAAATAAACTTTTTAATAACTTCATCTGAGCGTTCATTCGGCTCTACTGCTTGGGCAACGACTGATTCTCCTGATGACAATTGTACTAGCGCTAACTGCTTTTTACCTAAACTACTGACTGCCCCATAATTAAGGATTTGTAGTAATAAAGAGAACAAAGCCATCGAAAATCCAGCTAGTGAAATTATTCCGATTCTAGTTGGGACAGATTTGTTATATTGCAGAAGCTGTAACGGCTCTGGTTTTGCCTTTGTACCATTCTTTGTATTAAACATTGTTAGATTATTGGTGAAGAGGGAACTCTTAACTCTTAATAGAGAACTCTTAATATAGCTATTACCTCTATTTACTGAATTTTGATACTAAACTGCCACCAGATGTTGTTATAGCTTTAGTAGCATCAATAGCGATTGTGCTATAGGTTTCAGCCGCTTTGTTGATTTGTTGAAGTACAGCTAAACCACCACCAGCAGCTAATCCAGTTGCTAAGAAAGGAGCAAAAATCCCAATTGTAAAAAGAAAGAATAGAGGTTGATCTGCTCTAGAAGTAGCAATCAATTGTCCGGCTAATCCGGCAATTACGTTGAAACAAAGTTTTGCCATTCCTACAGCGAAATAACCCGTAAGCCAAGTAAAAATTGCTTTTCCACCATAAGGTAACAAAGAACCACCTACAGCTAAAGGGCCGAGAAGTGCTGTTAACAACATCGTTAGTTCAATCGCCCATTGGTAAGCTCCGTTCAACCCAATCAGTACAATCGAAACAATTTCGATGACCGAAGAACCAATATAAGCACTGAAAGGGGAAAGTATTACTTGTATAGGATTAGCCCCACCTTTAATTGCCTCTATTGGAGCTTGAATAATTCTGTCTATTTTTTGAATGACCCACGAAAACGGGCCGCTTTCACCAGTAAAATAACTCGGATAGTCTTGTTGAAGTCTATTCTTAGCGTCCGATAAACATTTAACAGATTCTTCTGGACTCAAAGACGAGGTTTTGCAATTTTCTATTTCTTTCGCAATAGCTCCACGCACCGCTTCTACACCCAAAGCTTTTTGATATGCAGCTCTTAAATCAATACCTTTTGCTGTACGTGTTAGCATGTATTGGTTTGTATTGTTAATGTAATTTCTGATTCCGAGAGTACCTGCTCCTAAAGCTTTGCCATTATTTGCTAGGAGTACTATAACTATCAACACCCAAATAAAATCTGTGTATGCACGTTGTTCATCACCTAAGAGCATTTTCTTTGTCCACTCAACCATGAAAAAAACAAATGTTGCAACGGCGAATAATACACCGATTTTGCACATAGCAGCATATAAATCACCTGTGATAGTTTCTTCCCAAGTCTGATTAAAACCTTGAGCAATAAAATCTGCTGTCTTACTTGCTTGTTCTAATAAATCTGCACCAGCAAACTGAGATTGAGCGAATAAGTAATTTTTTGAAAGCATAAGGGTGAATTGATGATAAGGAATCAGGAAGATGTTAAGAGTTTCCTCTCCTGGTTAATTTTCTTGCGTTGGATCTAAACGAGATATACCGATAAGTTCATGAGTCAAAGAAAGAGTACCTAATTCATTCAAATCTTGTTTTTTGCGTGCATTTGCTGTGTTTTCTGCAACTTGAGTCAGCATGAGATTGGAGTATGAATTATCCTGCCTTGCTTGCAATGAATCAGTGCGCTGTTGTGCCAACATGGAAACCACCAGACCATTTTGAGCGGCGATCGCTTTCAGGACATTTTGAGAAGCATCCATGTCTTGAGCTTGGTCAGCAATGGTTTTCGCGTCTTGAGCTATTTGTGTTGTTTTCTCTATTTTTTGAGATGTATCTGCTTGCCCAGTTTTACCTACAACACTGATGATTGAAGCTCTTGTGAGTTCTCGCTCTAAATCTTGCCCCTTTTCCTTAGCGACTGGTAAAGAGTAAGTATCAGCAATACGATTTTTGAGTTCATCGCTACTAGCAATCGGATCTGGCGCTCCCATCTCTCCGACAGTATTATCAATTGCAGCTTGAGCATCTTTTTTAATCCCAGCCCAACTCTGATCTATTTGCGATTTTGTCCAAGTTTGGATCTGACTTACTTCACCTTTAATATCATCAATTATAGAGCTAAAAAAATCACTAATGACTAATCCATAACTGGGTGTAGCTAGTAATAAACTTACTACAGTAGCAGAAAGTAGTACAGCAACTTTTTGACGATTCTTCATGGTTAAGCTACCTTTGTTTTTTGTAATTGAAACATCAGTTTTTTAGCTTCCTCAGATAATTCTTCTGACCGAATCATTTTGATATAATCCTCAGTAAACCTGACCATTCCTAACAAAGGATTATCTTGATAATTTTTCAGAAAAAGAGTCCGCAATTCTTGCTCATGGGGATTGTTGGCAACAGATGCCAGTAAACAGTGTGCAGGATAATAACGGCAGAAAGTGAGCTTACCGTTATCATCAAGCAACCATTGAGAGTAAATCCCCGATTTTTGAGGATAGAAAGCTTCTGTACTGTTAACCCGAATGATTTCGGCAGGATATTTAAATCTATCTATGAAGGGGTCTACTGCTGAGGTTTGTATCCTCCCGACTAATCTAGTCCCAATATTTGCAAAAATCTTAGATGCTGCCTTGCTTTGATAAATACTCTCTGGCTCTTGGGCAGATAGGATTACGCGAATTCCCGCTTTTGCACCATTTGCACACAATCTACCAATCAAATCTGCAATTGATTCAAATTGAAATAAGATTGGTGCTTCATCGAGGAAGAAGATACTGACTTTCGATGCTAACGCTCGTCTGAGTGCAGCAGCATAAGCGCTCAGAGCTAAGATGGCTGCATCCGCTTCACTTGATAAATTTCTTAATGCAAAAACAAGTAATTTTGCATCAGTTCTAAAACTAGAAGGGCGAGAAATTGACTGTCCAACTCTTGTGCTTAACCAGTAACTAAGTCTCAGTCGAATTTGTTCTAAAGCTGACATTATATCTCGACTGTTACTGGCAATAGAATCTAATTTAACAAAGGCTGGGGAACAGTATTTGTAAAAGTCTTGCAGTGTTGGAGTTTCTGTCCATGCCTTAGTTCCCACTCCTGATAAGAGCGCTAACTTATAGCGCATTTTGATTTCATCATCGTTGAAAAATATTTTTAATGTTAAAGCAATGATTGATTCAATATTGGTAATCATCCCAGGACTAACCCCAATCATGCTAGTTCCAATCACCATTGTCATTAACACTGATTTCAAAAACTCCTTGAAATCATTCAATCTTTCATTGATAATTTCTGGTTCTAACCCTTGCAAATTCGGTAACTCAAAAAGATTGTTGTATTCTTTAGAAATATCAAAGTAAGCCCCGTCTTTCCCCAACAAATTAGTGTAGTCAGTGAAGGTAGATGTACCATCTGGTTTGGGGTAATCTAAAGCGACAACTGGGATATCTTGGGCAAGTGCTGGTGTAAGAATTCCAGCCACCAGTACTGATTTCCCCGAACGAGTTGCACCGAAAACAGCTAGATTCTTGTGATTTTGGTACAAGTCTAGATATACAGGTGTTCCGCCCTCTTCTGCAATTAACTCAAACCCAGTCCGATCTCCTGTGGCTGTGCGAATCAAAGGCATCAGCCCTGGTGCTTCTGAACTAAAATATGGCAGTCTGCGGTTAAAAGGCTTGGTTAACAGTGGTTCCCAAACAAATGGACAACACTGCAACCATGTCTTCCAGGCGTATTCTATCTCCCGGTCAACTGCCGCCGGACGCAAGAAGTAACTCGCAAGGTAACGGCAAGCTTCATCTAAAGAGCGTGTTGATTGACGGTGTACCAGAAAAACTACAGCCGTGTGTACGACAACATTTCCTTTGTAAATCGTCTTTTGGGCTTCTACTGCTGACTCAATATTCAGTCCCGACTTGACATCAATATTACCTTTCTCACTGGATAATGTCGTAGAAGTAATCGATTGTTTAGTTAGTCTTTGCAGATTAGTTTTTGTGATTCCTTGGTTAGCTTTCGTAACTTGACAGATGATTTCAGTATCGAAAATCCTATCTCTAGATATCAGTGACCAGAGATATCTTAGTTGTCCCTGTTCGTCTATCCAGCCCCCTGGTTTTTGACTAAAATTCAGCGCTCCAATATATTTATCTTGGATTTTTACCCATTGACGATCCAAAAATGGTAAAGACTGCTCATCTTCTAGTAAATGATGCCGGATGTGAAAATCACTTGTTTGGGTTTCAATTAGTCCATTTATTTCATCTATTTTTAAGGGATTTGGGATTGCTGTTGGTGGAGAATGGTTAAATTGCTGCCAGATTACCGTCCAGAGTTCTTCAGGACTCAAAGCTTTAATCCCTAATTTCATCTTATTACTAAGCAAATTCTCCCATGATTGAAAACCATCATTAAATGAATTTTGCAGAATATTTTCAATCTTGGTATTATTAATGTAGTGAATCTCTCCAGTGAATTTGTACCATAATTTCTCCAATTGTTTAATAATAGACTCAACAAAATCTTGATTTCGTTCCTCATCAGAAGCAACAGTATAAGTACACCATAACCTCAAGAATTTGTTTTTTCGGATTCCACTTTTGGTTAATCCTTTTATTCGTAATCTTTCACTACGAATCAAGAGTTTAAGTTGTTCGACTGAACAAGTATTCTCAATTTGCTTAAGTTCTTGTTGCCGTTCATAATCCGAAGTAAATGAACCAAAATGTATGGTCATTGATTCTTGCTCTGGGATTTCCTTAAGTCCGGCTTCTATACCCTCGAATATCGGTAATATTTGTTCATTGGCTAAATTCGGATGAATCCCTAAACAATCAAAACAAAATTTAATCTGAATAGATTCGCCTTTTTTGAGAATCAATGCACCTATGCCTTTTCTCCCGCCTAAATTCAAGTTGCAAATCCCTGCTAAATGAATAATGTCCTCAAAGGGAGTCAAGACTTTAGCAAACTCAATTTGCTCTTTTTCTAATGTTTTCTTACCTAATTTATCTGGATATTTAGATTGTTTCGGAGTTTTCATTATGAAGGTACAAATTATCTACGATTGCTGGATGATTCAAATTATTTACTGTTACAAAATAGGGAACTCTTAACTCTTAAGTGGGAACGGTAGAAAATGAGAAATTCAAGAAGAATTCAGGAGCAGAGCCGGAGATGCTACGAAGCACCGCTTTTTCGGTCTATTACATTCCTGAATTATGACCCAACTCTTGGAGAAGCTACGCCCTAAGCGTAGCTATGCCGTAGGCTTTACGACAAGCTCAGGACATCGCCCCTGACGGAGTGAATTTTGACTCTCAACCTACTTCTTTAATTCTGGGAATTCCTCTGTTGCCTGTTACCTATTCCCTTTTAATTCTGATTTTTGTATTCTTTTTCAATGTTTTAAAAGGCATATAACCTCTACTAATTCGTGGTACGCCGATAAATTTTCCCAAAAAATCTTTATTCGTAGAAACTACCCACCATGTTGCCCATCCCCAAGCAATACTTAATCCAGTTGCTAACCATCCAGCTTGAAATGTATAAGAAACAACAAATACATTCACTACTCCTATTACTGACCAAGGAAAAATTTGGTCGGCGGGAAATGGGCCTAATCTGGGTCTGTCTCCCAAAATTCTATTTACAGTCCGAAATTTATTTTCATTTTTCATGATCTCAAACTATTTCAGCATGAAAAGACTGTATTAAATCAGTTATCAGTTATCACAGTTTCAGTCAAATAGTTTGACCCTAACTGTTACCTACTAATGAGTGAGAAATGGGGGACTCTGACGATGCAGATAAATACATCACTCTCTACTGATAACTGTTTACTGTTGGTTATGCCGCACCTCCACCAACAATCAAGCCAGTAACTAAATCTCCTACAAAAACTGAAAGGACAATAATTAATGGAGTTCTGGCTAATGTTTGCCAATCTTCATCGTTGCGGGCCGCTTGAACAACCCGGACTAGGCTGATGCCTACGTAGAGTAAGAACAGACCCCTTAATACGTTGAAGAACAATGCTACAACTGCTTGTGTTTGTCCGTTCCCAGCATTACCAAAGGTATTAGTCATCCAGGTTTGAGCAGTGTTAAAAAACTGTGCATCGGCTGGCGAGGAAGCAAAGTCAAGTAGACAAACAACCGTCAAAATCGTAAACAACACCGCATAAAGATTGACTCCATACTTGCGTTGTATCTGCTCAAAATTAGTCAACAGAGCTTGAGATTGCTTTGGTAGTGCTATAGCGATCGCCGTAGCAATCATCAATCCACCTAAGAGGATGTTATGGACTGACATCGACACAATCATTGCCGCACCCGTCGTTCCCATTAGCACTAGTGTGCTATTTGTTATCGTGCTGTTCTTTTTTCCTGAAGCCAGTACAGCAGCAGTATCGGTATTAACAAACCTTTCAGTCTCGTTGCCGTAAGTATGCATTTCGTTCTCCTAAAACGATACGCATATTATTCGAGTTTTCACCCACAAAACCTACAAACTAAAGTACTAAAAAAAACCGTACCTTTGCTTACATAGAATATTTAATACAATCTATTTTACAGTAAATATAGCAACTAGACTGCTTATATAGATGTTATAGCTGTTTATTATCAGTATTTTAAATTATATAGGTATACAATTTTGTATTCATTAAGAAAAATTAGAAAAATAAGCGCCAGATAGCCTATTGACTTTTTTCCCTTTATTGGTTTTCTCATCAAGCAGGAGGGTGTGGGGTGGTGCGAATACGGTTCAGATAAGCATTTTTTACTTTCCTTGTGGTCTGGGGAATGGCTTTGCAGGTATTGGGTAAAGGATGTATCCAAAACCAATACCAATACCTTTCACCGAACCGTATTGGGGGTAGTGCGACTCGTTTGCGGTGAATTCATAACCGCCCCAACGGGGCTTGGTCAGTATGGAACCGATAATGGCTGGATGTTGAGCTTGTCGCCGACTTGAATTTTAACAGCACCAGAGGGCAGTTCTAAAACCTGAGTAGCAACACTACCCCTGTAAATTGGACAAGGATTTTTTGCACAAGGTGGAGCGTTGTAAATTACCGTCGTCACCATACTATCCTTGATGAAAATGATGTCTAGGGGGATTTTTACTTGCTCCATCCAAAAGGGGACATTTTTGTATTCCTTGCCCAAATTAAACAACATCCCGCGATCGCCGGGCAAATGATTGCGAAACTTCAGCCCCTTCTCTAATTCAACAGGTGTGGTGGCTACTTCCAACTTGAATGTCCGATGATTGTAGGTGAGCATCTGCTTTGTGGGTAAATGCTGGGGACGAGTTTGCAAGTAGGCGATAGTTGATGAAGCGACAATTATTGATATTCCCGCAATTGGGCCAAGAATATTTAACAGTTTGTAAGCCGCAGCATATAAGTCGATTGTTGTGGGAATTTTGACTAATTGCATAATTTAACCAAAAATATTGACATTGCCGGCACTATATATACTTGAGTCAAGGGGACTGGACGGTAAACCTTGTAAATCAGCTTTGTTTCGCATACCCTCAATCCGTTCAGCTTCCCGGATTGCCAGAGGATTCATATTATTTCTCGCTGACAATAATGCTTCAAGTCTAATTTCTAGCGGCGGCAGTTCACCCATAGGTGGAACATCGTCTGTGAACATCAGGCAAAAAGTAGAGATAGCCGCCCTTTCCACAATTGCTTGGATTTCCGCACCCACACAGCGATGGGTCGCTTTGAGCAGTCTACGCCATTCTTCATCGCTGAACCCATCTCTATCACGGAACCGATAATCAAATCTAGCGAGATGAATTTTAAAAATCGAGTGTCGTTCCCCATTATTGGGTAAATCCACCTTAAAAATGTCGTCAAATCTCCCGCTTCTGGTCAGTTCTGGTGGTAGCCATTCAATGTTGTTGGCAGAAGCAATAATTAATACATCACTCTTTCTTTCCTGCATCCAGGTTAACAACATCCCTGCTAGTCGTCGGGACAAATCATCATCAAGAGTAAATCCCTTGTCAAAGTCGTCTAGGTATAGAATTACACGGTTAATCCTGTCTACTAGTGCCAGCAAGTTTTTTAGCTTGTACTCCGCCATGTTGCCGTAACTACGAAAACTGCCCCACTCTAAAACGATCATCGGAATCCCCAATCGCTGGGAGCAAGCTTTCGCTGAATGAGATTTACCTGTGCCTGGGGGCCCAATCAATAAAATACCTTTGGGTAGCCGAAGATTATATGCTTTAGCTAACGGCGTTAATAAGCGCTTATATGTCTTAAAAGATTCCTGCATCAAGTCCAGTCCGCCAACTTCAATTGCTGGGGGCTGGAGAAAGTCAATATTGTAAACTCGCCTGAGCAGGTCAGTTTTGTAAAGAGAAAGTTTTTTTGTCAGTTCTTGGGCTTTGGTACAAGAAGCTGTAGCCCAACTAATCCCATACTCAATATCTGCTAAATACATCCCCACAGCAGCAAGGGTGATCTCATGGATTTCCTTTTCACTATAGTTTTTTGGCAATATCCCTTGTAGATAATTGCTGATTTCTTCAACTGTTGGCAATTCTTGTGTAATCGTCGGCACAAATGCGGTAATTTCAGATGAAAGACTGGCGTTTGGCCCCAACAGGATAGCTGTTCTATTTGAGTTCCGGTTGTCAAGTTTCAGATTTATAAGGGCAGACTTAATCCATTCGGCGGTTAAGAAAAAATCCGGGTCAGTAGTTGAGTTTCCCAACCAAGGAAATATCCCCTCTAATATTAAAATGCCTTCTTTTTCAGTAGCTTTCCAAAATCGCAGGATCTCAAAGTAATCTTCGCGTTTATTTTTGGTCATCGGCTGATACTCTAGTACTTGTTGTAAAATCAAGTCCTGCCCATTAACCTCTAACTGATGTAATTGATCGTCTGATAGTGTCCACAGATAGCATAAAACGTGCTTTTGTTGACATTCTCTAGCAATGCTTTTCAGTAGTCTTGCCCTTTCTTGCAGTGGAGATTCTATCGCAATCAAAGGATTGTTTAGTTTTATCAGGTCAAATACTTGCTCTATCAGCGCAGTATTCATCAGTTTTTTTATTTGTTGGTCATCCTGATAATAAAAGTTGTAAAAAATTGTTTCCACAGACAAAAGTATTGAAAAATACAGTACTTTTACCTCTTGCTTTTTGACTACAATATGCCATTCTCTCTTAATTTATCCGCATTGTCTGAGTGAGCAATATTACTTAAAATCAACGCTATATTATCAGAAAACTGCAATTCGTATTAATATTTAAATCTCAACTATTTTTCGTATTTAATATTTGCCATATTTAGCTATAGATAAAATACATATATTTAATAAATTGATTTTTAACCTTATTCATCTATTAAAATATTGACAAAAGATTGTGCAGAATTAGGTGTGCTTTTATGAGATTCAATCTTAACAAAAACCAGATTTATGTACTTGCTTTACTGTTAAGTTTGGGAGTGTCTTCATGCCAATCACCAGAACAAAAAGCTGCTTATGCTCAAAAAGCAGTAGAAGCAGAGCGAGAGCAAAAGTTCAAACACTTTGTCGAGAGTACGCCTGATTTATACAAAGTAACTTGGAAAGTTTGTGGGAATGCTGGCGTAGATTTAAATAGAAAAATAAATTTGGGCTGTGATGAAACTAAAGATATTCCTACTCAAGGTTTCCAAACACCCATTTATGTATGGGGCCCTGCTGGAGAAATAAAGTTTATCACTAAGCCTAGCTTCTTTGCTGATATTTCATCGGACTCAACTCTTTTTGTCAAATCTAGGGGATGTCTTGCATCAGGTACTGCTAAACAAGAGCAATTATATGTTGTCAGAGAATTTCCACTAAAGAAAGGCAGTAATCCTCAACCTAAAGATGCGAAAATAGAAATCGTGCCAAAACAGGAAAAAGAGAAGATATTGCGAGATGCTGTCGCAAATGCACAAATAGAAAATGCAACTCTTACAAATTTTGGTGTATCCTCCAATGGGCTAATTCCTACAGGGAAAGCTTGTCAATCATTTGATGAGTGGAAGAAAGCTAATTAGGAACTCTCTTTCAGTTTAACTAATATTGGGGTCAAGTCCCCATCCCATCCAGGGGAAACGCATCTGAATTACTCTATGATCGCAACGAAGGTTAGGAACCAACGAAAAAATCTTTCCTTTCGCGTTTGTTTACCTCCATCTGTGTGAAGAAAGCCAATCGCCGCAGACCAGAACTGTCTCACCATCTCCCTAATGTTTACATTTGTATACGTTGTAGACGTATCCACGGCTTCCATTTGCCGTTGGGAGAACGCATTTAAATTCTTCCTATTAACAATACCTTCGCCAATTTACGAGGTTGAGTTGATGTATTAACGTCCTGTTCTCAAAGGTTTGGCAAAAACAATAAGCCCTAGAAATTCCTTTAAGGTTTCCCGCAAGCATTTTTAAATGTCTTGCCGCAGCATCAAGGGTTTGAGCTTCCAAGCCACCTTGTCAGCTAAACGCTTATGTATGAGTCATTTTGCCGTTTTTGCCAAAATTTTTGTAGGCTCTTATTTTGGCAAAGGTATTGATTAACTGATAAATATTCTGAAAATCTCTATTTCACAGTCAGAGTCCGAATTCTTTGCAATGCCTGCCTAAACTTGTTGGCATCATAGGTTTTTTTAAAATAATTTTGGAAACATCGGAAACATTATGGAAACATTGCAAAATTTTCTTGACCTATCAGTGAAGGGATGCCAAAATTGGTCAAACAAGCGCAAGTAGGAGATTAATCGATGAAAGTAACTAGACATCGAGACAAAATTTTAGCAGCGCTACGGGAATGGTTTCGCATTCATAAACAAGCACCTACTCTGGAGGAGTTCTGTGCTGAACTGGGAATGCAACCCCGCCAGAAAGCAACACTGCAACGATGGTTGCAGACGATGCGAGGTATCGATGTGGAATGGGAAGATAATGCTGCCCGCAGTCTTCGCTTCCTCACCCCTGAACCGGACATTGAACCAGGACTACAAATACCCGTAACGGAAACATTGCGGTATTTAGCAACCGGCTTAGTAGAGTGGGAAAAACAAGAACCTATGAACAGAGCGCATATTCCAAAAGCTCTTCGTGTTGGGATGTCCAGAATGCATTTAACATCTTTGCTTTCTGGAGACGAACAAGCCCCCTCAAGCCTGCCAGAATTTTTTAACTGGGCAAAAAAACCAGTTCTTGACTGGCAACCAGCAGCAGAGATTAAACACCTATCATCGGAAGTCACTCTTATAGAAGATGGGTTAGTTTCCGATTTTGCCCTCCAGTGGCAAGTTACGGGTGCTGATGTAGAAATGCAGGTGCAAGAGAAAGTCCTGCAAGATGTCCTGGAATACTGTCGGGTAAACCAACTAGAAGAAGCTTATCGCGCCTTACGAAAGCTGATTATTGAGTGTCCTGTCCTCCCCTACTCTCAATACCGTCGCCTTTTGTCTTCATCCCAATTAAGACCTCTGCGTGATTTTTTGCTGCAAATGTATGTGGATTTGGTTGACTTAACAAGTGACCCCACTTATCACTTCTGCTCTCGCTGCAAATATGTAATGCGTCGCCGTCGAGATGGAACTTATAACTGCCGAAACATGACTTGTGAACAGCTGAGTGCGAAACTCCGCCTCCCACCCCAAGCGTCAATTCCCAAGCATGAGGCAGAAGATTGGAAAGCCCTTACCCCTGGCGTGCATCGGTACGGGACACTGCCAGGACTTTGGGAAATTCAGCTTGCAGAAACCCTGACAAAACTGGGAGTACACGTTACTCTTTGGCCTGAAATTGATCAATTTGACTTACTCGTAGAGTTTAGTAAAAAAGTTCGCTGGGCAATTGACGTTAAAGATTGGTCGTATTTAGATGAAGAGCGTTTGCGGAAAGTAGACTATCGCTTTGATACTACTGAAACCTTTATAGTCTTCCCAGATGAGCGAAATGATGTCTTACGAATTGAGGTGGAACGCCAAAGACTCGAACCAGGATTGGGTGGCGTGCGCTTGAAGCTGGTTAGTGAAATTATCTCCCAAGCGAAAAAAATTCTGGAGAAGAAAAATCATGCGTGATATTTCTCAATGGGGTAAACCATTGCGTCAAGCCCTTCGCAAATCGCAGGACTTAAAAGCTTATGTGGAAGAAAGTTTACCTGATGCAGAGGCTAATATACAGCAACGAGAAATAGCACGTCTTGCTCAACTTATTGCGGAAGTGGAATTGGGGTTAACCTTACTGATGGAGGTAGCTCCAGAAGAAAGAGCGACTTCCGTATCAGCGTTACTTTTAGGATATCGTTTTCCAGTCAAAGCACTTGAAAGTGAAGAAAACTGGCTACTCGTACAAAAAGCCCGTTTTTATCTTGTGCGTCGTAAAGGAAGACAGTGGGAGCGGACTCTGGCTGAATACATTAAATTACCTGAAATTATCAGGATATTCAGCTTAACGGATACAAATGATGTTGCTCAACTGATTCCATGTAGCACTTACCCCCAACGTTTACAACTGTACCGTCAAACCCTATCAAAAACTCCATCGCACAAAAAAGGAAAAGTCAAACTAGCAACCTCTGGTTATTGGTATGCCAAAGTTTCTCATAAAGGTCACACTACCGTTGATGTTCCGATCAATATTCCTGAAGCTGTCGCTAATCTGGCTCTTTCTCCGCAGATATCTTTTCATGGCACACGCACGGCTGTGAATCCCTCTCGTCTTGTCACCTTAGAAAAATTGCTACAAGATGCTCAGGAAATGGATGAAAAACTGGCCCAAGCTGGGTACGAGCCAGAAAATTATCATCAACGTCTAACAGGAATTGCCTTAAAGTTATACGACGCATCAATAGATGATTTTCAACCTTCCCTACCAAACACTGAAATTAAACTAGAGCAACTTGTCCACATTGTCGGTTTATTGAATGTAGGTAAATCAACACTGCTTGATATTCTGATTTACCATTTTGCGAAACTTGGATATCGCTGTGCATTGCTGGTAAATGATGTTGTGGCAGCAGTGCGTGTGGCTTCCCTATTTCGAGATGGATTGGGAATTCTTGCGGCCCCTGTGTTGGGAAGCAGCGATCGCTTTCAACACTTA
The DNA here is from genome assembly GCF_014698505.1 of Nostoc foliaceum FACHB-393. Lineage (GTDB taxonomy): Bacteria > Cyanobacteriota > Cyanobacteriia > Cyanobacteriales > Nostocaceae > Nostoc > Nostoc foliaceum_A. Next base: position 10,860 of record NZ_JACJTD010000068.1, on the reverse strand, counting down.
GAAAAAGTTTATGAACCAATTCTAGCAACCCAAGGTGAAGAAATCGAAACAGGAGCAATCCACCCAGCATGGCGTTGGTTTAGTCCTGTCTGTCCTTTACTACCTTTAGTGCAATCAGAAGAAAAATGGGAGTTCGGTGAAGAACCATGTCACAATCTTTACCAAAAACAACCCACTACTAAAAACGGCAATTCCCAGACACAGGATGATGAGGATGTCGAAGATTTTGAGGAGGGCGAGAGTGAAGATAAATATACTTGTCCCTTGTATTACAAATGTCCGCGTCACCAATTAGAACGAGACATAGCTACAGCATTGGTTTGGGTGTTAACACCAGCCAGCTTCATTCATACGCGCGTTCCCCCGCAAGTTTTTGCAGAAAAACTGACCTTTGCTGAAGCTGTTTACCGTGAATGTGACTTTCTCTTTGTTGACGAAGCCGACAGGGTACAGGTGCAGTTTGATGAAGCTTGCGCCCCCGATGAAGTCTTAGTAAATTCTTCTGGAAACTCCCTATTAAATAAGCTAGGACTCAAATTCGCCACCACTATTTACAATTCTGACCGCCGCAGCATGGCGGCTGAACTCGTTGCCACTGCAAAAAGAGCTAATGACTACGCGCAAATTGCAACAGACCTAATTCTCCCCCGGCTCCATAACCAACCAAAACTTGTGGAATGGGTGGGACAAAACCCCTTTACAGGTCGTTCACTCTTCGCCCATATAATCCGCGACATTCTAGAAACACCAGAAACAGAACAGAACGAACCATCTCCTAAGCTGAAACGTGCCGAACGCAGCAAGGAACGACAAAAACGCATTCAGGCTGGTTTACCCCCCGAAGAGGAACGCCAGCGCCGTAAAAAAATCATGCAAACTTTGGAGGGATTTTTGCAAGCTCCCCTTAATCGTCGCAAAGGAGGAGAACTTTCAGACCTTGCCTTTACTCTACTGAGTGCCGAAAATGATGCTAGGGCATTAACTGAGGTTGCTGAATGGTTACACAAATGGCTGGAATCCTTGGGGATTTCTCTCGCAGAAAAAACTAAATTCGAGGAAGTTACGCACCATTTGCACTTAGCAATTCTGGTAACGGTACTCAACGATAAGCTGGGCTTTCTAGTTGATAACCTGAATGCACTCATGCGGGCGGGAGTTCTTGACTTGCATGACACGAGTCTTGCCCTTGTGTACCGCCCACCCCGTGATTATCTGCCAGTTGTGCCATCTTCACCTGTGGGAAACATTTTAGGTTTCAGGTATACGCGAGATCGGAGTAACAAATCTGGTGGGAAGTTGGAATATTTTCGCTACGTTGGGGTTGGACGCTATTTACTCCTAAATTTTCCCCATCTCTTTGCTGTTGATGGTTGGGATGGCCCCCATACAGTTTTGATTTCAGGCACTAGCTACGCTCCAGGGACACCTGCTTATCACATCCGCAAAAAACCGACTATATTGCTAGAACCAGCTACCAATAATTACACAGCAGGTGATGCCGGAATTGGCGAAAGCGACTTTTTCTTCAGTTCCCAACCTAATGCAGTCGGCAAGTACATCGCCCTATCGGGACTGCCACCAGATGTGAGAAAAATAGCTGTTAACGAAATGGTCAAGGCCATCTGTCACAATCCTGGACAAGCCAACAGCTTTCTCGATCAATTATTTGCAACCTTGAGTGATTTAGCCAAACAAGATCCAGAACGTTGGGGCGATCGCCAACGCTTATTGCTGATCACCAACAGCTATGAGGAAGCAGAATTGGTGGAGTCAATTTTAAAACCCCTCTACCGTAATGTTGAAAATCTTAACGGCATTGCTACCCTACGCCGTGACAATGCTCCGGCTCACTTGAGTGGTATTCGTCGCGGTCAAATTCGTGACCTCGCCCAAATGTCTATTCCAATTGTCGTTGCACCTTTGATGGCATTAGAGCGAGGACACAACATTCTCAATGAGAACCGGATAGCAGCATTTGGGGCGGCGGTATTCTTGAGCCGACCAATGCCAGTTCCCGATGATTGGCAAACTACTGTCCAGCAACTCAATAATTGGGCGCTGGAAAAGTCTGAAGATTCTAGGCTTTATGAAGCACTAGAAAAACGAGGCGATGCTCTCACGCTGACGAATATAGAAAATGAGTTCTACCAGTATGCGGTGGCGAAAATGCTTGACTTAAACTGTCGGGCGATGTCCTTCAAACAGTTAACCAGTGATGAACGTTCTATACTCTGCTGGACTCAATTGGTAAGTGTTTGGCAAATTATCGGGCGTTTGGTACGTGGAGGAGTTCCCTGTATTGTCCATTTTCTAGATGCAAAGTTTGCACCTCAATCAGTTGACAGTGAACTCGACAACGAACGAACCTCACTGTTAGTAGGCATAATCAAGGAACTTCAACTTGCTATTGAGCCAGAAGACAAACAACCTTGGGAAAAAACATTAGCTAAATCCCTCTATGGTGCTTTCTTTAATGCACTCAAACAAACAAAGGATTTACGCTATGACCAATAAAATCATTTCGCTATCGTTCTTCTTGGTCAACAATCTTAGGGAAAAACATTAGCCAAATCCCTCTACAATGCTTGCTTCAATGTACAGAAGAAAATGAAAGATAAGGAGTTAAATTATGCCATTTAAAATTAAAAGCATTCTCCCCGGAGCTTGGGAACTTACTAAGAATGAACAATACGAACTTTTTTCTCTCCAAGTCCCTACTGTATGGCAGCAAGTCGCTCAAGCTCTGGCGCAAAAACGTGTCAATTTGCAAGGTAGAGGTTATCCCGCCGTTCCCGTCTACTCCCTCGACCCGATTATCGCGGCGAGCTTTCCCAGAATCATTCAAACAGTACGTAATGGCTGGCAACGTCCCGGTGTACCTTGGATATTAGCAACAGAACGGGCTGACCTTTTCAACTTGCCTGACTTGATCAAAGATTGGTTGCGTGAGGAATTTAGCTACTGTTTAGGTGATGATGAAGTTGAATCTATTCTCGACCAACTGGATGATAATGCTTGGGAATGGAAGGATAAATCAACAGTTTATCCTTTGCAACTTCCACCAAATAACCCGTATGGCATAGACATTCGCTGGCAGGCGATACCTGATTATATGGCTGGGGAATTTCTCAAAAATCCACAGGTCACTTTCGGTTCCGATAATCAGTACCAACTAACTTTTTACCAAGTAGTAAACCTTAAGCAAGGAGCCGAACTAATATCATGGCCTCCTTATGAAGTTCCGCTAATTAAAAATAAAAAACAAGTTGGCAAAGTAAATATCTCATTTGTCATTCATTTCAAGTTGCAAACAGTTCCTTGGCGCAGTCAGCCAATGATTTATCATCAACTTTCGATTCGGCGATGGCTTACCGAAACTATAGAACGCCTACCTTATCGAGGCGTTACTTCTTTTGTTGGTGATAATCGACGGTGGTTAGATGGGAAAAAACAACCATTCCGCTTGATTCATATCCCTATTAAGCAAATTACAACGCAAGAAGGAAGAAAAGCAAGGTGGCCACTCGCTATTAGTGAATTACTGAAAATTAATGATTCTCCACTTCCTGAACCTGATAGTTTAGCTAGTGAGCCAGTTTATAATTGGTCTGTCTTTGGTGCTGCCCCGACTGGAATACAAGCTGCTATTGCTTATGACTCTCGACATTTGGGTGAATTTCCTTGTTTTCCTGGTGTGAGTCCGCTAGATTTAGCTAGTTTAGATAGTGCTATTCAAAATAAGATCGAGCAAGGAAATTTCCCAGTTCGCCGTATAGGTAAAACGATGAGAAAATCTGGTGAATCTTTACCTTTTTGGGAGCCTGGAAAGTCACAAAAAAAAGGTAGTCTAGAACCTAAAAATCCTGATGATTTATCTACGCCAATGTTGCGTCCAAAAATTGCTGCTCCTGCTACATTTCGACACCCTGAAAGCTCTCCTAATACCATCCTAATTTTGTGGGAAACCCAAAAATGTCGAGATGCGCTAATTGCAGAAATTTGTAAATTACTTTCAATCTCACCTCAAGGAGAAACAATCACTTACGAAACTTTAACGGGGTTAACAAGAGAAGAAACTCTTTATCAAAATCAGGATGTATGTCTGCGGATTATAACTCAGCACGTCTCAGACATAACAGCAAGACTAGATGTTGATAATCCTGAAGTTGAGGGCAATAACCGACAACAAAAACGCACTAATTTGATAGACAAGCGTATTCATCAGATTACCTCATATTTACCCTCACCAAAAGGATTAAGTGGTGCTTTAGTAGAAATTAAACCAAAGAAATATTTCTTTCCACCAGAGTCAGATCCAAAACTTGCTGTGTGAATTGGGGTAATGCAGGCTGGTTATGTCAATCAGCACATCCATGCTTTAACAACATCTGAAACAAATGGTCAAGAATACATTCCGAAAAAATCTCAAAATCGAGTCCAAAGGGCAGTATCAGACTTATTACGACAATTTGGAATTTTACCTGCTCCTCTCATCGACTTTGAAAAAGATGGCATAGATCCAAATATGTGGCTGACTTGTTTTTATGTTTTACGCCGCACTCGAAAAACAACAGCTAATAATCAAGCTTCTACTGTAGCGTTGATGGTACGAGTCAACCCAATCAAGGGAACGGTACAGGTCACTACCCCTACTTTCTTCGCTACACAAGGCTGGGTATCGTATTCAGCAGGGCTGGGATATTTACTCCGTGAAAAATGGGAACCTAATAGCTATGCTGATGAAACGACTGGTGATACTAGCGATGTACAACAGTCTAGTGATACCCAAAACGAACAGAAGTTTCTCAATAAATTTGTTACCGATTGCTTGCGTGATTGTTTAAGTACATCAATTGAAGAGGAAAAACCTCCCCATGTGCTGTTTATGGCTGAAGCCATAAATGCTCGTACAATGCTGACATGGTTACAAAATCCCCAACTACCAGCTAACAATTTACCCGATCAACTAAAACGGCACATGGCAGAATCGGAAATAAATCGGCTTTCGGTTGTGCGGTTGAGAGTTCCAGGTAATGGTGAAGTTCCCGTTGCTATTGCTAAGGGTTCTCCTGGTAGCAGACCTAATGGTTTATTCTGTTGGCAGGGTGTTTGTAATTATGAGACAACAGCACTTTACTTCAGTATGAGGAAGCCGTTAAATACTGAGCAAGGTAAAAATACATTACAAAAGCCACAGTCTCGTCTGGATAATGGTGGTGTACAAGCAGGCAATCCAAAACCATTAGAAATAGCTGTTATTCATCACCCAGGTCTTGAACGCGATAAGTTAGCTTGTTTTGTTCATAATCTTAGAGATCGATGGCCATATTTTGCTAATGAGGTTTCTTTACCGTTACCTTTTCCGTTTGCAACTTCAGCTAAACAATATGCTGTGAGTGCTAAAGATAGAGTGGAATCTGTTGACTTAGAAGAGGAGGACGAGGAGGAAGATTCTTCTGAATCTGTTGATTAAAGTGATGATAAACTACTGTCTATAGATTCTAGATAAAAACTGTAATTGGCATCAAAACAATCACTTGATTGTGGCGAACTACAAGTGTTGATAGCTTGAAAGCGGTTGTAAATTGTGTTGTAATTACGACTATATATTTGTACAACTTCTGATGCTTGTACTGAAACTGTTGTTCCAGAAGGAATACTGCTTAACACATTTGTTGCTTGTTTGATTTTTGCAAGTGCATCTTGCAGTCCAGCTAACGTGTAAGGCGTATTTTGAGCAATTCTCTCAACTTGTTTAGCTAATTTTTGCGCTTGTTTAAATTTTAAAACAGCGTTATCTTCAATTATTAGCCGTTTATTAATTGTAGTATAGTTAGCCTTATATTCTTGAAGCCGCTGTTGTTCTTGTGCATACAAAGGGGAATTTTTAGGCATTGTTCCTAAAAGCTTTATTGCCTGTTCAAGTTTATTGCTGGCTTGTTTCCAAGTTGTACTAGAATGTGGAGGGTTCTGTGTAATTTTTACTGCTTCCCAACTCAATTTTTTGGCATTTTCAATCGAATCAGATGCTTGGATTTCAGATGACAAACGCGCTGAAATTACAGCATAATTATTACGATATTGTTCAAGTTTTGTTTTTGCATCTACGCTAACAAATGAATCTTCGGGAATCGACTCTAAGATAGTAATTGCTTCTTGCCATTTATTACTTGCTTCATTCCATACTGTTGCTGGGTGCGGTGGATTTTGCACCAAAATAGCTGCATCCATTGCTAACTGTTTTGTAGATTCAAACTTAGCTGCTGTATCTTCTTCTATTTGCAGTCGTTTTTCAACTGGATCGAGTTGCACGCGAAATTTACTAATATCCTGGTGTGCTGCAAGATATGCAGATGCAAATGAATTCGGAATTATTTCAACTGATGCAATTGCCTGTTTAATTTTGTCACGCATTAGTCTGATTTCATTAATATCTTTTGCTTGTGTTACATCACCTATGCTTGACATTAACGTTTGTGCATTCCAACGTACTTGCTCTTGAGAAAAACGCTTCCAACCAAACCAAACTCCAGGACTAATTAAAATTAAAATACTTGCAACAATTGCAGTTGTAATCTGAACAGATTTTCTTCGTTGTTGTCGCTGACACTGTTTCATCAATAGTGGATTTTTTAAACATTCCTGTGCTTCTTTTATTTTTCCTTCTCCTTCTTGAATTAAAGTTTCAATTTTTGGTTGTAGCTTTTGACAAAAACTTAAAATATCTAAAACTTTTTCGTTTTGACTATTAAAATCAATAAATAATTCATCTTTTGGGCTAAACTCTACTGCACAAATGCTGCCAAAAAGCAATAACAAACTTTCTAGTGTAGTAGATTTAATATAAGTAATTTTTCCTTTTTCAATTGTATTAATAATATTCTGGAAGTTTTTGTTTATTGATATTAAATCTTTCTGTACAATTTTGATTTGCTCAAGCTGGCATAACATGACACCTTGATTCCCAAAACTTAAACTGTTCTTGATTATACGACTCTTGGTTTTGACATCATTTTTAATATCGCTTATTGATTTATTTGAATGTATTTCTTCTAATGCGGTTATCAGTCCCGGATGTTGAGTGCATTCTTTTCCAAATGAAACAAGATACGCTAACTGTAGTATAGGCTTTTCAATAATTTGCTTTAAATTAATACATTTATTAATAATAGATTTTACAGATTCGTATTGAGAATTATTATATAAAATAATAACTCCGTTTTCATCCAAACCTAATGCCGTAATGGATTTACCAAGAACACCAATTAAGGCTTTAATAACATCAATATTTAATGGATTATTCGCTTGCTTGTTAATCTTTTTTGTAACTATATCTATTTGTCTATATACGTTTCTCAATTGTACTTGTACTTGAGACATACGATGTAAATTTTGCTGCATTACAGGGAGACTATCAAAATTTAATCGCTTTTCTGCTGTTATTAAAACAGCAGAAACTTTTTCGTGTAATTGATCAATGCTAATTTTTGACTGTACTTGCGTAAGAATATGTAAAAAGCCTGCATCACTTAGACAAGTATCTATAAAATTTTGTAAAAACTTTGCAGGTGCTATTATATTTATAATTTTATGCTCATACTCTTCACATTCTTTAATAATATCTAATAACCTATACTGTTGATTTTCAATATAAATAATTATTTCGTTTTTATTATTAAATACTATTCGTGTAATCGCTGCACCAAATACTAAAAATAACGAATTTATAGTATGATGGCTAACCAAAAATTTTTTTGTATTATCAATTGAAGATGACAAACTGTTTAATTTATCTTTTATTTTGATTAAGCGCTCTAATGCAAGCATTGCTGTTGCTGCTTTGTCTTGCATTAATTCTGGTTGGCTAAAGCTAAAATCTAACCGAATGCTGAATGATAATTTGGATATTTGTGCAGCCAAAGACGGTAAATTTTGGGAATGTTTTTGAATTTCTGTATCGAAAATACTATCTGAAATCAGAAAACATTGAGAGCTAATCTCTTTTAGCCATGTACCTTGCTGAATAAAAATATCAATCGTCTGCACCAAATCCCAAAATATTTTCCGAACCTCCCGCAGATGGTTTTCATCGTGAATCGCTTCATCCAAAAAATCATGTCCAATTTCTAAAGCAATTTCTGAAGCTATTTGTGAGAGTATATTATCATCATCACTACCATTTTGACCAAGTAAAATTAAACCAACACCTACAACACCTTTTGTCAAACGAATAGCATCAATCCGTGCAATTTCTTCATCGAGTTTTTTTAGTGTAGGTGCTAACTCACCTTTTATATGATGCAAATCTAAAATCGTGTTAGAAATTATAATTAGTTGTTTTTCAATGACATCTGAATTATGGCAATCTAATGCCATCGAACTACCAAGCATCAAAGCCTTATTAAGTATTACATCAAGGTTGTTCATACGTTAGAACTAAAATATAATATATATTAATAGTTCATACTTTTTTATACATCAACAACCGTAATAACCCTGAATAAAACGCTGTTTAGCATAAATCAATAGCCGTCAAGCACCACATTTAAAGAACAGACTTAAGCAAAACTTATCAATCAACGAAAGAATCAGGATTTATATTTGTCAACTCCTTGATCTAAGCTGGTTGACAACCGGGAGTAGCACTGGAACAAAAATGCACTATTTAATTTGACACGATATTATTGTGATTATATTTACGCAGAAAGTTTTCCGGAAAAATCCACTTTAGACATAACTTGTGTGCGTATTGAATTCGCAGCCTTCTCTGCAATTTCTTCTCTATCAGAATCAGTAAGAACTACTGCAAGTAAGGATTTTAGAGCTTCTCGGTTAGATATAAACTCTTCATTGTATAAATCATCTTGCAACAAAGTAGCTTCCAAGTGAGGTATTAGCTCAGACGAAGGGGATAGCAACCGCTCTTTAATGCGTGCCCTTGCAGTTTCTGTTGCAGAAGTTGTACCTATACCTAAATCCCATGTTTCAATTATTAGCCTGACTTCGCGGTTGAGAGATACACGCAGCGTTGATAGGCGGCCAAATAAAGGAAGGTTGAGCATTAAAGGTGGTAATGCATTACCCCAATCCAAACCAGCGCCAATAGTGCAATTTGCTTCATCTTCGATGCAAACAGCCTCTTCGAGCCATCCTTCACCAAAAAGTAAATCTATAGCTTCTTGGGTTGTTATTGACTCGTTTGCCTCAAAATTATCCTTTTGCTGTTGATGATTCATAAATTTTTACCCGCTCGAACTTTATCTTCGTCTCAATACACCATACTCAAAGTAAACTAAATTCTCATATTCTTCTTCCGAACCGCAGTTCAACATGTTTTGTTTTTCGTAAAATCCTTCAGACCTTGGTAAGGAATGCAACCCAACTCTACCTTCATACCCTAACTCAACACTTCTAATTCTTGCGAAATTTAACAGTGCTTGACCAACACCTTTGAATTGAGGTGGGCGTTGAATCTCGATTCGGTTAATGGGGGCAGTGGCAATGCCATCAATATAAACTAACCTCTTACCAATATTCAACCGAGAACCGTGCATTTGTGTTTCTATTATCATCAATCCTTGAGTTTTGTTTTCGCACTCAACTGCGTAACCTTCAAGATTTTGTTGATTGCCAATATATCTTAATTTAAATACCCAGTCCCAGTATTTATCTTCTTGACTAAATAACCTTAATTTTTCGACCCAATCATTAACATAATCATCAACATGTCTTTGTTCTAAATCAACCAAATATGCTTCAACAGTTGTATTATCAAAACCCCTTTTTAATTCGATTTTTCGCTGCACCTAAAGCTCCTAATTGTCATTATCTGCAATCACTCTATTCGGCGGGCGAGTCAGTGTAAATTCCGAAATTCTTGAAAAGAATAAAATTACTAACTTACCGGATGATAAAATCCCGTATTTTCGTTAAATTCCCACCCAATACCGGATCTATCTTTGCCCTTACACCATGCTACAAAAAGCGGTGGGGGGAGTTTAATTCGCTCCTTGCGTACACTTTCTTCACTTACACCAAGCCTCTTGGCCAAACCTTCTTCAGTTAACGGTTGCATTCTGGGAGTATGCACTTTGAATGATGAATTATTGTAGTGCGATTTCTGTCCCCGCTTTTGTTGGTTGTTGAGATAGTCTTGAATTTTAATGATCGCCTCAGCCAACTGTGTCATTCGGGCATACATCTTCTCCACTTTTTGTTCTAAATTGGCGAGATTATCAATTGCTGTAGTTTGATTGCTATTAGATTCATTTGAAAACTCTGAATCGAGCTTATCAAGTCTTTCGCAAATAGCTCTTATCATTTCATTAGTCGGACTACTGTGATTTTTATTACTTTCCACTAAGTACTTCTCTACACTTGCCTTAATCTTTGAGTCTAAGTGTTCGTCTAAATCGTTACCACCTGTTGTATCAACCTTATCTTGGGAATCGCCTAAGTAGAGATCGATAAATTCGAGCAGCGTGGCTGTTGCGGTCGTCCCTTTTGACTTACAACGGGCGATAAACTGCTCCCAAATCCTTTGGTCACAGTTGAAAGATGCCAGCTTTTTTTTACGCCCTGTATTGCTCATGTTCACGTGTCATCTAGGTAAACTGGGACTGGCCACGCTTATTAAATCGTGTAATTCATCATGATGAATTACCTTGATAGTATCATCGCCAAATGCGTTGATGCATTTGGCGATGGCTTTTGTGAAGAGATGTTACCACCACTGTCCATTAAAGAATTATTTGTCAGTTTTAAAGAATTAGTGTCCAGGCACTCGATTTTTTGAGTCATTTGGAATTAGAGTCATGGTCTAGTTCGGTAAATTCCAGTTTTAAAGAATTAGTGTCACCT
>NZ_JACJTD010000067.1 GCF_014698505.1 Nostoc foliaceum FACHB-393 | reverse complement strand
TCGGCAGTAGGGGTTCAAGGATTTCCCACTCTTCGTCTGTTAGGCTGCTAGAGTACGGCATGACTGCTGGATACGGCTTTTGCGGTAACTGTACTTCAAGATAGTAAAAGATGTCAAATGGATTCTATAGAAGCAATCGACCTTGACTTTATGGCTGAGGATCTACCTAAAATATTAGTTTCAATGAAAATGGGAGCTAATCGCATTCGTGAAATAGTTCTATCCTTGCGGAATTTTTCTCGGCTTGACGAAGCGGATATGAAGCCTGTCAACATTCATGAAGGTATTGATAGCACACTACTAATTTTACAAAATCGCTTCAAACAAACGTCTGGAAATGCCGGAATTGAAATAATCAAAGAATATGGTGATATTCCCTTAGTAGAGTGCTATGCCGGACAACTCAATCAGGTGTTTATGAATCTGATCAGTAATGCTATTGATGCTCTGGATAGTTATAACAGTAAGCGAACTCTTGAGGACATAGAAGCTAACCCCAGCCAGATTGTAATTCGTACTCAGTTACGCAACTCGGATCGTATAACTGTACAAATTGCAGATAATGGCCCTGGTATGACCGAAGTAGTTAAGCAACGATTATTTGACCCTTTCTTTACTACAAAAGCCGCAGGTAAAGGTACTGGATTAGGACTAGCAATTAGCGCTCAGATTGTCGCAGAAAAACACAACGGATCTATTTGGTGTATTTCAGAACCAGGACAGGGGGCAGAGTTTTGGGTAGAGATTCCGATTAATCAAAGTTCTAAACTAGCTACTGCAAGTACTGCGACTCTATCTAGAATTTGATGCTATTCTGGACAAATGAAAAATGACATGACTAGTGATAGCGAACGCGCTGATTTTGATAGCCCTTGGAAAGAAATTATAGAAGCTTATTTTCCCCAAGCAATGGATTTCTTTTTTCCCGAAACTTCTGCATTAATTGATTGGGAACGTCCATACCAATTTTTAGATAAAGAATTTCAGCAAATAGCTCGTGAAGCCGAACAGGGTAAAAGATATGCTGATCAATTAGTCAAAGTTTGGCAAACCCAAGGGGAAGAACTTTGGTTATTAATCCATGTTGAAATTCAGGCACAAAAAGAAGATAATTTTAGCAAGCGGATGTTTACCTACAACTTTCGCATATTTGACCGCTTTGATCGACCAGCGATTAGCCTTGCAATTCTCTGCGATTCAAACCGCGAATGGCGACCAAGCAATTATAGTTACAATTATCCTAATACTCGCTTAATTTTTGAATTTGGCAGTATTAAACTTTTAGATTATGAAAATCGCTTTCACGAGTTAGAAAATAGCGATAATCCATTTGCAACTGTCGTCATGGCGCATTTGAAAACGCAGCAGACGCGCTCATCACCCGAACAACGCAAAATCTGGAAATTTAGCTTAATTCGCAGACTATATGATTTGGGGTTAGGAGAACAGGATATTCGTAATCTTTATCGATTTATCGATTGGGTTATGATATTACCAAAGGCATTGGAAAATCAGTTTTGGGAAGAGTTTAAACAATTTGAGCAGGAGCGAACTATGAGATATGTAACTACAGGTGAGCGCATCGGCTACGAGCGCGGAAAAGAAGAAGGTAAACAAGAAGGTAAAAAAGAAGGTGAACAACAGCTTATTTTAAGGTTGCTACAAAGACGAGTGGGAGAATTATCACCAGAATTGCAAGAACGCATCCAAACTCTTTCTTTAAATCAATTAGAAACCCTTGGCGAAGCTTTGTTAGATTTTACTGCTATGGAAGATTTATTTAACTGGTTGCAAATAAATCAATCAGCTTAAAATCTATTCCATTTTTATGAAAATTATAAAAAACACCTCTACTCCCTTACCGGATACAGTATTTTTTTTAACTTAGTTCAATGAGTAACAAAAAGGGCAGGTACAAAACCCGCCCTTAAAGTAATCAATATTTCAACTAAACTAGCGATCGCAACTTAATTAGCGATTTTCGGTGCACTCAAAGAAACCTTTAGTGTTTCGTCTTTTTGCTGTGCTAATGTGGGCACTGAATCACGCAACCTTGCTGTCAATTGTACAGTTGTAGCGTCATACATTTGAGTTAGCAACTTCGGATAGAAACCAATACCAATAATTGGCACTAACAAACAGGCAATGATAAATACTTCGCGGGGTTCAGCATCTATCAAAGCTTGGTGAGAAACTAATTCCTTGTTCTCTTCTCCGTAGAAAATTTCTCGCAACATCGACAGCAGATAAATCGGAGTTAAAATTACTCCCACTGCCATCAAGAACACCACAATGACTTTGAAGGTAGAGCTATAAGCATCGCTAGTAGCAAAGCCGACAAACACCATTAATTCTGCCACGAAACCGCTCATCCCCGGCAATGCCAAAGAAGCCATCGAACAAGTAGTGAACATGGCGAAAATTTTCGGCATTCTCTTACCGACACCGCCCATTTCATCCAACATTAGGGTGTGTGTGCGATCGTAAGTTGCGCCAACCAGGAAGAACAAACTCGCCCCAATTAACCCGTGGGAAACCATTTGCAACACTGCCCCACTCAATCCCAAATCGGTGAAGGAGGCTATACCAATCATCACAAAGCCCATGTGAGAAATTGAGGAGTAGGCAATTTTTCGCTTGAGGTTTCGCTGGGCAAAGGATGTTAAGGCAGCGTAGATGATATTAACTACCCCCAAAACCACCAACACTGGTGCAAAAAAAGCGTGGGCATCGGGTAGCATTTGAGCATTCATCCGAATTAAGGCGTAACCGCCCATTTTCAGGAGAATACCTGCTAATAACATGTGTACGGGGGCTGTAGCTTCACCGTGGGCATCAGGTAGCCAAGTGTGCAAGGGAATAATCGGCAACTTGACGGCGTAAGCAATCAGGAAGCCAGCATAGAGGGCAAGTTGGAAATTCAGGGCGAAGTCTTTTAAGGCGAGCGATCGCATGTCGAACGTCACCGTATCGCCGTAAAATCCCATTGTCAGGGCAGACAGCAAAATAAACAGCGAACCGCCAGCGGTGTATAAAATGAATTTGGTTGCTGCATATTGCCGCCTTTTGCCTCCCCAAATCGACAGCAGAAAGTATATTGGCACCAGTTCCAGTTCCCACACCAGGAAAAATAACAGCATATCCTGGACAGCGAACACGGCAATCTGACCGCCATACATCGCCAAAATCAAGAAGTAAAATAGCTTGGGCTTGAAGGTAATAGGCCAAGCTGCTAAAATCGCCAGCGTGGTAATGAATCCAGTCAAAATGATTAGGGGCATGGATAAGCCATCTGCCCCTACTGACCAATTCAAACCCAATTGTGGTACCCAGGGGTAACTTTCCACCAACTGCAAATCTGGATTGGAAAAATCATACCCAGTATAAAAAGCGTAAACAATTAGTGCAAAATCTATTAGCCCTACGATGAGGGAGTACCAGCGCACTGTTTTGCCTTCTTTGTCAGGGATGATGGGAAGAAGTAGCGACGCGGCTATCGGAAACAGAATAATCGTCGTCAGCCACGGAAAATTAGCTATATTCATCACAATTCGTCTGCTATCAAAATCATGTTTGGCAAAAAGTCACTAGTTATTAAGTAACAGCTTTTTGGGGATTTCGTCTTCCTCGTTAGGTTGATTTAATTAAATTGGCAATCCCCCGTTTCTGCTGTTGGGAGTCTCTTTTGACCTTTGGGCGTGCGGAATGTGGGTTGTGATACTCCCAGTCAAGTCAACAATTTACCCTAAAAAAGCCGGTAAAATTATAGTTTAGTGGTGCGATGTCTACGACAAGCCGCTTTGCGTCTACGTGTAGTCCAACTCTAAAAATACAAAATGCTGTTTGGTGGTTGAAAAAAGTAATTTGGTGCAAAAAAGCATAGCAGTAGAACTAACCATAATGATAATCGCACAAATTGAAAGTCAGATTCGTTATGTCACCAACATAAATGGAGAAACAACAGATGTACTCGTCCCTATAGAACTTTGGCAACAGCTTATAAGTTCTATAAATTCTGATAACGTCAGTGGTTTAGCTTGGATTGATGAACAAGAGCCAAAAGCACAAATCTTAGCCGATCTCCAAGAGTCTGTGCAACAAGCAGCAGTAGGACAAACCTTTCCAGTTTCAGAGCTTTGGGACTACAATAAGCGATTTGATTGAGTTTTTTTTAGTAAAATAGACAGGGAAAGTTGATAAAGGAAATTCGATTATGTCATCTCCAGCGATCGCTACTGTAATTAAGATGATGGAATCTTTATCTGAAGATGTGCAAGAAAGAGTTGCAGAACATCTCCGAGAGTACCTAGAAGATTTGCAAGATGAATTGAAATGGAATAAATCATTTAAGAAAACTCAACAACAACTGATTGCATCTGCCCAATCTGCTAAAAGAGAGATTGCAGAAGGACTTGCAAAACCAATGAACTATAAAAATTTGTGAAGTCTGCAACTCTTCCTTCGTTTTGGGATAAATATCAGTCCCTTGACAAGCAAGTTAGACAGAGTGCGAGAAAAGCTTATCAGTTATGGAGAGAAAATCTTTTTCATCCGTCTTTGCATTTCAAATGTATAAATAAAGAGGAGAATATTTGGTCTGTCAGAATAACTCGCAATTATCGAGCAATTGGGGTTTTGGAGGGTGATACAGTTACATGGTTCTGGATAGGTAGCCATGACGATTATGAAAGCTTTTTTTCATAACACGATCACTATTTGATTTACCAATTATAATAAAATTCCATATTTTGAATAACCCATCGCTAAAGCAGAAACACAAATAAGAACACTAAGCTGCATATTTAAGAATCTCCAATTCTGCTCCATTATTAATAGCTGACTCAGCTTTTCCTAAAACCTGTTCCGTAACTGCATCACTTAAATAATATTCACCGCAGTTATCACAAATTTCTGCTGGAACTTTTTTTAAGACAATAATACATTCATCTCTTTCTAATGTCACAGTTACTAAACCTGGCTTAGTTTCTCCATGCTTACAAATTACGCATTTCATCATCTTTGTCTCCTAGTTGTAAAACCATCTAACCAAATATTAGTATCAGGGATATAAGCTGTTACTACATATCCTGTATCTGTAGCTTCATCGTAGGAAAATACAACATGAATCGGCTTACCTTCTATAAAATCCAATATTAGATAACTGGGGTAGGGTGTATCATCAGGATTTTCTTCTATCACTTCTCCATAAGAAATCGCAGTTTTTACATCTTTTTGACTGATGCGACGATAAAACATTTGTTGGATAGCATGACGGGAGAAAACTAGATTTTGACAATCCATTAATTATTTTTTTAAAATTGCAATTAGTGATAAATTTATTATTTTGCTAAATCTTGGGCTTATATGAATTTGTAAGGTGGGTTACGCTATCGCTAACCCACCATAAGTATTGATAATTAATAGTGGATTACGGCGCAAAAAGATTATTCTATATATTTTTTTCTTCTGTTCTATCGGATTATGGGAAGTTATAAAGTCCGCAACCTATTTTTTGGGATGAATCTTAATAAGACTAACTTCATTATTTATTCAAGAAATAATGTAGGGGCGGACATTTGCCCACCCCGATTAAAATCAGGTAACACCAAAGACAATCACTAAGCCCAAAACCGCCCCAAACACAATCAAGGCATAGAATTGAGCGCGACCGTTTTCTAGGTACTTCAGACCTTCACCACTGACAAGGGTGAAAAAGCCTGTGAGGTTAACAGCACCATCGACAACGCGGAAGTCAACTTCCATAACTTGTCTAGCTAGGCGACGCAAGCCGAGGACAAAAACCCGATGGTAAATGTCATCAAAGTACCACTTGTTAAGAGATAACTCGTAAAGTGGTTTGATTTGAGCAGCGATCGCAGCCGGGTCAATTTTACGGCGCAAATACATCAGCGAAGCCAGGGTAATCGCAATCAAAGAAATTCCGACTGAGGCACCCGCCATGATGTAAAATTCCGTCGGATTGAACTCGGAAGCTTTTTCTATAACTTCGGAAAGGGTTTCGCTAGGAGGAAAGATAAACTCTTCAAAATAATTGGCGTAGGGAGTTCCCACCAAACCAATCAAAATCGAAGGCACAGCCAACAGTGCCAACGGCAGCGTCATCGTCCACGGCGATTCGTGGGGGGAGTCGCTGTGATGCCCGTGGGAGTCATGGGAATCATGCTGCTCACTAGTTGCCGCCAATTCTCCTTTTTTCATTGCCCCAGGCCCAAAATTCGGGACTGGTTCTTCTGACTCTAATTCCAGGACAATTGTCGCCGCAGCCTTCTTGAGTTTTTGTTTGATTTTCTCGTCATTCCCCCGGAATTTGCCTTCAAATGTCATGAAATACATTCTAAACATATAGAAAGCCGTAATCCCGGCAGTTAGCCAGCCAATCAACCAGAGAAATGGGTTAGCTTCAAAAGCCTTCCCAAGAATTTCATCTTTTGACCAGAAACCAGCAAAGGGTGGAATACCAGAAATTGCCAAGCAACCAATCAAAAAGGTAGTCCCCGTGATCGGCATATACTTCCGCAGTCCGCCCATCAAGCGCATATCCTGCGCTAAGGCTGGGTCGTGACCAACGACACCTTCCATGCCGTGAATTACTGAACCTGAACCCAAGAACAGCATCGCCTTGAAATAGGCGTGGGTCATCAGGTGGAATAGTCCAGCACTGTAGGAACCTATTCCCATTGCCATCACCATGTAACCAAGTTGGGAAATGGTGGAGTAAGCCAAGCCCTTTTTGATGTCGTTTTGGGTAATGGCAATAGTTGCCCCCAAAAACGCCGTAAACGCTCCAGTAAAGGCAATGACATTCATTGCTGCTGGAACGCCTTCAAATACTGGGTACATCCGGGCAATGAGAAAAACACCCGCCGCCACCATTGTTGCCGCGTGAATCAAAGCAGAAATGGGGGTGGGGCCTTCCATCGCATCTGGTAGCCAGACATGGAGGGGGAATTGGGCTGATTTTGCCACTGGCCCTAAGAAAACTAAAATCGCAAACAGGACAGCGAGAAAATTGCTGATAGTACCTGATTGGACAAGTTCGGCGAGGCGATCGCCCATGATATTAAAATCAAAGCTTCCTGTTGCCCAGAACAGCCCCAAAATGCCGAGTAATAGACCAAAGTCGCCCACGCGGTTGGTCACAAACGCTTTTTGAGCGGCATCTGCTGCTGACTTGCGATCGTACCAAAAACCGACCAGCAAGTAGGAACACATCCCGACCAGTTCCCAGAATATATAAATCTGTACTAGGTTGGGGCTGACCACCAGACCTAACATTGAAGAGCCAAACAAACTGAGATAGGCGTAAAACCGCACGTAACCGGGATCGTGAGCCATGTAGCCATCGGTATAAACCATGACTAACAAGGCTACCGTTGTTACAATCACCAGCATTAGGGCTGTCAGGTGGTCAATAGTGTAGCCCATGCTCAGGTGAAAATTACCTGCTGCCGCCCACTCCAAGGTGCGGATATAAGGCGCGTGTCCTTGAATTTGACTCCATAGCAAGGCAAACGACAGCCCCATAGCTGCTCCCATTAGGGAGATAATAACTACAGCGTTCAACTGCCGGAGGCGGTTTGTCACCTGATTCAACGAGATTAACCCTAGACCGACCAGCATTGCCCCAAAAAGAGGTAACACCGGAATCAGCCAGGCATACTGATAGATTACTTCCATCACTGACGCCTACTTTTAGAATTCTTGACTAGCGTGTCGAAACTGTTAATAATTGTGACACACACCCTTTAGGATAAAATAACCCACCCAAGGCTGATTGGGTGGGGTGTTAAGCATGGTTTTAGATTTGCCGAGAATAGCTATGAGTGCTGAGTGCCCAGTCGTGAGTTTAATTATTACTCACGACTGGGCAATCTCTTCAGGCTGACCGACACTCTAAGTCCACTGTTTTTGAACTATTGTAAATTTTCGGGCACTTGCTGTAGCTAGCTTTAATGTCTTCTAAAGCTAGACGTAAATCTTCTCTGCCGCGAAAGCCTTCTAAGCGATGCCGAACAGTGCCATTTTCAATCAATAGTAAAGTTGGCAGTGACTTTAGCCTATAAGTAGTAGACAATTTAAAATTTTGATCGGCGTTAACCCCAACTAGTTTAATTTCTTCCCCACATTGGGCTTGAAATTGCAATAACAGTGGGTGGATAACCCGACACAAGCCACACCAAGGTGCTTCAAAATTAACTAAGACAGGAATAGGAGATTCTAAAACTTCTTGAGTAAATGTCCGCTCACTAACCGACAACACCATGACGCCTCTTGGATTATAAGGTTTTTATATCAAACTACCTATCAGCACTGAAGTGAAGGATTGGCAAATCAGTAACTGCCGATAGATGCTTTCAGGAACCAAATCTCAGGACACAAAATAATTAGACAAAAATTGAGCGCGTTGATGTGTCTCTGACAAAAAAGCCAGCGCGGCTTTCACGGTGGCTTTTTTGGATGTTAGACTCCTGATTGCCGTCGCCACCTTGGATTTTGACTGAATCTGCCATTTATTCCCAAGGAAAGGCAACTGACCAACAACTACCAATTTAAAATCTTAACTTGACTCAGAGCACCCCCACTGATAGATGTTTGAACTTATCCTACATTGATTTGGGGCAATTGATAAGCTGAAATCCTCATCTGTTTTGCATTTTCTGCTGACACTGGGGATCACCTAAATTTCCCATTTTATCTTACTAGTTGCTTCCAGCAACAGAGGGTGCGACCACCAAAGCAAAGCTATAAAAATGGCAACTCCCAAATAGGAAGGACGGAGAAATTCCTGCCATTTGATAGATTGACGCCCATCAATAATTGCTTTAAAGGGAATAATTGAAGTCCGTTGTTTGGCAATTTCAAAGGCTTCCCCATAGCGATGCAAGAGACGGCGATCCCCGTGCCAAACCCCAAACAAGTGATGCAACACTAATCCAATGGAAGTCACAAGGGTAAAGGTAGTACCCAGCCACAGAGTATGGGCAACACACCAAATTATTTGTCCTACCATCTGGGGATGACGGGTAATCCGAATAATTCCTGTTTCGTAGAGATGAACTTGGGGCTTTTGAATGGCAGCAATTTCTAGTAGATTGAAGGTAGCAGGATATAAAAACAAAAACGAGATTGCTGACAGCAGCCAAACAAATTCTCGTACTCCTAGCACCCCTTGTACCTGCCAAAGTTGCAAACCATCATAGCGGTGCCTAAAAAAGTAAATAATTAATATCACAGCCAACGGTAGGCTGACTAATGCAAAGAGAATGCGATAAAGCCTTGGGCCAATATATTTTTCTGCCCAAGGGCGCAAAGCAGCTCCTCCACTGTGAGCGATCGCAAAAACTATTTGTAACCCCAGTATGACAAAATGACTGGGTGTCAACCAAGAAATCGGCAGCATATAGACGGGTGAAGTAATTTAAAGAAAATTGAATTCAGTACAACCAATACCACAAAGTATTCCAAAGGAGACTTTAGTCAAGATGTTGTGCTACTGTCCTTTTCGAGTCAAGCCTTCAAGTTTAATATGCAACAAATCATGCGCGGCTGATTGCTGCCAAACTTTATTTGTTGTGTGCATCCGCTCCTTTCAAAGTTTGTGGGTTGAGCCTTATGTCTGACCTTCCTTTCACTTTAGATCAGTTACGTATTTTAAAAGCGATCGCACAAGAAGGAAGCTTCAAGCGTGCCGCTGATAGTCTTTACGTCTCCCAACCTGCCGTCAGCTTGCAAGTGCAAAATCTTGAACGGCAGCTAGATGTCCCCCTATTCGACCGTGGAGGACGACGCGCCCAATTAACCGAAGCAGGGCATCTACTCCTAAGTTACGGTGAAAAAATCCTCAGCCTGTGTCAGGAAACCTGCCGCGCGATTGAGGATTTGCAAAATCTCCAAGGCGGTACTTTGATTGTCGGTGCTTCTCAAACCACCGGCACTTATCTTTTGCCCAGAATGATCGGTATGTTCCGACAAAAATATCCAGATGTGGCAGTGCAATTACACGTCCACTCTACCCGACGGACTGCTTGGAGTGTGGCTAACGGACAAGTTGATCTGGCAATTATCGGCGGTGAAATTCCCGGTGAACTATCAGAATCCTTGGAAGTTCTTTCTTACGCGGAAGACGAACTAGCGCTGATTTTACCTGTCTTTCATCCCTTTACCAAACTTGAAAAAATCCAAAAAGAAGACTTATACAAATTACAATTCATTGCCCTAGATTCCCAATCAACTATCCGCAAAGTAATTGACCAAGTACTAGCACGCTGTGAAATTGATACCAGACGTTTTAAGGTTGAGATGGAATTGAATTCCATTGAAGCAATTAAAAATGCTGTGCAATCTGGTTTGGGAGCTGCCTTTGTTTCAACTAGTGCGATCGCTAAAGAGTTACAAATGGGTGTTCTGCATCGTACCCCTATTGAAGGCGTTGTCGTCAAACGGACACTGTGGCTGATTTTTAATCCTAATCGCTATAGATCCAAGGCCGCAGAAGCTTTTAGTCGGGAAATTCTGCCCCAGTTTGCTAATCCTGGATGGAGTCAAGATGTGTTAACATTGGCACAAAAAAGCATAGTGGTAACTACATTGGATATAGCGACATCCACCTCTTCTGGCGAAGACTAAAATTTGCTCATTAGTCCTAGCCTTAGGGTGTCTATGTCGTTTTTTGTAAATGACCAATGACCATTCGTAATGACGCTCTCTACGAGACGCTAAAAGCATAGCTTGCAACTCTTACAGAGTAAGCGGACTCGCGATCGCTGCACTAACGTAATTCGTAATTATTATCTCATAGCTTTTCGCGTAGCTTGTCGTAGGCAAGCTAAGGATTTGATATCAGTAAAAAAGTTTCCTGTTCTTGATAAAGAAATTTAGTTTCTATGTAAGCTGAATGAATTATGAATTACGAATTACGTAGCTTGCTTCTCGTCTTATCTACGAGACGCTACGCAAATGGCGAGTATTATCAATTACGAATTATTTTGACTAATGACTAATCACGAAAATGGAAGTTTATTGTACTCGTCCACGTTGTCCACGCCCACAAAACTATTTTGCCGATTTAGATGATATTACGACGCTGAAAACAACGCAGCAAAAGTACTGTACGACCTGTGGTATGCCATTGCTGCTAGATGGTCGATATGTCCCCATGAAGTTGCTGGGAAGAGGGGGATTTGGAGCAGCCTTTTTGGCACGCGATCGCCGAATACCAGGAATGCGTCAATGCGTAGTGAAGCAGTTTCAACCATCGGGAAATTTAACCTTAAATCAACTGCAACAAGCACAGTTGATGTTTGAGAGAGAGGCAGAAGTTTTAGCACAGCTGGGTAACGATCACGAGCAAATACCTGACTTATTTGCCTTCTTTCCAGTGATAGTAAATAGCTTGCAACCAGGACAGCAAGACCAGTTTTTTTACTTAGTCCAAGAATACATTGATGGGCAAAACTTAGAAGAAGAATTAGTTCAACAAGGCAAATTTTCTGAACAGCAAGTGTTGGAGGTGCTGCAAGAAATCCTGAAGGTGCTAAAGTTTGTCCATCATAGAGGAATTATCCACAGAGATATTAAACCCTCTAACATCATGCGCCGTCGTGATGGTAGACTTTTTTTACTAGATTTTGGTGCAGTTAAGCAAGTAACAAATGCTGCACTTGGTTCTGCTGCTTCTTCCACAGGAATTTATTCTATGGGATTTGCACCGCCTGAGCAGATGGCTGGGGGTCAAGTATTCCCATCTACAGACTTATACGCCTTAGCTGTAACTCTTATTACTTTATTGACAAATCAGGAAGCAGTTCAACTATTTGATGCTTATAGCAATCAGTGGAAATGGCGAACCCAAGTGACTGTCAGCCCCCGCCTTGCTGATATATTAGACAAAATGTTGCTACCTGCTGCTAATCAGCGTTTCCAGTCAGCCCAGGAGGTTTTAGATGCACTTAACTTACAGGCGGTTCAAGCCCCTACACAACTTAATTCGCCCTCTGTAACACTTCCGCCACAAACGGCAAAAGGTGCTAATCCCGTTGTTCCCCGCCGTCCGCCAACTCAACCAGCGTTTTCTACAGTGGAATTATTGGGTGGGGCGGCATTTAGTGGATTTGAAGGAGCATTGATAGCGATCGCTCTCTTCAGTCTCGTAAAAGAACCAATAGTTACTTTAAGTGTTGCATGTGTGATTTTAGGAATACTTATATTTGCCCAAACTAGGCGATGGATTGAAAAGTTCGATTTATTAATTATTCCGGCAATTACTTTTGCGATTATTTTTTTTCTTCCCTTTTTACAGGGGGGTCTTGGTATTCAGGCAGTAGTAATTTTATCAATTGCAGCAGCTTTAGTAGCTATTTCACTGACAGCTATATTTAGACTTATTTATAAATTATTATCTCTGATACTTTAAAATTTTTTTTTATTCAAATTTGTTCATGTCACAAAAGAATGAAACCACAATTTTAGCTTTGGCCCTTCTGCTGACAGTTGGCATAGTTGGCGGTGGAGTTTGGTGGTTTACTAATGGCTCTGGGATCAAAATTGGTAATAACATCATTCCAGGGTCGGAACTAGGCAGCAATCCATCCCTACAAGACCGGATTAGTTTTGGGGAAAAAACTTTGACTCCAGGTGCAGTTTCTCCTGCAAAAAAAGAGGGCGTAGAGGCGATCGCTGCTAAAAGTTACGACAAAGCGATCGCTAATTTCACTACTGCCCTAAAACTCAACCGTAATGATCCAGAAGCGCTGATCTTTCTGAACAATGCCCGCATCGCCTCTTCCAAGAGCTACACCATTGTGGCTTCTGTACCATTCGGCACTGACCCCAATGTTTCTTTATAAATTTTGCGTGGCATCGCCCAAGCCCAAAATGAAATTAATACCTCTGGAGGAATCAAGGGAGTACCCTTGAGGGTGGGAATAGCCAACGACGACGACAATCCAGAAATAGCGAAGCAAATCGCTTCTAACCTAGTCAGTAATTCAGAAGTATTAGGTGTAGTTGGGCCTAATACTAGCGATTCCACCTTAGCAGCAGGTACTATTTATACTTCTGGACAACTTGTAGCAATTTCCCCTACCAGTACATCTGTAAAAATTTCTAACTTTAGCCGCTACGTTTTTCGCACGGTTCCTAGTGATTTTATGGCTGCTAGAACTTTAGCCAACTACATGGTGAAAACCTTGCAGAAAAAAAATGCAGCGGTTTTCTTTAATTCTCAGAGTAACTATAGCCAGTCTTTAAAGTCAGAGTTTGTTTCATCTGTTTCCCTAGAGGGTGGACAAGTATCCAGCGAATTTGATTTGTCCCAGGTGGGTTTTAGTGCCGCTAAAAGTGTAGAACAAGCAACTAAACAAGGTGCAGAAGTGTTGATGTTAGCTGCTAACACTGAAACTTTGGACAAAGCACTGCAAGTAGTTCAGATAAACCAGAAACGGTTAACTCTACTGGCGGGAGATGATGTTTACACTGTCAAAACTTTAGAAATTGGCAGAGAACAAGCTACAGGGATGGTAGTGGCAGTTCCCTGGCATATTGATAGCGATCCCAAGTCAGATTTTCCTCAGAAATCACGGCAGTTATGGGGCGGTGATGTAAGTTGGCGAAGCGCCCTCAGCTATGATGCCACTGTAGCTCTGATTGCGGCATTAGGACGTAACCCCACACGAGCGGGAGTTCAACAAGCACTCTTCTCCTCTGACTTTTCTGCCAGTGGTGCTTCTGGTACAATTCGGTTTTTAGCATCAGGCGATCGCAATGCACCAGTCCAACTTGTAAAAATCGTTCCTGGTTCTCGCTCCCGCACCGGCTATGACTTTGAACTAGTGCGATAATCAGCAATAAAAAATTTAAAATTAACCAATCGTTAACCTGGAAAAACCCTCAAGATGAGAAATTGAGCTTTATTGGGAAAATTTTAGGTCAAATAGCAACTTATTTATCCTTAACAACACTCAAGCCTTGAGATAAAAGACGAATAATCCAGGAAAAATTTATTATACTTTGGCTTCTAAACTAGTCAGAAGTGAGGATTTGTCAGTATTCGTTAATAAAACACCCGTCCTCCAAATACAATCTCAAGTAGCAAGCACTTATCAAGTCAAGCACTTATATTGAATGGACGCGCGGGTAATTATACTATGTCCCAAAAAAATGAAACAACTATTCTTGTATTATCCATCCTAATCACGGTTGGGCTAATAGCTGGCGGTTTTTGGTGGTTTACTAGAAAATCTGGTGTTGACCTAAATACAATTAATTCTGGTAGCACCAAAACACCCCAAACCGCACTAGAACAACCTAGTGGCAATACTTTCACTTTAGTAAAGGATGTTCCTACAGGATTATTCAATTATGGTGGCAGTACATCTTGGGCACCGATTCGACTAGTAGTTGATTCAGCAATTCAAGCGGCGCGACCAGAACTTCGGCTGCGTTATGTAGAACCCAGCAGTGCATCTCCTGGTTCTGGTACTGGTATCCAGTCGCTAATAGACGGTCAACTAGCCTTTGCCCAGTCCTCCCGACCAGTTTTAGATCAGGAATTAAGCCGTGCCCAGCAGCGTGGGTTCAGTTTGAAACAAATTCCTGTGGCAATTGATGGTTTGGCAGTCGCAGTTAACCCTAACCTCAATATCTCAGGACTCACGGTAGACCAGTTAAAGTCAATTTACACAGGCAAAATCAATAATTGGAGCCAGGTGGGTGGCCCCAATATTCTAATTAAGCCCTATTCTCGCCGCATAGCTGATGGCGGTACAGTCGAACTTTTTGTTCAAGACATCTTGGGTGGTCAAGCTTTCAGTTCCAATGTGGAATTTATCTCCACAACCACCCAAGCCTTGCAAAAATTGGCTGGTAGTCCTGGTAGCATCTACTACGCTTCTGCCCCAGAGGTGATTCCTCAATGCTCAATCAAACCCTTGCCGTTGGGGCGCACACAAGGGCAATATATTGCTCCCTACCAAGAACCATCTGTCCTCCCGTCCGAATGTCCTGGTAAACGAAACAAATTGAACATTGAGGCTTTCCAATCAGGAAAATACCCGATTACGCGCAATCTGTTTGTGGTGGTCAAACAGAATGGTCAGACTGAGCAGCAAGCAGGTGTCGCTTACGCCAACTTACTGCTAACTGAGCAGGGACAGGAACTGATTACCCAAGCTGGGTTTGTCAAAATTCGCTGACACCTGCGATTACACTCAGGCAGAGTGGCGGAAATCGCCGCTCTGAACCGTGCTTTAACCAGCTCTATTAATCGACTCTGCTGGCAAGCAAATCAGATTATCCCCTTGGGTGAGGATTAAGCCGCGTTGACGCAGCTTACCCATCAAGCGGGTGACGGTGACACGGGTCGAACCAATCGCGCTCCCAATTTGGGCATGGGTGAGGGGAAAAGGCAGACAATAGCCGCGAATCACATCAGGATCAGTGTCGCTCATTGCTGGCTCTCCATATTCCTCAATTAACAATGTGAGAAATCCTAAGAGTCGGTCAATTGTGCGGCGTTGTCCCAAGGCACTCAGCCACAGTAGCTTACGCTGGTGCTGATACCTAAAGGCATCCATTACTTCGCGACGAAAGTGAGGCCAGTTGTCTAAGTCATGCCAGTACATCCACAGCACCGCAGTTTGGTCAACATGGGCGTAAGCCTGGAGTGTGAATGGTGACTGAGCAACAATTTCAAATGGCTGTCCCGCTCCTACAAAACCCAAGAACGCTTCTTCTGGGGTTCTGTTAATTCGTCGAGACGTTAGCTGGCTGGCAGTCGCGCTAACTTGGGCGGTTCCTACCATACGGATCGCACCCCTTTGCACCAAATATAGCAATCCAGGCCGGGCTGGAATGCGCTCATCTTTGCTAAAGGTACGGCAGCGGTAGTGTTCTTGAGCCCAGTCAAGAATGCGTTGCCAAGTCAAAAAAGGCCGTGATGCCTCAGAAAAGGAGGATGGAGATTGCATAGGTAACAAAGAGCGTTCGGCTGAAGACAAAGACGTCATAAAAAGGTGCAAGGAGTGTCTTTGTGTTGGCGAGGCAGGCTTAACGCCTAACAGCGCCAGCCAATCCAAAGAATAGAAAGCAAATTACTCTCTACTCTTTTGTTATACTTCCTACTGTACAATGATGGTAGTAAAGTTTACTTACTATTCATCGATTATTCATCAAATTTTATCCTCTTCTCATTTTTCTTCATCTAAATTAAATTTATATCGCAAGATAGATGACAGAAAATCAACAATTATATTTTACATGATTATTTCAATGAAATTACGTGCATTATAAATTACTAGTTAGCAAATATACGTCAATTAAACAGCTATTAAATAGCCACTTAATAAAGATACTAAGCACTAATACTTATATTGTAGAAAAAGTACACATAAAAGTTGGAAAAAATCATCTATATAAAGATAGAGATGAAAGTAGCATTTTATATATCTCAAGTGTGGCGTTGCAGCTGTCAAAATCTCAGAATCGAAAAACTATGGAGCTTGCCAGTGCGATCGCCTCTGATTTATCGAGGACTTGTGGCGACGTTTTTAGCATCCAAATTGTTCCCCCTGGCTGCATACATTTTGAATTGACTCACTTGAAGTTAGCGACTTGGTTACAAAGTCTTGCAGTGGGGAGTCTAGGGGGAGAGAGAGAGCAGGGGGAAGATGAGGAGACAATTAATGCCCCATACCCAATGTCCAATTCATTATTTGCTGTTCAGTACGCCCATGCACGTTGCTGTTCGCTAGTGCTGCTGGCTCACCGAGAAGGATTGATTAAACTTAGAGAACCAGTTCCAAATACTAGTCCAGATTTTTGGAGTGTTATCTCTCCTAACCCTTTACCTTGGCTCAATTGTGACGGAAGACTGCGGCTAAATCACCCAGATGAGCGTCATCTAATTGCGGAGTTAGTACAAGTGGTAGACAACATAGAGTGTCCTGATATTAGCGGTTCTGTGAAATGGGAAAAAGTAGCGCTGAGTTTGAGCCAAGCTTTTGAAAACTTCTGGTCTAATTGCCGGATTTGGGGTGAGGTGAAAATTAGCTCACCAGAGCTAGCCCAAGCTAGACTCGGATTGCTTATGGCTACTCAGTCAGTATTAAGATTTGTCCTAGAGGAAAACTTGGGTATTGTTGCGCCTTTAGAGTTATAAATCGGTAATGTCGCTTAGGTATAAAATAAAAACTTTTATAATAGCTATTGACTCAATGCATCACCTCGGCTACATTAGCAGGTGTGTGAGGAGCGAACCAGCTAGGGCACCGAGACGAAACACGGCCAGTCGTCGGTGTCCTTTCTGATTTATATGGTTTAGGTTTGAAAAAGTGCCCTCATTACAGCAAAAACTTTGCAATTGCTACTGCTGCTCCGTCTTCCTCTACGCTAGGAGCTACCCACTGAGCGATCGCTTGCACTCCTGCTGGTGCGTTGCCCATAGCTACACCGAGTCCAACATACTCCAGCATTTCCAAATCATTGAAGTTATCGCCAATAGCCATAACATTAACTAACTGTAATCCCAGCAATTCTTCGGCTAGGTAACGTACAGCAGTTCCCTTATTCACAGAAGCGTTAGTTGCTTCAAAGAAGGTAGCAACAGATGTTGTGAGATAAAGTTCAGCTGGTGTGTATTGGCGACGCAAATTGCCTAATAGCTGGTCGATCACATCTGTGTCATCACATAAAGCAAGAATTTTTGTCGGTTCATTCGTTAAGGCTTGGCGCAAATCACCTACAGGAATCGGGGTAATCCCAGAACGTTCTGCATAAATTTTGGTTTCTCTAGTTAACTCACGGACGTATAGCTGATCATTGATGTAGAAGTGGACAGATAGGAGCGATCGCAACTCAGGCTGTTCAAAATAGTCGAGTAGCTGGTGGGCGATTTCCCTGGAAACAGCCCAATGGCGATGAACTTTTTGGGTGATCGGATCTTGAATCCAGGCTCCCTGATAGGCCATTAATGGCAAGGTAGAGCCGATTTCTTGGTGAAAGCGCAAGGCTGAACGATACATTCGACCTGTAGCGATCGCCACTTGAATTCCTCGTGCTTGGGCCGCAATAATAGCTTGCTTTACACCTGCGCTAATGGTATTCGAGTGTCCAGCGATCGTGCCATCTATATCCAAAACTAATAGTTTAATGTCTTTTGCAGCAGCCTGATTATCAGTAGATACCAAATGTGTAGCAGATGCTTTCTGCATAATTTCCTAGATTTTAAGTTCCAGTAAGAGGTTAACAGGCTCTAGCTACCAGTGGGGAGTAGTAGAAAAAATTGGGTTCTCTAGTCAACCTAATTTCCTTAACATGAGGATGCTGAATCACACAATTTTAGATTGCTATAGTATTTTTTGAATATTGTTCCAAATTCTGGCTAATAATCGCAACAAAAAACCCCGATTCTCGAAAAAATCGGGGTTTTTAATTTAAATTAGAGAGCCTGACCGATAGATAGCATGGGAAAAACCCACCTATTCAAGAAAATCTATGAATTTGACACCTTGAGCCAGCTTTTTTTGCGTTGTGACAACAGACAAAGCCCAGCGATTAAAGCAACTCCAAGTGTGGCAGAGGGTTCAGGTACTGATTTCACATCATCGTAGTTATAGGTTACTTTAATACCTGCTTTGGCATAAGTATCAATATAGGATCTCATGTTGCCCGATCCTGTAACTACTGAGTTTGCTATAGCTGAGAACAAGAAGTCTATGTTGCCATTACCAATGAAAGACTGCAAAAGTTGGGTATTAGTGAAAGACTGGGTAGCAGATTGTGTGGCGGTTAAGTTAGAAACAGTCTTTCCAGAGGTGCCACTATAATCAGTGATACCGTCATATTTAGCAACTTGGTAACTGTAAGAATATTGAGGATTCAGCGCCAATAGAGACTGATTATTTAGTTCTAAGCTAAATTCGCTGGCAAGGTTTACTGTCGCCTGAGTCGGGGTTTGACTCCTATTTTCAAAACCTGCATTTCCGAGTATGTCTCCAGTAAATTCTATTGTTACACCTTGGAGCGTGCCTAGAGATGAATTAAATTGTTGGACGCTCAGAGGTGCATCAATAATATCTGTGAATTCGTAATTAGTGGAACTAGTGTACGAGAGAGAAGCTGCATTAGCCGCTCCAGATGTTGCAACAATTCCTGCCAAAGTTGTAGCAGCAGCTAGAGTGTTCAATAGTTTTGTTGTCATGATGGAAGATGCTTTTCTAAAACGAATCATTACAGGATTACTAAGTTATTTCTAACTCTGAAACTTTGCTTGTAGGATTGATAATTTCACGTAAATTTATGTAAAGTTTTTATGTCCAAGTTCCTTCGGAAAATATACTTTTTGATTGGTACATATAAAGTTTTGTTAAGGCAAAGAGGCTTTGATAGTGGTAATTTTATGTCGAAATATTAAGCTAGTTTTTGTTTGTTTCTGAGAAGTAAGCTAGGTCAACCTAATTAAACATAAAACGCTCAGGATATAGATCCCAGACTTCTGGTGAAAAATCGGGAATCTGGTTACTATCTGGTTACTATGTTGATACTCACGTACTTAATTAGGGTGGTATCCCTGCTAAAAGTTGTTTCTACTGGGCTTCCGTACTAAAGCTGCCAATGCGTAGACATCACTTTGTCGAAAATTATATGCAGGAGCAATGGGTACGCAAAAACTGCGCTATTCTCGCCAAAGCAAGCTGAACGAGCATCGGAAATTGCTAACTATGTGACAAAGCTTCTGGCTAAAATAGGGCTATGTCTGAAACTTTGACTTCTGTAACCGCAACACGCCCTACGTTCATCCTTGTAGATGGGCACTCCCTGGCTTATCGTTCATACTTTGCTTTCGCCAAAGGGCGAGATGGAGGACTGCGTACTAAAGCAGGGATTCCTACCAGTATATGTTTTGGTTTTGTGAAGTGCCTGCTGGAGGTAATGGCAACACAACAGCCCCAAGCAATGGCGATCGCTTTTGATTTGGGTGAGGCCACTTTTCGCCATGAAGCTGACGATACTTATAAAGCTGATCGCAAAGAAACGCCAGAAGACTTCATTCCCGACTTAGCAAATTTGCATGAGTTGCTCAATGGCTTCAATCTCCCAATTTTCACTGCCCCTGGTTACGAGGCAGATGATGTTTTGGGAACCTTAGCACAACGAGTAACTGCTGCTGGGTATAGGGTGAAGATTCTCACTGGCGATCGCGATTTATTTCAACTGATCGACTCTGACAAAGAAATCACTGTTCTGAATTTTAGCCCAGATGCTCTAAAGCGCTCTACAAATAGCATTACGGAATTTGAAGCAGAACAAGTCAAAGAAAAAATGGGGGTTTTACCTTCACAAATTGTTGATTTCAAAGCTCTTTGTGGTGATAAATCAGATAATATTCCTGGGGTGAAGGGAATTGGGGAAAAGACAGCAGTGCAGCTGCTAAATACCTATGGTTCCCTTAACGATGTTTATGCTGCGTTAGATGAAATTAAAGGCGCAACTCAGAAAAAACTGGCAACGGGTAAAGAAGATGCTGAGAAGTCTCGCTATTTGGCAACTATAGTTTTAGATGTTCCTATAGAATTTGATTTAGAAGATTGCAAATTAAAAGGTTTTGATACAAGCGTTTTATCACCAATTTTAGAAAAATTAGAATTCAAGTCTTTTTTAGGTAAGATCAACGACCTCCAGCAACGTTTTGGTGGCAAAGTTGAAGACAAACAAGAAGCCAAAATAGACGCAAGTAATTCCAACTCTATTAACTCAGAATTCAGCGCTGAAGAAGATAATGATTTGTGGTTTTTCAGTGCTAGTGATACAGCCGCAGTTCCACAACAATCTACTTCCCCAATTACACCACGCATCATTAACACTGAAGCCAAATTAACTGAGTTAGTGAAACTTTTGCAAAAATTCACCAACCCAGAAACACCCGTTGCTTGGGACACTGAAACTACAGCTTTAGAACCAAGAGACGCTGAGTTAGTAGGAATTGGTTGCTGTTGGGGAACGGAACCAGATGAAGTAGCCTATATTCCTATGGGGCATAAAACTGGGGAAAATTTGCATAAAGATTTGGTGCTAGAAGCATTACGCCCAATTCTCGAAAGTGCTGATTATCCCAAAGCTTTACAGAATGCTAAATTTGACCGCTTAGTTTTAAAGTGTCAAGGAATTAATTTGGCAGGAGTAGTGTTTGATCCCATGCTGGCAAGTTACATTCTAAATCCAGATTCAAGTCATAATTTGATGGATTTGGCACAGCGATATTTGGGATTGATAGCAAAAAGTTACTTAGATTTAGTTCCTAAAGGCAAAACCATCGCTGATATAGATATTCCCGCCGTAGCAGATTACTGCGGTATGGATGCTTATTCTACTTTTGGCTTAGTCCCAAAATTGCGTGAGGAACTGGATCAAATTCCAACTTTATCTAAGCTATTAGTGGAAGTGGAACAGCCACTAGAAGCAGTTTTAGCCCAAATGGAATATACGGGTGTCCGCATTAATTCAGCTTATTTACAAGAACTTTCGCAGCATTTAGAAACGGAGTTAGCTAGGTTAAAAGAGCAAGCAACTGAAATAGCTGGGGAAAATTTCAACTTAGGTTCTCCTAAACAATTGAGCCAAATTTTATTTGAAAAATTGGGGTTAAGCACCAAACATTCTCGTAAAATTCAAACGGGTTTCTCTACAGACGCAGCAACACTGGAAAAACTCCAAGAAGATGATAAAACTGGTTTTGTTGAAGCGATCATTGAGTATCGCACCTTATCTAAATTAAAGTCTACTTATGTTGATGCATTACCTGCATTAGTGCGTCCAGATACCCAACGAGTGCATACTGATTTTAATCAAGCAGCGACATCAACTGGTAGGTTATCTTCTTCTAATCCGAATTTGCAAAATATCCCCATTCGCACAGCTTTTAGTCGCCAAATTCGTAAGGCATTTTTGCCAGAAACTGGCTGGTTAATGGTGGCTGCTGATTACTCACAAATTGAATTGCGGATATTGGCTCATTTGAGTCAAGAGCCAATATTAGTGCAAGCATATCAGCAAAATGAAGATGTTCACACTGTTACGGCGCGGTTAGTGTTTGAAAAAGAAAATATAACCTCCGAAGAACGAGGGATGGCAAAAACTATCAATTTTGGCGTGATTTATGGAATGGGTTCTCTAAGGTTTTCGCGCTCAACTGGGATAGATAAGACCATTGCCAACGAGTTCATTAAGCGTTTTAATGAACGATATCCGAAAGTATTTGCATATTTGGAACGAGTGAAAAAAGAAGCGATCGCTCTTGGTTATGTAGAAACTATTTTCGGTCGTCGTCGTTACTTTGACTTTACTAATAACAGTTTACGTAAATTAAAAGGCAGTAACCCAGAAGATATTGATCTGAGTAAATTGAAAAATTTGGGTGCTTACGATGCAGGTTTACTACGCTCTGCTGCTAATGCACCAATTCAAGGTTCCAATGCTGATATTATCAAAATTGCAATGGTGAGATTGCATGAGGTTTTGAAGAACTATCAGGCGCGTTTGTTGTTGCAAGTTCACGATGAATTAGTTTTTGAAATTCCCCCTCATGAATGGGAAGAATTACAACCGCAAATTAAGTCGGTGATGGAAAACGCAGCTCAGTTGAGTGTGCCGTTATTGGTGGATGCGCGTGTCGGTGATAATTGGATGGAGACGAAGTAATTTGAACTATGACAAGACTTTTAGGTAGAAAAGTGTCAATCAGTTTAGTTGAAAATTTAATCCTCCGACATATATCAAGTTGGCAAAATCATCAAGAGTCAAAAGTATCGACTCTTGATGATGGAGTAAGCAATAGTTAAGAGTTAACCGCCACGCTTCAGTGCTGCTTCTACCTGCTGTAACTCCTTCTCTAAACGATTTTTGAGTTTTTCGGGTACGGCACGATTTGGGTAAGAACTGTAGTGCCCAGCTAGGGAGTTGAGGGCTGTTCGCATGGTTGTAAAGGAGCCAAGACCAGAAACAGAGTTAACTCGCTGATAGCGAGCTGAAAAGTCATTAATTTTTTGACGCGCTTCCGCTTGAACTGCTGCTTTTTCTGGTGAATCTTGTGATAAATCCAGAGCTTGTCTCATAACATTGACCACAGCTAAGGTGTCTTGGCGATAATCCCCAGTCAAACTATCTGGACTGCCAGAACAGCCCATTAAGCCGATAGATACAACCAAAACCAGCGCAAGCAAACGCGACCAATAGCGCTTCATATGCATTAAGTAAAAGAATACGTAAATCAACGTCCATCCTATCTTGGATTGGTGACTTGGGGATCAATTTAGTGCTGAGTGGGAGAGTGAAGCAGGGGGACAAGGGGACAAAGAGAATAACCAATAATGCCCAATACTTCTCTACGAAAGGCTGCGCAAAAGACACGGTTCAGTACAAATGACCAATGACTAATGACCAATGACTTTTTGGTAAAGAGTATTGCGCTGTTGGTAAGGTCTTCCTAAAGAAGCGATCGCAGCTTGCAAGGTTTCCACTTCCATACACGTACCACCCAAAGCACCAGCCATTGTGGTAATGTGCTCCTCCATCAAGGTGCCGCCAATATCGTTGCAACCCCAAACCAAAGCTTCTGTCGCACCACCAAGCCCCAGTTTGACCCAACTCTGCTGATGATTGGGAATCCAATTACCCAAGTAAATCCGCGCCACAGCGCCTAGCAACAGTGCATCACTCAAAACTGGTTGATCGCGTCCGACACGACTACGTAAGGGTTTGGGCGCTTCTTGCCCAACGAAGGGTAATAAAATAAACTCTGTGATCCTTGCTGGATATCCCTGATTTATGGCGGTTTTTTGGAGCGATCGCAATTTTTCTAAATGCCCGATTTGCTGCTCGTGGGTTTCAATATGCCCAGATAACATGGTGCTGGTGGTATGCAAGCCTAATTTGTGAGCAGTGCTGACAATTTCTAACCAAGTGGCTGTGTCAATCTTCTCTGGACACAGTATCCGCCTTACTTTATCGTCTAACACTTCCGCTGCTGTTCCCGGCATTGAGCCAACACCAGCATCACGCAAAGCAGTAATCACATCAGCATACTCAAGTCCATCAAGTCTGGCGATAAATTCCACTTCCTGGGGTGAGAAAGCGTGGAGATGTATCTGGGGAAATTCCTGTTTAATGGTTTCTACAACTTTGAGATAATAGGGCAAAGATTTGCCGCTTATCTGCGCTTGTGGATTTAATCCCCCCTGCATACAGATTTCCGTCGCGCCCCGTTGCACTGCATCTGTTGCTTTTTCCAAAATTTGCGCCGAATCTAACCAGTATGCACCGACATCACCATCATCTCGACGGAAAGCACAAAAACTACAGTGCTGCTCACAAATATTAGTAAAGTTGATATTACGATTAATTACGTATGTAACTGTATCGCCTGCTTGAGTGTGGCGCAGTGTGTCGGATGTAGTCCGTATTGCTGCGATCGCCTCTGGCTCAGTTTGTTGTAACAATATCACTCCCTCTTCGGGAGATAAGTCGTACCCCATCAAGGCACGTTCAAGAATTTTTTCAACAGCAATTTTTGTCAGCATTACTTTCTTTCTTTCTCAGTAAATTTTAATTTTATGATCTGGTAAATAATAAAATTTTACTTAATAAATACACCAATCTCAGAAGAATTCCAGCTATAGAAAATTTAGCTTTTTTTCTGTTCTAGCCGCCACAGCCTACTATACTGGAAAACATCGACTAATTTGTATTTCTTCTCAAGCTCAGATCGAAATTTTTTAGAAGGATTATACAAAAATAGTTCACTGAACCTATCAGGAATATTTGGCATAGTTGGTTCAGTTAGCAATTGCATCTGCACTTTATGATCTAGCAGATGAATGAGAGACATTAAATCACCAATATTTAGAGAATAATTACTACTAATTAATAGTGGATCATTAGCTTTATTGATGATGCGAGCTATTTGAGGATTAGCATGGCTGCTTTTATTCCACCATGTCTCGGCTTGAGAACTGACGACACAAGATAGAACTCCAGCAGAAATTACTACTACCATTACTAATTGGCACAATTTGCGGGCTATTAACTTAGAAGAAATAATTTGAGCCGCCAGCAAGTAAGCAACAGCTAGCTGAATGCCTACATAACACGGAATGACATATCTAGGTCGCAGACTGACCTTACCTCCAATAATCAAATCAGGTAATATGAGAGCTAAAGCAGGTATTCCACTTAAGATAAAAACAAATAACCAAATTCGTGTTCCTGCTTGACGATAAAGAAATAAGAATGAATATATTACCAAGATTAGTAATAAGGGAATTAAAAATCGACCCCAGCGCAAAACTGGCAAATTCAAATCTGGAAAAAATGGTTCGTAGCGCCAAAAATCAGCAAACAAACAGCTAATATTGGCAATCCAACCAGAAGCCAAAGCTGACACAGATTGTCTGGTTTGAGCACTGGCTGTTGTGCGCTCAATTTCAGACAAGCTATTAATAACAGTTAAAATCCAAGGAACGAAAGCTAAAAAGCCGACACTAGTTGCTATTAGATAAGCTTTAACGGTTTTGGTGAATCGAAAGCGTTCAATGGCAAATACATAAATACCGTGGGCGATCGCTAGCAACCCAGAAAATAAAAAGGTGTACAATCCTAGTGCCACTGTTACTGCATAAATCCCCCAAAGCTGCTTGCTACCCAGTCTTATTGCTCGCAGCAGTGTAGCACTCCCTAGCAAAGTAGTCACCATCCATAAACCGAACTCCCTTGCTTCTTGGGCGTACAGCACATGGAAGGGCGATACTGTTAGAAAAGCTACGCTTATCCATGCCGTTATGGGTGAGTGAAATAATTCTAAGCACAGCCAATAAATGATAGGAAAGGCTATTAAGCTAATTATGGCTGACAAGCTTCTCGTAGTCGCTACTGAATTGCCAAAAAATTGCATCCATAATCTAACCATCACGTAATAAAGTGGAGGATGCTGGGCATCTTCCACCGCCAAAGAGTTGATTGTATTGATTAAACCTTTTTCAGAATTAGGCTGTTGATATTTTTGTATATCTCCAACAGCAAACACGCGCCCATTAAACACTTGTTGAACAAATTCTGTTTTAGTGTAACCAGAAATTCGTAATGAGGTATAAGCTTCGTCGTGCGAATAGACTTTTCGATCCAGATAGGCGAAGCGGAAAAATATCCCTAATATTAACAAAGTAATGATTAAAAATCGTAGCCAAATAGGAGGAAAATATTTTGCAAGTACTGATTGTCTGTTTATCATGAATATCGAATTATATTGCTGATTGTAGGTTTATGAAGTCCCATAGCAGCAGTTTGTAAATCAGTTTTTTAGATGCTTAAGATTATTAGCCAAGAGCCATTGCAATCAGAAGATCAGCTTTTATTAATTAACTGCAAAATAGCTATTAAGGGAATTTGTAGCAAGGGCTGGAGCCGCTTACTAAAAGTAACGGAACAAGTTAAATATCCTTTGCCGCAAACGTTCTAAAACTGGTTCTTCTTCGGGTGAACCCTCAGTAAATAGCATCTCATATATCAATGGCACTCCTAGCTGTAAATCTTCGAGAACTTCACGCTGGGTAAATACATCTTGTGGTTTTCCCTCCATCACAAGTTGTCCCCGATCCATCACAAATATCCAGTCTGCCCAACGATAAACTAAATCAAGATCATGGGTTGCCATTAGTATAGTTGTACCATCTGCATGAATCTTTTTTAGAGTTGTCATCAAGTTACGAGTATGCAACTTATCTAAATAGGCTGTTGGTTCATCTAGCAACAGGAGTTCTGGTTTTAACACCATGACATCAGCTATAGAAACTCGCTTTTTTTGTCCTAAGCTGAGATGATGAACTGGTCTTTGAGCTAATTCAGTAAGTCCAAATTCTACTAAGGCTTGCTCGACTCGCTGTTTAATTTCTCCTGTTGGCAATCCCAAATTACACAAGCCGTAAGAAATATCTTCTTCAACAGTAGAAGCTACCAGTTGTTGCTCTGGATCTTGAAAAACTAGCCCTACTTGTTGACGTAACTTTATCAGTGATTGACGGTCGTATTGCAGAGGTTTTCCTTGCCAAGATACTTTACCTTTATGAGGTTTATATAGACCGTTAGCTAATAAAAATAATGTGGTTTTACCACAACCATTTTGCCCGATTAACGCACATCTTTTGTGAAAAGGAATCCTCAGATTCAAACCATTCAAAGCTAATTGTTGTGCGCCTGGATAAGTGTAATGTAATTGCTCAAATTCGAGTAAAAATTGTTGCATGATCGTACCAATCCAAGGCGATTAATGACGCACATCCTAGAATTGCTTCGATGGCATATCGCTTAGATAAATGGTAGCGATGAGGATGCCAAACTTTAAATTCTCCATTGAAGCCCCGTGATGCCAAAGCCAATGATACTTGACGATAGTTTTCTAGGGTTCGTTTGAGTAATTGTCCAATTAAGAGAGCTAAACTTTTCATCCCAAGGCTAAAAGTGCAGTAGCCACCACGAGATTGTTGAGCAGTCCATAATTCAGATGCTGTGTTTAATAGGACAAAAATAAAGCGGTACATTAGTAATAATAGGTCGGTTAGTAACACAGGAAAACCCACGCGACGCAGGACTTGTAAAAGCTCGGTAAAAGGGATAGTTAACATGATGAAATATAAGCAGGAAAGAGAGGCGATCGCTCGTGTTAAAATCGTTAATCCCTGCTCAATACCGTGAATACTGATGTACACATAATAAGAGCCAATATTAAAACCTGCTGCTGAGTCAGTTTGCACTAAATGTAAGTGAGAAATATTTACGCCATTGAACACTAAAGCTGGTAAACTTGTTAACCAGAATAAAGTAGCAACATACACTAGTTTAAAATAAATTTTGCTAGGAATACCTGCATATATAATTGTCCAAGTACTCATCCAAACTGCAATCAAAACTTGAACTAGGGGATGGCTAAAGGCAGCGATGATCAACAGAGCGATCGCAAACAGTAATTTCTGCTCTGGTGCTAACCACCGTAACCGATTAGTGTATGCAAGAGTATCTATTTGCAGACTCATTCCTTATTCCTTTGATGTTGCGATCGCCCTTTATACAACCCAATTACATAACCAATTACTCCAGCACCCGCCGCCGCTTGCACGGAAAATAATAAGCTTTCGACTTCTCCACTTGGTAACTCAACTAATGGATTAAACCAAGGCTTATATTCGGGCTGAATTTCTTTGATTGCATCTTCAGCCTGACCATCTGCGCCGCTAAATTCTCCTTTAATTAATACTAGTGGTGCTACTGACAATACTACTACTCCTAATAGCAACAGCCAATTACTCAATTTTTTCTTAGACTGTTTCATTGTGTTGAGCTTCCCCTTTGATTAATTTCAAAAATTCTAGTTCTTGAGGTGTATAAGATTGTAGCCAATTCCACACCAATACAGTTAGCAAACCTTCACTAATTGCTAGAGGAACTTGAGTAATCGCAAAAATTCCTGCAAACTTGGTAAATGAGGCTATAAATCCACCTACGGGTGCGGGAAAAGCAAGAGCGAGTTGTACGGAAGTAATGATGTAGGTGAGTAAATCTCCCAAGGCGGCTGCTAAAAATATAGCTATTTTTTGCTTACCAGTTAGCCGCA
Organism: Nostoc foliaceum FACHB-393; assembly: GCF_014698505.1. Lineage (GTDB taxonomy): Bacteria > Cyanobacteriota > Cyanobacteriia > Cyanobacteriales > Nostocaceae > Nostoc > Nostoc foliaceum_A. Next base: position 5,148 of record NZ_JACJTD010000067.1, on the reverse strand, counting down.
TCGTCAAATGATATATCCAGTAAGCAGCAAATGGGCCTGCGATCGCCATCGAAAAAGCATTTGCCCCTAGTGTCGTCAAGCCGCCATGAGCCAACAGCAGGGCTTGAAATAACAGAACTAGACCTCCCAGCACCGACATAGCTAACGGGCCAAATAGCACCGCTCCTAACCCTGTGCCTGTAGGATGGGAAGAACTACCCGTGACTGAAGGAAGTTTCAACGCTGACAAGACAAAGGTAAAAGCTCCCGCCAATGCCAAGAGTAATTTTAGTTCAGGGTTGGCTTGGGTGATGCGAGTCAGCGATCGCAATCCTAAAATAAAAAATGGTAACGCCACTACCCACCAAAAAATTGCCCAATTCCCTGGTAAGTAGCCTTCCATAATGTGCATGGCATAGGCTGGTGTAGACGTTCCAACAACTAGATAAAAGCTCAAAATACCTATCAAAATTAGTGATACGCCTTTTGACTTGAGAAGAATTCTTGGCACGCTGTATACCTCGCAAATACATTTTAAAAACTAAGTTTAAATCAGCGGATGCTCTAATAAACACTTCAAAATTAAAAATTAAAAATTCCATGTACTGACAATGTTATGGAAATGCAATTTATCTCATCTCTAAGCAAATAAAATGCACCACAGCATAGCAAGAGTCTCTTTGTTTCGTCCATATCCAGGTGCTATTATACGCATTGTTTGGATTCTAAGTACTGCTAAGGCAATAAGCATATCAATAAATAGATATGAGAAATTAGCTTCACTTGAATATTATTTATACATATCTAAGAGATAAGTACTGATAGAATTCAAAAAAAATTGGCTGGAATTTTCAGGGACTGATTCTAGTTTTAGCTAAATTTAATAACTTAAAGCAGCAATTCTGAAGCACTGCAAAATTATTGACAATAATTATTAATTCCTCTAATATTTAGAAGCAATTGAAAATCTTTTGCAATTCTTTTTTGGCGCTAACCGTAACTAAATGTCATGCCCAACAACTTCGCTCTGGGTAATGGAAAACCGTGGAGCCGCCGTGAATTACTGAAGCTGGGACTAGCAGGGGCTGGAGTAACTGGTGCAGCTGCACTTTGGCACATGCTAAATCTACAAAGTCATTCAATAGTCAAAGTGCCACCATTTGATATGGAAGCATCTGACGGCGTTACTAACCCAATGAAGATGTTAAGGGATTTTGATTATGGGACGGTAAAGCAAGAAAATGGGCGGACTATCCGGGAATTTCAGTTAACTGCTGGTACTTCCATAATAAAACTCAATAGTGCTGTCTCTTACAACATCTGGGATTTAAACGGTCGCATACCAGGGCCAACGCTACGGGCAAAACAGGGCGATCGCATCCGAGTACTATTTCTCAACAATGCGGGACATTCTCACTCTTTGCATTTTCATGGCGTTCATCCAGCAGAAATGGATGGTGTTCGCCCAATCAGCAATGGCAAAGCCACGATTTATGAATTTGATGCTGAACCCTATGGCGTTCACTTATACCACTGCCATATTGAACCAGTCACCCGTCACATCGCTAAGGGGCTGTATGGAATGTTTATCATCGATCCACCTACTCCCCGTCCCCCGGCCGATGAAATCGTGCTAGTGATGGGTGGGTATGACGTGAATGATGATAGCCATAATGATTATTACGCCTTTAATGGTCTGCCCCACTATTACATGCATCATCCCATTCGCATTTACAAAGATCAGTTGATTCGGCTGTATGTCCTCAACATCATTGAATACGATCCGGCAGTGACGTTTCATCTCCACGCCAACTTCTTTGATGTCTATCGCTATGGCATGAGTATGACTGCTAGCGAGAAAACTGATGTGATTACGATGGGTGTAGCGGAAAGGCACATTTTGGAATTTGCTTTTCGCTATCCAGGTAAGTATATGTTTCATCCGCATCAGGATGCGATCGCAGAAAACGGTTGCATGGGTCAATTTGAAGTACTTACTGAGAGTAATTCTCAAAACCCTGTTAAACATTCTTAACTGGATAATTTGTAATTAATTCATTAAAGTTCAGCTAAATAGTTGATAAAAAATATCATTATATGCAACAGTAAAGTCTATGACAATGTGTCAAACAAACTAGCTTCTAGTAATAGTTTGACATGTTCTAATTAATACATTTTTAATTATGCGAGGAGCAAAGATGATAAAACTTCGTTATATCTGTTTAACAGCAGCAGCAGCCGTAATAGTTACCTTGAGTTCCTGTAGTAGTACACCAACCGCCGAAAATCCATCAGCACCAGTTGCTAGCCCTCAAGCTACAGAGGCAGCAAGTAATAACAGTCATAGTGGTCACGGTGGCAAAGAAAAAATTAACATTAACACTGCTATCTTGTCAGAATTGGATAAGTTTGAAGCCAAACTAGGCGTTCCGGCTTTATCGAACAAAATCCAGGCAAGTCGTCCCTATGGCAGCCCAGAAGATTTAGTTACTAAAAAAGTAATTACTCAAGAACAGTTCGACCAAATTAAAGACCAGGTTGGTGTTCAAGAAGTGGTACTCACAGGTGAGGCAAAAGATGTTGACTATATGTCTAAATTAGGCTTAATGAAAGGGCATCTTTTGGTAGCACAAGAACTGCTGGATCAAAATCAGCCGAAACAGGCAGAACCTCATATTGGACATCCAGTTGAGGAGATTTACGTTGATGTAGAAGAACAATTGAATGAGCGCAAAGTTAAAGAATTTAAGACAACATTGGTAAGTTTGCAAGATTTAGTGAAATCTAGTCCCAAGGATAGCAAAGTTAAAACTAATTTTACTTCTTCAGTGCAAGCAGTTGATTCCGCGATCGCAGCTTTGCCAGCAGAACAACGTTCAAAACCAGGATTTGTGCTACAGGTAATTAACGAACTACTAGATTCAGCTAACTCCGAATATGGCGCTGCGATCGCAGATGGTAAAATAACCGCGCCAATTGAGTATCAAGACTCTCGTGGTTTTGTCGTTTACGCCAATGATTTATACAAAGGAATTTCTAGCCAAGTAGCTCAAGCAGATTCCGAAGCACACAAAGCGATCGATACTAGTTTCGCTGAACTAATAAAAGTTTGGCCCGCCGCCATCCCACCAGCAAAAGCAGTCAAAACTCCTAATGATGTTACCAAGCTGGTGAAAACCATTGAGGAAAACTCTCAAAAAGTGGTTAATAAATCTAATACCCAAGCACAGCGATAACATTTTGATTTAATGGGAAGTATATGATAATGAGTTTAAAATAGTTAGGAGTTAAGAGTTAGGAGTTATGAATTATGAGTTATGAATTCCGAACTGTTAACTCCTAACTTCCAAATCCTCACTTCTAACTCCTAACTAATTACACTCCATTCATTACTTGAACTAACAACTGATGCAAGAACTTGACCATAAAAAGACCATTGACCTGCTGAACGCCATCATGGAATTTGAACTAGCAGGGGTAGTGCGCTATACACATTATTCTTTGATGGTCACTGGCCCTAACCGTATTCCAATCGTGGCTTTTTTCAAAGCACAGGCAAGTGAGTCTTTACTTCATGCCGAACAAGTGGGAGAAATTCTCACTGGTTTAGATGGGCATCCCTCTCTGAAAATTGCCCCAATGGAAGAAACCTACCAGCATAAAGTCAAGGATATCTTGGAAGAAAGCTTATCTCATGAAAAAAAGGCATTGGATTTGTATAAAAATCTGCTTGAAACTGTCACCAATGCCAGCATTTATCTTGAAGAATTCGCTCGCGGCATGATTGGGCAAGAAGAGATGCATAATCTCGAACTGAAAAAGATGCTACGCGATTTTAGCTAATAGTCATTAGTTATTAGTCATTAGTCATTAGTCATTAGTCATTAGTCATTGGCTAGGGACTAATGACAAAGATAGAAGTCTGAACGGAGCGAAAAACCGGAGCAGAGGTTTCCTCCGCTCTGGATTTTTCAATATTTAGCTTCTGACGACAATAACTTTGGGGACAAAACACAAAGGACAAAAGATGAATTTTAGTACTGCTCTACCTACTTTTGTAATAACACTCCGAGAAGGAGTGGAAGCTGCCCTTGTTGTTGGCATCGTGCTAGCTTTGCTGAAAAAAGCTAAACAATCCCGACTCAACTCTTGGGTATATGCTGGTGTTGGCGTTGGCATTGTCGTCAGTGCTTTAATAGGTGTGCTATTCAGTTGGCTAATCCAAGTACTGGGAGCAGCGAATCCTCAATACACCACCGTAGTTGAGCCAGCGTTAGAAGGTGTGTTTGGCGTGTTAGCGATCGCAATGCTCAGTTGGATGTTAATCTGGATGACTAAACAAGCCAGATTCATGAAAGCTACAGTTGAAGGAGCAGTAACAGAAGCGCTGACACAAAACTCAAATGCTGGCTGGGGTGTTTTTACTTTAATTTTAATTGCCGTTGTCCGCGAAGGCTTTGAAACTGTTCTGTTCGTTGCTGCTAATTTTCAACAGGGATTAATGCCAGCATTGGGTGCTATTGGTGGTTTGGTAACGGCATCTGCCATTGGGGTGTTGTTATTTAAATGGGGTGTCAAAATTAACATCCGCCAGTTTTTCCAGGTAATGGGCGTTTTCTTAGTGTTGATTGTCGCTGGGTTGGTAGTTTCAGCCTTGAAACATTTTGACGAAGCTGTGGCTAACTTTGCCCTTAGCAGTCGTGCGACAGAAAGCCTTTGTTTCTATTACGAACGTTTTACTAAAGTCCACTCATGTATTTTGGGGCCAATGGTTTCAAATACTTCCACAATTTTGCCTGACGAAAAGTTTCCTGGCATTATCCTTAAATCTTTATTTGGTTACAGAGACAATCTCTATCTTGTGCAAGCAGTGGGATATGTGGCATTTTTGCTCACCATTGGAGGACTATATTTCCGCAGTCTTGGAGGTGCTTCTCCTGAGAGTAAAAAAAATATCCCCTTTGCTCAAAAACCGATTAGTTCTGCAAAGGATTAAAAGCACAGTCAATTTTATATTTTTTTCCTCGTTCCCAGTCAGAGACTATTGGTGACAACTTAAGGCGATGGTCAAAATGTCAAGCAGGATATGGAGATAAGTTCAAAGTGGGTTGTTGTCGGGATTTGGGTTGAGATTTAACAATGCCCAAATCTCGATTTTTGGGAGAAGTA
>NZ_JACJTD010000066.1 GCF_014698505.1 Nostoc foliaceum FACHB-393 | reverse complement strand
CCTGGTCATCTCAAGTTTTTGGTCAGTCCATGCTCTCAAAAAGAAAAACTGTATTTTCGATCTTCAATGAAGACACAGATACTGCATGAAGTTTTTTGGGCGATTTTCCTATAAAGTCAACACCCTAGCTTGAAGGGGAGTTCACGGTCTGGGCAGGTGAAAACAAGGCTGTGCTGAAAGCTGGCGAAACTTTCCTGATTCCTCCTGGTACCGCCCATGTGATCGGCGTTTTGAGCGACAAGCCAGCTCGCGGGTTGATGGTTGCTTCTCCTAGTGCCTTTGCACGACTAATTGCAGAGGTGGGAACGCAGAACGAAAACGAAATACCAGATATGGAGTTAGCTCAACGTATTTCTGCTGAAATTGGCGACGAGATTTTGGGATCGCCTGATAATCTACCAAGCAAATGAGGCAGCGAAAAAAATAAAGTTTCCAAGGAGAACTAAATATGATGCAATTACTAGAAACAACAAAACCGCTTAATTTTCTCTCTATCGGTCATCAACTTGCCCAGGAATTTGCCAAAACAGCCGCAGAGCGCGATCAACTTCGCTGCGCCGAAGGCGATCGCAATGGTGGCAGCCGTCCTATCCATGAGATTGAGCAGTTACGTCAAAGCGGTCTACTCAATCTGGTGATTCCTACGATTTATGGGGGATTGGAGGAAACTTCCTGGGTCAAAATCTTTGGGTTGATCCGCGAGTTTGCCAAAGCTGATAGCTCTATCGGTCAACTGTTTGGCAATCACACCACGATTGTCAGCTCACTGTCAACCAGCAATCCTACACAAGTAGAACAACTCTACTTAGATACAGTGCAGCACAACTGGTTTTGGGCAAATGCAGCCAATGCGCTTGACCCAAGATTGGTGGCAACTCCGACTAAGCATGGCTGGCAGTTCGATGGCATCAAGCGATTTGCTACAGGAGCAAGCCTGTCAGACAGGATGATTGTCAGTGCCTTAAGTGCTGATTCTAAGCAGCCCGTAATTGCAGTTGTTCCTAGCGATCGCCCCGGCATTCACTTTAATGAAGATTGGGACAACATGGGGCAACGCCAAACTGACTCAGGTAGCGTCACGTTTGAGCAAGTTTTGGTGACACCAGATGAAATTCTAACTTCTATTTATCCAAGTGACAGCCCGATCGCCACCCTACTCAATGTCTCCAAGCAACTCAACCAGGTCAACATTTATCTAGGCATTGTTCAAGGTGCGTTTGCAACTGCACGAGAATACACTACAACTAAAACTCGCCCTTGGATTACATCAGGGGTAGAACAGGCGATTCAAGATCCTTACATTCTGCATCATTACGGTGAATTTTGGATGGAGTTAGAAGCAGCAACCTTACTTACGGATCGAGCAGCCCAATTACTGCAAACTGCCATCGAAAAGGGCATTAATTTAACAGCCCAACAAAGAGGAGAAGCGGCGATCTCTGTTTACACAGCAAAAGCATTCGTCACCAAAATTGGTTTAGCAATTACAACGGAAATGTTTGATGTGATGGGTGCAAGCGCCACAGCACGGAGTTATGACTTTGATCGCTACTGGCGAAACCTCCGTACAGCAACGCTCCACGATCCTGTGGACTACAAAATTCGGGAAGTCGGCAACTGGGCATTGACAGGCACAATGCCAACTATCACACCTTACTCTTGATGAAATGATCTTTGCTTCTGTGCACAGCAAGCGACAATCGCTTCCATGAAACTGCATCAAAGACAATTGGTCGCCAAGGCAAATTGCTCAAAACTTTGGCCAAAGACAAGAAGGGGATTTTAGCGGTTTCATTTAGCGACGATGACAAGTTAATTGGTCTTCCCGCTTACTATGATACAGTTATACTTGTATACTTAAGCGGCAAGATGGTACTTAGTTTAGGCAACAAATTATCGAGTGGTTGGAGAATTTACCTGGAGATCAAGGACAACTGGCTAGAAATGAACAAAACCAAATAAAATTTCAGAAGATGAAAAATGTGATATCTGGATTGCTGTATAGTTTGAGTTATGCCAGATTATCCTTTCAAGAGTTGCTCTATGATTGCTCTACCTGGTATTGCCATCCAAGACAAGATATACGAAAGTTCTAATTCTCTGGTTTATCGGGGCATTAGAGAGGATGGAGTAGCGATCGTTGTAAAAATACTCAAGCAAGATTATCCCTCACCTCAAGAACTAACCCGCTACAGGCAGGAATATAAAATTACCTGTTCCCTGAATCTGGAAGGAGTTGTCAAGGCATACAACCAGCAGGATTATCAACGCACTCTGGTGATTCTCTTAGAAGATTTTGGGGCAGAGTCATTAGAGCAATGGATGCAAAAGCGTCCAGATATTTTCTGCCCGATGCCTTTATCGACTTTTCTTGATTTGGCGATCGCCCTCACCGACATTTTGGGCAGAATCCATGTAGCCAATATCATTCATAAAGATATTAACCCTGGAAACATCGTCCTCAATCCCGATACTGGCGTTGTCAAAATTATTGATTTTGGGATTGCGACCCAATTTAACCGCACGAATCCGACTTTTAAAAGTCCTCATATCTTAGAAGGAACACTTGCATATTTATCTCCAGAGCAAACCGGGCGGATGAACCGTTTGCTCGATTACCGCACCGATTTTTACTCCCTTGGTGTGACGTTCTACGAACTGCTCACTGGACAGTTGCCGTTTCTCACAACAGACATCCTTGAGCTAGTCCATTGTCATATTGCTAAACAGCCACTTCCACCTCACGAACTAAATGCAGCGATCCCTAAAGCCGTTTCAGATATCGTTTTGAAATTGATGGCGAAAAACGCAGAGGATCGTTATCAAAGTGCCTGGGGGATCAAAGCAGATTTAGAAATCGGTCTTCACCAGTTTGCACAAACCGATAAAATCAATGGCATTCAACTGGGTCTTCAAGACGTTTCGGATCGGTTTCAAATTCCTCAAAAATTGTATGGACGCGAAGCAGAGATTGAAGCATTATTAGCAGCGTTTGACAGAGTAGCACAAACGCGGAATGAAGAATTGAGAGTCAAGAATCAAGGAAATTCTCAATTCCAAGTCGAGATGATGTTGGTATCTGGCTACGCTGGGGTTGGCAAATCTGCGTTAGTACAAGAACTCTACAAGCCCATCACTGCAAAACGTGGCTATTTTGTTTCTGGTAAGTTTGACCAATTTGGGCGCAATATTCCCTACAGCGCGATCGCTCATGCCCTGCAAAAATTGGTACAACAATTGCTCGGTGAACCAGACGAGCAAGTGCAACAATGGCGATCGCGCTTGCTAACGGCTTTGGGAACCAACGGACAAATTATTATTGATATCATCCCCGAAGTTGAATTAATTATCGGCAAGCAGCCGCCTGTATCAGAAGTTGGAGCAACTGAAGCTCAAAATCGCTTCAATCTAATTTTTCAGAAGTTTGTGCGGGTGTTTTGTTCAAAGTCACACCCGCTTGTTATCTTTTTAGATGATTTGCAATGGATAGACTCAGCAACGCTGAAGTTAATCGAGCTGATGTTACTCGATGAACAAACCCAATTCCTATTTTTAATTGGAGCTTATCGAGATAATGAAGTAAATCCAACGCATCCGTTGATGTTAACGCTCTTAAGACTGCGAAAACAAGGGGTGGTACTTCAGGAAATCATCCTAACACCATTAACGCTTGAGCCACTGAGTCAGTTAATTGCCGAGACGCTACATCAGAATGCAGACACCGTTTGTTCCTTAGCTGGGTTAGTACTGCGTAAAACCGAGGGCAATCCTTTCTTTGGCGGTGAATTTTTGAGAATGCTGCATAGCGAAAATCTGCTGACCTTTGATACTGAACACTTATGCTGGCAATGGAACATTGCTGATATTCAAGCCCAGGATATTACCGATAATGTGGTGGAGTTGCTACTCACCCAGTTAAATAAATTACCAGAAAACACACAGCAAATTCTCCAGTTAGCAGCTTGTATCGGTGCTGAATTTAATTTAAATACGTTAGCGATCGTTTGCGAGCAATCTCCTAAAGCAATTTCTTTAGATTTACTAGTAGCCATTCAAGCTGGATTAATTCAACCTATATCTGAATTAGATGAAAACTTGTTAGTTCAAGAATATAAGTTTTTGCACGATCGCGTACAGCAAGCTGCATACGCCTTAATCGATGAGTCGCAAAAACTTGGAGTACATCTGCAAATCGGTCGTAATTTACTTGAAAAGACTTCGCCAGAGCAGCGAGCAGAGCGTTTATTTGAAATCGTTGACCATCTGAATTATGGAACCGAGTTAATCAGTGAGCAATCCCAACGGAATGAGATTGCCAAACTGAATTTGCAAGCAGGTCAAAAAGCACTGGCAGCGACGGCTTATGAAGCAGCTTTCAAGTATTTCAATGCAGGGCTTAAACTCCTTGATGTGGAAAGTTGGCAGTGTGAGTATGACCTAACTTTAGCGTTGCATTCAGAGGCAACAGAGGCCGCATACCTTAGTGGTCACTTTGACGAAATGGAGCGGCTTGTAGAAGAAGTCCTCAACCGTGCGAAGACAGCACTCGATAAAGTGAAAGCTTACGATAGCAGAATTCAAGCATGGCTGGCGCGAGGAAACCCTAAAGAAGCACTAAAAGCTGGTTTGGAAGTGCTGCAACTCTTGGGAATTAGTTTAGTAGAAGCCCCAAGTCAGTTAGACGTTCAAGCAGGATTAGAGGAAACAGCTTCACGATTAGCTGGGCAAGAAATCGAAAATTTAATCGATCTGCCAGAGATGACTGAACCTGTGCCACTGGCAGCAATCTACATTTTAGTCAGCACAGTGGGAGCAGCTTTTAATGTGTCACCCCCTCTGATGGTGCTGATTGTCTGCAAGATGGTGAATTTATCGATCGCTCATGGAAACGCTATCTGGTCGCTTCTCGGTTATGCTGCCTATGGCATGATGCTATGTGGAGTTGTACAAGACCTTGAACTGGGCTATCGATTTGGCAAACTATCCTTAAATTTAGCGAAAAGATTAAATAACAAGAGAGGTAACTGCAAAGCATTGCTGATGGTGAATTTCCATATCATTCACTGGAAAGCCCACCTGAAAGAGACGTTCCCCGCTTTAGCGGATGCTTATCAAAGCGGGATAGAAAGTGGAGAGTTTGAATTTGCAGGTTATTGTGCATTTAGCCTATGTTATTGCCCCTTTTTTGCAGGACAAGAACTGACAGAACTGGAACAACAAACAGCGATTTATCGTAAAGCCACCAGTCAAATTAGACGAGAAACTGTTTCCACTTGGCTTGCAATGTTGCAGCAAACGATCCTTAACCTGCGGGGTCAATCTGAAAATCCAAGTCGCTTAGTGGGTTGTCTCTATGACGAAGAGCAAGCACTATCACAGGCGATCGCGGTCAAGGATGGAACTAGCCTTCACTACTTTTACTTAAATAAGCTGATTTTATGCTACCTGTTCGGGGATTATGAGCAAGCTGCAAAAACGGCTACTTTGTCAGAACAATATTTAAGCGCAGCCACAGCATTAGTCTCTGTACCTCCATTTCATTTCTATGATTCCCTCATATTTTTGAGCTTGTTTGCGGATGCTTCAAACTCTGAAAAAGAAGCTTGGTTGAATCGCGTTAACGCCAACCAAGAGAAGATGCAGAAATGGGCACACCACGGCCCCATGAATTTTTTGCATAAATTTCAGTTAGTTGAGGCAGAGAAAGCACGAGTTTTGGGTCAGTTTTTTGAAGCAGAGGAGTTTTACGAACAAGCAATTCTTGGTGCTAAAAAAAACGAGTACCTTCAAGAAGAAGCTTTAGGCTATGAGTTAGCTGCCAAACATTACTTGGCTCGTGGTCGAGAAAAATTTGCTCATCTTTATATGAAGGAAGCCCATTACTGCTATGAGCGGTGGGGAGCAACCGCAAAAGCCAAAGATTTAGAGACTCGCTATCCACAATTTTTTCCTCAGTCGCTGAATGTGTCTCCCACACCAGTTCACACCACTGCTGGAACTACTTCTAACACCTCATCTATTGCTTTCGATTTAGCAACAGTAATCAGAGCATTCCAAGCCATCTCTCGCGAAATTGAACTGGATCAGTTACTCAATTCTTTGATGCAGATATTAATTGAGAATGCTGGCGCACAAACTGGGTGCTTGATTTTGGAAAACGCAGGAGAATGGGCGATCGAGGCTGCTTGTGAACTGGCTGATGGTGCAAATGTTTGTACTACACAAGTACTGCAATCGATTTCAATGGTAAATCGCTTACCCGAATCCATCATTTATTATGTGATTCGGACTCATGAATCTGTCATCTTAAATGATGCAACTCGTGAAGGTAATTTCATCAATGAGCCATATATTCAGCAGAACCAAACGAAATCACTTCTTTGTTTGCCTCTGTTGAATCAAAGTAAACTTGTTGGTGTACTGTATCTGGAAAATCGATTAGTAACTGGGGCATTCACAGCAGAGCGCTCGCAACTTCTAAATCTACTATCTACTCAGGCAGCAATTGCGATCGAAAATGCAAAACTCTACTCAAAGCTTTGCGCACGCGAAAGTCAGATGGCTCAATTTCTAGAAGCGATTCCAGTGGGAATAGGCATAATCGATGCGCTGGGTCGCCCTTATTACGCCAATCAACGGGGTATCCAGCTAATGGGCAAAGCGATTGATCCTTCTGTACCACCCAATCAAATCGCTGAGGTTTATCAGTTCTATGTGACCGGAACGAATCAAATCTATCCAACAGAGAGACTGCCAGCCATCCGGGCATTAAGCGGCGAACGTACCAAGATTGATGATGTAGATATCCGGCAGAACAATGCAACCATTCCAATTGAGGTATGGGGCACTCCTGTCTTTGATGAACAGGGCAATGTAGTTTATGGAATCGTTGCCTTTCAAGATATTACCGAACGCAAGAAAGCTGAACAACTACTTGCTGATTATAATCGCATCTTAGAGCAACAGGTTGCAGCACGGACAGCAGCTTTACAGCAAAGCGAAGCAGAACTACGCCATCGAGAACAGGAATTACGAGTGATTACGGACGCTCTACCTGTTTGTATCACCTATGTAGATGCCAACCAGCGTTATCGGTTTGCCAACCGCACTTACGAGGAATGGTTTCACCGTAGTCCAGGTGAGATTCTGGGCAAGCATGTTTGCGAAAACTTGGGTGAAGCGTCTTATCAAGTTGTACAACCATACATCAATCAAGCACTGGAAGGGCAAATCACAACCTATGAGGCAGAAATTCCTTGTGTATTTGGTAAGAAATATATCAGTAATTCCCTCATCCCTGATTTCGATGACAATGGTCAAGTGAAAGGATACTATGGTTTGATTGCAGATATCAGCGATCGCAAACGTGCTGAGGAAGCTTCAATTCTGGAAGAGCGCAACCGCATGGCACGAGAAATTCACGATACATTAGCACAGGCTTTTACAGGCGTTTTGCTCCATGTAGGATCTGTAACACAAATGCTGGTAGATGATTCGGGATCTGCTCAGATATATCTGGAAAGGCTGGAAAAGATTGATGAATTAGCTCGAACCGGACTTGCTGAAGCTCGTCGTTCAGTGGTAGCGCTCCGTCCCCAGTTGTTAGAAGAGAGTACTTTACAGAATGCTCTACACCGCCTTGTAACTCAAATGCGGTCAACTACTAAGACCACTTTAATCTACGAAAGCAAGGGTATAGTTTACTCTCTTCCAACTGAAGTGGAAAATCACTTACTACGGATTGCACAGGAAGCTTTAACAAACGCCATCAAGTACGCAAATGCTAGTAGAATTCTGGTTGAGCTAGTGTATGACGATACTCAATGTCTTCTGCACATTAAAGATGATGGACAAGGCTTTGGGGTTGGGAGCATTTCATCAGTTGGTGGCTTTGGTTTATTGGGAATGAGCGAGCGAGCAGAACAGATTGGGGCACACCTGGCGATTCAAAGCCAACCTGGACAAGGAACAGAGATTATTGTTATTGTCAACCGGGAGTGAAAATCATTATGAGTCAATCTACTAAAATTCGGGTTCTGATTGTTGACGATCACTCCCTCGTTACAGAAGGATTGGCAAACATCGTTAACTACGATCCAGAGATGACAGTGGTTGCTCAAGCAGAGGATGGACAACAGGCGATCAACCGTTATCGTGAACATCAGCCTGATGTCACCCTCATGGATTTACGAATGCCGAGAATGGCAGGGGTTGAAGCCATTACTGCGATTTGTGCTGAATTTCAGTCAGCGCGAATTATTGTGCTAACCACTTATGATGGCGATGAAGATATTTATCGAGGATTGCGAGCAGGCGCTCAGGGCTATCTGCTTAAAGATGCAAAACCAAATGAACTTTTGAATGCGATCCGCATCGTTCATAATGGTCAGCAGTATGTTTCTCCGACCGTGGGAAGAAAATTGGTAGAACGGATGAACAACCCAGTACTCAGTGAGCGAGAGCTAGAAGTGCTCCGTTTAATGGCGCAGGGATTGAGTAATCAAGACATTGGAACTGCTCTAAATATTGGTGAAAGCACTGTTAAATCGCATGTGACTCGTATTTTGAGCAAGCTGGGAGTTAGCGATCGCACGCAAGCCGTCATTGTTGCTATTAAACGTGGGCTTGTTAGTTTATAGGTTTCACGTTAGTTGAGGCTTGGATTTCGACTAAAGTCGGAGTCAAGCTACTGCTTTTGATGGATTACTTCGTCCATCCTTATGTTGTGCAAAATTATGGACTTTCAGTGGATGACATGTAGGAATCAATTACCTATATTGAATTCATGCAAACGCTAACAGCAATTTAGTTGCAGGGTTTAAGTTTGCTTGACAGGTCTGAAAGATGGCTGACGATCGCGAGCATCGTTCCTTGTTTGTCCCGCCTTTAATTCAAGATCACATTCAAGGTGTGCTAAGTGCTAGTGTTGTACTCATCATGTATGGAGATTATGAATGTTTTCAAAGTGCAAAAGCCTATCGGTTGATTAAAGCCGCTCAACAGCAGTTAAGTCCTTATTTCGCGGAGAATGATGTGTGTTTTATCTTTCGTCATTTTCCCCAGAAACAGATTCATCCTCATGCTCAACGGGCAGCGGAAGCAGCGGAAGCAGCAGCAATGCAAGGTCAATTTTGGCAGATGCACGAGATGCTTTTTATCTATCAACAAGCGTTAGAGAACGGATACCTTGTGGAATATGCGAATCGTCTGGGACTTGACATTCCTCGATTTTTGCAAGACTTATCCAAAGGAGTTTATGTCGATCGCATCATTGCAGACATTCAAGGTGGATATCGAAGTGGGGTAGAAGCTGCACCAGCTTTGTTTGTTAATGAGATTCGTTATCGTGAACGTTGGGCTATTGAGCAATTGATAGTAGCCATTGTGGCGGCAATTAACTAACGTTTTTAATGTTTATCCCAACAAAGGTTTTCCTGCTGCTTTCTTCCAATGCCGAACAATTAAATCGCGTTTTAACTGGGAGAACTTGAGTGGTCTAAATTGAGCGATCGCCCAAGAATGAAAAGTAACGAATCTGAACAGCAAATTCACCAATCTAAAGGAGAACAAGATGAGTAGCAATTCTGTAACCAGTCAAGACATGAAACTCGAAGTTGTGGTGATACCCGTTGCCGATGTCGATCACTCCAAAGACTTTTACAAAACGTTGGGATGGCGACTCGATGCTGACTTCCCTGGCGAGAATGGTTTCCGAGTCGTACAATTTACCCCGCCTGGATCGAAAGCATCAATTATCTTTGGGAAAGGAGTGTCCTTAGCCGAGCCTGGCTCAGTTCAAGGCTTGTATCTCATCGTTTACGACATTGAAGCAGCCCGTGCCGAACTTGTTGAGCGGGGTGTGGAGGTGAGTGAGGTGTTCCACGACATCGGCGGGATCTTCCACCATGCAGGAACTGAGGGACGAGTACCAGGCCCCGATCCAAAGCGTGGCGATTATGCTTCCTATGCCTCATTCAGTGATCCTGACGGCAATGGTTGGATACTCCAAGAGGTCAGGGTGCGGCTTCCCGGACGGTAATGGAACATTGATCGCTTAAGGACAGAAGCGAAGTTCACGACAGAGATTATGACAAGGAAATGGGTGAAGAAGTAAAGGACTGGAGTAGAGGAGCTACTATTATTCTACCCCCTCCGCTATCAACGCAATGTAGTGCCGTACTAGCCAACAAGTTTTGGAGGATTCACAAATGAAGGTTTTTGTTGCTGGGGGAACAGGAGCGATTGGTCGCCCAACGCTCGACCAATTACTTGCCAAAGGACACAATGTTGTCGCGCTGACCCGCACCCAAGAAAGAGCACAGTCATTAGCGGCACAGGGAATCGAACCGGCGATCGCAGATGTATTCGACGCAGATTCAGTTAAAGCAGCGATCGCCCACGCTCAACCGGAAGTCGTGATCGAACAACTCACCGCTCTACCCAAAACTTACAGCCGCGAATCCATGAATGCGACAGAGGCTCTAAATATGCGGATTCGGTCGGAAGGCGGTGGCAATGTGCTGGCGGCAGCAAAGGCAGCAGGGGTGCGCCGTTTCCTGAAACAGTCGATGGCCTTCTGGGGAATCCCCGGTGCTGGATTGGCAAATGAAGAAACCCCATTATCAGTTGATGCCTCCCCCGCAGTTGCCGCAGATGCTCGCCTCGTCATTGAGACTGAACGTCGTTTACTCCAAACGCCTGATCTGGAAGGAATCGCTTTACGCTATGGTTTCTTCTACGGCCCCGGCACTTGGTTTAACTCAGATGGCGATGTCGGGCAACAGGTGCGGCAGCAACAGTTTCCCATTGTGGGCAATGGTGATGGTGTCTGGTCATGGATACACATTGAGGATGCAGCGATCGCCACTGTTGCAGCAGCAGAGCAGGGCAATCCTGGGGTTTATCTGATTGTCGATGATCAACCTTTAGCAGTGCGCGAATGGCTCCCTGCCTTTGCTCGATCTCTGAATGCTCCCCCACCACCACGAGTATCGGTTGAAGATGCTCTGAAAATGGAGGGTGGTGCGGACATTGTTTACTACCAAACTCAGATGCGAGGTGCATCCAATGCCAAGGCAAAACGCGAACTTAATTTTCAGCCGCGACCTTTGGAATGGGTGGTTGACACCACCGTGGCTCTTAGTTAAAAGGAAACCTGCCACTTGCCTGAGTAGCAAGGTTTTATCACAACTTGACTGCGTCTGGGTATGAAAAAGTTTCACCAGTAAATTTCAACCACATTGGAGAACAACAATTATGACTCAAGCAGCGAATCCAGCCGATCCAACCCCTCCTACCCTGGAAGGGAAACTAGCTCTGTTACGGAAATTAAGGGATGAATTGGGCAGTGGTGATACGATTCGCCGTCTCTTTTTTGGCGACCTGGAACCCATTGGTCTTCAACCCGGAGGAGCGAATACCGTAGTTCATCTTTACAACAGAGCCAATGATATCACGATTGCCTATTGTTCTTCCTACGATGTCTTTCTGGCTGCTCGTCCGGGACGAGTTACCGAGTTTGACCCGGCTGAGATCAAATAAGTGACACAACCGCTTATCGAAGGTAAGTTCTCGTTTTTTCACAACTCACTGCGGATGGCTCAAAACTTAACAACCATGTTCTTTAAATTATCAGAGGTTTTGCCATGAAAATTGTTGTCATTGGTGGAAGTGGGCTGATTGGCAAGAAGCTTGTGAGCAAGCTACGTGAGCGCGGACATGAAGCGATCGCAGCGTCCCCTTCTTCAGGTGTCAACGCAGTTACAGGCGAGGGACTGGCTGAGGTGTTAGTGGGTACTCAAGTTGTTGTTGATGTAACGAATTCACCCTCCTTTGAGGATGCGGCGGTGTTGGAGTTCTTCCTTAAGTCATCCCGGAACCTGCTGGCGGCGGAGGCAGACGCTGGTGTGGCTCATCATATTGTAGTATCAATAGTCGGTAGCGATCGCATCCCTGATAGCGGTTATATGCGTGCGAAAGTCGCTCAGGAAAAGTTGATCCAGTCCGCAGAAATACCTTATACAATCGTTCGCGCTACGCAGTTCTTTGAGTTCATCGAGACGATCATCGCTCAATTCCCAACCGATGGGCAAACAGTTCACTTGCCCCCTGCGTTTATCCAGCCCATCGGGTCAGATGACGTTGCAGATGCGCTGGTCGATATCACACTGGGAGCGCCAGTAAACGGCATTATCGATTTAGCTGGCCCAGATCGGTTCCGTTTCGAGGAAATCATCCGCCAATTCCTAAGCGCAACTCACGACTCACGTCAGGTGGTTGTAGACAGTCACGCCCGTTACTTTGGTGCAGCGTTGAACGATCAGCTCGTTCCTCAGGGCAACTCGCGCATCGGTTCGACCCATTTCAAGGACTGGCTCAACCGCTCTATTGCTTAAAGAGTAGCAATGAGAATTTAATACTGACATAAGTTGAGTTGAGGACACAAAGCCCAACATCCCGCAACTGCTGAATTTTGCAAAGCTCAACTCAATCTACACCTGTCTAATCCGCGATATGCTTGATTCAGCATGAGGGCAAATCAGACGGATTTATATCCACCCGTTTGTATTCACGCCAGGAGAACGGAAATGTTTACTAGATTTTTCCATAGAGTTGTATTCATGACTCTCTCTTTATTCATAGCACTCTCCCTATTCGCAACTCTCCCCGTATTTGCAGCTTCAACCGTGTTGGGTGAAAAGGTAACATTGGTCTTCGACCGTGCCCTTCCCAATGTCCCCGGCAAGAGCATGAAAGTCCAGCTGGTCGAATATGCGCCAGGTGTCTCATCGATCCCTCACACCCATGCAACCTCAGCTTTCATCTATGCAACAGTCCTGGAAGGTGCAATTCGGAGTAAAATCAATGATAATCCAGAGCAGGTGTATCACGCTGGTGAGAACTTTTTTGAAGCACCTGGCGATCATCATCTGAAGAGCGCAAATGCCAGTGATACTGAACCTGCACGTCTCCTAGCAGTGCTTGTCGTTGATACCAATGAACAGAACCTGGTCATAAACGACAAAAAGTAAGACGCACGCATTGCAAGGATTTTTACTACTGGGGGCGGTATAACGCCTTATCTAAGGGAGCGTGGCATGATGTCGTCAATTGAGGAAGTGACAAAGACAATTAACCTGATCATTGCGCCTGTCGTCACGATTACGACTTGTGCCATCATGGTAAACGGCTTGATTATCCGGTACGGTTCCCTCGGCGATCGCCTACGTACTGTTAACCAGAGACTGAGCGACTTGCAGGAGTCCGATCTGGTTGACAATCAGGACAAAGTTCAGAGGGTACAAGAACTTGAATTCCTACTAAGGGATCTGCTGAGGCACCATCATTTCGTGCATGATGCCCTTGTTCTTACTTATACTTCCATCCTAGTCTTTATGCTGGATATGCTGGTCATTGCCATAGCAGTTGCCACTAATGTCAGTTGGCTATCACAGATGGCACTGATAGTCTTTCTTGGTGGAGTTGCCGTTTTATTTGGGGGAATGGTTTTGATTGCCTACGAGCTTCGCACATCTCACTATTCCATTCAATTAGAGGTGCATCGTACTTGTCGCCTGTGCCGCCACCAACACACCAAACTGGTAGGAAATTAAACTAGGAGCAAACTTAAGGGCAGATCCCGCGACTTGATAGACTGGCTACTGCTGCCCTCAATATCTTGCCAGCTCATACCGAGTTGCGTTTAAAAATATTAGTTTTGGTAGGCAGGAGGGCAGGGGCGCAGTGTTTCGACTCCCTACCCTGCGGAAACGACTTCGTCAAACGGCTGCGCTCAGGGCAAGTCGCTCAACAACCGGGGCAGAGGAGGTAGAAATACTACGTATGATTGCAACTTAGTAAGCTATTAGGCATTTAACTTGCATATTGTTAATTTAAGGAAAAACGCCAATCTCTCTCCTCTGCTCCTCTGCCACGGCAGTCGCTTTATGCCGGGAAACCCGTCCACCGCGCTGCCTCCCCCTGCGGTCTACACTGCAAATTAGGTGCTTAACAGCCTCACTTCCTTTCACTTTCCTTCAACCCGAATGATTAAGTCGCGTTTTAACTCAACTAACTTGAGTGGTGCAAATTGAGCGATCGCAGAACAATGAAGTTAATCGAGGTGGGCAGCAAGCTTCACCAACCAAAAGGAAAACAAGATGAAAACGCAGAAAGTATGGTTTATTACCGGAGCCTCCAGAGGCTTTGGGTTAGCAATTGCCAAAGCAGCCCTGGCAGTGGGCGATCAAGTAGTGTCAACAGTTCGTAGTAAGCCTGCACAACTTGCCACAACTTTGCACAACCACCCGGATTTGTACGTTGTGCAGATGGATGTCACCCAGGAAGAACAGGTACAAGCGGCTGTCAAGCAAGGCATTGCCCGTTTCGGTCGGGTTGATGTCTTAGTTAATAATGCTGGGTTTGGCATGGTTAGCGCGATCGAAGAAGCTACGGATGCCGAAGTCCGCAAACAATATGACACCAACGTGTTTGGTTTACTCAACGTGACTCGTGCCGTGTTGCCGTACCTGCGCCAGCAAAAGTCAGGGCGGGTCATCAATATCTCATCGCTGTTCGGTTATGATGCAATTCCTGGCTGGGGATTGTATGGATCTACTAAATTTGCGGTCGAAGGGATCTCGAAAGGGTTAGCGGTGGAACTAGCACCGCTCGGCATCCACGTCACCGTAGTGGCTCCCGGTCTTTTTAGTACCGACTTCCTAAGCACTGAATCATATACCGCCGCTAAAACCATTATCGACGATTACCAGGCAACAGTAGGGCCGATGCGGAGCGGAGCCGATGCGCTACATGGGCATCAGCCCGGCGATCCGAAAAAGTTTGCCCAAGTGATTATTCAACTCGCCAATACAGAACGTCCGCCACTGCATTTGCCCGTCGGCAATGACACGATCGCGATGTACCAGAGCAACGCCGCGAAAATGGCACAGGAAATCGAAGCATGGCTGCCAGTCGCTACCAGTACCGACCATGACCACCGTATAGCGGCTTTGACCATAGCCTCCTGACCTACAAAATTCATACATTATCTCCAAGGGAGTTTTACGATGGGCATTGAACAGAAAGTCGCTGTTATTACCGGCACGTCGCAGGGCATTGGCGCAGCCCTTGTCAAGGCGTACCGCGATCACAACTATCGGGTAGTCGCAACCTCGCGCTCGATCGAGCCGTCGGGCGATGATGCAATCCTCGCAGTGCCGGGCGACATCGCCGATCGCAAAACCGCCGAGCGTGCTATTTCCGAAGGCGTGTCCCGCTTTGGCCGCATCGACACGCTCATCAACAATGCTGGTATCTTCATCTCCAAGCCATTTACCCAATACACCGAGGCTGACTACGCGGCTTATCTGGGTACAAACGTCACTGGCTTCTTTCACATGACGCAACTTGCGATCGCCCAGATGGAGAAGCAGGGGAGGGGTCATGTTGTGCAGATATCGACAAGCCTGGTTGACAACCCGATCGCTGGCGTACCATCTGTACTTGCATCACTCACAAAAGGCGGACTGAATGCCGCGACCCGATCGCTGGCGATCGAGTATGCCAAGCGCGGTATCCGGGTGAACGCGATCGCGCTGGGTAACATCAAAACGCCAATGCACCCTGCCGAGACCCATGCACAGCTTGCTGCCATGCACCCAATGGATCGTATGGGCGAAATCTCTGACATCATTGATGCAATCCTCTACCTCGAATCAGCCAACTTTGTGACGGGCGAAATCCTTCACGTCGATGGTGGTCAGAGTGCGGGACACTGATATCGCCTTGCGATTAGAAAAATGACTCTGACGCTCTCAAGCAAAATTGCGCGATCGTCTAACCTGCTGACCAAGGAGCGCATACCATGACCCCACTCGAAAAAGGCATGATCTACGAATTACGTATTTATGATGCCATACCCGGACGACTACCAGCGCTGCTTTCGCGCTTCGAGAACCACACATTACAGATTTGGGAAAAGCATGGCATCCGCCAGGCAGGATTCTGGACAACGCTAATCGGCACGAACGAGAGTAATCGGCTCACCTACCTGCTTGCCTGGAACAGCATGGTCCAGCGCGAGGAGCGCTGGAGTGCATTCCTCACCGACCCCGAATGGATCGCGATCAAGTCCGAAACCGAGAAGGACGGTCAACTTGTGCAGAACATCAGCAGCGAGTTGCTGGCACCGACTGCCTTTTCCTCAGTGGGGGGAGTGAGGGAACTTGAATCCGTGGCATCTGACATGCAGACTCCCCTCCACCGTCACAACTGAATCATGCAGACAATCACTGAAAGACATATATATATATATATATATCTTGCTGCTTCTATTAGCAGGCGTGGGAGATACTTATGTGGCCTAAAACAGAACTGATAGATTTGCTCAAGATCACGCATCCAATCATTCAGGCTCCGATGGTTGGCGCTTCCACACCTGAGTTGGTTGCGGCTGTTTCTAATGCAGGAGGTCTTGGCTCGTATGGTGGTGCGGCCACCCTACCAGCCAAACTTCGCTCCATTATCAGGCAAATTCGAGAGCTGACAGACCAACCCTTTGCCGTGAATTTGTTTGCTCCAGCAGTTGAAGCATATCAACTTACGCCTGAGCAGCAAACACCGATGTCTGAGCTATTAACAAAATGGCATAACGAATTAAATGCCGGACCTGTGCCCGAACCAATACCGATACTAGGACCATTTCTAGATCAATTTACTGTCCTGCTTGAGGAGAAAATACCTGTTTTTAGTTTCCACTTTGGGCCTGCGCCAATTGAGGCAATTCGTGAGATACATGCGATCGGCTCAATTGTATTAGCAACCGCCACGACCGTCCGTGAAGCCAAAGCGCTCGTCGAAGCAGGAGTCGATGTCATCATAGCCCAGGGCTTTGAAGCCGGAGGTCATCGCGGCACCTTTGCGGTACCTTATGAACACGGATTGATTGGAACAGCAGCGTTAGTGCCGCAAATAGCTGATGCAGTATCGGTTCCGGTCGTTGCGGCAGGCGGAATCATGGATGCTCGTGGAATCGTTGCTGCATTCGCACTTGGGGCAAGCGGGGTACAGATGGGAACCGCCTTTCTCGCCTGCCCTGAGAACAATATCCCAGAAGTTTATAGGCAGGCGGTACTCAAGTCTAAGGACGAAGACACGGTGATTACTGAAGTATTTTCCGGCAAACCCGCCAGAGCAATCCGAAATAGATTTATCCGTGAAATGGAAAATAACAGGGATAAGGTGCTACCATTCCCGGCTCAGATATCTATAGGACGGGTTTTGTATCAGACTTCTGCTCAACAATCAAATCCAGATTTTGTCAGTATGTGGGCAGGGCAGGGAGCAGCATTAGCCGAAGCTCTCCCAGCAGGTGAACTGATCGAAAAAATCATACAAGAATTTATTGCCGTAACTGCTTCTTTACAACTCAAGTAAAAAGTTAAGAGTTCAAACCAAACTTTATCTCTGAATTGCTTGCAAATCAAGATAACTGGTTTAGAGCTATATGACTCATTTTGCTATTATCTGTCCAGCAGTAACGGGTCACCTCAACCCGATGTTTGCATTAGGTCGTGAACTGCAACGGCGCGGTCATCGCCTTACCTTTCTCGGAGTTCTCGATGCCCAAGCTACGACACTAGTAGTGTACCAACCCAAAATTGCTATGTGGAGGTAAGCAAGGGAGCAGGGGAGCAGGGAAGAAACTTGCAGTAAGTCTTTCCCCCCTGCCCCTCCGCTCCTCTGCTGACCACAACGCAAAGTTTCCTTGGCAGACTACTAGCAGCAGGATTGGAATTTCGGGCGATTGGGCAGAGACCACGCTTCGCGATCGCAGAAGAATGAAGTTAACCGAGGTGGACAGCAAGCTCACTAATCTAAAAGAGATTACCCTCCACATGATTCTCGGGCGTAGGCAGAACTTCAAGTTCTCCCAAAGCAGGGGAAACGGACAAGAAGCAACCTGAGTTAATTCGATTTTGAAAGCGAGGTAGGCGCGATGAAGACGAATTTTGAGAACAAGTCCTTTGAGGATGAACGTGAGAACTATCAACGTGGCACTGATAACCGTGATATTTTTGCCGAACGTGTCCGCAGGAACCAGCAGCAGCTCACCTCCCAGTTAAGGTACCAGTACGATTTTATTGTTTGCGGATCTGGATCTTCTGGCTCGGTGGTTGCCCGCAGACTTGCCGAGAATCCCGATGTCAGCGTTCTGTTGCTTGAAGCTGGAGGCAGCGATGATGTGCCAAATGTCATGGAAGCGAATCAATGGCCGATGAACCTGGGAAGCGATCGCGACTGGAGTTTCCAGGGTCAGCCGAATCTACATGTGAACGGTCGTTTGATTCCGTTTTCTATGGGCAAGACACTCGGCGGTGGATCGAGCATCAACGTTATGGTTTGGGCACGCGGACACAAGCATGATTGGGATTTTTTCGCCTCCGAAACCAACGATCCGGCATGGAGTTATGAAGCCGTCTTGCAGATTTATCGCCGCCTGGAAGATTGGCATGGCGTACCAGACCCAATGTATCGCGGAACGGGAGGACCAGTATTTGTCCAGCCCGCGCCGGAGCCAAACCCGCTTGCACCCGCAACGGTCGAAGGAGCGCGGGTGGCGGGTATTCCTACTTTTGAAAATCCGAACGGACGCATGATGGAAGCGGCGAAGGGTGCTTCTATCAGCGATGTGCGAGTCCGCAATGGCAAACGCGAATCGATATTCCGTTCTTACGTCTTCCCTTATATGGATCGGCCAAACCTGACGGTTCTTAGTCATGCACTGGTCACACGGCTGACGTTCCAGGGCAAGCGGGTGACTGGCGTGGAAATCGCTTATCGTGACGCGATCTATCGCATTGGTGCGGCAGTCGAAGTCGTGCTGTCGCTCGGTGCAATCCATACGCCAAAAGTGCTTATGCAATCTGGTATCGGCGATGAGACCGAGTTGCGACGATTTGGAATTCCTGTCGTGCAGCACCTTCCCGGTGTGGGGCAAAATTTTCAAGACCACGTTGCATTTGATTGTGTCTGGGAATATGAAACTGCTCTCGAACCCAGAAACAACTTGTCCGAGGCAATCTTTTTCTCAACCAGCCAGTCCGGGCTTGATAGTCCAGATCTATTTGTCTGTCAGGCCGAGGTGCCAAAAACCACTGCTGAGAATGCCATCCGCTTTGGGCTACCTGATGCAGGCTGGACGTTATTTGGGGCGATCGCGCACCCCAAAAGTCGAGGTCGTCTGCGCCTGACGGGAGCCAATCCATCCGACCCGATTCTGATTGATGCAAACACGCTGTCTGACCCGGACGATCTCAAAACCGCGATCGCCTGCGTAGAACTCTGCCGCGAAGTCGGTAACTCCGCTCCGCTTCGTCCGTTTGTCAAGCGTGAAGTCATGCCAGGTAATTTGAAAGGGGCCGAACTCGAACGCTTTGTTCGAGATGCGGCGACAAGTTTCTGGCACGAAACCTGCACCGCGAAGATGGGTCGAGATGACCTGTCGGTAGTGGATAGCAACCTGAAAGTGTATGGAATCGACAATCTCCGGATTGCGGATGGATCGATTTTGCCGCGAGTAACCACGGGCAACACGATGGCTCCCTGCGTGATCGTTGGGGAGCGGGCAGCGGAAATTCTACAGATCGAACACCAACTGCAAACCTCTGTAAAAACAATCTCAGGCGCGCCATAAAATCACCGCGCTTTTCATTGGCAGACGCACATTTAAGTCGCGTGTTAACTGGGAGAACTTGAATGGTGTAAATGGGGCAATTGCAGAAGAATGAAGTGAATCGAGGTGAGCAGCAAGCTCACAATTCAAAGGAGAACAAAATGAGTAGCAATCACGTAAACAGTCCAAACATGAAGCTCGAAGTTGTGGTGTTCACCGTTTCCGACGTTGATCGCACGAAGGCATTTTACCAGAATCTCGGCTGGCGACTCGATATCGACATCGCGGAAGGTGGCTACCGCAACGTCCATGTGACACCACCCAACTCGGATGCCTCGATCATCTTCGGCAAGGGAGTCACTCCAGCCAATTCTGGCTCGGTGCAAAACCTAGTCCTTGCCGTTGACAACCTCGACGCTGCCCGCGAAGACTTGATCGCTCGTGGTGTCAACGTCAGCGAGATATTCCACTACGCTGGCGGACCATTCAACAACGCCGTGGAGAACCCGCGCGTCAGCGGGCGCGACCCGGAAGGTCGTTCCTACTTCTCATTTGCCTCGTTTGAGGACCCAGACGGAAACATTTGGCTGCTCCAGGAAATCACAACGCGGTTTCCTGGCCGCCTATGGGACTCTCCACAAACAGACGTTGCAACCCTTGCAACCCTTCTCCACGAGACGGCAGAGCGCCACGACCATTACGAGAAGACTTACGGCGAGCATAACTGGTGGGACTGGTACGCGCCTTACCTGAGTGCGCGTCAAAATGGCAGTAGCCCAGAAGAGGCCGCCGCCGCCGCTGACCGTTACATGGAAGAGGTTTTGCCTGTTCTTTCCAAATGATGCGCTCACAATGGCATCCACTAGGTCGGGTTCTGGACGACGCTAATCGGTGAGAGCAACTAGTAGTTCGCCAACCCAAAATTGCTGGGTGGAGGTCGGCAGAGGAGCAGGGGAGCAGGGGAGCAGAGGAGAGGCAAATACCAAGTTCTTTCCCCTCTGCCCCTCTGCCCCTCTGCTAACCACCATGCAAAGTTTCCTTGGCAGACTACTAGCTCACCTATCATACAGAACATCAGTAACACGTTGCTAGCAGCGATCGCCATTTCCTCGCTGCATTGAGCGATGGGGCGAGCGACGGAACTCAAACCCACAACTCGCCCCACTATCACAGCTGAATCATGTGGGCAGACCATACGTAACCTCAGTTAAACCAAATGGCACTAAAAAAGGGAAAATCGTTGAGGCAGCAGGGGTGCAGAGGAGCAAAGGAGCAGGGAAGAAAGAAGAAATTTTAGGCATACGAACAGAAGAAATAGAAATTCCCCTCTGCACCCCTGCCCCTCTGCAATCCCTACGCCGCTTACCCTTTAGCTTAACTTAGTGCCATTCCAGTTAAACCCAATTGGAGCAAGATCAATGTCTGAAAAAATCAACCCACTACGCCGCCGTTTTTTGGGCATTGCAGCCATGACCATTGCAACTACACAGCTAAGTCGATTCGGTTCTGCGATCGCCCAATCGAGCCAAACACAACCAAAGGAAACCGCCACAACTCAACCCGGAACCGTGCAGTCCACTGACCCAAACGCAACCCGCCCCTTTACCCGGAGTGCGAGGGACATTCGCGGTGCTTCACCATATCTCCCGATCAAGAACGAACCCGCACCTAAGCTGATCGTAGATCCCCCGTTCCCTGAGGGGTTGGCCCAGGGGATCTTCTGGGCCCAGTACCGAGTGGAGAACTTGCGCATCGTACCCGTGTTTGGGGCCGGTGCTATCCAGACATCTCCACGTGTCGGACATCTGCACATAACCGTCGATGACCTGCCCTGGTGGTGGGCGGATGCGAGTGACACCAACACAATCGACATAGCCGGACTGCCGCCCGGTCAACACAAGGTGAAGATCGAGTTGGTTGACCCTAACCACAATGTCTTCCCCGGACAGGTGGTGACGCTGACGTTCACTGTACCTAATTACAAACGCGCGCACGCGCACTAATGGACACTCTATGCCCGGCCCGACGGAGCAGAAGAGCATTCAAGACTGCTTCGAGCTTCGGCGCAACAGGCAATTGAACCCCAAGCACTGGTGGGAGACAGACCATTGCTGCCAGCGTAGATAGCGCTCGCCCGCCAGAGGTATTGGTACCGATGAAACTAGTCTCAGCATGAGAGAGGAAGACACAGTGAGTACGATTGTTAAAGCTGCTGCCGTGCAGATCAGCCCCGTGCTGTACAGTCGGCAGGGTACCGTCGAGAAGGTCGTAAAGAAGATCCGTGAGCTGGGCCAACAAGGCGTCCAGTTCGCCACTTTCCCCGAAACCATCATTCCCTATTACCCTTACTTCTCCTATGTGCTAGCCCCGTTCGCGTTGGCAAAGGAACATCTGCGGTTGCTTGAAGAGTCGGTTACGGTGCCTTCTGCCGAAACTCAGGCGATCGCCGAAGCCGCAAAGGAAGCAAACATGGTCGTTTCAATCGGCGTCAATGAGCGCGACGGCGGCTCGATTTATAATACACAACTTCTGTTCGACGCAGACGGTACGCTGATCCAGCGCCGCCGCAAGCTTACGCCGACTTATAACGAGCGGATACTCTGGGGCCAGGGTGACGGCTCGGGTCTGCGTGCCATCGATAGTGCGGTTGGGCGCATCGGACAACTTGCCTGCTGGGAGCATAACAATCCTTTGGCACGGTATGCGATGATCGCCGATGGTGAGCAAATCCACTCGGCGATGTATCCCGGATCGTTCGCCGGTCCACTGTTCGCGGAGCAAGCAGAAATTAACGTCCGCCAGCACGCCCTTGAATCCGCCTGCTTTGTTGTCTGTGCGACCGCGTGGCTGGATGCCGATCAGCAGGCTCAGATCATGAAGGACACGGGTTGCGCGATCGGGCCGATTTCTGGTGGCTGCTTCACGGCCATCGTGAGTCCCGACGGCCGGATCATCGGTGAGCCGCTCAAAGCGGGCGAAGGCGAAGTGATCGCCGATCTTGACTTTGCCCAGATCGATGCCCGCAAGCGGCTCATGGACGCACGCGGTCATTACAGCCGCCCCGAACTGCTCAGTTTGCTGATCGATCGCACGCCCACGTCGCCCGTCCATGAGCGCATCGTACACCCCAAGTATGATGTCTCGCGCGCGGTCATTGATGAGGAGAGAACCGTCGAAGTACTTTAATGCAACCGTATCTATCGGAACGCAACTACAGGAAGGCCTGCACGTGTCCAAAAAAATCAATCATAATCGCCGCGACTTTCTAACAACCATGCTTACAACTATTGCTGCCACCCAGCTTGGTATAATCGGCTGCACCACACAACATGCTACGTCAGCAACGGCTAAGTTACCGATTGAAGGCGAACTGCCTTCTCTTGTCGGCGCGATCGCGTGGCTCAATTCGCAGCCATTCACGGTTGACGAACTGCGTGGAAAAGTCGTGCTGATCAATTTCTGGACTTATACCTGCATCAACTGGCTGCGCCAACTCCCTTATGTTCGCGCGTGGGCCGAGAAGTATCAGGATCAGGGACTAGTAGTAATTGGTATACATACACCGGAGTTTGAATTCGAGAAGAATATCGATAATGTCCGCCGAGCCTCAACAGAATTGAAAATTGACTATCCGATCGCCATAGATAACGATTATGCGGTGTGGCGTGCTTTCGGGAACCGTTATTGGCCAGCCCTTTATTTTATAGACACACAAGGACGTATTCGTCATCACCAATTCGGCGAGGGCGAGTATGAGCAATCAGAAAAGGTAATTCAACAACTACTGTCTGAGGCTGGAACTGTCCGTGTCGGTCAGGAAATAATCGAAGTCGATGCTCGCGGTTTTGAGGCTGCCGCCGATTGGAACAGCTTGAAATCGCCTGAAAATTACCTCGGTTATGAAAGAACGGATAATTTTGCGTCTTCCGGCGCGGTGTTAAACAAGCGTCATTTGTATACCGCCCCCGCACAATTGAACCTTAATCAATGGGCGCTTTCGGGCGATTGGACAATCGGAAAACAAGCCATTGTACTCAACAAGTCCGGCGGGCGGATCGCGTACCGCTTTCACGCACGCGACCTTCATCTCGTCATGGGACCGGCCGAGCGAGGAACATCCGTGCGGTTTCGCGTGCTCGTAGACGGGCAGCCAGCAGTCACGGCTCGCGGACTTGATGTCGATGTGCGAGGCGAAGGCACAGCTACCGAACAGCGGTTGTACCAACTGATCCGACAGCCAAAGCCTATTAGCGATCGACAGTTCGAGATTGAGTTTCTGGATGCCGGGGTGGAGGCTTTTGCGTTCACGTTCGGTTGATAACACAAACAGATACGTCTTCGCAACGAGCGACAAAAAGGTAAATGATATGACGATGAAATCCACACATGACAGCCCAATTCTCGTGACTGGAGCAGCAGGCGATCTCGGTGCGATCGGCCGCCACCTCACCGCAATGCTGCTCGCTAAAGGGCATAAGGTGCGCGCCTTGGTTCGACGGGAGGATGAACGCGCAGAGGGACTGCGCCAGCTTGGTGCCGAAGTCGTACAGGGCGACTTGACAGATCTTGCCTCGATGCACCGCGCGATCGAAGGTGTTGCGCGTATCTATTTTGGCATGTCCGTCTCTCCAACTTATTTGGAAGCTACGGTCAACACTGTTGCGGTGGCAAAGCACCACGGCGTTGAGGTTTTCGTGAATATGTCGCAGATGACCGTGACGCAGATGAGTATCACTGAAACCACTGACAGCCCACAGCACAAGCTGCACTGGCTTGCGGAACAGGCATTAGCGTGGTCGGGTCTGCCTGTCGTCACAGTGCGGCCAACGGTCTTCCTCGAAGGCTTCTTCCTGCGTCTCGCCGCTGCTGGCGTCCGGGACAGCAACGAACTGGCGCTGCCGCTGGGTAACAGTAAGACCTCACCTATCTCAGCTGTTGATGTGGCGTGCGCCGTTTCCGTGATCCTCGACGACCCTGCCTCGCACATTGGTCATGTTTACAATCTGACCGGATTTGAGTCGGCCGATTTGAACCACTACGCGCGCGTCTTTTCTGAGGCACTCGGTCGAACGATCCGCTATCGTAATGTGCCGCTCTCCGATTGGGTTGATACGCTTCGTAAGTTTGAGGTGCCAACGCACCTCGTCAACCACCTCGCGGTGATGGCAGAACTTCACGCGCAGGGGCGGTATGACCGCATGACAGATGACCTGTTCAAGCTCATCGGCAAGACACCAACGAGTATGTACGACTTTGTAAAATTGCACGCTGATGAATTCACACTCCGTAAAGCCACGGTTTGAGGCTTTGTCGGTTATTCATGTTGAGGTTGTCAATTCAACAAGAAAGGAGTTTTAAAATGCGATCTGACATAGTTTTAGGGGCGGTCTTCCCCGACTACGAACTGCCCGACCACACCACGAAACGCCGGAAGCTCTCCGAGCTACAAGGTCAACATCCGATGATTCTCGTCCTCAGCCGCGGCGGGTACTGCCCCAAGGATCGCCGACAGGCTGAAGGGCTGGTTCAACTCCATCGTGAGCTTGAGGTCGCATATTGCCGGCTGGTCACGATCAGCACCGACAACATCACTGAGACGAATGAATATCGCAGCGGCGTTGGTGCCCACTGGCCTTTCCTCTCCGATGCGGGACGCAAAATCCAAAAAGACCTCGACATCGCCGAATACACAGACCCTCTCCACAATCCCATGATCCCCTACACGATTGTCCTCGAACCGGGGCTGGTTATTTATAAAATCTACATGGGCTACTGGTTCTTCGGGCGACCCACTCTCGAAGATCTGCGCCAAGACCTGCGCGCCGTTCTCAGAAAATGCCGACCGGACTGGGACATCACAACACCTGAACTGAAAGCGGCGTGGCAGGAAGGACGCAAAGAACTTTTCTACCCGTACGGCAAAACCTACGCCCAAACGCTCGGCGAACAGGATTAGAAATGGATTTGAAAGAGCAGATGGCAACCCGCGAAAGCTCTGGGACGGTCAAAAGAGGCAAGGGAGTAGGGAGCAAGGGGAGAAATTGAGATGGAGCTAGAAGATAAATGTCCGAAAAAATCAACTATCAACGCCGCCGCTTTTTGGGTACTGCGGCTATGACCATTGCTACTACACAGCTAGGCATATTCGGTTCTGCGATCGCCCAATCAAGCCAAACAAAACCAGCCGCTCTGTCCAGGATGAAGTCGGGGACAAACACATTATTTGGCTCACTCAAGCAGATCGATGCTGGTGTGCTGAATGTTGGATACGCTGAAGCGGGTTCTGCGAATGGCCGTCCAGTAATTCTCCTGCACGGATGGCCCTACGACATTCATAGCTATGTTGATGTCGCCCCTTTGTTGGCATCGGCTGGGTATCGGGTGATCATTCCGTATCTGCGCGGCTATGGCACAACGCGCTTTCTTTCAAGTGAGACGTTCCGGAATGGGCAGCAGTCGGTGATCGCTGTCGATATTATCGCACTGATGGATGCGCTCAAGATCGAGAAGGCGATTCTCGCTGGTTATGATTGGGGGGCGCGAACAGCCGACATCATCGCGGCACTCTGGCCAGAACGCTGCAAAGCACTCGTCTCCGTAAGCGGTTATTTGATCGGCAGCCCTGAAGCCAACAAGACGCCGCTACCGCCGCAGGCCGAACTCGAATGGTGGTATCAATTTTATTTTGCGACGGAGCGGGGCCGCGCCGGCTACGAAAAATACCGGCATGACTTTAACAAGCTTATCTGGCAGCTCGCCTCGCCGAAATGGCACTTCGATGACGCGACGTTTGAGCGTAGTGCCGCATCCTTCAACAATCCAGATCACGTCGGTATTGTCATCCATAACTACCGCTGGCGGCTGGGACTCGCCAAAGGCGAGTCGAAGTATGACGAGATTGAGAAGCGGCTCGCCGCAGCCCCCGTGATCGCCGTACCCACCATCACTCTTGAAGGTGATGCCAACAGTGCGCCGCACCCAGATGCCAGTACCTACGCAAGGAAATTCTTGGGTAAATACGCACATCGGGTCATCAAGGGCGGTGTCGGTCACAACCTGCCGCAAGAAGCACCTCGGGAGTTTGCCAAGGCCGTCGTCGAAGTTGACGGTTACTGATTGGGTTTAGCCTAAGTTGTGAAACGGATAATTTGCAGCAAAGAGAAAACACCATGACCAAACTGAAAAAAGTACATTACAAAGCCAAAGCCCGCACCGCAGGTACTTTCGTCCTGTCGCGACTCCTCGTCGCGCTCTTGGCGGCAACGGTGTTTCTGGCACCGCCCGCTCGCCTGCTTGCACAGCAATTCACCCAGACCGACGCACAAACCCAGGTCGCGGGCAAGGCGACCGAAGACAATGCCATCCGTCCCTTCCGCGTCCACGTTCCGCAAGAGGCGATCGTCGATCTCCGCAGGCGCATTGCGACGACCCGCTGGTCTGACAAGGAGACTGTCGCCGACCAGTCGCAGGGCGTGCAACTGGCGACAATGAAGGAACTCGTCCGTTACTGGGGAACGAAGTACGACTGGCGGAAAGCCGAGGCGAAGTTGAATGCCTTACCACAGTTTGTAACGAACATCGACGGACTGAACATTCACTTTATCCACGTCCGCTCCAAAAATTCTAACGCTTTGCCGTTGCTCGTCACGCACGGATGGCCCGGCTCGGTATTTGAACAGCTAAAGATCATCGGTCCCCTGACCGACCCGACGGCCTACGGGGGGCGCCCAGAAGATGCATTTGACCTAGTAATCCCGTCGATTCCCGGCTACGGCTTCTCCGGCAAGCCGACGGACACTGGTTGGGACTCCAACCGCATCGCGCGAGCCTGGGCGGAGCTGATGAAGCGCCTTGACTACACCCGCTACGTCGCCCAGGGCGGCGATTGGGGGTCTCCCATCTCTAGCACGATGGCGCGCCAAGCACCGGCAGGATTACTCGGCATCCACATCAACTTGCCGGCGACGATACCGCCTGAGGTGGCCTCAGTACTCGCCAGCGGCGGGCCCGCGCCAGCGGGACTCTCAGAGAAGGAACGCGCGGCGTACGACTCACTCGACACGTTAAATAAGAAGAAACGGGCTTACGCCGTGGTGATGGGCACGCAGCCGCAGACGGTCGGGTATGGACTGACGGACTCGCCGACCGGACTCGCGGCTTGGATGCTCGGACATCCAGGCTTCGCGCAGTGGACGTACAGCGGCGGTGATTCCCAAAAGTCCCCAACGAAAGATGAGGTGCTGGACGACATCACGCTGTACTGGCTGACGAACAGTGCCGTCTCGTCAGCTCGGCTGTACTGGGAGAACAACACTAGCATTTTGAACGCGGCCGCGCAGAAGACCGCTGATATCTCGCTCCCGGTGGCCATCACGGTATTTCCGGAGGAGGTATATCGAACTCCAGAGACGTGGGCCCGACGCGCCTATCGCAACCTGATCTACTTCCATGAGGTGGACAAGGGCGGTCACTTCGCAGCGTGGGAGCAGCCGCAGCTCTTCTCTGAGGAGATCCGCGCGGCGTTCAAGTCACTGCGTTAGTTCAAAACCAATCGATTCACACCACAAACAGCAGACGAGGAGAATCGGTTGACTCAATTATGATTGGTGAAAAAGCAGCCGATTTAATTAAAGCCAGTCGTACTCAACAAACTGTAATCACCAGCTATCAACAGAGGTAACAATGGAAACAGCAGATGTAATTGTGATTGGAAGTGGTCAGGGCGGAGTTCCACTTGCGGCTGACTTTGCTAAGGCAGGTCGAAACGTCGTTTTATTTGAGCGCGATGCGTTAGGTGGCAGTTGCATAAACTATGGCTGTACTCCTTCTAAAGCCTTTTTAGCCGCAGCCCATGCCGCAGGCCGCGCTCGGCAAGCTGCAAAGCTAGGCATACACGCGCACCTTGAAATAGATTTTTATACAGTGATGGAGCGTGTACGTAGTATTCGCAGCCAGTTTAACCAGGGTACTAAGCGGCGATTAGAAAGTGCAGGGGTTAGAGTTGTCTGTGCGGAAGCCGCTTTCACCGGAGAGCGAACTGTGAGCGGAGGAGGTGTGACTGTGCAGGCTCCGATCATTGTGATCAACACAGGAACATCCTCTAATATTCCTGACATTCCTGGTTTAGCTGGAACGCCTTATCTCACCAACCGAAATTTCTTTGATTTGCAGCAGATTCCGCCCCGGTTGCTCGTGGTCGGCGGTGGCTATATTGCCCTAGAGTTAGGGCAAGGAATGGCGCGTTTAGGGAGCCAAACCGCATTGATAGTGCGGGGCGATCGCTTGCTGGCTCAAGAAGAATCCGATGTCAGTGCTGTGCTTGCTGATGCCTGTGAGCAAGACGGAATTGGACTGCATTTCAATGTGACTGTTCAGCAGGTTGCTTATACCAACGGTGTGTTTACCCTAACGCTGAACAATGGTGAAGTACTGGATGGAGAAGCATTGCTGATTGCGGCTGGGCGCAAACCGAATACTCAGGCATTAAATTCTGCGGTGACAGGCGTTGAATTAGATGCACAGGGTTTTATTAAAATCAACGATCAGTTTCAGACTACTTGTCCTGGGATTTATGCGATCGCAGATGTTGCCAAGCAACCTGCTTTTACTCATGTTTCTTGGGAAGATTATCGTCGCTTGAAAGCCATTCTATGTGGCGAACAGAGGACACGCAGCGATCGCGTGTTAGGCTATGCCGTTTACACAGAGCCGCAAGTGGGCCGGGTGGGGATGACATTAGAACAGGCTCAGAAACAGGGTATTGCTGCACGCGAAGTCACCCTGCCGATGGCTCACATCGCCCGTAGCATTGAGTGGGGGCATGATTTAGGTTTCTATCGCATGGTTATTGACACCCACACGAATTTAATTTTAGGAGCAACACTAGTTGGGTACGAAACGGCTGAACTCGTACATGTCTTTTTGTCGCTGATGGAAGCTAAAGCAACGTGGCAGATACTTGAACAATCGGTTCACATTCACCCAACTTACGGTGAGGCTTTGCCCAGTCTCGCAAGGCTACTGGTTGGAGATGATATGCCAACCTGTCCCAATATGTAACAAAGAAGCAACCATTAAAGACTGAAAATACTAAACAAATATTTTACTCTGGTGAACTGTCCATAATAGGCGGCTTTTTACGGAGAGTTAGTTCACTTACCCAAGATTTGTAAACATCTTCAACAATTCACCTCAGTACCAAGATTAAGAAGCATTCTAGTGACACGCTAGCCAGATTTTCCCTAAAGTCACATACAATTTTGGGTGTTAGTTCCATACTGCTTCTAGGCGCTCGCGATCAAGATGGTAAATAATCCTCAGTTTGACAACCTACCGCCAATCAAGTTGATCCACATACAGGATCAAGCACCATCAACCCTACAGGGAGAATCTAGAAGCAGGGCAGGAAAAATAGCTGCACCCACAGACATACGGTGGATAAAAGTACTGGAATTTTTACGCAGCAACAATCTCGCACTTAACAGCCGTAAGCTTTACGAACGTGAACTGAAGCGGTTTTTGGCTTGGAGTGAGCTGCACTATCATGAACTGCGTCCACGTCATCTTGCGCTATATAAAGAATACCTAAGAGATGAAATACAGACTGATGCAGGTAAACCGCTTTCCAAAAGCAGCATTAATGCAGGAATTGCGGCTCTCAAAAGCTTTTTCAAATGGATGTGCTACACGTATCCTGAAATTATTTCTACTAATCCGACACTGGGGATAAAACTAGAAAAAGTGCCACTGCCACCAGCGCAAAGTTTGACCCCTGAAGAAATGGAACAGGTTTGGTCAGCGTTGGAATTGCTGGGAGAAACAAAGCAACGGGATACAGCACTGGTTCACATTCTCAGTCATGGACTCCGGGCTGGGGAAGTTGTGCAGTTAAATGTTGGCTCATTTGATGGCAAGCTGCTATTTTTACCAGACACCAAAACTAATGAACCGCGCCTAGTGCCACTGCGAAAAGAGAGTCGGGAAGTCGTGGCAGATTATTTACAATTGCGCTCACAGCAAGGAGAGGTGTTGTCCAGCCTTAGCCCATTAATGATTTCACACCATGCTTCATACAAAGGTGAACGCTTGAGTTATCACGGCATTTACTTCGCGGTGGAAAAAATTGGTGAAATAGCTCACATTGAGGATTTGCACCCTCACTCCTTTCGTCACACCTATGCCACTGACTTATTGCTATTGGGAGTTGACCCCAGCCATGCCCGTAAGTTAACAGGACATCAAAGTGAGAAAGCGTTTCGGCGGTATACGCTTCGCAGTGAGCAAGAAGCTGCGATCGCTGCTTACTATCGTGCAATCGGCGAAGAAGTGGAATAAGGTATGCCCAAGCCACTTGATCCAAAATGTCAGCTATGTGCCAAGTTACCAACTGCCCAAGCTAAAGTTTTACATGGAACAGCAGGGGATGGATGTTGGAATCCCAAAGTCTGTCATAATCGCCGTTCGTTTTACCGCAACCGCTCTCAGAATAATTCAGCAGAAATTGATGCGATCGCAGTCGAACCACCAGCAACATATTTTGCAGTGCTGTATTTGTATAAAGAACCAGGGGATAAGCCATTGCACGCCTTGGGCGCAGAACTGTGGCTGGGACAACAGCCTATTTGTCGCTTAGAACCAATTCACTGCTTTGGACTAACGGCTGGCAAGATCCGCGCCT
The DNA here is from genome assembly GCF_014698505.1 of Nostoc foliaceum FACHB-393. Classification (GTDB taxonomy): domain Bacteria; phylum Cyanobacteriota; class Cyanobacteriia; order Cyanobacteriales; family Nostocaceae; genus Nostoc; species Nostoc foliaceum_A. Next base: position 3,290 of record NZ_JACJTD010000066.1, on the reverse strand, counting down.
ATACAGATCAGGTGTTGCAGTCTTTTGCTAAACAATACGGTGTTTCACTATATCAATATAAGGATATGTTTGAGATTACCTCAAGCTACTGCCCAGTGCGCCCTTGCCCCTTGCATCCACAATCTTAGAGATGACTACATATCGTCAATTAACAATCTGGGATGTGCTTGATGAGTTGTCCGAATCTCCACCCACATCTTCACTTGTACCGATGTGGGAATGTTTAGATGCCGAGCTAGAAAAATTACCCTTAGAGGCACAGTTATTAACCGCAGCGCTTGCCTTCAGTCAAATTGCGGATATTCTCAAGTCTCGTGCCGAAGTGCTGTTGCAAGATACCCGCGATCGCAATAGCCCAAAGGGGCCAATTATTAGCACCGATCTCTTTGCTGGTCTAGTGCGGACAACAATGCACCTAGATTTGGATGATTTGATTGAACCGCAAACACCACAAACCTTTAGACCGCATGGGCCACACCAATTTTCACATTCTACTGAATCGGGCGATTCTGTAGTAGCACCTGTTGAAAAAGCGAATGTTTTGGCAATGCTCGATGAGGTGACAACTTTAGAAGATGTCCGCAATTTGGCATCAGATGAGGATGTGGAAAAATGGCAGAGCGCGATTGCTAACCATCTGATAAATGTCAAAGATGAGATTTCTTTAGTTAAACTGCAACGTGTGTTGCAAATGCCGATGGTAGAAGTATGGTTGGGATTATTGCTGGGTGGGTTTACGCTAGAACAACGTGGTGATTTTTATCACAACCAAAATGTCTGGGTGAAAAGCTCTCCTTCCTTCGATCAATGACAATTCATTCGCCATATAGAATCTATTTGGGAAGCGATCACCCAAGAAGATAATTGGCAACCTTTTAATGATTTAGTGAGACAAATACAGTCTAGGCAATAGTTTTAGCTTTATTTACAAGTAAGGAGACTCTGATCTTTTTACTCGGATCGTAGCAACACATACAAATTTTTTTGATTCCCACGCATGAGGCGAAAATTTTCGTCTAAATAGGTAATATCTGTCCAGCCATTAAAGGAGAGTGTTGATTCCAAAGGCAACTGATTATCGACTCCTAAAGCCTTACGAAAACTAGAGTCGGTCAAATCATTGCTTACACTTTTAACGGATGTTTCTACGAAATCAATATTGAGACGTTTAGAATCTTCTACTGTGTAACGCCCTTCAACTATAGTAATACCTAAAATACCAGACAATAGAGTAAATTCAATTAGGTTATTGTATTGCTGACCAGCTGTATAAACTTCTTGAAAGATACCAGTAACGCTGATAGCCACATTCGGGAGTTTACCAAAAGAAACACGTTGTAGAGTAGTTTCTTGTTCTAAGCCAAATGTACTGTACAAGAGCCGCCAGCGCCCTTGAACCAACTCAAGATGTTTTGTTGGTTCAGTAGTAGGATTTACAGCCTCAAGCGATCGCGCTAATGTCTCGATTTGCAATGCAGCTGTTGGAGTATAGTTAAATCCAATGTCACTAGCTTCTGAAATAGAAATCAGTTCTTGTTTGAGATTTACCAATTCGCTAACCATAATTTGGTCTAAAAAAACCTTTCTAGCTCGTGAAAACGGCACAAGATATCACTCTTTGCTATTAACCGTAGATTCTATCACAGTACCGTCCTTTTTTATACTGTAAAAACGACGTTTTGCCTTACTTGTGTGAACTTCTACAACCTCATCTAAGTGTTTAGAGCCGAATGGCACGCTTGTTAAGCTGAAGGGTAAGCGGCGTAAGGATGCTCCAGGGGCAGGGGTGCTCTTGTGCAGAGGGGAATTTCTAAATATCTGTTCCTATCTGCCCCTCTGCTCCCCTGCTTCTTTGGTCACTTCTGCTGTCTCCAAACAAGCTTGTACTCTCGTTCGACAGCCCTCAGCAGTTTCGCCTGCAACGATGAAAGATAGGGTTTAGCAAAATCCCCAATTCTTGCAACTGCAAAATACTTGAAACCCTTGATTTATCGTTACAATAGTATTAGTAGTTAATAACCCCCAGAGGGTTAGTCTGAGCGCTATTGAGCTTACTCGTCGTCAGAAGATTCCTTATCTTCTTCGTCATCCTTGTCAAAATTTGTATTGCTGAGGGAGACTTATGGGTGAATCGAAACGCCGCAAGGCAATATTAGGCAATCACTATGGTTTGCCTAATATTTTCAATGAAGTCCAATCAATGTGGACGCAGATTAATTTCTCGATCAAGCGAGTCAAAGATTCTGATAATGGATGTTTACTTGTTCAGTGTTCCAACAACGACCGAGGATTCCATCAAGACACTATTGCCCAAATTCAAAAAGAAATAGAAAATTGGAAATGTGATTTGGATATTCCTATCTTGATCCAAGTTCTCCCAAGGGGAGTTCAAAATTCAGGAACTAAACTTTTTGATGGGTTCGTTACCCTTTGGTGTAATTGTCCTGAATTTGAATTGTGGCGAGAAATATTTGAAACTAAACGAGTTTAGTGAACTTTGTTGGATTAACCTCTTGTTTCCTAGCTGCGCCATCATTTCTGTTGCCTCCACTCGATTTTGTACTCCCGTTCCACAGCCGCCAGCAATTTTGCCTGCAACGAAGATAAATAAGGTTTAACTTGTTTCCCCAACCCCTGCAACAGCCAATCCACAGAAGAGTCACGGCTGGCCACTTGATGCAACTGCCGTAACCTCACACATAGCTGCTGCATAAAAAAGCAATCTTCATCAAGCAATTCCAGTAACTTCAGGTGTTCAATTTTTACGGTATAGTCGCCGTCCCAAGTCTGGATTGTACAGCTGTATTCCCCAACGTGACTTACCACGCCCCAATAACCCGCTTTACCTTTCAAGTCTGGGTTATCCTTTGGCAAAAGAATGCATATTTCACCAATATGGTAAAGATTGGGTACTTTCGTGCTTTCGCGTATCCTATCTACAATATCTTTCACTATGCGACCAGATGGAATCTTATTGCCAGCTTGCTCTACTGCCTGTTGCCATACATCCGCTTGCACAGAAGGTTCCAACTCGGCTTTCGCCAAAAACCGCAATTGTCGTTCGTTGGTCGGCATTGGAATTTGCCGACCATTGGTCGGCAAAAACTTTTGGAGATTCTCATAAACCACAGTAGCCGAAATCTTTAAGTAGGCGGCATCACGGCTATAATTGAAGCGATCGCGGCAGTATTCTTCAAAAGTACGGTGCGTGGAACGGTACAGCCGTCTGTCCCTCAACTCCATCAGCGCCTGACCTGCTGACAAAAAAATGCCCTTTCTACCTGACGTTC
>NZ_JACJTD010000065.1 GCF_014698505.1 Nostoc foliaceum FACHB-393 | reverse complement strand
GTTTGTAGACGTTTTTTAAGTTCTTCTTCGCTCTCTGCGATTTCAATCTTAAAAGGGCGGCTCATGGTTATTTTAATTTATCGAGTTTGTTTTCTCTATTATATGCACCTTCATATAAAATTGGTATAAGACTTTCGCTATTAGTTTAGTAATTCATTAGGCGGTTGTTAGAAATGGTGCAAGCTTTCTGTTTTGACTGACTTTTTAGTCTAAATGCAATACGGTTCAGTTAAGGGCTACTGGCAAAAATTTTGGGTTTTTGAGACGCGATAAATCGCCGTCTCTACAAGTTTTTTGGTCTTATCTGAACTGTATTGAGTCTAAATGGACTATTTATCCGAATTAATCTATCTATTTTTTAGAAGTTTAAAATATCTAATGATTCTTCTATTTCTAAATCTAATATTCTTTCTCGTGTATCTTTAAGTGCTTCTAGCTTACCTTCTTTACGATAGATATCTGCTGCTTTTTGAAAATCTTGAATTGCTCCATGCTTATCTGCTGTTTCTAAACGGATATTACCACGATTATAATAAGCATCTGCATAATTTGAATTAATCTGTATTGCCTGAGTATAATCTTCAATTGCTCCCTCCAAATCTTCTAAGTCAGAACGAGCATTACCACGGTTGTAATAAGCATCTGCATAATTTGAATTAATCTGTATTGCCTGAGTGTAATCTTCAATTGCTCCTTCCAAATCTCCTAAGTCAGAACGAGCATTGCCCCGTTTTTTATAAGCGATAGCATCTTGAGGATTAATCTTAATTGCTTGGGGAAATCCCGGTTGATATCCTAATAAATAACGAGCAATCCCACGGTTTTTATAAGCATCAGCATAATCAGGGTTAATTTTAATAGCCTGGGTATAATCTTCAATCGCTCCTTGATTATCTCCAACATGAGAACGAGCTTCAGCCCGGTTTTTATAGGCTACAGCAACATGAGGATTAATTCTAATAGCTTGCGTATAATCATTAATCGCTTCTTCTAGTCGCCCCATTTGATATAGAGCTAAACCTCGTTTATTATAAGATTTAGCATCATTAATATTCATTTGGATGGCCTGAGAATAATCTGCAATCGCAGCTTCATAATCTCCTATTTGATAGTGAGCCAAACCTCGTTTATAATATAAATCAATATCGCTATTTTTTACTTGTAAGGCTTGATTATAGTTGGTGATTGCATTCGTGTATTCTCCTTTCTCAAAACATTCATCGCCCAATCTTACATAAAGTATATTTAAGTCTTCATTACGATATTGCAAATAGTTGTCTACTTCATGTTTAAAATAAGATTTGCTCAACTGATTATTAGTTGGCTTAGATTGAATTTCCTGCTTGGGAAGATATTTGTAAATTGATGGTTTTTGCCTAGAAGAATTATTTATAGAAGATTGTAACTGTTCTAAATAGCACCATAAACCGCCACCATACAGTAATTGTTCTATACCAAATGAAATTTTACCGGTTTTCAGCTTAATCATCCGGGTTGGCAGAAAGCCAGCTAAGAAAAGGTGATACTCAGATTGTGCTTCACTCACATCTTCTTGAATCAAAATGCAAACTACAACTGCATTTTTTTCAACCTCTTCAGAACTAATTGACCATCTAACTCTATCAATACTACCGTGACGAGATTTAACCTCAATACCAATAGATGGGTAATAAGTCAAGGTAAAATCTATATTGCCATCGCCACCGAATCGCTTTTCATAATCGACTTCGGTAATAAAATCAGCTAAACGTTCTTTGACTACTTCCTCACCCAACTTCCCTTTTAGATAGCTAATAAAAACGTCACGGACTGGCGAAACACGTTTATATTTTTCAGCCATCAACCAGCAAAATTCCCGTAGTGCCTTTAATCTCTCTCCAGAGATTATAGTTAATTCACTATGTTGACCTTCTGTTTCACAATGAAGCAGAGAACCAGATGTTAACCTTTTAATAAAATCAGACTGTAGTGATCGCAGTAGGGTAATCCAGTCCATTTATGTTTCTGCGAATCTTTTGATGAGATTATTCTATTAAAATATCCATTCGGCGTAAACCTTTTAATTAGCTTGGGTGATATTCCCAAAAATTGCTCAATATTATGTATTATATATTAATTTAAATTAAGTTAATTGCAGTAAGAGTAGATTAAGATATAACATTCTGTCGTAGACATCGCAAAACTTTTCGGTCTACTAACAGTTAAGTGAAACGGTGCGTTAGCCTTGGGCATAACGCATCCTACGAAGCTAAACAGTAGAGAAATTAGCCATTAAAAACGCGACTGCGCCACTTATTCAATCGCGCTTCCCCAATTGTGGCAGACCGACGGGCATCAGCAACTTGCTCTTGCAAACCTGCAATCTGTTTTGCCTGCGCGTCAGCTTGCTGTTGCAAAGATGTATATTCGTCTGTGCTGCTTACGTAACTGGAAGTCTGCCAACTACTACTAAATTTTGTTGCACCGATGCTGGCAAAGGGTCTTAAGTCTGCTAATTGTTGTTGCAAAGTTGCAATCTGGCTATCTTGCTCTTGAACCTTTTGCTGCAAGTCTTGTTCGGCTGCTGTAGGAGCTGCAAAAAATGTATTAAATGGAGCAGCAGTTTCTGGCTTGGGTTTGAATATTTCAGCAAATATTGCACTAACATCCGTGGGTTTCAATTGGCCATAAGGAGTGTTGGTAATTAGCGATCGCACCAGTTGAGGTTTATTATTCGTTACTAGGTTCTTATCGCTGCTAGAATTGCTCCGCAGCAATTGCAGCATATTGCTAAATTCCAATATCTTTTTACCTGTTTGAGTTTTATAACCCCGATAATATGGCACGATGTTATCCCCAAAGGCATCTAGATACTCGTCACTATCAAGATAAGAATCAATATCCGCCTCAAAACCCTTCTCATCTAAAATATTGCTGTGATGTATCGTCTCAGAGTAGTCATCGGGAGCGCGGCCTAGCAGGTGCTTAAAGTTTAGTTCAATAGCCCGGTAGCGGTAAACGTTATCAAAAAATCTGGAGCGATACAACTCTGATTTGGCAATCTGACGCACAAACTCACGAACATCGATTATCCCTTGCTTGAGTTGGGATTCTGGAACGATCAGCCGCTCACTTTCCATAATGTAGGCATTACCCAACACTTGCCGATAAACTGCCCGAATTACAATTTCAATGTCATCAATTGAAGCATTAGCCCACAGTTCTATGGGTTCCGTTTGGGGAAATGCTTGATATTGGCTTTGTCTGGTTCCGTTGTCTATGAAAGTCTGCATAGGGTTAATGTCGGTAAAAGTGACTAATGGCTATTTTTAAAGGTAATGGGAGCTAGTACCGCTTCTCTTACGAGACGCTGCGCGATCGCAGAAGTCAAAAAGAGCTAGTGCGTTGGGTTAAGAGACTTGTACTCCTTTGGAGAATTCGTAGAGTAACAACTGGTTCTCAAAAGCCAAAAGTCTAAAAACCTTTTTGCCTATAGCTTTCAACCTGTTCTCATCTGGCTGGTTACTTCTGCCCAACAATACTAAATGGTTGTTAGTTATTAGTTATTAGTGCTTAGTTTTACCAATAACCACTAACGACTAAGCTTTACTAATTCCCTTTACAGTCATGATTAATTTATCAAGTTTTGGGGAGTCTTTTAGTTACATTTTCTAACAAACTGAGACGGCTAACTGTTAATCAGTAACAGCTAATCATTGTAAATAATTAGCAATTAAACATTAACAATTAGCCGTCAACCCCTTTAGGGAGTATTTAAAATTCAAAACTTAACTTTGAATTGGAATGTAGACAATTGTCGGAAGGATTTCCCCAGAATAGCGGCTCTCAAGGACGCTCATCAAATCTAGTGTAGAAACCACCGTATTTTATCCAGTATTGCTTCAAAGTATGATGAGGCGTATGTAAACTGGCTTTTGCCTGATATAAAATTACTTGACGATGATCGCCCATCCAGATTTTATGAATGGGGTCAACGGATATTACTGTTCCTCCTAAAGAAGCGACACATTGAGAGAATCTTTCAATGGTCGTATATTCTAATGTCTCGAATATAAAAAAGTTACCCGAACAAATCAAGTGGCGACTGCGAATCCAGCAGCGCATCTTTCTTTCAGCCTGTGGAGGTAACATTTTAGATTTAATAGACTCAAGCTGAATCAACATAATGCGTTCACTGCAAGTAATTCATCAGCGAAACTTGCCCGTTTTTCAAACCGTAAAGGGCCAGCAGTTGACCCCCATATTTGATCGTGGGTTTCAATATCCATACCTTTATCTAGACTTATCCAAGTATGCTCGGTTACTTCTACTTCGCTGACAAGATATGTCTGGCATCCATTGCGCTTAATCAAACATTGATTGCCTGGCTCTACACTTCCTCGAAACATTTCACCTTCTCGTTGGAAAACCATCGAACAGTGATAACGCCGTTCGATGATCTCTGGGGTGATGGTTTTGAGGATATCTAATTCACGAGCAGCACCTGCATAAAGCATAGGGTCTTTCAAGCTGTAATTTTCGATATAAATGCGATCGCCCAAATCGACTAGTCTATGTACTCCTTGGCGATAGGGTGTCCATAAATCGTGGTCATATGCTTGTTCAGAATAAAAACCGATGGCAGAAAAAAATTCAATTGGTAAAGGACGAAAAAAAATGTGAATGTGAGCGTAAAGTTGGGGATTGGCAAAAGATTGTTTGTAGTTGCTAAAATCTCCTGCCATCCAACAGGCTAAGGTGAGCAAATCGCTAGCGTTGGTGCTAGATTCACTGGGCGCTATCGTCATATTCAACCTCAGGAGTGACAAAACTAGATGATTCCTTTTATGTTTTAACCTGATATTTGCTAACTGGTTGAACTTGACAAAGAACGAATTTCTGAAGAAAAGGAAGCTGTTGTCACGCCTTTACCATCACTGGTTTTAATTGTCGCTACCCGAAATCGCAGATTTCGGGTGGCAAACCAAATGCGTTCCTCAGCAGCAGCGAGTTCATACTCTGTCAGCAGGGTAAAAATCCCATCGTCACTTAGATGATATTTAGCGACTGCTGGGATTGTTTCGGCGTATCCCTTGTCCCGCAAGAGTTTGCCGCTAGAAGGATTTTCGACATTGGGAATTGGCACCAGCACGGTACTGCCAGAGATTGGTTTATCGTCCCAGTCTGACTCACCTTCCCAAGTCATCCGAAAGGGGTGGGTGATACTACTGGGGTAAGTGTTATACAATTGACAGATTGCTAGTACCGCCGGATCATCGGTGGATAAAGACTCAATGTTAATGTCAGACAACACTTGTTCAAAGTGGGCGAATGCTAAATGATGACCGCTACGCTGCGATCGCCATCGTCCAATTGAAAGTTCAAAGAATTCAGTAATTTCCATTAGAAAAGTGATTTTAAAAAGTAGCTTAAAATCGAAAATATATCTTGGATTTTAAGTTATTCTCCCAGTCTATATGCTAGCCTCCTTGACCACAACTGCATTTAGGAGTGCTGAGTGCTGAGTTATGATTCTCTCCCCAGTCTCCAGCCCCTTACTTAGACAAATCTAAGCAACTTCAGTGATACTGATGATTTTGCCGCCCGTTCTATGAATGTTTTGCACTTGCCCAGACAGTTGGTTGTAATTAACTACATATTCGAGGTTGCCCAGACGAGTACGCAGATTAGCTGAACCTTTAACCGCCTTAATCAAGAAGCGTTTGCTGGTGCTGCTTACACTAGAACCAGCGGCGGGAGGCTTGATGGATGTGGGTAAGTTTGAACCTATATCGCGGATCAGCTTGGCTTTGCGATCGCTATCGCTGCTAGCTACACCTCTGAGCAAAGTAAAGGTGCGGTTAAAACTAACATTCTTAATTCCTATTTGGGAGCTAGTAGTGCGAGGATAAGGAACAATATTCTCGCCAAAATTCTGCTGATATTCGTCGCTATCGATATAGGATTCGATCTCAGCATCATAGCCTTGTTCGTTGTAGATGCGGACGTGTTCGGAAATTTCTGCCTGATCGGCAGGAGGACGACCTAGCAGGTGTTTGAAGTTCAGTTCAATAAACCGATACTGAGATGAAGAGTTGAAAAACAGGGATTGGTAGAGTTCGGATTTCGCAATGATGTTGACGAATTCACGGATGCTGATTTTGCGATCGCGCAATTGCGATTCAGCAGTAGCTAGTCGCTCACTTTCCAACAAGTGAGCATTGCCCAAAACCTGTTTGTAAACCGCCCGAATCAGTTTTTGTAATTCACTTTCGCTGGTGTTGGGACGCAGCTCAACTTTAGGTGAATCAATAGCCCAAAGTGACATTGAAGTATCTCCTGAAAAACGTGAATTAAATGAATTTTTTGAGCATCCTACCGCTTATGGAGGTACAATTTCGCATCAGTTGTCAGTTATTTTTGCTACTGACTAGCATTTGTAAAACTTTAGTTTTTTAAAGTGGGTTAGATATCTTCGTATATGACAACTGACAGCAGAATCGATCAAACTTCAGATCAGCGATCGCTTTGGCTAACTTTTTCTGAATGATGAACACTAAGGATTAGTGATTAGAGACCAAGGACGGCAGAAATTCTTCCCCAATCTCTAATCTCTAATCCCAATTTTCTATTTTTTTCAGTAGAGCTAGTCTGCAATAACTTTATTCTCAGCTTCTGATTTATCTTTTTCGCAAGCTCAGTTTGTAGATAAATTGTCTAGTTGACAGGAGTAATACTAGCAATCACACCGCCTTGCTTGTGAATCCGTTGATACTCTTGTGAAAGCTGATCGTATGGCACGAAATAGACCTGGTTACTGCGGCGAAACTTAGAAATGTTATTTACCACATTTGCTTTGTAGCCAGTGACTTCAACCCGGTAGGTTTTACCGCCCTCACCAGATCCCACGCCTTGACGAGTGCGAGGAGTAGATGTTGGGTTACGGAATGCAGCACCCTTGCTGGCTGGTGAAATCACAACGCTGGGCGTACTTTGAATTACCAGACTATTCAATTTTGGCTGTTTACCAGCTAAGTCACCTTTCAGGCTGCTGCTAGAAGAACCACGTACCAATTGGAATAAGTGGGTAAACTGAACCAAACCCTGGATAGCTTCGGTTTTGTAGCCGCGAATATAAGGCACAATGTTTTCGCCAAAGGTCTCTTGGTATTCGTCGCTATCTAGATATGAATCAATCTCAGCTTCAAAACCTTTTGTATCCAGAATAGTGCTGTGTGTACGCGTTTCTTCTAGATCCAATGGGGCACGACCAAGAAAATGTCTGAAATTTAATTCAATCGCCCGATAGCGAGGGACACTATCAAAAAACCGCGATCGGTAAAGTTCCGACTTTCCGACTTGACGCACAAACTCGCGGACGCTAATTTCACGCCCTTTGAGTTGGGATTCAGGAACGGTAAGGCGTTCGCTCTCCATTACATAAGCATTGCCTAGAACTTGCTTGTAGACGGATCTAATTACGGTTTCAACTTCCTCATTAGAGCGACTTGGCCACAGATCAATGGGATCGGTATCTTCAAACAGAGCAACCCCTAATCGTGATGCTGGTCCAAAAGCCATTCAAACTATCTCCCAGTTAACAACTAAATTTTATGAGAAGAATATTCAGCAGATGTTAAAAAACTTTACATCTTTGTGACAAAGGAGAGGCCATTGCGACTTTTAATCCTTATTAGTCTTGATGATTTAAGTTTTTACATCGTTTGCCTTTACACATTCTGATACGATGCCGAAGCCATATGTATTAAAATTTGTTAAGTTAAATAATAGTTTAGAGAAATTTCAGCTTTTTTTTAGTATCTGATTTGCGATTGGAATACAGGTGATGATATTGTGTTTTACCTTGACCAAGAGTATTAATAGTGCCGAGTTACGGAAGTTTATCTTGGTAAGTGGGCAAGAATAAATCAAACTATGTTACGCAATGTAAAATTAATTGAATTGACTCGTAGTAAACGGTTATAGCGCTTACTACGAGCAAATTTGATTATTCACGCCCACTTACTTACTGAATTTGGAAAGTAGCTAGTCGGATAATTAAGTGGTCAAAATAGGGAGCAAGAGTTTCCTGCTGATTGGCTTGGCAGAGTTTCAAACTAGCAGCCTTGATGCTTTTTAAGCCTAAGACCATTGCTTCTATTGGAACTTGTAATTCTTGATAGAGCAAATTCATATAGTGCAGTCCTGTGGGATTGGTATACTCAGCGTGCCCACCTGCTATGCCATAGGTAATACAACGGAGAAAATGCCAAAAATCTCGCCAGCAAGCTTGGGCGCGTTCAGGTGGATAAAGTCCACCTCCAGGTTGGGTAATTTCAGGATAGATTGCTAAAACCTGCTCTCTAGCTTCATCCACAATTTCGGCGGCGCGATCGCGTAACAACTGAGCAACAGGAATCAAGGCTGAATTATTGGGTGACAAGGTTTTAATCTGCAATAAATCTTCGTCGCTCAAATAGCAGCGAGCATCATCCGCAGTTTGGAATATGGCGATTCCTGCTTTTGAATGGGATTGTTCCCACTCAGCAAAGCTGACAATTCTAGCTTTAGTAATTAATTCTTTGACAGTTTCGCTTAATTGAGTCATTGGTGGGTAGCGGGAAGTAGGAAGTGAGGGGAATGACATAATGCAATGCCTAATGCCCTTGATTCAATCTTCTTAGAATGCGATCGCTATTTTTTGACATCTGTAAAATAAAGTAAAGAATAGCTCTACCAAATGCACCTATGGAAATCCATAAAATCCAAGCTGAACTGAAGAACCCAGATTTTCACTATCGGCTAAAGGCGATCGCAGCTCTCAATAATTATGAATCAGAAGTTGCAGTTCCTCTGCTAACAAGTAAACTTCATGACTCAGAATTTTTGGTGCGTTCATTTGTAGCCAGGGGTTTGGGTAACCAACAATCAGCGGAATCTTTTGCTGCTTTGATGCAAATTATGAAATTCGACGATACCCCAAATGTGCGAGCTGAGGCGGCAAATTCTTTATCGTTATTTGGCAGAGTCGCGGTTTCTCACCTAGTTGTGGCATTTTATCAGGATGACCACTGGCTAGTTAAGCGGAGCATTTTGGCTGCGATCGCTGAAATGGATTGTCCTGAAGAACTATTTGACATCTGCGTTCAGGGTTTAAAAGATGAAGATTTCACAGTTCAGGAATCTTCTGTTGATGCACTCGGCTTACTAGCTGATTCTGCCCAACATGCGGCGGCATTATCCCAAATACTAACGTTAGTGAATGATAAATCTTGGCGGATGCGCGTGCGAGTTAGCTATGCCCTCAAACGATTTAATGAGCCGGAAGCCAAAGCAGCGCTGAACCAACTCAGACAAGATGAGGATCACCGAGTTATTGGAGCTGCTTTAGAAGACTTGTTGCCACAATAGCGGTATGGGTTTATTTGGAATATTGTAATAAAACTTCTTTTCACAATAGCCAATATATCATTTTACCTTAAATTTGAGCAAAATATCCGGCTAATCTGCCAAAATCTGGAAGAAAAGATCAACTTTTTCGAGATTAGGAGACATTTGTGACTGATATACCAACTGGCCAAATGACTTGGCGATTACCAGGTTCCTCAGAATGTGCTTTACATTTGCGGCATAATGCTTCGGAACCCTGGCGATCGTATAAAGAATTTCCACAATATGTTCTACCTGATCCGCCCGGTTTTTCCGAAGGATACGCTACATTTTTAGCGCTCCTGAAAAAGAACTGGCAGCCGTTGTAAACTCCCTACAGAAAATCAGATCAAACAATTTTGGATTTTGGGTCACCTTTGGTGCGCTTCCAGCCCAACTTGAATTTTGGATTTCTTTCGCCGACAAGAAGTGCGGCCTGCATCTAAAATCTAAAATTGGCACGGTAAAGAACTCAAACTTTCACGAGTTGTTGTGCGGGTGTAGGCATTCCAAACGTCGAGTTCTGAATATGGACGGCTGGAAAGCATAGCTTTAGTTGCTTCTGTGAGTCCTTGAGCAAGAGTAAAATCTGCCCCAGCAATACTTTGAAGATGCTCCATCTCTGCGTCCCTGAGGTCAGTTGCTCGCAGGTCTGTATTCCGCAAATCGGCTCCAGTCAATCGCGCATTCCGCAAGCAAGCCCCTGTCAAATAAGCTTTCGTCAAGTCAGCGCCGCTCAAAGCCGCACCTTGCAAATTGGCTCCTGTCAAGTCAGCACCACTCAAGTAGGCTCCACGCAGATTAGCACCTTGTAAATCTGCATTTCGTAAAGAAGCTGTATTGAGAAAAGCACCATTGAGATTAGCACCCGGCCCCACCGCTCCCGAAGCTTTGTAGTTATATTCTTGGGGCCATTTTGTATGTGCATCATAACGCGCTACTTGGAGTTTAGCTCCCTCCAAATTTGCACCACTGAGATTTGCTTGTTGGAGGTTAGCACGGTTTAAATAGGCTCCCTGAAAATTAGCCCCACTCAAATCGGCTCCTTGCAGATTAGCGCCTCGCAAATCTGCTCCACTTAAATCGGCATTAATCAAGACTACCTCACTGAGGTCGGCTCCTAGTAGCTTGGCTTTACTCAAGTTAGCTTGTTTTAAATCGACTTCTCTCAGATTGAATTGGTACAAATCGGCCCAATCCACAGGGATTCCTGCTTTGAGGGCTGTTAAAATTTCTGGAGTTGGGTTGGGACGTTCGCTATTAATAAGTTGAATTTCTGTATTTGTCATCAGCTGATTAAAATATAACTTTTGGAGTTAATCTACACTTTAGCTAAATCGGGACTTCATCTCATCACTCAGTATTCAATAACGCCAAATTTTGATAAAACGAGGTTTCAAAACAGATGTATCTAATACCGCCCTTGACAATGATCGACTTCTTCCGTAAAAGTGAGGGAACATGGTTTACGGAACGCTCCGTTCATCATTTTGACTCGGCGGCAGATGAGTCGGGGGAGTCGAATTTGATCATTAAAGTCATGGGAAAGGATGATCCTAAAGTCCAAGAAGTCTGTACAGCGCAAGGGATAGACCCTATTAAAGCAACAGGCGGTGCTAGTTTTGCATGGCAGGCTAACCTAGATACCAGGTTACCTAATACCGATAATGCCGCCATTTTGGTTGATGTTCCCAATGAGACAGGGCGTTCTGGAAAACTGATCCGCAACCAAGGCTATGTTGAGAGCATTCCGGTTGTGAGCCGATATCAGTTTGCGGATGATGGAGTGCTGACCATTGATACTGACTATGACAATAATCAAGGTCAGGAACGTTGTTGGTTTGTTACGGATGATTTTCGTGTCAGGGTGAGTACGGTACGAATGATGAACGGAGTCAACTTGATGACTTATTGTTCTGAGCGTCGTTGTGTTTCCCAAGAACTACTGGAGCAAATGATCAGTCGGAATCATGCTAGGTAGGAAACAGGGAACAGAGAATGGAGAATAGTTTTCTCATGCCTATTAAGGAATGTTGCTTTGTTTCTCATAAATGAGACGTGCATGATTGTCATCACTTATTTTCATGCAAGGGTTAACAAATCATGCTCCATGTATAAGCCTTTCCTGGAATTTTTAGAAAAAGAGCTATTTCAGCGGTTTGATTTACAAAGTAGGGTCATTCCCCCTGGTTTGGAATTCAAAGTTAGCGATCGCGGCAGAAACCCAGCAACTATTCGCAGTTGGTGTTACCAATGTCAAGAGTTGCGGAAAATCCGTTATACCTACATTGATGCCGGGGAGAGTGCCCAAATTTTTAACAGCGTGGTTTATCCTAGTCATGGCTACGATCTACCTCTGTTAGGGATTGATTTTTTATCCTTTGGTAAAGTCAAAAATCTGATTGTGCTTGACTTTCAGCCTTTATTTCAGGATGAAGAATATCAAAAAAAATATATAGTTCCGTTGAAATCTCTTCATGATAAATACCCTGATTTGGCGCAAAACTTAGAAATGAAGTTTTACGATGCCAATCAGTATTTTTCTAAGTATTTATTGTTTGCCAAAACCGACCCTGAAACAGTAGCAACGCGAGTCTTTGAAGCGTTTCAGGATTATTTAAACTTGTATTGGCAAATGTTAGCAGATGCAAAACCGCTCCAAGATCCTGAAGATATCCAACGGATTGTCAAAGCCCAAAAAGACTATGACCAATATAGTGCAGACCGCGATCCAGCATCTGGTTTGTTTAGCAGTTACTTTGGTCATGAATGGGCAGAGCGCTTTCTCCATGAATTCTTATTTGAAGATGCTGTTCCCCTAGCAGTCGGTGCCAGCAAAAGATGAAGGCAGGAGGCAGAAGTTTTTTAATTTTTAATTTTTAATTTTTAATTCGGAGCGAAGCGACGTGACACTCTATCAACCGTTTCTCGATTATGCGATCGCCTACATGCGATCGCGCTTGGATTTAGAACCCTATCCTATCCCCACTGGGTTTGAGTCTAAAAGCGCTGTTGTGGGCAAAGGCAAAAATCAGGAAGAGGTTGTCACCACCAGTTATGCTTTTCAAACCGCAAAATTGCGGCAAATTCGTGCAGCTCACGTACAGGGTGGCAATTCGCTGCAAGTGCTGAATTTTGTGATTTTCCCCCGCCTCAACTACGATTTACCGTTTTTTGGGGCAGATTTGGTGACATTGCCAGGAGGACATCTAATTGCTTTGGATATGCAGCCTTTATTTCGGGATGATCCAGCATATCAGGCAAAATATACCGAACCAATTCTGCCCATTTTCCACAGTCATCAACAGCATCTATCTTGGGGAGGAGATTTTCCAGAAGAAGCACAACCCTTTTTCTCTCCGGCTTTTCTGTGGACTCGTCCCCAAGAAACGGCTGTAGTAGAAACTCAGGTGTTTGCCGCTTTTAAAGACTATTTGAAAGCTTATCTGGATTTAGTCGAGCAGGCAGAAGCTGTAACAGATTCCCAAAATTTAGCAGCCATTGAGCAAGCCCAACTGCGATACCTACGATATCGGGCTGAAAAAGACCCCGCACGAGGTATGTTCAAACGCTTCTATGGTGCCGAATGGACTGAGGAATATATCCACGGCTTTTTATTTGACCTAGAGAGAAAATTAGCAGCTATCAACTAAACAATACTGCTTGGTTAAAAAATTGATCTGGTGAGGGGAGCAGGGGAGGAAAAAACGCTTATCCGAATAGTGTCCAAGCAACAGCGATCGCTACATAGTTTACCTGTTTTTGAAATTCCCCCGATCTTGTTCTATGCTCAAAGTCCTTCCTAAACAAACCGCCTCCATGCAAACACGCGATGGAGTCCGCTTGGATGCAGACATCTATCGCCCCGATGCTGATGGTGAGTTTCCTGTATTATTGATGCGACAACCCTACGGACGAGCGATCGCATCTACTGTTGTCTATGCCCATCCTACTTGGTATGCTTCCCACGGCTACATCATAGTAATTCAAGATGTCCGAGGACGTGGCACTTCTGAAGGCGAATTCCAGCTATTTACTCACGAAATTACAGATGGCGAAGATGCTGTAAATTGGGCAGCAAGTCTACCTTCTAGCAACGGCAAAGTTGGCATGTATGGTTTTTCTTATCAAGGAATGACTCAGCTATATGCCGCAGTTAATCAGCCCAGTGCCCTGACAGCAATTTGCCCTGCGATGATTGGCTATGATTTGTACACAGATTGGGCTTATGAAGGAGATGCATTCTGTTTACAAACTAATCTCGCTTGGGCAATTCAATTAGCTACAGAAAGCGCCCGTTTACGAGGGGATAAAACAGCCTATCAAGCCTTATTTGCTGCTTCTCGGAATCTGCCTTTGACTAATCCAGAAACTCTCCAGCAACTTGCCCCTGATTCTTTTTATCATGAGTGGCTGACACATTCCCAAGCAGATGCATACTGGGAAAAACTTTCACCTAAACAGCACTTGCAAGCTGTTGATTTGCCCATGTTCCACATCGGAGGATGGTTTGACACCTACCTGCGCGGCACTTTGCACTTATATAAGGATATGGCAACCCGTAACACTAAACCCCAACATTTGTTAGTCGGGCCTTGGGCACATTTGCCTTGGGGTCGCAAAGTTGGTGAAATTGACTTTGGTATCAAAGCGGCGAGTCCGGTAGATCAGATGCAAGTCCGCTGGTTTGATCAGTTTCTCAAAGGTGTAGAGACAGGATTACTTCAGGAATCGCCTGTTTGCCTATTTGAGATGGGAAGTAATATCTGGCGCACTTTCCCCAATTTACCTACACCAACTCATAAATTCTATTTTTTGTCAACAACTGGACTTGCCAGCATCCGTGAAGACTCTGGAACCCTTTCCAATGCCCCATGCCCCATGTCCTCAGATGTATTAGTTCATGATCCTTGGCGGCCAGTTCCGGCTGTGGGTGGTCATGCAGCAATTCCTGCGGGTGTATTTGAGCGATCGCATATTGATTGCCGTTCAGATGTCTTAATTTACACTAGTGAACCCTTACTAGAAAATTTACATTTGGCAGGAGATGTGATGGCAAAAATCTCATGTACAGCCGACCAACCTAGTTATGATTTGTGTGCGGTGCTATCAGAAGTCTATCCTGATGGGCGCGTGTATAATTTGACCCAAGGTTATGTACATTGTAGAGATGGTGCAAGTAATGTCTCCACAAAAATTCAACTGCAACCGACTTGTGCGCGAATTGCTAAAGGTAACGCCTTGCGTCTAAGTTTAAGTGCAGCGTGCTTTCCAGCCTATGCGATGAATTCGGGAAACGGCGCAGTCATAACTAGCGACAATTTACGAGATGCCGAAATTATTACTTTAACTGTTAATTGTGGAGGTGAGGGTAATTCTCAGGTTGTATTACCTGATCTTTCCAGCTATAGAACCTAAAAAAGATCAATTCGGTAAGTTTGTTGTGGTAAAAGCTTTGGAATCGAGAGCTAAAACAGAAGCTACCAAAAGATCAAACCCCGACACCAATGAAAAAACGGCAAGCGGTAGCCAGAAACCGTCTCTTTGAGCAGAAAGAATCTTACTTTGTTATACTTTGACGCTTTCGCAAGAGAGGGTTTTCATCGACAACGGGGCATTTTATTACTGGTAAGTCCCTTAAATATAACTGCTATATATATCTATCTTTAGACATATTTTATTAAAAATACCTGCTTACTCAGTACACTTCGCATGGTGGATTGACTTAAATTAATTTACTTATGTTATGATTTGTATAGTTCTAATGTTATGATTTGTGTTGTGCTTTTAAGTTACTAACCAGAGAATTATTTGCTAGTTTAAGCTAAAATAACTTAATTTAGAACTTTAAAGCCAGTTCAAGCAAACTTAGAAATTTTTTAACACCCAACCATTCCTTAATAAAATCTAAATTTTTGTTACTAGTAACTCAGATATATCTAAATTCTCTGAGTTTTCAAGAATTACTGAGGTAGGTATGTTGAATACTGGGCATTGACTTGACTGAATGAAAGAGGGATTTTACTTTCATTTTGAAGCAAATAGAATGTAGCGAGTTTAGTGATATAAGGTTTGATACTAATGCAAAGGAACAGCAAACTAACGGTTAATCAGGGTTCTAATCTCAAATTGAAGCTTGGAGATCAACGATACGAGCAGTTTTCTAGGGTAGAAGTTTTGCGGAACCGTACAGTTGGAAAGCCATTAGAGTTAAACATAGTGGAATAAATCTTAATTAAGATGAATTTCCCAAATTTAAAGTCAACAATCTCGGAAGATATAGGCAAGTAATATACCAATATATTGCCCGTGAGACTAGTTGAATAGTTTGAGGTTCAGCCGAATTAAAGGTTAACCCACCTATAGAATTTACTCAAATGAATGGTGTTGTTTAAAAACATTGCCAGTCAGCAATAAGTGTTAGCTTTTTATTGAAAGCTAATTTTGTCATGACTTTAATCTAAAACGATAAAGAGCATAATTTGTTGCTGAAGTGCATTAGGGTAAATCGGAATCATCACCGATAATCTGCCAATTTTTTAGTTGCAATAAATAAAGGTCAACAGACATGAATAAAGTTCAAGCATCCTTTGAAGCTACGGAAGCTGCATTTCACGTGCAAGGTTACGAAAAAATCGATTTTAGCCTTGTATATGTGAACGGTGCATTTGATATTAAAAATAGAGAAATTGCAGAAAGCTATGCGAAATTTGGTCGTTGTCTGACTGTAATTGATGCTAATGTTTATGAACTTTATGGAAAGCAGATAAAGTCATATTTTAGACATTATGACATTGATCTCACAGTATTTCCCATCATCATTACAGAGCCAGCTAAAACCCTTGCAAGCTTTGAGAAAATTGTTGACGCTTTTTCGGACTTTGGCTTAGTTCGTAAGGAACCAGTCTTAGTCGTCGGTGGTGGTCTAATTACTGATGTGGCTGGGTTTGCTTGCGCTTCTTACCGTCGCAAGAGTAACTATATTCGCATTCCTACCACATTGATTGGTTTAATCGATGCAGGTGTAGCGATTAAGGTAGCAGTTAATCATCGCAAGTTGAAAAATCGCTTGGGAGCATATCATGCACCTTTGAAAGTGATCCTCGATTTCTCATTCTTGAAAACTTTGCCAACGGCTCAAGTTCGTAATGGGATGGCAGAGTTAGTGAAAATCGCTGTAGTTGCTAACTCTGAAGTCTTTGAACTGCTATACGAATATGGCGAAGAACTTCTTTCCACTCACTTTGGACACGTGAATGGGACACCAGAACTGAAAGAGATTGCCCATAAACTCAACTACGAGGCAATCAAAACCATGCTGGAGTTAGAGACTCCAAACTTGCATGAAATAGACCTTGATCGCGTCATTGCTTATGGTCACACTTGGAGTCCTACCCTAGAATTAGCGCCTCGCGTACCGCTATATCATGGTCACGCGGTCAATATAGATATGGCTTTGTCTGCAACTATTGCAGCACAACGGGGCTATATTCCAACAGGGGAGCGCGATCGCATCCTAAACTTGATGAGTCGTATAGGTTTATCACTCGATCATCCTCTACTAGATGGGGATTTATTGTGGGATGCAACCCAGTCTATAAGCTTGACACGAGATGGCAAATTACGTGCAGCCATGCCTTGTCCGATTGGTGAGTGCTTCTTTGTCAACGATCTGACTCGTGAGGAACTAGATGCTGCTTTAGCTGAACATAAACGTCTTTGTGCTAGATACCCTCGTGGCGGAGAAGGCGTTGACGCATACATTGAAAGTCAAGAAGCCAAGCTATTGGGAGTGTGAAGACATGACGAGTGTTTTAGGACGAGAAACAGCTAGACCAATAACGCCACACAGCATCTTAGTAGCCCAGCTACAGCAAACCCTCAAATTAGCAGAAGAGAGCAACATTCCCGTAGAGATATTAGATTCTCTGCGTCAGGGAGTTCAATTAGCCGCAGGTTTAGATCCCTATCTGGATGATTACACCACCCCGGAATCGAGTGCATTGACAGCATTGGCACAAAAAACCAGTAAAGAAGACTGGAGCAAACGTTTCAGCGATGGTGAAACAGTGCGTCAACTAGAACAAGAGATGCTGTCAGGACATCTGGAAGGACAGACATTGAAAATGTTTGTTCACATGACCAAGGCAAAGCGCATTCTAGAAGTAGGAATGTTCACAGGATATTCAGCCTTGGCAATGGCAGAGGCACTACCAACCGATGGGCAACTCATAGGTTGTGAAGTTGACTTTTATGTAGCTCAATTTGCTCAAGCTTGCTTTAGTGAGTCTCCCCACGGTAACAAAATCGTTGTGGAAGTAGCACCTGCTTTAGAGACACTCCACAAGCTCGCTGCAAGAAAAGAATCATTTGATCTGATCTTCATCGATGCCGATAAAAAGGAGTATGTAGAGTACTTCCAGACTATCTTGGATAGTGGCTTGCTGGCTCCTGACGGGTTAATCTGCGTGGATAACACTTTGTTACAGGGACAAGTTTACCTACCACCCGAACAACGTACCGCCAATGGTGAAGCGATCGCTCAGTTCAACCGTGTTGTCGCCACAGATCCTCGTGTAGAGCAAGTTCTGTTACCCATACGAGATGGTGTCACCCTGATTAGACGCGTGGCGTAATCAGGAGACAAGGGGGCAAGGGGACAATTCTTCCTCCCTCTGCCTCCCCTGCTCCCCCTGCCTCCCCTGCCTCCCCTGCTCCTTCTACTTTCAAAGACTTATGGCACAATCAATCTCCTTATCTCTGCCTCAATCTACAACGCCCTCAACGGGTGTCAGGGTAAAGATAGTGGCTCTATTCAAGACTCTCGGTACTTTGACATTATTACTAATAGCCTTGCCGCTCAATGCTTTTATAGTGTTGGTATCTTTGCTGTGGGGCATTGTAAAATCGCCGTTTACGAAAAAAGCTGTCGTAGCTGCTCATCCTCAGACTATCTTGGTAAGTGGAGCCAAGATGACTAAAGCATTGCAACTTGCCCGCTCTTTCCATGCAGCAGGACATAGAGTTATTTTGATTGAAGGTCACAAATACTGGTTGTCTGGGCATAGATTCTCAAAGGCGGTGAGTCGTTTTTATACAGTTCCTGCTCCACAAGAAGATCCAGAAGGCTATATTCAGGCGCTAGTAGAAATCGTCAAGAAAGAAAAGGTTGATGTTTACGTACCTGTATGCAGCCCTGTTGCTAGCTATTATGACTCTTTAGCAAAGCCTGCATTATCAGAATACTGCGAAGTTTTCCATTTTGATGCAGATATAACCAAGATGTTGGATGATAAATTTGCCTTCACTGATCAGGCGCGATCGCTTGGTTTATCTGTTCCCAAGTCATTTAAAATCACAGATCCTCAACAAGTTATTAACTTTGATTTTAGTCAAGAAACCCGCAAATATATTCTTAAAAGTATATCTTACGACTCCGTTCGCCGCTTAGATTTAACCAAACTTCCTTGTAACACTCCAGAAGAGACAGCGGCTTTTGTCAACAGTTTACCCATAAGTCCAGAAAAACCTTGGATTATGCAAGAGTTTATTCCTGGCAAAGAATTATGCACTCATAGTACAGTGCGGAACGGGGAATTAAGATTACATTGCTGTTCAAACTCTTCTGCCTTTCAGATTAACTATGAAAATGTCGAAAATCCCCAAATCCGTGAATGGGTGCAACACTTTGTCAAAAGTTTGGGATTGACTGGACAAGTGTCTTTCGACTTTATCCAAGCTGAAGACGGTACAGCTTACGCTATTGAATGCAATCCCCGCACGCATTCAGCAATCACAATGTTTTACAATCACCCTGGTGTTGCAAACGCCTATTTTGGTAAAACTCCCCTAGATGCACCTCTGGAACCCCTAGCAAGTAGCAAGCCCACCTACTGGATATATCACGAAATCTGGCGACTAACTGGTATCCGTTCCTGGAAACAATTGCAAACATCGCTTAATACCCTAGTACGAGGCACTGATGCGATCTACTGCCTTGATGACCCAGTGCCATTTTTTACTTTGCATCACTGGCAGATTCCCTTACTGTTACTAAAGAATCTCCAACAACTCAAAGGCTGGGTAAAAATAGACTTCAACATTGGCAAACTAGTTGAATTAGGTGGCGATTAAAAGAATTTGTAATTCGTAATTAAGTTAGGAAGAGGAATCATGTCAGTACTTCGTATCCTTCATTTAGTTGGGTCTGCATACAATGATTTTTACTGTGATTTGTCACGCCTTTACGCCCAAGACTGTCTGGCAGCAACAGTAGATCGATCGCGCTATAACTTTCAGATTGCATACATCACACCCGATCGCCAGTGGCGATTTCCTCCCTCGCTCAGTCGAGAAGATATTGCTGTCACCAAACCAATTCCTCTGTCCGATGCCATAAAGTTTCTAACAGAACAAAACATTGACCTCGTGTTACCACAAATGTTTTGTATTCCTGGAATGACTCACTACCGCGCCCTATTCGATTTGCTTCAGATCCCTTACGTAGGCAATACTTCGGATGTCATGGCAATAACGGCGCACAAAGCTAGAGCCAAAGCAATTGTCGAAGCAGCAGGGGTGAAAGTGCCTCGTGGAGAACTACTTCGTCAAGAAGACGTTCCGACAATTACACCTCCAGCAATTATCAAACCCGTAAGTTCCGACAACTCTTTAGGGGTGACCTTAGTCAAAGACGCTACTGACTATGACGCTGCTCTGAAGAAAGCATTTGAATATGGTTCGGAGGTCATCGTAGAAGAATTCATCGAACTCGGTCGAGAAGTCAGATGCGGCGTTATTGTCAAAGACGGGGAGCTAGTGGGTTTACCCCTTGAAGAGTATCTGGTAGATCCTCACGAAAAACCCATCCGCAGCTATGCTGATAAACTAAAACAAACAGATGATGGCAACTTGCATTTCGCCGCAAAAGATAATATCAAATCTTGGATTGTAGACCCTAACGATCCGATTACCCAAAAGGTTCAGCAAGTGGCTAAGAAGTGTCATCAAGCTTTGGGTTGTCGCCACTACAGTTTATTTGACTTCCGCATCGACCCAAAGAGTGAGCCTTGGTTTTTAGAAGCTGGGTTGTATTGTTCTTTTGCCCCCAAAAGCGTGATTTCCTCTATGGCGAAAGCAGCAGGAATCCCTCTAAATGAGTTATTAATGACGGCTATCAATGAAACGTTGGGCAATAATAAAAAGGCATTGCAGAATTGCTAGTGAATTTCTTGGCATAGGTTTTTCTGCTTGTAGCGGGTAGGTGAGCGATCGCTTAATAGGACTTTTAAAGACAGATATCGCACTAACTTAACTAGGATACAGCAACATTCTTGAGAATGGTCATCGGCCCTTGGGCTTTGAGAACCTCCATTTCTGCTGCGTTTCGCACTAGCAAAGCACCAGCGAATCCTAATGAATTCACAGAGATAGACTGAAAATGCTCCTGCGATCGCGGTACGATCAACATCCATTCTCGTGTCGCTAGCAGATTGTAAGCACCAGATTCCCTTGCATCTAAACCCACAGCATGACGCAAAGTGCGATAAATTTCCAGTGTTGCTTGGGCCCCTGCTAATGGCGACTGCGCCCAATGAGGATCTAGGGGGGCGAAAGCGTGTATAAAAGGAAGTCCTGGTAAAGTGATGTTTGAGTCCTGAAATTTTGCTGTTGTTAGTATAGGTTCAATAGGAACCTGCGGCCCTGAAAGTGCAAGTGGTAAGGGAACTAATTGCAAGTGCTTGTGTCGCTGACTAGCACCTGCGGTTTTGCCACTGTTGTAAAATGCTAAACCATCCAAATCAGCCAGACATACCCACATAGCCGTAAAATCTTCCAGGGTGAGTAAGCTTTCCTGTTCCTCGAAAGCACGGGTGATGATTAACAGGTGATAATCAACTACATTGAATTTATTTAAAATACATACATGGGTATCGGAGATATCCGCCACAAATAAATCTTTTTCATAAGGCAAGAAAGGATTAAACTCTTGACCAGATGTAGCAGATTGTTTTTCCTGTTTCTCCTTGGCTGCTTTTTTGCGATTCAAGTTAGACAAAATCCGCACTAAAAAGCGCACGTTATCCTGTTCAACAAATTCAAAATCTGTCGGGATTGACAACAGTGCCCCACATTGTAAAGCATGTTCAGTCTGTTCTTTGACACTTGTCCATAAAGTGCCAGGCTTAAGTAAGATTTTACCCTGTGCCATTTTATTCCTTCAGACATCGATAGAACACGCAATTTGGGCGCACATTTGTGCACCCCTACGAATGACTATATTCCAATACAGTTCAGTTAATGTAGGATGCGATAAGTAAAATCTCAAACCTTTCACAACAACGCAATACGTCTGCAACAAAACTGTCATAAATCATATCTACATTAGTAATACATCTAAATATTTTTCCAGACAGCAAATGCAAAACGAATCTCGCGACAGAGAACACCCATCAAATAGCATTTTACATAATACCGCTGATGCCAAATACCATAATCGAGCACCCTGGAAAAAGGCTGCCGCCTCTCTATCGCTGGTGCTTCTGGGATCAGGTATGACATTGGCAGGCGGCTATATAGCTGGACATTCTCAGCAGGTGTCTGAGAGTGCATCTAATTTGGCAGTTAGTCGAGTCAATGCTGCTCCCCCATTACTAGCCGCTACAGATCCTAACTTTGTGACACAGGTGGTGCAAAAGGTCGGGCCAGCAGTAGTGCGGATTAACTCTTCCCGAACGGTAAGAACCCGGATACCAGATGAATTTAACGATCCGTTTTTTCGCCGCTTTTTTGGTTCCCAACTGCCACAATCAGGAGAAAGGGTAGAACGGGGTACTGGTTCAGGTTTTATCATCAGTGCCGATGGTCGGATTCTCACTAACGCCCATGTGGTAGATGGTGCTGATACGGTGACAGTGACACTCAAGGATGGGCGCACCTTGCAAGGTAAGGTGTTAGGAAAAGATGAATTAACTGATGTCGCTGTTATCAAGGTTCAGGCACAGAATCTACCTTCAGTGGCCTTGGGTAACTCAGATCAACTGCAACCGGGAGAATGGGCGATCGCGATCGGCAACCCCCTTGGACTAGATAATACAGTAACTACCGGAATCATCAGTGCTACTGGACGCAGTAGCAATCAAATCGGTGCTCCCGATAGGCGAGTAGAGTATATTCAAACCGACGCAGCAATTAATCCCGGTAACTCCGGTGGGCCCCTGCTAAATTCTCGTGGCGAGGTAATTGCTATGAATACAGCCATTATCCAAGGGGCACAAGGATTAGGCTTTGCTATTCCCATCAACACAGTACAACGCATTTCCAGCCAACTTATAGCTACAGGCAAAGTAGAACATCCTTACCTGGGAATTCAGATGGTGGGGTTAACACCTCAGCTAAAACAAAATATCAACTCAGATCCTAATAGCGGTTTGAATGTGAATGAAGATAAAGGTGTATTGGTTGTGAAAGTTGTGCCAAATTCACCAGCTGCTAAAGCAGGGATACGTGCTGGTGATGTTATCCAAAAGCTTGGCGGGCAATCAGTCACAGATGCCAGCAGCGTCCAAAAGGCAGTAGAAAATAGCCAAGTTGGGGGCGATTTACGTATGGAATTACGTCGCAATGGCCAGAATCTTAACATAGCTGTGCAACCTGGTGCTTTTCCCACACAAGTGCAATAAAAATTTTCCTATCAATTGCATAAAAGTGAATTTTCTGGGATAGGTATTTTACCCGTCCCTTTTTTTCAGGTGGCAAATATAAGGTAGGCACTGTCACAAACATCAGAATCGAAGTTTTCGGTATTAACAGTATCTCCCTGTAAAAATACTTTTCTTCAAGAATAGAGTCATTTTGATATTTTTATCTATGACATTAGTCACGGTTTAACTAATTACCTTTTTCACTAGTTTCTAGTTCTTTTCAACCCTATTATTTATTTGTCAAATAGATTAATATTTTGCTAAGAATTAATCTATTTGAGGTCTACATCATAGAAGGAAAGTTTGCGAATGAGTATTAAAAGAATGCTTGCTACAGCAGCGCTGATTTTACCAATTGCTGTTACCTTTATTCCTTCCCAAGCTGATGCTCATATCAGAAGGCCAGTTAGGCGACCTGTTCCAGTTAGAATAATCAAAAAACCATCGCCAGTTAGGGTTTATACCCCTGTTCAAGCGAGAAGGAGAATATTGGTTCCTGGACGTTGGGTGCAAACAAATCGTGGTCGTCAGTGGATACCTGCTCGCTATGTATATAGATAAAAAGACCTATAACTGCAAAAAATTATTGCCCATCAATATTGATTGCAGAGTTCTTTTTTCATAGTTTTAGTTGGAGTTTAAAAATCCCCTTTAGAAATATTCTAAAGGGGCATTATTTCGTGTTTACAATAAATAGGTAGACATAATTAAACATACGAAAAAATCCTAGTTTGTAGTGAGCAATTTATCGCTTATTCAGATTTATCAGGACTAAAGTCCTGACCCTTCGGGTTCGTTAGTCGCTGATGGGGGAAACCCCCAAGACCGCGCTAACTCACTACAAACTTGAATTTATTTATGCCTAGCTTGAATTTATTTATGCCTAGCAAGAAGTTGCAACTGAATTTTAAGCTAGAGCGACTGCTGGTTGCTGCCAGCGTCCCACCGCCTTACCAATTACTGCTAATTCTTGCATCAAGTTATCGAAACGGTCTGGTGTCAGAGATTGCGGCCCATCAGATAAGGCTTTGGCAGGGTTGGGGTGAACCTCTATCATCAGGGAATCTGTACCAGCTGCGATCGCAGCCATTGCCATTGAAGGCACAAACTCAGACCAACCTACGCCGTGGCTGGGGTCAATCATAATTGGCAGGTGAGTCAGCTTTCGTAACACTGGCACTACCGATAAATCCAGCGTATTTCGCGTATACTGACGGTCAAAGGTGCGTATTCCCCTTTCACACAAGATTACATTGGGATTGCCAGATGCCAGAATATACTCCGCTGCCATCAACCAATCTTCAATAGTCGCCGCCATTCCCCGCTTCAATAGAACTGGTTTTGGCTGTGCTCCCACTTTTTTGAGCAAGGAGAAATTCTGCATATTCCTTGCTCCCACCTGGATTACATCAGCAATTTCAGCAATTTTATCTAGGTCAGCAGCATCCATCACTTCTGTAATAATGCCTAGTCCGCTGACTTCCCGCGCCCTCGCTAATAAATCCAAAGCACTCTCGCCGTGTCCTTGGAAGGCGTAAGGTGAAGTCCGGGGTTTGTATGCCCCGCCGCGCAAGAACTTGGCTCCAGCTGCCTTGACGCGCTGCGCCGTCTCCACAATCATTTCTTCATTTTCTACGGAGCAAGGGCCGGCAACGACTACTAAAGGATGGTGTTCACCAAATATTACCGCTCCATCGGGAGTATTCACCACCACTTCCGAAGCTTCGCCGTGGCGGTACTGGCGGCTGGCTCGTTTATAAGGCTGCTCTACCCGCAACACCTGCTCAATCCAGGGACTAAGTTCCTGAATTTGTAGTGGATCTAAGCTGGCAGTTTCACCTACTAGACCAATGACTACTTTGTGTTGACCAACAATTTTTTCTGGAGTTAGCCCCCAGCTACTTAGTTCCTCATCAATGCGGTTTATTTCCGCTTCTGGGGAACCACTTTTCATTACTATAATCATGTGAAAGTTCCTGATTAATTGAGAAAAATTTTTTGTAAATAGGCTAACTTTATTGTTGCCTATTGCCCTAATTACGAGTAGTTAAAAATAAAATTTATTTACAAAATAAACAGACAAAATATAGCGCTCAGTCAGTAGTTTTACTACTAAATAACTGGATATAAGGTATAAAAAAGTTTATATATTTTTAATTAGCAATGTTGAAGTTATAAAATTTCAACTTCAACATTCACTTCTTTATTTACCCGATACCGCAGTTATCTAAATACCTGAGCGCCGTTCATTATGAGTTTTTTTGTCGAGTTTCGCGCCAAACTGCCACCATTCGTCCCCAATTGGTGTTGAACTCACCCAAACCTAACAAACTTCCGACTCTTTCTTCATCCCAAGAGGCAGAAAGAACGCCATAAGTTATCCCTAAGACCCCCAAACCAAATAATCCCATATTCACCAATAACACGGCGATGGGAGGTAGTTGGATGTTGGAGTAGGTAGCAAGCAGATAGCTAACAACCAAGGCGCTAATGCCCAAAGCTGTTGGTACACCACAGAATCCAGCTACCCGTCGGATCATCCGCTGGCTGACTACTTGGGGAATAGCCATCTCTTGTTTGGTGTAAGGCCGTTTTCTATCAGCCTGTTTGCTAGATTCTTGTGGCTGTGCTGCTGGTTTACTTTGAGTTTTTGCGGGTTTTTGGCGCTTTTTTTTCGGTTCAAAGGGCAAGCGACTGCGTTCAGATTCTTCAGCAGACATAAGCGGTAATCCTATCCACGAATACCAAGGCGAGCAATCAAAGCTTGATATTTTTCCCGGCTTTCCTGCGATATATAAGCTAGAAGACGCTTGCGCTGACCAATTAGCTTCAATAGTCCCCGCCGGGAAGAATGGTCTTTTTTGTTTGCCTGGAGATGTTCACTGAGGCGGTTAATGCGCTCAGTTAGCATGGCAACTTGGACATCGGCCGAACCAGTGTCGGTTTCGTGTACTTGGTAGTTGGAAATTATTTCTTGTTTCCGCAGTTGCGTCAGAGCCATGATCGATTCAATTTCTAGTTTTTCTAAATGTATGTAGCAGTCTCCCATAATATCACAGCCATCAAGCTGGATGTGGAATCATCTTTGCTGCTACGCCTTGCATTTTAAGAGACTCAGTAAGTCAAAAGCCAGACTCCGGTATCCTCTAGATAGTAGACGCGGTACTGAATCGTATTCGGATATACAACATTCTTATCAAACTATCTACAAATTGCTAATCGTTGTGTTAATGTCTTTGTTTGATAATCACACTTCAATATGAGATACCAGGTAGGGGGTAGTCTCCGCAGTGACGATCCCGCATACGTTATCCGTCAGGCAGACGAAAAACTTTATACAAGCCTGAAGGCTGGTGATTTTTGTTACGTTTTCAATTCTCGCCAGATGGGCAAATCATCCCTACTACAGCGCACAAGTTATCGTCTCAGACAAGAAGGCTATAGCTGTGTTTACTTGGATGTGACCACATTGGGTAGCGAGGATACTACACCGGAACAATGGTACAAAGGTGTTATTATCAGCTTGTTCTACGGCTTAAATCTGGTGGGAAAAGTCAAATTTAAGCAATGGTGGGAGATGCAAACAGGTCTTTCCTCAGTGCAAAAACTACACCAGTTCGTAGAAGAAGTGTTGCTGCCAAATGTTCAAAGCGAATCTCTGCCAAACCCCAAAGCCGAACGTATTTTCATCTTCATTGATGAGATTGACAGTTTGTTAAGTTTAAGTTTTCCTGTCAGTGACTTTTTTGCCTGGATTCGTCATTGCTATAATCAGCAGGCACATGACCCGAATTTTCAACGCTTAGGATTTGCGCTGTTTGGGGTAGCTAGTCCATCTGACCTAATTTCTGACAAACGTCGCACCCCTTTTAACATTGGTACAGCGATAGATTTACACGGCTTTCAACTCCATGAAGCCACGCCATTGCTAAAGGGATTAGAGGAAGTTATAACTCAACCGAAAGCAGTACTTCAAGAGATTATTTATTGGACAGGGGGACAACCATTTCTTACCCAAAAGCTCTGTCAGTTAATTGTCCACACAGCTTTAAAAACATCTAATAGAAAAATTGATTTATCGCTAGAAACTGAAACATCTTGGGTAGAAAAATTTGTGCGATCACAGATTATTCAACACTGGGAAGCCAAAGACGATCCCGAACACCTCCGCACAATTCGCGATCGCCTACTTTTTAACGAACACCGAACCGGAAGATTACTAGGGCTTTACCAACGAGTGTTGCAAGCAGAAGAAGCAGGGGAGCAGGGGACAGGGGGCAGGGGACAGAAAAAAGATACAGTTTATACTTCATTTTCTGATCTTCTTGTCCCGATCGATGATAGTCAAGAACAGGCAGAACTGTTGTTATCTGGTTTAGTCGAGAAACACAAAGGCTATCTCAAAATTAAAAATCCCATCTATCGGAATGTTTTCAATGCTGAATGGGTAATCAAGCACTTAGACAATCTCCGCCCTTACTCGCAAACATTCAATTCTTGGGTAGCCTCTTCCTTTAAAGATGAATCGCGCCTTTTGCGAGGACAGGCTCTAAAAGATACTCAAAATTGGGCGCAGGGCAAAAGTCTGAGCGATTTGGATTATAAATTTTTAGCTGCAAGTATTGAATACGAACGACGTGAAGTGCAAACAGCATTGGAGGCAGCCCGGGCCAAAGAGGTAGAAGCGCGACTAGAACAAGAGAAAAAAACTGCTAAACTGCAAAGATTTTTGTTAATTGCAGTATTTATTGGGTTGCTCATCTCTTGCTGTTTAGGGATAGGAAGTTTCATCTTGTACCGCAAAGCTCTCAAAAGTGAAAGTCAAGCTAGAAGCAGCGAAATTCGAGCGCTTGTATCCTCTTCTGAGGGATTATTTGCCTCAAATCGCCGATTGGATGCGCTCATAGAAGCTATTAAAGCTAAACATAAACTACAAAAACTAGCTAAACCAAACACAAATATTCAGCGTCAGGTAGACAATGTATTACGCCAAGCAGTTTATGGAGCAGACGAGTACAATCGTTTTTCGGGTCATACAGCAGCTGTTTTAGCAGTAGATATCAGCCCTGATAGTTCTCTGATTGCCTCAGCAAGTATAGATAAAACAATCAAGCTTTGGCGACGTGATGGTACAGAAGTTGCAACTCTCAAAGGTCATCAGGCAGCAGTTAGAGCAATCGATTTTAGCTCTGATGGCCAGCTACTCGCCTCGGCGAGCGAAGATGGCACTATTAAACTCTGGAAACTAGATGGCACTTTGTTAAACACTTTCAAAGGCCATACTGCTTCTGTCTGGGGAGTTGCATGGAGTCCCGATGGTCAGTTCCTTGCCTCTGCCAGTTTCGATAGAAGTGTTAAACTCTGGAAGCGAAACGGCACTTTGCTCAAAACATTTCAACAAGGTGACACAGTAGGATTTTGGGGAGTTGCATGGAGTCCTGATGGTCAAATAGTTGCTGCTGCAAATCTAGACAAGACAGTAAAACTCTGGAAACGGGATGGTTCTGGCTGGCAAAATGCCAAGCCTCTAAAACCTCTCCAAGGTCATAAAGGTTGGGTTGTAGGAGTAGCTTTCAGCCCTGACGGCCAGACCATTGCTTCAGCGAGTGAAGATGCGACTGTCAAACTTTGGCAGCAAAACAGCTCAGGTGGAAGCTACCGCCTTAATAAAACTCTTAAAGGTCACAGCGCCGGGATTTGGGGAGTCGCCTTTAGTCCTGATGGTCAGACTATTGCCACCGCCAGCCTCGACAAAACAATTAAACTTTGGAACATTGATGGTACAGAACTGAGGACACTGAAAGGACACAGCGCGTCTGTTTGGGGAGTGACTTTTAGCAAAGATGGCAGCTTTATTGCTTCGGCGGGTGCAGAAAACGTTGTTAGACTCTGGCAAAGTCAGAACCCATTCCAAAAGTCTATCATTGCTCATAAAGCTGGGATCTGGTCAATAGCTATCACCGCAGACAGTTCGGCGATCGCCACAGCTAGCCACGAAAATACTGCTAAACTTTGGAATCGCCAAGGTAAATTGCTCAAAACTTTCACTGAATCTGGGGGCGCAATCTTTGAGGTTTCATTCAGTGAAGATGGCAAGTTAATTGCGCTTCGCACTTCCGATGATACGATAAAGCTCAAGAAGCGAGACGGTACTTTGGTCGCTACTTACAAAGATCCTCTCGGTAAACTCTTAGCAGCAGTATTGAGTCCTGATGGGCAAGCGATCGCAATGTCAAATGTTGACAAAATTGCTCAGATATGGAATCGCAATCGCTCTGCACCGCAGATTCTCAAAGGACATCAGGCGGAAGTGTGGCACGTTGTATTTAGTCCAGACGGTCGGCTGATTGGTTCAGTCAGTGGCGATAGTACTGCTAAATTATGGACGCTTGATGGCAAGTTGTTCAAAACCCTAGTAGGAAATTCGGCGACAGTCTGGAGATTAGCCTTTAGCCAAGACACTAAAATGGTCGCTACTGGAAGTGGCGACAATACTGTTAAGTTATGGACACTTGGAGGCAAGCTGCTGAAAACTTTTAAAGGTCATACAGCTGCAATTTGGGGAGTCGCATTTAGTCCCGACGGAAAAATAGTTGCTTCTGGTAGCGTGGATTCTACCGTCAAACTTTGGAAAATAGATGGTACAGAATTAACTACTCTGAGAGGACATACCGCAGCCATTAGGGAGATTGCTATCAGCCGCGACGGGACAATCCTTGTCTCAGGAGGTGATGACAACACATTGATTCTGTGGAATTTGCCGCGAATTCTCAACTTAGATGCACTGGCTTATGGTTGCGCCCTGGTGCAAGATTATTTGAAAACTAACACAGCAGTGGAGGAGAGCGATCGCATTATTTGCAATTAACCTGGCTTCTGTTATTTTGAGAAAAGAAAAATAATTATAGGTTTGTAGTTTGGGCTAAAACGCAAATAATAAACAATCCCTAACTATCAATCATTTCTTCACAGACTACAACTGCTCAACAAATAACTTGGCTGTATAGCTTGGCAAGTCAGTGAATAAACCATCTTCTCCAACTTCTACCTTTGAATTCGTGATCCAATCTCGCCAGTATTCAGCGGATGGGAAGCCTGAAATTTTATATTTATTTAAATTCTGGTTGGAAAAATTTGCCACGACAACCACACGAGAATTTTGCTCATCCCAGCGAGTGTAAGCTAACACTTTATCATCGGCATTTTCGTAGAAAAACTCGATATTATCACTTTGCAAACCTAAATTCTGCTTGCGTAGAGCAATGAGTTTTTGATAATACTCAAATAAATTATGATTCTGGTCGCTTGACAACAAAGACCAATTAATTTTCTGTGGCTTAGTTACATCTTCGCTTTTTTGCTGGTATTCGCCAAACTCCTCTCCCATCCACAGCATTGGTATACCCATTGCTGTCATTAAGAGAACGACTGCTAACTTCGCTCGCTTAAATGCCTCTGCGTCAAAGATACCGCGATCGCCTAATTCTCGCAATAAACGTTCGCGATCATGGGTTGCCAAATAATTTATCACATTGGTGGTAGTTGCATAACCCTGCTGTCTAGGATCTAAAATTTGCTTTAGTTGTTTTAATTCAAATGTTTCTCCAGAAATATATGGAACTATAAAGTACCGAAAACTCTCATGCCAACAAGCATCTAATGGCCCATCTGGCCTGACTACAGTGTTTGTATCGGGAATATGTTCAGCAATATTGTAAAACTGCTTGGGTGCAGCATGATTTTTCCCTTGCTTCGCCAGCCAGCCGAGAAATTCAAAGTTAGCTAACTGGCGCACTGCATCAAAGCGAATTCCATCAATGTGATACTCCTGAATCCAAAATTGCACCACATCCCCGACGTATTTCCATGCAGGTTTAACATCTAATTTTTCATCATAATTATCATAGTTAAACTCTGGCCCCCAGTAATTATCTGGATCTTCAGGATAATGCATGTGTTCGTAATACCAGTAATTCCGGTCAATCAGCATTAACGGACATTTTTCATCTGTGTGGTTATAAATTCCATCCATAAAAACGCGAATGCCTCTACCATGACACTCATCTATTAATCGCTTTAAATCTTCTGTTGAACCGTAACTAGATTCTGTAGCAAAAAAGTGGCGCACTTTATAGCCCCAGCTATAATTACCAGGGTACTCATTAACTGGCATTAATTCAATTGCATTAACTCCCAATTCAACTAGATAATCTAACTTGGCAATTACCCCTAAATATTTACCTCGTTTGTCAAGTCCAACCTCATCACCAGTAAAATCTGCAACATGCATTTCATATATGACTAATTCACGATTCTCAGGCAAAGGTTTTTCGTCATATTGCCAAACATAAGTATCAATAATGCGTTGCCCATCTTTAATCCGCACTATGCTGGATTTTTCTGCTTCATTAACATCTGTTGCTTTAGGGTCAATAACGTCTACCCATTCATCAAGTGCAAAATTCGGGCTTTTGCTTTGAATACGAAATTTATATTGATAAACTCCATCTTCTAGTTTTACTTGAGTGCGGAAATAACCATCTTCACTTTTTACCATTGGGATTTCTTTCCACTCAGAAAAAGATCCAATTAAAGCTGCTCCTTTGTTACGAGGAGCAAATAATGTAAATTCAATTAAACTTCCCATTTCCATCTTTTTTTATATCTTCTTGTGGGTAGACCAAATAAGCAGGTATAACAATACAAACATTAACTCAAAAATTACGCGTTATTTTGAATAATTCGCATTAGTTTTTTCATCTCTAAAAATGCTCTTTATCCATTGGAAAAACACAAACTTGCTACCAATAATTGCTTTCTACAAAATATCAATAGTGCAACTTAAAAGGATTATTAGTAACTTGTGCTGGACAAGTGAATTTACGAATAAGCATCCTTGCTGACTACGGTTATATAGTAGTTTGCAATTTATTAAAAAGGATACTTACTTCCGGATGACCATACATCTATCTTTAGTTAGTCTTCCTTAAAAAGTTATGCTTTAAATTTACCTAATTTTGAGTTTTTTATAAGACAGAAGACTTATTTTCTGTAGCTTCAATAAATGCCTCAAACTGACCGTTAGGCGTCCATTGAATAGCCCCATCTCGTCCTGTAAAAAATAGTTTAGTTTGGCTTTGATTCAATTCAGATAAAGCTTTTGTGTCAAAGTTGGCAGAAGATGCGATCGCCACTTGTGGTTGCAAAGCAATAACTAAATCTTTTAATGACTGAGGGGCACACCATAACACTTGTGGGCGAGGCAAACTTCCACTTTTAACTAGTTGCTGTACCTCTTTAGACTTAATATTACCTACTAATAACCAATTCTGATCTAAAATTTGCAATTGTAAGATGGGTAATTGATCATTGATTAATTGTGCCACTATTGAATCCGTTTTCACAGCTTGACCAACTGCCAGCGGTTGGTAAGATCCCTGAGATTTTTGTAATTCTTGTTGAATTGCCTGACTTGCAATAGAATTTTCTGGTTGGGGGGAATATTCATAAAAATTTTTTATTGGTAAGTGTTGCAGTAATTCCAACCAAGCATTACTGTCATTGCCTTGAAAATCAGTTGCGATCGCCCAATTGATTTGATTTACACCCTGCTGTTGCAAAAACGGGAGAATTGTGAAACGTCCTGTTCCTTCATCGCCACTATTAATTACAGTTACTGTCCCTCTATCTTGAACAACTATAATTGGTTCCGTACCAGATTCTAATACCGTTATCCTAAATAATGTATTTGTAGAATGCCACAAGGGAATGAATACTAAACCAATCGCAATTACATTAGCAAACCACCACCGCCGCTGCCAGCAAGGGACTAGCCAAACTAGTATAATCAGTAAATAAAGTGTCAGAAGCTGCCAAGTAGATATGCTGCCTACAGCAACAGAGTTTCCTGGCAATTTGCTAAAAAATTCTACTAGTTTAATTAGCCAATCAGTCGGGTAATGCAATACCGCAGCTAAAAAGCTTCCTGCCTGAGTCCAAATTAAACCTACTAAGGCACTAATGATTCCACCTATACTAATGATCGAAATTAATGGAGTACTAATCACATTCAGCAACAAACTATAAGATGGTACAACCCCAAAGACAGAAAGTTGCACAGGTAAAGTCCAAATAGTGGCAGCTAGGGGAACAGCAATCAAAGCAGCGATCGCAGGTGGTAACCATGCTAGGCGATTGACTAATGCGGGTACTGTTACTATTAATCCTAGTGTTGCTAAAAAACTCAATTGAAAGCCTAAATCCCAAATCCATAAAGGATTAAACACCAATAATAAAGTTGCTGCTAATAGTAATGAGCCGAACTGTTTTAGTTTTCTTTTTAATAGCAATCCAACTAATGCCGCAAAACCCATAATTACGGCTCTGAGAACCGCAGGTTGAAAACCTGTTAAACTCAGAAAAATGATTAGAGCCAAAAAGCCAAGGGTGAATTGCGTTCCTTTTTTTGTTCGCCTTGTTAACTGTAATATCACACTCAAAATTAAGGAAGTTTGAAATCCAGAAGCTGCTAAAGCATGAGCTAATCCTGCTTGTACAAACAAGTCGCGGATATCGTAGGGTAAATCAACTGCTTTGCTACCTAAAACCATTGCACTGACAAGAGGCCCTTCTGGGATACCCAACCAACGAACTTGCGATCGCACAATTCGCTCCCGAATTTGCCACCATCCCCATTTCCGTTCTTGCTCTAAAACATTTATTTGTCGCCCCATCAAACCAGCAAATGTTCCTTCTTGCTTAAGAAACTTCTGAAAGTCGAAACCTCCCGGATTGGAAGCCGCCTTTGGTTTGTACAAAATTCCAGTCACCGCAATTTGTTGACTAGGGTATAAGCCAGTCGCCTGAAGTATAGGCACTGTCACATACAATTTGCCTGTAACCCCTTTTGGGACACCTGCTGAACCTTTATCATTTTTGACTTCATCTAGCTGAGTTGCTTCCAGCCAAAATTGTCCACGCTGACTGCGGGTTAAGCGGGGATTACTCGCCACTACGCCACGAATAATTACTAGTTGTTCTTGATTACTGCTATTTCCAGGCGGGACGAACTGACTAATATCTTTTACACCTGGTTGCGGCACTCGCCATTGAAAATATAAAGTTGCCAATAATCCCACTAAACCAGCAACTAGCCATATTCGAGCATGAGGAGTAGTTTGCCAGATATTAGGCACTGCTTTATTTTTGCTTCCAGCATTTTCTGGCTTTTGAGCAGGTTGGCGTAAAGTGGTGCGTCTTCTAAAAAGAATTGCTCCCACTATCCCCAAAGCCAAAATCCACACGCCACCCCAAGGAACTGCTGTAAACAGTAACCCAAAAATGTAGCCAAGACAAATAATTACACCACTGCTTTGAATCATAAAATTTTTTGTAAAAGCACCTGACAACCCGAATTTGCAGCTAACTTAAGAATAGCTAGGGCAGCAATAGAGAAAAAGCGCCGTTGCTGAATTTGGCTATGAAATTGAAAAATCAAATATTCCAAACTCTTATTATCTGCGTTTGGACTGCCTCTGCGTGAGCTTTTCATCTCTTTAATCAGCAACACCGAAAATTTTTGATGCTTGTGGAGAAGTATAGTCCATCAAGTTGATACAAACAAAGCCCGCCTATGCGGGCCTTTTTCTCATAGCCTTAATGTTCTAGACTCAAGATTTAACGGTATTTCTGACTTTTAGCTATAGCCACATCATAAGGAAATACTTAGCTGAAACCCCAGCGCAGCGTGGAGAAACAGAACACAAAGTGCTACGCTGACCAAATATGCAATTGTTCCTAACGGACGAGAGTTCGTGTAGCTGTACCCTTTAGGATGTCGGGCTTTCTGTTGACCTTACAGTATCTTTGAGCAACGGAAAACCCAGCTTCTCCCTTTGCTCAACATATAAATAAGCTACTTTTCTCGCTAAATGCCGAATCCTGGCAATATAGCGAGTTCTCTCTGTCACCGAAATCACACCTCTAGCATCCAGCAGATTAAACGTATGCGAACACTTCATTACATAATCTAAGCTAGGCAAGACCAATCCTCGCTCCGTCAATTGGGTAGCTTCCTGCTCATACAAATTAAATAGTGTCAGTAGCAACTCAGGATTTGACGCTTCAAAGTTGTAGGTACACTGCTCAATCTCTGCCTGGAGGTAAACATCACCATAAGTAATGTTGTCCGTCCAATGAATCTTAGTAATTGCCTCAACTTCTTGGAGATACATCACCAATCGCTCTAACCCGTATGTAATCTCAATCGACACAGGGCGGCAATCGATTCCCCCACACTGTTGAAAGTAGGTAAATTGAGTAATTTCCATCCCATCTAACCATACTTCCCACCCAGTACCCCAAGCTCCTACAGTCGCATCTTCCCAGTTATCCTCTACAAAGCGAATATCGTGGTCTTCAGGACGAATACCTAAAACCCTTAATGAATCAAGATATATTTCCTGGATATTATCCGGCGACGGCTTAATCAGAACTTGGTACTGATAATAGTGTTGAAAGCGGTTAGGGTTTTCGCCGTACCGTCCATCCGTTGGGCGACGACACGGTTCAACATATGCAACAGCCCACGGTTCCGGCCCCAATGCTCTTAAAAATGTTTGGGGATTCTTAGTACCTGCCCCCTTCTCAATATCGTAGGGCTGGGCAATCAGACAACCGCGATCGCCCCAGAACTGATGCAATAAAGCTATAACCGACTGAAAATTCACGCTTCCCCCTTCCTGAGTTGGCACAGTGCATAAACCATTGTTGCCTAGAACCCGGCACTATGGGGAGTTTCATGGTGACACAGAAGCCATCCAAAATAAATTGGAAAAAATAGTTGACACAAAGAGTTGGGTTCGCTATATTGAATAAGTGCCTGAAGCGGAGAGCGAAAACGCGACGTCATCAGGTGAACCGAACCTTGAAAATATTATAGTTTGAAAGCCACTATACAGCAAGTGGTCTGCGTCAAGAAAATAAAGATAACTAAGCTGAAGTTAAAAAAGAGCAGCTAAATGAGCTAATAAAGCTTTCCACATCAAA
>NZ_JACJTD010000064.1 GCF_014698505.1 Nostoc foliaceum FACHB-393 | reverse complement strand
GTTAGTTATTTATGAATCAGGCTCGTTTGTCTTTGCCTGTGAATTCACTTTACAATGCTTTACATTTTTTTATCAAGTTTTATTACTTCAGTAAAGCTGATATCAGTCATGAGTTTTGCTTATTTAAGGGTTAAATATTAAGTGTTTGCGGGTGTTCCAAATACATTGAACACAAAATTTAGATATGTTTACTCTGGTGTTAGCGCCCAAAAGATAAAATAGAAAGGAACAATGTTGTTATCGACTCTGAATAGAGAGTTGATATTAATTACTACCAACAATTAGGAGGGAAGGTGTGACATGACAATTACTCTAAATCACACCATAGTGCCCGTACATGACAAAGAAGCATCGGCGAGGTTCTTTGCCAGAATTTTTGGTTTAGAGGTTGAGGTTCCCGTTGGTCACTTCGCTGCTGTGCATATAAATGATGAACTGACGCTTGACTTCGCCGATGCTGAAGCGTTTGAGTCGCATCATTATGCGTTCCATGTCAGTGACGAGGAATTTGATGCAATTTTTGCACGCATCAAAGAGGCGGGTATTGAATACAGTAGCGACCCTATGCATCAGAATAAAGGGCAAATTAACCACCGGAATGAAGGTCGTGGCTTCTATTTTTATGACCCCAATGGTCATAACTTAGAACTGTTGACTAAATAATTCGTAATTCATAAGGGACTTGTAAAAAATAAATAATCCCAAAGTACATGGAGACAGGAAGGGGCGCAAGTCCTTGCACCCCTTCGTTCGCGGAGTGTCCCGCAGCGATGGGATGTTTTTTTAACTGGAAGTCCCTAATTCATAATTCGTAATTCGTAATGGGCTACGCCCCGCTACGCCCCGCTACGCCCCGCTACGCTAACGTAATTCGTAATTAAGAGGGTACAAGCCTGCACTGATAGCCTAGAGGTAGCGAGTGTGTGTACCCTTGCGAGGAAGCAAGCTACGAGCAGCATCTCATAGAAAGCGTTATAATTACTAATTATTTTGACCGTTAATAGATATTTGACATCAAGTCAATGCATTACTTCTTTACTAAAAAATATGCTGTAGCATACTCCGGCAATTGACCGATATTTTGCCTAAATTCTTTTTGACTCTTAAAAATACCTGCTAAAAAATCGAGTTGATAAAGATTGGGTAAAAATGCTCCGCCTGTATCAGCCATAACTCCCATTTGCAGATGTTTGCGACCGCCTTTAGTATGCTCAATAATAATCACTTTACCTAAACCAATATTCAAAACATCTCCAGCAAAGGTTACTCCTGGTTTAATGGAAATTTTTGCATCTATTTTATATCCATAGCCTTTAATGGCATCAACCTCTCTAAAATACCAATAACGCTTTTGTGCTGTTGCCTTTAAGCCGCGAATATAAGACATTCCATTATTTCTATCTACATTAAAAAATGCCCTATAACCATCTGTAAAGTTAATCAGGATTGTTCCTTGCATTAACGCTTCTTCTAAGCCAGTTCTGGTTAGATAAGCGAGACTTTTAACTTTTCCAAATTCTTTACCACCTGGTTCGTAAATACCCGACAAAACATCCTGTTTGGTATATTTGGTATAAAAAGTATTGTTATTAGAGCTATCCTTTAGGCTATAAATTGGTGTATTAAAAGTAGAGGTTTTCTTGCGAGAACCGGGGTGAGTAAATACAGCATATTTGGTAATTCGTAATTGTTTTTGTTTCTTATTTTTGGGGTTATAGGCAGTCCATTTGATAACTCGAAAATTGGAATTGATAAATTTAGGGTCTTGTAAACGAGTAGCTCGCTTATTAGCAATATCCTCCTTTAAAACGGCAATCATAAAATCTAAAGTCTTGAGAACATCTTGCACAGTAACACCTTGAGTAGTGAGTATTCCTGTACGCAGAATATCTGGGTCTTGTGAACTATAATCTTGAAAATATTTTCTCGTATTAACGAGAACAGTTAATAAATCTCCTTGATTAAAATTAACCTTACTACTTGGCAGTTTGACTGGAGTAACAACCTGGTTGCCATTAATGCTAAATTTATATTTTTTGAACTCATCGATAATTGGATAGGGTGCAGATGCTGCTAACAAATCCTGTTGAGATGAAAAAGCATTTTCTTTACCTGTAATCTCAGCAGATGTTTGTTGAGGGATTAAAGGATTTTGAAACCCTGAGGTAAGTTGATCAGGAATTTGATTTGATGTGAAGGAAATCTGTGATTCAAGTGGGGCAAAATTTTCTTGCTGAGTAAAGGAATTATCTTGTTGAGCTAGCTGTTTAGTTTTTGACTGAGTATATACATCACTACTGGCTAAACTTACAAGCAATAAGACAGCACAACCTAGTGTGAAGCGAAATTTTTGGCTGGATAAGATATTCATAACTTGGAAAATCAATTTTTAATGCTAAATAATCAACATTATGTTTCTATAACCTCACGCACTAACTGCGCCAACTTTTCGGCACTATCAGGAACTGCGATCGCTTTGGCTTTTTCCCCCATCTTTGCTAATTCTTGCGGTGACTGCAATAAATTCAACACATTACTTTGCAATACTTCAGTCGTCAACTCCGATTGCTTTAAGGTTAATGCTGCACCAGCTTTTGTAAATACGTCTGCATTGTAAGATTGATGGTCTTCTGCGGCAAAGGGATAAGGAATTAAAATCGCTGGGGTTCCACATACTGCCAATTCTGTCAAGCTACCTGCGCCAGAACGACTAATAGCAAGAGTTGCCCGTTGCAACAACGCTGCCATATTGTTGTAAAAAGGTAAGGATATGTACTGTGGATGTTTGAGACTATCTGCTTCTGGATCGCGATCGCCAGTTAAATGTACTACATAAGCACCAGCATCAAACCAAGCATTTGCAGATTCACGCACCAACTTATTAACTGCAACTGCACCCTGGCTACCACCAAAGACGACAATCAAGGGAACACTCTCAGGAATGGCTAAATCCAATGGTGCATCAATTGCCCCATCGAGAAATTGCGCTCTTACAGGAGTGCCAACGCAGACATTTTTGGCACGGGGCAAATACTTAGCAGCTACTTCAAATCCCAAGGCTACCGCACTACACCAAGGGCCAAAGAAGCGAGTTACTTTACCTGGTAAAGCGTTAGATTCGTGGAAAACCACGGGTAAACCTAGGGAACGCGCCGCAATGACGGCTGGCCCAGCAATGTAACCCCCTGTGGTAAATACCCCTTGAAAATTTCCCTGTTTAAGAATTCGTCTGACTTCTATAATCGAACCAGCGAGTTTACCCAAGGTACGAATCGAGGAGAAGCCAAACCCTTGCTGAAACCCTTCAACTGCAATAGTATTCAAGGGATACTCTTTAGGGACAAGTTGAGTTTCTAGCCGATTGGGTACTCCCAGCCATTCTATTTGATAATCTGGCAGTTTTTGTGCCAGTGCGATCGCTGGAAACAAGTGTCCACCAGTCCCACTGGCAGCTATTAATAATCGTATCGGTGCGTTTGCCATCAAACCTCTACCGTTTAGCGTCTAGCTTAACTAAGATAAAACAATTTCCTTACTTTCTCTAATCAAATCAGTAAACTCTTACCAATGACTAACATTATTACCGCCTTAGTGAGACGACAAATCAGATTTCCAGCGAATATCTGGCTGGTTTTGTTTCTGCTAACCCTTGGTTTAACAAGTGGTTGGCAACCCACTCAAGCGACGACACCACAGCAATTATCCCAAACCACTACACCCCAAAATGCACCAGCCAATCTGAAAAATCTGCTAACACAAGTTGATGCCGCCGCCAGCCGAGGCGATGTCAAAGGGGTGTTGCAATTTTACAGCCCTACTTTCACTCATGGGGATGGATTAAACCTCCAAACCTTGGAAAAGTCTTTGATTTCACTTTGGCAACGATATCCCAAATTGCAATACAGTACAAAACTGCTATCTTCAAAACCTGAGGGCAATGCGATTATTGCCGAAACAGAAACGAAGATAACTGGCTTACCCTCCGCTAAAAGTAATAATTCCGCTCTCAATGCCACGATTAAATCGCGTCAGCGCATTGAAAATGGCAAAATCACCCGCCAAGACATTTTGTCAGAACGCACCCAACTTACCTCTGGCAGCAAGCCGCCCCAAATTGATATTAAATTACCAGAGAAGGTGCAAGTTGGTCAGAAGTATAATTTTGATGCCATCGTCCAAGAGCCACTTGGTGATGATTTTCTACTAGGAACGGCGCTAGAGGAACCCATCCAACCAGATAAATTTCTCAACCCTACATCCGTGGATTTAGAATTACTAACATCTGGTGGACTTTTCAAAACGGGGCAAGCACCATCTACCCCTGGTAGCCAATGGGTTTCTGCTGTCATCCTGCGGGGTAATGGGATGACGATGGTAACTCAGCGCTTGCAAGTGGTGAAGAAGTAGTTAAGAGTTAAGAGAGACGCGATTAATCGCGTCTGTACAAGAGTTAGGAGAGACGCGATTAATCGCGTCTGTACAGGAGTTAGGAGTTATAGACGACTGATGATAAATTATGAACTATGAAACTTGTACTAATTCATAATTCATAACTATTAACTCCTCACTCCTAACTATCCTAATGACTTCCCTACAAAATCAAATCATTTTGATTACTGGTGCAAGTAGTGGTATTGGTACTGCTTGTGCGAGAATCTTCGCTGGTGCGGGTGCAAAACTGATCTTAGCAGCACGACGGTTAGAACGTTTGCAGCAGCTAGCAGATACTCTCATTAAAGAATTTGGTATTGAAATTCATTTATTACAGCTAGATGTGCGCGATCGCAACGCTGTTGAATCTGCCATTTCTACTCTACCCTCTGCCTGGTCTGAAATTGACATTCTCATTAATAATGCTGGTCTAAGTCGCGGTTTAGACAAGTTGCACGAAGGCAGCTTTCAAGACTGGGAAGACATGATTGATACTAACGTTAAGGGTTTACTTTACCTTTCCCGTTATGTCGTTCCTGGAATGGTGAGTCGCGATCGCGGTCATGTGGTAAATTTAGGTTCCATTGCGGGACATCAAACCTATCCCGGTGGCAATGTCTACTGTGCTACCAAAGCTGCTGTGAGAGCAATTTCTGAAGGTTTAAAACAAGACCTATTGGGAACGCGGGTACGTGTAACTTCCGTTGACCCTGGTATGGTGGAAACGGAATTTAGCGAGGTGCGCTTTCACGGAGATGCTGAACGCGCCAACAAAGTCTATCAGGGAGTTACACCCCTGACAGCAGATGATGTGGCTGATGTGATATTTTTCTGTGTGACGCGATCGCCCCATGTCAATATTAATGAAGTTGTGCTGATGCCTGTTGACCAAGCTAGCGCTACCCTAGTTAACCGACGAACATAA
Source organism: Nostoc foliaceum FACHB-393 (assembly GCF_014698505.1). GTDB lineage: Bacteria > Cyanobacteriota > Cyanobacteriia > Cyanobacteriales > Nostocaceae > Nostoc > Nostoc foliaceum_A. The sequence continues at coordinate 30,865 of NZ_JACJTD010000064.1, read as the reverse complement.
AAAGATTAATTTGTTAACATTCTCACGACTATTGAAAATTTGGCTTTGCTCATTTTCAAAAAAAAACCGTTGGTTAGGTTTGGTAAGTATCGATGTTACCAAAAATACTTTTCAAACATCTTCTAATAAAAATGCCCAAAACTCCAAAGTTAATCCTTCAAAGCTCTTTAGTTTTGAAGGATTAACGTCTTTCCAATCGCCCCACCCATTTACAGCGTTGCTACAAGTTCTTGCAAGCGATCGCGTCCATCGCGGAAAACAGGCCAACCATCCCCTACCAGCACTGCTTCTACCCGACTTAATTGAGCTAACCTCTGCACAGAAGCAACAGCCTCCTCTCGATTCAGTAGCTTGTCATCTGGTAAAATCGTCAAGCTACCTGCTTTACGTGCCCGGACTAAATCCCCTGTAATTAAAGTTGTCTCCTCCAGTAACAGAGCTAATTCACCGGGAGTTTTCGAGCCGTGGAGTTCAATCACCTCCAGTCCTGGCACAAATTCTTCACCGTCAGACAGCCAGCGATCGCAAGGTATAGGAAAAGTATCTTTTTCTGCCACAGGGCCAGCAATTTTAGCATAGGTTTGATCGGCAATTTCTTTACTTGCCCTGATATGCTCAGAATTTGTCAGCACAATCCAAACCACACCACCGAGGGATTTCAGATGATTCCAATCATGGTTTGATAGGGCTACTGGGTCAATCAAGATGTTGCCATCTGGGCGAATCCAGGCAATCCCATTGAAATCAATATTTCTTGCCGGATTGAAATTAGACCAGCTATACAGATCGGGACGGTGCAAAGATTTCATGATGATTCTGGATCAGTACCTTCAATAATTGACTATTAATCTCAATAATTCAGTATATAGATAATAAGGTTCTATTCCCTCTGGATCTGGAATTTGAGTATACTACGATAAATCTATCGATATTATGGTTTATATTGGGTTTACAGAAATTTACGCATAACCGCAATACGGAGGTATAGGGGTGAGTGAGATTCTGCGCCAAAAAATATCAGCGAAGGCAGACCAGTTTACAGAGTCGGTGATTCGAGAAATGACGCGGGTTGCACTGCAATACAGTGCGGTGAATTTTGCGCAGGGGTTCCCTGATTTTCCCTGTCCCTTGGAGTTGAAACAGGCTGCTTATGAGGCAATAGAAGCAGATGTTAATCAGTATGCCATTACTTGGGGCGATGTCTGGCGACAAGCCGCTTCTCTACGATAGGCTTCGCCAACGCGTCTACGCCTATTTCGTCATGCGATCGCCAACAAAGTCCGTTGGTATCTCGGCTTAGATATAGACCCCGAAACCCAAATCACCTTTACCGGTGGTTCCACAGAAGCAATGGCATCTGTGATGCTAGCAACAGTCGATGATCAGATTTTGTTTTAGCAAAAGACCTGAGACATTACAAACAGCGATCGCTTACTCAAACTGCAATCAACTCTACAACCAACATTTTAAGATTCATTTATTTTCTTACATTCCCAAAGAGTAGAACGTGAAGAGAATAAAAAAATTGTTTTAAAAATCATTTAGGACTTCTATATGGCTACTTATGAAAACATTTTGCAAGCAATTGGTAGAACTCCATTAGTCAGACTAAACAAAATTACCGAAGGTATTCACTCAAGTATTTATGCCAAAGTAGAATATCTCAATCCTGGCGGGAGTACTAAAGATAGAATTGCTCTCACCATGATTGAAGCCGCAGAAAAAACAGGTCAACTGCAACCAGGTGGCACGATTATTGAAGCTACCGCAGGTAATACTGGTGTGGGACTGGCATTAATTGCAGCAGTAAAGAAGTATCGCTGTATTTTCGTCATGCCTGATAAAATGAGCCAGGATAAAATCAACCTACTCAAAGCTTATGGTGCAGAAGTAGTTGTTACTCCCACATCTGTACCGCCTGACTCGCCAGAAAGTTATAACGGTGTAGCTGAAAGACTCGCCAAAGAAATACCGGGAGCCTATAGACCAAATCAATTTGAAAACCCGAATAATCCTTTAGCACATTACTTAACTACAGGCCCAGAAATCTGGTCAGATAGTAATGGTAAAATAGATGTTTTTGTTGCAGGTATGGGCACAGGTGGTACAATTTCAGGAGTTGCTAAATATCTGAAAGAGCAAAATCCAAATATAATAATTGTTGGTGCAGATCCAGAGGGTTCAATCCTTTCTGGTGACACCCCCAAATCTTACAAAGTTGAGGGAATTGGTGAAGACTTTATTCCCAAAACATTTAATCGTCAATTAGTCGATGAAATGGTTCGGGTTAGCGATAAAGAATCTTTTAATATGGCTCGTCGCCTAGCACGAGAAGAAGGATTATTAGTAGGAGGTTCCTGTGGTACAGCAGTAGTCGCAGCGCTCAAGTATGCAGCCAGATTAACAGAGCCAAAGTATATTGTAACCCTATTACCAGATACGGGAAGAAACTACATTAATAAGATCTATTCCGACGCCTGGATGCAGGAAAATGGTTTTTGGGAAGGTACAACAGTAAAAAGTATCAAAATTGGTGAAATTCTTGCTCAAAAAACAGATTTTCCTTCTCTAGTTGCTGTTAGTCCCCGTGATACCTTGAGTAAAGCCACAAACTACCTACAAAAGCTGAATATTTCACAGCTACCCGTGATTGATAATAAGCATGTAGTAGGAAGCGTCAATGAAGCCTCTTTAATGAAATTTCTCCATGATGGCATCAACTTTTCTAATCAGGAAGTTTCGGCAGTTATGGGAAAACCACTGCCGATTCTCGATGAAGAAGTAGATATTTCTGAAGCTTATCGAGTGCTGTTATCAGGAAGCACCGGGATTATTATTAAGCGGCATGATGTTCCTATTGGCTTAATTACCAGAGCCGATTTAATCAGATATTGGATTAGTCAAAACCAAGAATAATTAAGAGGAAATTATGGAATTTGAGACTAGAGCAATTCATGAGGGTCAGCAATCAGACCCACAAACAGGTGCTGTTATTGTCCCCATTTATTTGACTTCTACTTATGAACAAGAAGCCATAGGTAAACACAAAGGATATGAATATTCTCGCACGGGAAACCCCACCCGCACAGCATTAGAAGAGGCTTTAGCTTCTATTGAAAATGGGAAATTTGGTTTGGCATTTGCCTCTGGCTTGGCTGCAACTACCACAGTATTAAGCCTACTCAAAAATGGCGATCATATTGTTGCTGGTGATGATTTGTATGGTGGAACTTATCGGTTGCTAGAAAAAGTTGTAAAAAATTGGGGTGTTACAACTAGCTATGTAGATATTGATAACATCGCTGATTTTGAAACTGCCATTCAACCAAATACTAAGCTGATTTGGATTGAAACCCCTACTAACCCTCTGTTAAAAATTATTGATATTGCCGCACTAGCAAATATTGCCCGTAGAAATAATATTATCTTAGTAGTTGATAATACTTTTGCTAGTCCTTATTTTCAAACACCGTTAGATTTAGGTGCTGACATTGTGGTTCACAGCACTACCAAATATCTAGGGGGACATAGCGATATTATTGGTGGCGCAGTTATCACATCTAACGAGCAACTATACACCGAACTGAAGTTTTATCAAAATGCGATCGGGGCGATTCCTAGTCCTTTTGATAGCTGGTTGGTGCTGCGAGGAATTAAAACTCTGGCTGTGAGAATGCGAGAACATGAAAAAAACGCTTTATTTTTAGCTGAATTTTTAGAAAAGCATCCCAAAATCGAGCGTATTTATTATCCAGGGTTATCCAGTCATGAACAGCATCAATTAGCAAAAGAGCAAATGTCTGGCTTTGGGGGGATGATTAGTTTGGAATTAAAGGGCGGTTTTGCCGAGGTTGAAAGATTCGCTTCCCGACTCAAGTTATTTTTGCTGGCTGAAAGTTTAGGCGGTGTGGAATCACTACTTTGCTATCCTACGAAAATGACCCACGGTTCTCTACCAGAAGCGGAACGACTTCAGCGGGGAATAAAGGATAATTTAGTCCGTCTTTCGGTAGGAATTGAACATCAGCAAGATTTGCAAGCTGATTTAGAAAATGCTCTAGCTTGAAAATTGGTATTGGGCATGGGGTATGGAGAAAACCGATTTTTATTACGCGTTGTAAGCTTGATTTCTCTTAATTAAGTATAGGGTTTGTTACCCCTACCCTCAGAGGTAATTTTGTTTTATGTAGGGTCTAAAATCCTATTAGGAATTACAAGTTTTTAAGTGTGCCTATCTTTCAATTAACATAAGTTAATAAACCCTGGATGAATATAAGTTTACAAATGCTTTGTTTAGGCATTTGTTAAAAAACATTACATTATTTTTGATCCATATTTAACTATAACTTTTGATCCCCAATGGAAAGTTGACTTACTTAAGAAAACCCCACTTTGAAATGGGTGTTTCTAATCCTTAATGCATAGCAATACTCAAAAAAACAACACCAAACTAGTGTAGATTCAGTTTGATTTTCCGGTAATTATATCGGGATAGTAGGCTTATAAAACCGGAATTAAAAACCCCATTGACTCTTTAAAAGAGTAAGACTAATGTTATGAGTAGTCCTTCCAAGGACACTATCTATGCATCAAAAAATCAAGAGGTATTTCCTATGATGATGATGATGATGGCTGAAACCATGACTACCGAAATGCAAGCTTGTATGGATGCTTGTATGGACTGTCACAAAATGTGCATGGAAACCATGACTTACTGCATGAGCAAAGGTGGTAAGGACATGGACAAGAACATGATGAGCATGATGAGCATGATGCGCGATTGCTCTGAAATGTGCATGATGTGCATGAATATGATGATGAGCGGTTCTGAGTTCATGGAACGTACTTGTATGCTGTGCGCGGAAATGTGCGATCGCACTGCTATGGCCTGTGAGATGATGAGGGATGACGCGAAAATGATGGAATGTGCTGCTGCTTGTCGCAAGTGTGCAGAGTCTTGCAGAAGTATGCAAATGATGGCCGCATAATTCCCCTAACTAGCAGAAGTTTCTCTGCAACCTAATATTCAAGCGCTCAGACTCTTTGGGTCTGGGCGCTTGAAGTAATATTCTTTAAAAAAATTTCCCGCGTCCCATATATCTCTGCGTTCACTCCATCAAAATCAAGCGCAGAGGATCTAAACGCACATACCAAGGAAAAGGCTGTTCTTTCATAGTCACCCATTTTTCTTTGAAGACTTCAGCTTGCAGATGGTAATCTTGAGAATTCTTGCCAGCCGAATGTAGTTTGAGAAACAACGTCATCCGGTGGGGCGTTTCACTTGTTCGTACTACCCAGCAGGGAAAAGTATTTTCCTGTGATGAGTCGTTGGTAAAAATGAATTGATGGGCACGAATGCCGACGTGGGATAATTCGCTCTTGATTGGTTCAATTACTTGAAGAGTACAACCCCAATCAATTGCTTCCACTTGTTGCGACGACTGGAGAATAAGGCGGGAGAAGTTTTTACATCCGGTAAGTTGGGCAACACTAACGGTAGTAGGATGCTGAAAAATATCATGTTTACTACCATAATGAACGGCTCTACCATGCTCCAATACCAACAGATTCGGGCAAATCCGATAAGCTTCTTCCATATTATGGGTGACAAATAGAGTCACACCTTGATAGCCAGCTAGAGTTTCTGTCATTTGCTGTTCTAATTGGCTACGTAAATGGGTATCAAGTGCGGAAAATGGCTCATCCAAAAGTAACGCTTCCGGTTGACTTGCCAAAGCTCTTGCCAAGGCTACCCGTTGTTGTTGACCCCCAGAAAGTTGGTGCGGATAGCGATCGCCTAATCCTTGCAACTGCATCGCTATTAGTTGCTGTTCTACCTGCACCCGAATACTACCAGCAGATAATTTTTTGGGCAAGCCGAAAGCAATATTTTGCGCCACACTCATGTGCGGAAAGAGAGCATAATTCTGCACTAAAAAACCGATGCGGCGATCGCGGCTGGGTAAATTAATTCCTTTTTCTGAGTCAAACAGTACTCTGTCATTTAAAACTATGCGCCCGATTGTGGGCGTTTCTATCCCCGCAAGGCAGCGCAAAATCATGCTCTTACCTGCACCAGAACCCCCCAATAATCCCAAAGGTTGCTCATCACTAGTAAAAGCAACTTTTAAATGAAAGCTAGGAAGTATTTTTTCAATATTGACAAGCAATCCACCAGATTCAAAGTTAGAGTGCGGAGTATATAGAATTTCTCCCTCCGCTTCCGTCTTCCTGCTCCCTGCTCCCCTCTTCTTATCCCTCCATTCTTGCCAGAAGTTGACTGCAATAATTCCAGATAGAGAAATCACCATAATAGCGATCGCCCAAAACCATGCCTCGTTCATTGCTCCCGCTTCCACAGCAAAATAAATCGCCATTGGGATTGTCTGCGTTTGTCCGGGAATGTTACCAGCCAGCATCAATGTCGCACCAAATTCTCCCAAAGCACGGGCAAACGCGAGCATTGTGGCGGCTACAATGCCGGGTAGCGCTAAGGGTAAACTGATGCGCCAAAAGATTGTGGCTTCAGTTGCGCCAAGGGTTCTGGCTACTCGCAGCAGATTACCATCTATTTGTTCAAACGCTCCTAGCGTAGTTTTATACATTAATGGGAAAGAAACTACGGTAGCTGCGATCGCTGCTCCATACCAAGTAAAGACGATAGTGAAGTCAAAAGCCTGCATGAGTTTCCCTACAGGGCCATTTTTGCCAAAAAATAGCAGCAACAAGAAACCGACAACGGTGGGGGGCAAAATCAGTGGCGCAATAAAGATACTCTCAATCAACGATTTACCTTTGCCACGATATCCCAGCATCCAGTAGGCAGCAGCGATACCCAAGAAGAAGGTGATAAATGTAGCAAGTAATGAAGTTTTGAGTGATATCCAAAGAGGCGATAAATCCAATGGCATAGTTGTCTGGGGAAGAATTAGCTCAACTAATCCATAATTTACCAACTTTAATTACAAAATGTTCCTAAAAGTTGGTAAATTACATAACAATCAATGAAGAAAATCCCAAAAACTATCCCAAATTTTAAAAAAATTCTGGTTTGGTCGAGTATAAAGCGTCAGGGTGGAGTTGCATCGGTCAAAATATCGTAATGGAGAATGTCAATCACTCAGTTAGCAGTTTTTCGCTCTCGGTTGAACGATTATACTTATCCTTAAACTCGATTAATACATATCCAAAATAAATAGCTGAGTCACATCTTCTGCAACTTAATATTATCTTTATCAAATATCTAATAATCAGCAGTTAATATTGTAAATTGCATTACTTTTTATATTTTGTTTTTTGGAATTCTCCAATACTGAACAAAGAAATTTAAAAATTGCTTGAAAAAAGGGATAGATCATTTTGATTCTGCAACCAATTAAAGCATAAACTAATCGAAATACACCTAAAAAAATGCAAACTTTTGAGTTAGCTAATAGCCAAATATATCAGGCTGTGACAAAGGCTAAATCACATGTAGTGGAAATTTTATTTAGTCCTTAAATACACAAATAATTTGATTAAAAGTTAAATATAACTTATTAAGTCCGTAAATAGTGTACGAGCGCAATTTTATTATGAGAAAGGTCTTGACGACTTAAAATTAGGTGATTTAGATGGAGTAACAAAGGGCTACGAGCAAGCATTACGACTTAACCCTAATTTTGCAGAAGTTCATAATAGTAATGTTGTCGTTGCATACGAGTTGCATATGAGTTGCGGTTAAGTATTTCACTGCTATAGTATTTAAGTTCTCTAAGCTTCTTTCAACAAATCTTTATATAAAGAACTTACAGGATTCTCAACAATATGAATGAGTTAGCACTGATTATTTTTAGCATTCTGGCGGGTTTAGTGATTTACCAAATGTTACAGGTGCTGAGTTTAGTATCATTATTCCATTCACCTCCAGAACCTGTGCAGGATGAATCTTTGCCTAAAGCTGCAATTGTTCTTTCCTTGCGAGGTGCCGATCCGTTTTTAACTAACTGTGTCCATGCCCTGCTAAACCAGAATTACCCACATTATAAAGTACATATTGTTATCGATAGTCAGGAAGATCCAGCTTGGGAAATTGTCAATGATACAATCTTGCGATCGCAAGCAACACATATCCAAGTCAACCCTTTAATCTTTCGATATGACACTTGCAGTCTCAAATGTAGCGCATTAGTTCAAGCTATTTCACAACTAGACGATTCTTATGATGTGGTGGCCCTATTAGATGCTGATGTTGTTGCTCATCCTGATTGGCTGCGTGAACTGGTTGCACCTTTAGCGGATAAGCAAATCGGAGCCACTACAGGAAATCGCTGGTACATACCGCAAATTGGAAAGTGGGGCACGCTAGTTCGATATGTGTGGAACGCCCCAGCTGTCACCTTCATGTATATCTTTCAATGTCCTTGGGGAGGTTCAATGGCATTGAAACTTTCAGTCTTACGCAAAGCGCAGTTATTGGAAATATGGAAACAAGGAGTTTCTGTTGATACGCCTATTCACAAAGCATTGCGAGAAATCGGCTTAAAAGTAAAATTTGTACCCTCAGTCATGATGAGTAATCGTGAAGAGTGTAACTTTGCTCAATGCTTGCGCTTTATTACACGCCAATTACTCGTCGCGCGACTCTATAATCCCAACTGGACTGTGATTGCCAGCGCAGTATTCATCAACACATTAGCTTTGCTCATGATCCCTCCAATGCTAGTGATTGCTTTAATCACTAGCAACTTTTATACCGCAATTTTGATTACAGGCGGAGCCGTCAGCTATATTTTGGGTATGGCTTTTTTACTGATATTAGGTGAGCAAAGTGTGCGTCGAGTACTTCGGGCGCGGGGCGAACCAACAGAGAGTTTCTCAGTGGTGATGATGGCAAAAATATTGCTAGCAATTCCGCTAACACAATTTGTTTATGCAGTTACTACCATCGCAGCGATATTGGCACAAAGTGTCGAGTGGCGTGGCATAACCTATCAAATTAAAGATGCTTGGAATATTCGTTTAACTAAATACTATCCTTATCAAGACTCGAATAAATCACTAGATCCTAACATTTCACTTTGAAGCACAAGCTTTCACAACTTAAATATTGCATTATTCTCAATAATTCAGGTGCAAAGTGCTTATAATTATTTTCGTCAAAACAACTTGGTGCATCCAAATTCAGAATTTTTTTAGAAAAATATCATGAGCATTTATTGTAAAAATAAAAGCACAACGTTGTTGTGCTCCTGTAATTCTTTTGTATTCAATTTATTGTGACAACAAGATACTTTCTTAATTAGTCCAGTTGACTACTGTAGGCGCTAAAACCATAAGCCAAAGTTTCCTTTAAACTACCTGATGCCTTAAGGCTCCTGTTGATGGCATTAGCAAACGGAACTGGAATTCCTTTAATGGTTTCTGGCAAAATTGCATATTCTTCTGTTGGTTCGACAATGTATTGTGGACACTTTGTTTTCATCCCAGCAGTTGCTAACATTTCTTCTATTTCAGCAGATGTATATTGCTTGAGATAAACTGGATTCCTCACAAATGGGTTCAGCCTTCTTATAAAATTATGGATAATATGAGAAGGACAAGACTTGTTGTGGAAGGAATGATTAAAAACAAAAATTCCACCAGGTTTTAGCACACGAGTGATATCAGCCAACAAATTTCTTAATTGTGCATCTGGGATATGCATAAAGACACAGTTAGAAATTACCAAATCTATAGAATTATCTTCTAAAGGTAATATTTCAGCAGAAGTACAAATCAAGTTAAATTCAGCTTCTGGAAAAAAATTATATTCTTGTTTAACCTTTATTAGCCGCCGCAATAAAGGTTCAGAAATATCAACTCCATAATATTTCTCACATTTCAGGTTTTTAGCTTTAGATAAATGTAAAGGTGCGCGACCATAACCACAACCAATTTCTAAAATAGAATCAACAGATTTATTGAATGGAAATTTATTCCAAGTCCCTCCAGGCGTGCCAGTTAACAGAGTGTAATCTTGTTTTATAGGAGATGTATCTGCGACTTTTTCAATTTTCTGGGAACCATAGTATGTTTTACCAATTGCGTCCCATCTTTTTTTATGTTGAGTATTATTCAATTGTTCATAGTCGCTAGGAAAATAAATGCCATCTCGTAATTCAAAGTCATTCAAACTGAATTTTACATTTGCTAATTGAGTCATTAGGATTATTCCTCATGAATAGTCAAGTCTGTTTTCTGTTATACTCTTAACTCAGCATTAACCGCAAGGGATTTTTACTGAAGCGCTCCACTTGAGCCTTTCTTCAAAGTCTATAACTGTTTGCAATTCGATGGCATATAGTTCGTAGAGGCGCACAGATGTGCTACCAAAGCACGTATTGCATCCAAACGAAAACCGTTGTAATAGCAAGCCGTCATCTGATGAGAGCGGCAAGTTCGTATACATTAGTTGATAGACTGCAACAATCGGAGGCTGGGATGGTAGAAGGGTCACAACAAAAACGGGTGGTAGTTGTAGGTGCAGGTTGGGCTGGTTTAGGAGCAACCTACCATTTGGCAAAACAAGGCTATGATGTGACACTTCTAGAAGCAGGCCCCTATCCCGGTGGATTGGTGGCAGGTTGGCAAACAGCCGCCGGAAAATCTGTTGAAGCTGGCATTCATGGCTTCTGGTATCCTTACAAAAATATTTTTTCCCTAATCAATGAATTAGGAATTAATCCTTTTACTACTTGGACTCGTTCTTCGCAATATTCAGCAGCAGGTTTGGAAGTTGAATCACCAATTTTTCAAGACTTACCGCGACTCCCCTCCCCACTGGGAACTTTTCTCTACACTCAATTTAAGCGGCTGCCACTAATTGACCGTCTCAGCGCCTTACCTTTACTTTATGCTGTTGTTGATTTTGACAATTCTGATGCAGCTTGGCGACGCTATGACTTTGTAACTGCCCGAGAATTGTTCAAAGACTTTAACGTTTCTGCACGGCTTTACCGCGATGCTTTTGAACCAATGTTATTAGTGGGCTTGTTTGCCCCTGGTGAACAATGTTCAGCCGCCGCAACTTTAGGGATGCTTTACTTTTTTATTCTGGCTCATCAACCAGATTTTGATGTAGTTTGGTGTCGAGGAACTGTTGGAGAAAAGATATTTCGTCCTTGGGTGGAACGGATTGAAAAAGCTGGTGCGCGAGTATTACCCAAGCGTCGGGTTACAGATTTAATTGTTGATAGTAATCATCGAGCCAAGGGTGTCGTTTGCGGTGATGAAGTAATTGAAGCAGATGCGGTGATTTTTGCGGTTGGGATTACCGGTATGAAGAAAATTGTCTCAACCAGCCCTAGTTTACAAAGCCATGAAGAATTCCGTAATTTGAGCAATTTAGGAGCAATTGATGTTTTAGCAACGCGAATATGGTTTGACCGCAAAATTGATATTCCTCGTCCTTCCAATGCTTGTTTTGGATTCGACGCAACTACAGGTTGGACGTTTTTTGATTTGAATGCTCTACATGATGAATATCGGGATGAGCCAGGAACAGTTATAGAAGCTGATTTTTATCACGCAAATCAGTTTCTCAGTTTGAGTGATGAGGAGATTTTACCAATAGTTCAGGGTTATTTAGCAACTTGTGTACCGGCGTTTCGGGAGGCAAAGATCATTGATAGCAGTGTAATTCGGCTGCCTCAAGCGGTGACTCACTTTGCACCTGGTAGCTATCGTTATATGTTGCCCGCTAAAACAAGTTTTGAGAATGTGTTTATGAGTGGGGATTGGATTGTGAACCGTCATGGTTCGTGGTCACAGGAAAAGGCTTATGTTACTGGTTTGGAGGCGGCGAATTTGGTGGTGTCTTATTTGGGAGAAGGTCAGCCATCTGAGATTTTAGCTGTAGAAGAGGATGAAGCGCATATCCAAGTGGCGCGATCGCTCAACCAAACTTGGCGTGACTTTGGCAAATCTATCCTACCTGACTTTTGGTTGCCTTAATTTTTAGCGGCGCACAGATCGCCCCTACTGTATGTATATTTCTCGCAAAGAAGAGTGAATCATTAATTGTAATCTAAATTCGGTAAGCTAAAGGAAGCTATTGCAATACCATCCTTAGAATGTAAATCAAATCACATAAGCTTATGGAGCCAGACTCTTTAGAAACCGAGGTGATTCTGACGCATCCGCGTGAGTCCCTCGGTAAAGTGCAACTTGATTGGACACCCCAACCCGGAAATTATCTCGATTTTGAAGGTAAAACCTACGCAGTTTTAGAACGCCGCCATCGATACCAACTTAGAGCAGGGCGCTACCGCTTGCATAATATTGCCATTTACGTGCAGTCGGCTAAACGACCATCTGAGAAAAGTTTGGTAGCGGGACGTTGGGTAATTGGCGATGCTACCTGCTCCTACAATGCTCATTCAGAAATCATGCGCTGTGCAGTTAACCCAGATGGCCCTTGCGAATCTTGCCGCTTTTATGAAAAGTTAGAAGTTAAGAGTTAGAAGAGACGCGATTATACTCTTACGAGAAGCCGCTCTTCGAGCGTCTACGCGTCTGTACAGGAGTTAAAAGTTAACGGTTATTCTCCCTCAACTACCCGCACCAAAAACTTCTCCCACAGTTAAGCGGGTACCATTAACAAAATCCCATCCCGACTGGGGACGTTTACCAGCTAGCTGAACCTCTCGCAACAGCAACAAACCTTCCCCAGTTTGGACGATCGCTCCGATTCCTTTAACAATGCTCACTACAACTCCCGGTTTATCTGATAAGTTTGACAAATTGGGTAATTTATGTGCTATTTCTTGTAATTCTGGTGGAAGATCGCGTAGACGCGGAGCGGCTTGTCGCCAGACATCGCCTATAGAACCAAGGGGAGCAGAAGCGGTGATTTTAAACAGGTTGTTACGAAAGGTAGCGGTGCAGTTAGGGTAAAAGCCTCTGATTTGATTGTGTAATTGGATAGCGCTTTTTGACCAATCCAAACCATAATCTTCTTTTTGAATCAGAGGTGCATAAGTAGCTGCTAAATTATCTTGGGGAATTGGTTGAATTTCCTGGCGTTCCAACTTCAACAGAGTTTCTACCAACAAATCCCCACCAATCGCAGCTAGTCTTTCAGCTAAATCTTGGGTATTATCCAGCAATCCAATTGGTGTAGTGGCTATTTGTAGCATTGGGCCGGTATCCATCCCTGCATCCATTAACATGGTCGTGATCCCCGTTTCCTTCTCACCGTTGTACAAGCACCACTGAATGGGCGCTGCACCCCGATATTTCGGTAAAATCGAGCCATGCACATTAATGCAGCCCAACTTTGGCATATTCAATATTTTTGATGATAAAAGCTGTCCATAGGCGACAACAACAAACACATCTGCGTCTGATTGTTTGAGTTGGGCTAAAGTTTCAGTATCTTTTTTCACCCGTTCGGGTTGCCATACTGGTAAGTTGTGAGCAGTAGCGATCGCTTTTATGGGTGAAGGAGTAAGTTTATTTCCGCGTTCCCGGCGTTTATCTGGTTGGGTGACAACTGCCAACACCTCAAATTCTGAATGATTCAATAACTTTTCCAACGTGGGCACCGCAAACTGTGGTGTACCAAAGAATACTATTTTCATTAATAATTACTTGTTAATCGTTAGTCATTAGTTAATGGTAAATAATATCGGCTGTTTGGTGGTACAATATTTTCGTATTGGTGAAACCAAAGGCTGCTTGATTAACTTAATAGTTAAGTTAACAGGTGTAACAGGTACTATAAACTGCATTGCCTTTAGTGAACCTAATAGTTTAGTGGTGTCTCGTCACGAGCCGCTAGAGCATCTACCGAGTAAATTTTGTTGTGTTCCTGCTGATTTGCCAAAAATTGGCGTTAAATACAGTTGGGTCTGTAAAAAACTATTGCGTCTTCCAGCTATTTCTGTAGTTGAGATTGCAGTTTATAACTTTGGGTTGCTGACAGCAGTGTTTTCTGAGTATGATGTATTATGCATCTGCTTTCCCAGCTTTTTACGTAACGCCTCACGTTTACCATTATGAGGGTTTGCCCTCTTATATTAGTGTGTAACTTGGCTTTTTTTCTATGTACTAGCGATCGCTAGTACGATCCCCAACAGCCGAGTTATCTTATTCTTGGTTGGCAGCTTCATTAGCCCAAACTATACCTTGGATCTCCCTTAACTAATACCTGTTATTGGTGTGGTTGGGTATAGCAACAGCAGCTTTATACATCGTGTAGTAATTACTGAGTTCTCAGCATATTTACTATACTCGCATATTTTTGACAAAAAACATTCAGTACCTGAGTATGTAAAGGTGTAGACAATGATACTTAATTTTTGTAAAACTCTGCAAACTTTGAAGAAAATATCTAGTCATTGCTTTTAGTTTCTTGTTATACATATAATTACCGCCTGCCCCATTGCTGCATAGGTATTGCTTCTCACATAGCGATCGCCCCCTCTAGAGAGTCTACAAATGCTTAAACCCCTTTTGCTGTCAGGATGGTTCCGCGCGCAACCATTTCTCAATTACGTTGTCGTTGTGATACTGATCGCACCCTTACTAGGGGCATCAGGTCACTCGATCCCAGTTAGATCCGAAGTAGCTAAACTAACTTCCATAACTGGAGGCTCTGACTCTGTATCAAAGGAAATAGCTGTAGTTGGGGAACCTGAGATAGCTGAAATATTCACAACAGATCAAATCAACTCCTCAACAGAAGAATTTGATTCTGTGCCAACACAAAGTACTGCTGTCCAGGAACCGCAAGTATTACTAGCGGATAAAATTGAGCCTTTGGATCAAACAGATAGTTCTGTATCAAACAGCGATTTAATTGTTCCTGATTCTTTGGCAGCAGTTGAACTCGCACCATTAACGGATGTTCCTGTTAGTCAGCTTAATTTAGTACGAAAACTCAAAGCTGCTAATATCAAGTCTTTGAAAGGACAAGAAAATTCTCTGTTTAGAGAAAAGTCTTTTACTCGATCTTTGACAGCAACTCAAGTAGCACCAACTCTTAGAGAATCACAACCAACTACAACGACGGAAATACCAGTTGCTGAACCACGTGATGAGTCCCAAGCAGAACAAATAGATCCCATAGGTAGTCCTCATCCTATTCCTTGGAAATGGATTACAGCGACTCAAGAGGCAATTGGTTCCAACGGTGGTTCAGGAGTGCGCCATTACCGCAGCGTACCCGTGGTTTCTCCAGATGGGAAATATGCTGTTTATAGCCGGGTGCAACTAGAGGTAAAACCCGAAATGTACAACAGCCGCGTTACCAGCGTTCTGTTTGTCCAAGATATGCAAAGCAAGAAGTTGTGGGTGATGGCTTCAACTACTCCTGTTAGCGATCCTTTATTAAAGGTAAAGGCTGTAAAAGCGGCATCATCAGAAGAAACTGATACGAGTGGTAAAATTGGGGTATTAGTTCCAGTTAGCTGGTCAGAAAAAGGCGATCGCTTCTTAGCACGTAAGTTTGAAGGTATTTTTAATACAGGCGATTCCACAGATAGTGCAGTTATTTGGGATCGGCAAAAAAATCACGCTAACACAGTTGCTCCTGCTAATGAGGAAGATGAGCATGAAAAAATTGCAGTATTGTTAGGTTGGAGTAAAAGGCAACCGAATCATGTGCTATTTCGTGCGGGTGAATTGGGCGACGAAAACTGGCCACTAATGCAAGTTGCTAATGATGGCAAGACTGTACCTACAACAGACGAAGATCAGCCGATTACTTTTGGTAAAAAGGTTACAGAAATTTGGGCAGGTCCACAAATGGCCTACCGATAGTTTATTCAAAATCCTATATACTCCCGTTGTCGCCAGTGACCACAACGGGATTTTTTATGTGATAAATATTTTGGTTCTGAATCGTGCGTAGTTTAAGTAAGTAGGTGCAATAAAACCAAACTATGTAAATAAAAATAAATAAAGCTCAAACTCTTTCTCTCCCTGCTCCCTGCTCCCTGCTCCCTGCCTTATTGCAACAATAATTATTTACGCCGACTTACTTACTGCCGTAGGCATTGCTTCTAGGATTTTGATAAGTCTAAAATAATGGACTAGAAAATAGTTCTCTCGGTACTCAATTTATGAAGCTTATCGGAGAATTCACCTACAACTAACAACTGACATATCCGTTTAGAGATTGAAACAGCGTTACACTTGGCATCCACTGTGACCGACCTGGAATGCTAATAATTCTGTTGTGAAGTTAGTAACTAAAACTTATGAAAATAGGGCGAAACTGTCGAAAAAAGCAATGCAAAATTAAAAATACTTAAAATAAAAACTACAGAGGCTTATCACCTCTTTCCCACTCAGGTATAGCACCCTTCACCCGGCGGATGGGCAAATTAGCAATTAAAGCTGTAGTTCGTTGGTTGCTTTCTAAGGAGAACTCCAAGCCCTCCGTCTCAATTTCGACATAGCGACAGACTACATCTAGGATTTCTTTCCGCATTTTTTCCAACGTTTGAGGATCTAAGTCAGCGCGATCGTGAGCAATCACCAATTGCAGGCGACGTTTAACTTGAGTTCGACTGCTATCAGGACCGCGAGAAAAAAGTCGTTCTAGAAGTTCAATCATTACGAATAGGTCTGGGGCGGAGACTGGAAAAGTAAGTTAAACAATCTTTGTCCACAACAACCTTCGTAGACGGGCGAAGATGCTGTCTTGGGACGAGTCGATCTCCAGAAATTCGACACTTTCCCCTTCTAATCTACGAGCAATGTTCTCAAAGGCTGTGGCAGCTAAAGAGGGATTTTCCGCTAACACTAAGGGTTCGCCGCGATTGGTAGATACAATAACACGCTCGTCGTCAGGGATTACCCCGATCAGGGGAATGGCGAGAAGTTCCTGAACATCTTGCACTGACATCATATCATTTGCCTGCACCATTGCGGGTCTGATGCGGTTAATTATTAAATGAACACGCTTGATACCTTGTGCTTCTAGTAACCCCACTACCCGGTCAGCGTCACGAACTGAGGAAATTTCTGGTGTGCTGACAACTAGTGCTTCTTTTGCCGGCCCGATCGCATTTTTAAAGCCATTTTCAATGCCGGCGGGGCTATCGATGATCACATACTGATATTTTTGTGCCAGTGCATTCACCAATAACTTCATCTGTTCAGGCGTGACTGCATCTTTGGAGCGATTTTGGGCTGCCGGCAGGAGGACGAGATTGGGTTGGCGCTTATCTTTCACCAAAGCTTGTTCTAAACGGCACTCTCTGGCTAAAACTTCCACCGCAGTATAGACGATGCGGTTTTCTAGCCCTAGCAGCAAATCCAAATTTCTCAGACCAAAATCCGCATCAACCAAGGCAACTTGACGTCCCATTTTGGCTAAAGCCATGCCCAGATTTGCTGAAACTGTGGTTTTACCCACTCCTCCTTTGCCGGAGGTAATCACAATAATGCGAGTCATGATAGAAATACGGTCAATAAGGGTTCAGAAAATATAAAACAGTAAATTGCAGTATAAAGTATGAAGTATCGTATCAAGTATGAAGAAATATCTGTTCTCCCTGATGAAGGCGAGGCATTAATATTTGTTTTATTTCATCCTTATCTACTTCATCCTTTAAGTAAATATTTATGGCTCTTGATTGCTCTTGGTGAATTGGTTTCTGGAAAAATCAGTAGCCCTAGCGATGCGAATTCCTTGGGGCGTAATATGTGCCACCTCTGGAGAAAACTGCATTGGCGGTTTTTCTGGTGCCCTTGCTACAGCATCTGCGATCCGCAATTGGGTTGGTTCCATTTGCAAGGCCATAATCAGACACTCACGATTGCCTCCAGCACCAGCATGAGCAATTCCACGTAGGCGGCCCCAGATGATAATATCTCCATCTGCAATTACAATACCACCTGGATTTAAATCTCCCAAGAGAATTACTGTACCAGGATGACGAATTTCTACTCCAGAACGGACTGTCATTTCTAAATAGAGGGCATCTGCTTGGGGTATGGCTGTAGCCGTTGGCTCTGAACTCAGGGAAGTTGCGGGCTGTAGTTGTTCTACAGAATACCCAGATGTTACGGCTGCGATCGCAGTTTGCCGACGACTCGTCGAGACAGATATGAGCCGGAGTTGGACTTCACTCAAAGCCTCGGCGAGTTCTTGCAATTGTCTGGCATCTACTAGGCGGTCTTGTGCCATTAGATGCACAGGAGTATTAGATATCCGAAAGCGATCGCCTGCATTCAAACGCTGTCTTATTTGTTGCCAAATATCAGACCAACTGAGTTCTGAGGCAGATACTTGAGATTCCGGGGGCAAAATTAATAAAAGTCGTCCCTCCTTACTTTTTAACTGGACTTGAGTATTGTCATTTACGCGATGCCCTGGTAATGCTGACTCATTAGGATTTGAATCAGTAAGGATAAAATCTGATGCCGTATCAGTATTTGACTCTACATCAGGGTTAGCAGGATTTGACTTTACATCCTCAAGGACAGTATTTGATTTTAAATAAAGAAGGACAGATTTTAACTCCGCATCCGGGAGGATAGAATCTGACTCTACATCAGAAACAGTAGGATTTACCTCTACCTCGGAATGGATAGAGTTTGGTTCTGCATTAGGAAGTGCAGAATTTGACTTTAGATTGGGAATCGCAGAATCAGAAGTCATGCAGTACTAGCCAAAAGACAAGGGACACTCCGAATAATTACCAATATTAGATCAGTGTCAGGTAAGAAAGTGCGGAGATTGGAGGCAGGAGTTAGGAGGCAGGGGGCAGGGGGCAGGAGACAGGAGGAGTTACAGCGCTTTATCAAGTAATTGAATTACATCACTTCCTACTTTCCATTCAGCGTCTCAGTCGTGGTTTAAATACCTAAAAACTGCTGTAATAAAAAAGGCTTTTTATCTGGCTTGCAGACCAAAATACTGAACCTCACTAACTTGCAATCCGCTGTAGTTCGGAATTATTTTTATTTTCACTAAACACTCTAGACTGTTTTGGTCAACCTCTGATAAATTGTCCCCAACGCATCAGCATCGCCGACGTTACCTGGAAACAGCACCACAGGCAAATCAGGAAACTGGGGATGATCGGATGGCGTTAACACCATTGAACAACCAGCTAAAATTTGACCGAGTAAGCGGGCTGAAGTTAAAGCTAGTCCTGTACTCAAGACATCGTTTGAGGTAATACCACCTTTGCTGATTAAGAATCCTATATCAGATGGTAAACCCCGCACAATATCCATCAATAAACTTGAAACTTTTGCCCCAAATTCCAATCGGGTGTTGACATCTTTAAAACTCAGTTCCTGACGGCTAGTATAAACCACTGGTGTTTTGCCAGCCTCATGTACCGCCCGTGTACTTTCCTGAATTTCAGTTAGCAGTGCCGCAGATTGATTTGCCCCATCATCAAGTAATCGCGCTACATTTACTTCAATTCCCACTGTTCCTTCTACTCGTAACAGCGCCTCTAATTGCTGAGTAGTCTTTTTAACATGAGAACCAACAATTACCGCCCCTGGTTTGCCTTGTCGCACGTACTGCGCCATGTTTTCGGCGGCAATGGGTTGCGGTGGTAAAGCGGCTAAAGACGTTAAAATACTTGCTGCACTGCGAAACAGAAAGCGTTTCCCTTGACTTGCTGCTGCTAATATGTCTACTGCAAAGCGGTTGAGATCATCTTGAGTTTCACCATCCACAACAGCGCACTTATTACCATTGAGTTGTAACAAGCTCTCCAAACTACCAGCGCGAATATCAGCTAGGAGAAACCTTTCTACAGCTTCGGCACTAATTCGTCCTTGAGTCTTTTCTTCGACGTACTTGGGTAAGTAACTGTGATGGTAGCTGAAGACTGAATCACGGGCAAATTCAGTTTCATGTACTGGAGTAGGTACACCGCCGATAATCAAGTAATGAATGCTGTCACGAGTGATGCGTCCGCCCTCAAAAAAAGCTGGTACAAGAAAATGAGCATCAAAAGGGCCGAGTTCTTGTGCGATCGCATCAGTTTCAATGGGATAATGTCCCCGCAAAGTAGAATCAGAACGGCTGACAATCAGAAAATCGTCGATTCCTTCAGCATTTAAAGCGATTTTCAGATTCTGGC
This sequence comes from Nostoc foliaceum FACHB-393, assembly GCF_014698505.1. Classification (GTDB taxonomy): domain Bacteria; phylum Cyanobacteriota; class Cyanobacteriia; order Cyanobacteriales; family Nostocaceae; genus Nostoc; species Nostoc foliaceum_A. The sequence continues at coordinate 10,784 of NZ_JACJTD010000064.1, read as the reverse complement.
AAACTTCTTTGGTGATAGATGCAGCTGACTCTGGCGTTAGCGATCTAGTATTAGTCAGCACAAAGAAAATCGGCGAATCATCCTGCAACCCGCTGCGTAGAGTGTCTACATCCCAGTGCATTAGCAGCAAGCAGCTGTGGACTGTTTGAGAACCTGTAGGGTCATCATCCAAGACAATTATTTTGGGTTTGTTGCTCATTTAAGTCAACGGGGCGATTGTTTTTTGAAAAAGTCATCAGCAAAGAAAAACTCTACTCAGCCTTTGTGCAATTTTCTGATTTCTGCTTGTACATCGATTGCAATTTGCAAGGATTGATTTAGCAGTTGAGCATATTCGCCTGCTTGACTACTAACTTGTAAAGCTTGCAGACTGGCTAAATTATTCACAAATAACTCTTGGTTATTAGCAAGCAATTTTTTATTATCTCGCAAAATTCGTTCCGTTTTCAGAGCGCGGACTAAATCTTCTCTAATCAGTTGCAGGGCGGCGGTTACTTGATCTCGGTCATGAAAACTGCTTTCTACGTTTCCTGATGCTGCCAATTGGTCATTAATATCTATGGCGCTGATCAAGTCATGATATTTATCAACTTCATCTAAAAGTATTGTCAGTCCTTCGGGACAGGTCAACTGCCGCCACAGCCATCGCCCCACTAATATCGGCATTGGCACTAAAATTAGTAAAAGAATTCCTAGTCGAATTGAAGAACCAATTGTCGGCAAAATAATAAATGCATAAACAAAGCCCACAATTATTGGCGTTAGCGCCAGCGTCACCAGCATTTCATTGATCAAAAACCCTAATCGCTTCTTACTATCTCGCAAAACAGAGGGTCGAAAAACGTCTTCTGGATCGAACCCAGTTAAACGTCTCAGTTCCCCTTTACTAATTTCCAAGCCTATTAAGTCCGGCTGCACGGCTGGATAACTCCTATGGAAGCCCAAGTTGCGTATTTATTTTAATCGGGTTTGGTAGAGAAGCAATGGGTGGTTACGTATAGTTATGATAAAAAGCAGACTGTGCAACACGACTAAATAAAGTTAAAAAGTATTTACACTTATTTTCTGTTCTATTTGGATACAAAGCAGTACTTATGTAGCGATCGCGTTTAAGCGCACATCAAGTTGAGTATTTAATGATCATATTTGCCAAATCGCACCACTTCTAATCAGGAAACCAGTTTTCATCTAAAATTTGTTCTAGAGATCCAATAAGTGCAACAGGAAATGTATCAATGGGAAGTTGAGAGCGATCGCTTGCTTCTGCCCTTGCTTCTTGATAACATTCATCAAATATTTCTAAGATGTAAGGCTTAAGACTAGGACTATCTTTGAGTTCATCCTTAATCTCTCTACGGAATGTCCTGATTTCACCTTTCCAATATCCTTCATTGCGCTCCTGTTCCACATCCCAGTATGTAAGCTTCAGCAGATGTTCAAAAAGTCTAATTAACAGACTTTTTACTGTTCGCTTCTGGCTCCTACCCATACTTTCTAATTCTTCTAACAAATTATCTAAATCCACAGATGAAAACTGACCAGCGCGAAGTTGGTTGATGGTTGTCCTGAGCCATAGGTAATAATCTTGGTCGTATAAAGCTTGAGTTTTTGGTTCTATCTGTATCACCATACACTTGTTAAACTCCTATTATTTATATTAGAAACTGTGTGTTTTATACACCAATTATGCCTCAATTTTTGAATACTCCGAATTGCCTATAACCCCTCACAAAATAAAAATACACTCTGTAACACCATCATAATAAAGAAAGTTGAGTTGTTGGTTGATTAATTATATAAGCGACTCGTCTGTTAATTTTTCTCACATTACCTTAATTCGCAGTTATATTTAACCAAATCTGCATTTGAGATAGTCTGACATTCAGGCATTCCGACAGAAATTTTACATCTTTCGGTTGCTGTAAATGATTAAGGCTGTAGCCAAGTTTTTCGTCATTGAGAACAAGCAATAAACGCGATCGCTTTTGGAGTAACTCTTCAATAGCTTCCCATTATCCAGGGCGAAAGTTAGCTGTTGAATTATCAAGCGCTTGACGCAAAAGCAATAATCTCTGTTTTTGAAAGTAAGTTGCCATATATACTAAGTATTTTTATTTCTGTTGTAACATCAAAGACAAGCAAAACTTAGTTGTGTTCAGGACTCACACCACTTCTTTGTGAGGCTGCACCAAATTTGTGGGAATCTTCAACTGGCAGGCATTCAATATTTAGATCGTAGCCTTTAGCTGCTAACGCTACATATTCAGTATCCATCATGCCGAGGTTATGAATTTCAGTTAGAGTGCAATACCGCAAATATTCCTTAAGTCTAAACTAAAGCTTACTGAAAGAATGAGGTTTTTATTTACCAAGTTATTGAGAATATACGAGATCCCATTCATCAAGCTCCAAATTCTCAGCCCTATAAATTGATTATTACTGAGGGGAAAAATGGCTAAAACTAAAGCAACAGACATTCTTTCATTAATTGAAGCAGAGCATCGCCAAGTTGAGAAACTTTTTACAGAAGCAGAAAAAGCTAAGGGCGCAAAATTGGTTGAGCAATTCAATCAAATCTATATAGCCTTGAGCTTACATGCAAGAACTGAAGAATTAGTTTTCTACCCAGCTTTGCGAGAATATGAAGAAACTGAACAATATGTTGAAGAAGCTGAAGAAGAACATGAAGAAGTTTCAGTGATTTTAGAAGAGATTAAGGCGCTTAAGCCTACTGACTCTGAGTTTAAAGAAAAAATGAGTGAATTAAAGGAAACACTTGCTCATCATATAGAAGAAGAAGAAAGCGAAATTTTTAATGCTGTGCGCGAATGTATGGATGAGCAAGAGCTAACTGAATTGGGTCAAGAGTTTCAGGAAGCTAAAGCTAAATTGATACCAGATATAGAAGCTGCATTAGCAATGTAATAATGCATTTTTTCAAGAGATTGCATCAAAACTTAACCATAATTTGCACGTAATTAGTGCATTTAAATCACCAGAGTATTTCTTCATTCAGAGAGTAGAAAAATGACTGCTACAAATGGTAAGCGTAAAATTCGTTACGCCGTTGTTGGTTTAGGTTGGTTTGCCCAAGAAGCTGCCTTACCTTCGTTTGCCCACGCCGAAAACTCAGAATTAGTGGCACTGGTTTCAGATGACCCCACTAAAAACGAAGAACTGAGCAAAAAGTATGGTATAGAGCATACTTACTCCTACGAGGAGTATGAGGACTGTCTGGCAAGCGGTGAGGTTGATGCAGTTTATATTGCGCTGCCCAATCACTTGCATTGCGACTACACTATACGGGCTGCTAATCAGGCAATTCATGTATTATGTGAAAAGCCAATGGCAACGACTGAACAAGAATGTGAGGCAATGATTAAAGCTGCCAATGACAATAATGTAAAGCTGATGATTGCCTACCGTTTACATTTAGAAGAAGCCAATTTACAAGCAGTCGAAATTGTGCGTTCAAAGCAAATTGGTGAAGCAAGGATTTTCAACTCGGTTTTTACTCAGCAAGTAGAAGAAGGCAATATTCGTTTACGAGATGTTACAGGTGGCGGGACACTCTATGATATTGGCATCTACTGCATTAATGCTGCACGTTATCTATTTCAAGATGAACCAATTGAAGTATTTGCTGTAGCTGCCAATAAGGGAGAACAACGCTTCAGTGAAGTGGAAGAAATGACTAGCGTCATCTTACGTTTCCCCAATGAGCAATTGGCAACATTTACCTGTAGTTTTGGAGCGGCAAATGTTTCAACCTATCAGATTGTAGGTACTCAAGGCGATTTACAAGTAAAACCTGCTTATGCTTGGCAGGGAGAACTGAAGCACTACTTGACAATTAATGGTGAAACCCAAGAGCGTACCTTTGAGGATCACGATCAATTAGCAGCTGAATTTATCTATTTCTCTGATTGTATTCTCGAAGATAAAGACCCAGAGCCATCTGGGACGGAAGGGTTGATTGATGTTTCTATCATTCAAGCGCTTTACCAGTCAATTGAAATGCATCAACCTGTGCAGATTCAAACTCGCGATGCCTGCGGCGGTAAACTACGCCATCAACGTCCCACATCGGCTCAAACTATTGAGCGTCCTCCTGTTGATGATAAACCAGACCTAATTCACGCTGCTGCACCTTCTGGGCAATCGTAAGATAGGTTAAAGTATTCTTGACCAAATAAGGGGATATCAAATAATAAAGGCTCTCCTAGACTTCGTTTGATAAATTAATACTAAAAAACATCTAAAACACCTGATATAGCTAGGTTTCGCTAAAATAGAATCAAAGATTTAATAAAAATATGCTTTCTGATTCTTGAATCCCCTACTATATAAGGACTTAACCTGATATAAAGTATTAATTTTCTGTAACTAGTCTAGGAGAGCCATAATAAATTATCCATTAATTGTCGCGGTGCGTTAGACGTTTTGTCTAACGCACCGCGACAATTCAAGATGATGAATTACGAGAGAATTGGATAGGGTTCTCATTATTTGAACCACATCTGTCGTAATTTATGTACAACTGCTGAGGACTATTGAGGGAATATATCCACTCACAGGGGATGAAATTGGTACCCAACCATCTTTTCCACGATTTTTAATTGTTACCTGTTGACCACTTTGTAGAACTCCAAGAATAGGACTGTTAATAGAGGGTGCTTGCCTTACGCGTAGAACTCCTCCCACAAAAATTTTGCGACAATTATCTGTTTGAGAAGTTGTTTGTGAAGGAGGTATTGGCTGCCCACATGGCTTGAGATAAGTGGCAGATACATAGCCAGACTGCGGCGATGATATTGGTATCCAAGTACCTGAAGAATTGCTATTTTCAATAATTACAAGTGAGTAATTACGCAATGTTCCAATAATTTCACCATCTGGACTAGACCGGATATTGAGATTATCACCATTAGTCTCAACTCGACGGCAGTTATCTGGGGCCTGTACAAGTTGGTATTTATTTGAATGCTGGAGTGATGTAGGAATAGTAGAACCAGCAGGATATGCTGTCAGTGTCAACGAAAGCGTTGCAGTTATCGCTAAAGGTTTTCGCCAGTCAAAAAACGTGATCATAACCAAACTTATCAGTCTAAAAATAATAATTACTAATACCAATTCTTTGGGAGACTGCATAAAATTAACCTTAGTCAAACTTGGAACTTAAGTCCCAAGTTCTGGAGCAACCTCACAGGTAATTGGTATAAGTCGCATTTCTAATCAATGACGTTGGTGAAGAAACTTCTGTTGCAAAAAAACGCGTGAATAGTCAAAAAGTTGCTTGAAGAATTAATAACGCCTTTTTTTGAGTTTGCTTGCTATATATACTAAGCTTATTATTGTGATATCGAAGACGTTTAGTACTAGTTATTTTTTAGCGATCGCTCAACAAAAAAAGGCAGATAAATCAATGACGGTACAAGTATAGTTACTGCCAACAATGATCTATTCTGCCCCGTGAACAACTAAGTATAAAATTTTAAGGATAAAGACCTCTGTCAGTTAGCGCCTGCGCCACTCTACCCACCCCTAAAGTGTAAGCAGCTAATCGCAGAGGAATTTGGCGCACTTCCGACTGCTGAATTACTCGATGGTAAGCTTGTACCATCAAATGCTCCATTTCGCGGTTAACGCGCTCCTCATCCCAAAATACGTAGGAAAGGCCCTGCACCCACTCCAAATAACTGACTACCACACCCCCAGCATTCGCCAAGATGTCCGGTAGCACTGTCACACCCCGCGCCTCTAACACTAAGTTAGCCTCAAGAGTAACCGGGCCGTTAGCCGCTTCTGCTACAATTTGCGCCTGCACTTGATTCACATTTTCTTCAGTGATTTGGTTTTCCAAAGCGGCTGGTATTAAGACATCGCAGGGTAAAGTTAATAAATCTGCATTGCTAATTGGTACAGATTGGGGGAAGCCCATAATACTCTTGCGATTTTCAGCAGCGTAGACTTTCAACTTGGGAATATCAAGACCGACTTCGGAAAATATTCCCCCAGCACCTGTGGAAACAGCGATAATTTTCGCGCCTGCTTGATGTAGTAATTCTGCTGCGGCACTACCAACGTTACCGAAACCCTGAATAGCTACTCGCACTCCTGCCAAAGATTTACCTTGCTGTGCCAGCGCCTCACGGACAATAATCATCACGCCACGTCCGGTTGCCATTTCCCTTCCCAGGGAACCACCAATAGAAAGTGGTTTCCCAGTTACAACCCCTGGTACCGCATGACCGACATTCACAGAGTACGTGTCCATCATCCAAGCCATCTCACGGGCAGAAGTACCCATATCTGGGGCAGGAATATCTACGGCAGGCCCAATGTCTTTAATCAACTCGCTGATATAACGGCGGGTGATTCGCTCTAATTCGCCAACACTGTAGCGTTTTGGATCTATGGGAATGCCACCTTTGCCACCACCGTAAGGAATACCTAACAAAGCACATTTCCAGGTCATCAGCATTGCTAGAGCGGATACTTCACGTAGTGTTACAGCCGGATGGTAACGAATTCCGCCTTTGTAGGGGCCTAAAACATCGGAGTGCTGCACGCGATGTCCAGCAAGAACCCGTATTTCCCCATCATCTAATTTCACGGGAATGGAAACCGTGACAACCTTACGCGGGTGGCTGAGAATTTCCAGCACACCCTGATTTAAATTTAATTCTTTAGCTGCCGCTTCTAAGTAGCTACAGGCCTGGTCAAATGGACATATGTGCGCTGGAGAAGCAGGTTCTGGCAGCAACAGAGATTTTGAAATCATAAAATTTTCTCCTAATCACGGTATCTTTGCGAACCGGATATCATATGTAACTAGCTTATCCTTTTTTTTGGGAAAGTAGAAATTTTGTAGTTTTTGTTACAGTTTTATATTTTATATCCTGCTATAGATGCAAAACAGGTTGCTTATACATCACAAACAAATGCTTAAGTAAAACTTATATATTATGTCGGTCAGATAGTTAAACTTACAAGTTTCTACCTTGCCAACGCGATCGCTGCATTCTGCCCCCCAAAGCCAAAACTCAAACATAATACTTGGCTAATTTTACTGAGACGTGCTGCCGTAACGATGTCTAAATCAAATTGTGGCTGCTGCAATCCTACACAAGGTGGTATTATTTGATGCTTTAATGCCATGAGAGAAAAAGCCACACCTAAGGCTCCAGATGCTCCTAGTGTATGACCTGAGCTTCCTTTTGTAGAACTAACTGCCACGCCTTGGGGAAACAAACGCTGGATGACCATGCTCTCCATCTGGTCATTTAGCTGGGTAGCTGTGCCATGAGCATGAATATAATCAATATCGGCTGGTGTCAGACAACTACGTTCTAGACATTGTTTGATGGCAGCGATCGCACTTTTCCCTTCACGTTCTGGTGAATTACTATGATATGCGTCGTTAGTTAAGCCAAAACCGAGAATTTCACCATACACTTTTGCTTGACGCTGCTTTGCCAACTCTGCTGATTCTAGGACAAACACAGCTGCGCCTTCGCCCAACACTAAGCCTTCCCGGTGCAAATCAAAGGGATAAGCGCCAGTTTTTGCCAAAGCACCCATCTGCTGAAACCCAGCCAAAGTTAGGGGTGTAATCGGCGCTTCTACTGCGCCAGCGATCGCCTGTTGACATTGCCCAGTTTGTATAAGCAAAGCTGCTTGGGCGATTGCCCAAATTCCAGTTGCACAAGCTGCCATCGGTGCTAAAACCATTCCAGATGCACCGATTTGTCGTGCAGCTGCGATCGCATTCATGTGAGGTAATGTATTTAGCCAATTTCCAAAAGAGGACACGGGCAAATTTGCCGCTTCTTCATACATTTGCCTAGCCATAATTTCCCAAGACGCTTGATAAGAGCGACTCGATCCAATGACTACAGCACAATCAGCTAAAGGTAAAACTAACCCAGAATCTTGCAAAGCAGAAGCAACAACCATCTGAGTTAACATTGTCAATTCAGATGGTTGTTGACCGATTAAGCCTAGAGGAAGTGGTTTCAGTTCTGGAAATGGTTGATGCAACCGAATTCCCGATTTCCCTGCAATCAAATTTTGCCAGCTATCCTCTAAGTTTCCACCCAAGGCGGAAACTAAACCAATACCAGTGACAACAACCTTTGCCAATTTAGGAGTTAATAGTTAGGAGTTAGGAGTTATTTTCCCCCTGCCCCCTGCCCCCTGCCCCCTGCCCTCTTCCTCTACTTCCCTGGTGTTTTCAGATTTTCAGCACCTTGGGTAACTTTAGCAGAGTCAATGCGATCGCCTTGCTGAATTTTGTTGACTACATCAAGGCCTTGAGTGACATTGCCAAACACGGCGTAGTTACCATCCAAGAAGGCTAGATCCGCTAAAGCAAAGTAAAACTGGGCAGAAGCGGAGTCTGGTGATTGCGATCGCGCCATCGCTACTGCACCCTGCTTATGGGGCAATACGACAGGTTGAGCAGTAGCATCAAATGGTTTATTGTAAGTCGGAGTATCTGAACCTTTAGCCTTAACTTCTAAAGGTATATAACGAGCATTTCCCGTTTTTGGGTCAATATAACTACCGGTTCCCAGTCTATCTGCTGGAACTTTTGGGTCTTTGCTTTGGGGATCGCCCCCTTGAACTACAAACGGTTGGGGGTCGCGCACAACTCGATGGAAAGCTAAACCATCGTACACACCCTTTTGCACTAAATCTACGAAGTTGCCAGCTGTAATGGGGGCATCAGTACCGTCTACTTCGATAGTAATCGGTGAGCCTTTAACCGTGAGCACCACAGTAGCCTTACCTTCGAGCCTTGGTAAATCTGTTATTCCAGGAATACTCTCACTACTAGTTTGAGATACAGATGTTGCTTCAGTAGTTGTCTTAGTACCAGCCTCGCTTGTGGTCGAGGTAGCTGTCGAGGTTGGAGAAGAAGTATTAGAAGCGACTTGCTGTGTTGAACATCCTCCCAACATCAAGGCACTGATGATCACAAGAGAAAGCAAAAATTGTGAAATTTTTAACCGCATTGCCAGTTACTGATTTAACCAGAGTATCTTATCGTTTTGAGGGACATTGGGGAGTGGAAAGTGGGGAAAGATGAGGAGGTAGCGGTTCATGAGGGAGCAAACAAAACATTATTTATTTTTCTTCATCCCCCATTCCCAATGCCCAACGCCCCATACCAAATTAAAGTCCTTCTAATGACACTCCCAAAAAGCGGGCTAATTTTGCGCCTTCTGTTTCCAACTCTGTTAAAGATAACGGTTGTCCAACCCGTGTTAAGGGTATATCTCGCCTACCCTTAATGCGTAGATAGAGTGCACGAATGGGATTAAGACCTTCTTTGACTGCTATTCGCACAGATTGCACATCTTCTATGCGGCTATCAATCTCAATTCGGCGGTTTTTGCCAGGAAATCCCCAACGGAATATTTTGATTGTGCCAGTTTCCTGATTAAATTCGTTGTAACCGCCACCTACATCCAATAAGATTACTAGCCACAGGTATGTGGCTAATAGCAAGCCAGCAGTGCCATATAACCCCATCACCAATCCTTGGGGGATGAATACCAGTTGAGTTGGATCAGAAACTATGAGTAAATTAACTTTTAAATAACTGGATATCCCAGCTAATAAAAAGCCGCTTGCTCCCAGCGTAACGATAGTTGCCCACCAGTAGTTACTGAACCGACGAGAACCGAGAACATTTTGATGCAGGAGGCTATCGCCTTTGTTAATCGTTGTTGATGCCGTCATTGAACTACCATTGCCCGTGAGATACTCGCTGTGACATACTCGCACACTGAATGCTCTTGCATAAAGTGGTGGCTCTCTGTGCCAATCCGGCGATTGCTTAGGAGGCATTGAGAGCTATATTTTAAGTCCACGGGATACTTTACCGCAGACGATAAATTTTTACCCTGTACCCTACAAATTTTACTGTCCCGGATGATGATGGCTTGCTTGCACTATGGGACAAACCACTTAGGCTATTTGTATTAGTCAAGATTTGCCAACTTCTTTTCCCGTTGTCTAACGTTTCACATAGTTTTTCTAGAGGTGTATCAACGACCGTGGCGGTGAAGTAACCATCCACATTTTACCAAACATTGTTGACAAAAACTCAACTGCGCTTCTCCCTAGTTCTTGCTACCCATATAATTTGCTAGAGCACGTTATATAATTTCTTTACTCAATCGCTGACAAAAATTCTTTCTCCCTTTCCACTCTGCTCCCCTTTCCCTGCCTGTTTTTCACATCTTGGGAATGAGTTATCCAGCTACGTCCATCTTGACTAAATTTTGTTAGATTTCTGAGAAAAGTTGTGTCAAATTGTAAAATTTCTGATATTCATATTATTTATAAGGTTCGTGTTTCATACCTGATTTGCTTCTGTGTATCAGGCAAAAACCCTGACTAGTGTGATAAGTTAAGAATCATTAAGTTACCACAAGCTAGATTACTAGCCGATGGTACGTGTAATGGCATAAAGAAAGAGAAATGCTGATTTAATTAATCAGCAAGCTCTCAGAATCTCAGTTGCTTTCATGCTGTTGAGATTGTCAAAAAAAAACGTTAATTCCTCACGGCAGTCGGTTACACTGACTCTCCGCACTGCCTTAGAAACGTTGCAATTTAAGTAAAAAAAGAGGATTTTAGTCCGATGACCATCGCAGTTGGACGCGCCCCCAGTAGAGGGTGGTTTGACGTTCTAGACGACTGGCTCAAGCGCGATCGCTTCGTATTCGTAGGTTGGTCAGGGATACTATTGTTCCCCTGCGCCTTCCTAG
>NZ_JACJTD010000063.1 GCF_014698505.1 Nostoc foliaceum FACHB-393 | reverse complement strand
ATGCCATGCTGCTTGACTGACGAGACTAATTCTTTTAATGCTTGTGGGTCAAAGTATCGTCGGGGCTGGTGTTGAGGCAGAACTATATCTGAGAGTTTGATAGTAGTTTCAGTAGCGGCTGGCAACTCGCCATCTGGTGAGGATAACCAAGGTGCAGGGGGTGGAGTTGTAATTTGACCCCCAAAGGGTTTGTCTGTTTGTTTGCGTCGGATCATAAAGCCTCCAAAGCCTTGGCGATTTCTTCAAGAATAGCGACTACAGAATGTTTTTGGTCAAATACTGCTAGGGGCGCACGTTCTTCTGACGCATCGACAAAAGCGGTAGCTCTGGGGATGGGTGGGAAGATCCGACCCCAAGCGGAAAGTTGTTCAGTGATTGCTGCCAATGCGCGTTTATCGGCTGAGTTCTGTTGAGCATACCGTGTGGGAATAAACCCGGCTATTTGAATTTTGCGGTTAGCTTTATTTTTGACGTGGGTGATAGTTTGTAAAAGTTCGTCTGTTCCCTCAAAAGCTTTGAGATGGGTTTCGACGGGGACGAGGACGTGTGTGGCTGCGACTAAGGCGATATAGGAAAGTAGCCCTAAACTGGGGGGACAATCTATAAGGATGAAGTCGTATTCATCCAGAATAGGCTCAATGGCTTCCTTAAGGCGCAACTCGCGCATCGCAGCACTGACTAACTGCATTTCGGCTCCACTTAGGACTCGGCTTGCTGGAACCAAGTCCATGCCGTGAATGCCCTCATGAATTGGTAAGGGCTGCTCATCGATAATGGCATCAGCAACGGTTTTTTGTAACTGAGATGGCACTAACCCCATGAATTTGGTCAAGGACGCTTGGGGGTCTAGGTCGATGAGGAGGACGCGGTGTTCTCGTTTTGCTAAGTGGTATCCCAAATTTTGGGTTAGTGTTGATTTGGCGACACCACCCGCTTGGTTAAACAGGGCAATAATGCGGCATGGCTTGTCAGAAGTTGACACTGGCTTTCGTTCCTAGAAGATACGATGATCTTTGGTCAACCGGCTCGGTTTTAGTTTCCAGTTTCTTGAAGTGTATCAGATGAAGAGAAGTCCTAGCTAAGACAGTAATTTCAGCAGTAGACTTTATATAAGAAAGCAACATTATTAAGTCATTGCTATGACAACCAAACAAGCCATTTTTGAAGCGATTGAACAACTACCAGAGCAGCACCTTGCAGATGTGTTGCAGTATGTTCAACAGCTTGCTCGTACCCAGAAATCACCAGATTCAAACCCCCCCAATTCCAGTAGCGACCCCCTGGCAAACTTCATCGGTGCAGTATCTCACGGCTCCCTGGCTGCCAACTTAGACTCGGAACTCTATGGCGACTAAGTTTTTCATTGATACTTGGGGTTGGCTTACGCTCCACGACAAAAGTGAACGCTATTACCAAGAAGCCACACAAGCTTACCAACGTGCCATTGCTCAAAATGGGCAAATTTATACAACTGACTACGTTCTTGACGAAACATTCACAATATTTTTTCGACGACTTCCTGCACCGATAGCCGACCAATCCATGAAAGCGCTGCTGTCAGCTTTTTTAGCCGATAACTTTTATTTAATACGCATTACTGAAGAACGCTTTGCCCAAACCCAAGTACTCCGTTCTAAATTTCTCGATAAGCCCCTGATTTCTTTTACTGACTTGACCTCAATGGTCGTTATGCAAGAATGTAACATTACAACAATCCTCACCGAAGATGCTCACTTCACTCATGTGGGCATGGGCTTTGAGCTAGTTCCCTAATTGGTGCTGAACTGGTCAAAAGTGCGTGCGCGGTGTGGTTAAAAGTAGCTGTTAGGGGTGCGTCATGGAGAAAAACTATACATTCAAATTCAATTCTGACACTGCCTTATCAGCCCTGAAAGCTGGTAAATACGACCCGATTAACTTCTACGAGGCGCGTTTAGACCTGTTCAACCTTTCGGTAATGGCAGACTACGATCAGCTAATTTGCCTGCCCACACTAACTGCTATTGACAAATATTGGTATCAGATTGAGACAGCCCGAAAAGTACTTAGACAACTGGGTGGACGCGCATTACTAGCCGATGAAGTCGGATTGGGCAAAACCATTGAGGCGGGACTAATCATAGCCGAGTACTTAGCAAGGGGTATGGTACAGTCCATGCTGGTGTTAACTCCCGCATCCCTAGTTTCCCAGTGGCAATCAGAGTTAAGTGACAAATTTAATATTGCTACTATCACCACAGATAACCGTGACCCGCAACAACCGATAGACGAATTTTGGATCAATAATCCGCGAATTATCGCTTCATTAAACACGGCTAAGTCTGCTAAACATTATCCGCACGTCACTAGTCGCACTTGGGACTTAGTTGTTGTTGATGAAGCCCACCACCTGAAAAATCGCACTACCCTCAACTGGAAACTGGTCAATGCTCTCAATAAGCGGTTTATCCTCATGCTCACCGCTACGCCAGTGCAGAACTCCCTTGTGGAATTGTTTAATCTGCTAACTCTCCTCAAACCGGGACTGCTACAAACAGAAGCCGCTTTTAAAAAAGAATATGTCGATTCCAGGAATGGACGAGTCCCTAAAAATCCCGAAAAGTTGCGCTCTCTGATGCGGGAAGTGATGGTGCGAAATACCCGCGCCCTAGTAGATGTAAAACTGCCCAAACGCTTCGCCACCACAATTACCGTTACCCCGGCAGCAGGCGAGGAGAAACTTTACCAGGACTTGAGCGAGTATCTACGTTCTTCAGAGGATAAGCTAGACAGACTCTCCCGCACCAATTTGCTGATGCGTGCTGGTTCGTCCCCTGGTGCTTTGGCTGACTCCCTCAAGCAATTGACCAAACGCCTACCTGACTCTGAATTGAAGTCTTTAGCAAGACGAGCAGCCCAGGTGAAGCAGGTCGAGAAAGCAAAAGTTTTGGTAGAGATGCTCTCAAAATCTTCCCAGAAAACCTTGGTCTTCACGACCCATAAAGCAACTAGCACTTATTTAGCCCAAACTCTCCTTGCAGCAAATATACCCTTTGCAGAATTTACTGGTGGGATGTCCCTTAAACAGAAAGATGAGGCTATAGCCGCATTTCGGGATAATGTTTCTGTACTCTTAGCATCGGAAACAGGGGGAGAAGGACGTAACATTCAGTTTGCGAACGCGATCGTTAATTATGACCTCCCCTGGAACCCAATGAAAATAGAACAGCGCATTGGTCGTATTCACCGCATTGGACAAACCCAGGATGTTTTTATTTTTAACTTTTGTCTCAAGGGCAGTATCGAAGAATATATTCTGCGGATCTTGCATGACAAAATTAATATGTTTGAACTAGTGGTCGGAGAGATTGAAACAATTTTGGGGAACGTGGATGATGAATTTGACTTTAGTGAAATTGTTATGGATATCTGGCTCAAGCATCAGATCAAGCCCGAATTAGATACAGCCTTCGAGCAATTGGCAGATAATTTGTTGAAAGCCAAAAACCAGTATCAGCAAATTCAGGAACTGGATGAACAGATTTTTGGCGAAGATTTTGAAGCTTGAGAAATTGATTTGACTAACTATGATTTCAGATCCAATTATTGCTACTTTAGAAAAAATTGTTTCTCTGCATGATGGAATAGCAGAACCTGCTGGTGAACACATTTTGAATGTGTTGTTAACAGAAAATATAGCATCGCTGCTTTCGCTCCCCGAAGAAGTTACTTTTACAACTATTGCTGATGTACCCCAAAGTGTTTTTGTCACCTATCATTCAGAAGTCTTAAATAAGCTATCTGAACTATTAGCTGTTAAAGGACTTATTAGTGCGTTGGGTGTTAAATTCGATGGACATCTGAAAAACACAGGCTTTGAGAAAATTTTATTGGAGAGACTCGCACCTCAAAATGGCTTAATTCGTTTTTTAGATGCTAAACCAGAAATTACTCGTTATATCTTGTGTAATGTCGCTTACACAGCCAATGCTTCCGAAAAAAGGATTGGTTTAGTTTCGTTCATTATCAATGAAATAACAGGAGTAACACCAGTAGAAATTGGGGATGCTCTGTTTTGGGAGTCTGACCTAATGACTGTGGAGCATCAAGAGACACCATTGGCGATGCCAATTGAAGAGTTGTTGAGGTTAATCGAACATCAAAGTGCAATATTAATTGGAAAATCTCTAGATAATTGGCAGGCTAAATTAACAAGAGCTAGAGCTAGAGATGAAGAAAGACTCAAGGATTATTACAACACGATTAGCGACTCGATTCGCAACAAGATTGAGTTAAAAAAATTGATTGGTGATGAACTAGATAAAGAACTAGCACGAATTGAAGCCACTAATAGAGAGTTAGAGAGAAAATTGTTAGATATCCAAGAGCGTTATGCAATGAGTGTAGAAGCTTCGTTGCACAGTGCAATGATTATCCATCTCCCTACGGTACATATTCAGTGTGAGTTGCAACGAAAGAAAGTAAAACGGACTGTAACAGCAGTTTGGAATCCGTTCACTAAAATTCTTGAGCCGCTTCGCTGTGAATTATCAGGAGAACCTGTTTACAATTTCTATTTAGATGACAAGTCAGCCAAAATTATCTCACCGACAGTCTGGATAAAGTAATTTTTGACTCCTAATTTACCTATCTCTACAATTAATATGTTGTTACAACTACCAATTTTCGACTACATCTGGTTATATTAAGCACGTAGACAGCAGAAGGCTAAATAATCTTGAGAAGCAATCAATCAAAGCAGAAAGTCAAATCATTATTATGGCTAAAGCGACTTTTACTTTTGACTGTTTGGCTTAGTGCTTTGATAGTTTTGATAATTACCTTATTTTTTTCCGACCCAATTGCTAACTGGCTTTCAAATTTAGGTTTTATCAAGATACTTGATGCTCTTAGTAAACTGGGGGTGCTGATAGGTGTAACGGTTTTCCTACTTGAACTCCCAAAACGAGAAGAAAGAATTATTGCTGAAAGAAAGAGGTCACATTTTGAGTACTGGAAAGCCATCGATGCGGCTGCTGCTTCTGGTACAGTTACTAGCTATGCTAGAAAAATTGCTCTGGAAGAATTAGCCAGTGATGGTGTTTCTTTGCGAAATATAGATGCTCCAAATGCTGATTTAAAACGTATTGACTTAACTGGAGCAGATTTAGTAGGAGCTAATCTCACAGGGGTTGATTTTACACAAGCAAGACTTGAGGAAGCTAATCTTAGTAAAGCTAAACTTTATAGAGCTAGACTTTATGGTGCTTCTCTTCTAAAAGCAAAAATGGAAAGTACCGACCTAAGAGAAGTTTTATATGATGAATATACCAAGTTTCCAATAGGTTTCAACGCGGCGGCAGCAGGAGCTTACTTGATTGCCCCTCATGTTTCTCTTCAACAAGTTAAACTCTCAAAAGCAATTCTTTGGGGTGTTAATCTTCAGGAAGCTAACCTTGAGGGTTCTGATTTTGCCGAGGCTAGTTTTCGTGGAGCAGTTCTTAAAAATGCCAATCTCCAAAGCGCCAATTTGAAAGAAGCAAAGTTTGGAAATGCTAACCTTGAAGGAGCAAAGCTTAATAACGCCAATATAGAAGGAGCTAATTTTTGGAACGCTAAAGGTTTAACTATAGAACAAGTTAAATCTGCCCAAAATTGGGAAACCGCAGAGTACAGTAAGCATTTCTGTGAACAGCTTGGTTTATCTCCCCGGTTAATGCCATGACAACCAATTTACCGATGAAATTGTCACACTTGCCCAACAGCTTACCATTAGATGGTGCTGTCCGCATCGAGCTAGTGGAAGGAGTGCCGATTTTTCGAGCTTCCAGCTTAGTACAGGGACCCCACTCCTCCTGCCTTGTCATAACGACAATTTTTAACGCCAACCTACTTATATCAAAACTAAAAGTTTGCTTCTTCTGCTAATTTTGCGAAGTTCGCTTGGAAGATTTTGCTCTTGGACTAAAGTAAAACCATTACGTATATAAAATCTGAATGATACAATAGTAGGGAACACATAAATTGGTTTAACACCTCTGCGTGCGAGGTTTTGCACTAAATAAGATCCCAACCCCAGACGACGATAATTTGGCTTAACATACAATTCATCTAACCACGAATAACTAGCTTTCTTAGACTGTATAGCATAACCTACTAAACGATTATTATGTTCTATTACCAAAACTATTGAACCATCTTGTCTAGCAAGATTATTTGTGATATGTAAAAAATTACCTCGTAATGAAACAATGAATATTAGTAGGTGTGATAGTAGTACAGCTATCCAAAAAGATTGATAAAGACTAATACCTTGAAAAATAGGAACTTTTTCCAAAAGCTCTCGACCATCAAAAAATTCAAAAACAACAATCACAAAACCTAATAACAGTAAATAATGATATAAATATGCTGTAAATGAAGAATTTAACTTCAAAAGATAAATTTGATATATTGCTTTGTCGTTCTTCTGTAGTTGGCGAATAGTATAATCTGCGGGGAAAGATGAAGCTCTAGTCATTTCAGCCCTCACTAATAATCTAATACGTTAAACTCATCAAGAGTCTCTTATTAAAATTCCCAAAAACGCTAGACAAAATTAGATATAGGCTAAAAAATGCAGGGTCTACAGTAAGCGCGATGAAAGTCAATTGGCGCGGACGCGCCAAGAGTATTTGCAGGAATTAGCAAACGATATGGGAATTCCCATATCGTCTTTAACAATTGAAATTTCTGGGTATGGTAAAGAACAAGGTACTCAAACCAATTCGCGCATGAGCGCAATTAAAATCAGTATTGTGAAACCTTTTCGCATTTCTGCGAGACTGTTGAATGGTGGGAGGATTCACAATATGATCTTCGGGCGATATGCGGACATTTACCTAGACATCTTTATCAATATTGTTACCAGAATAAAGAGATACATCCGCGTGTAGGGGATAGTTCTGTAGCTAACCAAGGATTGATGTTTCTATTCTATTCTGTCACGCAAAGACTTATGAACTGCAATGTATAAAAAATACTTATTATTAATGAATGAATGAAATATAGGAAGCCGATACGTTTAAAGAAGTAACAATTGTCTGTATCCTGAAATGGATTTTTTAGTGAGCGCACATTTTTTGCCCAACTTCACAAAATCACGTTGCTCCCCTCAAAAATCCAAAGCAGAGATAGCGTTCTGCTTCTGCTTCTCAGTTACCCCCAGATATCGCTCCAAAGCTGCCAAAGTCCGATGCCCCGATATCTCCTGAATGTGGCGCAAAGGTATCCCGGCATCGCTCATCCTGGTTAACGCTGTTCTCCTGAAACTGTGCGTACTAACCCCCTCAATCCCCAGCCGCACACAGGTATCTCTGAGGATTTTGTCAGCACTGACCTTGTGAATATGTAACAACCCATGCCGACCGGGAAACAAGAACTCCTTGCGGCGGTTGGGGTTGTACTCTTCTAAATACTGCTTGAGCTTGGGATGCACTCGAATTTCCCTAGTGTCCCGCTTGCCTTTGGTGTTGATGCTGCGTAGCACTAACACGCCTCTGACACCGTTGCTGCCAAACACGTCATTTACTGCTAAAGTGCAGGCTTCATTGATTCGGCAGGCCGCATAAAGACACACGCCAAACAGAGCGCGATCGCGCGGGTTGACAAAGCCCTCGTTAAATAGGAGATTGATTTGATCGGGTGTGAGGATTTCTGCTCTGCCGAATCGATTGATTTTCATAGGGTCTAGCTTACATGGTCTTTCTGCAATTAAACAATGTAACTGACCAAAAAGCCTATTGTTTCGTCAGCGATGACACCCGATTAACCCAGACTTATCAATCAGCCCTCAAGCACTCACGCTACAAGCCGCATTCTTTCGTTGGCTGATAAAAATAGCTTATGTTTGCAACGCGATTACCACTTGCAGGTATGATCCGCACCAGTATGATTTGCTCATGTTGCGGCTTGCTCAACTGTCTATACTGCTTCTATACCCCTGGTTGATAAGGGAGTTGCTATCAAAACCGATATCAATTTTCTCTCCACCAGCGTCTACACGGCAGTCTAGAAGGAAACCAACTGTAAATAAAATTTACCTCTCTTGTGGTGCGGGGGACATTTCATGCTATTGTCTGACTGATTTTATAGGAAATTTCATATAATATGGAAGATGATGAGGATATTATAGAAATTCCTTTACGACCTCTTGTTTGGATGGGAGACTCTCTCAAAAATATCCGTTCATTTCCTCTTGAAGTGCGTGCATCAGTAGGCTATGCGCTGCAATTGGTGCAAGCAGGGGAAACACCAATGGATGCCAAGCCTTTTAAAGGGGTTGGAAGCGGCGTGTATGAAATCGTCAAACGCTACGATACCGATACTTACAGAGCAGTCTATGCGGTAAAGATTGGAGAGAAAATCTATGTCCTGCACGCTTTTCAGAAGAAATCAAAGCAGGGGATTAAAACTCCACAGGCTGATGTTGATCTGATTAAACAACGCTATAAGGATGCGGTAGCAAGGGAGAAACAAGAATGACACAGGAACCGATTTTTGAAGAAAGCAGTGGCAATGTATTTGCTGACCTCGATTTGGAGAATGCTTCGGAACTTTTTACACGGGGCAAGATAGGGATTCAGGTACTGCGCCTTTTGAAACAACGCAACCTGAAACAACGCGAAATCAGCGAACTTCTTGGCATTCCGCAGCCAGAAGTATCTCATTTGATGAAAGGAGAGTTTCAACGGTTCAGCGAGGGCAAACTGCTCATTTTCCTCAAGCGACTCGATACGGAAATCACCTTACATCTTCGCCCTCGTCACGCGCAGGGCGAATCTACTGAAACTGTGATATCGCTATAGGGAAGGATGGAAGCCTGAAAATTTCTTAATTCTTACGGTACATAAAATGGCGATTTCCAATACCTAAACCATTATCCAGCTGTTGGACCCTGGATATTGGGGTTTTGCTCCTGTTGCGGCCGAATTGTCTACACTCGCTTCTATACCCTCGGTTGATAAACTGTTGCTATCAGGATGTGATATCAACTGTAGACAACAGCTTCCGCATAGGCGATGGCACTAACTAAGGCGTTCAAAAAGTGATATTTCTTAACTTGCCGATACGCGTCTATGCACCCTTGTAACGCCGCACCCAATATTGAGCAACTGCTATACAGACTTAATTGTCACCAATGTTGATGTACCAATGCAAAGTAAATAGATAAATTTTAGTATCTCAACTTACAAACTTATTTAACATTATTCCTCTCTTAAGTTAGAGATATAGTGAAGTATTAGTAATTATCTTGTTAATTATATAGTTAGATTTAGCTTCTAATTATCGAAATTTCAACTTATTAAGCAATCATGTTTTTTCTTCTAGGAAGACTGCTATTTTTTCCAAATTTAATAGGACAAATGAGCAATGGAAAATATCAAATTTTCTCAACTGAACTTTAGTAATTCTGGAAAGCTTATAGATATTGAAAAATTTCTGCGAGACTTAGATAATACAGAGGCTATGGCTTTGCAGGGAGGAGAAGTACTCAGCATTTCTAACACTTATAACTTCTTTATTTATAAACTTCCTAATTCCAGTGCAGCTCCTGGTGATAGTGCTACTTTGGATGAAGAGGGCGCTGGTAATGCTAGTAATAATGGGGATGGTGGTGCTGGGTCATATGACTATGGCGTGATTGATAAAATATCAAGGTAGCACAGCAATATGAGCTAACTGTAACTTTTCATAAATCATGTTGTTGAGCCTAAAATTTTTTACATACAGCAATCCTGAATTGTTTGTGAATGCTAAAGATTTCTCTTCTTTGCGCCTTTGTGCGACGTTAATTACTACAACGTGACCGCACTTTCTACCCTGGGATTCTCCTTTGAAGTACAAGTTAGACATTGCCCGCCTTGAAGAAAGTGGGAACCCGCAAGGGCGCACTGACTTGTCTGCGTCAGATTCTTATTCAAGGTCTATGTTAACCATCTAATCCCTCTTTTGTTACTACGGGGAGAGTATAATCAGGAGGCAACCTGGAAAAAGTAAGTAACAGGAATGGTTACACCGCGTAGACAGGCAGTAAACACAGTTGCTTTCATAGATAACTATTGCCAACACTATTATTCAGTATTTGAGGATGTGAGGCATTTTGAAGCTTCAGAATTTTCGTCACACACTGAATCTAATCTTCTTCACTATAGCCAACATCCTTATTGGGAGTCTGGCACTACATGGAAGAGTGCCTTAAATAACCTGAGATTGATTATTCAACCCTATATTTTTTACTGTTTGATTCAACCTTGGCTCACAGTATTTAATATTCCTGGCATGAAACGTTGCTTTTTGAAATTAATTAACTTCATGAATAATTTTCGGGCTTCTCCAGTCAGTTTCCCTATAGCTAGTTGAATTTCTTGCTAATTTTTCTTTTCCTAAAGTAACAAAAGAGGGATTATCTATTTGAGTCGTCGTGGAAGCGCAAGTATAGTGACCGAGGTGTGAGAAAAATTCTGGAAAAGTATGCAACGGCTGCGGGACTCAATAGAGCGATCTCACCTCACAGGCTACGACAGGCTACGCCACTTTTTGCTGACATGGTTGAAGAAGCAAGGGATTGATGATGCAATGATTCAACCTTACTCAGGACACTCGTCTCGGCAGTCGCTGGAGGTATACTCACGGTTATCTATAGGAGAAGCTCAAAAAGAATACGATTCTGTGATCGGAAGGTTTCCAGTTTAATAGCTACACTTGTGTGCTTAAACCTGCTATGGACAACATTCTGAGGGAACTTGGCACTTGGTGACACCTACCCTAACACTTCCCCTAAAACTATGATCTTTGTAAAACGAAAACAAGAACCATCACCAATAATTTATTTCATTTTGATAATTTCTTTAATTTTAGGTATTAGTTTTGATATTTGGTCTCAAAATTATAATTTAGTATCAAAAGAAATAAGTATAATAGAATCTGGAAATTTAGTAAAAAAGAATATTTTATCTAATCATCCAGTAGGGAGAATAGCTGAAGTTTTAAGTAATTTTTTTTATGGGTTGTCAGCCTCAATATTTATTCTTGTATTTATTCAAAATCGAATAGATGCTAAGGAGCAAGAGCAAAGAGAAAATAATTTAAATCAAATCAATCAAGCAATTAATATAAATGTATTTGACTCTTTATTTAAAACTCTTATTCCTATAGAAATATATGAAATACTAAAAAAAGATACTATTAACAATAAAATTTTGAGAAAAAATGCTATTTGGATTTATGATTTTAAAGAATTTCAGGGTAAAATAGAACTTATACAAACAATGAAATATCAATTACATAACACAAGTATTGAAGAGGTTTTGAACCCTTTTATTATAACGTTTAAAAAAACGCCAACAGCAATAAATAGCTCTTTAGAAATTGCACGTTGCCAACTAGAGGGTCAGTTATTATTTGAGTGGGATACAAAGGATAAAACTCAAACTAAGGGAGTCAAAAAAGAAACTCATGAAGAAATAATTTTTGAACTGAAAATACCAGCCAAAAAGTATGTTGATGCATATTTTATATTTAAGACAATTTATGAAGAAAGCGTTACAGATTTTTACAGCACAAGATATCCAATAATTAATGCAGACTTAACCGTTACTTTCCCTGAGGAGTATGAATTTGAAATATTGGAATTAATGTCAACAGACTTAAAATGTACATTATGTGAAAAAAACAGACATTTTTATGAAATTAGAGGTGGCATACTTCCTTATCAAAGCTTTATTTGTTTTCTGAAGAAAAAGATTTAAAAACTGTTTGTAGTTCCATGTCTTAAAACTGGATGCTTCATTGACAACTGAGGCATAGTTAAGATAGCCAAAAACCATAATTTTTTCTATTTCAACGATTACAATTTTCAGCATGATTTTGTTAAACATCTAATAATAAATTGCTATTGATTGGCTAATTTATTATTTGTGTATCTGCCGTGGCTGTCCACGTTGCCGTAACCATGCCGTAGGCTACGACCAATACAGGGTATGGATTGCCGTGATTCCTGCCGTATGCCGTGTCCACCCATAAAAGCCCCTTAAACATCCCTTATTATGACCACGGCATTACGGCAATCCTTTCACCAATCAGGCAGGGAGTAGCTATCATTCCCGTCAGAATTTATCTTCTCAGTCTTAACTAATTCAGCTAGTCCATCAATTAATTCTGACTCTGAATAACCAGATAACCTGTCTGCTTTCTTCAAATCGCGTAATGTTTTTGGCGTTTTCGACTTCACATTCTGGAAGTATTCATAAATCTTTTTAGCTACTTCAGATAATGGTTTGGGATGTATCTGGTGAGCCGGACTTAAATTAAATTCCAGGTCAAAGACTCTATCTAGATATTCCTGCTCCGAAGCAATCGAGTTGGCTTGATTAGATAAAAGAGGCATTAATGCCACAACAAAACCACCAACAGAAGCAATCATCACTGGACGTAAGTTTTGATAAGAGACTGCTTTCACTGACAGATATTTAGATTTAATTTGTTCTCTCTCTTGTTTACCTGGAATAATGTCACCTCTATTTAAAATCAACTCCAGTACCCCATAAGATTCTTGTTCCCTTCCATTCTTGATATACCTGTTACCTAACAGCAGCAAGTTGAGGCACATACGAGTTTGAGCATCCATCTTTTCAATGCCCAAAGCCGCCAAATTAAAAGACTGTAGGGAGGCAATAAACTTAGTATTAAACTCTCTACCAATCAGTAAAACGTCAAGTAATTTACCCCCATAATTCCAGTCGGAGTAATGCTTACTTAATTGGTCAGCAATCACTAACCAGTCATCCAAAATTAGAATCAATGGTGGTAAGGATTCGCGCTTTGATTCTGGTAGTTGCTTACGCTTTTTGTACTCGGTGTAAAAGTTGTCAATTACCTCTTTGGCTAGGTCTGGGTTTTCCCCGTCAAAGACAATTACTCTCTCTTTCGACCGTAAACCGCAGAAACTATCATTCTTAGCACTAATCACCCAAATATCAGCCGTTGGGGAATCAGCTAAGATTTTCCCAATTAGGTAATTGAGGGTGACTGATTTACCACTCCCTGGTGCGGCGACTAAAGCAGTGGAACTATCGGCTCTGGCTAAGGCTTGCAAAGTACTTAGGGCAAGAGCTTCTGATGGGTCAAGGCTACTATTCGTATTTTGTTGTAATGTCTGCTGTTGAGAGCCAGTCACTTTATCGTCACCCCTGGCGATATCCTGCATTGATTGCCCTGGTAATGCCCCGGCGGGTTGTCCAGTTGCCTGTTGCAGCTGCACCCGTGCTTCGGCTTCTGCCCTTAATCTAACTTGCTCCTGAAAAATAGCTAACTCTTGCGGTGTCATTCGTGACAACTGCGCCTCTCTTACCCGTCTATTCTCCGCCCATTGGTGGAATTCGTAATCTAGTTGGGCGCTATATGCTTCCTTATGGAGCCTTAACCCTGACCAAAGTTTAGAAATTAACCAGTTGCTACGAATTTCTTCCCTAACTGAAGGCATTAGTTGGATTAATCGCCATTCCCTAGCTTTGGATAAGGTAAAGGCTCCACCAACGAATAGCACTGAAGCTAATCCCCACCAAGCCTTATCCGGGTTACTTGGGGGGATTATTCTTAATCTGGTTGCTTTGGTTGGCAAGAAGTTATCACGTTGAAACTCTGGGTTAGCTGGGGCATAAGCTTCAGCATAAAACTCCGCTTCGGGCATTATGTAACGCTTGTTGGGAGTGCAGTACCTTTGACGGTTAACTGGATGAGTGAGCTTTTCGGGGATGAAGCAATATTCAACCAAACTAATCTGAGTGCCTGTGAATGACTTTGCCCCACAAATTAAGCCAATGGTTGCTAGCACCCCTACAGTGATATTGTTGGCTGTTCCCGAACGCAAGTAATCCTCAAACTGCTTACGTTTCATTGGCTTCTCCCCCTCGTCATAGCTGCAAGCAACAACACTCCCAATGCTGCCAACCCCATCAACAGCCAAGGTGTTTCAGTCTGGGGACTGGGCTTAACTTCGTACTGTCTTACTTCTGAATAGAACCTTGTCTTACCCGTCTTACTAGCGTTAGACACCATTCGATACTCGTCAAACGCCACCCAAAGAGTTGCCCCTACACTTGCAGTTTGGGCAGTCGCCACCATGAAGTCTTTACCAATATGGATTCTGCCGTCATATTGAATTTTCGTGAGAGTGTTGGCGAAAAATAGCCCAAGTACAATGCTGCTTAAAGTGCCAGAAGCGATCGCCCCAATTCCCAAACTCGTTAGTAGGCTAACTCCAGTGTTTGCAGTAAATACGCCCAAGAATGTAGCCAGTGCTTTGTTTAGCAGTTGTTTGTTACTGAAGACATCACGAATGGATTGCTCAAGGCGTAAGCCGTCTTCGCTCTCTGGGGTCGGTTTTTCTGAAGTAGTTTCACCCCACATTAACGGTGTGGACTGTTCACTGGTATTTTGGAACTGTGATAATAGGGAATCAATTTCATTCATGTTTACCTCGCGTGGGTGAAACAGAAAAAGCCAGAGTCTAGAAGAGGCTTCGGGGCTTCGGGGCAGAGGAGAGGTTACAAGTCCATTCCCCCCTGCACAAGAGCACCTCTGCTCCCCTGCTCTCTTCTGTCTGCTGGCAAACGACTTACTTATGGCTTAGATGCCCATGAAATTGCGGAACCACTGCCCCACACGACTAATTCCAGCAGTGCGCGAGTAGTTTGGCTTGGGTATGCGGTCGGTTTTCGCTTCACTGCCATTAGTCCACAGTGCGCTAGTTACCGCAGTTTCATAAGCGCGATCTGCTGCGTCTTGTGTCTCAGGCAGCTTGTTAGAAGCTTTGATTAAATCAGCCTCATATTTTGCGATCGCCATGAGGTCTGCTGTGGCCCCCGCTATCTGAATCAAGGATGAGCGTTGAGCGTGACGGGTTGCCTCCGCAGTGGTGGCGTTGACGTGTTCTGCCTGCATCTCGGTCATCTCGTTCTTAAAACGCTGCTCGACTGTCTTACTGGTGTTGATAGCTTTCAGGGTTTGCGTTCCGTGCTTCTGGGTGAGTTGCACCAGTTCAGCGTAGGCTTGGTTTATATCGCCTGTGGTTTCAATGATTTCCCGGTATGCCTCCAAAGCCTTGGGTAAATTGGCTTTTGCAGTGTCAGACAGTCGCGCCATGTCTGCAATTTTGGTGATTACGGTTTGGTCGCCCAGAACTGCTTTGTTAAAATCTTCTGCCGATACATCAAACAGTTTGCCCATTGCGCCGAGTGTACCGGGGGCATTGTTGGGGATATGGTTTTTTAACTTGGCTGTTCCATAATTCCGAGTCATTGCTGTTCATCCTCCTCTTCTGCCAGAGGGTTAACAGTAGAAATGAAATGCACTGCGGCTTGACTATTAGATGCGGCTGTCAATGCGTCTTCTGGTTTTTCGTAGGGTGTTACCTTGCTGACCCCCTGATCCGTATTCTCTGCTTCACACAGATAATATTTGCTCATCTTGGTAAAATCCTTGTGTATCTATGATGCGTAGATGCGAGTAGGGCGATCGCCAAGATTCGCAGTCCATGCGATCGCTCGTCCCCTATTCCTCATGACCAGAGAAAGCGGCTCTAGTTAATGCACTCGCTAAGAAACCACCCCCACATACAAAGATTCCTCCGATACTGAATTCCCTCTGCTTTGCCCAATTGACACGACTCATCAAGGTATTTTGGGCAGAATTTGTTGCCATTATGCTCAAGCCGTGACAAATCAATGCTGCGCTGCCGAATAATCCTGCTGTCAAGAGAAGTGCAATTGCGCTTGCGTGTAATGCGGTATCAATCGAGTCAATCACTTTCTTCATTGCTTGAATCCCTCAAGACTAAATATTTCCAATGACTCAGAGTTTGGTAATGCTGAAAAACGAAGTTCGTTAAGAGCTTGAATAGCGTCCCCAATTGATAAATCTGGGTGATAGTCAAGTGCTTTAAACTGTGGATGCTGCCTAATTAAGGTTAGTAATTGTTGGGCTTGTGCAATCAATTCTGGTAGTGGTTGAGTATTCATAATTCACCTCAAAAAATTGATAATTGCAGTGATTCCTGGTTTATAACAGAGGCATTCGTACTCATGTTTGACACTTCATAACAGTGAGTAGTCAAAGCCTTGTGATTGAGCAATAAATCAGCCTTCTTTCGTTGTCCAGCCAGAGGGCGAAAGTGGTACTTTGGATGTTGGATTGTGCCTGTTTTAAATAGGTACTGATAGAGCGTTCTATCGATTTGGTAAACCTTAGAGTTGGTGAGTAGGGTTGAGTCATAGACTCTGCTTATATTATTCATTGCTGCCTCTATTGACTCCAAAAGAGTACAAATGATTACACATTCTTGCTGTTGTTTGTTGCATAAGTTTCTTCCTCAACTTGGGAATAAAACTCGATATCTAAAATTGCTTCGTGAATCTCGAAGAGTGCTTGAATGGCATCACCGAGGCGGAGGTCATTTGACGTAGTGAATCGCTCTGATGCTTCCAATTTCATGTACTCTGGTGTTGCCCTCAACATCCTCAAACTCTCTTCTTTCCCTTTGAGAATTGCTAAAATTTGCTCGACAGTCAAAATTTGCTGCATAGATATACGCTCCAAAGAAACTAGGAATTGTGATACAAGCTATTAAAAGGACTGGGCGGATTTTGAAAGCAAGCCACTGATAATCAGCTTCTAATTTGTGCCGTTCATTGTCTGTTTTGGTTGACATACATTACTAATCCCACAGTAAATAACCCAACTCCCAAAGGCGATATAACTGCTGCTACACCACCAATTAGGGAGAGGGTAGCCACACCAGAATAAAAACAAACTTCAGTTAGTAAGTGCATTTTTCTTTCCTTTGAAATGAAGTGCAAGAGAAATAGAAATCTGGCATCGGATAATGCCATCCTTGAAGCAATATTTAGGGGTTTGCTGCTAGGTTCAGAATCTCTTGCAATGACTTTTGAGCAGTTCGCTGTTTCTGGGTTATTCCCCGTTGGGACAAAAAATCTTTGGCGTTCACTCCTTTGATGGAATGAGCAGCAGTCACAAACTCGGCTGCAAACTGGTCTAAATAGCTTTCTAAGCCATCTCTGACAGTGTTGGAATGAATTTCTACAAAGTTGTCTACGACTGCTTGACCACTTAAATAAGCCAGAGTCGAAGCGATTTTCTCAATGGTCAGCACGTAATTACCAGCAAATTCTTGAAGGGCATTGAGAGTACCATCAATAATCTGTTGCTGTTGTTCTATTGGTAAAGGACTCTCGCTTGAAGGAGCGATGCCTGCGGCAACCCCAGAGGGGAACGCAGCTTCTTCTCCCCTATTTTGTTCAAGAGCCTTCTGCTTGAATGTATTAGCTAGGGTTTCAAACTCTGCCAAAGTTATTTCCTTGAGGCTATCAAAATCATCGGGGTAAGCTTCTTGGAGGCTGAATCTGACAATCTCTTCAGCAACTCCCAAACGTTCGGCAGATTCTTTAATAGAAATCATTTCTGGCTTATTGGTTTTGGTGGAATTAGGATTCATGCAGCTGTACCTCTTTGAATTACTTGGGCGAACTGTGCTTGAAACTTGGCTTGACTGAATTCCTGGGGATACTTTTTGATGTAGTTCTTTACCCGTTCGACAGAACGCAGATTAGCCATCACTCTTCCAATGCGGGACAGAACCCAGCTTTGGTACGGGGATAATGGGCAAGAGCGATCCGTACTGCCATCAGTTTTTACTGGGTAGGCTTGCCGATAGCCATCTATGCGGTAAAGAGCTATGCCGTCCCAACTGACTAAAGTTGAACGAGCAACGTTAAGAATTTTTGCTAGTTCAGATTTCGTAACATAACTTGAGCAAAACAGACCAGGGGAATCTAAATCAAGTCCCCGTGAGGGATTTGATGTTTTCATACTTCATTTATTGATTAATGGTCAAACAGTAATTGATAGTCAATAACAAATGCTGACAAGTAATCAACAGGTATTGACAACTAACGGTAGCTTTGGAGTGTCCACACGCTAAAAGGATTGATTTATAAGCTTTTTCCTTACTCGGCAGACACGAATTGGTTAACGGCTGTTGTTGTTTCTCTGTCTTGTCTGTTATCATAACGTATATCGCGCAATCGCGCAATACGTGGTGGACAAAGATGCCGGAGGTGATGCGAGAATACTAGATATCGCGCAAAGAGAGAAAATGCCTAAGAAAATTCCAGAGGGAATGACTGAGCTAAGTGTCTATGTGGACAAGGATGTGAAACTGAAATTTAAAGTGGCCTGTACTAAGCAAGGTAAGCCTATGGGTGAAATAGTAAACACATTACTCAAGGATTGGCTTAA
This sequence comes from Nostoc foliaceum FACHB-393, assembly GCF_014698505.1. Taxonomy (GTDB): domain Bacteria; phylum Cyanobacteriota; class Cyanobacteriia; order Cyanobacteriales; family Nostocaceae; genus Nostoc; species Nostoc foliaceum_A. Next base: position 18,401 of record NZ_JACJTD010000063.1, on the reverse strand, counting down.
GACAAATGAGTAAAGACGCGATCGCAAAGGGGAAACTAACCTATCACTCAAGCTATAGCCAAACTAGTAAGATTTGATGGATTTATTAATTGGTATCTATATACGGATTTCTGACTTTTTACTGACTGTTAGCCAAATGACAATATGTGCCTAATGTTACTCACTGATATGCTGACAAGCAAACAACATCTCAACCCCAACCAACTAAGTTCTATTTATGGTTTTAAATCGTTAAGAAATTGAGCTAATAAGCCAAAAAGTCTGCGAGGTACGAACTCACAGACTTAGGCTCAAATTCTTCATTTGATTTCGGTTGTTGTAATTTGTGGCTTCGGTGCTTGGAACCACCTACCACGCGTACACCCCGCCAGAAAAGACAGAGTGTGAAACCCCCACTGGAGTAAGAATCAAGTGGAGCCTTTTATTGATTATAAGCTTTACTTCCAACAGATTAAAAGGGAAAAAAGAACTTATTTGAAGGCTTTACCCAAACTACTTGACTCTTTCCCCTCTACCGCACAAGTTACGCCAACTGTTCTGTAGATAAAAGTTGAACATCAGTCTTTTCTTGGCGAGGGCACTGTAACCCTTGCCAGGAGAAAGAAATTGAAAAATCTATCAAGTGTTCTACCATCCACTCAAAACTTACTGCCAGTAGAGAGCTTAAGCGAGTTTGCCAGCCGAATTGAGCGAGAATTTCTTACTGATTCAGCGATCGCAGTTTCTCTGTACACTGAAAACATCCGCATCGTCTCCGACATAGAAATTAGTGCTGGGGGGGATGTCTCAACCCCAATCCACGATGCACTGAACTGGAAATATACCAGATTTGGGCATCAAGCTAAACCCACACTCCACGCCGCAATATTTATTAACGAAGACGGTAGCCCCTGGCAAGGCAAACTCAGTAAACCCAGGACTGACACGAAAAAAGACAAGGATCAAAAATACGAAACCCCAATTGGCAACGGCTCACGGGCTTATCTCCCCACCGTCAACCGAGAAAATAGACGCTTAATAGCCAACCGCTACGGCGTAGAAGTTCCCCCACCAGGAGAAAGTTTTTGGGACTGGCTAGAACTCCACCCAGAAATCCCAATCATCATTACAGAAGGCGGTAAAAAATCCTTATGCCTGTTGTCACAGGGGTATGTAGCCATTGCCCTTTACGGAATTAACGGCGGCTACCGCAGCAAAGATTTATTAGGCAACCCTGTCAAGCCCTACCTAATCTCAGATATAGCACGATTTGCTGTTAAGGGGAGAAAATTTATCCTAGCCTTTGACCAAGACACCAATACTCTAACCCAGAGACGAGTTAACGCTGCGACTTTCCGCTTTAGCCGATTACTGACCGCCGCCGGTTCAATAGTTGATATCGCCATCTGGGACGGTCAAAAAGGACAGTGTAAAGGCGTTGATGACCTGATAGTAAATGCTGGCGTGGCTGCGTGGTCAACAGCCTTAAACCAAGCCCTTTCAGTAGCACATTGGCAGTTGTGGCAACGCTTAGAAAATCGGTTAACTTACGAACCCTCATTAAAACTGACCACAGCCGACTTATCCACCGAAGATATCAAAGACTTACCTGAGTCAGGAATTATTGCCATTAACTCAGGCAAAGGCACTGGTAAAACTAAGTTTATGGCCAAAACAACAGCGCATTCTCCGAAATTATTAGCACCGAGTCACAGAATAGCGCTCATACAGAATTTATGTGCCAGGGCAGATTTAGATTACCGAGGCGACTTAGATAAAGTCAACGGCAATTTTATCAAAGGAGCGGCTTACAGTTTCCGAATTGGTTTCTGTGTTGATTCGCTGCTAGCCATCGACCCGAAAAAATTTGCTGGTTGTGACTTAATGATTGATGAAATTGTCCAAGTTGTTCGTCACTTATTAACTTCTAGTACTTGTGATAAAGACGGGAAACGTCCCGCATTACTAGCAAGGTTTGCAGAATTAATTAGAGTCGCCCGGAGAATAATTGTTGCTGATGCTGATTTAAACAACCCAACCCTAAATTACATCTGGGAACTCCGAGAAAGCCCAGATCCAATCTACTTAATTTACAACGACTATCAACCCAAACCCTACCACATAACATTTATTCAAGCCAAAGATAAATCAGCTGTAATCAACGAGTTAATCCAAAATGCACAAAACATCTTGCCAGGTAAGGCGCTATATGTCACCACAGATAGCAAAGCCACCAGCAAGACAACAGCGCGACTGCTCCAAAAAGAAATTCCTGGTATTAGAATCCTGCTGGTTAACTCAGAAACCAGTGGCAATCCTGATGAAAAAAGATTTCTAAAAAATCCTGACGCTGTGATTGCAGAAGGATTATATGACGTAATTATTTGTTCTCCCACAGTCGCCACCGGAGTCAGCATAGAAATTCCAGATCAAGTCGAGAAAGTCTATGGAATTTTCACCGGGGCATCATCCACCGACGCTGATATGTCCCAATCTTTAGCCCGACTGCGAGACAACGTAGACCGCACGGTTTGGTGTGCCAAACGTGGGACAAATTACTGTAAAGTTTCTCGCTCCAGTAATTATCTAGAAATTAAAGCACAATTACAACAGAGAACAGATGCCACTGTTAGTTTAGTCCGCTCCAACCTCAGACCAGATATTGTTGAAGGTATTGCTAATTTCGATTGGCAATCAAACCCTCATGTTAATTTGTATGCCCGAATTAGTGCCGAGCAGAATTATTCGATGATGAATCTAAGAGATGCACTGCTAATTCGACTCAGACATGAAGGACATCAGATTACAATTGATAATCGAGAATCGGATAAAGCTGTCAAACTGTTACTAAAGTCAGCCAAAGATGAAATCAAACAAATTGAAGCCAAAGACATAGTAGCCGCCGCAGATTTAACTTACCCAGAAATTGCCCTCTTGGAATCCCAAGAAGCAGTTTCACCAGAAGATGCATTAGCAATTAGAAAATATTATCTGAAAGATTTCTACTGCGTAGACGAGCTAACTATAGAACATGTACTTTGGGACAAAGAAGGCCGACGACGTGGGGAACTGCTCAACTTAGAAGCGCAACTTTATCCCGAATTAGGAGTTGACAGAACAGCCAAATCATTAGAGAAACAAGCTAATTGGAATCAAGCTATTTGCCCGTGGGATATTTCCGGTACAGCACTGCGGCGTTCTATGCGAGAAGCATTTGGATTAAACGACTTTTTAGATCCAAACAAAGAATGGACTAAAGCTGACCTCAAACCCTACGCCGACAAGATTCGCCAATATGCCCCAGAAATATTCCACCATCTCAAACTCACCATTAGCGACAAAATGAGTGATGTTCAGGTTGTGCATCAGATGTTATCGCAGTTGGGAATCAAAGCGGCTTTTCGCTGGTCGAGGTTTGAGCCGGGGTTTGAGAGGCAAAAAATTAAAGTCTACCGACTTGATACTGAAATTTGGTCTAACCTGATGTCCATATTAGCTAAACGTGCCGCACGACGCGAACGCCTTCAAAATCTTGGAGAGTCTGATGGATCAGCTATGTCTTTTAATACTCAAAATAATCTAGGAGATCCAAATCAACATCACCCGAAATCCCTTATTGAAACATTGATTGGACTTGTATGTACCGTCACAGGAGATGATCACCATTTCTTGGTACAGAGCAAAACATTAGATAGTAGCTTAAGATGTCAGAACTTAACCAACAATACAGTGGTTTTATTGTCGTTCACTGAACTTACACCAGTAAATAGGGACTGAAATAGACTTGATTTTTTGTTGCTCTCATATTTGCACTGCCATATTCAAAAGCAGTGCTGGTTCGAGCGTGGCTAATTTCTCAATAGTTTTGTGCATTCACTCTAGCCAAAATAAAAAGTTCATTATCAGACTGCGCCTGGTGACACGAACCTTCTATTTCCGCCAGATTGGCCGATTACGCGCTCATCGTCGCCCCAATGTGGAGCTAACATTCTACTTCTGCGCTGGCTATGATTTGGGTTTCCTCGATCGTGAATTACCAGGAGTTAAATTAGAGAGCGTTGATGCTTTCCAACTCTGCCCAGAAGCGGGTAACGCCAGTGAGCAGACAGGTCACGCTATAGTCAATGCCCTAAAGTCGCTTTGGCAGTCAAAACAGAAAATTACTCAACCGGCGATCGCCAACATTGCTGAGATCTCCCAAGCTTGGGTGAGCCGATTTACCCAGAGATGGGGGGGCTGGCAGCACTTTAAAAAATTATTACTCCTGCTATTAGATAGTCTTAATAGCGGTAGTAATAAAAATTTGGCTGACTTAGACGACGATGAAAAGTGGTTAGTCCGTAAATACTTTCCGCTGTTGATTGCTGAATCAGAATCATCACCAGAAGAAGATGCCTTAGAACACGTCGCTGAAGTTGCCACAATCTTTACTAATACTGCGATGCGGCGAATTTTGCACAGTTGCACTCCTCAAGTTAGGGCTGACTTGCTGATGATTATCCTGTGTTCTTTACCTGCTGAGATTTACTCAGACCAATCCATTCTCAGTTCTGTTGCAAGGGTGCAGACGACCTGTGAAGCGACAGTGACGCTCTAAAATTTATCTGTTTTTAATTTCTACTGACCTATCAGTAATAAAAGATGCTCCCCTTCAAAATTGGGTACTTAATCATTGAGTGAGCGTCCTGTTCAGGATATTTATACGCTATATCTACGCCTATTTTGCTTAACAAAAACTTGAACATTAAAACTACTACCGCTTCCTATTTCTGTTGGCGGTGGTTTTGAATTGTCTATTTAACTAAGCAAACTTCTTTTAAGCTTGGTATAGCTTTAGATAAAATTCATGAGGTAATTCATTCTTTTAAAAAGAGATGAGTAAGTCAGTTTATAGCTAAATTTACGTTTAAGTTGTTAGCTGTAAATTAATTTAAGTTATTCATTTGAAACATATTTTTAGCTCACCACCATTGTCTTCAAGCCAATTATCATTAATTCTCATTCTAATATAAGTTAAGTTCTCTTCTGATATTTTGTTTGGCATTAATACTCTAGTAATTCCTTTGCCTGGTATATATACAAGGAGAGCGCCAAATGGATATTCTTTTTTGAACTTAGCACTATTGTATGGTTCTAAAGCTAATGCGTCATTTCCACTATGTCCTTCAGTTCCCACTCTGTTATATTTTTTATCATCCACTGACCATTTACCTTCTATACTTGAAATTTCTTTTACTCCCTTTAAAGGAAAAGATTGCCATCTTTGTTTAGAATCTACTTTGTAACAACCATCATTTATAGTATTTTTATTGTTATTTGAGACAATATCTGGTTTATTACTTGATAAACCTAGTTGTTTATTAACATTAGTATCATAATGTGCAAATTGCCAGTTCTTAGCTTTTTTAATTTGCTCAACATTTATTTTAAAATTTTTATAAAATATAGTTCCTTCAAGATTTGCTCCTTCAAGATTTGCTCCTTCAAGATTTGCTCCTTCAAGATTTGCTCCTTTAAGATTTGCTCCTTCAAGATTTGCTCCTTCAAGATCTGCTCTTTTAAGATTTGCTCCTTCAAGATTTGCTTCTTTAAGAACCGCTTTGTTAAGATCGCTGGTTTCTAAATTAGCACCCCTAAGTATAGCTTTGTTAAGTTTAGCCTTAACTAAAAAACTATCTTCAAGAAAGGCTTCAGTTAGATTAGCTTTTTCAAGATTAGCGTAATCAAAACTGGCTTCTTTAAGATTTGCTCTAATAAATTTAGTTTCTTTAAGATTAGCTTTAAAAAAATTAGTTCGTTGAAGTTGAGCTTTCTCGAATATTGCTTCATCTAAGTTTGCCCTAGTTAGACTAGCATCTTCAAGGTTTGCTTCTTTTAAGTTAACTCTTTTTAAATTTATATTATCTAAATATGCACCTTTGGCACTCAAGCCTACTAAAGGAACATTATCCTTTTGTAATGTTTCAAGAGCTAGATTTCTTCCAGCACTAGCTCTTTGTTCTCCTGCTGCATAGATTATTTGCCAAGCTTGATATTGTCTCAAAGTTTGTCTTTTTTCTGTTTCAAAAATATATTGAACTACTGCTACTACAATAGTTATTGCAATTCCACTTTGTACTAATTTAAATAATCCTTTACGTAATAAAAAAATTTTCTTTTTTGGTGGTAATTGTAAAATCCAATTAGCCCATACACTAGGCATATCTCGCCAATGATGCCAGTCTTCATGCTTCTTAGGATACGGATCTATAGATTGCTCATGTCTTAGATTATACAAACACTTATAAATCTCTAGCGGAACATTTAAGTACATAGCTTCTTTTGCCATATCATACTCTCGTTGTAATCGATTTGGCCCATCATAAACACTAGAAAAACTTTTTTGTAACTCTTCAATAGTTGGTATATTGGTCATACTTTTTGATTCTAAAATAGTTAATTAGGTAAAAATTATGATTTCAATAACATTTAATTGTTTAAATCTATGTCTTTGATCGTTTGATAGCAAATTAAAGCTCATCAAAATAAAATTACTAATGAATTTGCATTTTTTATAGCAAAGCAGTGTAATTAAAATTTGCACCTTTTATCTAGTTATTTTTGTTTTTAAAATATTTGGTAACATTACATTATTAGCTGTTATGAATTGTTAAATATATTTTGCTACCACTTAGCTTAGAAATTTTCAAAGTGTGCTAGATATATTTACAATAGTAATATTAACATATATTAGGTATATAAAAGCTCTAGTGCGGTTTTAAAAAAATTATATAAAAAACTGTACGTAAACAAAAGGTATTAAGCGTTTTTTAACAATAACAATCTTAAATACTTTCTATAAAGTCCCCTATCAATCTTGCAAGACTAGGGGATGATTTATTGTAATGTTCAAACGTTTACGTAAAAATAAATACCTTGTAGTATATAAAAATACAGCTATACTTTGCTTGAATATTAAGGGATATTGATTGCTGCTCTTTTTCCATGACGAGTAGTGATTTAACTCATCATTCAACTAGCTTATAAATTTTCGTCTTTATAAATAAATTTGAGGTACAAAGCCTGACCTGTTTGGTTAGTTGGCTCTGATTTATCTCTTACACCTGTTTTGCTAACTGTTGATTTTTCTCTTACCCTTCCCACTATTGACAGGTAATTTCTCAGCTTCATTACTGGCTTTAACTGCTGGTTGAGTTTCAGTAGGTGGCTCTGACGACTGATTTTTGTCGCCGTCCTCCTCAGCTTTCTTTCGTTGACGGCTGCTTTTCTTCAACTCACCGATTAAATATTTGATTCTGCCGCCTGTCAAATTGATGCCCATACCCTTCAGCATTTCTGAAACTTCGTCGTAACTGTAGCCGTACTTATCAGAAGTCAATTTCTCAATGTACCGTCTCATTTTCCTGATGGCCTCTCTGTCCGATATATCCTCTCGTTCTTTCGGCTTCTGTTCTTTCAGCAGATTGATGGCCTTATCAATCTTCTCTTTCGTAATTAATTCTGAATTCTGATGTTCACTCATGGTTATCTTGTGAATAACGATTAACTGATAATTATCGGCTATTTGAAATAATTTGTACCAATTTGTTTTCAAAATCCGAAAAAAATCGGCTATTGCGGCTGCGCCGAATTACCTTTTCGTATTACGGCTACGCCAAACTGTTTTTTAGTGTGGCAGCTTCGCTGGTCTTCTTATTCACGCTAATGCTAAACAATTTGACTATTACAGCTACGCTGAATCAGAGAATTTTACTTAAAACAGCTTCGCTGAATTATTTTTTCGTATTGCGGCTACGCCGGACTATTATATTGTGCGACAGCTACGCTGAACCTAGAATTTTCATATAGCAGCTACGCCGTTTTTATCTCCTCTATGGTGGCTACGCCGAACCAGAATTTATCTCCTGCTTGATTATCTCAAATTCCGGCTACGCCGTTGCTATCCTCCCCTGTAAGTTGTAGGATGATCAGCATCACGGCTACGCCTTTATACTCCTGCCCTCAGCCTCCTGCTGTGCCCTCCGTACACAGGTAGTACACGACACATCTCTTACCCCGTATTTGGGCTAGAAGCCAGCCATGCCTCAAAGCTTACGCTTTGTCTCGCCGCGCTCGAACGGCAGACTGGTTCAAGTGGGGAAACCCCCCTTGAAAAACCCCCCTCTCAATGTCCCTGAATCTTCTCAACTTATGGCGAATCGCAAGCAGTCAAAAGCTCTAGTCCGAAAGCACATATTTCCAGTGAGATTGAGCGATATCGAACTGGACTTGCTGCGAATAAAATCACTTGACGCGGGGATGTCAGCGAGTGAACTGATGAGACGCAATGCGTTGATGCGTCCATTGCCTAAACGACTAAGTAAAATTAGCTTGCAAACATATTGGGAATTAGGACAAATCGGCAACAACCTAAACCAGCTTGTCAAGGCAACTAACACAGCCTTAAAAATTGGACGAACTTTACCTTCTGATCCAGAACTACTAAGAGAACTTTTAGAACTACTGCATCAGTGCAGACGAGACATTGCCTCGGATGATATTGAATCTGAAGATTCAGAAGAGGAAGACGAAGAGGATGATTGGGAAGCAGACTAAAGGCAGAGGTTTTCGCAAGCTGTTGGATTATTTGGAATCCCGTGAAGATGCTAAACTAATCGGCGGCAACATGAGCGGAAGAAATGCCCGTGAATTGGCGCGGGAGTTTAAGCTGTCTCGACAACTTAATTCTGATGCAGACAGAGTTGTTTACCATGTTTCTCTATCAGCAGCTAAGGGTGATAAATTAGATGATGAGAAGTGGAGCGAAATCAGCGATCGCTACATGTTTGAAATGGGCTTTGATGCCAATCAGTTTGTCATCTTTCGCCACCACAATACCGACGACGACCACATCCACATTGCCGCCAGCCGCATCAGGATGGATACAGGGCTATTAGTGCATGATTCCTGGGATTATGTGCGCTCTGAAAAAGTGTTGCGGCAGATTGAAATAGACTATGATTTGGTGCAAGTCCAAGGAAGTAGAGAGAAACTTCAACGCACACCCAGCACCGGACAAATCAGGCGCATAAGGCGAGAACAGGAAGAATATGAACTAGGTAAACTTGAGCGGCCACCAGGACGCACGATTAAAGAGGAACTTCAGCAGACAATTGATAGGGCCAGTGTTGATAATCCTCAAATGCCAATCTTGATCTGGCGATTACAGTTAGCTGGCATTAGTGTGAGAACAGGATTCACTAGGAACGGTAAATCTAAAGGCATTTCATACCAGAAAGATGGGCAGGCTTTTAGTGGTACACAGTTAGGTGCAGCTTATACATGGCCAGGTTTGCAAAAACATCTTGGCATTGACTACCAACCAGAACGTGATGATGAATTTATTAATAAATTGCTGCTCAAACCTGTTAAACCACTCGCAGTTGAGGAGAGACAAAAGCTGTTTCCAGAAATTGAACACAAACAAAATCAACCACAGTTTACACCACCACCAGAGGATAAAGTTGTTTGGCAAGTATTACACAAATACTTGAGCGAGAAACGCTATATACCAGATTATATTCTCCAAGGATTACATGATAATCAGTTGCTTTACATGGATGAGCAGCGAAATATTTTGTTTATCAAGCGTGATTTAGATGGTTCAAAAACTGGCGCATTAGTATGGTCAAATCCAAAGCAAAGCCATCGCGCTGTGGAGTACGACCAAAACACCTCTACAGCAAATGGTTGGTTTTATTTGAGATTGGGAGGGCAACCAACGTCCAAGGTAGAAAACGTCTTTTTGTGTTCTACACCAATTGATGCGATGTCAGCCGCCACTTTCCTGATGCACAAAAGGGAAGGGCTACCGCCAACTAGAACGATGTTTATGGTAGCTGATGACCCGAATAACCTACCTATGGAATTTCTCAAAGATACTGATAAAGTTTTCCTGACGTTTAATAATGATTCACAAGGAAATTCTACTGCTAGTGCAGTATTCTTATTGTTGCCTCACAGTAAAAAAGTGACAACTTTTACTCCTGATTGGAGTCAGGAACTAGAAGCTCATCTGTTGGAGGAGCAACAAAAGCGCAGACAGCAGGAGCGTGGTTTTAGCTTGTGAGCCACGCAGAGCGTACACCTGACTTGTTGGTTAAGTTCAAGAAAGAATTTTTGAAACACAATTGCAACATATTATGATTACGCATTGTCAATAAGATGGGGCCTTATTGACAATAAAAATAGCGCAAAAAAGTGGCTGTAATTGAGACTGGATAATAGTTACAGAAGATTTTTTTCAAAAACAGTGGACGGCCAAAAGGACAAGAAACCACTGTTTTTGATGTTTTGGCCGTCCGTTGACAGGTGGGCATTTGTCAGCAGAGCATGACAATTGAGCAGGGTTGGCGCTCACTGGACGGCCAAAAGGACAAGAAAGCACTGTTTTTGTCCTTTTGGACGGCCAAAAATATTAGTGTCGGATGAGACTGATTAACTACGGTTAAACTACACTAAGTCCACGGCTTTATAAGTGTTTAGTGTAGTTATTGCGTTAGACGAGTTTCTGTTTCAGTTAACGCTAAATATATAGAGTGACGGCTGAACTCCCAGTGGAAATTTCAGATTCACTTACTGAAGAAGTTGATCGATTAAGCGGGATTTTTGAAGTACAGTCGCAACACAAAAGTATTATGTATTCTCAATAATTTTAGAGTTATTGAGAATGAGCCAGTTTGATAAAAGTGGCTAAAAGGTAGTTGGTGTATGTATTAGACACCAATTTTTTGGTCAAAGCCATGTTCTAAATAGCAGACATTTTGTAGTGAATAGTCAAAGTTTCTTGACAGCTATAACAGTTAAAAGCGTGTATAAGCTGTGCAGAATAGCAGACATTTTGCACAGGAATCGGGGTTTTAGGTGCAAAATGTCTGCTATTTGTAACTGTGATTAATCAGACAATTTCACCACTTAAAACAAGTTTCATCTCTATTAACAAGCGTGGAGATTGTAAAAGGAACAATTTCTATTCAGGCATGAAGAAAAAAAATCGGATGTTAGCGTGGCAGGTTAAGCTCTAGAAATAATTTATGAAGCACAATTGCAACATAAATGTATTATGTATTCTCAATAATTTTGAAGTTATTGAGAATGAAACAGGCAATCAAAATTTGCTGTAAGTCATAGTCAGAAAGCATTACGCTAGAAATTTTCGCAAAAAGTCTTATGCTCAACTGGTAGCTGTAGGGCTACTCTATAGCTACCAGTTGGGGAATGATCAAATTTTCAACAACTCGCTTTTTTACTACTCAACTGGTAGCTGTGTGTCACCAGTTGAGCTACCCAACAGCTACCACTTGGGCAAGGTATTTAGAACTACTATTTCAATACTGGTAAACTACATAAACCCTATGTAATAAGTGATGTTTACAGCGCCGCTAAGGTGTAACTCAAAAGTGGAGTGCTGTTTTGATATTACAAATGTAGTTAGTGAGTATTGTTTTTTGATGTTGGTTCAAGTCTTTTTAGTTTTGGCTCAAAAAACTGGCCTAAAAAGATTGCGTACTGTGCGTAAGTTTTGGACAGAAATTTTTGGCGGAAAAATCAGGGTGGTAAATGAGGTTTTCGGGGTCGAAATCCTTACTTTTACCTTATGTTTACCTTGTAAACACCTTGGAGATGCCATTGTTTTACCTTATTTTTGACAAAAAAGAAGGATTTTGTAAAAAACGGTGATTTTCAGTGTTGAAGGTGCAAATAAATCCTTATATTTGCCATTGGAATACCATTGAAATGCCATTGGTTTACCTTACAAACGCCATTTTCAAAAAAATCCTTGTAAATACCTTATAAATTCCATTCGAGTAAATTAATGCTTCGGGTGCGAAGTTTTTCGGAAGCGGCTAAAAGAATTGCACCTAGTGGGCGAACTTGGAATGAGATTCTTATTGAACAACAGCAAGAGATAGTGGAGCAAAAGCAACGCTCTAGGGGTTTTAGTCGGTGAGCCGTGTTGAACCGACGAACTCGTTGCCGCTTCGCTCGATGAGGCGGTGGCTCTTACGGGCAGGGAGATTACTGGTTGTGTTGACTAAACCCTCATGCCCGCAAGAGCCACTCCGCTACGCCGCCTCATCGCAACGAGTTCTAAATTCTAGATAGAAAGTGACACTTCAGTTATTAACTATTAAAATTAAATAAATTTAAAATGAAATACATTTGTTATAAAAACCAATTCATTTTAAATAATAGATTATATTTGCTGTTGACATATCTTTAGTAAATTTGATTATTAACCGCTATATTTCAAAACAAAAATGAACAAAAATTATAAGTATTTGGATTTTAAAACATCTGCCGCAGCTATTACTAGTCTAATATTTATCGTTAGTTGCCCGTTTTTGTTTTTATTAGCTTTACCAAGTATTTTTTTGAGAGATGATTTTATTGGAGTTTGGTTGAATAACCCAGGTGATTTTCCTTTTAGTTTTTCAATGGCATTATTTGTTGCATTATCTTGTAGTGCAGTAACTCTTGGAACTTTTAGTGTTAAGCAGGAAAGTTTCTCAGTTTTTGTAGTTATTATTGCTGCGCTTATAGGTTGCATTCTTAATTTGATTATTTTACCTATTAATGCCTACAAATATCTTATATACTTGTATTTGTTAACTGGAATTTTATTGATATCTCCAATAATTTTAGTTATAACTTTAACAATTGATAGTTTTTTAGTAAAAGTAACTTAAATATTAAATCATTGAAAATGACAGCTAAATTACTATATGTAGATGTGTTCATTTTAGTTAATTTATTTTCTAGTTTTTTGCTAGTATTACCTTTTGTTTGTATTTACATATCTTGCAAAATTTTAAATGAAATCCAATATCGTTATCAACTGTCTGTAAAATATACACTTTGTTTATTATTAGTAATTTTAATTCCTTACTGTATAGCTTCTACTGCAAAGCTAACTCCCGGATTGATTATGCCAATTGAGTATAGAAATTATTTAGGTTTTAGAGAATATGAATCTTATTACAAGCAAGCTATTACTCAGCTAAATGAGTGCAAACAACTGAAAAATTATATTGGACATATACAAACACAGGGGTTTGCAGAAGGTAGACATTATCAGCAAACTGATTTTAGTGCAGGAGGAGAAGCTGGTCGTTTTGTTCTTGAGTTAGTTGGAGATCAGGGGACTGCTTTTGTTAATGGATGTTACGGTGATTGTCTAGGACATCCAGAAGACTTAGCAGTTAGAATTTATACAAAATCTGCCAGAAAAAATCTGACTTTTTCTCAAATTTGCCCATAATTTCAACTTGCTAAACACTCTTATCGGGCGTATGGAAAACAAGATTTTTGTCGTTTATAGGGAGATAAAAAACACTTTTATATTTAGTACGTTGCCTTAAAACTTAATGTATAGAATAAAGGGCAAGTAAGAAAACCAATTAAGAAAACTTTGATTACTTAGCTCAAAGTGCTTTATTTATAAGGCTTTCAGTAGCCAGTGCTGTGCAACTTCCTTTCTTGGTCGTGCCTGCGATCGCCCTTTTATGTCGGGTTATATGGGAATTACGACATTTCTATACCAACGTCTACACGGCAGTCCCTCAACCAGTAGGTGCGATCTCACTGTGGAGATATCCACAGTTTTTGTGTGTGGCTTAAATGTAACGGGGTCTTAATTTGAACATCAAAATACCCCACTGCCGGATAATCGCAAGTGGGGTTAAATGAGATGAACCAGGGAACCAGATTCCCGCCATAACTGCGGGGTTAAATATAAAGCTTTACTAAATAAGATTTGGGTAAATATTGGAATTGGGAATTGAAACTATCATATTAAAAATATTTGAAATATGGGTGTAGGTGCTGTTGTATGTGCCCGTGGATACGAAGAAATTACAGTCGATTGGACAGATCTTTTTCCATAAAGATTTCAGCCACATCATTGTTGTTGTATTTCTCTATTTCGTAGAAGCCGTTCTTCTTAAATATATAAATAGCGGCCTTAGATTGTCTCATTGTGTCCAGTCTTAATTTTTTCAAACCATTGCCGATCGCTACATCTATCGCATGACCTATCAACATTTGCCCAAGCCCCTGTCCTTGAAGGGTGGGTAACACAAAATATCTTTTAATCTCTCCAATACATTCTTTGCGATCAATTATCTTTAAAGCAATAGTCCCGACAATTGAGCCAGCTGATTCCAAAACCCAAAAATTACCGCCATCGCTTTGGTATACATCCTCGATTTTCCTAATGTCTGACTGTCTGCCAGTTGGGTCGAATTTGTGGCCACGATTTTCACATATGATTATCAAGAATTCTTCAAGCTTACTCTGTAGCCCCCGGTTAAAAGACACTAGATTCATTAGTTCCTTTGTTTGATTTTCCGAATCACTAGCAGCCCAACTATTTATTATACGGAAACTTTCCGTATAATCTTTTTCTTAACCCTTATAGGTATTGAGCCGACCAGTCCAAGCCTGCCCGCCCCTTTATACTCCGCGTTGCCGCATGATTCGCAACGAGTTCTCACATCAAAATATTTGAAGATACTCAATAAGAAACAGACTACAAAAAATTTTGAAACAGTTTTTTGAAGTGGCCTCAATTAACGCATGGCGCGATCGCATAAATCTAGTTTTTGGCAGCAAGGTTTAGATCGAGCCAAGTTTTACTCCACGTTTTGGCAGGACAAATCCTGCCCCATAGATGGGAATACTTCATATAGTGTTGTTGAAATTGTCAGGATTCAGAATGATAGAGAACACAAATGAAGAAATTTCATTTTTTCTAGAAAGTAAAACTCTTGATAATGAATGGAAATGTATACATAGCTTTTCCTATCCCGTAGGAAAATTTGGAAGTGCTTATGGAATCTCTTTTACACCTAATGGGCAATTTCTTGCTGGTGCTTGCGCTAATGATATTGCAATTTGGGATTTGAATTGTGGAAAATTAAAAAATGTGTTATCTGGACATTCAAGAACAATTTACTCACTAGACACTAGTTCAAATGGACAAATCATTGCTAGTGCTAGTCTAGATAATACTGTTAAGTTATGGAATTTACAGACGGGAAATTTGGTTCAAACACAAACCTTCTTTCGTAAAGATCCAATTCATTGTGTCAAATTCAGCCCAGATGGAAAATTTATTGCAAGTGGAGGCGAGAATAAGTATAAAAATCTTAATACGAAAAATACAAGTATCTACCTTTGGGGTCAAGAAACAATTAAGTCAATAGATACACTTTCTGCACACTCTTTAAGGATTAATTGTCTTATTTTTTCCCCTGACTGTCGTTTTTTAGTTAGTGGAAGCAATGACAAAACAATAAAAATTTGGGATGTAGAAACTAAACAGCTTATTCATAATTTGATTGGACATTCATATAATGTACGATGTGTTGCAATCACTCCTGACGGGAAAACTGTGATTAGTAGTGGGGGAGGTGGTATAAAATTTTGGTGTATAACAACCGGAAAATTACTATTTACTCTGTCTAAAGATTTAGAATATGTTGATTATTTTGCAATTAGTCCTGATGGAAAATTACTTGCTAGTAATGCAGGTAATAGGAAAGTCAGAGTCTACAATTTAGAAACGAATCAAATAATTCATTATTTAGAGTTTTCAAACTTAGCAGCTATTTCATTTAGTGCAGATGGTAAGATGCTAGCAGCAGGATGTACCGCGCCCCAAGATGATAAATATAGTTTTAAGGTTTGGCAAGTTCCTTCTGATTTAAACGAAAATCGTTTTTGGAAACAGGATGAATCTATATTAGACAGTACGATTAAAGATGTTGATAATTCAGGCTTTTTTCAGCCAGAAAATATACAAGATGCCAGAAACTATATTCTCTCATCTATTGTTCGTCGGAGAGGACAACAAGCTTTTCGTAAAAAAATACTTGCAGTTTATAATAAGGAATGCACTGTAACTGGTTGTAATGCAGAACAAGCACTAGAAGCTGCCCATATTTACCCATATAAAGGAGATGACACTAACGAAATCTGGAATGGGCTAATTCTTCGTTCTGATATTCATACCCTATTTGACCTTTATCTCCTTACTATTCACCCAGAAACGAATAAAGTATGTATTGCGCCAGAATTACAAAACACAAGTTATGGGGAACTCAACGGTAAAACAATTAGGCTTCCTAAAGATACGACACTATACCCTAATAAAGAAGCGCTCAAGTGGCATTATAAACAATGTAAATGGATAAATGATAATGCCTAATAGGTATTGGGGATAAATGAGCAATCGAACAGGAACTTACGCTAAGGAATTGATGAGCCGCTTTCAATACTGCGATCGCGTTTGTTGATTATCTTGTTAAGCACATTAAAATCTTTTCTACTAAATTTAAAGTTTAATAAGCGTCAAATATCGTGACCAAAGAAGAGTTTTACTGGAGTAAAGACATTGTTGCTATTGAATTAAGCGTTTCTAGAGCCAATGCGGAGTACCTTGATTGCGACACATTGGCTGCGATCGCAATTTTGGGAGCCAATGCGTCGCAATAGAGATGCGTGGTCGTACTTGCCGTAACCCTTGAGAATTCACCTTTTTGTTGTCTCGGTAAGAAACTATTGCCTTTTGTTTCTTACTGCTGAAATAGAATGCAGTTGCTTTTTTCCTAAGTTGCAATTTTGATAATAGTATTGTCAATAACGCGAACCTTAAAGGTTATACCTGACTTTTTAGGCAACCATCCGATTTGCATAGCTTGTTTTATCCATAACGCTACATCTTTTGGTGTGACTGCGGTTATTTCAAGGCTAAACCCCTGTGGATGAAGTCTATCAGTAAGAATTACTAATACTGACCCATGCTCAGTAGCGTGTTCTACTGCAACATGAAGATGTCCATCAGGATAGTCTGCTTGAGAGTTAGTGGCTTGTCTTCGGATTAGCCAGATAAATGGTTCTCCATCAACTATTATCTTTCTTGTACCTTTTTTTGGTATTGACATCTCTGTTGCTAACTTAACCCATTTAGTTAAATAGATAATCTTGCAGAAACATAAACTTGAACTCCAATAAAAATTATTGCATTTCGTCTACTGCATCGACATCTACCCAATAAATGTGGTTCTTTGGCTGACTTTCAAAGTGGCAACCAATCAGGTTTGCACCCAACTGAGAAGCTTTTGGTTCAGTTTTGATGACCATCCCGTAATTGCACAGGCTTGAACAGAAAGAGCGCAATCACCCTCTCGCAACGGTAATTATATTTAAGGATAATGCCATTACCAATGTCTCTGGGTTGTCCTGATGCCCCAGATGCTCGGTGATAGGCTGTTGTTGCTGTGGGACTGTAGCGGTCATAGTCACTCATCCCCTAGTAAGGCTTCGAGCTTGTTTAAAAGGTTTACCAACTGCTTTTGCTTTCTAGGTTCTTTCCAAAGCTGACGCTTTTTAATGCGCTGGGTGATATTTTGGAGGCGGTCTGGTATTTGGTTAGATGCTTTAGACGAGGATGCTTGTTCATCATCAGTCCAAGCTGTGATTTTTTCTTTGATTTGGCTTAAAGACCAATCCGAGGCTATCGCTTCGGATAAAAGTTTTTTTCGGATTTCATTATTCCTTACCCGCGCCAAGACTTGTGCTTTGGTGTATTCCAGTTTCCCTTCTCGCAGTGCTATTAAAATTTCTTCGGGCAGATTGAGCAAAGGTAAGCGTGTGGTGATGAACGATAGCCAATTCATGAGTCCCAAACTCTCAAACACCTGTTGTACCGTGTTTGATTGTTCTTCATCTAGGTTAGGAGAAACGTTTTTACTAGATTCAGTTTTCTCGGCTAAATGGTCAGAAACGTTGTCAAGAGTTTGTGGATTATCGGGGTTAGGAAAAACGTTTTTACTAGATTCATTTTTATCGGCTAAATGCTCAGAAATGTTGTCCTCAGTTTGTGGATTATCTGAGTTAGGAAAAACGTTTTTACTAGATTCATTTAATGAGGATTTTGACGGCTGTTCCCCCTTACTGTGAGCGTTTTTCATTCGATACAGCAAGGATTTGACGGCTTCTACATCGCAATGCAGCCGGATTGCCAACAGGTGCAAGATACCTTCAGTTTCTTCAACGGGGTTAAGGTCTTCTCGTTGCAGGTTTTCAATCAAAGCCAACTGAAACGCTTGGTCATCAGATAGCTCACGCACAACCACAGGCGCGACTTCAAGTTTGGCTTCAAGTCCTGCCCGATAACGTCGCTCTCCTGCTACTAATTCGTATTTCCCTCCGCCAATTGTCCGCACCAACAAAGGTTGGAGGATGCCATGCTGCTTGACTGACGAGACTAATTCTTTTAATGCTTGTGGGTCAAAGTATCGTCGGGGCTGGTGTTGAGGCAGAACTATATCTGAGAGTTTGATAGTAGTTTCAGTAGCGGCTGGCAACTCGCCATCTGG
>NZ_JACJTD010000062.1 GCF_014698505.1 Nostoc foliaceum FACHB-393 | reverse complement strand
GCGGTGGAACCACACTGAACCCTTCCCGAACTCAGAGGTGAAACGCTGCTGCGGCCACGATAGTTTAGGGGTAGCCCTACGCAAAAATAGCTCGATGCCAGGATTCATTTTTCTATCAAAGCCCCCTAGCTCATATCGCAGCTAGGGGGTTTTGATTTCAGGAATCTACTGCTAAAACAACACACTATCACCAAGTCGTTAGTGGTAGTGGACTACTAATTGACTCAGATATGCATGCTTTTAGAGAATCTGTTCTGCAACTTCTATGCGTAGTAGCGATCGCACATTTTCGATTTGATTGACAATAGTTGCCACCGAGGAGCCAGCAAACAGCAGTCCTACAGCCGCCGGGGTGTTATTGACCAAAGTAGCAACCAGTGAACCAGAGTCACCACCGGCCGAAAGATTGGTAGTAACTATCTGATCCTTAAAACGAGCTATCCTCCCGTTACCATAGCCCACATCGACAGTGGCACTAATTGCCGTAATTCTACCGCTTGTGAAGTTTGTGGTGCGTCCAGTCTTATACACAGGCATCCCCACCGTTATATCCTGCTTGCGCCGCCAACCTCGCACGTAACCCAACCAGTAAATTTCCCGATCAAGATCATGGAATGCTCCTTCTGCGATTGCCGCATCAACAAGGTTGCGGTGCTGTTCTCTGGGAATTGTTGGCTCAAAGTCAATTGGAACAAATCGGTTCAACCGAGCGATGATATCTGTTGGAGCAGTCCCGCCATCAAAGGGGCCTGGTTGCAATATAGGATCACCTACAGCAGCATCGTTGCTATTAGCCAAGACATGATTATTGCTAAGAATATAGTAGCGGGACGGGATACCTTTGCCATGTACGGGAGGGTTCGTAGAACCTTCTGGTAAAATATCGTATACGCAAGTAGCAATAGTACCTGCCGTAATCTTGAAATGTCCAACGCTGTAGCCTCCCTCCGCTGGACGGGCACGTTTAGCAAGTATCTCAATGCCCGCTTCTGGTATTTCAACCCTTTCAGTAACACGGTAAGTTCCAGTCATACCATTAGTAGGTTGTATAAGCTCAGTTCTCATCTGCGGTGGTTTTTGGCGTAACTCGCCCACTCCCGCGAAAGGATAACCGATTTCTAAAACATCAGTTTGCATATCTGCCAATGTCGATGGTACGAGATCAGCATCACTCAATTCATCTTTTGGCATCTTGTGAGTGACTAATGTCAACAAAGCTGGCTCACCCGTAGGCTCTCCATTCCGCCATTTTACGCCTACTCCAAGACCAACGACGTTGGGACGCAGCTGCTGTGGACTCATAAACTCTTCTACTGCGGCTCTGTGAGCTTTTTGCACCTCTGCTGTGTACTGTCCAGACAGTATCATCTTATTTTCATCTAATTTCATATCAAATCTCCTGTTGATCTGGTTATTTAGATTTGTGCTGTTACAATGCCGATTTCTTCAACGTCGGTTTCACATCCTTCTATAGACTTCGGGACAACCTCCTGCGGCTGTAAGTCGGACTCTGGAATTTTTTGGGTCACAAAAACCTTAATGACCGTCCTCCCATCCTTGTCACCAATGCCAACGCCTGTAACATTGGGTAGCCTCATCAGTTGTTCCTCATAATCCTGTTTGACGGTATTAACTTTGTTCATCGCCATCTCCCTTTTACAGAGAAAAAAGACTTGTTATTGCTGAGGCAATGCTTGAATAGCTCCTGTCACTTGTGCATCTACTTTGAATCCATCCAACTGCTTTGGTATTTGCTTTTTAAAGTTCGGAGATTCATTTTCTAAATACACTTTTATGCAAGGTTTATCTTCACATTCACCAATTCCCACACCTACTACACCATCAATACTCAGTAAATCAGATTCATATTGCTCTTTTATCTGTTCAATAGTTTGACTAATTGATACAGAATTTAACAAAAACAAAGGTTGTTTTTCCTGATTCATCACGGTAAATAATGGTAAAAATAATAAACTTACTAATGCTATGGTTATAAAAATCAATCCTAAGTTTTTATTCATATATATTATTTTGAATCATTAAGAAAACCATTTTTATTTATATTTAACATCAGGTCAAGACTTGTGAATTTTATTTGTCCAGGTTATAGCTATATCTATCCAATCTGTTACTAATTGACCTGTTTGACAGATGAGTATCTAAGCTTTAATTTGATATCTAAAAGCGACAAGCTAAATGTAGCTATCTTAGCCTCTTAGTTCACAGTACGAAACCTATAAATCTGCCACCATGACCTATAAATTTAAATTGCTACGAAAGTGCCAAGACAATTTCTGTAAAAATTGACCCTATATCATCTATATACATCACTACTACTGCATGATATATTTTACTCTCAAGTAAAACCGTGTTAAAGTTTCTCTAATCAATTCACAAGGTATTCCTAAATAGTAGAAAATAATTTGATTTAAATATCAACCAATAGATATAAGTTTAGATATAGTTATATCTTTCTAAAGAATATTTTCAGGATAAAAAACTACGCCTTTAAGATGAGGAAAATGGGTTGGGGACTGTCTGAATTACGAATTACGAATTCGTATGACTTTATCCTTTGAGGGTTTTGGCAAATAGTGCGCTCAATCTTTGCAAAGCAGGCGAAATATCCTCAGGTGAAAGATGAACATCAAGAATGCTGAAAATCTCGCTATCTCTCGCTATATTTAAGGCTTGTTGTAGTTGTGTATCTGTGTGAATAACAAAGCCATGACCTCCCAGGACTTTTGCTAACTGGGCATAGTCAATTGTGGGAATTTTGACAAATGCCGCTTCTTGATACCCCATCGCTTGGAGAGAAGCAAATGAACCATTATTGATGACAATGACAATTGGGTTCAGTCCTAAGCGTTTAGCTGTGAGCAATTCCATTCCTGTCATCTGAAATGCGCCATCGCCAACCAAAGTGATCGCCCGCCGGAATGGATCGGCTAATTGAGCGCCGATTACACCAGGAATTCCAAATCCCATACTGGCGTAGAAGGCCGGACATAAGAATGATGTGCCTTGCTGTGTCTGGATATCATCTGCTGCAAATAAAGTATCACCGACATCTGTCACCAGTAGAGTATTGCTGTCAATGAACTGATTGAGTTCATAGAGTAATCCACTCATGGAAATCTTGCCCAAAGATGGAGCAACACGCGGTTTCATCGTTTTGATGCTAGATGAATTCCAATGAGGCAAATCTGGACTATTCAACAAGGTGTTGATGAAATCTTCAAACCTCACATTCGGGTATTCATGATGTTTAATAGCAATGCGTTCTGAGGTTGCATAGACTGTACAACTTGGATTAAGATGGGCCGTAAACATCCCCAAGTTAATATCAGTCATAAACACCCCCAACATCAGCACACAGTCTGATTCTTCAATAGTTCTTTGCACATTTAAATCCCCTGCTTCACCATTGTAGATACCGATGTATTGGGGATGTCCTTCAGGAAAAACAGATTTCCCTAACATGGTTGAGCAGACTGGTACACCGAGTTTTTCTGCCAAGGCTAGAAGTTGTTCCTGCAAGCCAAAGCGATGAACCTCTACACAAGCAATAATCACAGGTGAGTGCGATTGCTGTAACATCTCCAAGGTTTCTGCAACGGCTTCCGTTAAGGTATCTGGATCAGTGCGCTTGATTGGTGGTAGCAAGTGTTCTGACTCCGTAATCTCGGCATAAACCAGATCGCGGGGAATTTCCAAATAAACAGGACGCTTGAATGTCGTTGCATAGTCAAGGGCACGATGAATTTTCGTATCAGCTGTTTTTGGGTCAGTTAACGTTGTGGCGTAAAGAGTGACTTCTTCATAAACACGCCGTTGCGTATCGAAGGTTTTTACTTTATGGTGCAGTAAGTCATGCTCCCGTCGTTCCCGGATGCCTGGGCCACCACTTAAAATTACTAATGGTGATTTCTCCGCATAAGCGCCTGCTACAGCATTCACCATATTCAACCCGCCGACACTATAGGTAACAACCGCTAAACCCAAACCCCGAATCCGGGAGTAAGCATCAGCAGCAAAGCCTACGCAGGGTTCATGTGTCATAACAATGGGTTCAATCTTGCTAGCCGCTAGTGCATCAAATAGCGTTAGAGCAAAATCCCCAGGTATACCAAACGCGTGTTGTACACCCTGCTGGTATAAGATATCAAATATATGCGGTGCTAGTTGAGGCATTTTCTACCTCCCTAAAGACTGTTTTCTAAGAACCGACTATCAGCAGACAACTAATTTTCAGGTTCTAACACTATTTATGCATAGTACCGTCAGGCATAATTGTCCCAGTTAAAAAAGCTTCACTCATATCTGTTGCATTTAAATTCGCCCCAGTCAGGTTTGCCTCACTCAGATTTGCCTCGCTTAAATCAGCACCAGTCAAGTCAGATTCTCGCAAATCAGCTTTCCACATCCTGACTCCGCTCATTTTTGCATCACTCAAATTTACACGCTGCAAGTTTGCCGCACTAAGTGATGTCATATGCAAAGTAGCATCACATAAGTCTGCGCCACAAAGATATGCACCACTAAGGTCTGATTCATTGAGGTTGGCTGTTGTCAGTGTCGCTTCACACAAATCAGCGCCACAAAAAATCACTTCAGATAAATTTGCGTGTTCTAGGTTCGCACCTTGAAGATTGGCTTTACACAAATTAGCTCCACTCATAGATGCTTTTGCTAGGTTAGCGCCTCTCAGGTCTGCTCTACCAAAGTCTACACCGCCTAAGTGAACACCCCGTAGGTCAGCCTTTGGTAAGACAATACCGTGGAAGTTCCGTTCTCCTGCTGCATATCGATCTAGAAGTTCTTTAACGTCCATAGCCTTAAGTTTTGAGTAAATTTAGTTGGAACGCTTTGAACAAAAAACTAAAGATATTGATTTAAAAATCAAGCAGAATTATGTTCTTAATTTAAATACTAAAGGAAAAATATGAGGAACTTATGAGGAAGTTATACCGTTTGATATTTTGGATTTTGGATTGTGAAAGAATTACTGGTAAACGCTTTTAGCGCTTCATCTATCCAATCATTTCATACTTTGATTCAGCAAGGTTGTTTTTTGAATTGAGATTCCATTAACGCTGTTGTAGTCAAAATCGTTCATCAATATCCAACGCTGCTAGGGGATTTTCTATATCTATCCATGAAACCTGGGCTTCTAGCTTGTCACAACACTCACACACTAGACGTAAACCCGCATCTAATGGAAGTTGAGCAGTTGTCGGGGTAAACTCTTGCAATATCCCAGCTTCTATTGTCTGATAGCGATCAAGGTCTTGGCTCAGTTTTGCCAGAAAATTTGCTCCTTCGCCAATGTCCTTCATCGCAAATTGCAAAATTGAATCGACGTAAGCCTTAACTTTGGGATTTTTGACTCCCTCTGTAGCTGAGGTATAGAGCAATTCACCATTGAGATATTCAAAATCTGGTACATAAAGGTGGTTGCCTACTAATTTAAATATCTGCATTTCTTTAGCTAGTCTAACTTTTAAAGAACTCCGGCACAAAGTAACTTGGATTTAAACCTTGTGCTTGCGCCATTAAGTGACAACCTTGCAAAAATTCATCAGCGCGATCGCTCAGATGACCAACTTCATCTACCAGAAAAAACTCTTGCTCAAGACCGATACGACGCTTGACTACATCCATCTAGACCTCCGCAATCGACTTTATACCCCATGATTGAGGTAGTGCGTAAACCATTCACTCGCCAGTCGTGCTACTGCTGCTAATGTACCTGGTTCTTCAAATAAATGGGTGGCTTCAGGAATAATCTCCAGTCGTTTTGGCGATGGGCTACGCCCCGCTGGAAGCGATCGCAACTGTTCTAGTGCATCCTCGTTCATTGCGATCACTGGCATATCGTAACCCCCAACAATCAACAATGTTGGTGCTTTGACATGAGGTAAGGCTGAACCAGCTAAATCCGGTCGTCCACCACGAGAGACAATAGCCTGCACAACTTCTGGGCGTTCTGCTGCGGCAACTAGAGCTGCACCGGCTCCTGTACTAGCACCAAAATAACCGACTTTTAGGTGTCGGGTGTCTGGGTTATGTACTAGCCAATCTGTAGCCCCAACTAACCGCGATGCCAACAAAGCAATATCAAAGCGTAAATGTCTTGTTCGAAGGTCAATTTCTTCTTCTTCCAGAGTCAGCAAATCAATTAATAAAGTTGCGAGTCCTGCCTGTTGTAAAACTCCAGCAACATAGCGATTGCGGGGGCTGTGACGGCTGCTACCACTGCCATGAGCAAATAAGACTATGCCCGTAGCACCATCTGGAATCACCAAATTCCCCTCTAAGTTAACTTCACCTGCTGTCACTAACACCCGATGTTCGTAGGGGTGATGTGTTGATGTTCTATCCATGATGAATTAATTACGAATTACGAACTATTTCAGTCATTAGCTATCAAAAGTTTTTGCCTTGCCAAGAGTTCACTTACCTCTGCGTCGCTTATTTGCTCAAAATCCTCATACCAAATACCAATCGCATATAAATCCTCTGGCATGATCACACATACAACCTTATCTACTTCTGCTTGCAGTTCTTCACAGGTGGATGCCGCCGCAACCGGAACTGCTACCACAAGCTCGCGGGGGTGTTGTTTTTTCAATGTAGCGATCGCTGCTCGGATGGTAGCACCCGTAGCAATTCCATCGTCAACGAGAATAATGGTGTGATTTTTGACTTTTGGTGGTGGATGATTACCGCGATAGGTGCGATCGCGGCGGTCTAATTCCCGCATTTCGATTGCTGCTACTTCATCAATAGTTTCTTTGGAAATCCGTAACCAATCTACGACATTCTCATTAATTACACGTACTCCTCCCATTGCTAAAGCACCCATTGCCAATTCCTTGTGTCCAGGTACACCTAGTTTCCGCACTAAGCAGACATCTAATGGTGCATTAAGTGCCTTTGCTACCTCAAATGCTACAGGCATACCACCACGGGGAAGTCCTAATACTAAAACATCTGGACGATTGGCATACTCTGTTAATTGGGCAGCTAATAGTTTACCTGCTTCAGTCCGATTAAGGAATATTTGCCGCATATTTTTATACCTCTTGGTTAAAATAAATCACTAATTGAACCATCAGCTTTAAATCGTTGAATAGCAGTAGCAATTAAAGGTGCAACAGAGACAATTTTTAACTGCTGCCAGTTGGTTTCTGTTGGTGTTACAGTGTCGGTGACAAAAACAGCCTGGATACTGGGGTGACTTAACTTAGCGCGTGCTTCCTTAACAAAACGCCGACTGCTTGTAATACCTCAGCTACCATACTGGCGGTAATTGGTTCCCGCCTACCGTGACGTTTATCTGCACGGGCATAGCCAAAGTAAGAGATAATCGCCGTAATTTGGGTAGCCGCAGCCCGACGACAGGCATCTGCAAATGCTAAAAGTTCTACGAGATGGTCATTGACAGGTGGTGCTGTGGACTGGAGGATAAACACAGTCTTTTGACGTACAGGCTCTAAGAGTTGCACGTTTACCTCCCCATCTGGAAAGCGTTCAACCACAGATTTACCCAAAGGGATGTTGAGTTCCTGAGCAATAGCAGCAGCTAAATCAGGGTTAGCTGTGCCAGCAAAAAGGATGAAATTGTCCATAATCGTTGTCTGGAACGTGGACTCTACTTTGAGGTTATAAACAAAATGTGAGGAAAATGTGAGGAATTGTTTAATCAAATTATCGAGCAAAGGTAGAAAGAATTATAAAAAATTGGTTGAATAAAAATTACTTGTGAATATAATTAGTAGTTTATTTTGGGCATAAACCACTAACAAAATCAGGTTTTTTATAAAATTTATTTTTCCCTAAAGAGCCAAATATGATATCATGTCCGGTAAAAGACTTATCATTAAGACCGCAGGGGGCAAGGGGAAAGAGAGTTTTAAGATTTTTGCATAGATGCCCTGAATAATAACTAATTAAGCGGACATGATATGACAACCTGTATTTTTAGGATGAATATAGTGATAGTAATTTAAACATCAATTAGTTTTGTTAAAACTGAGGAATATAGACGGCGTAGCCTCTGGGTGGAGACCAAAATTCAGCCCAGCCATTTTCTTGTGTCCATTTCTCTTGAGGAACTCCGGTATCATCTCTTCCTCGCCAAGCCATAGGGACAAATTTTGTGTTTTTCCATTGTGTCTGAACCCAGGTTCCGTGCCAATTTCCTCGGTTGTTCAACACAAAGATTAATCCTTTTTGGCTACCCCAACCATTACGCTGCATGATGTAAATATCATCATCCAAATGAAGTATGGAAGTAAATCCACCTGCATGGTCTTCATGTATTTTTACTAATGCAGCAATCCCACTTTTATAACCCTCTTGTGCTAATCCCCATGTGTAATAATCTTGCCAAAATACACAAGGATAACCTTCATGTGTGAGGATAAAAGCATAGGCTAGCATTTTATCTGTGATGATAGAGTCTCCCCTGACTACATCATGGTTTTCTACAAAAGTCACAGCCTGAGAAGGTCTTTCTGTTAACAATGTTCCTCCTTGAGTCAGTTGTCTCAAGCTGTATCCGTAAACTTGGCACAAATCTTTTAATCTATATCTCAAAGGAAAATCAAATGCACCTGCTGGATTGTCTGACCAGGCATTGGTTTCGTTAAGCCAATCCTGAATTTTGCGATCGCTATCCCAGCATTCTCCCACACCATAGGGTTTATAACCCTTTTCATCCTTAATACCCCTTAATTCTTGGATAGCACGAACCATCCAGCCACCGTATCCCTTAACACAATCATACCGAAACCCATCAAACCCTATTACCTCAATCAACCATTTTGCATACTCCAAAAGTTCGGTATAAACGTGAGGATTTCTGTGAGATAAATCAGGCATATCTCCAAAGGTTTCCTGATCCCATGTTTCATAGGGTGACGGATGAAAGCACTTCCAATCTCTGAGGAACTTGCCACTCTTTGGTTTGAATATTGTCCATCGGGTTTTGTGATCAATTGGGTTAATTTCCTCAGCATCACCCCCGCTATTATGATTGATAACTAAATCTGCATAAACTTGCATTTTGTGTTCATGCACAGTTTTAATTAAGTCAATCAACTCATTTTTCCCACCAAACCAAGTTTTCATAGAACCCTTTTGGTCAATATCTCCCAAATCATAATAGTCGTAAGGGTCATACCCCATTGATTGACCATCTATATTTGCAGCTTTATTAGCAGGTGGCAACCATAATGCGGTAAATCCTACTGCACTTAACGAAGAAACTTTACTTTTAATATACTTCCACCACTCATATTCTTGATGTTCAAGACGAGGACAATCCCAGTAAAAAGCCTGCATAATCACGCCCATCTTTCCATTCCTCGTGTAAATTTCTTTTGTCACACACTTATCAAGAACGAATTGGTTTTTGTGCGAAGCATGACATTCCTCCAGCAGTAAACCAGTATTCCCAGCTTCCACCAGAAGCAGTTGGAAAATTTACCCACGCCCTTACGTCCTATTTTGAGTTTTTCCTGAGTTCCCAAAGAAGTTTACATCACAAAGACGCGATGGCTTGCTTTGCCAGTCGGCGAATGTGTGGTGTTAATTTATGGCTACTAATTTCTCATCAGAATTGATCAAGATAATTGGTGCAACTTGCCGCGTGAGTTTGTGAGCCAGTATTGCCTCCACAGCGAAAATGCTCAACACCAATCCGACTTTCATATCGTAGATGCCGAGGTCGTACATCTTCATCTGTCTTTGGGTGAGGGGCCTTTTTTCTAGAGTTCCTAGCAGCCAAACTCTGTCACAATGTCCGAGTGAAAGGGAAGAAAAAAATGTGTTCAAATTCTCTACATTTGGGATGATTAAATCATTAGTGTGTACGCTGTAGCCTGCCTTTTTGCACTAGCTAATTCATCTTCCAACTCGTTGACTAAAGAAGCAACTACCGCCTTCAAAGAAGCTGTTCTTTCAAAAACTCGCCGTTGGCGGATATAACTAGGACCTTCTGCCAATCTTTTTTCTAATTGGAGTAGATATGGACTATTTCCCAGAGTATCAGCAGTTTCTGCTAGTGCATTGAAGATATCTTTAACTATATTTTTGATAGGTCTGCTGTTGCCTTGTTCATCTTCGATGTAGTTAGCATCTAAACCCCACCGAGATGCTCGAAAGTAGTTTTCCTTCTCAATCAACCAAGGAAGAGGAGTTAACAGAAATTCTGTTTGATTTCCTTGGCTGTGATAATGCAGATCCACAATTAAAGAATGGACAAAAGCCGCCAGCATCATAGATTCTTTTATCGTTGGTTGAGCATCCATCACCCTGATTTCAAGGGTTCCTAAATCAGGTTGGGGACGCACATCCCAATGAATATCACGGATAGCCTCAAACATGCCAGCATATTTAGCAGTAGTAAAGAAATTAGCAAAATCTTGCCACGTTTTAAAACTGGGAGAAATACCATAGGTTCTCAACGATGATAAAAACCTTTGGCGATAGGAGGCAAAGCTTGTATCGTGACCCCACCAAAAGGGTGAACTAGCAGACAACGCCAGCAAAATGGGGAGATAGGGTTTGAGTCTGCTCATAATATCTATAGCTGCATCCCCAGATGGCATTCCTACGTGAATCTGAAGAGCAAAAGTCATCATTAAATCTGCAAGATAGCCAGATGCAGTTTGCTGGCTAAGATATCTGGGAAGAGGGGTGATAGAGGCAAAGCGATCGCAACATGGATGAGTCCCTGCTGTACAAATTTTCATGCCCAGTTCTTGGCATCTGGCTTTGAGGTTACAAAGAATTGAAACAATATTTGCTTCTAACTCAGGAATATTGGAGCAGACTTTAGAGGCAACCTCTACCATAGCTTGGTTAAATTCTGCCTGAATCAAAGAGTTTTCAGGAGCTTGTTCCAAAAGCGGTAAAATGCCATCTACCAATTGCAGGGTATCAGAATTGAGCAATTGCAACTCAATCTCCATCCCCAGAGAGAATTCGGGAGAGCTTTTGAATTCTATATCACCCATATCATTAATAATTACTAATTCGTAATTCGTAATTCGTAATTCGTAAGTAGGTACTAGGAATTATTTGCATATTCTGCGATCGCCTCTCTAACCACCCGATCAAAGAAGGCTGCACCAACTTTCAATGCTTCTTCGTCAAAGTCAAAGGAAGGACTATGTAACGGTATATTCTCACAACCCTGTTGGCAAGCACCAAATCTGACGTAACAGCCAGGAACGTGTAATAAGTAGTAAGAAAAATCTTCTGCCCCCATACTGGGATGATCCATTGTTACCAATCCCTTTGAACCCAATAACTTAACTACAGCCCGTCGGGCAATTTCCGTCTCTGTTTCTGTATTGATTACAGGTGGGTATCCGTGGCGAATCTCTACCTCTACCCTCGCATTGTGCAGTTCTCCAACGGCTGTGGCTATGCGCTTAATTCCATCGATGAGGTAGTTTTGCACCTCCAAATTAGTTGTGCGGATCGTGCCTTGCAGAGTTGCTTCCTCGGCAATGACGTTAGCTGCACTACCTGCTTCTACTTTGCCGATGGTCACTACCGAGGGATAGGCTGGGTTGATTTCTCGTGAAACTAGGGTTTGCACAGCCATAATCAATAATCCAGTAACAACTACAGCATCAACAGTTTCATGGGGTCTGGCTCCGTGTCCACCTCGACCTTTAATGTAAATGGTAAAGCCATCAGAATGGGCAGTGATTGCTCCCTTAGCAACCATAATTTCTCCCACTTGGTAGTGACGGGTAACATGACCGCCAAAGATGGCATTCACGCCTTCTAAAGCACCGGCTTGGATCATGACTTTAGCCCCAGCACCCTTTTCCTCAGCAGGTTGAAAGATAAAAACGACATTTCCCGGTGGTGGGTTCTCCTTGAGTAAAGCTGCTGCGCCCAACACCATCGACATGTGACCGTCGTGACCACAGGCGTGCATTTTGCCTGAGTTGAGAGAAGCAAAGGGTAAACCCGTATTTTCTTGTCCGGGGAGGGCATCCATATCAGCCCGTAGTGCAATTGTAGGTGCTCCTTGTCCAGCATTCATCAGCTTGGCAATGATGCCACTACCTACCCCGCCATACCAAAAAGGAAGGCCTAGACGCTTGAGTTCATCTATAACGATCGCTGCTGTCTTTTTTTCCTCAAATGCCAGTTCAGGATGACGATGTAAATTCCTGCGCAATTCCACCATTCGAGGGAAGACTTTATCGGATGTCAGGATTCTAGTCATAACATATCTCCTTCCTTATTCTTCCAGGCATATCATCTTGGCACTCACAGGGTCAAAATCCTCTGGAAAAACTGTGTAGCTGTCATATTTGGCTGCATTTAGGTTAGCGCTGTTTAAGTTAGCTCCCCTCAAATCTGCACCCCGCAGGTCGGCTTCACTCAAATCTGCTCCAACTAATTTATCTTTAAACAAGTCTGCACCACTGAGGTTGGCTCCTCTGAGGATGGCTTTTCTTAAGAAAACTCCACTGAGGTTAGCTCCACTCAAGTCTGCTCCACTAAGTTTGGCTGCATCCAAGTTAGCTCCACTCAGGTCTACTCCTTCTAAATAGGTTTCCTGCAAGTCAGTTTTAGATAACTCGGCGGCTCGAAAGTCTCTTTCGCCTGCTTCATACTTCCTTTTGAGTTCATGAGCGCTTTTCACTGGTTGATTAGATAGGTTTTGCATAGTAAATTCACCAGTTTTTATAAATTGGGAGTATGTAACTGTCCAGGTGCAATGTGGCTCAATTATTATGGCTTTAATTTGATGCTAAGAGAAAAATTTGAAGAACTTGTGAGGTAGTTTTGCTTTCCTCACAATTCCCTCAATTTTATTTATGATCAGCTTATATGTTTAATGACACCAGAACCTTTGTATGCGATGGCTTTGTCCCCATTTCTCTACGAGACGCTGCGCGTAGCTCTGTCGTACGAGCTACGTGACCACCGCAGGCATCCCTCTCTGGTATGAGAACTTGACCCTCAGTGATGCAGCAATTAATAAATTTTTGACACAACAATTTGCAATTAGTTATTAAAGAAATTAGCTAATAGGGGTTTTTTATTATATAGAGATTGGTTTCGCCAAAACTAGGCGATTGGTTTAATTACATATTAGTTTTTTAGCCCTAAGTTACTGTCTCTCAAAAATAATCATTTATTTGCCCGAATCCTCCTATCATTTAACTTATTTCTGCCGAAATATTACATTTTATTTGTATATAGTTTTTTGTCGTTTATTCGCTGGCATTGGCTCTTAGAGAAATAATATAAGAAGTAGAGTGTTAATAATTAAAGTTCAAAATCCGAATGCATATTGGCTACTGAGTTTTAATTGCTGCTGCATATACAGCAGACTTCAAGTTAGTGAAGTACACAATCTAGGTCTAAAAAACCGACAGAAAGCATGTTTTACATCTGCTTTCTCATAATGAATTGTCCTTCCAGATTTAGTGTGGGAGGTGAGTAGAATGACTATCACAGCCACTAAACCAAAGTTGCAGGTAAAAAAGCAAATTCAGAAAAAACATTTATCTAAACATTCAACAGATATCGGTACTCCTCAAGTTCCCCTACGTCAACTTGCAGTTAAGCAAGAGCATGAGTTGCTTTGTGATTGGGAAAACGCATCTTAATTAGCGCCTTATCTGAGCAACTTGTCAATCAAGGCAAGAAATACTTGATAAATAGGAGAAATCATGAGAATCCCACTCCAAATCACCTTTCATAATATTCCCCCATCAGAAGCTGTAGAAACAAAAATTCGCTCCTTGGTTGATAAACTAGAGAATTTTTATAACCGAATTACCAGCTGTCGAGTCATAGTTGATGCCCCACATCGACATCACCGTAACGGCAAACTTTATCAGGTGCGAATTGATATCACTGTGCCGACAGGGGAAATAGTTGTGAAACGTGACCCACCTGAACGTCAATCCCACGAGGATATTTATGTAGCAATTCGTGATGCCTTTGATGCAGCCAAGCGCAAACTACAAGACCATGCCAGTATGCTACGGCAAGAAACCAAGACTCACGAAGAACAGCCTCATGGACGGATTGCGACATTATTCCCAGACGAGGGCTACGGCTTCATTGAGACACCTGATGGTAGCGAAGTTTATTTTCATCGCAACAGTCTATTCAATGGTGATTTCGAGCAGTTGCAAGCGGGAGACGAAGTTCGTTTTGCGGAAGAAGAAGGTGACAAAGGAATCCAAGCTAGTACTGTTAGACTGATTGGTAAGCATCACCTGCAAGGTTGAAGCTGTTGACTTCAGACACTTTCTTCATAGTCCAGGGAGTATCAACCACTTCTTCACAAGTTCCTCAAATTTTCTTTTTAACTTAAAGATAGTGGCTGAACCTTCCTTATTTGTAAAAGAGTTTTACCACCATCTACCTAATAACTTGCTACATCCAGATCACACTGAAGGAAAACCTACAAGGGTAGCAATCAAGTTGAAATATCAAGTTTGAAATCATGAATATTGGAGGCAATGATTATGGCGATTACTCGTTGGGAACCTTTTCAAGAAATTGAACGTTGGGAACCTTTCCGTTGGGAGCCTTTGCGGGAAATGGAGCATTTGCAACAACGGATGAACCGTCTGTTTGAGCGGTTCATCCCCAGTGGCGATGGAGAAGTCTCTGCATTTACCTTTATACCCTCCGCCGAAATGGAAGAAACTGCTGATGCAGTTCACCTGAGACTAGAAATTCCGGGGCTGGAATCTAAAGATTTGAATGTGGAGGTTACTGAAGAATCTGTTTCAATCAGTGGCGAACGCAAGTCTGAAACCAAGACGGAAGAAAAAGGCATGATGCGCTCTGAATTCCGTTATGGCAAATTTGAGCGAGTCATTCCGCTACCTGCTCACGTTCAAAACGATAAAGCCCAAGCGGATTACAAGAACGGCATTCTTACCCTCACCCTACCGAAGGTTGAAGGAGAGAAGAAAAAAGCCGTTAAGATTAACCTTGGTTAGTTTGCTGTTGTAAAAGCAGGAAAACAGGGTGCGGAAGTTCAATAGGGTTCTTAAACCCTTGCTCATGAGTAGTCACAGCGCGAAGCAGAGGGTAGTATTCCTTCTGCTTCCTGGCTTTCTTGATAAAGAAGCGGACTAGGAGCAAGTCCTGCCAATATCTCCAAGAAGTTACCCCAGAATTTGAGCCAGAATCGGTAAGG
The DNA here is from genome assembly GCF_014698505.1 of Nostoc foliaceum FACHB-393. Lineage (GTDB taxonomy): Bacteria > Cyanobacteriota > Cyanobacteriia > Cyanobacteriales > Nostocaceae > Nostoc > Nostoc foliaceum_A. The sequence goes on along the minus strand of NZ_JACJTD010000062.1, from coordinate 23,310 downwards.
TAATCACAAATTCTGTTCCCTCGCCTGGGGTAGAATTTACATCCAAAGTTCCACCATGTTTTTCTACAACAATAGACTGAGCGATCGCTAATCCTAATCCTGTACCTTTGCCAACACCTTTAGTGGTAAACAAGTGGTCAAATACTTTTTCTTTGACTGATTCACTCATCCCTTGCCCATTATCAGCAATCTTCACCTCAACCTGGTTTTCTTTTAATGAGGTGGTAATTATAATTCGGTTAAGATTAGCTTGAATATCCTCAAAAGCCCGACCTATATTGGATTCATCTAATGCATCAATAGCATTCGCTAAAATGTTCATAAATACTTGATTTAATTGTCCTGGAAAGCATTCAATTTCCGGTAATTTTCCATACTCAGTTACTACTTCAATTGCCGGACGGCTATCATTGGCTTTGAGACGATGTTTTAAAATGAGAATTGTACTATCAATTCCTTCATGAATGTTAAACGGTACTTTGTAGGCTTGGTCTGCACGAGAGAAAGTGCGGAGACTGGTGCTGATATTTTTCAAGCGATCGCACGCCATTACCATTGCAGCAATCATCTTGGGCAAGTCTTCTAAACTATAATCCAAGTCTATTCTGTCGGCGTGGTCAAGAATTTCCTCACTCTTATTGGGGAGACTTTTTTGATATAGTTTTAAGTGTTCAAAAACATCAGCAAGGGTAGGTTTAGCTTGCTGGAGAGTAACAGAAATAAAGCCTAAAGGATTATTCATTTCATGGGCTACACCAGCGACTAAGTTCCCCAATGCAGACATTTTCTCACTTTGGACTATTTGTAATTGTGCCTGCTGCAAATCTTGCAATGCTTGCCCGGCTTGTTGATAAAGTCGAGCATTTTCTAAGGCAATTGCTGCTTGAGAAGAGAGTAGGTTAATCACCTGTAGACGGTTACTAGTAAATACCCCTTGATTTAGTTGATTTTCTAGGTAGAGAATCCCCACCACATGACCTTGGTTAATAATGGGTGTACATAATACACTTTGGGGTTGATGTAGCAGCATATATTCCCCAATTACACCAGGAATATCTGTTTTACAATTGTCTATGATGACGGTTTCTTGAGTATTCTTAACGTAATTGATCAGTTTTCTAGGGATATCTTGACAAGCATCTAGTAGTTGTGGATCAAGAATGGTTTTGACATCAGCCTGGGAATTTGACTGTTGATCGATAAAGGTAATTGCCCGCACTTGCCAAATATCTTCTTGAGGAAGAATTAATACAGATGTTTTCGCACCAGAATTTTCTAGGATAATCCGACTGATACTGCTGATGAGTGCATCTAATTCGATGCAACTGGAGATAGTTTGAGCAGCTTTGAGAATGCAGGTTAAATCTAGAGCATCAGAAATATTAGTACTGCTGGTAGTGTAAGTAGATGTGAAAGTTGATGTACGGGCAATGCTGGCTATGCTTTCTAAGGGGTTGAAGTTGAATTCTTGCTGTTGCAAAATGGGTTTGAGTAATTTGGGATAGCGTTTTTCCAAATCATCAGTTTTGGCTTTTGCTCCCCAATGGGCATAGCAGTAATATGCTTGTTGCAGATATCCTTCAGCGGCTTTTTCTTTACCCCATTCTAGGTAAAATTTGCCAGCAAGTTCGTTAGCGATCGCTGCTTCCTGAACATAGTCATTAGCGATCGCTTCTTGGATAGCTATTTCATAATGATCTGCGGCTTGAAGGCGATCGCTTGTTACACGAGCTTGTTCAGCCAAAATTAAATTGTACTTATGCTGGTAATTGACTGGCGCGTGATCTGCCCATTCTCGCATTTTTACTTGGTTTTCAGCTACTTTATGAAGATAAAGCTGTTGCTGTGCTTCACTTACCTGAGAACAAAGGGCTAACAAACTCAGAGATTGATAGAAATTCCGCAAAGGAACAATTAATAAGCCTGCTGCTCCCTGCTCATACTGCTCAAATTTTTGGGAATATTCCCAAGCAGATTCGTATTCACCAAAAAGATAAGACAGTAGTGTTTTTGCCAGATACACATAACAAATACCATTGATATTGTTAGTTTCAATCAAAGTTGGTAACATCTCTACTTCGTGAAAATGCTTTCCACTTAAACAGCAGGGATTGACCACTTCTCCTTGTAAATTTAGAACCGTCTGCCGCCAAATATTTCCCCAAACTAGAGATACTTCTTGTTTAATCTGCTGCATCAGTTCGCAATATTTATCTGCCTCCAGCACAGCATTTTCTAGGTTGTCTCCACTCCAAAAAAGAAATTGACAATAGCAATTAGCGCAATAGCCTACATATTCTAAATTTCCGGTTTCTAATCCGCTTTGCAATCCATCCAAAAATAAGCTCAATGTGGATTTAATTGAATCTTTCCAGTGTTTAATAAATAGGCTAAATGTTAGAAAAACTCTGCTTTTAAGTTCTTTCGTTGGAAATTTTTCTAAAAGTTGTATTGCCAGTTTTCCAAAGTTATACCCATCTTCAATTGCACCAATACTGCACAAAAATAATCCATAGAGGCTGTAAGCAACAGCTGCCTGTGGTGAATTGCCATACTGGATACAAATTCTGATCATTGTAAAAATCTTTAGTGGCAACAACATCGGTTTGGCTATATAAACCGGGGCAAACAAACCCGATAGAATGCGGAGCGCAACTAATTTTTGGGGATCAGTTATTTCTGGCATATCTGCCAATGCTGCAATTGATTGATGAACTAACATTTGTTGCAATTGATGATGTTCATCAAAAATCATTTGAGTGTTACCGTCTTCAGGTAACGTCAAATCTAGTAATTGCAGCGCTTCTCTACCTGTAGCTATTGCTTCAATAAATTTATTTTGCGCCGTATAAGATTGGATTTGAATTTCATAGGTACGAACTTTTTCCAATGGAGATTTAGCATTTTTGAGGATAATCTCTACTAATGATTTTGATGAATCAAAGTTTGTATTGAGATATTCTGCCTCAGCCGCAGATTCATAAACCGCAAGGGTCAATTCGTAGCTGCTTTGCCAAGCATTTATCGGTAATAGAAGCATCGCAACTTTTAAATACTCCACTGCTGTCGCATAAGCAGTCGAGTTTTTGGCTTTACAACCAGCTATCAGATTTAACCGGGACAAATGTTCTCGTTCGCTAGGTTCCTCTAATAAATCCAGTCCGTAATTGAATTGGTTAACGATCGCAAAAATTCCTTCCTCTTGCTGTTCTAAAGGTGTATTCTGCAATAACAATCGCCCAATTTGCAGGTGTGTTGACTGTTTTTGTGCTTCTGGAATCAGTGAATAGGCCGCTTGCTGGACGCGATCATGTAAAAATTTATATACAACCATCTCAGAATGTTCCTGAGTAGCTGCTTGATTTTCTGAATCAACAAAAAACTTATAAACCTCACTTTGCGGCAAAATCAATCCTTCTTGCAAAGCCTTCCACAAGCAATCTGCGGTTTCTACCTCTGATTGTTTAGAAACAATCGCTAATGTTTTTAAATCGAACTGATTCCCAATACAAGCAGCTAGCTTCAATTGTTGTTGAGTTGATTCTGCTAGCCTTCGTAATTGAAATACCATAAACTCAACAACATCATCTGCTAGTGTCTGCTGATTTATTTGAGAAATGTCACATTGCCAGCATCCCTCTACAAAATTGAATTGAATCAGTTGATCTTGATGTAATGATTTGAGAATCTGAGTCGCAAAAAATGGATTACCTTGAGCTTTGCGATAAATCAATTGTGAAAGAGATAATGCCACATTCTCTGCACAATTTAACGTATCGGCTACAAGTTGATTCAATTGCAATTGGTTAAGCGGTTTCAGGGTAAGCTTATTCACAGGTACACCTGTTTTATGAATTTCATCCAACATCACCATCAACGGATGTGCTGGAAAAACTTCATTGTCTCGATATGCACCAATTAACAATAGATATCCCTGATTAGTTTCATTCACTAATAATTGCATGAGTTTCAAAGAAGCCGAATCTACCCACTGCAAGTCATCTAAGAATATTACTAAGGGATGGTCTTTAGTTGTAAATACTTGGAGAAATTTCTGAAATAATAAATTAAATCGATTTTGGGCGGCGTTACCTGATAATCCTGGTGCAGGTGGTTGTTTGCCAATAATTCTTTCTAATTCGGGAATGACTTCAATAATTACCTGTCCGTCTTCACCTAATGCTTGAATAACTTTATTTTTCCATTCTTGTATTTGAACATCACTCTCTGCTAGTAATTGCTCCATGAAATGGCGGAAAGCTTGAACAAATGCTGAGAAAGGAATATTCCGATTAAATTGGTCAAATTTGCCTTTGATAAAATAACCACGTTGACGAACAATAGGTTTATGGACTTCGTTAACAATCGCAGTTTTACCAATCCCCGAAAACCCAGCTACCAGTGTTATTTCTGTTGCACCCAAGCTGACATTTTCAAATGCTTCTAGTAGGATTTTTACTTCTGCTTCTCGTCCATAGAGTTTATCAGGGATAATAAATCTATCGCACACATCCCTTTGGGCAATTGGGAAAGTTTCAATTTTACCCGTTGTCTTCAGTTGAGTAAGACTAATTTCTAAATCATACTTTAGTCCTAATACACTTTGATAGCGGTCTTCAGCATTTTTCGCCATCAGCTTACTGACGATCTCCGAAATTATCGGCGGAATTTCTGAGTTAATTTTATGTATTGAGGAGGCTATTTTAGCTATATGGGAATGCACTAACTCCATTGGATCATTTGATTGAAAAGGTAACTCACCTGTGAGTAACTCATAGAAAGTTACACCGAGTGAATAAAAATCAGTCCGGTAGTCAATCCCCCGATTCATTCTCCCTGTTTGCTCTGGAGAAATATAAGCTAGTGTTCCTTCTAACACATTGGGGCTGATTAGTGTTTGCGTTTCCCTTGGTAATAGTGATGCAATACTAAAGTCGATTAATTTAACTTGTTTGGAATGAGGATTAATTAAAATATTACTCGGTTTGATGTCTTTATGAATGATGCGCTGACTATAGAGAATATCTAATGTATTACACAGCGCGATCGCTATTTGTAAAAACTCTTGCAAAAACCCCATGTCTCGCGTCTGATCACGAGCAAAATAATCTTTTAGAGAAATACCGCCAAAATCCTCCATCACCAACACATAACCATTTTGATATGCTTCCAAGCTGTAGGTTTGGATGATCAGGGATGAATTTAGATTTTTGGCGATGGTGTACTGATTGCGAAACTGCACCAGTTCGTTGAAGGTGGGATATGGATTTTTCAGCAGTTTGATCACTACAGGTAATGAGTCAGTTTCTCGATACCCTCGATAAACTATGGTTCTCAAACCATTGTAGATTTCTTCAATGATGTGGTATCTGGGAATACTAACGCGATTGCTAAACATGCTGCTAAATCCTAGTTATTTATAAACTTATTGTTCCCAAATTAGCAGCGGTAGTTTAATGTTAATTGGTAAATATTAGTGTGGCTTGATTTTAGATTTAGGATTCCCAGGCTATTGATAAAAATCGGTGACAACCAAATTTATCCAGACGTTGTTTCTCAAGTCCAGCAGTGATAAAAAATTTTAAGGCATCAAATGTAGACATAAGATACCCCACAAAAAAGTGTCGAGGTTCTAAGTAGGAAACTGCAAAACGTAAGCTAGCAATTTGACAACCTAAAAATGTGCTTGTCAGGGCTGGGGAAAGGTTTTTAATTCCTTTCCTCTTTTACCCTTACCCTTGAAAGAGCCAAGTTCATGAGAGCGAACTACTAGCGCCTGCTGGGATTTTTAGTTAAGTTGGAAACAGCCTTCAATTACCTTTTTCTGGAATTACCGCATAAGCATCAATTTCAAACAACATACCGTCAAGTGCAAGTCTAGGAACGGGAATAAGAGTATTTGCTGGTGGTTTATACCCCCACAAATTACTAATTTCACGTCCTAATGGGATCAATTTGCTTTGGTCGTAATCCGCGATAAGAATAGTAGTTTTTGCTACATCTTGTGGTTGTGCGCCAACTGCTTGTAGGGCAAAACGGAGGTTTTTAAAAGCCTGTATTAACTGCTGTTCAAAGTCGTCGGAGACAAGATTACCTTGTAAATCCGAACCAAATTGACCAGAAATATAGACGGTTCTCGTTCTTGATGGTGTAACAGCTATATGACTATAGCCATTTCGGGTTGCATCATATAACGTTGGTGGGTTCACCAATTTCAACTCTTTGTTGTTTTGAGCGCTCACTTCCTTTTGTGTTCCCACCATCAAGGCGGTAGTTACTCCGCTACCTCCAAGCCACAAAAGTGCATTTCGTCGAGATAAGTTTGTCACTAGTGAATTTACAGCACTGGTAATACGTCTAGTCATTAAAGCTCCTTAAATATGAGTTATATATTTTTGCTCATACTTAGTTCTATTATCTATCCATTAGAGTAAAAAAGCACTACCAAACAAAGCTGTTTATGGGCAATCACGTAATTGCAACACCTCAATCGGGGTTAGTTGGTTTAGCTTCCTTCCGATATGGAGATAGAGCAAACCGAAATCTTAGCAATTATCAGAAGAGATAATCCCGAACTCAGTTTTTTATACAAGAGGTATTGGGTTAATCTGCACAAAAATCTCTGCGATCGCTTGCAAACAGCAATGGACTATGCTATTTCTTGTGGCGACTTGGTTAACGTCATGCGTACTGAATGTGCTTACGAATTGGTATTACTACCCCCGAATACCATTCACATAAGCGGCAGTCAAAGAGTGCTGGGGTGCTGTAAAAATCTGCTCGACTGTACCATACTCAATTAATCGTCCTACTTCTTGCTGTACCCAGAACAGGGCAGCGTAATCGCCAATTCGTCTAGCTTGAGCGAGGTTGTGGGTAACAATTACCACTGTGTAACGTCCTCGCAGACTGGCAATTAGATCCTCAACTACGCCGCTAGAAATCGGATCGAGGGCGCTACAGGGTTCATCAAATAGTAAGACTTCTGGTTGCAGAACCAAAGCACGGGCAATACATAATCGCTGTTTTTGTCCGCCAGACAGAGATAAGGCAGAGGTATGAAGTCGATCCTTGACTTCTTTCCACAGTCCGACATCTTGGAGCGTGGTTTCAATCAGCCAATCAAGTTTTTCGCGGTTTTTGATCCCGTGTTCTTGTAGGGGAAATGCCAGATTCTTCCAAATTGAGAAGGGGAAAGGATTGGGCTTTTGGAAGATTGTACCCACACGCCGACGTAGTGCGATCGCATCTATACGCTCATTGAGAATTTCTAAAGAATTTAACCGAATGCTTCCCGCAACTTTGGTGTGAGGTATCAAATCAGTCAGGCGATTCAGACAACTCAAAAAACTGCTTTTTCCACAGCCAGAAGGCCCCACCAGTGCAGTAATCTTACCTGCCTGAATCGGCATGGTTATCTCTGTAAAAGCAGCTTTTTTCCCATAATATAAACTCAGTCGCTCGGTTTGCATTGAAGGCAGAGATAACCGAGAATTTTGTGATAGTTGAGATTCCTTCATCAAGATGTAATTCTCCGAGCTAACCAAAATCGAGCTGTCCATGTTGCTATACCATTCACCAGCAACAATAAAATCAACAGCACTAAGGCAGAAGCGTAGGCGTTAGCATCCCCGCCAGCCACATTCATTGATAAATCAAAAATGTGAATCGATAGCGATCGCCCAGAATCTAGTAATGACTCTGGCATTCGATCTACATAACCACTGGTAAAAATCAGTGCGGCTGTCTCGGCGATCGCCCTGCCAATTCCCAGCACTAAACCCACAACTAACCCAGGTGTCGCTGCTGGTAATAGCAGTTTCCATAATGTGGTGGTGCGTGATAATCCCAAAGCGGCTGCCCCTAATCGATAATCAGCCGGAACAGCCCGAAATCCTGCTTCTGCGGAACGAATCAGGATTGGCAAAACCATACAAGCCAAAGTCAACCCACCGGACAAAATCGAAAAGCCTAATCCCAACTTAATCGAGAAAAAGGCGTTGCCAAACAAGCCAAAAACAATTGATGGTACTCCTGCTAACACATCCAAACTACGACGCACCAAACGCCCAAACACACTTTCAGTGGTTGTAAACTCGGCTAATAGCACGGCAGTAGAAATACCAAGGGGGAGAGAAACCGCCATACAAACCCCTAAAATCAGACAAGTAGAAATCAGAATCGGCGCAATTCCCCCCTCACGCCCTGCATTTCGAGGTTCAGTTGTCAAGAATTCCCAGGAAAGTTGCCCCATGCCGTGCCAGACGATATCGCCTAAAATCCAGCAAAAAACGGCGGTGACAAATAGAGCGATCGCCCAGAGGACAAGGGTAGGTAATGGGATCGATTTTTTACCCATAAATGTTTCTCCGGCTAATAGCTTCGGTAACGGCTATCAATAAGGCGATCGCTACCATCAGCAATAAGCCACTAACAAACAGTGCTGAACGGTGATTCCCTGTGGCGTAAGCCATCTCTAAAGCGATATTGGCAGTGAGGGTGCGAACGGGGTCAAATAAGCTTGTAGGTGTTTGTACTACATTGCCACAAACCATCAACACTGCCATCGTTTCTCCAATGGCGCGTCCTGTTCCTAAAATCAAACCAGTAAATAAACCAGATTTAGCAGCAGGTAAAACAACGCTTCTGATTGTTGCCCAGCGAGAAATTCCCAAGGCTGCTGCACCCTGTAAATACTCAGCCGGGACTTCAGAAAAACTGGCTTCTGCTGTTAAGGCGATCGTTGGCAGAATCATTAATGTCAAAATGGCGATTCCCGCTAGAAGGCTGGTTCCTGGCGGTTGGAGTTTGCCAATCAGTGGCACAAGGACGACCAAACCCCAGAAACCGTAAACTACAGAAGGTATGCCTGCGAGTAACTCAATTAACTGCCGATAAAATCTAGCAATGAAAGGAGGTGCATAATACTGACAAAATATCGCCGAGCCAATTCCTAAAGGTGTAGCAAACAGCACAGAACCGAGTGTCACCAAAAGACTTCCCCACAACATCGGCATCAGGTTATAGAATCCTTGAACTGGATGCCAAGACGGATCGTTGACAAAACGCAACCATCCTACCTGTCGCAGTATCGGCAATGCTTCAAGTAATAAAAATGCGGTAATTAAGATAACAATAATACCTGTGACCAGACTGAATAGCCGTAATATCCACACTAAAACGATATCACTTTGAGATGGGGACAAAATCCTGTTTTTTAACAATGTCATGGACTTGTGGCGACTGTGCAAACTCGATAAATGCTCGATCTAACCCTTGTGGTTGAATTTTGGTAACTAAATTCAGAGGACGGGAAAGAGGAAACGTCCCATTCTGGACATTCTCTGTGGTGGCAGCGACTCCATTCAAAGGCAATAACTTGATGGGAACGCTGTTGTTAATACTAAATTCAGCAGTACCAATTGATACATATCCAATGGCGTTAGGATTACCCGCTACCGTCTTAATGCCCTGCTGGTTGTCCCCAATGACAACCGATGCTTTGATATCGCTATTTTTGAGTTGAAAGTAGCCAAGAAACAATTCGAGGGTAGAACGTCCTTCAGCTTTATTGACAACCGTAATCGGTGCATTTTTGCCGCTAACTTGTTGCCAGTTGTTAATCTTACCCGTGTAGATATCGATAACCTGTTGATTTGACAGGGATTTTACTGAATTTTCTTTATGCAAAATAATGCCAATTCCATCGCGGGCAATAGAAAAAGCTTGTAAGTCTTTTTCTTCCTCTTTGAGGCTACGAGATGCCATACCAATATTAGCAACGGCTGTACGAGCATCGGCAATACCACGAGATGAACCTCCTGTTTGCACATCCACTCGCACATCAGGATACTCTGATTCAAATCGCTTACCAATTTCTGCTGCCAACGGTGCTACTGTACTAGAGCCTGTTAAAACTAACTTTCCCTGTAATTTATTGGTTGGTTGAGTAGCTGTTTTTGAAGGTTGCGTACAAGATGATAATCCTAAGCAAATTGTGAAACCGATAGGAATCAATGCTAAGGTTTTGAGTTTTTTCATCAAAAAATTGCTTCTAAATTTTTATTCAAAAGAAAGCAGACAACAGCCTAAATCAATTGCCTTACCAGTGTTGATTTGTCGAATCGTCGGCACAAAATGGTAAAGTACTGCCTTGCCATCTCGTGTCGCCTCCACAAAACCTGCTTTCCGCAAAATTTTTAAATGGTGGGATAACAAACTTTGCTCTAGCTTCAAAACAGCATTCAGTTCTCCGACGTGTTTAGGGCCTTCCATGAGAATTTGGAGAACAGATAGACGAGTGGTATCTGCTAAAATTTTGAGTTGCCGGGCGCAAACATCTGGAGACGATAAGGTTTTAGGGTTCATCATTCACCATTAATATGATTTGAATGAATGGCTATTGATATGAAAATTTTTTCAAGTCTATATCATACTTCTTTCCTTCTCCAGAGCGCTAGAAGTTGTGAATCTGACTTTTCCTGTTAAGTCTCTCTAGCAAGCTGCTACCCCTCACTCTTGTCGTGCAGTTTTAACCAATGCGAAGTCAAATTGCAGAAAAACCTCATCTTTAGAAAAGAAAAGCCGCGAAAATTCTAAGATGGATGCATTTTTGCGCTATCATGATAACGATTCTCATTCTTTGTAAGTATGGTTAGTTCCCTAACCCAGTCCCAGGAAAACTTAAGCCAGCACGAGTGCGAAAAGCTCATGCGGATTCGTCACACCTGCGTCCATATAATGGCGATGGCAGTGCAAAAGCTATTTCCAAGGACTAAAGTAGCAACTGGCCCCATCACAGAAAACGAGTTTTACTACGACTTCGATTGTCCAGTCAGCATCACTCCCAATGACTTGGACAAAATCGAGGCAAAGATGCAGCGAATAATCAAAGCAAACTTACCTATCATCCGCGAAGAGGTACAACGAGACGAAATTCGCGCCGACAGAAGTTTTACAAACAGCGATTCTGGCGAGAATTCCACCTCCACCTATGGAGACGAGGAAATAAAAAGTGATTAGTAGGACTTTTAAAAACTAACTACTAGAAATTACTAATTACTACTAAAATTTTTGAAATTTACAGAGAGTTGAATTGATTATGACTGAATTACCAGCGCCAACTTCAAACCCAAGTCTTGATATTCCTAAACAAGGAATGCCTGTTACTATTATCACAGGATTTTTAGGCAGTGGTAAAACTACACTGCTAAATCAAATTCTCAAAAATAAACAAGATTTAAAAGTTGCCGTACTTGTAAATGAGTTTGGTGATATTAACATAGACAGCCAATTGCTAATTTCTATAGACCAAGATATGGTCGAACTGACTAATGGCTGTATTTGTTGTACCATCAATGACAATTTAGTTGATGCAGTTTATCGAGTTTTAGAACGAGAAGACCGCATTGATTATCTAGTCATTGAAACGACTGGGGTTGCTGACCCTTTACCAATTATATTAACTTTTTTGGGAACAGAATTAAGGGATCTAACAAACCTCGACTCGATTATAACTGTAGTAGATTCTGAAACGTTTAATGAAGATCATTTTGAGAGCGAAGCTGCTTTAAAACAGATTACCTATGGAGATATTATTCTTCTGAATAAAACAGACCTCGTGACTCCAGAAAAACTAGAAACCGTAGAAAATTTTATCCATGATTTGAAAAATGGTGCGAAAATTCTGCACACCAAACATGGAGAAGTGTCGTTACCGTTAATTCTAGATGTGGGTTTAACTCCAACAGATGAGTATACCGCTAATAATGCGGAAGGTTCTCACGAGAATGAACACCATCATCATGACCATAATCATGAACATCATCATCATCATCACTCTCATCATTTAGAAAATGATGGATTTGTTTCGATTTCTTTCCAAACTGATAGACCATTTGATGTCCAGAGATTTGAGAATTTTCTTACTGAAGAAATGCCAAAGGATGTATTTCGAGCTAAGGGGATTTTGTGGTTTAGTGATAGTGAATTGCGCCATATTTTTCAGATGAGTGGGCTTCGCTATAGCTTACATGCTGATGAATGGCAAACTCCGCCTAAAAACCAAGCAGTTTTTATTGGTAGAAAGCTGGATATTGGCCAAATTTACTCACAACTTAATAAATGTCTAGCATAATTTATAAGTGCTAAGTTTTAGTAACTTTACCAAACCTGGATAATGGCAGCAAGAGTTGTCATTGCCTTGCAACTATCTTCAAGATAAGTAGTATCTACTGGCTAGGCGCTGGCTTACAATTTCCGGCAGGCGATCGCAATAACTTAGGACTTACGCATTGACAAGAAATACCAAATATGGAAAAAGGTTAAAAACCATATCTTTTGTAGGGGCACAGCATTGCTGTGCCCCTATAGCATGGTCTATTTACGATCGCTCCTGTCGGAACCAGAAAAGACTACTGTTTTAAAGCTGATAATGATTTTTAACTTTCAACCGGGATTGGTAGACTTAAAAACAACGGCTAACATATCAATACAGTGATAATGATTGATTTTGAACCTTGGGACAGGTTGTTGCGTCAGTATGTTGATGAACAGGGTCGTGTAGACTATATTGCTTGGAAAACGGAGCAACCTCAAGCGGTAGCAGATTGGTTATCTAGTCAAAAAAATCTGGCTTTTAAATCCAATTACAACACTTTTGAGCAATTGGCATTGTGGATCAACCTTTACAATGCGTTCACCATTTCGACAATTTTGGAGAGATACCCAATAAAGTCGATTCGTCCGAAAATTTTAGGTATTCCCAACTGGCTAGCTTTTTTGTGGTTCTTCCAACGTCGCTGTTATTATATCTTTCGGGAAAGTTACAGTTTAGCTGAAATTGAGAACTCTATTCTGCGGGATAAATTGCAGGAGCCACGAATTCATTTTGCGATTGTCTGTGCTTCGGTTGGTTGTCCCTTACTTCGTTCGGGAGCTTACTTTCCTGAGCAGGTGAGTCAACAGTTAGATGAAGATGCGCGTCGTTTCATAAATAATCCTGAAAAAGTCCGTTATGACATGGATAGCAAAACGCTTTACTGTAATCAAATCTTCAAATGGTATCGTCAGGATTTTTTAAAGGTTGCGCCCTCCATTCCCGAATACATTCGCTGCTACTTGAAAACAGATTATCCCCTTAGTGCCTCAACGCGGATATCCTATCTTCACTATGACTGGAGCCTAAATCAGCGAATATCTTGATAAAACTGTTTGAGATAATTTGCATCAACACCAATTCCCCACAAAAACCCAATGTAAAGGTAAATTGCAGTTGCTTTGGAGCTACCCCATTTGGCTACGCGGCGATCTGAAGAGTGAACAATACGGTTCACCTGATAAATACGTCCTTTTTTAACTAATCTCAAACATAAATCTCCATCCTCCATAATCGGCAATGCCTCATTAAATCCGTCGCAATCCCAAAAATCAGCCCGACGGCAGAACATTACCTGATCTCCGAACAACAGACGCAATCCTCGAAAAAACAGGTGAGGTTTAAATAGTAGTGGTGCGTAATAGGTTTTTAGATAGTTATGTAGAGAGATACCCCAGCGAGTCGTTTGAGATCCACTCATCAGAGAAATGAACCCTCCACAGGCAATGGTTGGCTTTGCTAGGGTTTGCTCTATTACGCTGATTAGGTCATCCGGTACCCAAGTGTCTGCATGAAGAAAGCAAAGAATATCTCCAGTTGCAACCGATGCACCGTAATTCATCTGAATAGAACGCCCACGCCGCTCACATGAGAGAACTTGTACACATAGCAACTGATTGAATGATCCAAAGTCTTGCTTTGCAACTGCCACTGTCTCATCTTCGCTACCACCATCTACCACTATCACTTCAAAAGCAGGCGGATTAAGTAAAGTCAGTTGGCGCAATGTACGTCCTAAGCTCACTGCTTCGTTTAATGTAGGAATGACAATCGAAACTTGAGACATGCAGCTTAAGTAGTTTTATTGTTGTTTTTATTCTACTTGCTTGATGTTATTAGGCTTTAGTCCCAAGAAAAATCTGGTATTTACCACTCCTGAGCATGGTAAGTAGCTTTTAGCAATTTTCCCCACATTGCATTATAAGGATGTACAAGTTGTGTCGGATGCTCGTCTTTAAAGATGAGCCTCCCTTCATTTGCCCACTGAAAAATCCCACCGCTTAAGTTATAAATGCACTTCATTCCGGCTTTATCAAGCTGTTGGGCTAATTTTGCGCTCCGGTAGCCGATGGAACAGTACACAACAATTGGTCTATCTTTTGCAACTGTTGAAAGTGCTGCTAAGTCAGGTGTAATAGCATCTATATGCGTTGCTGTTTTGATATGGCTCACCGCATACTCTGTCTGACTTCGTGCATCTAGCACTAATGGCTGTGACTTTCTAGAGTTTAATAACCAGTGAGCAAATTCTTCAGTTGTAATCTCCTGAATAGCCGGAAACTTAAACCGGATAAGGAGTTTAAGGAAGTTTAGTGCAAGTCCTTTCACTGGCTAATTCAGAGATGATTACAGCAATTTTACTCTTCAATTTTCTCAAGAGCATCGAATTTATGAGCAGCTTCTTTTCCAGTTTTGTCGCTTTTCACTAGATACTGTGGATTATCCTTGGAAGCAGCAACATGATGTCCACTGATATCGATGGGTGAAGTTAATTTTTTTTCTACTTTGCCAGTAGTTTCACCCTGTGCCGTATTCCACTTCACCTTATCGCCTTTTTTTAATTCTTCAGTCACGAGTTTTTCTTTTGGCTATTTTATACCTGTTTATTATGGTGGGGTCGCCCAGAAAAATTAATCAGCCGAACGATAGAAAAAGGGTTATGGGGAGCTACTTTTTCTTGTTATCTTTTTGGCAAAGCGATCGCTTACTAAGTTTCTGTTGGTTCAGCCGATTTCATTCTTGCTTCACCAACCTCTGCTTTCGCTTCTGCGATGATATCTTCCCAAGTTTCACCTAATTCTGCCAAAGCTTCTTTATTCCTTTCATAAAAACGGATTCCACTTTTTACAGCCGCTTTGGCTATTGGCCTGCCAACACCACCTATAACTGGAAGTAACACGGGTATAAGAACTATTCCTATAATCCCTGTAACTCCCAACCCTTCAGCTAATTCTCCAAGATCGGGTAAAAGTTTTACTGACATATTATTTCTACCTCCCTTGTCTAACTCACTTCATTCTATATTCCATTTTCTCGTTAAATTTCTCTATCAAAACCCTAATTAATTTATCGTAACGATAATAATCAATCCTGGATATCTTCATCATCCAGCACTACAATCCGCAGTTAACTTAAATCAACGCAGACAAAAAAATAGCACATCCTAAAGGATGGCTATTTGTAGAAATTGTCTAATCGTAATGTTAGTTAGCAAATTAAATACACGCTAAACTCCCAGCTTTAGAAGGGAATATCATCTGGATCTGGTTCTTCCTCTTTCACTGTTGGATAAGTGGTTCGCTCATAATTTGTGGATTGGGGTATGGGTTCGTAACTTGTCGCTTGGGGAGTAACGCCAACAGGATTTGTCGCTGGGGTAGGCGCTGGACGTGCTGACTCGTAAGTGGGAACGTCTTTCTGTGCAGGACGAGATGCTGAAGATGGTTGTCTTGGAGCAGTTTCAGTAAATGATGGAGTTGCGGTTGCTGAGGAGGATGGATCAGTATTAAAACTACCTCCAACAGATTGAATTTGCTGCACTGTCAATTCAGCGCGTTTTTCTTTAAAACCTTCTTGGCGCTCAACAGTACTCATACCTAAACGTCCTACCAGGATGACGCGATCGCCTTGGTGATAGTTTTGCTGAATTTCTGTGGCTAAATTCCCCCAGCCGACAACTTTCAGGGTGGCTGGTGGATCTTCTGGTTTCAGAGAATTGGGAAACTGCACCAGCATTTCTGTAACTCCCAGATTATCCGCCGTATAGCGGAGTTGCGGCTCGTTAATAATTTCCGCCATCAAAACGCAACTGTTCATTAAAATTACTCCTGACTGCAAAAAGTACTGATTGAATAAGAGGGGGTTTTTCTATGTAGTGCCAATTAATATCTAGATATGTTTAATTGTTTGCATTTTTTAATAATGTTTGAACAAATTTTCTACATCCGCTCTAAGTTTTTAGTCCTTTCTAGCATAAAAGCCAAGCGATCGCTTTGAACAGCATTGAGTATGCCGTTCGCCACCCTCGCCTGACTAAATGAGCATTTAATTCTGCATGGAGTAGTATAATTGTACCACCCATTCATTAAATAGAAAAAATTCTTGGCAAAAATTAAGTCTTGACGTGAGATGGAAAAACACCGAAGGCAATCAACCTTGCTGGTAGGTCGCGCAAAATGGGTAAGCGCAAAAACGCAGGTGGTACAAAGATGCGATTTGAGGTGAGAACTGGGGCAAATACCCGCTTTTGGATAAAAGTTTGAAACGCCTGAATGATGCGTGTGGGCAACTCGCGTTGACGTTGTACTTTTGCTAGGTCGCTCAGTTGTACTTGTCGGTTCTTGAGCGGTTTGCTGAGTACATTCGCCGCAACTACTGCATCTTGAATCGCGTAGTTAATGCCAACTCCACCAACGGGGGACATTATATGAGCTGCATCACCGATGAGTAGCAGTCCCGGACGATACCAGCGTTTGACGCGGCTGGACTCGACTGAGAGAAAAGCTATTTGTGACCAATCATGTAAATTTTGGATGCGTTGGTGAAATTCTGGCACCACTTCGACAACAGATTTTTTTAATTCTTCCAAACCCGCAGCCCGTAGTTGTTGATAGCCTCCTTTAGGGATGACATAAGCAAGTTGCCACTCATCACCACGGTCAAGCATAGCGATGATTTTACCTTGGCCAAACCGCCCCATTCCCCCCTCTGGGTCTTCTGGCTGCCGGGGTAGGCGAAACCAGAGGATATCCATTGGCGGCGAGGTTTCGATTGACTCAAACTCACCCAGATGGCGTAAACGTGAGTGGCGACCATCTGCACCCACTGTCAGTATTGCCCGGATTTCGTGCCAACCACCGCCTCCCCGATAGCGGACACCTTGAATCACGCCATTTTCGGCAATTAATTCCTGCACGTTTGCACCCATTACCAGATGGAAACTAGGATATTTTTGTGCTTCTTGGGTGATGAACTCCAGGAATTTTACCTGGGGAAGCATCGTAATGTAGGGATAATGGGTTTTCAGATGACTAAAATCTGCCAATGTGACAGTATCTTGAGGAGTTTTAAACCTAATTTGGCGCATTTTGGCATGGGGGAGTTCTAGCAAGCGATCGCTAAGTCCCAATTCCTCCATAATTTCCATCACCGACGGATGAATCGTATCGCCGCGAAAGTCGCGATCGAAGTCTTTGTGTGCCTCCAGCAGCATCACAGAAATGCCTTGACGCGCTAACAACAGCGCCAATACTGCTCCTGCCGGGCCCCCACCCACAATGCAACAATCTGTGGTTTGTACGTCTACAATGTCATGGATAGGGTTAATACTTGGATCTTGGGAAAGATTTTTAGGTATATCGGTAGTCATAACAACACCTCCTGACAGCCCTAAAATTCAGGGTAGTTTGCTTTTGATGCTGCAAGCTGTTTTTTTAACTTTTCGTATTTACATAGAACCTGTACTATGATGGGCGCTAAAGTGTCATTGGTCATTTGTCATTTGTCCAAATCCAATGTCCAATGCCCCATCCCCAATGCTCAATGACAATAACTAATCGTGGCGCAAGTTGTTTTAGAAAACGTTTATAAAAGTTTTTCCCCACGTAAAGGGGAAAGTATGACAGGGCAAACTCAATCCCCACTCAAGTCTGGGGAGAAAACTGACGCAGCGCAAGAACGTGCGGGAAATGTCAACGTCTTGCGGCGGATTAACCTGACGATCGCAGATGGCGAGTTTATGGTGCTGGTGGGCCCTTCCGGTTGTGGTAAAAGCACTCTGCTGCGTTTAATCGCTGGATTAGAAGTGATGACTGGAGGCAATATCTGGATAGGCGATCGCTTGATTAATGACCTACCACCCAAGGAACGCGACATAGCAATGGTGTTTCAAAATTACGCCCTCTATCCCCACATGACGGTGTATGACAACATCGCCTTTGGATTGCGCCGCCGTTTTACGGGAAGAGGGGAAGCAGGGGGAGAAATTACTTCCTCATCTCCATATCTTCGGACATGGGCAGAAAATCTTTTTGTGGGGACGACAAGAAAGTTACCTAAAGGACTGCGCTACATTTCTGACAAAGAACGGTCAGTGGATCAGCAGGTACGTAGTGTTGCCCAACTGTTGCAAATCGAAACATTGCTGAATCGCTTACCCAAACAGCTATCTGGGGGACAAAGGCAACGAGTTGCATTGGGGCGAGCGATCGCACGTGACCCCCAAGTGTTTTTAATGGATGAACCGCTTTCTAACTTAGATGCCAAACTACGGGCGGAAACCCGCGCTCAAATTGTCAAATTGCAGCGCCAATTGGGGACAACGACAATTTACGTCACCCACGATCAAACAGAAGCGATGACAATGGGCGATCGGATTGCGATTATGTCTGAGGGTAAAATTCAGCAAGTTGCTTCTCCCTTAGAACTTTACAACCGTCCTGCCAATCTTTTCGTAGCAGAGTTCATTGGTTCACCACCGATGAATTTTATTCCTGTGGAATTTCATGCCCCTCTATTGATTACTCATTCCCAGTTGCGTTTCACCCTTCCAGAAGTTTGGGGAAAAGCCCTACAAAAATATGATCGGAAAACTCTAATTTTAGGCATTCGCCCAGAACACTTGAACTTGAGTATGCCTGCGACCAAAAATCTCCCAGTGCAAGTAGATTTGGTAGAAAATCTCGGCAACGATTCCTTTCTCGCTGTTAAGATTGCCGAACCGGGATCTCAACCTACTACTACAGCCAATTCCCTACAAGTGCGAATACCACCAGACCGATTTGTACAAACAGGTGAGCAACTATGGTTATCGCTAACTCCAGAGAAAATTCACTTTTTTGACCCGGAAACCGAGTTAGCAATATTTCCCTAGAATTAATCTCCAATTTTAATTTTTATACAGGAGCATAGCCTTCATTACCCTCAAGTAGTGGGTGTTCTGAACCCAGAATATCAATTAGAGTTTTTCTCACCTCTTTGTAATTTTCCTCCGTCCAGTTATCTTCCCTCATTTTCTTGAGAGACTCTGGAGAACTGCCAGCACTAAAGCGAGAACGAGTAGGTTTAAAAAACTGTGTGACGTACTCCGCAGCATTTAAATCAGCTATGCGCCGACCAAACGTTTTAGGATCTTTAATTGGTAGCATAGGGCTAATTGAGAAACCAATAGGAACACCAGCATCTACAAGTTTTTGAGAAGCTTTAAGACGTACCTCAATTGCAGGGCAGTGAGGCTCATAACGAGAGCGAACATCTTCAGAATCAGTAGTAATAGTAAAGTTGATGCGGATGTGTTTGAACTTCTGAAATAAATCAATGTCTCGTAAAGCAATTGGGCTACGTGTTTGAATAGTAATACGAGGCTGAACTTCCACAAGTTCTTCAAGAATTCTTCTAGTTAAACCTATTTTATGTTCTATAGGCTGATATGGATCGGTGACGCTAGACATATAGATTGTGTCACCTTCCTCAAGTCGCCTTTGTACTGATCTTGCACGACGCGCACGGCGCAGCAAGTCAACAGTGCAAATAATTCACATAACTCTACTAGTGTTGCATCATGATTCTCTGCAACCATTTCTCTTAACTCTACTTCAGCATTTGTAATACCAATTCTATATGAAGATGCGCCCAATGATCTCAAAGTTTCAAAAACGTAGACGCACAAGCGGCTTCCCATTCACTGTCAGGCGTTCTCAAAGATTAGGGTACCACCAAGAACGCCAAGATAAGAGTTTAAAAGAGTTTGGCGCAGCTTCACAAAGAAACAATATAAGATGACTAAACTGCGGCTTCCCTCGCGGTTTCGGTTGTAAATTCCCATCAACTTGTTCTTGTTTTACCAGCTTTTGAACTAAACTTTTGCTAACATCAAATATGATTGCAACTTTCCTAATTGATATTTTCTCCTGAATATGTGCGGCAACTATTTTTTCGCGGAGATCCATTGAATATGCTTTCATAAAAAAATAATATTTTTATTCTTACTAACTGTACCTCATAACAGGAGGAAGCGCTGTATGTATTACAATGACCATCCGCCCCCACATTTTCACGTAAGATATAATCAACAAAAAGCTATTATTAGCATTGAAACCTTAGAAATTTTAGAAGGTAAACTTAGCTCTAGAGCTTTTAAACTGATATCAGAATGGGCGACTTTATATCAAAGCGAATTGATGGAAAACTGGGAACTTGCTAGAGATAATCAAACCCTCAATAGCGTATTACCATTGGAGTAGTGAAATATGTTAAAAGATATTGTCGCAGTAGAACCATGAGAAAATTATCAACTATATATCCGTTTTGAAGACGAGGTTGAAGGAATAGTTGACCTTAGTAAGCTGATTAAATTCACAGGTATTTTTGCACCTTTACAAGATAAAAAATACTTTGCTCAAGTTGAACTAAACCACGAAATAGGAACAATCCAATGGCAATCAGGAGCCGACCTTGATCCAGATGTTCTCTATGCATTAATTAGCAATCAGGCTATTCCTAACTATAAGTTAAGTCGTAGTGTATGACAACAAAAAATCTTTAATTAGCGATCGCACCCATTACACCCCAAATTTCACCAGTGCGTAGCCGTAAGGCTTGTCGTCAGACATCGCACTCTTAAAGTTACTAATTTGTAGAAGTGCTAAAAGATAGTGCAGATGCTTCTACAAGATGCGGATGGTGGCGTTCCCAAAAACTCAAAATCTGTTCGCCAACCTGTTGAGGATAGAAGTAATGAAAAAAATGATACCCTTGTGGGCATTCCCAGAGCTTATCTTCTGGCTTCAACCAATTGAACCAGTCATGCAATACAGTTGAGTTGACTACCGGATCGCTCTTGCTACCACACACCATCATTGGCATAGAAACTCCACCCTTGGGTAAATAAACCAACTTAAATAAAGAGTGTGACGAGGGAGATTGTTCTAAATCTTTATCTAAAGCAGCTACTAACTTCTTAGTGGTATGAGCTGGTTGATTTCCAAAAAGACTGCGAACGGTGCTTGCCAAAACTAGCTCACGACTGATGCTAAAAAGTTGTCGTTGAAAGTAATAGTGAGCTTGCCAATTGTTTGCAGGTTGAGCTGCAACAGCCAGCAAAGTGAGCGATCGCACTTTCTGGGGAAATCGCCGCGCAAAGGTTAAGGCGATCACACCACCCATCCCATGACCGGCTAAATGTACGGGGCGATCGCGCCATTCTAGAAAGTCATACAGCAACTCCACAGCTTGATCTATGCAACTGGCTTCATCTTTGGTTTGTTGGTATTCCCACTGGGCGATGCTTATATACCCAGATAAATATTCAAGTAATGGTTTATCAAAACGCTGTAAAGCAGGACTGGCACTTAACCACAGAACATCGAATGAATTAGACATAAATACCTATAACTTCTAAATTATCAATTCTAGTAGGGGCGTACAGCTAACTGTGCGCCCCTAATCTCTACAAACCAAATTCTGTCTTCAACTGAGCAACCCAAGTTTTAATTCGCTCATCAGTTAAATCAGATTGACTACCTTCATCAAGTGCCAATCCGACAAACTTGCCATTTTTCAAAGCTCTAGAATTCTCAAAGTCATAACCCTCAGTTGGCCAGTAGCCAACTGTTTTACCGCCTCGCTGGGAAATTTTTTCTTCTAGAATTCCCATTGCATCCTGGAAATTATCGGCATAGCCATATTGATCGCCATCACCAAAATAGGCAACCAACTTACCACTAAAATCTATTTCATCCAGATCAGGCAAAAAGCTTTCCCAATCGCTCTGAAGTTGACCAATATCCCAAGTGGGAGAGCCAATAATTAGCAAGTCATACTCATCAAAGGTAGTAGCATCTGCCTCATAAATGGGATGTAATGTTACAACATCACCACCAAACTCATCGCGAATTTTTTCGGCATCAGATTCAGTGTTGCCAGTTTGAGTACCGTAGAACAGACCGATTTTTTTCGACATATTCTCACCTGATATATAGTTTTGCGATTGCCAGGATACCTGTTTGCCTTGTTGAAATATATTGTTGACTTAATGAATATCTATCTCAATAAGCCTGAAGATATCCTACCAGACTTATTGAAAATTTTTATCATTTAATTTAAGTAAACTTTTGTAAAGAATTTCAGACAACAAACCGAAAAGGCGGGCGGTGATTCATTGCACCCCCAATACGGTTCGGATAAGCAATTTTCATCTCCCTTTTGGTTTGGGAAAAGGGTAAGGGGGAAAGGTTTGAATTTAGCCTTTTCCCCTTAACCGAACCGTATTGATTCCACCCCAACAAGGATGGGCTATAAGCCAATTTCTTGTGAGTGGCTTACAATATCCTCACACAATATTACCAATTATTACTGGTTTCAAAACATACATCGGTAGAGGAAGCTAGAGAAGGTAAATTTTTTGTGCATTTATGAAATTAATCCAAATACTAAAAGTAGCCGTAATTCCTGTTTTGACTGTATTGAGCTTGTTGTCTGCATCCAATAAAGCATTAGCTGACTATTTAAATAGTCAAGGGTCAGGAGGTGATTACCGTTATGAATTATGGTCTACCGATGATAATAATTATTATTATTTGAAAGTTTGGTTATATGAAGCAAGTCCAAACAGTAACCCATATACCACAACTAGAAGTTTTACCTCTAGTAGGGAAGCTTTAATTTATTTTGATTGTAGTTACGCTGAAAAAAATTTACCAGAATGTTCTCAATAAGAATTTTGAACTCCTCTCAGCATAATTCGTAATTGCTAATTCGTAATTCGTAATTGAATTCTTTAATTACGAATTACGAATTACGTTAGCGTAGCGGGGCGTAGCCCATTACGAATTAAACTTCTGCGGGTTGATATTCTTGTTGTCTTTCCACAAAAGTCTGGACGCGAGTGCGGTAGTTTCTCACAGTCTCATCTACCCATTCGCGATCGTTGCTATTTGCATACAAATGCACTAGTGGTTCGCTAGCATCTGGTAAAACTAACAGCCAACTGTCATCATAGGGTTGACAAATTTTCACTCCATCGATGAGTAGACTTGTCCGAAAACTCCAAAGCCAGACTGTTCAAAGCTTTGGGGCAAAACTTTGATATCTTCGTAAAAACGGAGGCATAAGGCTTTGAGATAGTTAGTGATAGTTTAGAGACATAAAAATTAACT
>NZ_JACJTD010000061.1 GCF_014698505.1 Nostoc foliaceum FACHB-393 | reverse complement strand
TCGGCAGTAGGGGTTCAAGGATTTCCCACTCTTCGTCTGTTAGGCTGCTAGAGTACGGCATGACTGCTGGATACGGCTTTTGCGGTAACTGTACTTCAAGATAGTAAAAGATGTCAAATGGATTCTATAGAGCGATTCTAGCTTGACAGGTTCACGCATTCCTAATACTTTGAGAATGCCATGCCGTTGTTCGTAGTTCTTTTCATATTGATTTGATGCAGCAAAAATTAACTTCTTGGTTTTTTCATCCAGAGTTTTGCCCAATCCTTCTAAAGCGTGGCCACCACTTTGGAAAACCATAGCGGCGACACCGCTAACGGCTGATATCGCCCAAGGTTCTATTCCTGTCATAAGATTATCAGTTAATATACTTAAAAATTAAAGCAAAGTTGTATTATCCAACTCTAAGTTATATTATGACAACTACACCAAGCTTCAATTCCTGGGTTATCTGTCCGCAACCAAATCCTCAAGCAAACTTGCGTTTATTCTGCTTCCCCTACGCTGGTGGGAACTCGGCAATTTTTCGCACATGGCCTAATAATCTACCGAGTAATGTCGAAGTCTGCGCTGTGGAATATCCGGGACGGGGAAGACAGATGAAGTCAGCACCTTTGACGCGGTTAGAACCCCTTGTTGAAGCGATCGCTCCAGTTCTGTTACCATACTTAGACAAACCATTCGCCTTCTTCGGTCACAGTATGGGCGGATTAGTTAGCTTTGAGTTGACACATCTACTTCGCTCTAAGTATAGTCTTGCTCCCTTCCACATCTTCATCTCTGCTCGTCGCGCCCCGCAAATCCCGTCTACAAAACCACCTCTCCACGTTTTATCAGACCCTGATTTGCTTAACGAGCTACACAGTCTTAACGGTACACCCAAAGCAGTATTAGAAAACCCGGAACTAATGCAGATGTTCCTCCCCATTTTGCGGGCAGATTTTGCCGTTCTGGAAACTTATATTTACACTCAAAAACAGCCACTAGAGTGTCCTATTACTGTTTTTGGTGGTTTGCAAGACCAAGAAGTTAGTCATGAGGCTCTGCAAGCATGGCGAGAACAGACGATCGCTAATTTCTCATTACATGAGTTCAACGGCGACCACTTTTTTATCCATTCCCACCAAGAGTTAATATTTAAACTTATGTCTCAAGAATTGCAGATGTGTAAGCGTAGTTGATAGTAGTCATGAGGTAAAAAGGAGTTAGGAGCCAGAATATAGAATTTTCCTGACTCTCTGAACTTCTGATATACAATATTTCTACTGTTTATTTTTGGGTAGCGATCGCTAATTTTGCCCCTTCAACTTGACGTACCCGATCCATCACTGCTACTACCCGACCATAATCAACTTTTTCATCAGCATTAATAATCACCAAAACTTCTGGGTTCGAACCAACTAAGGCACGTAGTTGCTCTGTCAAATCATCAACTGCAATTGGTTTACGGTTTATACTTACCTGTTCTTTTTCATCTACCGTAATCGTAATTTTAGTAGGAACTTGCTGTTGTTTTGCCGTAGTTGCCTTCGGTAAATTTACTGGTAAACCTTCTGAACGCGTTAAAAACAGAGTTGACATGATAAAAAATGTCAAAATTGCA
Organism: Nostoc foliaceum FACHB-393; assembly: GCF_014698505.1. Classification (GTDB taxonomy): domain Bacteria; phylum Cyanobacteriota; class Cyanobacteriia; order Cyanobacteriales; family Nostocaceae; genus Nostoc; species Nostoc foliaceum_A. The sequence continues at coordinate 37,042 of NZ_JACJTD010000061.1, read as the reverse complement.
AATATCACGTCAATCATCGGCACGATATTAATCTGTGCTGGGATATCTGGTTCATCTTGTAGACGCATACGTTTTTTCTCCTCGTTCATAGCGACGGCGATAAAGTAATTCTAGTTGTCCCCCATACTCCTGAATTAGGGCGATTTGCCGTTGGTAGAGTCCCCGGAAGGTATTGGCAAACAAGAGTATGAATATAGCAACTATCAATCCTGATGCTGTTGATACTAGGGCTTCACTAATCCCAGCCGTCACACTTGCCGTTTTACTACCTCCCACATCACCAAGATTTAGGGAAGCAAAAGAAGCTATCAATCCTAATACTGTGCCGAGAAGTCCCAACAGTGGTGCCAGGCTAATGATTGTGTCGAAAAGGTTTTGGAAACGTTTTAACACAGGTATCTCAGCCTGCGATTCGCTTTCTAACGCCAAACGAAATTCCTCCGGATTTGGCTCTTCCAATTCTAAAGCCGCCAGAAAAATCCGGGCGAGTGGTAAATCTGCGTTTTTCTGAAGTTTATCCATTGCACCGACAACATTATCGAGACGGTAGAGATTCAAAACATCTCGCACCACTCGGTTTTGACGCTTATTGATTCTTACCCAAAACCTGATCCGCTCGATGATCAGTGCCACACCCAATACCGAAAACGCCAACAGGGGCCACATGACCACACCGCCTGCTGCAAACAAATTCTGAATTCCCATGTAGTGCCTCTATAACATCATCCACAATACAAAATCAGACTACCAGAATCTAGAGCAAAGCTGAAACTTTTTCTCAATAAAATATAAAATACAATGATAAATTTTTCAAATATAATGCTCATTATTTTTATTTACTTGTTCGTTTGTTTTACATAAATTAATTTAATTCTATTGCAACAAAAATTAATCTTGTTCAAAAACCATGATGTTGGTGGTTTGGAAAGATATTTTTGCTAGTGCAGGGTTCCGTAACATTATCCCAACTAATTTTAATTTTTTACTTGATATTTGTAACCTTGCATTCTAAGATAGCTAAATTAGTGAGAATAGGTAGCAATAGCTATGAGCTTTTCCGGCATTACTGTCGAGCAACGTTCCAAAGAAGTTGAGGCTCTCAAGTCTTTTCTGACTTACAGTCTAATAGGTTCACTGGCGCTGCATATCGGCGTACTGTCCTCAGGCATAAGTAATTATTTGACGAGAGTGCCCACAGGAGAAGAAGAACCAATAGAGGTGGCGATCGTGGATTCTCCAACTGCGGAACCAGAAAAACCACTTGAAAAAATTCCTGAAGAACCCAAAAAATTACCAGAAGTTATTCAAAAACAGTCTATAGAAACTCCGCCAGTACAAAAACCAGTACAAGAATTTATTGAAAGACCAAAAATTCAGCCAGTTGAACAACAACCAAAACAAACTACTCAAATTCAGCCAGTTGAACAACCAAAACAAACTACTCAAAACCCACAACCAACAAATACGCAAATTGCTCCTAAACCATTAGTTCCTGTGACCACTGTTGCTCCTCAGGGCGGTGGCGGAGGTGGCGGCTCTGGCGTTGGTTTAGGCTCAGGTAGTGGTATTGCTGTAGGTACAAGCAGCGGTACTGGCACTGGTGGAGGAACTGGCACTGGCACTGGCGGTGGCATTGGCAGTGGAACTGGTACTGGCATCGGTAGTGGCATTGGCAGTGGAACTGGTACTGGCATTGGTAGCGGCATTGGTAGCGGCTCTGGCAATGGAACTGGCAATGAAGTAGGAAACCGTCCGCCAGTAGCAACAGCGCCAGCAGCACCAACACCTCCAAAAATTAACAGTTCAGGTAATGGTAATGGTAATGGTCGTGCAGCCTGCCGTGAATGTAATGCCAAGTATCCAGAGGCAGCAAGACGGCGAGGAGTTGAAGGCAGAGTAGAAGTAGCTGTAGATACTGATGCACAAGGTAATGTTACCAATGTGCGGATTGCTCGCTCCAGTGGAAACCGCGACTTGGATGAAGAAACCATGAGACAAGCGCGTGACTGGAAATTAAAACCAGCAGATGGTGGTAGACAAGGGGTATCTATAGCGACTGAATTTGCCATACAAGGTTCACGGCGATATCGCCAAGCTCAAGAACGGAAAAGACAAAGACAAGCAGAAGAGAGAACCCAGCAAACAAGGGCTGCCAACTCCACAGAAGAAGCTCCAAAACGTAGGCGCAGAGAGTTGACACCTTCATCTAATGAAGCTAGAGCCACAAGACCGGCAATATCTGGATTTAGTCGGCGACTGGAACCTCAAAGAAGGGAAAGTACTACTACAAACTCATCATCTGGAGCTAGGACAACTCCTTCTCAAGGAAGTGCAAGAGAATCTCTACGCCGTATCCGTACTGAACGAGCGGGTAGTAATTCATCACAAAAGCCACAACCAACCACAAATCGGCGGCGGCGAAGAGATAACGCTAGCCAGAACAAGTTGCGGGAATCTTTGCGCGGTTTACGCCAAAAACCTCAATCGCAACCTGCTGCTCCCAGTCAAGAATAGTAGTCTGTCAAGTTAAGTTTGCTGGGTTTGTAGTGAGCGCTTTAGCGTTCAAATCAAGGACTAAAGTCCTGACTACAAACTTCTAATAGAGTGGCAAAGCTTACTGGAATCATACTTTGATTAGCGATCGCACACCGCCTCCTAAAAATAGGAGGCGGTTCTTCTTTATACAGGAATGACTTTATTAAGCATTACCCCTCTACCATGAGGATGAGGGGTTAGGAGTGCAGTAATTTTATGATGGATAATTAGACACACTGGCAATAACTTGATTTGACAATCAGTAGAAGTGAATAATCCTGAACTTCCCCATTCCCCAATTTCTCTGATGAAGTCGATGAAAATCGCCTGCGCCCAAGAACTGGCAGTAGTGTTTGCTCATCACCAAATTATATGCTGAGAGAATAGTTAATAGCTAACTATCAAGTTGCTCATCTGCACTTTATGCTAGGCGTTAAATTCACTGATTTGAATAAAACTTCTACATAAACACACACTGATGCAGTTTGATTTGCTTGAATAGCTATATTGATAGGACATTGATACGACGGCAATTCACAATCCTGATTATGGCAAGTAAATTCATTGATGTTAGGGAATATACTGTCAGGGCGCACAAAAGACAGATTCATACTCGTGTTTTCCAGTTTGTCTGTAAAGAGTGTAACGATCTGACAAAGCGCGAGACTTTTGGCCCTCGACCTTTATATTGTGAGAGATGTCGGCCTCCCCAACCGCCTAAGAAATCCCAGCCAACATCTCACAAAGCAAAACCCAGAGCAATGTCTTACAAAAGTGATATCGATTTAAATTGATTGAAGCCTTATGAATCAAAATGGACAATTAGAGCCGCCTCCGGGCACTTTTCTCTCACCACTGTTGGAATTACGAGACTATTATGCTCGTCTTACAGAAGAGTACGAACGCCTCTTTGTACAGGCGCGATCGCAGCTCGATCATGTAGAAGCGTTGTTGTCCAACTGGTCTTTTTCTGATACCAACAAGCAGATATCAAGACTGACGGCGGCTGATGAAACCTCAAATCTTACCCAAGAAGCCTCCCTGCGGTTTTTATCACCTCTTGATGACATCGACGAAATCAAATTGGTGGAGTCTGTACAGTCAAAACTCACAGACTCAAATCAGGTTGAGATAGATAATTCTTTTTCTGCTGCTGTTGATACAAAAGAGAGTCAACCTCTAACTACATCGCCAGATGCAAAGATCGCCCCAGAGAACAACGATAGTTCAACGAAGGTGGCGGAAATTCCCATGCTACCCCAGTATAATCACGCTCTCTCGCGCATGGAAGCCATAAAACAGCTATTGCAAGAGCAGATAGGCACTGTTTGTCATATCGATTTTATCGTGCGATCGCTTTATGGAGAGTTAGATTCCAATCTATTCAAAGTAGTTAAAGGTAGGGTTCAATCTTCCCTCACCCAAGGCAGAGAAAGGAATTATTGGGTAACTATTCCTGATGAGCCAGGTTGTTATACTCTGGATTTAAGTTTGGTAGCCCCAAGTAACCGCAATGGTGCTTCTAGGAGCATCAAAAACAAAAATAAGAAGCCTTTTGTACCCCCGACAAAAACAGTACCGATGCTCAAAGCCTTTGAGGGTCAATTCTTAATTGATGCCCTCACCTCTCTGTTTGAAGAAAATCCAGGTAAAGTTTTCAGCGTTGCTGAAGTCATCGCCGGAATTTATGGAGAACTAGATTCTCAGCAACTTCGAGAGATCAAAAATAAGGTGCTAAATGAATTATCTAGAGGCTATCGGACAGGTAGATTCTCTAGGGTTCCTAACCAAATTGGCTTCTATACTTGGGACTCTAATCTGATATTGGGGGCTAGTTCTCGCTAAATTGGCAGGGGAAGAGGCAGAGGGGCAGGGGGCAGGGAGCAGAGGGGAAAGAGGTAATTTTATTATTCTCCCCCTTGCCCCTTGCCCCCTGCTCCCCTGCTTCTTCTCCACTCCCCACCTATCCCAAAAACAGCTTGTATGCCGGATTCTTGTTTTCATCCCAATAGCGATAGCCCAGGTTATCGAGAAAAGCTTGCCACTCTTCCATCTCGTGGGGGGGAACCTGGATACCAACAACGATTCGACCGTAGTCTGCGCCATTGTTGCGGTAGTGAAAAAGACTAATATTCCAGTCGGGACTCATGGAAGTAACAAACTTCATCAATGCACCGGGACGTTCGGGAAACTCAAAACGATAGAGCAATTCATTGTGAGCCAGGGGAGAGTGCCCACCCACCATGTGGCGCAGATGTAATTTAGTTAGTTCGTCATCCGTTAAATCAAGAGTTTCAAATCCTTGAGCTTCAAAGTTTTCTACCATTTTGGCAGCATCAGCACGATTTTGAATTTGCACACCGACAAAAATATGGGCTGTTTTTTGATCGGCAATGCGATAATTAAACTCGGTAAGATTACGTTTGCCAATACATTCACAAAACTGGCGAATACTTCCCCGTTCCTCAGGAATTGTGACTGCAAAGATCGCTTCGCGGCGTTCGCCCAACTCTGCCCGTTCTGCCACAAAGCGGAGGCGATCAAAATTCATGTTTGCACCGCAAGCTACAGCAATTAAGGTTTGTCCCTCGATTTGTTCTCGTTCTGTATAGGCTTTGGCCGCTGCGATCGCTAATGCACCAGCTGGTTCTAGAATGGAGCGCGTATCCTCAAACACGTCTTTAATCGCAGCACAAGTATCGTCTGTATCCACCAAAATAATTTCATCTACATACTGCTGACATAAACGGAAGGTTTCTTCACCTACTTCTCGCACCGCTACGCCATCAGCAAATAACCCCACTTGGGACAAGCGCACCCGATGTCCGGCTTTTAGCGATTGAGACATAGCATCAGCATCTACTGGTTCAACGCCAATAATCTTGATTTCGGGACGCAAGCGTTTTACATATGCACCAATCCCAGAAATTAATCCGCCCCCTCCAATCGCTACAAAAATTGCATGGATGGGTTGCTGATATTGTCGTAAAATTTCCATCCCAATTGTTCCCTGTCCAGCAATTACATGGGGATCATCAAAGGGATGAATAAAGGTCAATCCTTTTTCTACTTCTAATTCACGGGCATAGCTATAAGCATCGTCGTAGGTGTTTCCATGTAACACGACTGCTCCGCCCCTCATTCTAACCGCGTCTACCTTGACTTGGGGTGTAGTTATTGGCATGACGATAATCGCTTTAGTTCCCAAGCGATTGGCTGCAAGGGCAACTCCCTGAGCATGGTTACCCGCAGACGCTGCAATTACACCCTGCGCTAATATATCTGCTGGCAGTTGCACCATCTTGTTATAAGCACCCCGCAGTTTAAAGGAAAATACTGACTGCATATCCTCACGTTTCAGCAGGAGTTGATTATTTAGCCGCGCAGACAAATTTGGAGCATACTCCAGTGGTGTTTCCTGGGCAACATCGTACACACGGGCAGTGAGAATTTGGATGAGGTAGTCGCAAAACATGGGCGTCAAGGTGTTAGCAAATGCCGGATGGAAATTAATTTTACGTTACAAGCGATCGCACTGGTTTTATTTAATTACACTCCCTCGAAATTTTGAGTGAATAAAATTTAAAAAATACTAATACTATTTGAAAAGAAAGAAATTCAGTAATTGATTTTTTTTAGTGACCTCAAATTCAGTGCGATCGCTGATAGATTGATTTTAAAAGAGTTTCGCCAACTGTCCGAGTATTTAGATCAACACATAGGTATAGTGTTGCTTATGAACATAACTTCTCAATTTATGTTAAGGTATTTATGGAAGATTAAATTCGGCTGTGCAGTTTGTTTTTATATATACTTGTATTACAGACCTCTCCGGATCTAAATCTCTACACCCCCTGATTCTGGAGACATTCTTATGTCAATTTACGTCGGTAACCTATCTTATGAGGTTAAAGAAGATGACCTCCGGCACGTCTTTGCAGAATATGGAACGGTAAAAAATGTTCAATTGCCTATCGACCGAGAAACAGGTCGGATGAGAGGCTTCGGCTTTGTAGAAATGGAATCAGACGCACAAGAAACAGCAGCGATTGAGGCCCTTGATACTGCTGAGTGGATGGGTAGGAGCTTAAAAGTCAATAAAGCCAAACCCAAAACAGACGGAGGTTCCTCTGGCGGTAGACGAGGTGGTGATGGTGGTTCCTCTCGCCGCTATTAAGGTTTAAAACTAATAATTTAACTCTACAGTCTTGAGGGCAGACAAGGCGTCTGCCTTTTTTTTGTGCTTTGGTTGACTGGAGCATTTACCACAACCTAACCACAAACTAAGTCAATTTAGTAGAAATTATAATATGGCGCAAATAATACTAGGCAAAAATGAAGGGATTGAATCGGACTTACGTTGATTTAAGCGAGAAGTATCCAAGACGGGGGTTTTTCCAGATATCAGAAAGCACCGACACTTTGAAACGCCTCTGCAAAAGCTCAAAAGCAAAGCAATTGCTAAGGATAAACAGCGTAAGAGAAGTTTCCACAATTGATAATCTCTATCTCTTATGAAGCCATGCGCTCATTTTTGTAACAGGTGTAGTAACCATGAACCCAGAAGCTAAACATATTGTTAGCGAACTAAGGCGTGAGTTCTACTCTAACTTTGCTGCTGCGATGGATATGCCAGTGCTCATAACTGGTACATCTTATAGTAGTAATTCACCGATCGCATCTTGGATGGATCATAGGCAGAGACTGAATTATGTAAATGTATATGCTTATACAGCACCTGATGAATTTGTCCCATTCCGCCCATTTATTCTTCGACTAGCTATTAATAAGAGTGCTGGTAGAGTCACGACGTTTAGAAAAGGACAAGTCTGCCGAGGTCTTAATTTGGTGTGGGACTTTGAATTAACTGTACTACCAAAAGAAATCTTAGACTTTCTTCCCTGGATAGTTAATTTAGTTGAAGCTCATGATAAAGGTTCGCCCTTATTGCTAAAATCACCACCTCATTCATTTGAATTAGAAGTACCAGAGGCTGGGTTATTTAATAATGCATGGACTCAGAAAGCTTGGCTCCTTGCAAATTCGACAATATCCTAATGGTTGGTGCTAATCGCTCTTTTAGCAACCGATTAAAAATATATGTGCTTGGGCTAAGTTTACCCAATAATAAAGTAGGCTCGCTACTTTGGAGAACCTCCCAAACCTTTGTAAATTTTTAAAACAAAATAGGTAACGTTGCACTATTGCTAAAAGGTTCTCCTCATTTGCTTAGTAATCATGCTACTGGCGCGTTAATGCCTACTATATGCCTGATAATTAATAAGGCAATTTACAGAGAGCAAAGATGCAGACTCTCCAAAAACTCTCCCTCCCAAGCATGGGCTGCGGGACTTGGGCCTGGGGCAACCAACTACTTTGGGGATATAACGAAAGTATGGATGACCAGTTGCAAGCGGTGTTTAACCTTTGTGTAAGCAACGGTGTGACTTTATTTGATACAGGTGATTCTTACGGAACAGGGAGATTGAATGGACGAAGTGAGCTACTCTTGGGACGATTCAGCCGAGAATATGTAGGTTCAGGCAAAGACAATATTTGTATTGCTACTAAGCTTGCTGCTTACCCGTGGAGATGGACACGTCATTCAATGGTAAGGGCTTGCAAGTCATCTGCCCAACGCCTGGGAAGAAACGTAGATTTGGTACAGATGCACTGGTCGACAGCAAACTATGCTCCTTGGCAAGAGGGAGGGCTGTTAGATGGTCTTGCCGATCTTTATGAGCAAGGACTAGTTAAGGGAGTAGGACTATCTAATTTTGGGCCTCAGCGGCTTAAGCAAGTGCAGAAAAAGTTTGCTGAACGAGGCGTTCCTATTACTACTCTGCAAGTTCAATACTCTCTGTTGTCTACATATCCTGTCACCCAACTAAAGCTTAAAGACCTTTGTGATGAGTTGGGAATTAAATTGATTGCCTACAGCCCTCTGGCTTTGGGGCTACTGACAGGAAAATACTCTGAGCAAGGGCCTTTGCCCAAAGGCATCCGAGGTCTGCTGTTTAGGCAGATATTGCCAGGAATGCGTAGAAGCGGAGCGGCTTCTGCTGGCGGATCACTTTTGGCAACTTTGCAAGAGGTAGCACAGTCCAGAAACAAAACTATGTCACAGGTAGCAATTAATTGGTGCATCTGTAAAGGAACCATTCCCATCCCTGGAGCAAAGAGCGTGGAACAAGCAAGGGAGAATATTGGTGCATTGGGTTGGCAATTAAATGCCAGTGAGATTGCAGAGTTGGATAAGGCGGCGGCGAATGTAGACAAAAAAATGGTACAGAATATCTTTCAAACTAAGTAAAATTTCAAGGTTACTGAATTTGAATATGAATCATTGCAAAAATTTGGTTTAAATCTGAGAAGGAAAATACTTGGATTTTACACAGATTCAGACATAAATATCTTAATTATGTCTGATTAACTAATAATATAACTTACTCTTTTCCGATTCAAATAAAGTGCTGTTTTAGCGAGTGTATTGTCAAAAATAGGTTTTATAGCGGTTATTGCATGGGTAAGGTACAGAAAAAAGAATTAACCACAGATGAACATCGATACTCGTAAGGGCACGGCAATGCCTTGCCCCTAAAGGTGTACATCATTTAAATGAGAATCGCTATATCTCAACTATATTCGTAATTAAAATTTCGTAAAAACTATTTTTAGATAATATTTTAAAAAGACTTAAATCAAGGAGTTATGTCCTAATATTTGTTCTGAGGATCTTGATTTTTAAAGTTTTCTAAGAAAGAATGAATATTGAGTCTAACATCTTGTAGACACTCTTGGTGACAACTTAACCTTATCCAATGTCCATAGTCCGCGAAAGCGGACTTTTTTTATGCAGCTTCAAGTTTTAACCGATTGTTAAGTAGATAGGCATACATAAAAAACGCTTTGTAGTAAGCACTTTAGTCGAGAAAATCTTTAGTGAAGCCTACAGCTGGCGGGTACGCCTAACCTAATTCTAATCGCCTCTAGATGTGCTTATTTTCTAGCAAAAGCCAAGTCACTTTCAATCAATTTGGCACCTGTTAAGTTAGCCCCACTCAAATTGCAGAAGTGAAAATTTGCCCCTCTGAGGTCTGCTAGTGATAAATTAACTCCTGTTAAATCTGCATCAGTGAGGTTAACTTCACTTAAGTTAGCGCTACTTAGGTTAGCCCCACTTAGGTTAGCTAGTTGCAGGTTTGCCTTGGTTAGGTTAGCCCTCATTAGGTATGCCTTACTCAGGTCGGCTCCACTTAAATTAGCTTCACTTAGGTCTGCTGCCGTTAAATCAGCTTTACTTAGATTGGCTTGGCTTAGGTCTGCCCAACTCAACTTTGCATAACTTAGGTTAATTTCACTCAGTTTTGCTGATGCAAGTATTGCACACCTGAAATTAGCATTAATAAAATTTCTTTCTCCCATTGCATAACGGCGTAAAGCGTCATCAGTTGTTACTCTGTTTAGAACAGCTTTTGATGCGCCTTGATAACACCATGCAGCTTCTAATAGTTTGGTAGCAGTGTTAACAGCTATCTCATCACATTTAGCGATTATTACCCCATTGCAGCCATCCCACTGACCGTTAAGCATAAGGGCAATCTCACTAGCAGCAGCAATTGAGTCAAATAGTAGAATAGATTCTTCATGCCGTTTTAACCAGCTATTCCAAACAATCGAGATAATATTTTTCATTTCTATTAAGTGTTGGCGCGTTAAGTGACGATTACGGCTCTAACTTCAAGATATTATTAAACTCTGCTTACCTATCTCTGCCTTGAATTATTTATTCAAGGTTATTTCCACCAGCTACCAGCGCAAAAGACTGGGCTTTCTTTTTCAAAACTACCTCTTTTGTGCACCAGTTAATGACAGAGCGCTGTACAAAGACCTACAACACTGATGCGGCCAATTTACAGCGCCCAGTCACAAAGAAGTTACAATCGGCTTAAGTACAAAGTCTGCAAGAACTAAATCCTAAGCGGCTGAGTCTGAGCGTTCTATTTGCTGCCGAATGGTCTCAATAGAAGCATTAATGCCAGCTAGTTTCGACTCTAAATCATCTCGCATCCAAATCAAGAATTTTAATTTCCGCTCTAAGCTAGCTTTGTGCGAAATGGGTTCGCTTCCATAACAGGCATTACCCCAAAAAGGAAACATAGTTTACCTCTGTATTTAGCTTTTGTAACAGTGCAATATATTGCACCACTACACTACATTATGACTAATCACAATCAGACTGGTGTGTGTAACAACCGATCTAAATTGTACGTGCTTAACGAACTTTACTAAAAGTTCTCTATTGAACTAGCAGAGTTTCCTATACTGCCTTCGATTCTTTCGATTCGCCCTTAAAGAAAAATTGCAGTGATGGTGGCACTTCAGCTAAAGACAAAAAGATTCTGCCAATTTGGCATTACAAGTCTCTGTTTTGCAGTTTAAATGAGATATCAAGAGAACGGGACAGCCCAAAGGTTACACGAGGACTGGTTTACCTTATGCCTCAGTACCTCCACAAACCGCCAGTTGTTGACCCAACGCTGTAGAATATCTTCTCAGGCAACTTACAGCGCTCGGTCATCGCTTCGTTACAACTGGCTAGTAATTTACTAGAAAACACATAGCAATTAACGGTTCTCGTTTATGTGAGTTACAACCGTAGGGGCACGGCACTGCCGTGCCCCTACACTTGGCGATATAATGTTGTACCGCATCTGAGTGGGAACCGCTATAAATCTATCTAGTAGTTAGATTTGGCAGATATCCCTGCTGGCATATTTCCTCTCTTCTCTACGAAACGCTACGCGAACGCTTAAATGAAGAGGATGAAGGCCGATGATCTTTTTACATACTGAGCTTATGAAATTATACTCAATCTTATAAGGAAGAAAAGCTTAAGTGAATTGTATTGTATTTAAGAGGGTTAAAGCAGACTAGTATAATGAGGTAATTGCTGATTTGCCTTTACAAGCTTAGTAAACTCTTGCAAAGTTTTCTGATACTTTTCTTCAGCTACCCAGAATAAATCATTATGATTTGCCTCTTCAACCCACAAAGAAAGTTTTGGCGATATTGCAGCATTGAACAGCTTTTCTCCATGAGCAAAAGGAATAATCTCATCTGCTTTTCCATGAATCACTAAGATTGGGCATTTTACTTTTTTGATATTCTCTAGATTGGGAAATTTATCAAAAGGTAAAATTCGAAATGGTACTATTACTTGAAAAGCGGAAATAAACGAACTTTCAATAATTAAACCAGCTACTGGTTTCTGCATTGCTAAGTTTACAGCAGAACCACCGCCAACCGAACGCCCTAAGAGGTTGTTTGAAAAGTGGTTAGCTGTGATTTTCAGCACCTCTTGATCCCCCCTAGCCCCCCTTTTTAAGGGGGGAACCGGAATCAAAGTCCCCCTTTTTTAAGGGGGATTTAGGGGGATATAAAACTTTTTGCTACCAACAACAGGACTTTTCAAACATCCTCTAAAACTATAATTTTTCAGGTAATATTTTTAAATTTTGGGTCAAATAATTGTAAGCGCTATTGATATCTTCATATGCGTGACTTTCTGTTGCCTTTCCTTGACTCGTACCATAACCACGATAATCATAAGCAAAGGCACTAAAACCCCAGGTGTATAATTTTTCTAATATCTGTTTGATATCTCCTAAATCTTCGGAATTACCATGAGAATAAAGAATAGTATAATTAGCTTTATTGTTCAATAAGTATGTAGCTGAGATATTTGTATTTGACCCACTTTTTAACTTAATAATTCCAGGATTATCCTGATAGCTAGAAGGTTGAGACAGAAAAATCATGCTATCTGCCCGAAGGTATACATATCCGCTAAAAAATATATAAATAAATATTAAAGATTGAAGCAATCTTTGCCAAGTAAAATCACCAATTAGCAATTTTATAAGTTGCTGTTTTTCCATTATATTTTATTTCTAGGGTAAAGCTTTATTAATAATGAAGATATCAGTCGTCAGAATTGAGTTACTTATTCTATACGACTAAAGGACTATTTTGATTTTCGTGCCGATTTGGGCGGTGTTCGGTGTGCGCCAAAATACTTCTCACTGCGATAGCGTAGCCATACCCGCAACACTTGCGGAATCTGCTCTTTTTGTTCCTTGCTCAGTGTATTATAAAGGGCTAATGCGCGATCGCGCTCACCCCTACAAGCAGCGTTGTTGTGAGCATCCCAATAGCTGCGGGCTACTCGAATCCGCCGACAGACTTCCTTTATCAGCGCTTCTGTTGTAAGTGGAGTTTCCTGCTTTGCCATACTCAGATGCAATAAATTTCTAATGCCATCGTAGTACCCCCTGATAAAAGTTGCGATGTTCTTATAGTCTCTTTAAGACACAAAGATTAGAGTAATATAGCAGCGGTGGTATCATTGCATCAAAATGATACCGTAATTTTGTCTAGATTATAGAATGCTATCGCCCTGGCAACGGTAGATTATTTCTTAAAGGAGTTTGCTGCAATGTCCACAACACCAACTACTCGACTAATTTTGGAGACTTTGCTCCCCCATCTCAAAGTAGCAGCAGCCTATGCCCATTTTCTTCAACCAAAAATTGCTGCACTTCCCCCCAAAGAACAAGGAAAAAACTTTTTTACTGCCGCGCTTACTGATGCGGATTTGGCTATTCAAAATCTGATAGAAGTTGTACTACTGGCCACTTTTCCAGAGATTCGCTTTTTTGGGGAAGAGTATGAAAGTTCTAACAATACTAAGTATTTTCGCGCTACCAAACTCGGTTCAGATGGTGATTATTTAGTCACACTCGACCCAATTGATGGCACGAAGTTTTACATTGATGGACATTCTAATTACCAAATTATTCTCAGTATTCTAAATTCGGATGACTTTGAAGCAGTAGTCGCTATTTCCCCTGCCCAAAATGTTTATTTTTACGCTGTTCGAGGTGAAGGTGCTTTTAAAGGGACGCTGGAGATGAGCTTAGAAGCCTGTGCCCCGTTACAGATAACATCCCCCAAACCTTCTATTTTGCTGGGATGGGGAATGAATTCTGTTGCACATTTACTAAAAGATCGATATAAAGTAATCGATATAGCCACTGATTACTCTAGTGATATTCAAATTCCCAATCTCAATGGTATTCTTAGTGGCGACTTGAGTGGAGCAGTGACCAAATCGGGCAAATTTATTGATAGTGCTGCACTTGCTTTTATTGCGAAAGAGGCTGGCTGGATTGTAACTACTCTGGATGGTTCGACTTTACCGCCACTGCATACTTGTCAAAACTATAGCCTGCCTGGATTGATAGTAGCTGCCTCACAATCTGTGCATCAAGACCTACTGAAAGCGATGCAAAGCGTAGCTGTTTGAGGGTAAATAACTAGTTAATTATTTGCTAACTATCCCTAAACAAAATGAAAATCTGTATTGTTGGCGCGGGTGCGATTGGTGGATATTTAGGGGCAAAACTGGCACTGGCTGGTGAAAAAGTGACGCTAATCGCGCGTGGTTCTCATTTGGAAGCAATTCAAAAAAATGGGTTGAAGTTGCTCATGGCAGACGGTTCTAGCCAAATTGCTACTCCGTCTCTGGCGACTAATGATATCCAGTCAGCAGGGCCACAAGATGTAGTCATTTTAACTGTCAAAGCTCACAGTGTGCCTGCGATCGCACCTTTTCTCCCTGCACTTTACGATTCTCACACAATGGTGGTAACAGCCCAAAATGGCGTTCCTTGGTGGTACTTTCGCAAGTATGGCGGTGAGTATGAAGGGACGCGGATTCAATCTGTTGACCCAGATGGGATTATTGAAGCTAATATCGGTGCTGATCGTGCCATCGGTTGTGTTGTTTACCCGGCAACTGAGATCATTGAACCAGGTGTGATTACGCATATTGAAGGCGATCGCTTTACTCTCGGTGAAATCGATGGTGCTAAAACAGAACGTATCCAATTATTGGCACAGGCTTTAAAACAGGCAGGATTTAAAGCACCAATTCGCAATCAAATTCGCACGGAAATTTGGATCAAATTGTGGGGTAATGTGGCGTTTAATCCCATCAGTGCCCTGACTGGTGCTACTTTAGAGGATATTTGCCGCTATCCCCTCACCCGTGAACTAGCGCGGCAAATGATGACAGAAACCCAAGCGATCGCCCAAAAGTTAGGTACTAAGTTTGGCATTACTTTAGAACAGCGAATTAATGGGGCAGAAAATGTTGGTGCCCATAAAACCTCGATGCTACAAGATATTGAAGCCGGACGCTCCACGGAGATAGATGCTATTGTTGGCGCGGTGGCAGAATTGGGAAAACTTACTCAAATTCCTACACCTTATATTGATGCTATTTATGCCAGCGTTAAGCTGCTGGAGGCGACCAAAATAAGAATTTGACAGTCCTTAAGTTTTTATGAGATTAGGCAGATATATTACCTGATAAGTCAGAAATTTATTTGTCTCCATAACTAAAGTCAGGGACTTGTACCTTGAATTACGAATTACGTTAGCGTAGCGGTAGCGAGTCCGCGAGCGTCATTACGAATTACGAATTAGTAATTATTTAGTCACAGGTATTATCTGCTCGATTGATGTGACAGTTTCAGGTGCGGGGTGTAATTTATATAATTATCAAGTTTATGAAGAAGAAAGTATGGTTATTAACAATACTAGTTGTAGCATTAGTAGCCAGCATCATCGGACATAGTAATTCTCTAAAAGCTGTCTCATCTTTAGGTAAAGACACGCTGACGATGATTACTTCCCCTGATTATCCTCCTTATGAGTTTTATGATACTAAAGGAGGCGATCGCCAAATCGTTGGCTTTGATATAGATATTGCTAAGACCCTTGCTGAAAAACTAGGGTTTAAACTTCAGATAATGGAATCTGATTTTAATGGATTAATTCCTGCACTCCAAGCAAATCGCGCTGATTTTGTAATGGCTGGGATGACTCCGACTCCAGAACGTCAGAAAAATATTGATTTTTCAATTATTTATTACGAAGCTAGAGATACAATTGTCGCTTCTAAGGGTAGCAACCTGAAGCAGCCCCAAGACTTATCAGGGAAGAAGGTTGGTGTACAACTAGGAACCATACAAGAACAAAATGCTCAGAAAATTGCTGAAAAAGTTGTGGGTATTCAGCTAAAGCAACTCAACAGAGTGCCGGAAGTAGTTCAAGAAATCAAATCTGGGCGAATTGATGCAGCAATTGTTGAAGATACCGTCGCTAAGGGATTTGCCCAAGCTAACCCAGATTTAGAATTTAATATTATTCCCTCAGAGGAAGCAAGTGGATCAGCGATCGCTTTTCCCAAAGGTTCTGCCTTAGTAGAACCGTTTAACAAAGTCCTTCAAGAAATGAAGGACAATGGCACATTGGCTAAACTAGTAACCAAGTGGTTTTCACAAAACACTACCACCAATTCTGTATCTTCAACTCCTGCCAAAGGCGGATTGAATCTTGATTTCACTAGAATTCTTCCTGATATTCCCTTTATTCTGCGGGGAATCCCTTTAACTTTGTTGTTTACGCTATTATCTGTCTCCTTGGGGTTAATCTGGGGAACAATCCTGTCTCTATTAAAAATTCTTGGCATCAAGCCGCTTACCTGGGTTGCTAACGCCTACACCTCTGTTTTTCGAGGCACACCTTTGCTATTACAGTTGGCGTTAGTTTACTACGCAACACCTCAGCTTACAGGCTATGACATTTCCGCATTGCAAGCAGGGGTGCTGACTTTTACCCTGAATTCTGGCGCTTATATGTCGGAAACCATCAGGGGTGGAATTCAGGCGGTGGATAAAGGGCAAAGTGAAGCGGCGATGTCTATGGGTGTTCCCTATTGGTTGATGATGTGGGATGTGATTTTGCCCCAAGCATTGAAGAACATTCTCCCAGCATTGGTAAATGAAACTATCGGATTGCTCAAAGATTCTGCGCTGGTGTCAACAATTGGGGTAGTGGAAATATTACGCAGCGCTCAAATCGTTGGTGCAAATAAGTATATTTATTTTGAACCACTGCTATTTGCAGGGTTAATTTACTATGTTTTAGTAATGGGTATGACTTTGGGTGCATCTGCTTTAGAAAGGAGGTTACGGGAAAGTGAGTAATGTAATCATTCGCACGGAATTCTTATGTAAATCCTTTGGCAAACTCGACGTACTCAAAGATATTTCCACTGAGTTTTATCAGGGAGAAGTGGTTGCTATATTAGGCCCTTCTGGCTCAGGTAAGTCTACCTTTTTACGATGCATAAACTTACTAGAACAACCCACCAGAGGCAGAATCTACTTTCACGACCAAGAAATCACCAATCCCAAGGCAAACATCGCTAAAGTACGGCAGCATTTGGTGATGGTATTTCAACATTTTAATTTATTTCCCCACATGAATGTGCTGCAAAATGTCACCTACGCACCCATAAAGGTGAAAGGAATAAACAAGCAAAAAGCAGAAGAGCATGGCTTAGAATTGCTTGCTAAGGTAGGTTTAGAGCCAAAAGCTAATGTCTATCCTTCTAAACTATCCGGGGGGCAGAAACAGCGAGTAGCGATCGCTCGGGCATTAGCAATGGAACCAGAGATGATTTTGTTTGATGAACCCACCTCTGCCCTAGATCCAGAAATGGTCAAAGATGTGCTGGAAGTGATGAAAGCTTTAGCACTATCTGGAATCACAATGGCAATTGTTACCCATGAAATGGGCTTTGCCAGAGAAGTTGCCAATCGAATTATGTTCCTCGACCAGGGAAGTTTAGCAGAAGATACTACTCCTGGCGAGTTTTTCCAAAATCCTAAGTGCGATCGCGCCAAGCAGTTCTTGGAAAAAATGCTTTAGAACAATTGAAATTCGCCGCTTTTTTTGTATTCTTGAAACTTTTCAAAAACAGGGCGATCATTTGGCATTAACGTAGGTAAGTCCGCCAAATCAAAAAATTCCAGCGCCAGCGATTCTCCATCTAGGCAAGCGAGACTGCCTGACCATTCAACGGCTCGCAAAATTAAAATGAAGGTTTGGACGCGATCGCCATTAGGATAGGTTACAGTTTCAAAGGCTGGGTTGGAAGAAAACCCCACAGCTGCAAACCGCTTAACCGTTAAACCAGTTTCTTCAAAAACCTCTCGTGCTGAACATTCTTCGGCAGATTCACCGACTTCTGGACAGCCACCAGGTAGCCCCCAAAGTTTGAAATCACTTCGCTTTTGCAACAGAACACGCCCCAAATTATCCTCAATAATCACACGTGCGCCAAATAATAGAAGTAGGCGATCGCCTACAACTTGTCGTAACTTGCCGAGATAAGAGTCTGACCAACTTGCCATAATCTGAGAGAAAGTTTGTAAAGAAACTCTAAAGGTAGCAAATAGCGATCGCCTGAAAACAGGATAATGCAGCTGAACTGGCCAATCCTTCAGATTCAACCTAGAACTATGGCATCTATACCCAAAATCCTCGCCTTTGCTGGTAGCACCCGAATTGATTCTTACAACAAAAAATTGGTAAAAATCGCGGCGGCTGGCGCTAAGGCAGCAGGTGCAGAAGTGACTTATATAGACCTCCGCGATTTGCCACTACCTCTGTTTGATGAAGACTTGGAAGCTCAAGAAGGACTACCTGCCAACGCCCGCACTTTTAAAGAGTTGATGATTTCTCATCAAGGATTGCTGATTGCTTCACCAGAATATAACAGTTCACTCACAGCAGTTTTGAAGAACGCCATCGACTGGGCATCCCGTCCAGCCCCAAATGAAGCACCCTTGGCAGCTTTTACAGGTAAGGTTGCTAGCATTATGAGCGCTTCCCCAGGTGCTCTTGGTGGGTTGCGGGGGTTGGTTCACCTGCGGTCTATCTTAGGAAACATCAAAGTTTTGGTACTTCCCGATCAAATAGCCGTA
Source organism: Nostoc foliaceum FACHB-393 (assembly GCF_014698505.1). Lineage (GTDB taxonomy): Bacteria > Cyanobacteriota > Cyanobacteriia > Cyanobacteriales > Nostocaceae > Nostoc > Nostoc foliaceum_A. Next base: position 18,605 of record NZ_JACJTD010000061.1, on the reverse strand, counting down.
GCTAAAGCTTATGAGGCTTTTAATGCCGATGGCACATTAAAAGATCCTAAACAGCAGGCATCTATTGAGCAGTTAGGCGATGGCTTAACAAAGATATTGCTGAAGCTCAACTATAGCGGTTCTCGTTTACGTGAGGTACACCCGTAGGGGCACGGCAGTGCCCATTGGTGTCAACTTAAGAAGATTTTGCCCAAATTTGTTGGGTGTAAGCGTCAATGTCTCGATGACGCTTACGCCCTGCTTTAACTAATCCAAAGAGCTTTTGACGTTCAACAAGATAAGGGGTACTTCCAGAAATTAAATTATCCCATTTCTGGACTTCACTACGACTATCCCTCCCCTTGCTCCCTGCTCCCTGCCCCCTGCCTCTATAGCGATGGTATATTTTTTTATTTGGAAGTCCCTAAGGGGTACTGCCTGATTTTGTGGCTGCACATTGATTCTTTCTATATACTTGCTCGAAAATTTGTGCAAATAATTCTATTGGCAGTGTTCGCAATCGTTTTGAAACTGCTTGGGCACTCACTTCAATTCGACCTGCCCACAACAATCCTTCTTCCCATAAGACTCTTTGCACAAAACACAAAGGTACTGGAAAACAAATAGAAGCTCCGAAATTTCACATTAATAATCAGCTTTTTAGCCTTAACTGAACCGTATTGCCTTTAAGGTGTGTAGATGCAAAGAGGCTTGTCGTCAGACATCGCTTCAGTAGCCTATCTTTACCTTCTACCTCCTGCCTTCTTATTCCCACTCCCTGCTTTCAGGAAGCTTCTTGTTGAGAAAGCGATCCATACACCGCTCCGCTAAAGCCGCAATAGTTAGCGATGGGTTAGTGCAGGCAGTCGATCCAGGAATGAGAGAACCATCAACAACAAATAAGTTAAAATAGCCGTGGACTTTGCCATAAGTGTTGCATACAGCACCCATAGTTGCGCCACCAAGGGGATGAGCTGTAGCACTAAAGTCAAGCGGTGCGCCAAAATTTGTACCATTAGCTTGATTTAGCTGTTGGTAAGTATACTGATTAGCCTGGGTAATTTTTTGATTGTTGGCTGAGTTCTTGGGCCAGAATAGATTAGCTGACTGCGTAGAAGTATTGTAACTCAGATAGCCCTCCGGCTTTGCGATCGCTAGGCTCACAGGAGCCAACACACCTTGGGGAACTATCGGAAAAGGAAGTTGCTCGATGACTAATGGAGCGATGGGATTGTCGAAGTCTTCAATTACTACCGATGCTGGGCCACCCAGTGTGGCATTAGTTTGACCAGAAGTGACGATCGCACTCACCCCATCACCGTTAGTTCCCCACAATTTTCCGACTTGATTGTTCAGACGAGGCAATGTCTTATTGTGCTTGGCACGCAAAAGCAATTCAGTGGTACCAATGGAACCGGCTGCTAAAAATAGATAGCGACAGATAAAGGATTTTTTGGACAGTACAACTCCCCGCTCATTGATTTGATTGCAGGTAACTCGGAAACGGAAACGCCCATTACGGTATTCCTCGATTGTATTTACCACGTGTAGGGGTCGGATTTCCACCTTTTTAGTAGCTTCTGCCATGCTGAGATAATTTCGATCTAAGCTATTTTTTGCACCACTATTAAGGCCATAGTAAACTTGACCTGCGATCGCAGAAGGAACTTTCTTACCCTCGATTTCTTGTCGAACGATATCCCAATCAACAGCCACATCAAGCTTCTTAGCTTTTAAACCAGCTTTTGCTGCTTGCTCTAATAAGATCCGGCTTGCCAAATAGTAGTCAGTTTTTAGAATGTCATCTGGTATTGGAGATGGGTTGAGGATGGAACGCACCCTTGGATAGTAAACTTTATCCAGTTCCTCATATTTGATGCTGCGTGGAAAGACTTGATAAAAAAGTTCTTTAGTTGGCTGATAACTAACTGCGTTGTAGACTAGCGAACCGCCTCCTACCCCTGCCCCACGATAAACAATGATGCCATCGCCTACCTTAACATCAAGGACACCAGTGTATACATCAATTGGAACTTGGTTAAATATAACTGTAGTCGGACTTAACCAAGTAGACCGACCATCTGGATTCTGATATGTGGAGAAAGTATTACCTGCGGCGGTGATTGGCCATCGTCGTCCTCGCTCCAATACTATGGTTTTAATTCCAGCTTCACCAAGGCGCAATGCTGCAACTGCTCCACCAAAACCGCTACCAATCACTAGCGCTTCTACACATTCTTCACCACGATAGGTGGCAGAAGCAATGCTAGGCAAACCTATACTTGCGGTTGCTGCCAGTGTTGCTTGAATAAATTGACGACGTTTAATTACGCCTGACATAATTAATCTCCTGTACGAGTTGATTATGCACAGACACCTTGACATACCAGTTAAAATAACCAGCTGTGATTGATGTCTTCCAGGAATTACAGAAGTAACTTGAAAATCTCGACCATCTGGTTAGGGCAACTTCTGCTACACCCATTGCACAATCCCAAAAATACCAGTGTCAAAAATACTTGATCTGCCAAATTGCCAAAAACCTGTTTTTGTGTATTTAGAGACTGCCAAATAAAAAAATATCCAACTACTGATTGTGGGGTAAGCGTCTCACCCGCCTGTAACACTTCGCGCTATTCTTGATCAAACGTCAGCGAACAAGTTTATTGCAGCGAACTTTAAAAAGCATGGGTGGCAAACTAATTGTATTTGAAGGTGTGGAAGGCTGTGGCAAAACCAGCCAAATGCAGCTTTGTTCTGAGTGGTTGGAAAGTCTAGGTATTTCTGTGGTAGTAACTCGTGAACCAGGAGGAACAGAGTTAGGCTTACACCTTCGCCGCTTGCTACTAGAAAAAGCAGAGGATAAACCAGTTGCACAAGTGACAGAACTCTTGTTGTATGCTGCCGACCGATCGCAACACATTGAACAAGAACTTAAACCAAACCTCACAGCCGGGAAATACATTTTATGCGATCGCTACACTGACTCTACTATTGCCTACCAAGGATATGGTCGCGGTTTGAACATGAGTTTAATCAATCAGCTTAATTATATTGCCACTGGTGGTTTAGAAAGTGACTTAACTATTTGGCTAGATGTCGATGTCGAATTGGGACTGGCCCGCAAACGGGGAGATGGAGTAGGACTAGACCGCATTGAACAAGAAACAATCGCTTTTCATCGGCGCGTTCAGCAAGGATACGCAGAGTTAGCAGCATCCTATCCCTCACGAATTATGCGGGTAGATGGTAGCTTGAGTAAAGAAGCTGTACAACAAGTAATTCAAGGAATTTTACGTGTACACCTGAAGGAGTTGCCATAGGCATAACCTGAAAATTTGAGGCGATATAAAATGATACTTGCCTATGAAAATATCTGGCAGTTTGACGTGTTTCAATAAGATCAAAACTGCTGCAAGTTATTGCGAAAAAACTTGAAATAATATATGTCTCATATTATTGTCGAAGACCTCAGAAAGACTTTTTTTGTATCTGAACGCTCCTCTGGGCTTTTCGGTTCAATCCAAGGACTTGTGCAGCGAAAAACAAGAGTTGTTCATGCGTTGAAAGGAGTTTCATTCTCCCTTGATCAAGGAGAACTTGTAGGATATATCGGCCCAAATGGAGCCGGGAAATCGACTACTATTAAAATTTTAAGTGGTATCTTAGTCCCTGAGGGTGGGAAATGCATAATTGGCGGACGAACTCCCTGGAAAGATAGAATCCGGCATGTTGGTCGTATTGGAGTAGTGTTTGGTCAGCGATCGCAACTATGGTGGGATCTACCAGTGATTGAGTCCTTCGATCTGCTGCGGGATATTTATCGCGTTCCCGATTCAGAGTATCGCCAGACGCGCCAAGAAATGATTGATTTGCTTGACCTATCAAGCTTTCTCTCTACGCCTGTGAGGCAATTAAGCCTTGGTCAAAGGATGCGATGTGACTTTGCAGCAGCAATGCTTCACAGACCTGAGATCCTTTTTCTGGATGAACCTACTATCGGTCTGGATGCAGTTTCAAAGCTTGCTGTCAGAAAATTTATTAAAGCGCTGAATAAAACTCATAAAGTAACTACTATTCTGACTACCCATGATATGGATGATATCGAGGCATTGTGCGATCGCATAATTATTATTGGTGGAGGTGAAATTCTTTGTGATGGAACTCTAGCAACGCTGCGTTCTCAAGTTTCTTCGCGTCGCTACTTAAGAATAGACCTGACAAACGATGATTTCTCCTTTGAAGAAGAAGGGGTCAGTATCATCTCCAAAGAAGGTCGTACCGTAACTCTTGCCTTCGATCCCACAAAGCTTTCTGCTGCGTCCCTGATTAGCCAGATTACCTCAAAACACGAAGTAGAGGATCTTTTTGTGGAAAATCCACCTATTGAAGAGATAGTTGCTGAACTTTATGCGAAGTCAGGAGGGATTTTCGGATGAAAGCCTATTTGTCACTGTTTGTTGCGAGATTTGCACTACTGCTGCAATATCGGACTGCTGCTTTAGCTGGGATTGCAACTCAACTATTTTGGGGGTTCGTGAAAGTTATGGTTTTAGAAGCATTCTTCACTAACACAACCTCTGCTCAACCTCTGACTTTTCGTGAGGCTGTAGGATATATATGGCTTGGACAGGCGTTTTTGATGGCGATTGTCCCTTGGTCAGGTGATAAGGAGATTCAAGACTTGATCCGTTCCGGTGCGGTAGGATACGATCTTCTCCGACCCACTGACCTTTATAATTTTTGGTTTACTCGCGCTTTGGCGCTTCGCACAGCACCCTTGATACTTCGTGCTATTCCTCTTCTTTGTGTGACAATTTTCCTTTTTCCCATTGTCGGGCTTTCGGAGCGATCGCTTTCTTTTCCACCCTCCTTTGCTTCTTTTGTTGCTTTTTTTATCTCCTTTATTGGTGCAATTCTGCTTTCGTCTGCATTGACTATGCTTCTGACTGTATCAATGATGTGGACACTTTCTGGTGAGGGAATTAATAGTATCCTCCCCACTCTGATTATTATCTTGTCTGGAATGATTGTTCCTCTGCCACTTTTTCCTGAGTGGAGCAAGCCTTTTTTGAATGCACTTCCTTTTTCAGGGCTTGTTGACCAACCTTTTCGTCTTTTTACTGGGAATCTTTTACCCAATGAACTATTTCATATATTGCTGCATCAAACTTTCTGGATAGTTGTGATTGTTATCCTTGGGCGTTTCCTTGTGAACCGTGGTGTAAGAAAGCTTGTAATTCAAGGAGGATGAGTGTGAATGCTTTTTTTCTCTACCTCCGATATATTTCTGTATCTTTAAAATCACAAATGCAGTACAAAGTGTCCTTCTTTCTTCAAGTAGTAGGGAATTTTCTCGGAACCTTTGTTGAATTTTTCGGAATATGGGCACTTTTTACTCGTTTTAATAATATTGGTACGTGGACTCTGAGTGAAGTTGCTCTATTTTATGGAATGGTAAATATTTCTTTCGCCTGTGCTGATGCTCTGGGACGAGGGTTTGATTCATTTGGAAAAATAATTAAGAATGGAGACTTTGATCGTTTACTTCTTCGTCCACGCACCACAGTACTTCAACTTCTGGGGACAGAATTTACCTTGAAACGAATAGGAAGATTTTCTCAAGGGCTTATTGTTACCGGGTGGTCGCTTTCAACTCTCCACATTCCTTTTGCTTTGAAAACATGGTGGCTTTTGGGCACTTCATTTATTGGTAGCGTTGCCCTTTTTATTGGTATCGTTATTGTGCAAGCAACGCTCACATTCTGGACTATTGAATCGCTCGAAATTATGAATATCCTCACTTATGGAGGAGTAGAAACGGCTCAATATCCTCTTTCAATTTATGGCAAATGGTTTCAGCGATTCTTCACTTTCTTTATACCACTTGCCTGCGTGAGTTATTTTCCTTTGCTTGCAGTGCTTGAAAAAGAAGATACTTTTTTAGTGCCTTTGTGGTTTTGCTACGTCTCTCCAATGGCAGGCATTGTATTTCTGATAGTTGCGCTGAAACTTTGGAAGTTAGGGGAGCAATACTACTGTTCTACTGGCAGCTAAAAGACATCTTGACTATAAAAAAGTTTTAAATGTTCGGAAAATTCTTGTCTCAATTTTATGGAGGAAATTGATTTTAAGTTATTTACTAACTTACTGAGTTCTAAATCAGGATGATATTGAAAAAGAAGATGTACGTGATTATCTTCACCGTTGAACTCAACAAGTTTACAATCCCACTTTATTAATAACTCCTCAAAAACAGTATGTAGACGCTCTAGCATTGCTGTGTTAAAGGCTTTGCGCCTACCGCAGGCACAAAGAAAGCAGTTAAGCAAGTGGGTAAACAGCATAAAAAAGTTGCTGATAAACGCAAAGACTTTCATTTGAAAACTGCTAATAATTTATTGAAAAAATATGATGTAATTGCACACGAAGACCTAAACATTAAGGGACTTTCAAAATCTAAACTTGCAAAATCTGTACATGATGCTGGATGGGGTAGCTTCTTATCAATATTGACAAACAAAGCCGAAAATGCTGGTTTGTTGGTAATACCAGTTAAAGCATCTGGGACAAGCCAGCAATGTTCTAATTGTGGGGTGAAAGTACCCAAAAAGTTGCATGAACGATGGCATGAATGCAGTTGCGGTTGTTCTTTGGATCGCGACCATAATGCAGCCATCGTAATTAAAAATAGGTCGGTGGGGCATCCCGACTTGAAAGCTCAGTTAATGTCCTATGCAGTAGCAGGAGTCACTGAGAAGCCCACACCTACTGCTTGCTGAGGTCTGGGAGTATGTCACAAAATAGCTTCTGCCAATCGATAGAGGTAACAGTATTTTCTGTCTGTTTTACCTCAAACGTGACATTACAAGCTATTGCTAGTTTTAGCGCTTGCACGCAAAGTTCTGCCACATCTTCACGGCTGATTTTGCCCTTAATATTATCGCCTTGTTCAAATATTAATTCCTTACCCCCTGGTTCCTCAGTTAAAGCACAAGGTCTAACAATGGTATAAGGAATTCCGCTTTCTCTTAAACTATCTTCTCCCTTTAACTTCCAAGTTAAAATCCCTCCCAATTGGTCATTTAATTTCACTGCTGGCGGTTCTTCATCTAAATTAATCCCAGGGCGACCAGGACGAGTCACGCCTGCTGAACTGACTAAGATAAATTGTGGTAAAGTTGTCCCGCCGTAAGCTTTAATTGATTCCAACTGCAAAGTAAAACCACCGGGAGAAAATTTGGGATTCAAAGCTCCATCATATTCAAATTTGCTCAACATCAGTTGAAATGAACAAATTCTACTCTGCTCAATTGGCGGCGCATCTTTGACAACTTTTGCCCGAAAGACAGGAATCAAATCTGCAAAGGGAATGTGAACATCTATCCAGGTATTAGCTACGGTATCGAAAGAATAGCTATAGCCAATGCCATCCCATTTTGTATCTGTCCGCAGAAATATTTTATAACGCTGACCATCACCTTTGACGCGCAATTTTACACCTTCGCAATCAGATAAGTTGAAGGGGGGATCAAAATTCTTAGTTCTGATAGAAGCAAATCCGCCAGAGTTAGCCGTGGAGACATTACCAGCAAACAAAGCTGTATTTTCTACTAATTGGATATTACTGGCACTCACGCCACCCATGACGACATCATCTAGCGCCCCCCAAATATCCTTTAATTCTGCTGATGGCTTTGTAAAATCAAATATCGGTTTTTCATTTGCTTGGGGTAGATATTTTGCCGCAGCTTGAACTAAATTTTTGACACCTTGATATTCCACATTTTCTGGGGTGTCGCCAACAATTTCTGGTTGATAAAATTTAACACCTTGGTAATATTTTGCTCTATCTGCTGTGTCTCCCTCAACTGGTTGCACACGCACTGCTGTGCAACAAACTACAGCTTGGATATCAGCCATAACTAAAGGAGTTAAAGTTTCTGGTTTAGTTATATCCGCAACTACCAAGTCTATATCATTACCAAGAATTGACCGTGCTTTATTAATGTCTCGAACTAGGGCGCGAACTTTATAACCCTGTTGGAGCGATCGCTGCACCACTCGCTTACCTACACCACCTGTTGCCCCTGCTACTAGTATTACACCCACGTTTCTTCCTCCATTGGGTCTATATTGATTATCCTTAGGACGGCCTTGGATTAACTGCTGTACCCAGTTAAGGAAAGGAATTACCTCAAAGTAAGTCAGGGTTTCGAGAAACCTGCCTAAATCCCATTGAGAACGATTTTTGTCAGTCACATTTGCGTCCTCACAACTTTCTTAAGTTTAGCCCAATGTCTGTTTTTCCAAATCCTCCGGTACTCAGAAATTGGATAATGCTGAGTTGCTTTAATTAGGTGAAAGGGGATAGGCTACAGGAGATACCTGTAACCAGCAATTCTCTTTAATGAGGGAGACTAGCTACAATTAAGCCAAATCTTTGGCATTCCATGCATAGGTATAGCCCGTCGTAGACATCGCTCAATCACGTTAGGATACTTAATTAGGTGTTCCTAATCAAACGGTAATTTACTTATGAGCCAACTTGAAAACATTCAAGCTGAGTACGAAAAGTTTCCTGAAGAATTTGAGAGTGTCATCATTAGCACCGTAAGCGCCCAGGCAATACCCAATGCTAGTTATGCTCCCTTTGTAATGGATGATTCCAAGAACATCTACATTTACGTCAGTGGTCTTTCGACTCATACCAAAAATATCTATGCCAATCCTCATGTTAGCGTCTTGTTTATTGAGGATGAAGCTAAGAGTAATCTAATTTTTGCCCGTCGTCGTTTGAGTTTTGATTGTACGGCAACTTTGATAGAGCGTGAAACTGACAAGTGGAATCAAATGGTTGAGCAATTTCAAAGGCGGTTTGGTCAAATTATCGAAGTTTTGCGCGGCTTGTCTGACTTTCGGATTTTCCAGCTAATTCCTAGTGAAGGTCGTTTTGTAGTTGGTTTTGGCGGAGCTTATCACATCAGTGGTGATAACCTCAATCAAGTTGTTCAAATCACAGGAGATAGTAACCAAAAGCAAGAATGAATTATAAATTATCACTGTTCTTATTAAACTATAGTTTTTAATTTTATGCTTCAGTTTCAACCTCCTGGTTTTGGACATAAAGTCATCCATACATCCTTGGGGGCGATGGTTTACTATACCCAAACGAATGCACCTTGGGCGATCGCTGATACTGAAGATTTACCTCCACTACTGTTTCTCCATAACTTTGGTGGTGGGGCATCTGCGTATGAATGGTCTAAAGTTTACCCGGCTTTTGCTTCTAGCTATCACATTTTAGCTCCCGATCTAATCGGCTGGGGAGAATCGGCTCATCCAGTCCGGGATTATAAAATTAGGGATTATCTCAGCACGATCGCAGAGTTTATCATCGAAACTTGTCGCCAGCCAGTGACCGTGGTAGCCTCGTCTTTAACAGCCGCTTTTGCTATCCGCCTAGCTATTGTTCAACCCAATTTATTCAAAGCACTGTTTCTGGTGTCCCCCTCTGGATTTGATGATTTTGGGCAGGGCGCTGGACGCAGACTTCCGCTTTCGGTGATCAATACGCCTCTGTTGGACAATTTTATTTACATGCTGGGTGCTGAAAATGAAATTGCAGTCCGAAATTTTTTACAAAGTTTTCTGTTTGCCAAGTCACAACGACTATCTCAAGAAATGGTGGAGGCTTATTTAACCTCTGCACAGCAGCCTAATGCCAAGTTTGCCGCTTTGTCATTTTTGCGGGGGGATCTTTACTTTGACCTGAGTTTATATATTAAGCAACTGACAATTCCCACGGTGATCTTTTGGGGAGAAAAGGCACAATTTACCAACATCAAATTAGGAAAACGCTTGGCAAATTTAAATACAAGTGCAATTCGAGATTTTTATGCGATCGCAGATGCAGGAGTATTACCTCATTTGGAAATACCAGAAGTTTTCATTGGTCTATTGCAGCGATATCTTTAGGAGTTGTATAGCGGTTCGCATTCAGATACGGTACAACATTACATCACCCGTAGGGGCACGCAGTGCCAATTGGTGTCAACTTCAGAAGATAAAGCCCAAATTTGTTAGGTGTAAGCGTCAATCTGTCGATGGCGCTTACGCCTACCTGGTTTTAACTAATCCAAAAAGCTTTTGACGCTCAACAAGATAGAGAACAGCGTCAGTGGCATTACCACTTAGAATAGCTTGAAAAATCCGGGTATAAACACGAAAAGCCATTACCGTAGAAATCCGGTCTAGGGGTTGATTCAAAGCGATGCCTACGGCGGTAAACTACGCCACATCAATACATAATTGATTGAGAACAGCATAAAAAATCCAAGTAGCCAGAATTTGGATTTGTACGCTGTTCGTATCACCGACCCAGATATAAGCCAAACCCAAAAGTCGTTTTGTCAGGAGAAATGCATCTTTAACGCGCCAACGTCTTTACCTTAGCTGGAGTGCGAACCAGTATAATAGCCTGGATATTCTTCAAAAAATTCGCAGCTAATCACTCTTCCCTTAGCGTCCTTAGCGGTTCGATACCCTAACCATGTCCACTCAACCCACAATCCAAAGCATATACACCGATGGTGCTTGCACGGGAAACCCTGGCCCTGGTGGTTGGGGTGTTGTCGTCTATTTCAGCGATGGCTCAATCCACGAAATGGGTGATGCATCCCCTCATACCACCAATAATAAAATGGAAATGCAAGCTGCGATCGCAGCCCTACAATTCCTGCAAACATCTCAACAAGCTGAACCGATCATCCTTCATACGGATAGCGAATACTTGATTAATTGCGTTACCAAGTGGGTGAAAGGCTGGAAAAAGAAAGGCTGGAAAAAGTCAGATGGTAAACCTGTCCAAAACCAAGAGCTTTTGGAGACTCTCGATGAACTCAATACCCAACAAGTAAAATGGCAACACGTCAGGGGACATTCTGGTAACATAGGTAACGAACGTTGTGATGCGATCGCTCGCACCTATGCCAGTGGCAAAATTCCTTCGCTACAACAATTAACTCCTACAAATTTTTATAAATCTTTACCTTCCAAAAATGAACTAAATGTAGCAAAAGTAGCTGATTATGAAAAAAACTCTCGAATAACTAACCAAAGTCCGCAAAAAATCAGTACTTCTGCACCAGAAATAACCGTTATGGAACCATCAACTGGCCCAAGTGCGGCCGCAACCGATGAAAAACCGCCAGAAATGAGGGTTTCGCAACTCCGCAGCTTGGTTGAAACTCTGCGTATCGCTGACGAAATTTCTGAAAAAGGCTATTTAATCACCAGTTCTGAGTTAGCAGACTTGATGGATGTCCACGCCAGCGCTGTTACCAGTCGAGGAGATCAATGGCGCTGGCGAAACTGGATAGTATCACGGGTACGCCGTGAAGGGAATCAAATTCTTTGGGAACTAGAACGCGGGGATCAAATAGGAGGTGAAGAGGAGTAGGGAGTTTAGTAGAAGTGAAGAGTTAGGAGTGAGGAGTTGAAAATCCATAACTCATAACTCATAACTCACCACTCATAACTCACCACTATACTTCCGTCCCCGCCACTCGCGTGGCTTACGGAACGCAGATAAGAAGATTCGCAGCACAGCTAAGGGATCAGCCAAAGGAGAAAGCCAGAATAACCAGCCGCCTTTTGCGCTTTTGCGATCATAAGAAGGTGCGATCGCAATTAGCATAGCAAAGCGAATCACCACCAAGAATAAATTTAGTCCCAGTAAGAGCAGTGGGGGAGTGGGTAGAGAGGCGATTAATCGCGTCTGTAGCGAGTAAGAAAGTGGAGGAGAAATCAACACAAAACTCAGGACTATTAAAAGAGGTAGACCTTGAACAGATGTGAGTAACCATAAATCTCCCCACAACTGCGAACGAGAAGTGGCATCTTTGAGATCGAGACTGCGCCCCCATTCCTTCCACGTCTCCATTGCCCCTTCATACATCCGTACTTTTAGCACCTTTGCGCCATCTAAAAAGCCCACCTTATATCCTTGAACAGCAATATTTCGTGCCAAAGTGACATCATCACAAAAAGAACCACCCGCACTACTATAGCCACCCACAGCAGCTAAAACGGAGCGGCGGCACAAAAAACACTGCCCATTTGCCATCACCCGTTCTGGCTGCTCTGTATTGATCCCAGCGGGGTCAAATCGGTAAAGCAGAGTCATCAACAAAGCCGGTTGTAGCCAGCACTCCCCTGGATATTTGAGAATGAACTGGGGTGAAAGGGAAACGAGGTCATAACCCTGTGCTTCGGCCGTCTTCACCAAACCAGCAACCAAACCAGGATGCGGTTGGATATCAGCATCTAGCCCAAGAAACCACTGACTACCCTCAGAGCTATATAGAAAACCGTTATGCAAGGCCCAAGGACGACCCACCCAACCAGATGGTAAGGGGTCATCTGTCATCACGCGAAAGCGCGGATCTTTTTGCTGTGTCGCTTTTACCAAGTCTGGGGTGCCATCACTAGACTTGCTGTCTACAACAATAATTTCGCGAACTTCGTAGCTTTGCTGACTCAAACCAGCCAACAGAGGGCTAATACGAAGCGCCTCATTCAGCGTGGGAACGACGACGCTAACCTTACCCAAAAGCTCCGGTGTCGGCTGTTGCGGTTCTATTGGAGGATGCCGTCTTGGCCCCTTTAGCAAGCGCGAAAACAGAATCGCCGTTGCTGGTACTTGGATAAGTAGCAATAAAAGGGAAATGGCGCTTTCTACTATCAAAGCGTTGTCTACTGTTGTCAAAATACTTATCAATTAAAATCGCGGCTATACAAAACAAATGGGCATTGGGGATGGGGCATAGGGCATGGGTTCTTCCCTTTGTCTCCCCACTCCCCAATCTATAGGCTTATTTCAAGGCAACTTTAACGCTTCTTGCCACTGAAACTTCCTTGCTTGCTGGTTCAACAGCAACTGGAGTGGGTGTGGTTGAACTGCTTAACCACAGCGCCACAGCGGGAGCCACACCAAGAAATAAGCCGAGCAACACAGGGATGGAGAATCCAGCGGCCAAGCTTAATCCGGCGGCGAAGGCAAAGTTAGTTAAATAAACGACTAAGGGTAGATTAAGTTGCGATCGCTCTAATTTAATCGAAGTGTTTCTCCACAACAATCCTGCCACACTCATAAACAGGGCGCTAGTGCCGAACCAACCTGCATAGTTCTGGTAAGGTGTCCCAAAGAAAGCTCCCGGTTGTTCCCAATACCAAAAAGGCAGAGAAGTTTGACTCATCGCTGGCTCAAGGGCAAAATCCCAGCAAGTGAAGAGTAAAGCACCAACGGCTATAGCCGCAATATGGCGTCCCCAACTGGGTTTTTGAGCCACTTTCAAACCAGTTCTCGCAATTAAATACGACGATAGCCCAACATAGAACCAAGATAAAGGAATAGTGAAAGGAACTAGCCCCGCAATCTTATAACCCAAGCCACTCAAGTAGCTATAATCTCCAAATGGAAAACCTGTGCTGGTTCCCAGTAGTTCACTCCCCAAGGAGATAAACATAGCCGGCAGCATAAATGCTAGCCAAGTTCCCAATCCCAACGTTCGGTAGGCATAAATAGAGACAGCTATTGTCCCCAAGATGATATCAACTACACCGCCACCTGCCATACTTAACTGTACGGCAGTTTCTCCAACCTGCGATAAGTTGAAAATTATTTCGGCATTAGGCACGACCAGTAGCATCCCTACCAGTCCAAAAGCTTTTGACACGATATGACCAATGAGGCATACGCGTTCAGCAATAACAAGTTGTCTCATGATAATTCCTTAACAAGATGTGACACGCGGCTACTCGGCTGCTAACAGTTTACAAATGTTTAACAACATATTTAACTACTTTGTGCCGCAATTCTCTACAAACTTGTTTGGCTTTCTTGGGAAGAGCATAACAGCCTATTGATTGAAGCTATAAGAAATATGATGATAGATTTACTAGTCTAAGCTATATAGTCAAAATCTACATAATTTCATCTGCAAAAACTTCTGGTTTGTTGTTCCATTGATACCCGTATGTTAAAAAACTCCTTCCATGCAGGGATCTCATTGAGGCAGGACAACCATCATAAGATTACCCAAGCCCTAAAGTAAAATAAAGTCTTTAGCTAACTCCTACAGAAGCCCTACATCTCACCCATTTGCGTAGCGGCGACGATAGGGGAAGGAAAGGGGTGCGTTTGATAAGTGTGAAGAATGACACATTTAACCCAAAAAATCACGCCAGGGGCTACTAAGTATACCGTAATCTAGAGGTTGTCGATGAACAACTTCTAATTTAATGACTAACAGACGCCAATTTTTAAAAGGGGTGGCAGCACTTTCTAGCTTATCTTTAGCTGGTTGTGGCTGGAGGCTGGCTGAAGTACGTGCTAATTCTAATAGTTCTGGTCAACGTGACCAACTTTATATCTTTACCTGGACACAATATACTGACAACCAATTACTGAAAACTTTTAACACCCAAACTGGCATGAAAGTGCTAGCGGATGTATATGATTCCAATGATGTCATGCTGGCTAAGTTCCAAGCTGGAGGTGGTGGCACTTACAGCATCATTTACCCATCCGATTACATGGTGCAGAAGATGGTAGACAAAGGTTTATTAACAGAAATAAATCACGATCGCTTAATTGGTTTAGAGAATTTATTTCCCCGGTTTCAGAATCCTAGCTATGACCCCAATAACCGATATAGTATCCCTTTTAACTGGGGGACAACAGGTTTACTTTACAATTCCGAAAAACTCAAAGATGCACCACAAGACTGGGATTACCTTTGGCAAAACCAAGGGCAACTTAATCAACGGATGACTTTGCTCAATGATGTTCGAGAAGTGATGGGTGCGACGTTACGAATGCTAGGTTATTCTTACAACTCAAAAAATGAACAAGAAATCAAACAAGCTTATGAAAAGTTGAAGATGCTAAAACCTGCGATCGCCCGTTTTGACACCGACGCTTGGCAAAATCAAATTCTGGCAGGAGATTTACTATTGGCAATGTGCTATTCAGCAGATGCGGTGAGAATCTCTCAAGAAAACCCTAAACTCAAATATGTAATTCCTCGCAGTGGTTCTTCATTATGGACAGACACTATTGTAATTCCGAAAACAGCCCCTAATCAGGCTGGAGCCTATGCTTGGATTAACATGATTCTGCAACCAGAATTAGCAGCCAAAATCAGTCAACGCCTGAGTATTTCTACGCCTAACAGGGCTGGATTTGAGCAATTGCCAAAAACAATACAAAACAATACTAATTTATTTCCCTCAGAGTCGCTTTTAGCAAATTGTGAACGTGTTACTCCTGTGGGAGAATTTGAAGAGGTTTACGAGCGCTATTGGACTCAATTAACTAGCGGCTAAAATAATTAGGAATTAATAATTTGGAGAGACGCGATTAATCGCGTCTGTACAGGAGTTAGGAGTTATAAGTGGTTAATTTTCAAAAAAGTGATATTTCTAAAATAGAAGAATTGCATCGCCCACGAGCGAATTGGCTCCAACCTTTGCTATTACTTGCACCATCTGGGATTTGGTTATTACTTTTGTTGGTGCTGCCAACTCTGATAATTTTCGAGTTAAGTTTAGTTGCAGACATCCGACCAGGAGATTTGGTCAATCCCAACGGATTCAAAAACTACATCCGCATATTTGACCCCCTTTACATACAAGTAATTGGGCGATCGCTATTTTTTGCCTTTGGCACTACAATAATTTGTTTAATTTTGGGCTTCCCTGTCGCCTATTGGATTGCTCAGATAGCGCCGCAGCGTTGGCGTAATTTACTGCTATTAGGCTTTATATTGCCTTTGTGGACTTCCTCCTTACTTCGCTCCTATGCTTGGATTACAATTCTTCGTCCTACTGGTTTATTGAACAGTTTACTCAGCAATCTGGGCTTGCCTACTTTGGAATTACTTAACCAGAGTCAAGCTGTATTTATTGGCATGAGTTACAGCTTGTTACCCTATATGGTTTTGATTTTATATGCTTCTCTCGAAAAGCTAGACAAGCGGTTACTAGAAGCGGCGGCTGATTTAGGTGCAAGTCCGGTAGAAACTTTTTACCAAGTAACCGTACCGCAAATTTTGCCTGGAATTACAGCTGCTTCTATGCTTGTATTCATCACAGGTTTGGGGGATTTTGTTGATCCAGAATTACTTGGTGGTGCTTCTAGTATGACGGCAGCGCGGTTAGTTTATAACCAGTTTCTGGGAGCAACGCAAAATTGGGGATTTGGTTCAGCTTTAAGTATGACGTTAATTTTGCTTGTTAGTATTGCGATCGCACTTTTAATTAAGTTTGGCGAGGCTGCACCCAAACGCTAAACTTTTGATCACTCACTTTTATAATAAAGGTATCAAACGCCAGCGAGACAACGGTCATGCTCTCACCTGATCTCAAAAATGCGTTACCAACTACTGATGAACTTCCCTGTTCAGACGATACGCCAGTAGATAACGAAGACCAAAATTTTTTGCCCAACATTTTACTCTTCTTACTCAACTCCATTTGGGCAAATCGCATGGATTGGTACTTCGGAGTTGATATGGCAGTCTATCACACCACAGGAGTCAATCCTAGAGTACCTGTAGTGCCAGATGCTTTTTTAAGTGTGGGAGTAGAACGAAAAAAGGGTGGCAAATCACGCAAAAGTTATGCGGTTTGGGAAGAAAATGGCATAGTTCCAATATTCACATTAGAAATGGTATCCCACACTCGAGGAGGCGAATACGACGAGAAGCTAGTTATATATAGAAAACTCGGTGTATTGTACTACGTAATTTATAACCCTGAGTTTTGGCGACGCGACCAACATCAACCCTTTGAAATGTATAAGTTGATAGATGGAAACTACCAACTACAAATAGGTGAACCTTATTTTATGCCAGAGGTGGGGTTAGGTATTGGACGAAACCAAGCTGTAATTGCTGGGATACAACAAGAGTTTTTATGTTGGTATGATCAGCAAGGAAATCGCTATTTGACAGATACAGAACAGGCAGAACAAGAGCGACAAAGGGCTGAACAGTTAGCGCAATATTTACGTTCTCTAGGTGTAGATCCAAATAATCTACCTAGTAATTAAGACGATTAGCTTAAACTTCCACTAATAACTTGCTGATAGTACCCAATTGAAATAAGATTAATTTTAATGATGTGCTACGATGAGTAAATGGTTAAAATCATCTGTATTACTGTTAATTAAACTCTTAATTGTAGTAAGAAACTCATGCTCTAAATAAGGCTTAGTCAAGTAAGCCTTCGCACCCAATTCTTGGGCAAGCTGACGATGTTTTTCAGCACTGCGAGAAGTAAGAATCACTACAGGTATTTTTGCTAAATTTGGGTACTGTCGGAAATTGCTCAACAACTCAAAACCATTCATTCGTGGCATCTCTAAATCGGAGACGACAACTTGAATTTCAGGATGTAAATGTAACTTTTCTAGAGCTTCTATACCATTTTGAGCTTGTATTACTTGATAGCCAGATTTTTGCAGAGTGAGAGAAAGAGTTTGGCGCAGACTAATTGCGTCATCTACTACTAAAACTACTTTTGGCGATTTATTATCTGGCTCTTGAGCATAACTGGGTTGGGTTTCTATAGGTGATTTATTATCTCCTTCTTGAGAATAACTGGGTTGGGTTTCTATAGCTGTTGTGGAAGTAGATGCAGCAAGTAATGGTGTAGATGACAAAGTATCTCCCGATATCGCCAAGGCTTTTTTATTTGAGGAAGAAGCTGAAGTTACTGGTAGCGCCATGATATCAAGTGTTGTCTGTTGGATCTCGCTAGACTTTACCAGCAATGAAGCATCAATCACTAAGATAAGATTGCCATTGGCTAAACTACTACAACCATAAATATATTTTGGCGGTGCGATCGCATTTCCTAAAGGTCTAATTACCAGTTCTTGTTCACCAATTATTTGGTCAACTTCTAAAGCAAATATTCCCTGATTTCGCCTTAGTAAAAGCACTGGATTTTTCGCTATGCTTGGCTCGTGAATATTTGATGTATTGTATGGAGTACCACTATTAAAGAGCGAGCCATTATAATCAATCAATTTTGAAAGTTGACGGATGCTGACCATAGTCTCATCATTGTCTGTGTTCCAATGCAAGACTTTTTTTCCTTCGATTTCTTTAATCTGCTGATCAGAAGGAATCAATATTTTTTCGATACTGTCTAAAAGAAGGGCATAAACAACACCTTTGGCTTGAACTAGCATTAATTTTTCTGTAGTCATAGAAAAAGGAATTTTGAGTATAAAGATTGTTCCTTGATTGGGCAAGGATTGAACTGAAATTGAGCCGTTGAGTGCGTGCATTTGAGTACGCACAATATCTAAACCCATACCGCGCCCAGAAATTTCGCTCACTTTATTAGCAGTAGAAAATCCAGGCGAAAATATCAAATCTAAAAGTTCGGTATCAGCCAGATTAGAACCATAGCTTCTAATTTTTTCGTAATCGACCACGGGGCGATCGCAAATTACAAGAAAGTAAAACCCATTGAGATCAAAGAGTTAGAGGTCAAAAAAAGCAGACAGCAGACTGATTCAATTTCGGAAATCAAACTGTATAAATTCGTAG
>NZ_JACJTD010000060.1 GCF_014698505.1 Nostoc foliaceum FACHB-393 | reverse complement strand
TCTCCTTAAGAGCCTGCTGTAGCTGAGTAATTTGTTCCGAAGTTAAAAAGTTTTTGGCTGGTGGTGGCATAGTTAATTTCAATCTATTCTGCATTTATATTATGCAGCTTAAATGCCGATTAGCTTACTACCAATACCTAAGAACTTCACAACTGTTTTTAACAGCTTGTCAGCATCGCGGTGCTTGAAGACGAGCCAGTATTGATTGTCAATACCTTTGATAGGATTACCTTGGAGTAGGTAGTAGGGGCGTTGTTTGCGAATTAAGTCTTGGATAAAGTTTTCAAGCATAAGTTAAATACAGTAACATTAAATAAGAGCTTAATGTGTTTAAAAAATGAATTCATTTAATAAACAAGTTTTATTTTATTAATCTTTTAAATTCAAATCAAAAAAATTAAAATATTAATTATGCTTTTTACTTTTTTGTTTCTTTTTCTGATACTCAATGTACTTCCTGAATAAATTTTCATCTAAATATCTGAGAAATCGAATATCCTTATTTTTTACGGCTATATATACAATAATAGATATTAAATCCTTACAACAAAAAAATAACTCTATGCACTTCTGATATTTTTGCTTTTCATCTATGCTATTATCATTGTCTGATAGAATATTATTAACATTTCGTTCGATTTTTTCTAATATTTTATCACTGATTTGCCATGCTTTTTTTACTAGTGGTTCTACAAAAAAAATAACTGAATCTATATTTTCAGATAAGTTGCTAAAATTAAAATCAAATTTTTTAAAATCAACTAAATAGTACCTAGTTAAAAAATAAAATAATTTTTCCAGGCAACTATCAACTAATATCATTAATTTACTCTTGGCTACCTCTGGTGTTATTTTGTAGTTCATGTCTTTTTCTAGCCATTTTTGTTGATAAAATTCATTCCATGCTGCTGCCATATCAGTTTTAGCTTCTGCATCAATATGATTTTCAAATTTTTTTCTTAATTCGTTTTTACAGTTTTCAAGTGTCTCATCTGTGAAATCATTTAAATAAGAAACAACATGTTTAGGAATCCAGTATCCAAAATCTGTATTAATACCATATCTCCCCCAATCAATTTTATAATTAGAATTATATTTTTTGAGAATATTTATTATTTCCTCTTTTATAGAATCAAAATAATTTTTTATTCCTTTGTCTGATGGTTTCATTTCATACTTTTTTAGAATTTCATTAAAAGTGTCTTGGTTCTTTTTGTCATTAAATTTATATTTAAAATTTAATAATTCGTAAAAACTGCTTATATCATTAATTTTTATATAAAAACCTTCTCGTAATAAAGCATATTTGAAATAATATTCATCAGTATCATCAAATTTTTCTATCTCATCAACTTCTATACAATTTAGATCGCTATTTAAGCTGTGGTAAAAATCTATTATATCCTTGATATCCTCAATTTTATATAGTATTTCTATATTACCAAATGGCTCAATTAAACCCCTATTACTTAAGTTAGCCGAACCTAATACTAATCTTCCATTCTGATGATCATTAGATAATAAACAATACGCTTTTGGATGAAACAAATTGCCAGATTTAACAATTCTAAAGTTAATTGTTAATTGAAATTCATTTTTGATTTCATTAATCCATTTGTTTATATCATCTTTCCCTATATCAATAGCACTTCCTCTATCTATGTATATAGAAATTTCTTTTATGCTATTTTTTAACTTTCAATAATGATTCTATTAAATTTTTAGCAGAATTTAATTTAAAATAACAACTTACTAAAATCAGATGATAATTTAGATTGTCTAAATCTTGAGTTAAAAAATTTACCAAATATTCTTTCTTACCTTCTTGAAAAAAGAATTTTTTTCTAAGAGCATTCGACATAAATAATTACCCTTTTACTGAAGAGGCCACTCTGGTATTACATCATCAATTAACTGCATTAATTTAATGGTTTCTTGCAGTGCTGCAACTACACGCTGATAATGTTGAATGTCATCATCAGTTAGGGTGCGTCCTTTGCGGTCTTTCAGCCATTTTTGACAGACTTGATAACCTCCAATGTAAAAATCCCAAACTTCTTTGGGTACGCCTGTAAATTTGTCTCCTATTTTGTTGATGATGACAGCACCGTTAGTATATTTTGGGTGTCCTGCATCAACTATTTGATTCCCACCATTTCCTTGAAACTGTGTGATTAGGTTGTCTAATTTAGGTGATTTCATTAAGTGGAGTGCTACTAATTCTTCACCGTATGCTGATAGTTGGGTGAAGAGTTGATTATCACTGGTAAGGGGAACACGAGGGAAGTCGATTTTGAGAAATTCGGCGTAACGGGTACGGTAAGTGGGTGAGTGGAAGATGGCGTAAATGTAGTAAAATATGGCTTCTGGTGTGGGGGTATAACCGAGTTTTGAGATAATGCCTTTGAGGAATATTGGGGAAAGATTAGGGCGTACTGGTTCTTCTAATTCTTTCGGGTTGTTTGGGTTAGGGTAGAGGTAAAGAGGAAATAATTGAGCATTATCTAGTGATGAAATAGCACACTTATCTGTTGCTCTGTCGCTTACAAAGAAATTACCGATTTCTTGATTACGAGGTCTCCGAATTGTAATCAAGGCAAGATTAAATTGCTCAATAAAGTGTCGCATACAATCAACTCTTGCCCGTGCTAATAATTCCGGTTGATAGAGAAGCTGACGATTATCAAAAGGTCTATAAGCAACGGTAATAGCTTTGCTAATATTTTCAAACTTTACTTTTAGTTCTTCTTTATGAAAACTAATAAAACGTGCATCATCTCCAGTCGTAATACCCATGCTATTTATGAAAAAAATGTCTGTTACCTTCCATCCCTGTTCATATTCTCCTAGTAAATCTGTATTTTGTGGAACAAATAGATAAAATGGAGCTTGTGGATTTAGCTTTTTCAACTGAGTTGTATCTATACTATGAAGATTTAACCAGTTATATTTATTGTCACGTAAACCATATAAAGATGAATGATAAATATTAGCAATTTGTTTTTTATTATCTTGCCGTTTTACAAAAATGCTAATTGCTACACCTTGCTGAATATCAAAAACATTCTCGTCTTTTGAACCATCGGGTGATTGCTCTTTTTTCTTACTATTCCCATGCAAGTCTAAAAGATAAATGTCATCAAATGTTACCATCAAACTTTGACGCATACCACGGAATGTGGGGTTGTCAAGAAAGCCGTGGTTAGTGATAAAAGCTAAGATACCATAACCAGTTTGTTCAATCCGCCATTGAGCAAAGCGAATAAACTTCACATAATCATCGTTTAACCACTTAGGATTTCTCTCGCCAAGTGGCTTCCCATCAACTTCAAAATAATTGCTAGTTACTTTTTCGGTGATTGTATCTTTTCCTCTAAGGAGATTACTAATCCAAATGCCATTATTAGCAGAATGACCAGAATAAGGAGGATTTCCCATCACAACCATTACTGGTGCTTCTTGCTTAATTTGGTTAGCTGCATCCGCCTCATCCCGAATCCAATTATCGTATTCATCAGCAGGCGGTATTTGAAATGCTTCTTGTAATGTATTCGTGAGGTAAACTCGTAATCGTTCTAGAGTATCGAATTTGTAACCTAATTCTGCTAGCTGTAACCCTAATTTCATGTGTGCAACTGCATAGGGAGCCATTAATAACTCAAAGCCTAGTAGTCGTGGTAATAAGTGTTGGGAAACATAATTTGACCATGCATCTGTATCAAGTTTTAATGAGTTATAAATGTGGTCTATAACACTGTAAAGAAAAGTTCCTGTGCCAGTTGCAACGTCTGTTATGAGAACTTTATGTGTTTCCGTCGTACCTTTCTTGTCAGGCTTTTCAACCTTTACCTTTGTTGCATCCGCTAAACCATCAGTTAGTTTAAAGTCTGTTTTTAAAATATGGTCTACAGAACGCACAATGTAAGAAACTATAGGTTCTGGTGTATAGTAAACACCCCGTCGTTCTCGCATCTGTGGCTTATAGGCTGTCAAAAAATCCTCATAGAACCGGATAACAATATCTTCGCGGTTCATCTTCATCTGGAAATCTGACAGAATTGCATCCATTTTCGCAGCGCGGAGGATGCCGAAAATCTCTGCGATCGCACCTATCAACTCATCACCCAACTCTTCAGCTTTCCGTTCAGATATATCTTTAAACAGCTTACGGAGAAATGGGTTAGTTTCTGGTAACTTCTGCCAAGCTGATTCGCGGTCAAAATGTGTTGGCTTCTTTTCACGTCCTTCTTCTTTATCCCTCACATAGCTGAATACTCTGGCTGTAAACAGTGCATAAGCAATGGTCTGGGCATATATATCAGCAAAGCTATAATCTTTCTCGTTATCAGGAGTCAGTTTTAGTGTGGGCAGTAGTTCCCGTTGAAAACTCTCTAGTAGATGGTGTAAATACCCATCAGCTTTTTCTTTCTCATAAACTTGGGGAATGACCTGCTCAATTCGACGGGCAGCTTCAGCCAGCAACTGCGCTAGCTCCTTCGCCGTCTTAATCGGTTCATAGAAAACCCACTCCACCAAGGGAACCGAACTTAGCCCCTTAACAGCAATCGGCAGCTCCCCTTGTTTTAAACGGTTTAACCGTGCTATTAGTTGCGGTTCATTCCAATCAAAAGTCTGGATTTGCCGTTGGCGTAGTCCACCTTCACTTGGCAACACTAACGGCACTCGACCTAAAGCTTCTTTAGTTGGCAACAGCAAATACATCACTGGTTGCTGTTCAGCAACTCGGTTTGTGTAATGCCCGTAAATTTCTTGTTGCTGTTCTTTAGAGGTCAAAAATTTTTTAATTTCTTGGTCTGTTGCTCCTGATAGTTCCTCATAGAAGCCAACAGCAACTGGGCAAGTTTCCTCAGCTTCTAATTCATCGGCACCAGGACGCAAATACCAAAACCGAGAACCTTGAGGGTCATGCTCTTTCACTGGATATTCTAACAGCTGCCGCAGTGCCTCTACACGATGATTTAAATCTGTACCAGTCATTACAGCCTGTAACTGCTCTTTGGTGAAAGTCATTTGTTTTCCTTACTAAGTTCAAAACAGCACGGTAAAACTACGATCACTCTTTAAAAAAATGCAATCGCTATATCAAATTTGATTAAGTACTGCTCTCAAGAAGTGAGGTAGTCTACTTTTTCCTCATAACTAACTTGACTGATACTTCGCTACCAGTTTCTGCCCTTGATCACCCATCTCTTGCAGAAGTTTTTCAATCCTCTGCATAGCCATCGGTGATAATTTAGAGCGTTTATTTTCCCAACGATTAACTGTGGAATAAGTAACACCCAAATGTGTTGCGAACTGTTCTTGGGTTAAACCAACTACAGTGCGAAGTTCATGGATGAGCTGTCCCAGTTTTGGTTGTTCGATTACCAAAGGCTTTTTGATCGTCATTAGCTCAAAACCCACTACTTGAGTAGCAAATAATGTGTAATTTGCTATATCGTAGTTAGCCTAATACTGGGTTGTAACCCGCTAATATACTGTTATTTATTTACTGTAACTTCAATATCTCTATGTAATAAACGCAACTTGTACTTAAGTACGCTTGGCGAGAACTGGTTCACTGTATAATTGCCCCTAGAGTGCCACTGACAGCACGTAAATAATCATCTGGCGATAGCAGAAGCAGCATTCCTCGCATTCCACCAGAAACAGTAATCTGCTCAAATAGGGTTGCTGTTTCATCAACGTAAACGGGATAGTATTTTTTACTCGCTAAAGCTGTCACACCCCCACGGATGTATCCTGTTAGTGGCTGAACTTCCTTCAGGGCAACTGTCTCAACTTTGCGGTTTCCTGAAATCCGTGCCAAAGCTTTTAAGTCTAACTGAGCATTTCCCGGCACAACAGCAAAACAGATACCTGTTGTATCCCCTCTGACTACTAGAGTTTTAAAAACTTGCTCTGGCGGAAGACCCACTTTCTGGGCTGTACTATCAGCAGCGAGATCGTCAGGGTCAACCTCGTAGCTGAGAATTTGGTAGGGAATACCTAGTTTATCCAGTAGTCGAGCAGCATTCGTTTTCATTCAAGTCCAGATATCATTCTTCTTACTCCCCCTACTCAATCACCAGTTCACTAACGCGACTAAATTCAGGTTGTGAGAAATTAATGAAATTTAGCCTAAATATTCGCCTATGAGTTTGTGGATTTCTTTTAGCTCCTCAATTTCTAAAAGTTCTACTAACAATTCGCCTGCTTTTTGAGGATTGCAAGGAATATTTATCCATAATTCTTCTCCTAAAATTTCTTGAATTTTTTCTAGGGAGTAACCAAGACCCCAAGGAGATTTAGCATTGCAAAAGTCAACAAAACAACTAAAAGGTTCTCCGTTTTCATCTGTTAATTGATTATACCCAGCATAATGTTCCATCTGCAAAAGGTATGCTTGCAGAGATTTAACAATGTTTTTATTACGCTCCAACAATGATTGAATTTCAAATCGCACAGCTATAGCCCAAGCTTGAGAACCCGGAAGAGCTGCAAGATTTCCAACTTCATTAATACCCATATCTAACAAATATCTCACTCTAATCACTCCCTAGTGTCATATTCATCTTGGGGATATCTTTGAATTGGATCATCTGCTAATGATCCAGCTGTTTGTTCAAAAAAGTCGGTTGGCCATCCTAATTCTTCAGGTGTTTTTGGAGAGGCTGATGGCTCTAGCTGTTGATAAATCACCATTACTTCTATTTCTCTGTCTATTATTCCTAATGGAATATCAAGGTGTAAAATCCCATCAGACCCCACATGAGTGTTTAGTTTGATACTTTGCATCACTGTTTTCTCTCACATATTGATTCATTTAAAATTTCCTATCAATTGCCCAACAGCCACCCTTGCCATTAAATAAAATTTTAGATTGATTCGGACAGCAACCCTGACATATCTAATACTCGTCCTGACCAAGCACTAGCTTGCTCGGACATATTTCTGCGTTCGCTACCATCAGACCACATACTATCAAAAGTTAATCTCCATCGTGCCAGTTGAACTTGAATGTTAACCAGTTCTTCAGCATATTCAGGTTCAATTTCTGCTGCCGTCCATTCGATAAAACACATAGTTTCATCTGCAACACTTTTGACCGCTTCAGGGTAAGCAGTGTCACAAAATGTTCTCAGCCTAGCTAAATTAGAAGCTATATGCCCTAAGCGATGTGATGTATTTTCGCCTTGAAACCGTGCTTGTTTTTCATCTAAATTCTGGTTCATATCCACCAATTAACTCCTGAGTTATTTTTTTAACACGTTCTCGAATCGCTGGGTCTTGAATTACCATTGAGCGATTATTTTGGCTTGGACGTATGTTGATAATCGATTCATAAGCTATCGATTGGTCAAAGGGAGTCCAATCCGCACCCCAGATATCTCGCTGTCTACTACCGTCTTCAAGCAATGCTGCTTCACAGTAAGCGTGTTTCTCTCCTCCTCCAGCTAAAATCCCTCTTTCTATATCTACTGCCACTTTAATGTAAACTCGCAAGGTTTGCAGCATTAACTCCACTTGTTCGAGAGTTGTTCTTTCCCTAATAATCAGTACCAAAATCTCACCCTACCTGTATAAATGCACAAGTCAAAATTCTACTTTGTAGAATCCCTTGAATCCCAAAATTAATCACTTACAGCATTATGGTATGATTTCCAACTCCAGAAGACTCAATACTTTCTCTTCCAAATCCGTCAAATAAGCCCGATTCAGCTTCCCCAGCATCTCCAAAAACTTCTGCACCGACTCCTCCAGCCCACTCGAATACACCCGACCGATGCGATCACAAATCACCCGCATCTGCTCACACTCGGCAGGCAGGTAATTGTAAGATTTGAGGTGCTGCAACCCAATGGCGTACTCGCCATTCCACATTCTCACACTGCAACTAAAGTTATTTATTGCGCTGACAATTGCCCAACATCCACCTTTGCCTCTGAGTTCGGGGTTGTCCTTTGCTAGTATTTGGCACACCTCGCCAATTTGGTAGGTATTGGGTACTTGTGTTCGCTCCATGATGCGCTGTACAACATCTTTGACAATTCTACCAGTTGGCACTTTCCCGCCCGCAACTTGCACTGCCTGCTGCCATGCAGTGCGCTGGACTTCTGGCTCTAGGGCAACCAAGGGGCGTACTTGACGTTCGTTTGTCGGCAGTATTTGTAAACCAATGGTTGACATTTCGACATTTTGTAAACCAATGGTTGACATTTTTGTAGGTTGTAAACCATCTGTGGTTATTTCCGCATTCTGTAAACCAATGGTTGACAAATTCTCCATAACTGTCGCGGCAGCAATTTTATAGGTTGCTGCCATTCGTGTATAACCAAACCGTGAACGGCAATACTCCTCAAAGGTTTTGTGCGTGGAACGATATAGTCTGCGATCGCGGAGTTCCATCAAAGCCTTCCCTGCTTCAAAAAACGCCCGTTCCACTTTCCTCTCCAAGTACAAGCGATCGCTAATTTCCTGCTCGGTTAATTCAGGAATTTCAACAGCAGTAACATCAATTATTGCTAAGGCTGGGTTTTCTTGAGGGGAGATATTCTCTTCTGCAAGGTCATTTGGTAATGTGCTGTCATCAGATGCGGCAGGGGTAGCTTTTTTCCGTCTTCTAGAAGGTGGTTGGTTCATACTTCCACCTCCTTTAATCCGATGCTACTTGCTTTAAGTTGATTGCAACGTAAATGTTGGATGTAACTGACAACTGTTTAGACTTAGCCTGCCGCAGGCATTGCTTATTGAGAGACGGTGAAGGCATAGAAAGAAGATGAACGCATTCATAATTCAGCATCTTCTTCAGGCTCTACAGCTTCATAAAGGTCTTTTGGCTCACAATTTAATAACTCACAAAGTTTTGCAACTCGAACGAACATTTTGACTCCATCACGGCTTTTTTCCCAGTTGCGAACCGTCGAGACATCAAGCCCCAGCGCCTCAGCTATCTGCCTTTGAGTCAAATTCTTTTCCTCTCTGAGTTTTGCAATCCTAGACACGTATCCATCGCATGAATTTAGCTCGTTGAATTCAACAGAGTAATTCAGAGGTGGATTGAACCATCTAATAAGAGCCAATTCAACCCAGTGTAATAAATTAACCTCTACTTCCAAATAAGCTATTCTTACACCAGTGTGATTACTCAATGCTTGTCGCTTGTGATGACTTACCCACCTTTGAGCAGGATTGATTGATCGCCCTATGTACTGCACTACCTCATTGCTATCAATAGCGAAATAAATGCATGGCGTTGTTGGTAGCTGCGATCGCTCTTTTAAAGAAACTGAAGGCAAAACAAGAGGATTAATAGCCTGGGGGTTAAGCATTTTCAGACTCCAGTTCCGCCTGAACTAGTTCATCAAAAGTACACTTGTACACCTGCATAAGTTTTTGAAGTCCCACAGGAGTCATCCGGGGAGCTGTTTTTAATTGATCCCAATTCCGAACCGTAGAGACGGCAACGCCAAGCTCCACGGCTATTTCTTCTGCTCTTTTTCCTACCCTTAGCCTTAAACCCAACATCCCACTTGCAAATGGGTTCAAATTCGTGGTTTGATTGAGCGGTGGATTAAACCAGGCAATTAAAGCTGCTTCTATTTGAGAGAGTAAAGATACATCATCTATATGTAAGTAGGAGAGCCGAATGCCACCTATCTCATGCAGTTCAGGATACTTGTGGTGTAAAGCCCATCTCGCCTTCGGATTAATTGATCGCCCAATGTATTGAATTTGTCCATCAAGGTCGATAGCGAAGTAAATACAAGGCTGGCTAGGTAACTGTGATCGCTCCTGAAGAGATACTGAAGGTAAAGCAAGAAAATCGATAGTAGCAGGATTAATCCCCATTTTTCAACTCCTGGGCTGGTATCCATTTCAGTAAAATATCTGGTTGTATGTTGTATCGAGTGCAAATCGCATCCATAACATCTTTGCCAAGATACTGAGCGGAATTGTTATACAAACTATACGCGGTAGTCCTGCTAATACCAGTTTCTTGCCAAAACTGATAAACGCTCATTCCTTTGCTGTCAACAAATTCCTTAATCCGATTTCTCATGGGCATACCTTAGATTGCCACTGATATATTCACAATTAACTGTTATTGCAAAGTAGTTAACACTATTATAGAGTAATTGTAGTATAAAGTTAACTAAGAATTTAAAGCGCTTTTATAATCACTGAGTGGAGTGACAGCTTCGATAACTATCTCTGCACAATGAACTTTAGTAACATTTATAGCAAGAACGCTTAAAACTGCTCAAGCTAACCCATGTCGGACTCAGAAAACTCAAAGCAAGTTAATAACAATGACTTACGAAATGCACAGTTTGGTGGTAGTTTGATTAATGCTGACACAGTAAACGCTGGGCAACTTGGGGATAATGTCTACAATATTCACTTTGGGCAGTCCAATGTTAAAAACATTCAAAACCTCAAATTAGAACCTAAGACTCTCAATGAGTTGGTGAATTTATTGCGTCCTTTTTTGGAAGATGAGAGAAGCCGCCGCCCATTTTTAGTTTTAGCTTTAGGCAATGATGCACCTGTGTTGCAACATATTAATTGGAGTGGTGCTGTGGCAAGTTTTATTCCAGATATGTTGTGTAAGCTTGCAGATTATGGTGAAGTAGCTCTGGGAAAACAAGCACTATGGACATTATTGGAATATGTGCGGTCGCGAGTAGGTGTAGATATACAACAACGTATCGATAATTTGCGTCCTCTACTTGATCTGCGATCGCTCTCTTCGGCTGTAACTGGTAGGAAATCGATTGATGTTCTAGTGCAAAAAGTGCGTGAGAGACTGCATGATAACATTCAAAGTTTGCATAGTACGATGCCACTTTGGGGAATAAACCGTGGAGTTTCTTTGGCTCATTTATTTGTCGATGTCAATATTTTAGAAGGAGTTAGCAATAGTCGCAGGTCGGAACTTGAGGATTTGTGGCAAGACTTTACAACAAATCATTCCAGTTACCAAAGTTTAGATCGGATTGGTTCAGTTCAATCGGGCTCATTTCTGAGCAATATTTGGGTAGAAAGAAGATGTACAAACCCATGTATTCCCACTTTGACCATAATTCTAGTTAAACCTCTTAGGACTTAACAGAAAAATCAAAAAATCATCTAATTCGTAATATTTTTTATTGTTTTCACATTTCTTTAAAAAGTTATTTTAAAATTTGAAAGGTCAAGTTTTATATCACACTCTTAAACCATTATAGGATCAAGGTATCATTCTATTCAAAAGTTCTATTAAAGCAACTCCTTTAAACAAGTATGCTGGACATTGTACTTAAGTTTCTAAAAGATGAGTTTAATACTTACTTGTTAACGCAAACAGGTTCAAGCATGGGAGAAGTGAATATAAGTAACTTGGTAGATGAAACAGGCAAATATGCTATTGAGTCAGATCATATTGGTGCTAGCATCATCAACATAGAAGAGGAACGCATCTTCAAATCTCAACATTCTGAGTACAGATATACAAAAGGACAACATATAGTCTTAGAGCCTGATTTAAAACTTAACCTGCATATACTCTTTGCTGCTAACTTTAAACAATATGATCAAGCATTAAAGTATATATCTTATGTATTGACTTACTTTCAATCGCATCCTTTTTTTTCCTCAGTAGAATATCCTGCACTTGACCCACGCATTGAAAAATTAGTAGTAGAGATGCAATCTCTCAGCTATGAGCAATTAAACCAAGTATGGGCTTTTGTTGGTGGGAAACAGCTGCCATCTGTGATATACAAGGTACGGATGGTAGTTATACAGAGCGAGGTGCAAACAACTATCCAGTCTCCAATCATCACAATCAACACAAATATTCACAGCAAATAACCATGCAGTTCAGTATATTATTTACAGTTGCAATCTTGCATAATTACTATAGTGAAGCCAGCCAAGGCTCTCAAGACTTTAGTTTTATGATACCTGCTGATACTGCACAACTGCTGAGAAACGGGAAGCTGATAACTAAAATCTGCGATCGCAAATTGTATGTATTATTTGAAGCAGACGAAGCTAACGCGCCTGTAGCTTCCATCGTTAGCGAAACCCTGCGCTTCGGCTTAAAGTTGCAAAATCCTTTTTTTGCCAACTTTACTGATTTGGATTTTGATATCAGTTCATACACTCCTCTCTACAGTAATTCCACTAATCTCAATCAACTAGATGTAGTAAAAGAAATCTCGTTGGTAGGGCATGTATTTAGTCATTCGCTAACCAATGATACCCGACCTGTAATGGTGACATTGAAAAATACCAATAATCAAGTCCTGCAAACAGATACCATCAATGCCACAAACAACCGTTCAACGGTTACTTACAATCTGACTGGGCAAGCACCTGGTCTGTACAGCATAGAGAAATCTTATCCAAACAATCTCGAAACAAGTCTTTATTATTCAAATGCTGAATTGCAGCAGCAAGGTATTTTTAGTTTGATTGAAATTAAAATTGATAGTAACTTTTATACTAGTAATACACCAGAATTTGCTATCAATTTTAATCCCAAAACAGAAACATTAAAATACTACTTAGTTGTTCCTAAAGAAGCAGAAGTTGACCAACTCTCTGTGTTAGATAATGGCTTTACAGAAGACGGGCGATCGGCAGTGATATTCAAGAAAGAATTATTAGCAGAAATACCAGTATTATTAAGTAATGCTAATACAAGCGTAGTGCTTTTTAAATCCGAGACAATAAAGCGACAGGAAAAAGCACGCCGGAAAATTCAGTTGCAGAAGAATGGTGATGTGCTGATTGGGCACTTACCTCAACCGAGTGCAGAGAAAGCAAATGCAGAGATAATTATTCAACTTGCAAAACTATAAACATTTAAAATTATGCCAACGTACAAAACTCCAGGCGTTTACGTAGAAGAAATATCAGTTTTTC
The DNA here is from genome assembly GCF_014698505.1 of Nostoc foliaceum FACHB-393. Classification (GTDB taxonomy): domain Bacteria; phylum Cyanobacteriota; class Cyanobacteriia; order Cyanobacteriales; family Nostocaceae; genus Nostoc; species Nostoc foliaceum_A. The sequence continues at coordinate 26,667 of NZ_JACJTD010000060.1, read as the reverse complement.
CACCGTCGGTGGCAGAAGTGGAAACAGCTATTCCGGCTTTTATTGGCTATACTGAGATTGCTAAGAAGAATGCTGATAATGACTTGATCCTGAAACCGAGTAAGATTTACTCACTCAAAGAGTACGAACAGTATTTTGGTTATCCAAAAGATGATGAGATTAAAATTACTATTGTTAATGGTAGTGCAGGCGGATTTGCAGCAGGTTTATTTATTGAACCAGATGTAAAATACTTGCTATATTACAGCGTCAAAATATTTTTTGATAATGGCGGTGGACAGTGCTACATCATTTCAGTTGGCACTTATAATAAGAATTCACCCGTTATCAACTTGACCGGAGATGCAAGTTCTTTCGGTTTGCAAAATGGGTTAAATGTTTTGGCGCTGGAAGATGAGCCAACGCTAATTGTGATTCCCGAAGCAGTGAAACTGAGTACAGCCGAAGAATATCAGACTTTGGTGCAGGCGGTGCTGACACAATGCGCTCAACTAGGCGATCGCTTTGCTATTTTTGACATTTATGATGGGAAAACCAACTTAGATGCAAATCAACTTAGCACTAACCGGGTATATTTTGGCAACAACAACCTCAAATATGGTGCAGCCTATTATCCGTTCGTGACAACCACAATTAACTTTTATCTGAACGATGGTGAAACAAATGCGAAAGTCACCCCCCCACCGGCTGCTGGTGCTACAGTCATAGCAACCATATCTCCTGTTGGTAAAGTTGACAAGATTACAATCGATTCAGCCGGCACAGGCTATACCTCTGCTCCTACCGTCGTCTTGACTGGAGGTGCTGGTACAGGTGCTACAGCTAGAGCAACCTTATCTCCTGGGGTGGTTACAGGTATCACAATTACTACTGGCGGTACAGGCTATACCTCTGCTCCTACCGTCGTCTTGACTGGAGGCGGTGGTACAGGTGCTACAGCCACAGCAACTGTATCTGGCGGTGCAGTTGACAAGATCACAATCGATTCAGGGGGTACAGGCTACACCACTGCTCCTACTATTTCCTTTACTGATGGTGGTGGTACAGGTGCTACAGCCACAGCAACCATTGGTGGGGTTACAGGTATCACAATCGATTCAGGGGGTACAGGCTACACCACTGCTCCTACTATTTCCTTTACTGGTGGTGGTGGTACAGGTGCTACAGCCACAGCAACCGTATCTCCTGGGAAAGTGACTTCGATCGCAGTCGATTCAGGGGGCACAGGTTATGCTTCTGCTCCTACTGTTGAAATCACTGGTGGCGGTGGTAGTGGTGCTACAGCCACAGCAACCGTATCTGCTGGTGCAGTTACGGCGATCGCAGTCACCAAGGGCGGCACAGGTTATGCTTCTGCTCCTACTATTTCCCTCACTGGTGGCAGTGGTAGTCAAGCAAGCCTTGATACTTTCAAAACATCTAACACCGCACTTTACAACTTCGTCAAGAGTGTGCTGAAAGAACACTTTGTTAAGCTACCGCCAAGCGGTGCAGTGGTGGGAGTTTATGCAACGACTGACAATAATCGTGGCGTGTGGAAAGCGCCAGCTAATGTCAGCCTAGCTAGTGTAATCGAACCGATGATTAGACTCGATAACGCCAGACAGGATGTTCTCAATGTAGATGCAACAACAGGTAAATCCATTAATGCTATTCGTGCGTTTATGGGCAAAGGTACATTAGTTTGGGGAGCGCGTACCCTAGCCGGGAACGATAACGAATGGCGCTATGTTCCTGTGCGAAGATTCTTCAATATGGTGGAAGAAAGCGTGAAAAAATCCACATATTGGGCAGTATTTGAACCCAATAATGCTAACACTTGGGTGAAAACTCGCGGCATGATTGAAAGCTACTTAACACAGAAATGGCGGGAAGGGGCTTTAGCTGGTGCTACTCCCAAAGATGCATTTTTTGTGAAATGTGGTTTGGGTACAACAATGACCGCACAAGATATTCTTGAAGGCAGAATGAATGTGGAAATTGGCATGGCGGTAGTACGTCCCGCTGAGTTCATCATCTTGAAGTTTTCGCACAAGTTACAGACATCTTAAATCAATCGATTTTGGATTTTGGATACTTCGACTTGGCTCAGTACAAGTTTTGGATTTTGGATTGAAAGAGAACACTCTAGATAGGGGCATTATGATTTTCAATTTTGGAAAAAATTTCAGCGCCGGATTCTGGCGAACAAGCTTTTCAAGACGGATTGATTCTGAATTCTGAATTCTCCTTTAACAATTATCAAGGAATAAACTATGCCTAGAGATCAAAAAATATATCCGATTCCCGTCTTTCATTTCTCTGTTGATTGGGGTGGGGATGCACGCGGCGAATATTCTGCGGGATTTTCAGAAGTCACTGGACTAACCCGGGAAATCCAAGTTATCGAATATCGTGATGGGATAATACCGGAATATTCACCCATCAAAGTTGTCGGTCTTCACAAGTACACCAACGTCATGATGAAGCGCGGTATCGTTCTCAGCGATAATGACTTCTACAAGTGGGTGGAAACAACGCTACTCTTAAACAAAGTCGAAAGGCGTGACCTCACCATCAAACTGTTAGATGAAACCCACAGTCCGGTGATGTGGTGGAATGTGCTGCGGGCTTTCCCAGTCAAATTAGAAGGACCGCAGTTAAAAGCCAGTGGGAATGAGGTAGCGATTGAATCTATCGAAATTGCCCACGAAGGTATTGAAGTCAAAATCAAATAATGCCTAACTATTATCCACCTGTTGGCTTTCACTTTAAAGTGGAGGTTCTGGGACTATCAGCCAATGATAACGATGTGCGGTTCTCTGAAGTCAGCGGACTCGCAGTGGAAATGGGAACCGAAGAAATAACTGAAGGTGGGGAAAATCGGTTTATCCAAAAATTCCCCACCCGTGCAAAATACCCAGATTTAGTATTAAAACGGGGGCTAATGCTGAATTCAAAACTTATAACCTGGATCAGAGAGTGCATTGAAGACTACAATATTCGTCCCAAAAATATCGATATCAATTTGCTCAATGAAAAACATGAACCTTTGTTAACCTGGCATGTGATTAACGCTTATCCTACTAAATGGGCGGTGAGTGACTTTAATGCATCAAATAATGCGGTAGTAATTGAAACATTACAGTTTTTTTATCAATATTTCACCTTAGATAAATCTTAAAACCATGCCCATAGTTGTAGATGAAGTCGTGATTTCTGTCGAAGTTAACAACCAAGCATCAGGCGGTGCGACAACTGCGCCTTCTAGCACTGATGATAAACAAGCCATCATCAGCCAATGTGTAGAGCGTGTGTTAGATATCCTCAAGCAAAAGGAAGAACGTTAAACTATGAGCGACAGAGGAACACTGGAAAAACTCACGATTCTATCCTATGAAAAAGCTGATTATTCGGATAAACAACCAGTGCCAAAGTTTGAGGCTTATGTTAATCCGAATGAAATCACCATTGCCTATGAAATAGAATATGACGGCGCACAGGGAGCGGGTACTACTAATAGTCGGATGAACTTCAAAAAAGCAAAGCCTGGTGATATGTCACTTACCTTTTTTCTTGATGGAACAGGTGCTAATGGTCAGATGATTGAAGTTCAAAAGAAGGTAGAAGAATTTCAAATAGTCACAGGTTACAATGGCAAAATCCATCGGACGAGTTATCTCAAAATTGTCTGGGGAACTCTACAAGTAAAGCGTTGTGTACTCAAAAGTGCCTCGATCGCCTACAAGTTATTTAAACCTAACGGTGTGCCATTACGAGCAATTATTACTGCCAACTTTACTGATAATTCCGATGATAAAACCCGGCAAGCGATCGCCCAAGATGAGTCATCTGACCTAACGCACATTCGTTTGGTGATAGCAGGCGATAAGCTGCCTAACCTCTGCTACGAGATTTATGGCGATCCAAATTACTATCTGCAAGTCGCCCGTGCCAATCAGATTGAAAACTTCCGCAAGCTGACACCCGGCACTAAGATTTTATTTCCACCAATATTGAAAAATTAGCCATGCCCGAAACCAGGACATTACCGATTTCTATTGAACACCGTGAATTCACCGTGAAGGTAGGAGGCGAAGCGGTAACGCGTGAATCCCAATTGTTAGCAGTGTATGTTCTCAAGGCGATCAATAAAATATCTTCTGCACGCTTAGTATATTTGGATGGTGCTGCATCTAGTAGCGATTTTCCTCTCAGTAATGCCAATACATTCATCCCAGGTAAGGAAGTGGAAATCCTGGCTGGAGCTGATAGCAATGCTGTATCTATATTTAAAGGAATCGTTATCCAGCAAAATCTCAAGGTGCGTGACAACAGCGCCCCTCAGTTGGTAGTAGAATGTCGCCATCAAACGGTGAAACTCACAGTAGGCCGCAAAAATGCTTATTTCTTTGAGCAACCAGACAGTGACATCATTAGCAAGTTGCTAGAGAATGCACGAATTAATGCAGTTGTAGACAGCACATCGGTGATTCATCAACAACAGGTGCAGTATGACTCCACCGACTGGGATTTTTTGCTGACGCGGGCCGAAGCAAATGGAAAACTGGTCTTTACCAATAGCGATCGAGTTATAGTCAAAGCACCCACTTTTAATAGTGCGCCAGTTTGCTCACTTCAGTTTGGTTCAACAATCATCGAAATGGACGCAGCAATTGACGCACGTCTGCAATATAGCGCCGTTAAGAGTTTCACTTGGGATGCTAGCCAGCAAAGTGTGCTGACGAAAGAAGCTGCTGACCCAGAATTGAACAGTCCAGGTAATTTGGAAAGTAATGACTTAGCATCTGTGGTAGCACTTGACCATTATCAACTCCAACATATAGCCGTCAGCGAAGAAGAAGCACAGGTATGGGCGAATGCCCAATGGCTGAAATCTCAAATGAGCAAGGTAAGCGGGCGTGTCAAATGTGAAGGTATCGCAACGGTGAACCCAGGAGATATGATTACCTTGAGTGGAGTAGGCGATCGCTATAACGGTAATGTGTTTGTTACAGGTGTGCGCCAAGACTTTGACTTAGTGCAAGGCTGGAAAACACATATTCAGTTTGGCAACGCTGAAAAATGGCTGGCTGAAGAAACTAATGTGGCTGCACCGAAAGCCGCAGCCCTTTTACCTGGGATCAACGGCTTGCAAATCGGTGTAGTAGTAAGCAATGAAGACCCCAATGGCGAACATCGTGTACGTGTGCGGATGCCCTTAGTGAATAATCAGGAGGATGGTACTTGGGCAAGAGTAGCAGCTGTAGATGCCGGTAATGACCGTGGTTTCTTCTTCCGTCCCGAAGTTGGGGATGAAGTGGTGTTGGGATTTTTGAATGACGATCCACGACAAGCGATCGTTTTGGGGATGCTGCATAGCAGTGCCAAAGCCGCACCTCTGGAAGGAACTGATGCCAATCACGAAAAAGTTTATCAAAGCCGTTCCAAAATGAAACTTTACTTTAATGATGAAAAAAAAATAATGCAATTGGAAACGCCAGCAGGCAATAAAATCAGCCTGAGTGAAGAAGATAAATCTATCAAAATTGAGGATCAAAATGGAAACAAAATTGCTATGACTCCAAACGGTATCAAAATCGAAAGTAGCAAAGCGATCGAACTGAAAGCTGGGACAGAAGTAAAAATAGAGTCGGGTACTTCATTTAGGGTCAAGGGTGGCACAGATATCAAATTGCAGGGAACATCAGGCGCAGAAATTTCCAGTACTGCAACGATGAAAGTTAAGGGTAGTTTGGTGCTGATCAATTAATTGTTGTTGAGTATAACTATGAATTAGTCTCACGCAAAGGCGCAATCGCTCTTAACGATCTCGTTCGCGGAGCGTCTCGTAGAGAAGAGTAGGTGCAAAGAAAAGAGGTAATTTTGGCATTTAATATTTTGATTCGGCAACACCGAAATTTGCATATCATTTGCGTAATTTAGAAAATTTTACTCCCTACTTCGTACTCCCCCAAAGTGAAAGTTACAGTTGACATTTTGCATTTTATAATTATTTATTTATAGGATCAAACATTATGCCCGCAGCAGCACGAGTCGGCGATACAACTAATCATGGGGGAACTATCATCGGTCCTGGAGTTAGTAATGTTTTAATCAGTGGCAAACCCGCTGCCATAGCTAGTGATATCCATGTTTGCTCGCTTCCACCCAACGCACATCAACCTACAACAAGTGTCTTTCCTATCGGTAGCACTCAAGTGTTAATCAGAGGAATGCCAGCACTGCGTACATCTGATACTTGTATCTGTGGAGCGATGGTAGCTGTTGGCGATCCGACTGTGATTATTAATTGAACATTAGCACGTGTCTTTATGGAAAAAAACGAATCGGACATAACATATACTTCTTTCTTGGGTACTGGCTGGAGTTTTCCACCAGAGTTCTTACTTGAAAGCGGTGTAGTATTGATGAAATCAGATGAAGAAGATATCGAGGACAGCCTGAAAATCCTTTTGGGGACTGCTGTCGGCGAGCGTTTTCTGAATCCTAAATATGGTGTCGATATGCAGGAAATTCTGTTTGATGCCATCAGCACCACAACGAAGACATTCCTGGAAGATCGTGTAAAAACGGCGATTTTAATTTATGAGCCAAGGATTAACTTGCTTTCCCTAGAGTTGGATACTTCAAGTCAATATGAAGGCAAAATTAATATAATAATTAGCTATCAGATACGGGCTAGCAACTCACGATTTAATCTCGTTTATCCGTTTTATACCACTGATGCCAATGAAGTCAGAGCTAACTTTGTAATTCCTAATTTGTAATCCAATTTTATATTTTAGATTTTGGATTGTGAATCACCTTCCAATATTGCTCGGTTAAGCCTAAAAAATAAAAATGTGTAGGTTAGGTTGAGGAACGAAACCCAACATTTTGCGGGGTTTGTTGGGTAAGGCATTGCCTCAACCAACCTACGAATATTCTTAACTTAGCATCCTACGAGACACTATGCGAACGCGCAGAGAAGGATGCCAAGAGAGAAGGAATAATCATTAAGTGCAAGTTCACGGAGGATTGGTATTACATTAAATTTCCTGGAGCAACTGCTAAATGAATTTAGGTGAAAGAATTCGATATGGCTAACAAAGATATTATTCAAAATATAATTTTTCAACTAGGACAAAGCCAAGATGATCGCTTGCTGCAAGAGTTAGAGATACATTTTGCCGATGTGGATGAACGCACTCCTGAAGAGTTATTGCTGTTCACTAAAAAAATCGCCGAGTTTGTTAATTACTATCAAAATAATATTGCTGCTCCCACTAATAATTGGAGTGCATTTTTTCCTTATAACCAAACAGAATTAAAACAGTTAATTGAAAATAAAAATGCTGATATATCGCCTCATTTGGCGCTCTTGTTGGGATTTTTAGAAGTCTACAAACAGCCCCAGGAAGTGATTAATCAAATTACTGCAAATCATCTGGATTTTTATTATAAGGATGTATTGCGGTTACAGCAAAAATCTGCTGTGGCTGATAAAGTTCATCTGTTAATCGAACTGAAAAAAAATGCTGCACCAATAAATATTTCACCAACAGATTTATTTTCCGCAGGCAAGGATAATACAGGTATAGAATTGATTTATGTTCCAACTAGAGAAACAGTAATTAATATATCCCAGGTAGATTCTTTGCGCTCTATTTTTTTGGATAATGATGGCGCTGGAACAGTGCGTTACGCTCCGATCGCCAATTCCACAGATGGTTTAGGGGGTAAACTACCAGGGGATGAGGGCAAGTGGTTTGGCTTTGGTAATCAGAACTTACCCGCAGCGGAGGTGGGCTTTGCGATCGCATCACCTGTACTGCGAATGCAAGAAGGAACTCGCAAAGTTATAGTAAACCTCCAACTAAATAATTTAGACAAAACGAAATTAAACAATACATTGCTTGTGGGTGCATTTGAAGTCTTCATCACTAGTGAAAAAAGTTGGTTAGGGCCTTTTATAATCTCTCCTATCTTAATTAATAATAATGTCCTAACATTCAACTTCACTGTCCGTGAAAGTGATAAAGCAGTGATTGATTATGACGCTGCGATTCATGGTTATTCTTATCACACTCAGTCTCCTATAATCCAGGTCTTGTTAAAAGCTGGTAACACCAAAATCGGTTATAAAAGTTTTCAAAATGTTACTTTACAAAAAGCCAAAATTACAGTAGAAGTATCAGGCATTACTTCTTTGCAGCTAGAAAGTGATAGCGGCGGATTAGATGCAAAAAAAGTCTTTATCCCTTTTGGATTCCAAGCAACTAAAGGTTCGCGTTTCATCGTAGGTTATGCAGAAGCCCTGACAAAAAAACTTGCAGAAGTAAGCATCAAAGTACTATGGAAAGATGCGCCTGCAAATTTTGCCACTCACTATAGCGGATATGGTACATCTGTAGATAATAAGTATTTTACTGCTACTGTTTATTTTAAAGATGGTGGCACTTGGGAAAATACGAGTTACGGACAACATTTGTTTAACTCTAATAACGCATCGTTTGAACAGATATTCACCTTCACTCGCGGTAGCTCTTCAGCATCGCCAAGTATCACCGAGGGGATGAAATTGTATGCCTTGAGCCGTTCTGGTAGTTTTTGGGCTAGGAATGTAGCGAGAAAGTATGTACTGCAAAAACCTGTATTCTCATCCTTCCAAACGGTTGCACCAGAAGGACGAACTGGTTTCATTACCTTTTCACTGGAAAAAGATTTTTTGCACTCCACTTATCGGCAGAAATATATAGAAAACGTGATGACATATCGCGTCAGACGTAAAGTTTTTACATTATTAAATGAACCTTATACACCCACTATTCAAAATATTTCACTTTCATATCAAGCGTATTCTGACGAAGTGAATATCGCATCTAATTTACTCAATGAATTTGCCAATAGCGATTTGCAATTTTTTCATATAGCCTATTTTGGACAGATGCGAGAACATGGCTATCAACGCCAACAAATTAACTTTCTTGCCGATAAAAGTGTTTCACTTTTGCCTGCATACACTCACGAAGGTGAATTATTGATTGGGTTTAGCAAGCTGAATCCTGGTGATAGCGTGAGTGTACTATTTCAAGTTGCTGAAGGCAGTGCTAATCCAGAATTGAACCAAGAAGATATTACTTGGTTTGTCCTGTGCGACAACTATTGGAAACAGCTAAGTAGAAGTGAGGTAATACTTGATACCACTAATCAACTACTTACTAGCGGCATTATCAAATTTGTGATTCCGACTGAAACTACTACTAGCAATACGATTTTACCTGGCGATCGCATTTGGATTAAAGCAGCCGTTGCCCAAAATGTAGACGCCATTTCCCAGTTGATAGAAGTAGCTGCCAATGCAGTTGAAGTACAATTTAAAAACGGTGGCAACGACTCTCAGCATCTGCTAATTGCGTTGCAAAAAGGTAAGATTACTAAACTTAAAAACGGACTATCGCCAATCAAGTCAGTGCAACAACCTTTTGCATCTTTTGGTGGCAAACCAGTAGAAACAAACAAGACCTTCTATACCCGCGTATCAGAAAGGTTACGCCACAAAAACCGATGTATCACAGCTTGGGACTACGAACGGATTATTTTAGAAGCATTTCCCAATGTCTATAAAGTCAAATGTATTCCCCATGCAAAAGAGAATTCCTGGTTAGCACCGGGAAATGTCTTGATTGTAGTCATACCGGATCTAAAAAACAAAAACGCAATAAATCGATTGCAGCCGAAAGTAGATGCTGATACCATCAGCCGCATCACTGCCTACGTACAAGAACGTGTTGGTATGCAAGTGAAAATTAAGGTTAAAAATCCTCGTTATCAGAAAATACAAGTAGATTTCAAAGTCCAATTTTACACAGGCTATGAATTCAACTATTACAGCACAGCACTCAAACAAGAATTGGTTCAGTTTCTATCACCTTGGGCATACACAACAGACCGGGATATTTTATTTGGAGGTAAAATATATAAATCTGTGCTGCTTGATTTTGTAGAAGATTTGAATTACGTCGATTACGTCACCGATTTTAAAATGTATAGCTACATCGGTAACAGTAATAACTATATTGATATTAACGAAGTACAACCGGAAACACCTGATAGTATTTTAGTTTCTGATGATACACACATCATAAATAAAATCATTTAACAACCTACCTAATTGTCATGCTTTCCCAACTCACTATTTCTCAACAGAATACTAGTCAAACTGCCTTTGATTATCAGCAGTTGTATGCCATTGGGTTAAAGCATGTGCAGCGATTGTCCAGCCGGATTTGGACTGATTATAATGTTCACGATCCCGGCATCACTACCCTTGAGTTGTTGTGTTATGCACTTAGTGAATTAAGCTACCGTGCATCGTTTCCCATCGCCGATCTTTTGGCAAGCGAAAGCGCCAACTCAGAGAATATGCAGCAGCAATTCTTTACGGCGCGTCAGATATTGCCTAACCGTCCTTTGACTTTATTAGACTATAGAAAGTTATTAATTGACCTCGAAGGGGTGAAAAATGCTTGGCTACAACCTGCAACAAAAACTTACTATGCAGATATAGTTAAGGGGAAAGTGCTGTTAAAAAATCCTAACCAACCGGGGATAGTGGAGGTCAATCTCGCTGGGCTGTATGATGTAATTATTGAGTATACAGAAGCGATCGCTGATGAATCAGCGAAAGAGAAAGTGATAGCGGCTGTGAAACAGCGATTGCAGTCTCATCGCAATTTGTGCGAAGACTTTGTGAAATTCACGCCAGTAGAAACACAAACCTTTATCCTCTGTACCGAATTGGAATTAACTCCCGATGCAGATGTAGCCAAGGTGAAAGCCGAAATACTTTTTCAAGTGCAAGATTATCTCGCTCCATCTGTTAAGAACTATTCACTAAATGAAATGTTGGAGCGAACTAAAGCAGATGGAAGTTTTTACACCGCCGATGAAATTTTTGATGGCCCTGTACTTGAAACTGGCTTTATTGATAACGAGGAACTAGCACAAGCTAATTTACGCATAGAAATTCGTCTGTCTGATATTATCAGTATTATCATGGATATTCCAGGTGTTCGGGCAGTTAGAGATATTGTCATCAATCCGGCATCGGCAGATAAGAACACTCCTCCAGTACCATTGACAAATAAATGGTTAGTGCCTGTAGAATCTGGCAAAAAAGCATTGCTTGAACGAGGGGTTTCGCGTTTGGTATTCTACAAGCGAAATATGCCTGTAATCGCTCCCCAATCTCAGTATAATGATGAGTATCAAAAATTATTTGATGCCGCTAGAGACAAGGAAGAAAAAAAAGTTGCATACGACTTTGATATCCCCTTGGGAAAATATCGACATCTAGGTAATTATTATTCCTTTCAAAATGATTTTCCGGCTGTCTATGGACTAAGTGAATCAGGACTAAGCAATGCAGTTGGTGAAAAACGCCAAGCCCTAGCTTATCAACTCAAAGCCTATCTGCTTTTCTTCGACCAATTAATGGCTAACTACTTTGCCCAATTAAGCCATGTCAAGGATTTGTTTTCTACCGATCCTCAGTTTCATCGTACTTATTTTTACCAAGTAGTGGACTCTTTTGCTAATTACAACAACATATATAGTACAGCCGATGTCATAGATACACTTCAGATAGACAACGATGTACAAGAGGTAAGCAGTGGACTTCATAGGCGTCACCGATTCCTCGATCATCTCATAGCCCGATTTGCGGAAAGATTCTCTGATTTTGCTGCTATTTCCTATGTTGCTCTTGGTTTTAGCCCCCAAAGCCTAGTTAGTTACAAGTGTGAATTTCTTAACAATTATCCGGTGATTAGTAGCGAGCGATCGCTAGCATATAACTACAGCCTAAAAACTGAGGGCGATTTATGGAATACAGAAAATGTCTCTGGGTTAGAGAAACGTTTAGCCAGACTATTAGGCATCCGTAATTATCGACGCCGAAATCTGAGTGAGATTGTTTATGATGCTGACATAGAAGTATATACCAACCCAAGTAATGAATTCAGTTTTCGCATCAATAAAAAAGATACAACGGAAGTTTTGAGTAGCACTAGCAGTTATGCTACATCTGAACTTGCACAACAAGCTTTAGAGCGTACTATTGATTTGGCATTGCTGCCTTCAGGCTACGAGCGAAAAGTTGAGAATGGTCAACATTATTTTAATATCATTGACCAGATAGGAAATGTATTAGCTAGAAGTAGTAAAGATTTCGATAATGTAACGAAGATGAATCAGGCGATCGATGAAATCATCGAATATTTGCAAGAACATTACAGTAATGAAGGTATGTATCTTATTGAAAACATTTTGCTGCGACCTGAGCCTGACCAGGAGAGCGATCCTTTTCTACCTATCTGCCCTGACCCCAACTGCACCGATTGTACAGAAGCAGACCCATACTCTTACCGCATTCATATTATCTTACCAAACTATACTAGCCGCTTCAGCAATATGTATTTCCGGCAGTTTGTTGAGACAGTGATTCGTGAAGAAACACCTGCCCATATTCTGCCCAAAATTTGTTGGATTAGCAAAGAAGATATGGCTACACTAGAAAAACTTTACCGCGATTGGATTTACTTAAAAGCGGAAGTAGACACAACACAACGCCAAGAGAAACTTGCTAAATTCATCGAGACATTATTTAAAGTTAAGAATGTGTACCCCTCCAATAATTTGTACGAGTGCAATAGTCCTGAAGAAGAACCGAAATTTATCCTTGGAACAACTGCCCTTGGTACAGCAAAGAAAGATAAAGCCTAACAAATTATTTCATCAACTAAATTTATGACTAACATATCGGTACTGCAAAGTCTACAAAATATCTCCACTGGCTACAGCGTTTTTGAACCAAACCAGGTGTTAAACTCTGAACAACTCAACAGCATAGCCAATTATCTTGATGACCAGACACGACTGACAAGAGTCAAGCTGTTAGGAGTTGGTATTGCTTGCGGTTTACGCGTTTCGATGCAGGATGACAAAGTGACAGTTACTCAAGGTGTGGGTGTCACTACAGATGGCGATTTACTTTATTTTAATAACGACACCGTTTTTGACCGATTCAAATCATACGATAAATCGGATCTTGGTTATGCCCCATTGTATGAAAATGGAGATGTTAAGGGGAAAATGATCCCTGTTTATGAATTGGTACCAGAGAATGTCAACGATGAGGGTGCTAGTTTATTGAACAAATTCAACTCGCAACCAGGAAAGTCCCTAAATAATATGGTAGCTGTTTTGTTGATGGAAAGTTACGTCAAAGATGACGATCTTTGCTCCGGTACTGACTGCGATAATTTGGGTAAAGATTATATCAACACCATCAAGCTGCTAATAGTAGAAATCTCATCGGCAGGATTGTTGAGACCAAAGATTTCTACCCCAGACCAGGCATTCACCGGACTCAGTGAAATTGTCGCAAATCGGCCCTTCTTTTCTTCATCCATTAATGACCTCAATCAACTCACCAGTCAATATCGCCAAGCTTGTAATACAATTTACCAAGAACTAATTCCTCGGCTTACTACATTAGCATCATATTCCACAGATTCTTCTGCACCTTTTTACACTTTTTTAAAAGATACATTTTCGTCAGCTTCCATTACAACTTTAAACAACATAAATGCTGGATTCCAATCACGAAGTGGTAATTTCGGCATCCAGTATTATTATGATTTCCTCAAAGATGTTGTAGAAACATATAACCATTTCCGTGACCTTTTATTTGGCGATACAACTTGGTGTTGTCCTGATATAAAAAGTTTTCCCAAACATTTGCTACTAGGTCATGTATTACCAGACGGTAATGATGAGATCCGCACAGATTTTTATCCTTCACCAATTTTGAGCCGGACAGCCGAACAGTTGAACCACGCCAAGTTTTTAGCCAAGAAACTAAATACACTCATAGAAACATTTCAATTACCCCCAACTCAAGCATCCATTCGTATAACCCCAAGCCTAACTGAAGAACATCCTTTAGAAGAAAGATCAATTCCCTATTACTATCAAGTAAACCAAATAAATCCAATTGAGAAAAGCTGGAATTACCGCCTCCATCAACGCCGCAGGGATGCTTATAATTATTCCTATAATGCCAATGAATATAATGCGCTAGGAGGTGCAGCTAATCCGCTAGACTCACAAATTGGTCGATTTTCCTTCTTTCGCATTGAGGGGCATTTAGGAAAAAATGTAGCAACAGCAATAAATGCGATCGAAGAACTGAGTAAATCCAAAAACCTGCCCTTTACTGTTCGCTCAGTTTTGTTAGGAACAGATAAAACCAAATTATTTAAAAATCCCAATATTCGCTATACAGACTTGCATCGCTTACACTATATGCTGCGACAAGATATGTATTATCAATTAGATGAAGTAGCGCAATTGAGTGCATCTTTTCAACAGGCGGTAAATACTGGGGTGGTAAATGATGAGAAAGATGCGGCTCAAACGAAAACGATTGCTGCTGACAAGAATACAAATATTCAGCAAAAGGCAGTATCTGCACGCACAAAACTAAACCGCAGCTATTCTCAATTTAGGGCTGATACCTCTTGGAAGAGTGATATCAATGATGTTCTTAAAACTTCTAGCGAGTTCAAATCTAACATGGGAGAAGTGGCGAGAACAGAATATAGCACCGCTTTTGATTCACTAATTAGTAACACACAAGTTCTCTGGCTAGACTGGTTGGATGAAATTATCCGTGACAAAGATGATAAAGAAGATAACAAAATTATTTTTAACAACTTTGTATCCCAACATCCAGGTATTGAGCATTTTGCTGGGGTAGTGCGAGGAGGAACTTTTGTGTTGGTATATGACAGTAACAACACTGTTATAGCTGATTTTATGTTGCCCTATTACCTCCCAGATACCAGTGAACAAGAACCCAATGAACCTGTGCTAAAAACACCAGATGTGAAAAGACCAAAGGGGGGTGTTACAGTTATTCCTTCACGAAATTATTATGTAGGAAGTAAACTCAATGAGTTCAAAATGCAGATAGAGCCACAATGGAACGAAAAATTTGATTTACAAAAACAATACTTTAATATTTATCAAGATTATGTCAAATCCACAAGTAGTATATTCAGCAATATTAGCGGCAAACAGTTGATAGGTACAGATACCAGAAAATTTGCTGATGCACTGCTTGGCAACTATCTAGAACAAACAAATAACAAAAGAGAGAAAGTTGATATCCTCAAACAAAAGGCTCAACAACTTAATTTACAAGATGAAATACGTCAAAATTTTGAACGGCAAGCCCAATCAGCAGAAATAGAACTGGCTCAATCTATCCAAGAAACAACTAATTATATTGCTCAAGCAAAGTTGGATGTTACTACAGGTAGTGAAGGCTTTACAGCCATGCAGGAGATATCTAACAGCGTCAGAAAAATCACTCAACCTGAAGCTTTAAAACGCCTACAAGAGGGATTAACAGGAGTTAAGAATAATACAACCAATGCTAACTTAAATGTAATAATCACAAACATTTTAAGACGTTGATAATACAGCAGAATGCAAAATACAGAATTTAGTAATCATACAGCACATTTCATCTAAATGAAGTCTAAAAGAATGTTTGAAAAGCTCTCTTGTTAGTAGCAAAATGTTTTAGCTCCTCCTAAATTCCTCTTAAAAAGGGGGACTTTAACTCCGGTTCCCTTAAAAAGGCAGGATCTAAAAGTGCCTAAAGTCACAGCAAAATACTTTTCAAACAGCCTCTAAAAGGATGAGCATCCTGCCCAGACCACAAGATTGATTCAAAAATCAAATAGGAGTTCTCTAGATGTTAAACTTGCCACATAGAATCCGTAGGTTGCGCTGGCAGGTGACTACAAGTACAGCCGCTGACGCTTTTGTCATTCGGAAACAGTTGTACGATCAATGGCAAGATTTGTTGCAAACCGCTTTTGCAAAAGCATTTGACGAAGCAGCAGATGGTAAATCGTTAATCCATATCCCGAAAATTGAACTTAACTTGAAAGTCACTTCTCAAGAAGAACTGGCGAAGGTATTACCTGATTTACTCGAACAGCAAGTTAGAGAACAACTTCAATTGATTCTTCAAGAGAACTTTCTCATAAATAGGCAGGTTGTTTTACAAAAAAAATCGACAGTACAGCAAAACCAATTTGAAATTTTACTTGATTACTTGCACACAGGTTCAACGCCTTGGCAAGCAGCATATAGTTCTACATCGCAAATAGCAATTGCATTACAGGAAACTTGCCATGAGCAATGGTTGCAAATCTTGGATTATTTGCTTCATAAATCTGAGTCGGTCGCATTCTATTTTCGCTTGATGCAACTCATACCTCAAGAGGAATTGCTGACTTTGGTAACTGCACTGGCTGAAAATATTCCACATACATGGAAAAACGCGGTGGTGCAATTTATTACTTCAGTTTTGGCTGAGGAACAAAGGCTTTTTAATCGATATACTCAACTAAAATTAGTTGCAGTTTTCTTATCAGAAAGTTTGGCGAGGCAAACAAGCAATGTGATTCCTGACTTTATTAAAATTGCAGAAGGTTTACTATCACAGAAGGAAAATAATACACTTACTACTTTTACTGCTACACTTCCACCATCTATTGCTATTTTGTTTCAATCCCAAGAAGAAAGTATCAGTAAATCGGTTGATAATTCAATTTCTCAGATAATTGATTCATTGAATCACAGAGAAATTCCATCGGAGTTAAATGCAGAAACAATTGATTCATTGAATCACAGAGAAATTCCATCAGAGTTAGATGCAAATCCAGATATTATACAAAGGGAAATGCTAGAAAAGATGCTTCCTCTGATATCAGATGAAGATGAGTTTCCATTGGCGGTAAAATATGCAGGACTAGTATTAATACATCCATTCATCACCCGACTTTTTGAACATACCGGAATCAAACAGACAGGAAACAAAGAACTTTTATTATCAGAAACTACACGTGCTGCTGCTTTGCTTCAGTTCTTAGCCACAGGTTCTGAAGAAGTGTATGAATATGAGCTTGGCTTAATTAAAATTTTCTTGGGTTTGCACCCGGAAACACCACTGCTTATTTCCGAAGGGCTGATACAGCCAAATGATAAAGAAGAAGCTGAAGTCGTGTTGCGATCGCTCATTAGTTACTGGGATGTATTAAAAAATACCTCTATTGATGGATTGCGCTCTTCTTTTCTGCAACGCCAAGCTTTAGTGCGAGAAACTGAGGGCAGTTGGAAAATTCAAGTGGAACCTCAATCTTTTGATATGCTGCTGGCTCAACTTCCCTGGAGTATCAGCACGATCAAATTCTCATGGATGAAAAAACCAATTTATACAGAATGGCAATTGCCCTAACTGAAAATGCTCAGGATCTTGTGTGCGAACTCAATTGGTTTGCTGAAGTCCTCGATGTCCGACTGAAGTCTTACTTCGATCCAGAAAATACAGCCAAGTCTGTGTTTGAAATTTCTCCCCCCGATCTAAGTAGTAGTAATTCTGATTACGCTCAATTTGTCCGCCAGCATCAATTATCTAGCAGCGATCGCTTAGTTATCCTATTAGCATTAATTCCTCACATCCGCCCACAACTTTTGGATGTACTTTGGATTAAAAATGAAGCTACCGAACGCGGCTTCACTGAATTTGGCGGATTGCAAGGTGCTACTCATAGTGGCTTTATTCCCACAGGTGAAACTGTCGCCTTTATTTTGGCAGGTGATGACTTAATCACTCGTTTCCAAATTATGCACCTGTTTGAAGGTGACCACTTATTCGCCCGCTACAATATTCTTTATCTTGCTCCTGTGGCTTATGGTGAACCGTTGTTAAGCGGGGCATTGGTAATTTCACGCGATTTTTTATATCGATTCACTACTGGTATCGAGCGTAAACCCAACTTCAACAGCGATTTTCCAGCCCGGCTGATTGAGACGCAACTAAGCTGGGAACAGCTTGTGTTACCTTTTACCACCTTTGAACAGTTAGATGAAATCAAACATTGGATTCTCCACGGTCAACAATTACTACATGATTGGGAAATGAGCCAAAAGTTACGACCAGGTTTCACCAGTCTGTTTTATGGCCCACCAGGTACTGGCAAAACCTTTTCCGCTTGTCTGCTGGGTAAACACTGCAACTGTGATGTTTACAAGATTGATCTGAGCATGATTGTTTCTAAATATATTGGTGAAACAGAAAAGAATCTGGCAAAAATTTTCGATATGGCTGAATACAAAAACTGGATACTCTTTTTTGATGAAGCCGATGCCTTGTTTGGCAAGCGCACTAAAGTAGATGACTCACACGATCGCTATGCTAATCAGGAAATCAGTTTTTTACTACAGCGAATCGAGGAATTCAATGGAGTTGTGCTTTTAGCTTCTAACTTGAAAGGAAACATTGATGATGCATTTCTTCGTCGGTTCGAGTCAGTGATATATTTTCCGATGCCCAAACCAGCCGAACGCCTGCGGATTTGGAAAAGTGCATTTTCTCCCAAAGCTAAATTAGAAGATAAAATTGACTTGGACAGTTTGGCTGAGAAGTATGAACTTTCAGGAGGTACTATTATGAATGTAGTACGATACTCATCGCTGAAAGCACTTAGTAGAAATAAAAATGTGATTTTATTAAAAGATTTAGAAGAAGGCATACGTAGAGAATTTTTGAAAGAAGGTAGAACAGTTTAATGTTAATTTGCGTATCATTATTACCACTCAGTTTTCCAAAAAAGTAGCGATCGCCAGATAATATTAACAGCACAAAAATATACGAATCCGATTTTAATTTTAATAAATCGCCTGGGAACCGGAATCATCTTAGGAGCCAAAGAGTTTGGAAACTGCCGCACAAAAAACTGTGAATCGTGCTGCAACTGTGCAAAAACCAGCAGCCTCCATTAAGACGGTACAGCGCCAAGCTGTATCCGCAGGTTCGGTACATTTACAAAGCTCGACTAAGGTTTCCTCTCCACACGATCCGGCAGAAAAAGAAGCCGATACCACGGCAAAAAAAATTATGCGGATGGCAGTGCCGGAAAGCTCCATTGGCTATGTGAAGACTGACAGTGGTGGCGTGTTCAGGCAGGTGAAACAAGAAGAGAAGGATAAGAAAATACAACCTAAATTGCGTTCTTTGCAGGTATCGCCTTACATCACCCGTTTTGCCGATACAGGTATTTTCACAAAACAAGCAAAAGAAGAAGACAAGATTCAGCGCCAAGGCGAAGGACAGCCGAATGTATCCTCTAACGTCGCCGCAGATATCCAAAATAGTATGACGGCTGGTTCACCGTTGCCGCTTACCGTGCGTCGGTTTATGGAACCGCGCTTTGGTGCTAATTTTAATAAAGTAAAAATCCATACTGGGGATAAATCCGCCAAACTCAATAAGCAGTTAAATGCCCAAGCCTTTGCAATGGGCAATCATATCTTCTTTGGCAAAGACAAATTTCAACCCGATAGCCAAGAAGGTAAAGAACTGATTGCTCATGAACTCACACACACCATCCAGCAGGGAGAAGTTGCCCAGCGCCGCGAAGATGTCAGCGTCACCCAACAATCACCGATCCAGGTGCAACGGTTGGGACTTAGTGATGCCTTAAATTATTTTGCTGATAAAGCCAATCTCATTCCTGGTTTTCGGATGTTCACGATTGTGTTGGGGGTGAATCCGATCAATATGAGTTCCGTCGATCGCAGTGCAGCGAATATTCTACGCGCGATCGTGGAATTTATCCCCGGTGGAGGATTGATTACCCAGGCACTTGACAACTACGGTGTATTTGAGAAAGTTGGTAAATGGGTAGAGTCGCAAATCAAATCACTGGGTTTGGTTGGTAGTGCTATCAAGCAAGCAGTTACCCAGTTTCTCGATTCGCTCTCATGGACTGACATTTTCGACCTGGGTGGAGTTTGGAACCGAGCTAAATCGATATTCACTGACCCCATCGATCGCATTATCAGTTTTGCTAAAGGACTGCTAAACGGAATCATTGAGTTCATCAAAGACGCCATTCTGCGACCACTAGCCAAGCTAGCGGAAGGTACCAAGGGTTACGATTTGTTGAAAGCCGTCCTAGGTAAAGACCCTGTAACGGGCGATCCGGTGCCGCAAACAGCCGACACACTAATTGGCGGCTTTATGAAGTTGATCGGGCAGGAAGAGGTCTGGAACAACTTAAAGAAAGCGAATGGGGTCGCCCGTGCTTGGGCTTGGTTCCAGGGCGCGATGGCTTCTGTTATGGGATTTGTGGGGCAGATTCCCACCCTGTTCCTAAATGCCTTCAAGTCACTGGAACTGGTAGACATTGTGCTGGTGCCGAGAGCCTTTGCCAAAGTGGTGGCTGTATTCGGCAAATTCATGGGCGATTTCATGAGTTGGGCTGGCAATGCTGTTTGGAACCTGCTGGAAATTATCTTTGATGTAGTCAGTCCTGGCGCGTTTGGCTACATCAAGAAAACTGGTGCAGCCCTCAAGAGCATCCTGAAAAACCCTTTACCCTTTATTAGCAATCTCGTGAAAGCCGCCAAACTCGGCTTCCAGAACTTCGCCGATCGGATCGGTGGACACCTGAAAGCTGCGCTGATTGACTGGTTGACGGGTTCCCTACCTGGGGTTTACATTCCCAAAGCATTCTCCCTGAGTGAAATCGTGAAGTTTGTCTTCTCAGTACTGGGACTGACTTGGCAAAACATCCGCCAGAAGCTGGTGAAGGTGGTTGGTGAGACTGCTGTTAAGGCGATGGAAACAGGGTTTGACATTGTGGTGACGCTAGTTACACAAGGGCCAGCAGCAGCGTGGGACAAGATTAAAGAGCAACTCGCCAACCTCAAGGATATGGTGATTGGGGGCATTACTGATTTAGTGGTGGATATGGTGACGAAGAAGGCGATACCCAAGATCGTCGCCATGTTCATTCCTGGTGCAGGCTTCATCTCGGCGATTCTGTCCATCTATGACACCGTGATGGTGTTTGTGAACAAGATATCGAAGATTATTCAGGTAGTTACTGGCTTCATCAATTCTATTACTGCGATCGCCAGTGGTGCGATCGGTGTTGCTGCCAGTCGCGTGGAAACCACCCTCGCTGGTTTGCTTTCTCTAGCTATCAACTTCCTCGCCGGTTTCGCCGGACTGGGTAAGGTATCCGACAAGGTGATGGGTGTCATAAGCACCAAGGCTCGCAGCCCTATTGATAAGGCGATCGATTGGCTGATCAACTGGATTGTGACGATGGCGAAGAAGCTGTTTGCGAAGGCCTTTGGGAAGAAGGATTCGGCTGAAGCCTTTGCTGCGGTAGGCGCTGTCGTTGATCAGGCTAAGGCACAGGGTGCTAATCCGGAAGAATTGAACGCTCGCCTTGCACCACTCAAAACGCAGTACCAGTTCAAGAAGCTCACTGTTGTAATCAAGGGGGATGAATCGGAAATAGATGCTGAAATCAATCCGGTCAAAATTTGGAAATATGCAGGTCAGATCAAGATGATCATCATCTATGATCCATCATGGCCTCTGGACGAATTTATGTCGAAAGCTAAAGCCATTCAGCGGGCAGCAACAGCAGGTCGGTTAATGACCTTACCTCTTGACCCAATTACTAGCAAACAACAAACGACCAAAGCTGAACGCGGTGGTGAGCAGGATGCTTTGCGCGATAAGGTCAGAACTTTTATCCTAACCAAGGTAACAGAGAAAAAGGAACAAGCCAGACTACTTGCGGGATTGTCGTTGCTGCAAGCGGATCACCAACTAGAATTACAGATGATGGGAGAGGACAAACCAGGGAATTTGGCGCTTATTGAAGGTGCAATGAATAAAGCATTAGGCTGGAATGATTTTCGACCTGCACTGAAAGAGTTGCCGCCCGCAACAAAGATTTCTGAAGTAAGGATTGATATATCGGCAGTTGAGAAGCAGAAACAAAAGAAAAAGAGAGTACGTAGAACGGGAACAGCAAATCAATTGAAAGCGGAACTACTTAAATACGCGAAAGGCGGAGAAATCGTCTCAGTTCGTTCATGGTTCAAACTCGAAGAATAATAGTGTGGGAAATTAACTTGTGCTAAAGATTTTGAACTTCTGGAGGTATTTGTATGCCTGACTACTTGAAACGATTTAATGCACTAGTTAAAGATTTGGCAACCTATCCATACATTGAGATTATGGAATATGTTACCCATCCACCCGTTCATCTAACTGACCTTAAAGCTGTTGAAGCCCATTTAGAAGCACCGTTAACAGAAGCAATTCACAGTTTTTATGAGCAGACCAACGGTCTCAAGCTGCACTGGCGCATCAAACGCGATCTATCGCTAGAAGAAACAGAAAAACTTAGAAACAAGAGCAGCGATTTTTATGTTCTAATAGCTGAATATGTAGATGATCCATTCGCCAATATTCATCTGCTCCCAATCCAGGATTGCATCTTTAAGTATAAATGGGAGCAACTGGCTACTGCTCACTGGGAAAAAACGATTGAGTTCAAAGATACTATCTATCAAAGGGAGGATTTTAAAAAACAGCTTAAACCATTCGATCTGATCAGTTCTGAGTATTGTATGGCATATTTTTTTGAAAAAGGCAATGGTAATCCATCGGTTCTGCTTCTCAATGAAGAGTGTTCCGAGTGGATCAATTCGCGTCTGACGGATTTTGAGTCATACATCGAAATGCTTTTAGCAACTAGGGGCATTGTTGAGGCTAGGGAAAAAATCTTCGCCACTGAGCATGGAGATAGTGAACCGCCTTTTATTGCAGGCTCAGATTATTGGGAAAAACACTACACCCCAAAGATTTTTGAGGGTAGCAAATAACTTGGCTATTTATCGTTGATATCTGACCGCTTACCGATGCAAAGTCCAAAAGCCTAATGCACTGAACGAACAAGGATATCCTTCCTATTGATCCGTCCGAAAATTAAATTTGCGATCACTGTCTAGAACACCGATTCAGTAATAAAACGCGAAGCTGGAAAACCATATTTTTAGGTCATTTAAACCAAAATTTCCTTCATACGCCTCAAAGAAACCTGAATTTTTCGTCATGGCTCTGATTAATGAATCAGTGTTCTAGAACTCTCACTTGCAAAAGTGCGATCAATCTTTTGAGGTTTGGGATGAAAGAGCGATCGTGGATGTGGGGGAAAGCGTCATCAGTGGTTGCGGGGACTGGAAAGTGCGATCGCTGGTTGCGGGAACTGAAAAATGCTATCGCTGGAGATCGAGTAAGTTTGAGAGTAGAGGCGATCGCTGTATAGAAATATTACAGGAAAAGAGCGAGATATAAATGTTTTATGCGTGGAGCGATAAAGCCGCCTGTCCCTCAATTCTGTCAGCGCTTTCCCTGCCTCAAAAAACGCCCTTTCCACTTTCCTCTCTAGGTGCAGGCGATTGCGAATCTCCTGCTCGGTCAATTCAGGTACTTCAACAGCAGGAACATCAATGATTGCTGAAGCCGGATTTTCTGAAGGGGCGATGTCTGAGTTGAGCAATCCTGGATCGAGTGATGTGGCAGAGGTGGCCTTTTTACGCTTATGGGGTGGAGTGTTCATTTATCCACCTCTTCTAGCTCAAGTATGCTTAGGAGGAAAAATACTTATGATGCCTCCTTATTTGGCGTTAACCATACTACCTGAGTATTAGTTTTAGCTGATTTACCAGAACTAGGTAATCGCTCATTCTCGGCTTTTTCTACTGCTGTTGGCTGAATTTCAGCAGTTGTAGGATCACCATCATGATCAAAAGTATAGTCAAACAAATCTCCCGGTGTAATGACACGGTTATCACCCGTAGCTTGATATGCCTTCGTCAAACCGTTGCATAGACTGTTTAAAACTCTCCCACTGATCTGTTCAATCTCATCGGCATTTTTTAGTTTTGAGATAGAGGTTGGGTGAATACCCGAAAGTTCAGCAAGCTCCTTGTTGCTGATTTTTTTTTCTGCCATTAATATCCTAAGCCGCCAACGAATCATTTTTTGAGAGTCTTTTATTCTTGTCCTTACTCTCATAGTTTCCTCCACTAATGCTTTTATAGCTAGCTTGCTTTTTACTTCAAGTGATTCATTTTAATATAGCAAGGAAAATAATTAATATGCAAGCTTGACATAAATATAGCGACCTTGCTATATTTATAGTTAGCAAAAGGCGATCACCCCTCTCTCGCAAATTGGAAGCGATCGCCCTTTGACCCTTTTTACAGGAAATCTTATTATGACCCATCCAACATACACACAGCAAGCCCTCTCCCGCTATAACCTCCCCCGCCTCAAAATAATCGCTGCCGAACTCGGCGTTACACCCGCCGGCGACAGAAGAGCGACTGAAACCTGGGTAAACGCAATCATCACCCACCAATCCACCCAGCTTCAAAAGGTTGACAACCAAGCCCTCGCCCAAGCCGAACTCGACAACTACATCGCCGACCAAGCCCAAGCCGTAGCTCCCGAACCCCTCACAATAGTCGAAATCTCTTTTGACCATCACGAATATTACGCTGATGACAAACTGGTAGGCAGCATCAGCTATGACGACAACCACTTAACGCAACCCTGGGTAGTAATGGTCAACAGTAAAGAAGTATTTCGTGCCAACACTCTAATGTGTTGCGATCGCTTCATCTGCACTCACTATAAAGACGGCTCATTACCTGTGCAAGAAGAAGCAGAGGTGCAGGGGAGCAGGGGTGCAGAGGGGAAAAACTTACAACAATTTTCTCCTCTGCCCCTCTGCGCCTCTGCCCCCATGCCTTCCTCTTCGACCGAAAACCAAATCATGGCGCATATCTTCAATGAGTGCCAAAATTACGGGTTTGAAATTCTCGATGATGGCATTTACAACAACAAGGGCGTGAAACTGGGGCAAGTCGGATGCACTGATGGTAACTGGTGGGTAAAGAGGCGTTATTCAACCCAGCAGCAGTATTCTAACTCGGTGCTTGATGCTGTGCTATCGCTGTCGATGGTGGACGTGTCTACTGATGATAAATCCATTTTTGATGAATATTTTTTAGACCAACCCTTAGAACAGCTAACTGGCGATAAATTGCAACGGCTGCTGGAGAGAGCAGAGTTAGTCACAGCGTAATCTTGGGCTTCGCCTGGGAAAAGGTTAAAGGGAAAGGGGAAAAGGTAAATTTCTTCATTCCTTTCCCCCTTACCCCTGCCCCTTATCCCCACTTCGTGGGGGCCCCACCTTCCCCTTTTCCCTAAAACACATTCCCTTCATTCACCTATTCATCTATGCAACCGACAATTTCAATTCCCCAACACTGGGGCTACCCTCGCTTTAGCTTAGAACAGCGTACAGAACAAGGCACGATTCTAGGACTTTACTACTACCCATTAGGCACAGAGTTGGCTGAACAATTTGATGAAGGATGGCGTTACGTATTGATGCCTAATAAAAACTCTGACGAAATATCGTACTTGCAAGAGAATCAAATCCAACCACTTACACCAGAAGAATTATTCCACCAAATAACCGCAGAGATTGACTTTTATCAACAGCAAATAAGCATTCTCAACCGACAGTTAACCGTATTAACTAGAGGTGCAAACAATGGCTAAGGAAGCAAACAACGACTTTGAGCGTAGGGCTAATCATTTGCTGCGTTCGATTCGGTTTTCTGGCGGTTGTGTTCCTCTACATCGTTTGCAATTCCAAGTTTCAAATTCAGTTATTCAAACACTGCTGGATAAAGAACTAGTACAAGTGCAGAACACGGGACGCGGCTTTTTGTTAGAGATTGCCAAGGATTTTTAGGTTATTAATCCCAGAGGACACAATGATGAAACTTTACGCGAAAACCATTTCAGCTACTCTCCCAGATTGGGCAAGCGTCGTTAAACAAAGTGCAGATTTGATTGAGATTGAAATCAACGATGAACACCCTAATTTTCAATCTCTGCTTGAAGAGTTAGAAACCGAGATTGAACCAGGAATCATGGGAGTGAAAGCAGTTCGCGAAGAGTGCCGTAGGCAAGATTTATGTTCACGGCTTGGCATTGAAATGTCTAACCCAAATCTGCACTACTTAGTTGAACAAGCCCAAAACCTGATATCTGAAATTGCTACGCACCCAGACTACAGACAACTCTTTTCAGCAGGGTATCAGCCAGATTTAAACATTGCTGATGCTCAAACTGCACTGACTTATTTGCAGTCGGAACTAGAGCGGAATCGAGAACCTTCTAATTAGTACAAAAGCGTTCACCTAAAGGAATGCCATTACTTCAGGTGAACGCACGGAAGTTTCTCTTCCGCTACAGAATTCCCATTATTGCACACAGAATACCAATCAATAAAACTTTAACCGAGGTGAACATGGTTACTGAAATCAAACTAGGTTTATGCAACCTTCCAGAACCCATCTATTTATATGTCAAAAACGCTGAGTTAGGTGGAGAATCTTACCTGTGGTATCACTACGATATTGAGAGGGAGAAAACCATCCCTGTTTCCCAAAGAGCATTAACTGGTTATCTGTCTGAACTGCGATTTACGACTAAAGAGTTCAAAGGGAAGGATAATCTCAAGCTGGACATTGTAGTGAGTGCTGATGAAGTTTATGTCATCAGAAGTGGTGTTGAAACAAATTTCACCAAAAGCTTTCTCTTGGCTGCATCAGGTGTACAGGATTTTTCTAAACCACTGATTATTG
>NZ_JACJTD010000006.1 GCF_014698505.1 Nostoc foliaceum FACHB-393 | reverse complement strand
GTAGATGTCGTTGAAAATAATTCGGCGGTCTTCAATAACCCAGTAATAGCTGCATCTGAACCGCATAAGGAAGCACTAGTACGAGAATGGCGACAACGCTATCCAATTCCTGTTGATGCTGATTATGCACCAGCAAAGGTTTTACGAACTGGTAAGTCGGAACTGGCTACAAACATTCTTGAGTCCTCATTACAGAGAAATACATCAAACGATGAATACCTCTTTCTGCTGCACCGACTCCAACTTAAGTCTCAGATGACCGTGCCATTGCTGGTACGTGAACGCAAGGTAGGGACAATTGTATTTGCGTCTGCACAACCAGGACGCTATTACACTGTTGTAGACCTAACAATGGCTGAAGAACTTGCCCAACGGGCAGCGTTCGCCATTGAAAATGCACACCTTTATCAGCAAGCCCAGGAAGCTAACCGAATTAAGGACGAATTTTTAGCGATCGTCTCTCACGAACTTCGGACACCTCTCAACTCTATGCTGGGTTGGGTTCAAATTATCCGTAATCGAAAATTGGACGAGGCAATTACCTTTAAGGCACTGGCGACAATCGAGCGGAATGCTCAACATCAGAGGAAACTGATTGAAGATATTCTGGATATTTCCCGCATTGTCCAAGGTAAAATTCGCCTAAATCTCCGTAAAGTTGACCTTGTATTTGTAATTAACGCGGCGATTGAAGCTATACATCCCACATCTGAGATTAAAGATGTTCAAATTGAGTCTAACCTTGATTCCTCAGTAAGTGAGGTTATGGGTGATGCAGAACGCCTCCAACAAGTCGTGTGGAATTTGCTCTCTAACGCCGTCAAGTTTACACCGAGTGGAGGGCGAGTTGAAGTATATCTAAAACAGGTAAACTCAAATGCCCAGATAACTATCTCTGATACAGGTAAGGGAATTGGTGCTGACTTTCTACCTTTTATATTTGAGCGCTTCCGTCAAGCTGATAGCACAACTACTAGAGCAGAGGGTGGTTTGGGGCTGGGACTGTCAATTGTGCGCTACTTAGTAGAAATGCACTCAGGCACAGTCCAAGCAGCTAGCGAAGGGGAAGGACGGGGAGCAACATTTACAGTGCTGTTGCCGATCATCAAATTGCAACAAGAGCAGCTAATTGAAGACAGTGAAGTAAAAGCCGATAACCTCTCAGCGCTGAGAAGCTTGCAAATACTCGTTGTAGATGATAATGCTGATACACGTGAGTTAGTTTCCTTTATTCTTCAACAATCTGGAGCACAGGTGACATCGGTCAGTTCTGTAGGTGAAGCTTTAGAAGCGCTGGTACGATTAGAACCGGATGTTTTAATCAGTGATATCGGAATGCCAGATGAAGATGGTTATGCCCTAATTCGCAAAGTGCGAATCAGGGAAGCACCCCAAGGAAAAAAAATTCCAGCTGTAGCACTGACGGCCTTTGCCAGAGATGAAGAGTGCCAGTTGGCTCTGCAAGCTGGATTCCACGTTTATCTATCCAAGCCAATCGAGCCAGATAAGTTGGTGACAGTGGTGGCGAACCTGGTTAAAGGCAACCAACAAGTTTAATGCACAAGTAAGCTTTCAGTAGCAAATGCGATCGCCAAACAAGCAAATGCGATCGCCAAACAAGCAAATGAGGTCGCCAAACAAGCAAATGCGATCGCCAAACAAGCAAATGCGATCGCCAAACAAGCAAATGCGATCGCCAAACAAGCAAATGCGATCGCCAAACAAGCAAATGTGATCGCCAAACAAGCAAATGCGATCGCCAAACAAGCAAATGCGATCGTCAAACAAGCAAATGCGATCTCCAAACAAGCAAATGCGATCGCCAAACAAGCAAATGCGATCGCGCAGCGTGCCGAAGGCAAGGAAGGAGGAAAATTACAGATACAAATATAGGCTCCTTACAGTTCAGATAAAACCAAAACACTTGTAGAGACGGCGATTTATCGCGTCTCGAAAACCCAAAATTTTATACCAGTAGCGCTTAACTGAACCGTAATAAAAAAAGGAGGCAGTTACTAACCACCTCCTAACAAATGAAAGCTTGGATGGACTGAGAAATGCTTTGACAGCAAGCTAGAAACTCAGCTAGCTGCTCAAAAACATAGTCAAGACCACTCCTAAGATAATTGATCCACCGCCAAGGATGAATGACCAGAAGCGGTGATAACTGTTGACAATGGTGCCATTTTCACTTTGGATTTGAATCAAATCCATCCAAGGTGCAACACCCCGACGGAACCAACCCACCGCCCCAACTTGTTCACCAATCAAGCTTTGGACTCGCTTCATCCCAAATAAGAAATTGCCAATGGGGCCAAAACGTGAAGCATAATGCAAATAAAGCATCCCGCTACGATCCTGAATTTTTAAATCGGAACCAAACTTATAACCAGCGTCGCCCCGACCAATTAGTTGACCTTCAAGTTTTGCAGGTTTTCCACGCAACGGACTGGCATAAGGATCTGACATCAGGGTGAGAATGTCAGTTTCCGGTGCTTGCTTGTAGTCGGGGAACATCACCAAGGCTTTAACCAGAATCCCCATCCCTAAACCAATAAGTGGCGCACCAAATGCTAATCCTGTGTTTGGGGAACTTGACCACAGAATCACACCCATTACTAAGCCAATAAAGAAACCTATAGTTTCAGCACCATACAGCACAACATCTAAAAAGAAGTTACCGTAAAGCCTACTTTTATTAAGACTTTTACCTTCGCCTACAACTCGCCCCATATCGAATTCAGTTGGTAAACCCAATTGTTCGGCATAGGTGCTTAATGCACGAACTCGTTTCCCTGTCAATGGATGAGTTGAATTTAACTCCATCCACCAGCCCCAAGGGTTAAACATATCCCACAAAAAGACGCGACCAATTTTTTGCGGATCGGATGCAATGCGGTAGGCGGTTCCTGTGGAAGCGGCGGCTTTATGGTCATAGATACCTAAGGCGCGAGTCCCTTCAATTAAACGGCTGGGTTCTTGTGTGCGTGAACCTTCTTCTAATATCCCGTAGGCAATCTTCACCAAAGCGCGGGATAATCCATTGGGATTACCTGTACTTTCGGCTGCAAAGTGGTCAGCAAAGTATTCCCGTGTCCGAGAGAGGTACAGCAGTAAATAAGTACCAATGATATAAAACACGTAGGCAACTAGACCAGCAGTTTGCATCGCATCTTTAATTTTGCTATCGCCACCACGCCCCAATCTTCTAGCTGTGCTGTAAATCAGGTAGCAAATTTGCACTAAGGTAGAAGCTACTGTCATCACTGCAAAGTCCCAGTGGACAATGTGCCCCAATTCATGAGCGTAGACGGTAGCAATTTCATCGTCATCCAGATAAGTGAAAAGTCCCTGACTGACTACTAAACGGGCGCTGTTAGGTAATGAACCATAAGTAAAAGCCGTGGGATTTTCGTCGTTAATGATTCCTAAACGGGGTGTTTTCAGCTTTTTCTGCTGACAGATTTGGTTAATAATTTTAGCTGTCTCTGGACTGAGGGTTTCAACTTCTGCTAACTCTACCCAGCGAGTTTGGTAAAGCCAGCCTTGGGTTAAGTCCATGATGAATGGAGACAGGAAAAAGGCGGCGATATTAAAAACTAGGGTAAAACCAATAGCGATCGCTAGCCCTTGGAGTGGATCGTCGCTACCCAAAATAAATACTAAGCTCAGACCTAAAGCCAAGACCATGCCAAACAGCAAGGTCATGGTGACACCAGAAGCTAACGCCAAACTACCACCCACACCCCCCATCGCTAATTTCATCCCAGTAGTCGCGGCGCGACCAGCTTTTTGGCTGGCGTTAGATTGGGTTGCTGGCGTTTGGCGGAAGGATTGACTAGCTTGTTCAGCCCAACTACGAGCCTGTGGATTTTCACTCATCATTAACTTTTGACACAGAATCTTGGCTTTTTCGATTTCGCCTGTAGCTTGATAGGCTTTCATCAGCCACATCTGTGCTGAAAGATAATCTGAGGAATCACGTTCAACGCAATCGCGGCAGAATTGTTCGAGTAATTCAACCGCTTCTTGATAACGTTTTTGTTTTAAGGCATCTAATCCAGATTGCAATGACATAGGATCTCCCTAGCAAAGGAGTGGTATTTGATCCATCAATACTCAATAGATCCAGCGATCGTCATCACAATTTCGTAAAAATTCAAATATCGGCAGTATAAATTAATTACTTAAGTAAAAGGCTAGAGAAACATAAATTACGATGTCTCTCTAGCCCCTGGTACGCATAAATCATTTTTAATGATTTCAAATAGACTCTGCAATAATACTTAGAATAATCTTTAAGATGTAAATTTACTATCTCTAATTTGCCAGTGTTCGATAATCACAGAATAAATGTTTTGAACCAAGTCTTGCTTCACCCGATCAGAGTAATTATTGATTACCCAGATGGTTCACCCGATTGGAGGAAGACGATAAGCAATGGTGAACTCACATTGATAAGATGAAGAAAAGGTAAAGATTTGTGCTATGACTATTCTTAACATTGCTTCTCCCCTAATTGCGATCGCAGGGCAAACCCGCCAAGCTGCAAGTAAGCTAGCGATTCTCTCTACTGAGGCAAAAAATCAAGCCCTTGTTGCGATCGCTCAAGCTTTAGAATCAGCTAGAGATGAAATTTTACAAGCAAATGTTGCTGATTGTGAAGCTGCTACTTCTGAAGGTATTCCCCAACCACTTTATAAGCGCTTGCAGTTAGATGAACATAAATTAAGAGATGCGATCGCTGGGGTACGAGATGTTGGTAAGCTAGCTGATCCAGTTGGGAAAGTGCAGATTCACCGCGAACTTGATACTGGCTTAGTTCTCAAGCGGATAACTTGTCCTCTAGGCGTTTTGGGGATTATTTTTGAAGCGCGTCCAGAGGCGGCGATTCAAATTGTTTCCTTGGCTATCAAATCGGGAAATGGTGTGATTCTCAAATGTGGAAAGGAAGCGGTACGTTCTTGTGAAGCAATCGTTAAAGCAATTAAGCAAGGATTATCTCAAACTGCTGTTAACCCTGATGCGGTGCAGTTGTTGACAACTAGAGAAGAAACTCTAGAACTTTTGAAGTTAGATAAATATGTAGATTTAATTATTCCTAGAGGTTCTAATTCCTTTGTGCAGTTTGTCCAAGAAAATACACGCATTCCGGTACTAGGTCATGCTGATGGAATTTGTCATCTTTATATAGATAAAGCTGCTGATATTTCTAAAGCAGTTCCAATTACCGTCGATGCGAAAGCGCAATATCCTGCTGTTTGTAATGCAATTGAAACTTTGCTAGTTCACCAATCAATTGCTACAGAATTTTTACCAAAAGTTGCTGAGGCTTTGCAAGAACGCCATGTGGAATTAAGGGGTGATAAACGCACCTTAGAAATTTTGCCTAATATCGTAGCTGCAACAGAAATAGACTGGGAAACAGAATACAGCGATTTTATTTTGTCGATAAAGATTGTAGACTCTATAGAAGGTGCGATCGCTCATATTAACGAATATGGTTCTCGTCATACTGACGCGATTATCTCTGAAGATTCAGCATCTGTTGAAACTTTTTTTGGATTGGTAAATTCAGCCAATATATTCCACAATTGTTCTACCCGCTTTGCTGATGGTTTCCGTTATGGTTTCGGTGCAGAAGTAGGGATTAGTACGCAACAAATGCCTCCCCGTGGCCCCGTTGGTTTAGAAGGATTAATCACATACAAATATCAAATGACTGGCAATGGTCATATTGTAGCTACTTACGCTGGAGCCAATGCTAAAGCTTTTACTCATGAGGATTTAGTGTAAGATATCATCAAAAGTATATGCTCTAGTAACGCTATAAATACACCGGATAAATCGGTGTATTTTTTATGTTAATAGTTTATCTGAGTTGTCAAAAGTTTTAATTGGGCCATGCCATCGCTCATCATTTAAGAAAACCTCTTTAAAAGCTCCATTAGTGTATTGACTAATGACCTTGCTCCAAAAAGCTTGTGCGCCTAAGTTCAAAGCTGTCTGCCGTACTTCCCAATTGCCAGGAAACTGATCAAAAATGTGAGTAGCTACCTGTTTACCAATATCCTGACTTCGATACTTCTTGAAGATAAAGAACTCAGCAATAGACATAGCATCGTTATCTTGATGAAGGTAGGTGTGCTGATTAACAAGTACAAACCCTGCCAGTTTCTCATCAACTTTAACCAGAAATGGGTGTCGCTCAGGTTCTGTCCAATAGTAATCAAGATATCTATAGCCAAACAAGCCGCAATCATCTACATCTTTAGCTTCTATCTCACTCAAATCATATTGGTATAGTTCTATTAAATTACACAGCACTGACTTCTGTTGTTGAGTAGCTTTAACCACTTCAATTTTCATAAAGCATTTACAATACTAGAATTACAATATATGCTTTCATGCAGAGAAATCTTTGGATGTTTTGTAATTTGCAAGTCTCTTTAAACTAACGCTTTCAGTAAAGCCTGAAGTTTCAGTTGCACCTCTGCAAACTCCTTATCAGGATCAGAACCAGCTACGATACCAGCACCAGCATACAATCTCGCGCGATCGCCATCAATCAATGCTGAACGAATTCCCACAATAAACTCGCAGTTTCCCTCAGAGTCTATCCAACCCAGAGGCGCAGCATATAAACCCCTTTCAAAGTTTTCATAACGCCGAATTTCTGCACAGGCCACATCTCGTGATGCACCCGCAACGGCTGGTGTAGGATGCAATTGTCCAACAATCTTTAATGGGTGTATATTAGCGGGAACCATAGCACTTATTGGTGTCCATAAATGCTGGATATTAGATAATTGTCGCAGCCTTGGTGCTAATATTTGGGGTAACAAACCTAGTTGACATAGGCGTTGTGTAATGAAATCAAGTACTAGCGAATGTTCGTGCTTTTCTTTTTCACTATTGAGTAAGCGATTAGCATTAGCTGCATCTTCAGCAGGGGTTTTACCTCGTGGTGCAGAACCAGCCAAAGCATCAGTGATTAACTGTTGATTATTAATACTAATTAATCTTTCTGGACTTGCACCAATAAAGTTTTGACCTTTGCCATTACTTGTAGAAAAAATATAACAATTAGGATGTATATGCCTAAGATTATTTAAGGATTTAACTAAGTCAAAGTGGTTGCTTGACTTGACATCTAATATATCTGCTAAGACAATTTTACTTAAATGACTAGACCGAATTTTTTCCAAAACAGATGCTACTGAACGTTTAAACTGAGTAGCATTCGTGACAGATTTTTTGTAGAAGTTTGCCTGAAAATAATCAATATTAGGAGAATAATATTCTAAAGATTGGATAAAATCAATTTTATGTTGCAAATTTTCCAACAATCTTTGAATATTTGCATCTTCATTGATAATTATATTTGTTACTAATATACAACGCTGATTTTTCACAGCTACTTGCCAACGTGGAAGAAAGATGGTAGCTGATGGAAATGGATAATCTACCTGGGCATTTTTATCAAAAAAGCTGAAATAACAAAAAAAGTGAGGCCCAGAAAAAGGTTGATTAGTGTTACCAAAATTAATTATATTTTTTAGACAAGATTTGATAAAATGTTCAGCTTGAGTAAAACGATCTGCACCATCAATCTGTAATTTTGCTACAGAATCAATTGCTGCGATCGCTTCTCCTTTACCTTTATCCTCAAAGTAAAAATTTATTTCATTTGCTTGTGTAAGTTTATCCAATACAAGTAAAGGGTCAACTAAATCGATCTCCTGAGAGATACTGACAATTTGCCTGCAATTATTTTTGACGCACTTTTCTTGCACTGCTACCAAAAATTGATATAAATCTTTGTGCTCTACAAAGAGGTTGCTACGACATGGTGAAACTGTCATGGATCTATAGTAAATTTTTTTTAAGTTAACTTCCTAAAGTGTAATTAATCGTGGTCGTATTTCTACAGGTAACATATTAAGTTGTCATTTCACCAGCGTAGGATTTGCCTTGTTTGTGGTGTTCCTAGACCCTGACAAGCCATTTCCAGCCTTGGGCTGCAACGTAAGCGAGGGTGGAGTGTTAACAACACAAGGTTAACGAGCCACAGTAAAAGTGACAGTTGTTTTTAGCTAATGAATATCTAGCGTCTCTTTAAATTATAAAATCTCAAGTGTGAGTAATATTCCGGCAATTTAATTAATCACGACTGATGACTACCAAGCAGATTTTATATCCCAACACTAAGTTATGGATGGCAGCGATTAAACCGCCAATGTACAGCGTTGCCATTATGCCCATTTGGGTAGGAACAGCAGTAGCATTTGCCGAAACTAAAATTTTTAATGGTGCAGTATTTTCTACTTTTGTAGCTGCTGCAATCTTAATTCTTGCCTGGGAAAATATCAGTAATGATGTCTTTGATTCCGAAACAGGGATTGATCAAAACAAGCATCATTCTTTGGTGAACTTAACAGGCAATAAGCTATTAATATTTTGGTTAGGAAATTTGTGTTTAAGTTTGGGGTTGCTGGGCATACTAGCGATCGCATTTTGGCAACATGACCTAACTGTTATCGCCATAATACTGCTGTGCTGCGGTCTGGGCTATATGTACCAAGGGCCTCCCTTTCGCTTAGGATATCAGGGTTTAGGCGAGATTCTTTGCTTTTTTGCCTTTGGCCCCTTAGCAGTGGAAGCAGCATACTATAGCCAAACCCAAACTTGGTCAATGACAAGTTTAGCAGCCTCAGTGATTGTCGGGATTGCCACAACTTTAATTTTATTTTGCTCACATTTTCACCAAGTTAAAGATGACATAGCCGCAGGGAAGCGATCGCCTATCGTCCGTCTAGGAACAGCAAAAGGGGCCCAACTCCTAGTTTGGTTTACTGCTAGCATTTATCCTCTCACCTTGCTGTTTGTGCTATTGGAGATTTCTCCAGCTTGGACATTACTGAGTTGGGTAAGTTTACCCTTCGCTGTCAAATTATGTCGCCACGTCCAAGAAAATCACAACCAGCCGGACAAAGTTAGTAACTGTAAATTCATCGCTGTAGCCGTGCATTTCTGGGCTTGCTTGCTGTTTGGACTGGGATTTATGCTTTAGCAATTACTAATTATTGATGCGTTATCAATTTAAATTTCGTCCATATCAGCGAAAGTTTTTGCGATCGCTTACCACCAATCATGGTAAGTGGGATACTCGTGAAGGTATTATCCTTCGCCTTACCGATGAATCAGGTAAAGTTGGCTGGGGAGAAATTGCCCCCATTAGCTGGTTCGGTTCCGAAACCCTAGAACAAGCCTTAGATTTTTGTCGCCAACTCCCGGAAGAAATCACAGATGAGATAATTTTCTCCATCCCAGATGAGTTACCTGCTTGTCAATTTGGCTTTGAGTCAGCTTGTGAGATGGGGAGTGTGGGAGATGAAGGAGATAATTTTATAACTCCTAACTCCTCACTCCTAATTCCTAATTCACTCTTTTACAGTGCCTTATTACCAGCCGGGGAAGCGGCTTTAAATCAATGGGAAACGTTGTGGAAGCAGGGATATCGCACGTTTAAGTGGAAAATTGGTGTCTATGCGATCGCTAATGAACTAGAAATTTTTGAATCACTGATACAAACCTTACCAGCCTTTACCAAACTGCGATTAGATGCCAACGGTGGACTCAGCTATGAAGAAGCTAACTTATGGCTGCGGACTTGCGACAATCTCAAGGCAAATCCAGAAGTACCCATAGAAATTGAATTTATCGAACAACCGCTACCCGTTGAGCAATTTCAGCAGATGTTGGAATTGAGTACGAGTTATGAAACTGCGATCGCTTTAGATGAATCTGTCGCCACACTTGGACAACTCGCCGCCTGTCATCAACAAGGTTGGCGAGGGATTTTTGTGATCAAGCCTGGGATAGTCGGATCGCCATCTCGTCTGAGAAAGTTTTGCCACCAGCATCAAATTGATACTGTATTTTCATCAGTATTTGAAACTGCGATCGCTAGACTTGCAGCACTCCAACTAGCAGCCGAATTATCCCGAAATAAGAGGGCAATTGGTTTTGGCATCGACCATTTTTTTGAACAAGAAGAAACGTGGTTTCAATCTTTATGGAACGACCTTTAGACTATCTTAATAACCTGGCTCAAAATGATTGGTTTATCGGTTATAACAGCCGTCAATTTAATCAAATAGCTCAAGAATTATATTTAGAACTAACACAAATATCAGCGTGTAGAACACCACCAAAAATCATCTTAGCCGAACGCGAACCATTACGATTTTTAGCAAGTTTTATTGCTGCTTGTGCAGCTAATTGTCCAGTTTTTCTTTGTAACCCCGATTGGGGAACACAAGAATGGCAACAAGTCTTTGATTTAGTACAGCCAGATATTATTTTGGGAATGGGGAATGGGGAATGGGGCATGGGGAATGGGCATAATAATAGCCAATGCTTAATTTCCAATAGCATTATGATTCCCACAGGTGGTTCATCAGGACAAATTAAATTTGCCATTCACACTTGGGACACTCTCATAGCATCGGTACAAGGATTTACAGAATACTTTCAAATCAAACAAGTCAATTCATTTTGCGTGTTACCGCTATATCACGTTAGCGGTTTAATGCAATTTATGCGTTCTTTCACCACCGCAGGTAAACTAGCTATTCAACCATTTAAAGCAGTAGAATCCGGTCAAATATTCAATATTAAACAATCAGAATTTTTCACATCTTTAGTACCAACACAGTTACAACGCCTTCTGCAAAATCCAGAATTAACTGAATGGCTATCCCAATTTAATACTGTACTTTTAGGAGGTGCGCCAGCATGGAACGAACTACTAGAAAAAGCCAGATTTCACCGCATCCGGTTAGCGCCTACTTATGGTATGACAGAAACTGCCTCTCAAATTGCCACCCTCAAACCAGACGATTTTCTCAGTGGTAAAATTAGCAGTGGTCAAATTCTTCCCCATGCCAAAGTAAGTATTCGCAATCAGCAATGCGAAATTTTAAATTCCAATCAAATCGGAAATATCATCATTTATGCTCAATCTTTAGCCCTTGGTTACTATCCTCAAACTAGAGAAAACCAAACTGATTTCCAAGTAGATGATTTAGGTTTTTTAGACGAACAAGGTCATTTAAATATTGTCGGACGTAACAGTGACAAAATTATTACAGGTGGCGAAAATATTTACCCAGCAGAGATTGAATCAGCTATACAAGCCACTCAAATGGTTGCCGATATTTGTGTTATCGGCATTCCCGATAAACACTGGGGACAAGCTTTAACAGCGATTTACATTCCCAAAAAATCAGATATCTCTGCCTTAAAAATCCAAACACTACTCAAAGACAAACTCAGCAAATTTAAAATCCCTAAATATTGGATTCCCCAGCAAAACTTACCCCGCAACTCCCAAGGTAAAATTAACCGCCAACAGCTACAACAAATAGCCACAGAATTCCTCCAAAATTCCATCACATAATCTCTCTCGACCTTCTTCTCTCTGCGTCCTCTGCGTCTCTGCGGTTCGTCTCCAACCACTGAACTATCTCATCAGGTAATTCCTGCTTACTTCTACTACTCACATCAATACAAACATGACGAGTAATAGCCTTAGCAACTATCACTTCACCCACAGTAATTTCATAAGTAATTTCAAACTTCTCAACACCTATTTTTTGGGGAATTAAGCTAATCAGTAACTTGTCCCCACCAAACATAGGGCGCAAAAAATCGACACTAGCATGAACAATGGGAAAAGCTACAGAAGGATTAGTAAAAAAATCTTTGAGATTAATACTTGATGCTTCTAAAGATTCTTCATAAGCTTCATGGCAAATACCCAAAACATTAGCAAAATAAACTACCCCAGCAGCATCAGTATCTTGAAAGCGAACCGTGCGGTTATAAGTAAAAGGCATTTTTGACAATTGAATATTAAAAAACAGCAGGTTTATACCCTGCTTTACAAACTAATTTTATTGCAACTAAGATAAGTCGGCGATCAAAATTTAATTTCCCCAATTCTGAGTTATGTATCGATTTGTTTAGCCTCATCCAATGCTTTGGGGTTGAATATATGGTGAGGAAAGGCGATCGCTTCTACATTGACTCCAACGCCGGAACCTCAAAGTCATTAAACGAGGAAACATTGTAAGACGAAGTGGCTAAAGCCTTGACCAGCTTACCGTCGAGGGTCAGCAAAGTAGCACCTACCTGCTGTGAAAGTGCAACATAAGAGCCATCGTAGGCGGAAATTCCATAATTTAATGCGATCGCAACAGCATCCGCCATCAAATCAGCCGTGGAGACAACACGTAAAGGGAAGTTTTTGAGAGTTGCTAAATCTGCTGGCACATCATCAACAGCATAAAGTCTGGCGCGGACATACTTCCAAATGATGTTGCCACACTCAATGTAAAACAGGTCTGGGACAAAGATCGCAGTTTGGGGATTGACAAGATGAGCAAACAGTTGATTAACTTTTGGAGTTAGTGGATCGTCTGGTATAAATTGCTTAATAGCTACACTTGCGTCTACAACACACCTGAGAGGGATAGTCATCTGTCTCGGTCTTCTCTGATTAACGCAGTACTATCAGGCCATTCCACATCAGTCTGGCGACTCTCACGACGAAGGCGAATTTCCTCTAAGAGTTTTGGGACATTTTTTCGTCTTTCGTCCTCAGTTAACTGTGTTTTTGTCTTCTGCAAAGCGTTCTGCAATATTGTAATAACTTGAGCATCAACTGAGCTATTTTCAGCTTTAGCTAACTCTTGCAGTTGTTCGTACAACTCATCTGGTATGTTTAGCGTATTAAGGGTAGCCATTGATTGAACTCCCAAAAGAATTTATTTATTGGTAATGGTAGCATGATGAGAGTTTGAGGAGATCGCCTATAGTCTGAGTTACCCTTTAACAAATTGCTATACATCTTAGATAACTTGGCTTCTGAGATTTCTATAATTAGCTATGTATCTTGAAATCCTAAAAGATAACACTCGTACAACGTTAGTAACTAAACATAACTATCAGTGCGAATCCTGATCGAGTGATTTGCCAATCAGACTGTAAAGTTCTCGTAATTGCTCAGAGTCTAAAGCTTGAATTAGCTCCTCTGCTGCTTTCTTAGAGTTATGACGAGGTATATTAAGCCATAATCCGCCCCTGAAAGTAGCAGATGGTACTTCTTCTAGCCAGTGTTTAGCCACTCTGCGTCCCTCTTCTGTGATTTGATAATAATAACCAGGTTTGTTACCTGGTAATGCTTCAATCCAACCCAGCTTGTGCCACCGTTGACGCCAGACATGTGCATTTTTGAGTGCAAGTTGTAATACTTCACTAATTTTCCCTGCATTGAGTGGCTGATTATCTGGACAAGCTTGAACTACCTGAGAAAACCTTTGTAAATACCCTTTTGGATTTCCTCCTTGCTTGAGTGGTAATTTTTCTAGCTCAAAAGTTTTTTCATCAGATAATTCTAATTCGCTAATAAGTTTGTCAATATCTAATGGTTCACAACCCAAACCAAAAGGCGGCTGTGCTTTGCATAATTCCTCATAGCTTTTGAAAGGCTTCCCATGTTCATCAACTAATTGCTGATAACCATCGTATTCCTTCATCAAGTCACGCCATGCTTTTAACTGTTGAGCATTAAATACAGCGTCATGTATAACTGCTTGCATCTCTAATTTGACAGCAATTGCCCAAGGTCGTGAACCAGGTAGTGCGTTTAAATCTCCAGCATTTCCTAAAGTTTCTATGTGAGCCTTTAATCGGTCATTGGATAGTTGTTTTGTAGCCATGCCCACACCCGTCCTAATTCCTCAAGTGTCATTGCTTTACGAGACTTGCCAAAATATTTGACAATCTCCCCATTTATAGTTTTAAAGTCTAGTTTATTTTTCCTTGCATAGCTGCGGCCATATTTCTCAATGTTGTCCCGCATAATATCTATTTCTTCACTGACAGTTAAAGATTCTTGTGGAGTACTTTCTATATTGTCAAAATCCTTCTGTATTAACCGCAAATTATAAGTCTCTATAAAATGTTTTAAATTAATTGTGCTACTACTAATTCCAAATAACTGTGCAGTGGATTGAATTATTTCTGTCTCTAAATAATCAACAGATTCTCCAGTACTTAAGTCAGATGCACTTAAGCGGGTCAAGCTTGAAGTTAATGGAATAATGGAATAATTGCGTTGCAAATTCCTATTTTCTTCATTGCTGCCATTGCCAGCACCAGAATTTTTGATTTCGTTTTGCTCTTTTTCTTTTAAAACAACCTCTTGCTCTGTAATAATTGTCTCTACGCACTGACGAGCTAACTGATCATCGGGAATAAAAATTAATCCGAAATTTTTTAAGTCTCCTGCTTTTCTGTCAACTCTAGCCGCTCTTGCCCATGATTGTTCCAGCCAAGGTACACTTCTTATATGAGTTAAGCAAGCAACGTGGGTAATAGCTGGAACATCAAGCCCTTCGTATGCCATTGCCACTGTTACTAAAACATCAACTGCTTTTGCATCTCTTGGTTGATAGTCTTTCTTGAATTTTTTAATTGCAGATTGTGCTTCTTTTGATTCATCACTTGTTGCTTTAACAGCTGTATTAATTCCTAGCTCTTTCAACCAGTCGAGATATTGGTTAGCTGTTGAAATTGATGGTGCAAGTACAAGTAACTTTGAGCGAAGGTTATTTATTTTATATTGTTTCCAATTATCAACACAGTTTTTTAATAACTGACGAGCATATCCTGTACTAAGCGCTGTTTGAAGTGCTATGCTTCTATAATCTCCAGCTTCTGCAAAACTTTCTACTGAACATTTCTGTCCTGTTTCATCAATCCACTCAGCCTCTCCATCTCCCCACTCAAAATGAAGAGGAACTATAGCACGTTCTCTAAGAGCTTGACTGCGTGTATATCGAAGAACTGTTGTATGTTCATTGCTAGACAGATTAGGAGTAAGACCAGCAGGAGTTTGTTTGTATGGCATAAAAGCAATTTGCTTACGATCTCCACGCACATGGGTTCCTGTTACGAGAATTAGCAAAACTGCTTCATCTACTAATGGTTGTAAGACACGATGCCAAATTCCCCCCTCTTCAACATGATGAAACTCATCCAACACGAGGATGTAGCGCTTGCGTCGAAACTCTTGAGCATGAAGATCGGGGTTAGCTGCTATTGCTTGGTAGGTAGCTACATAGCCTGACATTCCCTTGCATGGGTTAGGCTCGTTATTATTAGCCATCACTCTGTGTTGATGCCCTAAGTGTTGTTTAAAAAAAGCATCGTCAAAATTTTCTTCTCCTTGCCTTTGTAAATTTCGTCTTGGGACTATCCAACATATTGCATCAGCGATAGTTCCATGAAAGCCTCCCTGAACAGGCTTATTTGAAATTAGTTGCGCGGCACCAATTACTGGAATTAAGCTTTTACCACCCCCTGGCGTAACCAACATGAGAATTTTTTTGATAGGCTGTTTTGCCTTGATAAGTTTACATATTTCTAGAAACTCGGCTTGATGTTTTCTTAGATTTAGTTGCTGGCTTAGATTTAGCTGCTGATGGGAAGGTTCTGAAAACAAGTCGAGTTGCTTGGCAGTTGTCATTTTTCTATTCTCTTGTGCGGTTTTTATGTAATGGCATTGAGGACATAATCCCTGCATTTCATGAACATTTGTTCGGTGAGTTTCTGCCCACCGAACAATATGATCTGCATGCCAATTTGAAGGCATATCGCACCCGCACAGTTGACACTTTCCATCAGCCGCATACCAGAGGCTGGCGCGTAGTCGTTTCGACCGGAGGAAACGACTATCTTTTACCATCTACAAATTCCTCCAGTAGTTAACTTATATAGGCTATAATAGTACAAACGTTCTGCAAATGTTTCTATTCTGAGCCAGTTACTTCTAGAAAGTCCAATTTAGGGGACGATTACCAACTAGCTGTTAATTTAGCAGAATATTGCTCAGTATGTTTACTGTGCAATCAATATTTCACATCTTACTGAACAAGGAATAATCTAGATTTAATTCCTAAAACGGAGAGGGGGAGATTCGAACTCCCGGAGGTTTTAGCCTCATCCGATTTCAAGTCGGACGCAATCGACCACTCTGCCACCTCTCCAGTAAATCTGTCAAACTTGTGTTTATCCTAGTTTCAGACGCTATTCAGGCGCTTTTGTTGGTTAGCACTAAACTTGACAGATCATACTATACCTTATTATCTACGCAGATTGCACTACTGGATGCGAATGTCTACGACACAATCCGCGATCGCTCATACAAAATTTCCTCCTCAGCCACCTGGAAGTCATTCCCCACCCAAACTAGGGAAACTTGTGAAACCACACCCGCCTCTAGGGTGACAATGGAAAAATTACGCAGCTTCTCGCCGTCA
Source organism: Nostoc foliaceum FACHB-393 (assembly GCF_014698505.1). Lineage (GTDB taxonomy): Bacteria > Cyanobacteriota > Cyanobacteriia > Cyanobacteriales > Nostocaceae > Nostoc > Nostoc foliaceum_A. Next base: position 199,135 of record NZ_JACJTD010000006.1, on the reverse strand, counting down.
TTTTCCACAATCCTGGGGACACTAGCCGCATTTAAGTAAATTGTCCCCTCTGGACTTCTAAAGATGGGTTTGCGCTGCACCTTTTTGGTATGGCGTAAATCTCGGTGCATGTGACCAAATGTCACCAGAGGAATGGTTTTACCAGCAGTCAAGGCTTGAGAAATCGCCTCGCCCAAATCTGGATCGCCAAAGTCGCCGCCAATTGGATGCCAGTCTTTGCCGCAGGGGTCTTCGGGGCGATCGCCTAACCCACTAGGGCCATTGTGACCCAAAAATATAATTGTCTCGTAAGCGGCGCTTTTAACTGCTTTGAAGATGAGATCGGCGGATTCTTCCAAACTCGTCACACCGTAACGTTCTTTACAGATTTCCGCGAATTTCCACTCTGGGCCACCCCAAGTAAAGGGACGACCCCCCACTACAGTTAAATTCCAAGCGGGAAAATCCAACTTACCGTAACCAACATGGGACGGGCCTAATAAATCGAGTTGTTCCTGTACCCAGTCTTCCTTAGAGCGGTCATAAGGAGCCTTTTTGCGTCCCCATTCGGTGGCGGTGTACCAGGCATCGTGGTTGCCCATTACGGCTGCTTTGGGAATATCGAGAGATGCGATCGCTCTGACCACTTCCACCGATTCATTGCCAAAATCCCCGACAAACAGCGCTAAGTCAACACCCAGATGCTTGAGTGCAATACCATCTTCCACTTCCCATTGGTCGTGAACATCTCCAATTACAGCAATTTTGAGGGTTATCGATTGAGTTTTCTGACTGGTCATGCCACTTTCCTTGCCGTCTATCTCCAGGATATGAAACTCAGCCGGATTTGGACACAACCCCAAAATATCAACCGTCCACTATTTTTGGTAAAAACTACTATAATTGATTCCACAGGACATAAATTTGCAATTTAAAGCACCCCTAAACTGTGTTTACTACTGCACTAGCTCAACGAGAAAAAACCCAACCGGGTGAACTACCACTAGATTTATTTGCCGCCATTGAGAGTCTCAAAAAAGAACTCAACGCAGTTATCCTGGCGCATTATTATCAAGAGCCAGATATTCAAGATATTGCAGACTTTATTGGGGATTCATTACAACTAGCAAGAGCCGCCGAAAAAACCAATGCGGATGTGATCGTCTTTGCTGGTGTTCACTTCATGGCAGAAACAGCAAAGATACTGAATCCCGATAAATTAGTACTTTTACCAGATTTGAATGCTGGTTGTTCTTTAGCAGATAGTTGTCCACCAGAGGCGTTTGCAGCTTTTAAAGCAGCGCATCCAGATCATTTGGTGGTGTCTTACATCAACTGCTCTGCTGATATCAAGGCGATGAGTGATATTATTTGCACCAGTTCCAACGCTGTGAAAATTGTGCAGCAGATACCGAAGGAACAGCCGATTATTTTTGCCCCAGATCGGAATTTGGGGCGGTATGTCATGGAACAAACTGGACGAGATTTGGTGCTATGGCAAGGTAGCTGTGTTGTCCATGAAACCTTCTCGGAAAAGAAAATTGTCCAGTTAAAAATTGCCCATCCCGAAGCAGAGGCGATCGCACATCCAGAATGTGAAAGTAGTGTATTGCGCCACGCCAGTTTTATTGGCTCCACAGCCGCTTTACTCAAGTATTGTCAAAACAGCCCTACAAAAGAATTTATCGTTGCTACGGAGCCGGGAATCATTCACCAAATGCAAAAACTAGCTCCTGACAAGCATTTTATTCCTGCACCGCCGATGAATAATTGTGCTTGCAACGAATGTCCGTTTATGCGGTTAAACACGCTAGAAAAGCTTTACTGGGCAATGAAAAATCGTACTCCCGAAATTACCATGTCAGAGGATATTCGGCTGGCTGCACTGCGACCAATGCAACGAATGCTGGAGATGAGCGTGTAACCAGTATTTTTGATCCATAAGGTAGAGACGCAGTTTTGTTGCGATCTCTACCTGCAAGTTATTTTTTCTAACCACTTGCAATTTATAAAACATGGTGCTAAGATTTTAAATCGTGAGACAAATCGGGTCGGTGTCCGAGTGGTTAATGGAGACGGACTGTAAATCCGTTGGCTAGCGCCTACGCTGGTTCAAATCCAGCCCGGCCCACCACTTACGAAGTTATAAGTTATAATGTCTGGGTAAGCATCAAAACTCCCAGCATTTAACTTCTAGCTGAAAAATAGAAATCATATTTTGCCCGTGTGGCTCAGTGGTAGAGCACACCCTTGGTAAGGGTGAGGTCACGAGTTCAATCCTCGTCACGGGCTTTTTAAATTAAAATAAACGAAAGAGAAGCATTAAGTTTCTATTTTTTCATGAGCTTTCTTAACCCAATAGCCTCTAGGTGGCTTTTCTAAACCATAAGCCTTACACCACTTTTCTACAGCCTTATCAGACACGCCAAAATCTCTCCCAATTTGTGCGGTTGGCCTTTCCCAGACCAATTTTTCTAGTTCTTCTTTTGATGGTCTTTCAACTTTCCTGGTATGAATTCTAGAGTGTGGGTTAACCTTTCTAGTTGTTAAATCAACGCCAAACTCTTTGTAGGTTCGCTTAGACGCTGCTTCAGTAAAGTCTGTAAAATCCTCCCACCAGTAAAAGGGTGTAGGTGAATTAGGTATCTGGGTAGTTATGTAGCAACCCTTAAAGTTAATTGATGGATAAACAACTTTATCTATGTCAGGCAGATAAACAGCATAAAAGTCAAAGTCATTTACTTTGTACTTCTTCTGATGAGTCCCATTTTTATCTACCCAAATAGTTTTATTGACTACTCTATTATCTCCCGCGTATTTAGCTTGGATTTTGTAAAATTTATCGTCTTTGTTAGGCAACAAAATCAAAAGGTAAATGCTCACAAACAACTGGCGTGAGAATCAAATATCCTTTAAGCGTTAGATCCGCGATCGCTTTCGTAGCAGCAATATCGCCCTTGTTCTTGGTATGATGCAGCAACAACTAACCCTCAAAGGTGAAAATCATCATATCATTTCACACCGCTTGAGGGTTTATATTGAGTTAAAACGAGCGCGGCAGGGTTCGAACCTGCGACCGATTGCTTAGAAGGCAATTGCTCTATCCACTGAGCTACGCGCCCAAAACAAAATAATGGCTCCCGAAGGAGTCATCTACACTATTATATCGTCTTCACCTACCAAGAAGCAATCAAAAATTGCAGATTTACTACTAGCAAGGCTAAGATGCTAGTCGCTAGTTAGTCAATCTACACCGAAAACGAAACAGATGGGGTACTGGTTTAGATATATTGAGTTGTCAAGGGGTTATTTGCCTGTTAATGCCAACGCCCTCTGGGCGGCTACCTTCGGGAAGTATCTGGCGATCGCTAGGCTCATTTCCACAGTATGCTAGGTAATTTCAGCCTTGGCGATGCTGCCAAATGCCATTATATATTCCATATTAAGAGTGCCCCTGTGAGGAGTTATTTGCTAGTGCCATGTTTATTCTCAAACGGCAGGATGTTGAAATATCAAGCATTCAGCACCCAAAAAAGGATCAGCAGGTGCCGATTCTCAATTATCAAGGGCAGACTTTTCGCTTGATTAGTGTTTTCAAAGCTAGTCAAGAGGAAGAAGCTAGAGCCTTATGGAGAGAATTAACGGATAATCGGGGTAAAGCCTGTGTTTTATTGGAGGAACCGGAACGCTTTAGCGTCTGGGGTAAAATCCGTTTAGAGCAACTGGATAGTGACACAGGTGGTCATGGCAAAACGGCGATTTTAGTCCAAGCCAGTATTTTGCTGTTGCAAGGTGTTTCTATCGACATTGAAGATTTTTTGGGTGCTCGGCAAGCTGCATTATTTGAAAAAGATATTGCGGAAGTGTTAAAGCAGAAGCAATTTCCTCAAGCATCTTCCTTAGAAGCAGTGAAATATTTGGTATCTACTAATCCGTTACCGACAGCCAAAATACCTGATTGGCAAGAAAATCATGTAGTTATCTTATTACAAGAACTGCATCGATTAGGAAAGGCGTATTTTGGCAACGCTAATTTTACCAAACAAGTGATTTATAAGCTAGAAGATATGCCAGAAGCCGAGCGCTCGCTATTTTTCGCTTGGCTAAATCAATCGCCACTAGGTAAACTATGGCAGTAGCATGGAAATTCTTTAACAAAGTTCCTGCCACTGGCACTTGCTTTTGGTGTCCGATTGTGTATTACCTAGTAGACACACTGCTAGACATACAGTCCTTTAACTCAAAATACTGCCAGAGTGCATCTACATAGTCAAGCCCTATGAATAACTCTTACGAGAATTCGTTCCTTTCTAAATCAATTTTCACCACTCAGAACATTGTCTTAGCTAATATTGGCTGGGCCGTACTGGCACTGCTATACTTTTTGTTGTTTAGTGCCAAAGTTCCCGGAGCAGATGGCATAGAAAGCCGGGCCGAGTGGTATGTGATTGGCACAAATATTTTTGAAGCTTTAGCTTATTTGGGTGCCAGTATCTTATGCTTGAGGAACTGGCTAAGTCCGCAAATCGTCAGTGGCCGAAATGTTTGGCTCTTAATTGGCTTAGGTATGCTTTCCTATTTCGTTGGGGGGATAATTTTCGGCTATACCGAAATAATTTTAAAAGATGAACCGGATGTGTCTTTAGGCGATATATTTTTTGTACTTAGTTATCTATTACTTGGCGCAGGCATGATTTTAGCTGTGGCTTCCAGGCGAATCAATCTGGAAAAATGGCAGTGGCTCATTGTGTTAGCAATTGCAATGTTCGGTAGTTTGTTAGCATGGTGGATTTCTATGCAACAGGGAACACCCTCAGAACTGCTAGTCGCTATTTTGAATTGGTTTTACGTAGTTAGCGATGTGGTTTTGTTAATTATTGCTACCACTCTGCTATTAGCCTTTTGGGGGGGAAGAGTTTCCCAGTCTTGGCGAATGATTGCAGCGGCGGCATTTTCGCTCTACATTGCAGATATGTGGTTTAAATACGCCCAAGACCCCAATTATCAAAGTGGGGAGATATTAGAAGTGTTTTGGGTGTTTAGTGGAGTGTTATTTGGACTGGGCGCTGTCTTAGAATATGACGCATCACTAAGACGAACGCGGCGTACCAGCGGACGAAAACGAGCTTAGTAATAAAGATTTTTGGTATCTACCGTGAGAAAACTAACAGACTCTGACAAGCAAGAAATTCTTAAGTTATATCGAGAGACTGCCGAAACAACCTCAACTTTGGCAGACCGCTATGGTGTGAGTAATTCGACAATTAGTCGCCTGCTCAAAAGCACTTTGCCAGAAGATGAGTATGAATACTTAGTCTCCTTAAAGCGGGCTGCAAGAACTCCTGAGGGTAGGGCGCAGGTAAGCTACGAGCAATTACCGCTGCTGAGTCAACCAGAGCTTGAGATAGAAGTTCCACCCATCGAGAGCCACCCTGTGGAAGTGCCGAAGGTTGAGCCGCAGCCACGTCGGGTAATTCATGTAGAGGAGCAACTTTACTCAGAGGAAACGGCGGAGTCACTCGCTGCTAGTAGACGAGTGCGGCGACGCCCCTCGGCGGCGGAAAAACCCAAACTCCGAGTCACAGAGAAATTAGAAACTCCAGAGCCAAAGCCGCCGGAAATCGTTAGCATCCCTATCCCACCGCTAAAGAATGAGCATCCAGGAGCGGCCGTCATCGCGCACATGCTGGGCGAAGATTTGCTAGACGAATCGGATGATTTGGACGATTTAGAAGATGATGATTTAGAAGATGACGACTTTGAGGAAGAAGATTTTGATGACGATGACCTGGATGACCAAAGGCCGTTAGTCACAAAAAGAAGACCAGGTGAAGCATCAGTTCAAGTTTTACCTCTGTCGATAGCCAATTTGCCGAAAACTTGCTATTTGGTGATTGACCGTTCTTCGGAATTAATTACCCGACCTCTCAAGGACTTTGGTGACTTGGGGCAAATTCCCAGCCTGGAAACCCAGCAAAGAACTCTGCCAGTGTTTGATAACCATCGCGTTGCAAAGCGTTTTTCTACGAAGCGCGATCGCGTGATTAAAGTTCCCGATAGTAAAATGCTCCATAAGGCTCGGACTCATCTCCAAGCTAAGGGCATTACACGACTGCTGATTGATGGTCAGGTATATTCTTTGTCTGCGACGGTTTAGAGGTCATGGAGACACCTGCTGGCTATGGTGTGGTATTGGTGACAACTGGCAACATCCAGGAGGCAGAAACAATTGCAAATGCCCTTGTGGAAGCTAAACTCGCTGCTTGTGTGAGTCTGTTACCAATCCACTCAATTTACAGATGGCAAGGGGAACTGCATAAAGAGCAAGAATGGCAATTATTGATTAAAACTGATTTGGCACAATTTCCGGCAATGGAAGCCAAAATTAAGGAACTGCACACCTATGAAGTGCCAGAAATTATTGCTTTACCAATTGTTGCCAGTTCTCAAGCCTACTTGCAGTGGATTTCTCAGCAAGTTAAAAGTTAAAGAGTGAGGAGTTAGAATTTTCATAACTCCTCACTTTTTCCTCTCAACTAATAACTCTAAGTAAAGCTTTGCGTAAAATCGTGGCGAATTGAGGGTTGAAATTTAAACGCATAGGCGCTTCTCTACGAGACGCTACGCGAACGCCTTCCCGCAGGATAGGACCGCGAAGGTAAGCACAGAGGGACGCAAAGAATTAATGAAATGTTGTCCTAAGCGTAAACAGCCCTTGCAAAACGCTCTGCCAAGTAGATAATGTCCTGTTTACGGGCAATTTGGTTCATCCATTGTCTGGGAATATTTTCCACGCCGTAGTAAATACCCGCTAACCCACCGGTGACGGCAGCGGTAGTATCTGTATCTCCGCCTAAGTTGACAGCTTTCAGCACTGCTTCAGAATAAGATGAGCTATTTAACAAGCACCATAAGGATGACTCTAAGGTATCAATCACATAGCCACCAGAATTAATCTCTTCCACTGGTACTTTGGCAATTTCACCACTGAAAACTCTGCCAAAATGCGGCTTCTCTAACAAAAACTCCCGCACAGAATAAATTGTTTGGATGTCTTGCAATCCTTGTAAATAAGCTGTTTGAAGGTCAGCCCCTTCCAAGAGCGCCACTGCAATACTAATATAAATGCCACAGGCCATCTGCGATCGCGCATGAGCATGAGTAATCGCCGAAACATCATGCACCCGTGCCAGCAATTCGCTTAAAGTGAAGCTTCTGTGACAATAAGCCATCGGCAAGATTCTCATCAACGAACCATTGCCATTACTATTTTCAACCTTGCCACCCGCCTGATGAGGAACAACTCCCTGTTTCAGGCGCATAATTGCTGTGTGGGTAGTTTGACCAATATCAAAGACATCGCCACGGGGAGTCCAGTAAGCCTCCTTGTACCACCGCCAGAAGGAATTGGCTATGGCATCCAACGAATACCCCCGACAAAGGCATTCTGCCAAGCAAAAGCTTAAGGAACTGTCATCTGACCAAGTTCCTGGTGGTTGATTCCATGTGCCATAACCTAACATCGTTGTCACTGGAGATTTTACTCGTTCAGCGCGGCTAGTAAACTCCACCGGCACACCCAACGCATCACCGACACATAAACCCATCAAACCAGACAACGTTTTTGCAGCGGTTAGCATTATTCAATCTCCACAAGAATTGCTCAAAATTAACTTTATAGATTCGCTCTATAGCTTGTTGCAACAGATGCTACAGCCTACTTTTTCATCCTCTGTGAAAAGTTCGGCAAAAATTGTTAATCGGGTATTTTATTTACCATATCCCGGCTTAGTTTTAGTTCCAAATATTGTGCCAGTTTTCAAAGCGTCTATTTTTGGAACAAAGACCCCGGATGAAAAGACATTGAATGTAATTATAACAGCTTATTTATTATTCTCAGGGATAGCTTGCCTCTAAGCGCTATGCATCAATAGCAACATTCATTTAATAAAATCTGGGAAACATTTGGAACATTCTCATACAATTTTCGACTTGGAATATACAAGTAAAAAATACAAAATTTGGTAAAAATTATGAAACGCTTACTCAAGTCTTTCATGACAATTTCTGCATTGTCTTCCTTAATAGTTGCTCCTTTTTTCCTATCAGCTGGTCAAGCTTCTGCTGAAACTAAAAAGGGTACTGATGCTAGCTATGTTGGTGCTGGTGTTGCAGCTGGCGTTACCAGCGGCGGACAAGGTATCAACGATGATGCCACATTTGGTGGTAATGTTACAGGTCGTGTGAAATTAGGAACTACGCCATTTTCTGCACGCGGTAATGTCCTCTGGAGTGATAAAACAAGTGCCATTATCCCAGAACTTTCTGTGGATGTGCCCATCGCTAATAGAACTAATGCCTATTTAACTGGTGGTTATTCTTTTGTAGAGAAAGATGGCTCACCAACTCCTATAGGTAACAAAGATTCAGTAGTGGTAGGTGCTGGTGTTGAATCGGAAGTTGCTAACAACTTCCTTGTCTACACTAATGCTAAAGTCGGGCTTGGTGCCTACCAAAATAGCGATACTCCTGCTGTTAGTATCAATGGCGGTATTGGATATCGCTTCAAATAAAAGATTATTGAGTCCTCAGTCAGTTTATACTTTACTTAAGTACTCAGGACTCAGCACTTAAAACTCACTACTCCAAAAAGCTGGTTTTGTTAAGTATTACATCACTGACAAAGCCGGCTTTTGCCGTGGTAAAATTAAAATATTCCTCATTATTCCGGCCGGATTACCGGGGATCAAGTAGCCGAAGGGTGCTGATTCGGCGTCTACGTAATGCTTTATTGAGAATACTATACAAGTCTAATGGTTAAATCTGCTCCTTCCCCTATCGCTAGCCGTAAGCCTTCCAAAGTAGAAGGAATCAAGGAAAATAGTAATTTTCTGCGTGAACCTGTAGCAACTGAAATTCTTCAAGACACTACACATTTTACCGAAAGTGCGGTGCAGCTTTTGAAGTATCATGGTTCCTATCAGCAGGATAACCGCGACAACCGCACCAAGGGACAGGAAAAAGATTACCAGTTTATGCTGCGGACAAAAAATCCGGGTGGTTTAGTACCGCCGCAGCTGTATCTGGCTTTAGATAAAATAGCTGATGAGTATGGCAATCACACGCTACGAGCAACAACCCGTCAAGGTTTCCAACTGCACGGAATTTTAAAGAAGAATCTTAAATCAGCAATTGCCACCATTGTCAAGAACCTGGGTTCAACTTTGGGAGCTTGCGGCGACATTAACCGCAACGTGATGGCACCACCAGCCCCTTTTAAGAATCGTCCAGAGTACCAGTATGCTTGGGAGTATGCCCAGAATATTGCTGACTTGCTGACAGCGCAAACAGGTGCTTATTACGAAATTTGGTTAGATGGGGAAAAAGCAATTAGTGCTGAAGAAGACCCAGAGGTAAAGGCAGCCCGACAGCGCAATGGGAATGGCACAATTATTCATGACAACGAAGAACCAATTTATGGCACTCACTATATGCCCCGCAAATTCAAAATTTGCGTGACGGTGCCAGGAGATAATTCGATAGATTTGTATTCCCAAGACCTGACGTTGGTAGTAATTACCAATAAGAAGAAGCAATTAGAAGGATTTAATATTTTTGCTGGTGGTGGTTTAGGTAGAACCCACGGTAAAGAAGAAACTTTCGCTAGGTTAGCAGACCCCATCGGTTATGTGGCGAAGGATGACGTTTACGACATAGTGAAAGCGATTGTTGCGACCCAGAGAGACTATGGCGATCGCACCGATCGTCGTCATGCCAGATTAAAATATCTAATCAACGATTGGGGCGTAGATAAATTCCGCACCCAAGTTGAAGAATATTTTGGTAAACCACTCGAAGCTTTCAAACCACTGCCAGAGTTTAAATATTACGACTTCCTGGGCTGGAATGAACAAGGTGATGGCAAGCTATTCTTAGGAATTTCCATTGACAATGGTCGAGTTAAGGATGAAGGTTCGTTTCAACTGAAAACCGCTTTGCGGGAAATTGTCGAACAGTTCAACTTGTCCATCCGTTTGACAGCCAACCACAACCTGATTTTTTACGATATTGAACCAGATAACAAGCAAGCTATTCAAGACATTCTCAGCCGTCACGGTGTAGGAGACGACCCTAGTAAAATCGAACCTTTAGTGCGCTATGCAATGGCTTGTCCGGCTTTGCCCACTTGCGGTTTGGCAATCACGGAATCAGAACGCGCAATACCAGGTATTTTAGAGCGGGTTCGCGCTCTGTTAGATAAAGTTGGTTTACAAAATGAGCATTTTGTGATAAGGATGACAGGATGCCCCAACGGTTGCGCTCGTCCTTACTTAGCAGAATTGGGCTTTGTCGGTAGCGCTCCAGAATCTTACCAATTATGGTTAGGAGGTTCGCCAAATCAGACTCGACTGGCACAACCTTACATAGATAAACTGCACCATAATGATTTAGACACCTTCCTAGAGCCGATTTTTGTTTACTTTAAAAAATCTCGGAAATCCAAGGAAAGCTTTGGTGATTTTTGCGATCGCGTTGGTTTTGATGCCATCCGCGAATTTGCTGCTACCTACGATCCCCAAACAGCCAATGGTGCAAATAAATCGCGCCATCGGGTGAATTTGAAAGAAGAGGTTTATAGCAAGTTGAAGGAAGTAGCAGAAAGCCAAGGTAAGCCGATGACTCAGTTAGTGACTGAAGCGCTAGAAGCTTACTTCCAGAATCTTTCGTAAGCCGAATCAGTAATCAAACCATGATGGACACAGATGGATTTATCTGTGTCCATCTTTGATTTTATATTCTTGAAATTCTCAAATCTCATGTCTCAACTGCAAAGAATTGCGATCGCACCTTCCCAATTCCAACAAGGGCAAATTTTGATCACTAAAGAACAGCAGCATTATTTGGGGCGTGTGTTGCGCTTGCGTGAAGGCGATCGCTTTATTGCAATGGATGGTAAGGGAAAATGGTGGTTAGCGCAGCTAGCAGGGGAACAAGCACAGGTTTTAGAATCACTTTTAGTGGAAACAGAATTACCTGTAGCAATTACGTTGATGGTGGCGTTACCTAAAGGCAATGGATTTGATGAAGTGGTGCGGTGTTGTACAGAGTTAGGAGTAGCTTGTATTGTACCCGTATTGAGCGATCGCACTTTGCTTCATCCTAGTCCTCAAAAGCTCGAACGCTGGCGGCGCATCGCTGCGGAAGCTGCCGAACAATCAGAGCGCTCGTTTGTACCAACAATTTTAGAACCTGTTGCTTTTAACACTGCTGTCACCGCTAATCAGACAAGTCACCGTTACATTTGTGAAGCTCGTGGTGAGTATCCCCATTTAAACAAAGTGCTGAATAGCATCTCTGGCGAGATTGTCATTGCCACCGGCCCAGAGGGAGGATGGACAACACAAGAAATTGAGAATGCGATCGCATCTGGATTTGAACCTGTTTCCCTTGGTCGCCGCATCCTGAGGGCAGTTACAGCCCCAGTAGTAGCATTATCCTTGATTACCGCAATTTGTGAAGTATAAATGATTTATACCTCACGCAAAATTAATTTTGCGCGAGACATCACTCCACCGTGTATTTAAAGTGATGATTGAGCAAGTTGCGATCGCCTTTGACCATAAAGATTATCAAACAGCTGCTAAATTACTCAAACAGCTGCAAAAAGAATCACCAGACAATCCTTGGGTGCAATTTTATCTTGGTCGCCTACATGAAGTATCTGGAAAACGTCAGGATGCGGAAAAAATTTATCGGCAACTGCTGCGAGATACGACAAATACCAAAATAGTTACGCTAGCACGCCAAGGTTTACAACGACTACAAGAAATGGAGCTTGAAGAAAGACAAAGAGCCATTTCCCAAGCAAAATCTCAACCTAATAACACCGAACTTGGCGTACTAGTCTTAGAACCACTCGGTAACGAGATGAAAACAGAAGCATCTCGAAAATTCGCCCAAATTATGCAGCTAGACCCTTATACTGCAAGGCTATTACTGCCAAGTCGTGGCTGGAGGTTGTACCGTACTGGCCAAGTGGGAGAAATAAAATTTTACGGCAAACAGTTACAGCAGGCTGGTATTCCTTGCTTTTGGGCAACAATACCTCAAATTCAACAAATTCAAGTTTATCAAGTCAAATATTTCCAAGAATCTACTCCACAAGCTACTGTTGTTTGCCGTAATGACACCAATCAACTCGGTTCTCTCACTTTTGACTGGTCAGAAGTCACAGCAAGAGTAGTGGGACTGTTGCCCATTTTTGAACAAGTTATAGATGTTGATGCCCACCGGAAACTGGAATGGAAAACTCAAACACAAGACTATGCCCAGTTTTGTGATTTACACCTACCTGGTAGACGTTGCATTCTCCGATTTGATGATAACGGCTATGAATTTCAGCAAGGTTTAGAAATCATTCCTCAAGCTAGCCAAAATACAATCAGAATTAATTGGAATAGTTTATCGAGTTGGATTGACCAGCAACTACCTCAAGTCAAAATTTGGTCAGATTTCACATCCTTTGCAGATACAACACTAGATCAAACAGAAATGCTGGGTCATATCAAGTCTCACATTCATTTGTTGCGTAGGGAACAGACTAATTGGGACTCAGCTTTTCATTTATATAGTGGACTGGTGTTTGTTAAATAATTCGTAAGCTGGCACAGAAGCAGTTACAGAAATAGCCTTAACTTATCAGCTGCTTTCTCAATACACCGCTTTTGTGGCTGTCAGCGATGACGTGCGGGTTGAACCAGGAAGCGAATATCTATCTATGCAAGTGCCAGTGGAAATGCCTGAAGCAGTTAGTTACCTAGGAGTGTTTGGCAACGCTCCGGCTGGTGGTTTTGCGCCTAAAATATCATTCTCAATGCCATCAGCACCATCCTCAGCAGAAGCTCCAGACTATAGAAGGGAAAAGCGATCGCTAAAATCTCCAGTAGCGAAAGAAGGCGATATCTCTTTTAGCTTTAAGAGCTTTGATTCCCAAGACATGGAACAAGATGAAATATCAGACCCAGCAATCAACCATCAGTTAGAAGTAATCAGTGTCACAGGCTTGGATGACGCAGAAATTGCTGATCTAACCCAACACCTTCAATAACTAAACTTACCTTCCGGCTTTACTGGTGAAATCGTCTTTGAGTTTAGCGTCAAAAAAGGTCGGGTAGATGGGGTAGTTTTAGATGATAAAGCCTCTACTCTAAAAGATGCAGTTGTAGTGGAGAAAATTAAGCGATCGCTCCTACTTTGGAGAGTTCCCCCATCTACAGCTGGTAAACTTGTCCTAATCTTGCGTATTCACACTTAAGTCATTAATACTATAGGGATATAAAAGAGACGCGAAATTTCGCGCCTCTAAGACTTAACCAGGGGTTTTAACCTGACGTGCCATGTCTAGGTAAACACTCATATTTGCCCCTGGACGACGACGACCATTAGAGCTAGTAGCCGAAGGAGCGAGATATTTAGGCGCAAAGGTAGTTTCAGTTGGCTGCTCTTTGATTACTTTGGCTGCTGCGGCTTTTGCATTTTTCCCAGGTTCAACTTTCAGACCCTCAGCAGTCTGGACTAGCGTAACATCGGCTGGTTTGGGATTTTTAGCTGATTTTGCTTTAGCCTGAGTTGCGGCGGTTTTTGTTCCGTTCAATGAAGCCGGCTTGGATGCTTCTGGCGCTTCTGAGACAACTGTCTCTGTTACTTTTTTAGCATTCGATACAACTGTCTCTGCTACTTTCTTAGCGTTCGATGCTACTTCTTTAGCAGCATCTTTGGCTTCGTCCAATTCCAAAAAGTAGCCGTTGCTTTTCTTCTTGCCTGGTAACAGTCCGGTAATGAAACCCAGAATACCCGAAATTAACTTTTTGATAAAATCCATTACAATTACTCCTGCCTTTTATATTTGGAACTCGACCGTAATCGTTAAAAATTACGATATAATGTTACATTTTCTGCTTTGTGTCACCTGTTCTGGTGACAACCTTATAGGCTTGTAGCTTAATCAACATTGTAGTAAAACTATAGGGCAAATGTTCTTTTGCAAGCACTTGCAACCTGTATACACCGAGAACTAATTATTAAATTTTACTGTAACTAAGAGCAAGATTCTGAAAGCCGGCTTTACAAAATTTAACATTTCTTTGTTTGGAAATTACTGCTTGGAGAAAAGCAAGCGGTTTACTTTCAACCAGTAGGAGGAGTGTCATAGCCTATTGGCAGATGATGAGATTAATTAGTTAAATTTTATACGTACTATCTTTAGAAGTATTTCGGTTTTGCAAAGATATCTTTATAAAGAATCCGAAAAAGAATAGCTTCAGTTTGTAGAGCAGTATGTAGCTACAAACGTGAAATACACACCTTAATTCAGCTAGATTTTGTAAATGAACATTGAAAATCAACAACGCAATCCCGTTTTGTTAATACACGGGATTGACGATACAGAGGCAGTTTTTCATAAGATGGCGGCTCAGTTAAGACTACAGGGATGGTCTGTATATTCCCTGGATCTCGTACCTAATAATGGTAGTGTGGGTCTTGATGAGTTGGCAAAGCAAGTAGCAGATTATGTTACAGCCACATTTGCGCCAGAACAACGGCTAGATTTAGTAGGCTTTAGCATGGGAGGAATTGTCAGCCGTTACTATGTCCAGCGACTGGGAGGAATTAACCGCGTTCAGCGGTTTATCACGATCTCTTCCCCTCATCATGGAACCGTGGTTGCTTATGGTTCCTTGCGTCCTGGTTGCATACAAATGCGCCCTGACAGTATTTTTCTCAAAGATTTAAATTCTGATGCTGTAATATTGGGGCAGCTAGATTTTACATCTATCTGGACACCTTATGATTTGATGATTGTCCCAGCAAATAGTTCACAAATGCCCGTAGGAAGCGAAGTCATAGTACCAGTTGCTTTACACCCTTGGATGCTGACAGACTCTAGAAGTTTAGCAGTAGTGAAAGCAGCTTTAGCAAAGGGTATTAAGCTACCCTTGCTGAATAAAAATCCAGTCAGTAGCTAGAATGCTTGCCATACTGGATTTATTCATCTTTAAATTACGAATTACGAATTTCTTAAATCCTATCCCCAATTTGTGTATGTTCGTAACTCCCAAAAATCGCCTCTGGGTAACGATAATACTTGAACTCCATTAGGTTAAAAAAGGGATCTTCTAAAAAGAAAGTGCGATGCTCAAGAGGAGAACCAACAAAGCGATTTTTGGTTTCTTCACGAAAAAGTAGCTGTTGTTGTTGTGCCCTTTTTAGTAAGTCTTGCCAGTCACGTTCTTGGGTAAAAATTAGCCCAAAGTGTCTGGGATAGATAGTTTTTTGTGGTGTCAAGGGTTCTTTGGTGATGTGAGCCACTAATTGATGCCCGTAGAGATTAAGAATCAGGGCATGATGGTTTTCACGACCAGGAATGCAGCCCAAGCCATCCACGTAATATGCTTTTGTTTGGGCAATGTCAGTCACAGGGAAAGCAAGATGGAATAAGGTTTGGCTCATAGCTTGTGTGGAAAAGACTAGTAGTTCATGGTATCTACAATTTATGCTGTTAAGTCTTGA
The DNA here is from genome assembly GCF_014698505.1 of Nostoc foliaceum FACHB-393. Lineage (GTDB taxonomy): Bacteria > Cyanobacteriota > Cyanobacteriia > Cyanobacteriales > Nostocaceae > Nostoc > Nostoc foliaceum_A. The sequence continues at coordinate 183,586 of NZ_JACJTD010000006.1, read as the reverse complement.
TTGTGGTTAACTTGAACACAGTTTTAATTGACATTAACTTATATTGTTTATCCTTATGGCTAAGATTGGTGACTGAGTACCACTTCAGATGTTACACCCTGGGGCTATACTAATTTAGGTTTGTATTGCCACACGCTTAGGAACGTAAGATTTAATAACCTACAACTTTCATAGGGTGTGTTGGGAACTTAACGCATCCGATGAAAGTGCTTTGGATGCGTTACGCGCTCGAATAGTCCACCCAAATAAGTAAAAGCTTTGCATTTAGTTTAATCCACGTTCTTTAGTCAATATTGCAGTGTATATCTAAAACATTGTTTGTCGTTTTACATTCAACTTTCAGGGCGATGCCTACGCTATTGAGTTTAACAATACAAACATATGACTTTAGGTGGAGAGATTTCATAAATTAAGCTTTAAGTATGACAAATTCGTTATTCTGTTGATATTCAAACAAAATTACTCATGATTAATTGCTGATGTCATCCTTAATTAATTCTGTGAATCCCTGGTTGGTGGGGGTAGTATTAAACACAATTCTATTGGGTTTAGCTTGGATTGCTCCGAAAAAGCTACTTACCCCTGCTGGATTATTCCACGCTTGGTTTTTGGCCATCCTAATTTGGGTAACTCTAGGCTGGCAAGGATATGCAGTCGTAATGTTCTATTTTCTGGTTGGTTCTGGCGTTACTCGCATCGGTATGGCGCAGAAGGAGGCAGAAGGAATTGCCGAAAAGCGTTCTGGGGCAAGAGGACCAGAAAATGTTTGGGGTTCGGCTTTGACTGGGGCACTGTGTGCCTTGGGAGTAGGGATAATCAATTCGGGATTTGTTGTACTTAGTCCCCAATTTATAGTCCCCAATCCTCAGTCCCTATTATTGTTAGGCTATGTAGCGAGTTTTAGTACCAAGCTGGCTGACACCACTGCTAGTGAAGTTGGTAAAGCATATGGTAAAAGCACCTTTTTAATTACCACACTCCAACCAGTGCCTCGTGGTACAGAAGGAGCGGTAAGCTTGGAAGGAACTTTAGCTGGTATTGTGGCTTCTGTAGCGATCGCATTTGTTGGTTGGGGAGTTGGTTTAATTGACCTATTGGGAGTAGCTTGGTGTGTGCTGGCTGCATTTATTGCCACTAATTTAGAAAGTGTGATTGGGGCAACACTGCAATCTAAGTATACTTGGCTGACTAATGAAGTAGTAAATATTTTTAATACATTAATCGGTGCGATCGCAGCTGTGTTACTTGCCTGGACATGGATAAGTTTCATTAAGTAGAACGGTGAGAATAAATAATTACTCGTTTAGGTGGGGCATTGGGTAACCAGCACAGTCTTCTCCAAAAGGAATAGGCTACGAGGGAGTTTCCCCCATGAGTAGCTGGACTCATTGGGCATTGAGAGAAAATAAGCAATCTGCTTTGCTACTACGCTAGCGCTGATATTTTCAATCCTGTTTTGTCCCCGCCAGACTGTAAAACTGATCATGGGAAATTATTGTATTTACTAGCTATATAATTTTTTGACCATTTAGATGTAATTAGTTCATGGAATCTTTATCATATTTATTCATCAACGACCAGATGATTTTTATATGATTTACTTTAAAAGTCCTATAAGTGTTTAACCATTTTCACATAATTAGTTCATGGAATCTTTATCATTTTTGACAATTAATGACCAAATAATTTCTATTGAGGAAGCAGTAAAGTACCTGCAAGCCTCTGGAAAATTGGGGCAGTTCATTGGGGATATTCTTCGCCAGTATGTAATTGAGGAAGAAATCCGAACACGAGACGATGTTGAGATTGGTACAGCAATAACTGAACAGGCAATTATTGACTTTAGGCTGAAAAATCAACTGACTGACCCCCAAAGCTTTCAAGAATGGTTGAAGACCAATAACACAGATTACGCTACCTTTCACACATCGGTTACTTTTGGTTACAAGTTAGAAAAGCTGAAAGCTGTAGTGACCCAAGCAAAACTCCAAGAATATTTTATTGAACGCAAAATTTTCTTGGATCGGGTAGTACTTTCTCGGATTGTTGTTGATAATCGAGAATTGGCAGACGAACTACAAACCCAAATTGAAGAAGGAGGTAGTTTTGAGCAACTAGCTAAAGAGTATTCACTTTCAGATGACCGAATTGTGAACGGCATGATGGGAATAGTCAGCCGAGGAAGTATGCCAGATATATTACGGGCAGCTATTGATGTGGCAAGTCCTGGACAATTGGTAGGACCAATACAAATCGTTGGCAAAGACTCTCCCCAAGGAGAAATACCTTATGGTTTGTTTCGAGTAGAACAATTTTTGCCAGCGTCTTTAGAAGATACTCAACTGAAGCAAGCACTACAAAATGAGTTATTTGAGAAATGGCTAGCAGAGAAAATTCAAAAACTGACAGTCAAATTACAAGTGAGTTAAATATTCTGGATAATGAATCTTTACAATTAAAAGTGCTAGCTTCTTTGCCTTGGAATCAGCCACCGTTATGCTGGCTGACTCCCGAACAACAATCCCGATTGGAAAAGGAGTGCCAAACTCGTCAGTATCGTCTTGGAGAAAAAATCTGGTCAAACGATGTCGGCGGTTACCAATTCTTAATTGTGGCTGGGAAAGTTCGCTTACGAGAAGAGGGCGTTGGTAAACCAATAGCCGCCCTAGATACGGGGGATTGGTTTGGTGACTTACAAAAGCTGTCTGCGGATTTTAAAGCTGTAGCTGCTAGTAAAGAAGTAGTAGTAGTGTGTTGGGATACAGCACTGTGGGCAGAATTTTCTAACCCACAAATTCAGGAGTTCTGGCAAGTGTTACCAGTGAATATCGAGGGAGAAAGGGAGACATTTTCCTTCTCTTCGACTCCTTCACTAGCACCAGCCTCAGAGGGAACTTCCAGCCCCCACAGCCTCCAACCCCAAAGAGGACTCCCAGCAGCAAATCTAATCATCTCAAATTATCCGTTTGTTGCCAGCTGGAACACCGCTGCTGCCTGTTTAACAATGGTGGCGCAACAGTTAGAAAATTCTGTGCAAATTGAATGGGTGCAGCGCCAACTCAGAGGACAACGCCCAAAACAGGTTGTGGAAGCAGGAGAAAAGTTAGGGTTAGTATTGCGGCGGTTACAAGTGAGTTGGGGTGAGTTGCGACAGTTGTCATTTCCAGCTTTACTGCTGTGGAATTCTGACTCACCCCAGAGTCCATCCTGGGTAGTGGCCTATGGAATGAAGGGCGATCGCCTCATTATCGCTAACCCTCTAAATCCCGAAAGGACTTGTGAAACCTTACCGCAGTCAATAGTTGAAGCATCTTGGGATGGACGATTGTGGCAAGTAGAACTCATATCCCAGCAAGAAAAATTTAACCTTAGTTGGTTTACCCCAGCAGTTTGGAAGTATAAGGGATTGCTAACAGAAGTATTGTTAGCATCTTTTACCTTACAGCTTTTGGGGTTAACAACACCTCTAATTACGCAAGTCGTCATTGATAAAGTGATGGTGCAGGAGAGTTTGCCGACTCTCGATGTAATGGCGATCGCACTCCTTTTCGTCGCCGTATTTGAGTCCATACTTGGCATTCTGCGCCTATTCATCTTTACCCATACAGCTCGTCGTCTAGATTTGAGTTTATCAGCACAGCTATTTCGCCATCTGATGCGTCTGCCATTAGCTTATTTTGAATCGCGGCGCGTCGGAGACACAGTAGCACGAGTCCAGGAACTCGAACAAATACGTCAGTTTCTCACAGGTACAGCATTAACTGTGATTCTGGATAGCATCTTTGCTGTGGTGTACCTAGCATTGATGTTTTACTATAATATTCCACTTACCTTTGTGGCCTTAGCAGTACTACCGCTGTTTGCGACATTGACGATAGTTGCAACACCAATTCTGCGTAACTGGCTCAACGAAACTTTTAACCGGAGTGCCGATAGTCAATCGTTTCTAGTAGAGACAATCACAGGGATTCACTCCGTTAAAGCCCATGCAGCCGAACCAGTAGCCCGCGATCGCTGGGAAGGCTTATTTGCTCGCTTCATTCGCACAGGTTTTAAAGCTTCTACTACCTCCAATATCAGCAGCAATATTGGTGACTTTCTCACCAATTTTTCCACCATGCTGATTCTCTGGTTTGGTGCCAAGTTAGTCATTGAACAAAAGCTCACAGTTGGACAGCTAGTTGCATTTCAAATGCTGTCTGGCAGAGTCACAGGCCCACTTTTACGCCTAGTACAGTTGTGGCAAACCCTCCAACAAGTGCTACTTTCTGTAGATCGTATTGGTGATATTCTCAATGTCTCTCCAGAAGCTGAACTGGGAACTGGTCTAGTTTTACCACCCTTGAAAGGTCAAGTCACCTTCGAGCAAGTCTTTTTCCGCTACCGCCCGAACTTTGAAGCAATTCTGCGGGGAATCTCTTTCAATGCCGAACCAGGGCAATTTGTTGGCATTGTCGGACGCAGCGGTTCTGGTAAAAGTACTCTGTCTAAGCTATTACAACGCCTCTATCAAATTGAATCAGGACGCATCCTTATTGATGGTTTTGATATTAAAAGTGCAGATTTAGCCTCACTGCGGCAACAAATTAGTGTAGTTCTCCAAGAAGACTTTTTATTCAACGGTTCTATTTTGGAAAATATCACTCTCGGTAATCCCGACATTACCGCAGAGCAAGTAGTAGAGGCGGCAAGATTAGCAGTAGCACACGATTTCATCAGTCAATTACCCTACGGTTACGAAACCAATGTTGGTGAACGCGGTACAGCTTTATCTGGCGGACAAAGACAACGCATTGCCCTCGCAAGATTATTTCTTTCCCAAGCACCAATTTTAGTTTTGGATGAAGCTACCAGTGCTTTGGATAGTGAAACTGAACAGCAAGTACTGCAAAACCTACAAAAAATTTCCGCTAACCGCACCGTGTTCCTGATTGCTCACCGCTTTGCTCCCCTCAAACGTGCTGACTTAATTTTGGTATTGGAGCAAGGCGTGATTGCCGAACGTGGTACTCACTCACAGTTGTTGCAACAAAAAGGTTTGTATTGGTCACTATATCAGCGGCAGCAAGCAAACATTTAGTAGATGTGATAGCTAAAAGCTTTCTGATATTTTTGATGATACTAATAATTACTCTGGCTTCAATTTGAGTAGTGTAAATAGTTTTAGAGCCAGCGATCGTAGTAGTTACACTGCTGGGGTAATCAACACTTTCGCCGGCAATAATTACACGTATGACTATGTTGCCAAGAGTCAATAACGCAACAAAAACGCTACTCAAGCGATGTCTCCAGCAACCTCAAAGACGATCGCTGCGGCGGCTGTTCAAGTCAAACCTGATAGTTCAAAATACCTCAGCACCCAGCACAACATCCGTTGGTAGAACCATTCAACTGAGCTATCAGGTGAAGACTCCTGGAGTATACGAAGACTATTTTGGCATCGGCATCTACTCGGCATATCCTGGTAATAAATATGAATTTCTTCCAGGCACTTCTATGGCGGCCCTAACTTTGCGGGTGTAGTTGCGCTGATGCTCAAGTGCGTCAGATAGTCACAACAACAGCAGGAAATAGCTTGGCATAGAACAATCCTCAAGTGTGGTTTCTGAAAAGTAAAATATTTGATTTGCTCTCCACTGAGAGGTTCAGATCCCCGACTTATTCAACAAATTGGGGATCTTTTTGTTCGTAACTCATTTAGGATTGCTATACATAGCACAATTGATTTTTTATTCCATCAATTTATACTTACATTGTTACAAATTTAAGATTGATTGTATCAATTAAGTTATTAACAATAATTCCACTATTAATTATGCTTTTTAGTAGTAGAGTTAGCATTTTCTTATGAGATTACATAGTAATTGTTAACAATGGAGCTTATTCACACCTTAAAATCTTTTTGTGTAAAGGGTTTGACGCTTCAATCTGTCAAAAAACTATTGCTATCTTTGAGAACAAAAGCTTATGCTCCTTGATGATGTTAATAACAAGATATTGTCAAATAAACAGCTAAATGTTACTTCAATATCCTCATTAGATAGCTTTAATACGAAGGATGATTACAGCCTCAACTTTAGCGGACGTAGTAGCTACAACTCAACCGATGCTGATGTGCAGTTGCTAAATAACGGTGACTCCGAAAATACCAGTAACGCTACTGCTAATGCTTTTAGCACTGAAAATTATAACTCCACCAATGGCTATGGCTTGATTAATGGGGCAGCAGCAGTAGCTAGAGCTACTGGTCAAAATACCTTTGCAGATGTTCCTGATCTTGGTGGCAATAATTGGGGAGCAGACCTTGTTAAAGCACCAGAAGTTTGGGCACAGGGATACACAGGTAAGGGTGTTGTTGTTGCTGTTGTAGATACTGGGGTTGACTATAACCACGAGGATTTAAGAAATAATATTTGGACGAATGCCAACGAAATTGCAGGTAACGGTATAGATGATGATGGCAATGGCTATATTGATGATAATTATGGCTGGAACTTTGCTGAGAAGAACAATAACACCCTAGATAAAAACGGTCACGGTACTCATGTTTCCGGCACGATCGCAGGAGAAAATAATAACTACGGTGTCACTGGCATTGCATATAATGCCAAGATTATGCCCGTTAAAGTTTTGAATGACTCTGGCTCTGGTTCCTATAATTCCATATCTAAAGGTATTCGCTACGCTGTCGATAATGGAGCTAATGTGATTAACCTCAGTTTAGGAGGCACATCTTCCAACCGTACTCTACAGTCAGCCATTGACTATGCCAGCAGCCAAGGAGTGATTGTTGTCATGGCAGCCGGTAATGATGGTGACTCATCACCAGACTATCCCGCCCGCTATGCATACAAGTCGGGAATTGCTGTTGGGGCAGTGGATCAAAATAATAACATGCCCGACTTCTCTAACCGCTCTGGGACGAATGAAATCGCTTATGTCACAGCCCCAGGAGTCAAAGTCTATTCATCAGTTCCAAATAATCAATATGCCACTTATAACGGCACTTCTATGGCAGCCCCCCACGTTGCTGGTGTAGTTGCCCTTATGCTTAGTGCTAACTCCAGCCTGACTGATGCCCAAGTACGTCAGATTGTCACAGAAACCGCAGGAAATAGTACACAAACTACAAGCTCTAGTTTTAATATTTCTGATGTCAGTTCTCTAGCAAGCCAGGTGATTGCAGACACAGCAGTAAATAATATACAAACTACAATCTCTAGTTTTAATATTTCCAATGGCAGTTCTCTGGTAAGGCAGGCGATGTCTAACGACAACCTGCTACACATTGACGCACAAACAGCAAGATATCTAACACCAGAGACTATTGCTAGTTTTAATAATTCCGATGTTGGTTCTTTAATCGGTAAGGCAATTACAGAAACAGCAAGATATCTAACACCAGAGACTATTGCTAGTTTTAATAATTCCGATGTTGGTTCTTTAATCGGTAAGGCAATTACAGAAACAGCAAGATATCTAACACCAGAGACTATTGCTAGTTTTAATAATTCTGATGTTGGTTCTTTAATCGGTAAGGTAATTACAGAAACAGCAGAATCTCTGACACCAGCCAAAGGTAATAACGAATTAGTCAATCCAGAATTATGGTCGCAATTCCAAACCTTTGAGAATATCCTGGGCAGAATCAATGTCGATAGCGATGATGATAATAAAGATGAGAATAATCTTGAATTTGGGAAACTACTAGAGGGAATCCAAAAACAAATAGATCAGTAGAGAAAATTTTTGGGTATCGCTTGAAAAATATAGCTATTTGCAGTTGATTCCAATACTGTTTTGTTCAAACAATCAACCAAAGCGCTCGTCCATCATGAATGGATGTAGGGGTTTAGCAATGCTAAACCCTTACGTTTAGGTATAGTTTGTGGGATGCGTAGGCGTAGCCCGTCGTAGACTTTTGAAGTGGTTATGAAAGCAGGAGAGGCTACGAAGCTATCTAACAGAAAATGCCTCATTGAATCGCCGTGTTACAGGCTCAGTAATGAATGTCAAAATTGACTTTTTACGAGTGACTATTTCACCTGTAGCAGCCATCCCTGGTGTAAATTGTACTTCTTGACCCCGCACGTTGGCTGAGTGTTTATTTAGCTTAATTCTGGTGGGAAAAACTAAGCCTAATTCTTTATCAACAATTGCATTCGGACTGACTTGCATAACTTCGCCATTCACAGTGCCAAATTCCTGGAAGGGGAAAGTCGCCATTTTTACTTTTGCCTTCATTCCTTGACGAATAAAGCCAATATCGCGGTTGAGAACTTTCACCTCTAAGAGCATTTCTTCTCCTTCTGGCAAAATTGATAGCAATTCTTCACCTGATTGAACTGGTCCCTTGGTGGCTTTAACTCTGTAAATCGTACCGGCAACGGGAGCCTCAATCGTTTCTAAAGCTTGCTGCTTTCTCGCCTGCTCTAATTGGCCTTGAACAGTTGTTAGTTCTTCTTTACGCTTGTTGAACTGGGTCAAAATTTCACTTTGGCGTTCTGATGCTACACGCTGGGACTGACTGCGCGCGGCATTGTAAGCTTGTTCTGCTTGGCGAATTTCTTGGACTTGGGCAGCAATATCTTTTTCTAATGATGTGACTTTATCTTGAGCCTCTGTGATTTTATTCTGGGCGTTGGTTACTTCATCTTGTGCTCTAGTGATTTCTGTCTTTGCACGAGTTAATCTTTCTTGGGCATCCAAGTAATCGACACGAGGTACAGCGCCAGGAGTAATTAGGGTACGTAGGCTTTTTTCCCTTTCTTGAGCAAGCGCCAAATTACTTTCAATTTTGATCCGAATGCTATCTGCGTTGACAAGGTTTGTTTTAGCATTTGCAACGCTGCTTTTGGCATTAACTAAGTTATCTTGCAATCGACTCAAGCGGACTTTGGCTTGATCGATGAGTGCTATTTGGCGATTTGCTTCTGCTTCCGCCCCTGCTTGACGCGCTTGGAAGTCTTGCAGACGGGAGCTTAAAAGTTCATCTTGCAGTTTTGTCCCAGTAGTTTTGCCTCCGATACGTTCTGCATCTAAACGTTGCAAATCGTCCTGAATCAATCTGGTAGATTTAGCTAGGCGGGAAACATCGGTTTTCTGCAAGTCTGGATCTTTTTGAATCAGAATTTGACCTTTAGTAACGCGATCGCCTTCTTGGACTTTGACGGCGACAATTGACCCTCCACCCAAGGATGTCACCGGTCTTACCTGTGTAGAAGCAATTAATTCCCCTGGCGCTGTTGCTACTTCATCTATTTGCGAGAAGTACGCCCAAGCGATCGCTCCAAATACGATGACACTGATCGTTCCCGCTAATAATCTAGTGTACAGGGGTGGCAATTCCTGTACCGCCTTCCCCAATTCATAGGTGAGTTGTTCCTCTGGTTGGGCAAATCGCTCTTTTGTCTGACGTGCTTGAGCAGCATTTACAGCTAGGGATGATTTCATAGAATTTTGGATTTTAGATTTTGGATTTTAGATTATTGAGAGTTGGGCATTAGGGATTGAAAATTGAAGATTGAGTTTATGCCCCATGCTCTATGCCCCATTACCTAATTCAAACTGCTAGATAGCGCCGCAAAAAATTTTCTAATGTCTCTAACTGGAAGTTAAAAATTACCTCTAAATTGGCAATTTCATCTTTTGTACAGAAAAATTCATTTGCTAGCAATGTGCGATAAGTTCCCAAAGTTTTTTGGATTTGGGGATTAAATAAACCCAATGCACCTTGTAACCCATCAATGATAAATAATGGTGAGTTAATTATTACTGGCTCTTTGATGAAGATCCGACCAAAAATCCGGGGAATATCTTCTCGTAATAAAATCTCCGGCCCTCCCACTGGTAAAATCTGGTTACGAGCGCCTTCAACCGTCACAGAATCCACCACTATTCTTGCTAAATCATCGGTACTGACAATTGAGGTACGGTTTTTGCGATCGCCAATCAGCAGATACAATCCCGTTTCCCGAAATCGTTCTACTAGTGGCAGCAAGTTAGATGCTAATCCAGATGGGCGTAAAATTGTGTAATTCAAGCCACTAGCTTGCAAATATCGTTCTACTGCTCGTTTAGCTTTGAAAACGGGAGCGTCTTCATACCCGCGATCAGCTCCCAGTACGGAAATGAAGACAAAATGCTCTACACCATTGGCTTTTGCTTGGTCAATCAGTTCAATATTGGCGCGGTAATCTAAAGATAGAGCATCGCTATCAGAACCGTGGGCGCTGATAATATACTTCACACCTTGACTAGCTTTTTGAATATCTTTTTCTTGCAGCAAATCACCGATGAAAATTTCTGCACCCCGGTGTTCTAACTCGCTGTAGCGCGAGGTAAGGCGGACAAATGCCCGCACAGACTGTTCTCGTTGCCGTAGGAGTCGCACAACTCTGCGACCAATTCCTCCCGTTGCCCCAGTTACTAGAAACATATAAATACCTAAATTGAATACTTTCAGCGTTTATAGTTGTCGAAATGCCCGATATATGCTCAAAATCCATTGAGCAATACTTAAACAGAGATATGAGCATATTTTTATACTTAGTAACCATGCTCAAGATATCCTTACGCCAACTCAGCCAATAGACCACACCTTATTTATCTTAATCTCTAAAAATTATCCCCCATATCTTTGTAGATGCAGGGGATAGGGTAATGGGATTAGTTTTACTAGCTCAACAAGTCAATAGCTTGTTCAAGCGACATCTTAGCCTTGTGCAAATTCAGCAGTTTCTCTTGCTGGTATCGGTCAAAATAGCTCATTTTCCTACCCTCCAAAGTTATCCGAATCAGTTCTGCTTGCTCATCTGTAGGTGAATTTATCTCTTCTATAGCAGAAAAGTAATCTCAAAGGGATAGTCGTCACAAGTGTGTGAATTACTGGGATGAGTCAGCAATCAAGCATATTCAGAAAGCAATATGCTTGATTGCTTGCGGAAAACACCAAAATGAGAAAGCAAACACAGCTTTTGAGTAAGTCAAACGTCATTTTGCTTGCGGAAAACACCAAAATGAGAAAGCAAACACAGCTTTTGAGTAAGCCAAATGGCATTTTGCTTGCGGGAAATACCGAAATGAGAAAGCAAACACAGCTTTTGAGTAAGTCAAATGTCATTTTGCTTATTAAATTCGACTTAATCTATTTTTTCGATGCATTAACTATTAACTTAAGCAAGCAAGAATAAATCAAACTATATTTAATGTGTTGGAAATTATTGCCGATATAGAGAAGTGGATGTGAGGAGACTTATAGATGAGCGACGAAGATCAGTTTGATGTCTTCCTTTGCCACAATAGCAAAGACAAGCCTGAAGTTATAGAAATTGCTCATGAATTAACAAGACAAGGAATTAAACCTTGGCTAGATAAATGGGAACTTCGTCCTGGTTTAGCATGGCAGGTTTTACTAGAAGAACAAATAGAAAATATTAAATCAGCAGCAGTTTTTGTGGGTAGCAGTGGACTTGGCCCCTGGCAAAGTACAGAGATGAGAGCTTTTTTAAACGAATTTGTAGAGAGAAAATGTCCCGTAATTCCCGTTTTGCTTGGGAATACACCACAGCAGCCAAAACTCCCAATTTTTCTTAGGGGTCATACGTGGGTTGACTTTCGGACAGATACTGAGGCTATGGAGCAGTTAATTTGGGGTATTACTGGAAAACCGCCAGAACGAAAACTAAAGCTACAGCCAGTAATTCAAGCCGATGACCTCAGTTCTGAGAAGGGAATAAACTACACGCGATTGCGAGATTTGCTAGCAGCAGGCAAGTGGAAAGAAGCGGATAAGGAAACTTTAGCCGTCATGCTTAAGGTATCTAGCAAGGAAAAGGAAAAATGGTTTGATGAAGAATCCATCAATAATTTTCCCTGTACTGACTTACGTACCATTGACCAACTTTGGGTAAAATATAGCTATGGGCGCTTTGGCTTTAGCGTTCAGAAGAATATTTATCTGAGCGTTGGTGGGAAGGCTGACGGTAAATATTATGAAGTAGCCTGGGATAAATTTGGCAATCACGTAGGATGGAGAGTAAAAGGAAACTGGATTTCTGACTCAAATGTAGCTTTTAAGATTTCAGCACATGAGGGACACCTCCCTTTCTGGGGTTGGGTTGGATTGGGGAGTTGGGTTGGATTCTCTTTTCTCGCGTCGAGACTTGTAACGTGTAACATTTAAGCACTTCAGACTTTTATAAATATTTGTAACAGGGTTGTTTTCTACGAGTTAATGAATATTTCAGAGATCCGATACCTGGCACTGGGGGTTGATAAATTCTTATTTAGTCCTCTTCAGAGAACTTTCGCTATTAACCGTAGGTTTCTAACCTATGGCGAGTGATGAGTTCAAATGTAAGATCCTAAACTCAGGTATTTGCATCATTGCAAAATATTGGCATTGCCCACACGTCCGCCTCAGAATAAATTCTGCGGCTCATAGCGAAAGTCATCTAAAGCTGACTGAAATTCTTGTTTTACCCACATTTCCCGCCAGAGGCAAGAAAGGAGTCTGTGAAAAGTTTTCCCAATTTAAAATCCCCCATATCTTTGTAGATGCAGGGGGGAGTATCAACAATTCAAAATTGTTTCAAACGGTGATTTAAACGCTTTGTGCAAGCAGCCCACCTCAAAACTATTCAGCAGCTTTATTATTAGCTCTATTAGCCCGCGCCTCAGCCGAAGCCATCACCTCATCCATATTCTCTAACACTTCGCCAGGGAAGTTTTCCAAAACTCTGGTAGAAAGAGCAACCCGCCCTTTACCCTCATCCAAGTCAATAATTACAGCTTTAATTGGCTGACCAACTTTAAATACCTTTTCTAAAGAGTCGATGAATTTTTGGCTTACCTGCTTGATATGAAGCAAAGCCCCCATACCATTTAAATCAACAAACACACCAAAAGGTTTAATGCCAGTAACTTTACCTTCCACTAGTTGACCTAGTTCTAATAAGCTGAAGTTGCTAGAACGAGTTGCTAACCGCTGGGAAAGGATGAGTTTGTTGGTGTTTTTATTAATTTCCAAAAAGCCTACAGTCAGATTTTGACCTTTGAGAGCTTCTAAATTATCACGCTCTGCCAGGTGCGATCGCGGAATAAATCCCCGCAAGGAGAGAATATCGACGGTGACACCACCTTTATTCACACCCATAACCTTTACTTGCACAGTCTGAGCATTTTCCTGCATTTCGGCCAGTCGTTCCCAGATGTGCTGAATTTCCAACTGCTTTCGAGAAAGGGTGACTTGACCTTCTGCATCTTGATCTCGGATAATCAAAAACTGCATTTCCTCTTGCAATGGCAGCACTTCTGATAAATCGGTAACTGCTCTCAAAGAAGCCTCATCGCGCGGCAGAAAAGCTGACGACTTGCCACCAATATCGACATAGGCTCCATCATGGTCAAGTTGGAAAACTTTGCCATGTACAACCTGTCCCTTTTGAAACTGGTAGTCGTGTTTTTCTAGCGCTTTGGCAAAATCGTCCATTGTAAACGACGAATTGGCTGTTTGAGATAGTTTCGATTCGGAATTCATGACTTTTGAAGATTAATTGTTATTTGATGTGATGCAACTGGAGTTTAGATTGTCATTTGTCACTTGTCATTTGTCATTTGTCAGTTGTCCTTTGCTAATGACTAATGACTAATGACTAATTCAGTTGACTAAAGAGTTGTTTGACTTGCTCCCAAGCATCAGCAGCAGCTTTAGGATTATAACTGGCACGACGGTCACAGAAAAATCCGTGATCAGCTCCATCGTAGCGGAACACACGATGAGGAATATTATATTTTTCTAACTCTGCTTCAATCTCATCTACTTGTTCGGGTGGGATGCTAGCATCTGCTGTGCCAAAGAAGGCATAGAGAGTACCTGGAATTTCTCTGGTGCGGGTAACAGTAGGAGCGCCACCCCCTGGTGTACGACTGGTAATTCCAGCACCGTAGAAAGAAGCCGTAGCTTTAATATCTGGTAAGGTAGCTGCAATATATGCAACATGACCACCAAAGCAGAAGCCAATACAGCCAAAGCCATCTTTTTTGACTTGAGGCAGATTTTTGAGGTAGTCAATTGCTAATTGAATATCGCTCAATAACTCTGAGGCTTTAGTTTGCATGGCGTAGCCTCTGCCCGTTTCAATATCTTCGGGTGTGTATCCAGTTTCAAAACCAGGAGCAGTCCGTTGAAAAAGTGCAGGTGCGATCGCTACATACCCAAGTTTGGCAATCCGTTCTGTAACATCCCGAATGTGAACATTAACACCAAAAATCTCTTGTAATACAACCACTCCTGGGTAAGAACCGGGTTCTTTTGGCTCTGCCAGATAAGCAGACACTTGAATATTATCTTGCAAAAGATTAACCGTTGTGGTAATTATTGCTTGCTCTGTCATAATAATTTTTACCAGTGCTGTATCATTAGCCGTGTGTTTATTTGATATAACTATGCCAGTATGCTTAGGTTATTTCCATTTAAATTATCAATTACCAATAGTGAAAGCATTAAAATTTCTACCAGAAAAACTTCATGTGTAAATAAAATATTTGACATGTAGCAAATACAGCTGGTCACTAAAGGAGGGCTGAGTTAAAAGTGCTGAGTAGAAAAGCAACACTTAATACTCAAAACTCAGCACTCATCAGCACTCGTCAGCACTTAGTATTCAGGAGGTTTGGTGATGATTCAATTCCGTATTCAGCCAGACAGCGAAATTCCCGCATCGACCCAGCTGTTTAATCAAATCCGCTTTGCGATCGCTTCTCGGCAATATCCCCCGGCTTACAAATTGCCAAGCACAAGGGCATTAGCAATGCAAACTGGGTTACACCGGAACACCATTAGCAAAGTTTACCGTCAACTGGAGGAAGACGGATTTGTTGAAAGTATGGCTGGTTCAGGAATTTATGTTCGGGCCCAAGGTCATGAAGGCGGTAGCAGGCTGCAATCACCAATTCTCAAACAACATCCTGATGCATATCAAGTTGTCCAGCAAGCACTTGATGAACTGCTATCTCAAGGATGTTCACTCAATCAAGCCAGAGAGCTATTTTTAGCGGAAATTGACTGGCGCTTGCGTTGTAGTGCGCGGGTATTGGTTGCAGTTCCATCCTATGATATGGGTGCTGGTGAGTTGATGGTGTATGAATTAGAGCGATCGCTAAAAATACCAGTCCAGTTGGTAGCAATGGAAGAATTAACAGCTGTGCTCGATAAAACTACCTCTGCGACAGTAGTCACAAGTCGGTATTTTATCAGTAATGTGGAAGCGATCGCAGCTCCTAAAGCTGCACGGGTAATACCTCTGGATATCTACGACTACAGCAAAGAACTCAGTCTATTGAAAACACTACCAAAAGAAAACTGTGTAGGCATAGTTAGCCTCAGTTCCGGGATTGCACGAGCAGCAGAAGTCATCCTCCACGGTTTGCGAGGGGATGAACTACTAGTGATGACTTCGCAACCAAAAGATGCTTATAAACTTCAGGCAATGGTTAAACGGGCTGAGGTGATTATAAGTGATCAAGCCAGTTTTGCGGCAGTGCAAGCAGCCGTGCAAGCATCTGATGATGATATTATTCGTCCACCGAAGCTGATTAAGGTTGAAAATTATATCGGTACTAACTCAATTAATTTACTAAAACGAGAACTGGGTTTGGGTTAATCCAAAGATAATTAAGAGAGGGGAAGAATTGCATAGGCGGACACACCTAACAAATAACTCAGGATTATGATTGTAGAAATGCAACTCTATGTTGGTTTAGTAGAAGCAATCAAGTAGCTCTCAACCTTTTCAAACCTGCAATAACATTTTTCGATATGACTAAAGAACAGTTCTTTGCGCCTTTGCATGAGGGTAATTCATACTTTCAATCAGCAATACCCAAAAAATAAGTTAACTCCCTTGCGGCTCTAGGGTATTAATTTGCAAAAACTCTTGTACCCGTCGCAGGTAAGTTGGTGCATC
The DNA here is from genome assembly GCF_014698505.1 of Nostoc foliaceum FACHB-393. Taxonomy (GTDB): domain Bacteria; phylum Cyanobacteriota; class Cyanobacteriia; order Cyanobacteriales; family Nostocaceae; genus Nostoc; species Nostoc foliaceum_A. Next base: position 167,618 of record NZ_JACJTD010000006.1, on the reverse strand, counting down.
TTCCAACATTGGGAAATGCGCTGTGTTGGGAATCATCACAAATTCCACCTTGTCACTCAGTGCGGCTGCTTGACGCCCCATCTCGGCTGGAATAATTTTGTCATACTCCCCCGCAATAAGCAGAGTCGGTACTGTCAGCTTGGCAAACTCTTGCGGCATCACTTCAGCTTGAGCCTTACTAACTGAAGTAAAAATTGTCCCTATAGCTGCATCGTAATCTGCTTCGAGAAAATCTTGCAAAAAAGCTTTACGCTCAGAATGTGGGATAGAACTATATAAAAATCTGGCCATAAACATCCGGTCAACAAATGGAATTTTGCTTAACCACTTGGGACGGAATTTAACTACATAGCCTCCAAATTTATGAAAGGCACTAAAGGATTTTTCGTCGTACTCAAAAACGCCGCTACAAGTTAAAATTCCTCGTTCTACTCGTTGGGGGTAGCGGTTAAAAAATAAAGTAGCAACAGACGCGCCCATTGAATGAGCATGGATGTATACACGCTGAAGATGCAAGCCATCTAACAAAGCTGCCAAATCATCAGCGTATTCCTCTAATTCATAAGTTAACTCTTTGATTGCCTGTGATTCATCCTGGGGTGACTCAGATTCGGCAACATCCTCACTTGCTAGAGCTATGGTTGGCTTCCCACCAGAACGGCCAAATCCCCGCATATCGTAGAGTAAACAGTCAAATTGCTCTGATAAAGCATTAGCAGTATTTTGCCAATACCTAGCTGAACCAGCCCAACCGTGAATGAAAACCATCACTGGTTTTACCAAAGAACCAGATGGTTTTTTCACCCATTCGTAGTAATGCTCAACGCCACGAACATTAATATAAGGCATTAGTCATTAGTCCTTTATCAGTTGTCATTAGTCATTTTCCCTTATTAAATGGTTATTAGTCTTTAGTTTTTGACTAATAACCAATGACTAATGACCAATGACTATTAGGCTGATTCCGGCTTCGGTAGTGAAGATGGATGTATTATCAGTTCGGCAGTTGATCGCTTCTCGACCATCTCCCGTGTTACTGTACAACGTGTCACATCCTTACGGGACGGTAACTCGTACATTACATCCAGCATCAGTTCTTCGACAATTCCTCGTAGCGCTCTAGCACCAGTTTTACGCCGATAGGCTTCTTGAGCGATCGCTCGTAAAGCTTCTGGTTTAAAATCTAACTGGACATTATCCATCTTCAGCAGTTTTTGGTACTGCTTCACTAGGGCGCTGCGTGGTTGGGTGAGAATCGCCATCAACGCTTCTTCATCTAGCGGATCTACTACTGCTACCATTGGCACGCGCCCAATAAATTCGGGAATCATGCCAAATTTTACTAGATCATCTGGTGCTAGATGCCGAAGAGTATCTGCTGCCCGTTTTTCCTTCGATTGGCCTTCTCCAGGTTGCACAAAGCCTATTGCTTTTTTACCAACTCTCTGATCTACAACCTTTTCTAAGCCTACGAAAGCACCACCACAGACGAACAAGATATTACTTGTATCAATCTGGATACAGTCTTGATAGGGATGCTTACGCCCTCCTTGGGGTGGTACATTGGCGATCGTTCCCTCTAACATTTTTAGCAAGGCTTGCTGCACACCTTCGCCAGAAACATCACGGGTAATTGACGGGTTCTCACTCTTGCGAGCAATTTTGTCAATTTCATCAATGTAGATAATTCCTCGCTGCGCTTCTTCTATATCTAAATCTGCCACCTGTAACAGTCGCAGCAAGATATTTTCCACATCTTCTCCCACATACCCCGCTTCTGTCAGCGTCGTAGCATCAGCGACGGCAAAGGGTACATCTAGGATTTTCGCTAGGGTTTGCGCTAAGAGAGTTTTGCCGCAACCAGTGGGGCCAATTAACAAGATGTTAGACTTTTGCAATTCTACAGCATCATCTGCCGCAGCTTTGCCACTGGCTTTAGACTGAATCACTGCCAACCGTTTGTAGTGATTGTAAACGGCTACTGACAGCACTTTCTTGGCTTCGTCTTGACCAATAACGTGTTCGTCTAGATACTTTTTAATCTCTCTTGGCTTGGGTATTTGATTAAACGAAATACTAGAAGATTGGGTACGCCGTTTTTGAGGTGGTTCTGCTCTTGGTGCTGGCTGTGCTGCCGCACCATTGGTATCGAGTAACTCCTCGTCTAGTATTTCATTACACAAGTCAACGCATTCATCGCAGATGTAGACTCCCGGCCCCGCGATTAATTTACGCACCTGCTCTTGAGACTTGCCGCAAAACGAACATTTTAAATGGGAGTCGTACTTAGACATACCAGCCTCTTATTTCAGAATGGTGACGTTTTCCCCTGCTGTGGGAAGATTTTGCCTGGAAATGACCTGATCAATCAAACCGTAGTTCTTCGCCTCTTCTGCCGACATGAAAAAGTCGCGCTCAGTATCTGCTTCAATTCTTTCTAAGGGTTGACCAGTATGATGAGACATTAACTGATTCAATTTAGCCTTAATGTAAAGAATTTCTCTGGCTTGAATTTCAATGTCAATGGCTTGACCTTGAGCGCCACCAAGTGGTTGGTGAATCATAATCCGGGAGTCAGGCAGAGACATTCGCTTACCGGCAGCCCCTGCTGTCAACAAAAATGCCCCCATGCTCGCGGCTAATCCAAAACAGATGGTAACAACATCAGGGCGAATTTGCTGTATTGTATCATAGATTGCCATCCCTGCGTAGACTGAGCCGCCAGGAGAATTAACATACAGTTGGATGTCTTTTTCTGAGTCTTCAGCGTCTAGGAATAACAACTGAGCCACAATTGAGTTGGCTACAGAATCATCTATTGGCGTTCCCAAAAATATAATCCGCTCTCGCAGCAGGCGGGAGTAGATGTCGAAAGCCCTTTCTCCCATGCCAGATTGTTCCACCACCATCGGCACGATGTTGCTAGGGCTGCTCAACTGGGAGTTAATGTTTATTCGACTTTGGTTGCTGATGGGGTAATTTCCCGACTGCGATACAAGCATACAAGCAAATTTGACGATAATTTAGGACAAATGTTTCAGCAGCAGATGCTGCCTTTTCGACGAATGGGATTTTTATAGCTACGTGTTAACCATTATGCCTCATATAATTTCCTCTCGTGTAACACAGTATCAAGCTCAGACGATAACATGTGTCACAATTTGCTTAAAATTCATTAATTATTCTGCCTTCATCCCTGAGTTTTCAGGAGTTAAGAGTTATGGGGCATTGGGCATTGGACAATAATTAATAGTTTTTCTCCCCTGCTCCCTGCTCCCTCATCTCTTTTAACTTACCCATTTCACCAGTACTTTAACTCAGAACTGGTGAACTCATGGCTGTGGGATTTTTAATTATCCTTCAGTGACTTCTGTTGAAGTTTCGCTGATTTCTTCCTCTATCTGAGGTACGTCAGCATCTGATTCTGCGTCTTCTGTTTCCTCCGCAGGACTCAAGGAGCCTTCGGGTACAAGTTCAACTGAGGAATGTTCTAATAGCCAATCAATGGTTTTTTCGGTTAATAGTTCGTTTTCCACAATTGAGCGCAGTCTATCTTCATCAACGTCTTGCTCCTCTGGGTACTGTTCCAAAAGTTCTGTGACTCTGGCTGCGATTTCTTCTGGTGTTACCTGTATAGATTCGCGTTTACCCACTTCTCGCAACGACAAGGAACGTTTGATGCGTTCAATAGCCTCAGTACGCGATCGCTCCCGCAATTGCGGAATAATATCTTGAGTAAACAACTTTCTTACATCTAATCCCTGCTGAGACAGCCGCATTGCTGTTTGCGTTAGCATTGCATCCACTTCTTGCTCAATCAAGGTTGCTGGTAAGTCAACTTCTACGTGCTTGAGCAGTTCCGTTAACAACGCTTCCTGTTTATTTGCTTTTGTTTTGTCATCCGCCTCTTTCTGATATCGCTCTACCAAAGAAGCGCGTAACTCCTCTAAGGTTTCAAAATCGCTGATTTCTTGGGCGAAATCGTCATTTACTTCTGGTAGTTCCTTTTCCTTCAATTCTTTGAGCGTCACTGTGAAAGTTGCCGCTTTTCCAGCTAAATCTTCATTAGCATAAGGATCTGGGAACTGTGCTGCAATTTCTTTAGTTTCTTCAGGATTCATCCCCACGATTCCAGAAATAAACCCTGGAATAAACTTATCTTCCTGCAACTCAACTTGAAAATCAGTTGCTTCGGCTCCAGGAATCGGTTCTAGTTCAGCTGTTTCGTCTTCGCCCTCAACTCTGGCGAATGAACCTTTAAAATCTACTACGGCAATATCACCGATTTGGGCTGAACGTCCTTCTACAGGAATCAATGTCGCCAATTCTTGACGTTCCTTGTCGAGGGTAGCGTCCACTCGTTCTGGCTCGTACTTGACTTCTTCAGCTTTAGCTTGCAAATCAGTGTACTGAACTAGATTCACTTCTGGTTCTACATCGACAGCGGCTGAAATCGTCAGGGGTTTTCCTGGTTCATAATTCGTAATCAAATCCTCAAAGGAAGAGCGTAATTGCGGCTGACCTATTGCCGGGATAGCTTCTTGTTTAACTGCTTGCTCAATGCCGTCTTGAATTAGTTCTTCCAGTGCTGCTGCTTTTATACGAGTTGTACCCAGCCGTTGCAGCAATATCGGCCGAGGTACCTTGCCTTTACGAAACCCAGGAATATTGGCAGTACTCGCTAAGTTTTTAATGACCTGTTCGTAAGTTTGCTTGGTAATTTCTGGCGTAATCTCTATTTCCAGACCAATTTGGCTGGCGGGAAGTTTTTCCTGGGTAACTTTCATGCTTCGTCTCTAGTTTTCTGGTATTTTAATCTCCGAGTACACACAAGACGCAATAATTGTTCGCGTTTATGGCTTGATGTCTCTTAGGGAGGATGGGAGGTTGTCACAAGGCTTCATGACATCCAAGGATGGATGGTGTGTCCTGGCACAGAGATCCAGTTTACTGCCAATGGCCAAGGACTTGACAATTTACCGTCATAACAATTATTGACACTTCCAGGGCTAAGAGCGTCTGGGGTTTCTTGCCTAATATTTGTAATAAGTGCTGAATCCTTGTGGATTAGCAAGAGTTTAATCCTTATTCCCACAGTCTGTAATCTTCAGTTAGTCTGAATTTAGCACTGAAAACTCAGGAATTAATTCTTCAGTGGGCTAACACCGTGATATCCTGGTTTTCAGCCAGTAGTTAGTACCTCAAAGTTATAGCATTGAGTCTAGCTATCTTGTGGTACAAGATTAAATCTGCTGCCTAGCCGCATAGCTCGATGTGATGGTTTGCCGATTTTATAACATTTGCATCATAATACATTCATCATCCTGGCAACCCACTTTACAGGCAAGACCTTTATTTACCTTGCAGAGAAAACGCCTAAGTGCAGATATTGTCTATGTTTCCTGCTAAATGACGGTTTGTTGTATAATACAATAACCTAGTTTAGATAAATGAAAAAATGGGACTGCGGTTGTTGTAAAATGCAACATTAATTAATGAATGTATTAAATAACCAAGCAAATAAATTTATTAAATCAATCTATAAAGATAGACTAAATTAGAGAAAAATCTATTCAAAATTTATTTCAAGACTGCGATCACTGATCGCTATTTAAATATAAGCAAATTGTCAATTGTTCTAAAAAATTGTAGGAAAATCTCTTAAAGGAGGAAGCAAGTTTGTCGAAATCCTATCGTTTAGCTATTTTAGGAGCAACAGGTGCAGTTGGCACAGAGTTGCTGGAATTATTAGAAAGCCGTAATTTCCCGATTGCTGAATTAAAGTTATTGGCATCAGAGCGGAGTCTTGGGCGATCACTACAGTTTAAAGGTGAAAATATACCAGTAGAGCCAGTGAGCGATCGCGCCTTTGAAAATGTAGATATAGTACTAGCTAGTGCAGGTGGTTCCACATCCAAAACTTGGGCAGCAATTGCTGTAGAAAAGGGCGCCGTGGTAATTGACAACTCCAGTGCCTTTCGGATGAACCCGGAAGTACCCTTAGTAGTACCAGAGGTGAATCCACAAGCCGCAGCTAATCACCAAGGTATTATTGCAAATCCCAACTGTACAACAATTTTAATGACTTTGGCAGTATGGCCATTGCATAAAGTTAAACCAGTACAACGCATCGTAGCCTCAACCTACCAATCTGCTAGTGGTGCTGGTGCCAGAGCAATGGCAGAAGTAAAAAGCCAAACAAGCGCTATACTACAAGGACAGCCGCCAGTCGCAGAGGTATTGCCTTACCCACTGGCATTTAATTTATTCCCGCATAACTCACCATTAAACGATTTGGGTTATTGTGAGGAAGAAATGAAAATGGTCAACGAAACCCGAAAAATATTTGGTACGCAGCAAATCAGAATCACTGCAACCTGTATACGGGTTCCCGTACTCCGCGCCCATTCAGAAGCCATTAATTTAGAATTTGAGACTCCCTTTAGTGCAGAGGAAGCCAGAAAAATTTTAAATTCCTCCCCTGGAGTGAAATTGGTAGAAGATTGGGAAACAAATCATTTTCCAATGCCAATTGAAGCAACTGGTAGAGATGAAGTTTTAGTGGGAAGAATTCGTCAAGATATTTCTCATCCCTGTGGCTTGGAATTATGGTTGTGCGGTGATCAAATCCGCAAAGGTGCAGCATTGAATGCAATACAAATCGCCGAGTTGCTAGTAGAGAAAAATCTGCTCCAATCTGCTAAGGCTTATGTTTCAAGCTAATTATTAGTAAAATTAAACAACTAATGAAAAAGACCAAATGTGCAAATCACTGTTGAAAGCAATTTGCAGATAGGTTATTACAATAGAAAACCACCAAGATACAAAAACATGGGTAATCAGGAGTGAAAACAGGGTGGGAGATTTTGGCAATGTTTTAACCGCTATGATTACGCCGTTTAAAGCAGATGGTAGTGTCAATTATGATGTAGCAGCAGAACTGGCAGCGCATCTAGCTAACAACGGTACAGATACACTGGTGGTATGCGGCACAACAGGAGAATCCCCTACTTTGAGTTGGGATGAAGAATACCAATTGTTTGTCGAGGTATTGCAGTCCGTGGCAGGCAAAGCCAAGGTGATTGCAGGTTGTGGTTCAAATTCGACCAAAGAAGCGATCGCAGCTACCCAAAAAGCGTCTAAAATAGGAGTACATGGTTCCTTACAAGTTGTTCCTTATTACAACAAACCGCCACAAGCGGGATTGGAAGCGCACTTTCAGGCCATAGCACAAGCCTGTCCCGACTTACCTTTGTTGTTATACAATGTCCCTGGTCGTACCGGACAAAACCTTCAGCCAGAAACAGTTGCCCGGTTAGCTGAGGTTAGCAATATTGTCGGGATTAAAGAATCCACTGGTAGTATAGATCAGGCAAGCGAAATTCGTCGCTTGACACCAAAAGAATTCGACATCTACTCTGGTGATGATTACATGACTTTGCCCTTGTTAGCGATCGGGGCAAAGGGTGTTGTAAGTGTGGCTTCTCATTTGGTAGGAAACCAACTACAGCAAATGATCCAAGCTTTTAGTGCGGGAAAAATTGAAGTAGCCAGTGAGATTCATCTACAACTCTTCCCGTTGTTTAAAGCTTTATTTCTCACTTCAAATCCCATTCCAGTGAAAAAAGCACTGAAGCTTCAAGGTTGGGAGGTTGGTTCAACTCGTCCACCGCTATGTGAAGCTGATTTAGAAGTAAGTCAAAAGTTAGAAGCGGTTCTGAAAGAACTTAGTTTAATCTAGCCACCATCTGGTTAAGCTTTGGTAAGCTACTGCTTTCTAAAGATACATATAAACAATGGTAATAATTGTTCATAAGTTGCAATTTAAAAATCTGTGCTAGGACTGATAGACATACTATAAATTCTTCAGTGTACAGTCGATTTTATTGAATAAAAATTGAAATCTTCAATTAAAAATTGATTGCTTTGGGACTGAATTAAGAGACAAATGATGTTGTCTTAAATACAAGTTCGTCAACTATCAACTTAATTAACCACAAGTAACGATCTAAGGAGAAAATGGCTAAAAACGAAGCTAATAATTCCGCCTTGAAAATTATTCCTTTGGGCGGTTTGCACGAAATTGGGAAAAATACTTGTCTTTTTGAGTATGACGATGAAATTATCCTGCTAGATGCAGGATTGGCTTTTCCCACAGAGGCGATGCATGGAGTAAATATTGTTCTGCCAGATACGACCTATCTGCGGGAAAATCGCCATAAAATTAAAGGGATGATCGTTACTCACGGTCATGAAGACCATATCGGCGGAATTGCTTTTCATCTCAAGCAATTTGATATCCCAGTGATTTATGGGCCCAGACTAGCAATGGCAATGCTAGAGGGTAAATTAGAAGAAGCAGGAGTCCGCGATCGCACAGAAATCAGAACAGTTCTACCACGTGATGTGGTGCGGATTGGCAAAAACTTTTTAGTTGAATATATCCGCAACACCCACTCCATTGCTGATAGTTTCACTGTTGCCATTCATACTCCCCTTGGTGTAGTCATTCACACAGGGGATTTTAAAATTGACCACACCCCAGTGGATGGTGAAAAGTTTGACTTGCAACGGTTAGCAGAACATGGTGAAAAAGGCGTTCTTTGTCTGCTAAGTGATTCCACTAATGCTGAGGTACCAGGATTTACACCTTCAGAACGATCCGTTTATCCGAATCTTGAAAGAGTATTTAGTCAAGCCACTGGGCGATTATTTGTCACTACCTTTGCTTCTAGCGTCCATCGCATCAACATGATTTTGGATATCGCCAAGAAGCAAAACCGTGTAGTGACGATTGTGGGGCGTTCGATGCTGAACTTGATTGCTCATGCCCGCAATCTAGGTTACATCAAGTGTGAAGATAATCTGCTGCAACCATTGCACGCAGTCCGCAATCTACCTGATGAAAGAGTACTGATTTTAACTACAGGTTCTCAGGGTGAAACGATGGCAGCAATGACCCGCATTGCCAACAAAGAACATCCTCACATCAAAATCCGTCAAGGAGATACAGTAGTATTCTCTGCTAACCCAATTCCCGGAAATACGATCGCAGTAGTCAACACCATTGATAAATTGATGATTCAAGGTGCAAAAGTGGTCTATGGTCGGGATAAAGGGATTCACGTCTCCGGTCACGGCTGTCAGGAAGAGCAAAAGCTGATGATTGCCTTAACTCGACCCAAATTCTTTGTGCCATTTCACGGCGAACATCGGATGCTAGTGAAGCACGCAGAAACGGCTCAGAGTATGGGCATTCCCGCAGAAAACATGATCATCATTCAGAATGGTGATATTGTCGAACTGACTGAAGATGCTATTCGCGTTGCTGGTAAAGTGCCATCTGGTATCGAATTGGTGGATACTACGAGTTCGGGCATGGTAAGTGCCAAAGTTTTACAAGAACGGCAACGCATGGCTTCAGAAGGCATTATTACGATCGCAGCTGCCATTGATTGGAATGGTAAACTGTTGGCAAAACCAGAAATTCACCTACGGGGTGTAGTTACCAGTGTAGAGCGATCGCTGGTACAAACCTGGGTAAAACAACGGATTGAAGAAATCCTTACTGTGCGCTGGACAGAATTTGCTCCTGCGGAAGGGGAAGCAGCAGATATAGACTGGGGTGGATTGCAAGGTACTTTAGAACGAGAATTGCAACGTTCCATCCGGCGGGAATTGCAATGTCAGCCATCTGTAACTTTGTTGATGCAAATTCCTGATGAGCCACCCGTGAAAGTTGCCGATGGCAGAAGACGGCGGACTCGGACTGCTGCTCAGGTAGCATCATAGAGATTTAAGATAAAATCTCATGCAGAGGCGCAAAGACGTAGAGTTTTTCTAATGTCTTTGCGTTTTGGCATGAGATTGAGAGAAAAATCATTTGCTTTAGCGCCCTCAATGAACCCAGAAGTATACTAGAAATAAAGTACACACTGTTAAAGGCGCTCCAAACCTTAGATGTTCCCAAAAAGTTAGCTTGTAACCTAAATCAGTAGCAGCTTCCACAACTATCAAGTTGGCAACTGAACCAAACAAAGTCAAATTACCAGCCAAAGTTGATCCGGCTGCCAACAAAAGCCAATACTTAGTGTCACCTGGAGGAACCAGGGGATGCAGCAGAAGTACAGCAGGCACATTAGAAATTAAGTTAGATAAGACAACAGTTACACCCAAAAAACTCGCAGTAGAGTTGATTGCATGGGTAAATGGCTGAAGCAAATTCAGCTTTTGCGTGACTCGCGTCAGGATAAATAATCCAGAAAACATTACCAGCAGGTTCCAATCCACCTTTTGCAAAATGCGCTGGGGTTTAACCCGCCGAGTGATTAGCAATAAACTAGCAGCAACTAAAGCAGACTGCGCTAAGGGTAAGCCGATAGTAAATGCAATTAGCAGCCCAGTTGTGATGACTAATGTTTTATTAAATAAGGGTTTAAAAATTCGTTGGTTGCCAACAGGTAATAGTTGGCAAGGTTTAAGTGAGCGCACATTTGGGTAAAGTAGCCACAGTAATATCACCTGAATTACCAAGCCTGCTAGGGCAACTGGGGCCAATACACGCAGAAATTCTAGATAGGAGATGCCTGAAAAGGAGCCAATCAGGATATTTTGAGGATTACCGCTCAAAGTTGCTACCGATCCGATATTAGTTGCACCTGCGATCGCTAGTAAATAAGGAATCGGATTTAAACCCAAAGCTAGAGTCAGGCTCAAGGTTAAGGGTGTAAAAATCAACGCCAGAGTGTCGTTGAGAAAAAAGGCGGAGAGAATACCACTGCCAAAAGTTAAAGCAATTAACAACCCTAGAGGACTGCGAGTGATACTCAATATCACCGAGATTGATCTTTTAAAAAACCCTGCATAGGATAGGTTAGCGTTAACTACCATCATGCTCAAGAGAAATACGATGGTATTGGCATCAATAGCCTGCCATGCCTCTTGTAAATTCAGAACACCTAAAGCAATTAAAAAGGCAGAACCGACCAAAGCAATAGTGGCGCGGTTCATGCGTAAACCAGGGATGTAGCCCAATGCTAGCCCCAGATAAGTTAGCCCTAAGACGCTATAGATTGCAAATTGGAGAAAAATCACTTTCTTTACCGAGACTTTGCGACGACCGATGTTTCATGATTAGCCCCTCTGTATCTACTGAGGAAGCCAACCCACCTGGCTTTAAGCCGCTGCCGCGTCTATAGACTTATCTCTATTTGTACGACATTGAGCCAGCAATTAACAGGACGCTCTGACGTGGGGAAGTGGGAATGCGGAGAGGAAAGACGCCTACTAGGCTATTACTGATATTTATACTTAGCAAAAATACTTTTAGAAAGACCTTATATTAAGGATTGTAAATGTTACACTAAAACCTATCCAATGATGGATGTCTTTATTAAAATTTAAACTGTGTCAAGTTATGAACAAGATCGTAATATTACACTACCGATCCCCAAAAAATTGCGATTAACTTGACGTAGTAATAAATTAGGTTCTGACTTAAGTGGCTAATCAGGTATTACATTATATCGCAGTCAGAACGCGATTTTTCCGGGAAAGTTCGTTGCCACGTTGTATATATTCATCAAAAAGGTGAATAGCCTCAATAACACAGAGGATTAACCATGAAGGTATTCGACAATACCACAAAAAAGATTTTTCTGGCAAGCTGGGTATCAATCAATCAAGCAGAGACTAGTGACCATAAAGTAACCCAGCTAAACCGTTCTGCTTCCAAGCCTTACTGGGATATTCTCCAACCCCTACGGCAACGGGTAGAAAGCATTCAAGTCCGCGATCGCCAACTAGCTCATCGCTTGTGCAAACTGATTCCATCTCAGTGTCCCTTTGAGCGCGATCTCAAATTATTTGGGAAAACCTTGTTTCACATTCCGCCCATGTGCAAGCTCAACCCCTTATATGAGGAAGTGGTTGGTTTACGTTTTCGAGCACTGTGCTATCTAGCCGACGAATGTGGCGAAGATGTCTCGCAGTACTGCTAAGTACTGAGACAAAAGTTACGAGTTAGGAGTGATGAGTAAGGAATTAAAACTCTTAACTCCTAACTGCTAACTATTTTTTTTGCCATTTTTGGATAGCATCCTGAGCATCTTCGTAAGCGGCTGTCTCCTCTGGCACTAAAGCAGCGGTCGCAATTGCGGCATTACGTTCTCCTTCGGTGGCGCGACGCTTGGCCAAGTCTAAAATTTTCTCACTCCACTTATTGATCGATTTTTGGGCAGTATCAAAGCCCGGTTGACCTGCTGGTACTTTCTTGGCAACTTCGATCGCACGATTGTAGGTAGATGCCTGTCCAGGCTTAATTAAGGCATTAGCTGCATCTAAAAGAGTTTTGTTACTTACATACTGTTTGCCCTCTAACCGCCACAGGTTAATTGCTGCTTGTGCTTTTGCATAAGGAGCTTCATCTTTGGTGATTAATCGAGCAGCAGCAATAGCGCTAGCATACTGTCTTTGTTTAGCACGTCCCTCTGCTAAATCTAAAATCATCTGGCTCCAAATCTTAATATTCTCTTGAGCTTGATCGTAGAGTGGTTCACCGGGTTTAATTTTCCGGGCTGTAGCGATCGCCATGCTCAAATCGCTAGCCTGGGTTTGTCTGAGCGACATTTTCGCCAAGTCTAATACTGCTTGATTCCGCTTTTTCGACTCGGAACTAGAAGTGATTTGGGCACTAGATTGGTTTTTAAGTCTAACTGGTGGAGTAAGATCGCTTGGTAAATTCTCGATAACCTGGCGATCGCTAGCAGTAGCATTGGGTAATGTGCTTGATATTTGCTTAATTCTAAAAGTTTCTTGATTACGGAGAAAAACTACAGCAATTAAACCTGCTACCAGCAAGCTGCCTCCGCCCCATAAGATAAACTGTTTCCAAAAAGGGATGCTTGGTTGATTTGATGGCAATCGAGAGACGTAACCTTTCGAGGAATTGGGGATAAATCTTCCCCTCGGATTCACTCCTAAAGAAGTTTCCGCCATTGGCTGGGAAACTAAGCTAGTAGCTGACTCCCGGACTGGTTGACCTTTAGGCTTCTCGATCTTGTAAGCCTTCACCTGTTGGGAGGAGTTCACAGTAGCTTCTCCCCATCTACCCCGTTCTGCTGAGGTTCTAGGGTAATCGTCGAGGGTAGGAGCGGCACGGGCAATAGCAAAAGATTCTTCGGGATAAATCACCGGTTCTGATTGAAAGTCACTTTCCATTGCCAATTGTGGCAAGATTATCTGCGATCTTGATGGGATGATAGTGGCAGGGTTTTGAACAGGACGCCAGTGATGGTGGCATAATTTTGGCATGAGCAGACTCAGGTAGCTTTCTAAATCTGCCAAGTTGCTGCCATTACCAGAACGCAAAGCTTCTAACAAAGCTGCTGTAAAGAATCCGTGACCTAATTCGCTACTTTCATGGGAAAATTGCTCTGGTTGGCAAGAAAGAATTGTAGCTAGTTGTAGTTCTTGGGCTAATTCTATTGTTTCTTCGCCAACGGGAGCATCCGCTTGGGTGCCAAAAGCGCGGTTGATATCGAGTAGTAGCAATACATTTAGGTCAGCAAGTTGTAGGCTTTGCATTAGCGATCGCAATTCTATGCCAGTCTCTTGCACTAGTTCGGGGTTGCCTTCCGCTGGCATTAAGTAATCTTTGCCTTTGTAGTTGACCCCATAACCGCTAAAAAATAACCACAGATAATCTTCTGGTTGCCAACTTGTCGCTGCCAAATCCTCAAGCAGCAGCAAAATATTCTCTTTAGTCGGATAAGTTGATCTATCCCCAATCGGTGGCGAGGTATCTGTCATGACTAGACAGTGTTTGGGGAGAAAACCTGCCTCTGTCACCAAAAAATCCTCCAGTGCCTCAGCATCTGCTTGGGCACAACTTAAAGGTTGAAATAACTGATATTGATTGATGCCAATCGCGATCGCCCAGTAATTTGCCATCCCGCTCTTTGTCAGTTATTGTTTGCTGGTCTTAAAATTGCGGTTGGCTTTGCCAAAAAAACAAAGCTAACCTATGTCTTATAGTCTAGGTGATTCTGATCGAATCTTAAGTTAGAATGTAATTTTTACTACGTTAGTTGACCGGAAAATACTTTCACCTAATTTCAATAACAGATCATCAATAAGGAGATAGAAGGTCATGAGCAAAATTTCTGCTCACCTACCATCATCGATCACTCCCTTTTCAGTTATTAGCCAAATTGCCAGAAGAATCCGGATAGTTCCTTTAGTAGTTTTGCTCATATCTACTGTTCCTGCGTGGTTTTTGACGGAAGCGATCGCACCTCAGGTTGTGCGGGCTTACACCGCTAGAGTTGATCTAGCTATTGACCGCCTGCCAGAAGAAAACTACGAAACCATTCTCAGGAGGGCAGAAGCAGCCGCGAGGGCAGCTGCTCAAAGGAGCTTCGACCAAGATATCTTAGTGACAGATGTTTCAATCATTGTGTCCGTACAAAATTATGGAGCGATCGCACCAGTTCTGACATTAGAAGTCAGTCGTCCACAATGGCGATCGCGTCCTGATGCTCAAAATTGGGCAACTTACTTCAAAACTGCGCGATCGCTACTTTTCTTTGAAAATAGCTCTAATACAGTTCCAGCAGCTAGCGGTATGTCAACCCAAAAATGACGCGTTGAGCTATACACAGACAGAAGTCAGAGCCGAGGAAGCCTTGGCTCTTAACTTCGGGGAACGCAAAGAGGTCACTCTTAGAATTCCCTTTGTCCCCGTGTCCCCGTGTCATACTTCAGTCTCAACCTATCAATTCTGACTCAACTGTTGTCCTTGGTGTCAGTGGATGGCCTAGAATAAGAAGGTTGTCAAGAATCGCGATATCTGCTGACATGGCTGTTCCTAAGAAGAAAACTTCCAAATCAAAACGAGATAAACGTCGAGCTACCTGGAGGCACAAAGCCGTCATCGAAGCTCAGAAAGCTCTCTCTTTGGGCAAGTCGATTTTGACTGGACGTTCTACATTTGTATATCCAACTGCTGAAGAAGAGGAAGAAGAATCATAATTTCCCAGTCAGGAAAAGCATGAACAGCACCGATAGATTTGATTGGTGCTTTACCAATCAAACTTCTCACTACTGGATAAACGCTTTTTCTTAGCTTTCCTGATTGCATTATGAATCATAGATACTCTACAAAAGCTGATTAGATCGAAAAAAATTGGTAGTGAGTAATTGGGAACATCCGTTACCCATTACCTATCATTGATGAGTAATAATCAAGTAATCATATTAAAGAGTAAAACATCTGGTGCTGTTAGCAACTCAGTAAAAAAGTCTGCAAATACCTTGAGAAAACTTATTTTTCTCCAACTATGCTAGGAAAATTTTTTCATAAACCAGACAAGGAAGAGGGGGAACGCGTCCCTCCAGGTCAACACTTAGCTAAAGGTTTCCCCGTATTAACTTACGGTGCAACTCCCCAAGTCAGCATTGAGGAATGGGAATTTCGAGTTTGGGGTTTAGCAAAACCTGTTACCTTTAATTGGTCAGACTTTATGGCACTGCCTCAACACGAATTCACAGCAGACTTCCACTGTGTAACGCGCTGGTCTAAACTAGATGTCAAATGGACTGGCATAAAAGTTACAGATTTCATGGGTCTGATTGAGCTAGACCCCAAAGTAGCCCACATTATGGAACACTGCTACGGCGGCTACACTACCAATATTTCTGTAGAAGATTTTATCCGCGAAGAAAACTTCTTTGCCTTTAAAGTCTTTGGTGAAGACCTTCCATCTGAACACGGTGGCCCGATGCGGCTAGTTGTACCCCACCTATACGCTTGGAAAAGTGCTAAGTGGATTAATGGTTTAGAGTTTTTAGCTGGTGAAGAACTTGGTTTTTGGGAGCGCAATGGCTACCATCGCCGTGGTGAACCCTGGGCTGAGGAGCGTTACAGCAGCGCTTTTGGCTTTTAATAATTAATCATTAAAACTTAGGAGTTAGCAGTTAGGAGTTAGGAGTTAAAAATTCATAACTTATAACTCATAACTCCTAACTTTTTTAACCCAGAAGTTTCTTGATTAGCGGCAATTTGCCCTCATAGGGAGCGTATCGCCATTTTAAATCGAGCCAGAAAGAGTTTTGCAATACACTTTTGTTATGAGAAAAGGTGTCAAAACTAGCTTTACCGTGATAGTTGCCAATACCGCTATCTCCCACTCCACCAAATGGTAAAGATGAGACACCAACCTGCATCACTGTATCGTTGATGCAGACTCCACCAGAGGAAGTTTCCTGCAAAACTCGCTTTTGCAGGTTTTTGTTTTGGGAAAATAAATATAACGCCAAGGGTTTTGGTCTAGAGTTAATCAAGGCGATCGCTTCTGCAATGTCAGTATATTCAATAATGGGTAGAATAGGGCCAAAAATTTCTTCCTGCATTACAGAATCTTCTAAGGAGACATTATCAATTACTGTTGGGGCGATATAACGTTCCGAAGGTTGAGCATCTCCACCAATGATAACTTCACCATCTTTGAGAAAATTAACCAACCTATCAAAGTGTTTTTGACTTATAATCCTGGCATAATCAGGACTGTTTGCTGGATTATCACCATAAAATTCTTTTAAGGATTTTACCAGACCATCTATTAAATCTTTTTTGATTTTTTTATCAACTAAAAGATAGTCAGGAGCGATACAAGTTTGTCCAGCATTAATAAATTTGCCCCAAGTAATTCGTCTGACAGTGTGTTCAAGATTAATGTCAGTATCTACGATACAAGGACTTTTGCCACCCAACTCTAAAGTAACTGGTGTAAGATATTTTGCTGCTGCTGCCATGATTATTTTGCCAACGGCTGTACCACCAGTAAAAAAGATATGGTCAAACTTTTCTGCAAGTAGTTTTTGACTGGCTTCAACGCCTCCTTCAACCACTGCAATATAAGCAGGATCAAAATATTTAGCAACAATTTCAGCGATGATACGGGAGGTATGAGAAGCTATTTCTGAAGGTTTTATAATTGCACAATTACCTGCTGCGATCGCACCTACTAACGGTGAGATAATTAACTGAAATGGATAGTTCCAAGGCCCAATAATTAAGACAACCCCCAACGGTTCTGGATAAATTCTCGCCGAGTAGGAAAAAAAATCAAAGGAAACGGCTGTTTTTTTTGGCTTAGTCCAGGTTTTGAGATGTTTTATGGCATAATCTATTTCTTTTATAACACCGATTTCTGTAAGATAAGTCTCCACTTCTGGCTTATGTAAATCTGCTTGTAATGCCTCAACTATTGACTGTTCATGCTCAATAATTGCTTGCTTGAGATTTCTAAGTTGCTCAATGCGGAAAGTAACGTCTTTAGTTTTGCCAGTTTGAAAAAACTCACGCTGATTCTGGATAATATCGCCAACGTTAGATAATTCAGTGATAATCATTGTTTTGTCCTATAAAAAAACTATTTTTTTTAATGTTAGCGCTGGTACATCAACATATTTGATTCGTCATTTTTTAGTATTTTACCTTCTAATGGTAATATTTACTTAAAGTTATTGCTCGGTAGATAGTAGTAAATTTATCAATTATGAATTAATAATAAAAACTCTATAATTCATAATTGATAATTGCTAATTTCTCATATTTTAGTGGGTAGAAGCACAATAAATACACTACCTTTGCCCAACTCAGAATTAAGCAGAATACTGCCTTGATGTGCCTCGACAATTCGGCGAGCAAGATATAGTCCTAAGCCACTACCAGAAGTTTTGTGGCTGCCTTGGCGAAATCGTTCAAATATGGTGGCTTGTTCTTCAGGGGGAATACCTGGGCCTGTATCCACTATTTCAATTCTAATGTAGTCAACAGAATTGGATATTTCAGAGAACTGAGATTGACTACTTTTATCAAATTGGCGTTGAGAAGTAAAACGAATAGTCACAGAACCAGAGCCAGTAAATTTGATCGCATTGCCTATGAGGTTGGTGAATAGACGATGCAATTCTAAGCGATCGCCCATCACTGTGTTTGTGCTTGATTCCTCAGTAAAGTCTAAATTTAGGGATAGTGCTTTGTCTTGAGCTAGAGTTGCCAATTCTCCAGTCACCTCCTCTAGCAATCGGCCCAGATTAACTGGTTGAAATGCCAAAGTTTTGCGGCCTGCTTCAAAACGATAAACTTCTAATAGGGTATTGACCATAGAAAGCAGGTTTATATTGCTACGGGCCATAATAGCGATTACTTCTTGCATTTGTGGTGATAATGCTCCCAACGCTCCTTGCTCAAATAGCATCAACATGCGATCGGCCGCTACTAAGGGAGTACGTAAGTCGTGGGTGAGGCGGGAGACAAAATCTTCTCGTTGGCGGGCAATTTCATCACGTTCATCCATACTATGCTTCAAACGCAGGAGCGATCGCACTCTTGCCAGCAATTCATCTACTGTTACAGGTTTGCGGATAAAATCATCAGCACCCAAGTCTAAACCGTGGGCGACGTTGGGCGCATCGTGGGCAGTAATCAGCAGTATGGGGATGTATTGTGGCAATTTCATCTCTCCACGAATGTGCTTGGTGACTTCGTACCCATCCATACCGGGCATCATCAGATCCAGCAGAACCAAGTCACAAGGAGAAGCTTTCAATTCTGCCAAGGCTGAAATACCATTTTCTGCGGTGCTAATTGTGTAACCTTCTTCCTCCAAAATAGTTTTGATCAAAAACACGTTATCAGGAGAGTCATCGACAACCAGAATTTTGTCAGAACGAGAAGATTGGGAAGTCATATAGATGCAAGGTACGGGGTAAAAGTAAATTTTTGAGAAGGCTAGCTGTATTTGTAACAATTTGTCTAGCTATATGTGTGTGAATCCTTCTCTTTTGTTGGCTCAGGCAGAGACTTTAGAGATGTTTTGAGCAAAATCCAATCAAGATAGAGTATAAGAATCTGCATTTTCAGAAAGTGGTTGAGACATTGAAAGCTTTCATCCCTCAGCAGCCATGCCCAGATTTTTTTCAGCAATAGCATTAGGATAACTTCAATAGATTTCTTGAGAATCAGAGTAATTAATATTTCTAACATTGCGAGCGCCTCAGCTGCTTGACTGAGTTCAATGTCGCAATTTTGTTTTGTAGTTATTTATTTGACTTGTCGTGACTTAGATTGACATATCTTGACTAGCTACAAAACTATATAAATGCAAGCTAGACTGAGCTTTAAGGTGATTTCACATTAGGTATATGTCGTTACC
Source organism: Nostoc foliaceum FACHB-393 (assembly GCF_014698505.1). Taxonomy (GTDB): domain Bacteria; phylum Cyanobacteriota; class Cyanobacteriia; order Cyanobacteriales; family Nostocaceae; genus Nostoc; species Nostoc foliaceum_A. The sequence continues at coordinate 148,398 of NZ_JACJTD010000006.1, read as the reverse complement.
AAGAGACTTTCTGACACAACTAGAGCAATACAGCGAATTGTCAAACCGAGAAAAGGCAGTCTTTTTAGAAATCTTCAGTAGTGGCAAGAGTCGAGTTCAAGTTACACAAGCGCTTAACATCTCTAACAGCAATCTCAACAGTTTTCTAACGGGGATTTACAAAAAGTTCAGTATTTCCGGCAGTGGGCCTGTGAAAGAAAGCCGCTTGCGGGAATATCTCCAAAAGCGATATTCCCAGCAGAAACCTTCTGGTAGCTCAACTGCTGACATTGCAGAGGATGATATTGATGCTCTAGTTCAAGAAATCCGGGAAAAGATTAAACCCAGCATCAAAGAAAAGTGTGGAACGATGCGTGTGCTGGATATGGATCAGCCTATTGAGTTAACTGGAGAGCGAGGCATCTATACTAACGTCAACATTCTGGAGAAAACCACAAAACGCAGGCGAGTGAAAATTGGGCAACTGCTGCAAAAGTTTGATCGGGAAGACTTTGATCATTTTGGACTTCATGAACCCAGTGAGAAGCGCGTGTCAGGACTGCAAGCAGTGCAGCATCACAAAAAACTAATGGTTTTAGGTAAACCGGGTGCGGGAAAGACTACATTTTTGAAGTATTTAGCAATGCACTGCATCGAAGGGCAATTTTTGACAAACCTAGTTCCCGTGTTTATCATCCTCAAGGACTTCGCACAAGACCCTAAACAGCTAGATATTCTCCAGTACATTACTCAACAATTATTTATCTGTGGTATCCACAATAGCAGTGTGAAAACCGAGCAAATGTTGAGACAGGGTAAATTTTTGGTTTTACTGGATGGTCTGGATGAAGTTAGAGAAGAGGATACAAAGCGTATTTTATGGCAAACTCGAAAGATTTCAGAAGAGTTCCACACCAATCAATTTGTTATAACCTGTCGGATAGCTGCCAAAGAATACACCTTTGAACAGTTTACTGAGGTGGAAGTGGCAGATTTTGACAAAGAACAGATTGCTATTTTTGCTCACAACTGGTTCCGATTAAACTGCCAAGTGAAAGCTGAAAGATTTATTGAAAAACTACAAGCTAACAAACGGATTTTTGATCTGGCAACTAATCCACTATTGCTGACCTTGCTGTGTTTGGTATTTGAGGAAAACGAAGATTTTCCAGCAAACCGTTCAGAACTTTATAAAGAAGGTTTGGATATATTGCTTAAGAAATGGGATGCTAAACGTAATATTGAGCGCAATCAAATTTATCAAAATTTATCGTTGGTCTGTAAAGAAGATTTACTCAGCGAAATTGCTTTTACTACCTTTGAGCAGAAAGACTATTTCTTTAAACAAAAAACTGTAGAGGCATATATCGTCAAGTTTCTCAGTAATTTACAATTTCCTAATTTAGAACCAGAGGTTTTGAAACTTGATAGCGAAGCTGTTTTGAAATCTATTGAAGCCCAGCATGGGTTACTGGTGGAAAGATCAAAAGGAATTTATTCTTTTTCACATCTGACTTTTCAAGAGTATTTTTGTGCTAGAAAAATTGTAGCTACCTTAGCATATAAAAATTTAGTGCATCACAGAAATGAGAAACGCTGGCAGGAAGTATTTTTACTTACAGTTGGAGTTATGGAATATCCAGATAATTTAGTATTATTAATGAAGCGAAAAATTGATAATTTAGCTGCTTCAGATGGAAAAATACAGCATTTTTTAGAATGGCTTGATTGTAAATCTAGTTCATTTGAATCTTTTTACAAGCCAGCAGCTATGAGAGCATTGTATTTTGAAATGACATTAGATAACGAACAAAATAAATTAGATAATACTCTTGAATGGGATTCAGAAAATACTTTATCTGGTTTAGATAATGCTCTTGGATTAGATTCAGAAGATACTTTAGATGATATAGAGATAGATTGGTTACTCAATCATGCTCTCACCAATGCTCTTGTTCTTACTGATGACTTAGCTAACGCTTTTTTTCAAGGTCTTGATGCTACTGATATTCTTGATGAAACTATTGATAAATTATCTCGTGGACAAGCGTTAGTTGCTCGGGACGATGCTTGGTGTAATATAGCTGATATTGATGATTTTCTTATAAATGCTATAGATTTAACTTCTTATTTTCAATCAGAGTTGAAGACGGCATTGCAGTTACTAAGAGATAAGCTTAATGAGGCAATATCAGAATGGGAAAACCTATTTGAAAAACTAGAAGAATTTGGAGAATGGTGGGAGAAAAATAGTCAAGCCTGGACTAAGCAGTTAATAGCTTTGATGATTGAACATCGTAATATTGGTCATAACTGGCAGTTCAGTTATAGACAAGCTAAACTACTACGGCAGTATTATAACAGTAACAAGCTTCTGGTTAACTGCTTAAACAGCGATTGTAATATTAGCGAAAAAATTAGACAAGAAATTGAGCATAGCTTGCTATTACCAATAAGTAAATTAGAAACTGAAAATAACAAATAAATTTCCTAATTTTGCATTTTAAACCTTTATCCACGTCTTTAGAAGTTTCGATAATCCTTTTTTAGTAACTTCTTACTTCAGTAAATTGATCTGTGATGAATTAAAACAAAAAGTATCTTTGTGCCATTGGTAAAACTGTCGCAGGTTCACAAATCAGCAACTCCCCATCTGCCCTAACTTGGTATGTTTCTGGATCAACTTCAATGTGAGGTAATGCATCATTCAGCTTCATATCCCGCTTACTCAATTGGCGTGTCCCAGAAACTGCAACTGCTGACTTTTTTAAACCTAGCTGGCTGGGAATTTCTTTCTCTAAAGCTGCTTGGGAAACAAAAGTTAATGATGTGGCATGACGCGCCCCTGCAAAACTACCAAACATCGGTCGCATATACACTGGTTGCGGTGTGGGAATGCTAGCGTTAGCATCGCCCATTTGCGACCATGCAATCATTCCGCCTTTAATCACTATCTCTGGTTTCACGCCAAAAAACGCGGGACGCCACAAACATAAATCTGCTAATTTTCCCTCTTCCACTGAACCGACATATTCAGCAATTCCGTGAGCGATCGCAGGATTTATAGTATATTTGGCAACATATCTTTTTGCCCTGAAATTATCTGCTTTTTGCTCACTTCCTTGTGGGTTAAAAGTTCCCCGTTGCACCTTCATTTTGTGAGATGTCTGCCAGGTGCGAATTATCACTTCGCCTACTCTTCCCATCGCCTGAGAGTCAGAAGAAATCATGCTGAATGCGCCTAAGTCGTGCAAAATGTCTTCGGCGGCAATGGTTTCCCGGCGGATGCGAGATTCGGCAAAAGCGACATCTTCAGCGATCGCAGGGTCGAGGTGATGGCATACCATCAACATATCCAGATGTTCATCTAAGGTGTTGAGGGTGTAAGGACGTGTCGGATTGGTGGAAGATGGTAAAACATTGGCTTGGCTGCAAACTTTGATGATATCTGGTGCGTGTCCTCCGCCTGCGCCTTCAGTGTGGTAGGTGTGGATGGTACGATTCTTGAAAGCCGCGATCGTATCTTCAACAAATCCGGCTTCGTTCAGAGTATCAGTATGAATCGCTACTTGCACATCATACTCATCGGCAACGCTGAGGCAGGTATCAATTGCTGCGGGTGTAGTTCCCCAGTCTTCATGAAGTTTTAACCCCATTGCACCGGCGGCTACTTGTTCTACAAGTCCCTGGGGTTGACTGGCGTTACCTTTGCCCATAAATCCTAAGTTGACGGGAAAAGCATCACCAGCTTGCAGCATTCGGTAAATATTCCAAGGGCCGGGGGTGCAGGTAGTGGCATTTGTACCCGTAGCTGGGCCAGTACCGCCGCCAATCATGGTGGTAATGCCGGAAGCGATCGCAACTTCTATTTGTTGGGGACAAATAAAATGAATATGGGCATCAATACCGCCAGCAGTGAGGATCATTCCTTCACCTGCTAAGGCTTCAGTTCCAGGGCCGATAATAATATCTACATTATTTTGAATATAAGGATTTCCGGCTTTACCAATTTTGAAAATCTTGCCATCTTTAATACCGATATCTGCTTTGACAATACCCCACCAATCGAGAATTAAGGCATTAGTAATTACTAAATCTACAGCACCATCGGCGTTAGAAATGGGGGATTGTCCCATTCCATCTCTGATAACTTTTCCGCCGCCAAATTTAACTTCATCGCCGTAAGTGGTGAAATCTTGTTCAACTTCAATAAATAATTCTGTGTCTGCAAGTCGGATGCGATCGCCTACAGTTGGCCCGTAAGTTTCGGCATAGGCACGGCGATCCATTCTGTAACTCATAACTATTCCTCACAAACTGCGAATTTGGAATTTTTCAAACCTCATCTGAAAACCATTCCCTTCAGGCGAGGCACACATTACACCTACACTTACTGTTTCTCTTGGAGTCAAATAAGCGAGCCGCAGCATTGTATACTCAGTTCCATTCAAAGAGTATTCCACCTCTATTGCTGTGCCGCGTCGAGTTACACGCACCCAAATTGCAGATGGATTTTGCGGTATTGGAATAACAGACCAATCTGAGAAATTCCGTGTAACGACTGCGCTAATTTGTTGCACACCATTGACAAATTCAATGCCACATTTTAACCAATTCAATTCATCTGAACGTATCATCAAGCCAGCTTGATCGTATAAATCCTGATATTGTCCGCTGATTTTCACTTCAGCAATAAAGTCACCTTGAATCTTTTGATAAAAAAAGTGACCATTATCTCTAATAAAACCGTAGTGAGTTTCCCGCCAGAAATCTGTTTTTGCGCCGGAAGTGATAGCGATCGCTTCATCTTTCACTTCCCATACAGGCGGTTCATTGTACCATTCCATTTTCATAGCTACAGAGAACCATTAATTTTGGCATTGAAACCGTAGACTTGATGAGTACCAACTAAGGGGACTAGAGTTATTTCTTTTTCATCGCCTGGTTCAAAGCGGACTGCGGTTCCTGCGGGGATATTGAGGCGCATTCCTCTGGCTTGTTTTCTGTCGAAATGTAAGGCGGTGTTGACTTCATAAAAGTGATAATGGGAACCGACTTGTATGGGGCGATCGCCTGTATTTGACACTTGTAATTTTATAGTTGGACGACCAACATTTAGTTCAATTTCACCTGCTGGTGTGATAATTTCCCCAGGAATCATAATAAATTTAAATTTTCAAACTTAACGAATTGGATTATGTACTGTTACTAACTTTGTGCCATCAGGAAAAGTCGCTTCTACTTGTACTTCATGCACCATTTCTGATATTCCTTCCATGACGTCATCCCGTATCAATAGAGTTGTACCATAACTCATTAATTCAGCTACAGTTTGCCCATCTCTTGCGCCTTCTAAAATGGCAGCAGAAATATAAGCGATCGCTTCAGGATAATTAAGTTTTAAACCCCTTCCTTTACGTCTTTCTGCTAATAAAGCAGCTGTAAAAATTAATAGCTTATCTTTTTCCTGCGGCGTAAGTTGCATTCTTATCTCCTCTGTGTTCTCTGCGCCTCTGCGGTTCGTTTAAACCTGCCACACTCTTGGTATACAATTACCATGATTCAAAAAAGAAATTCGCAGCAGATGCCAAACATCAATAAACCAGTTTCTCACCTCAGATGTAGAAGCACCGCGATATCGACACAATAATCCATGTTGCAATCGGCTAACACCCGCTTCTCCTTGCCCATCCCATAAATTTCGCGTTTTTTCCACAATTTCTCCTGAAACTGCGCCACCAACCCAAACTAAACTACCTACTATTGGTTTTCCAGCCAAACCGTGAGGACTGTGAAAAGTTTCTTCGCTACCCCGTAACCATTGCCTATCAATCCACAAAGGAACATCTTGCTGCCAAATTTCCGTGTGCGATCGCCATTCTCCCTGCAAGAATTTTTCTCCTCTAGCACTGCGACCAAATCGGGTAATTTCCCAGCCTAACCAACTGCCCCCGGTTGCTAATTCTACCCGTAAATCTTGCCGATAAATCGCGTCGTTAAATAAAATTGTCTCTTGCGGCAACCACTCCAAACAAGCACCAGCGTCAACTTGCATCTGGATGTTTTGTCTAGATTGCAACCCATTGCTGCGGTATATCTTACTTGCAGCAGATGTAGTGATTAAGGCTTGGGTTTGGGGTTGGAGGTGGATGTTAGAGGATAAGCGATCGCCTCCCACCATTCCCCCAGCTGTATGTAAAATGACGCTATGACAAACTTTTTCCCCTTCTGGGTAAAATGGGCGTTGTACCTTTAGGGGTGCTTGGTGGCGATTATAAATTAATTGGGTTGTGTCTTTGCGAGCGGCATAAACTAAATTCAGTTTTCCATGCCAACCTTCTGCTATTTGCGAGTTACAGGTCATTTATTTAATTACTTTCAGCAAGGTGTACGCTAGTGCGATAGACCATATAGACAAAACCATTTTCATCACGAAAGTGCATATATAATTCTTGAAAATTATGAATAAGCTGTTCGTATGCCAAGCCTTCACGTGGGAGGTAAGAAACACTCATTGCTCGTCCAATAAGTCCAGTTAAATCTAACTGTTGCCTATAAGTAAAATTATATTCATGGATGTTAATAAAATAGGGAGTTACTAACAGTGGCTCTACCGACTGCATTCGAGATTCTGCTGGATGATTATTAGATGCTTTGCGGACTATTAGGCTATATTCTGTAGTTAAAGCATCTTCTTTATCGCGGTTATTCCACACCACAGCCAAGCGTGCTGATGGTTTTAAAATGCGGTGAAATTCCAATAAAGTTGGTTCGGGATTAAACCAGTGGAAAGCTTGAAAACAAGTAACTAAATCAACTGAATTATCAGGTAGTTGGGTAAATTCTGCTGTTCCATGACGAAACTCTATTAAAGGATGTGGTTCAGCCGCTTCTCGCATCGCCGCGTTTGGTTCTATGGCTATGACATTAACTCCCCGTTCCGCTAATAATCTTGAAGCAATTCCTGTACCTGCACCAATATCTGCTGCTACGAGTTGTGAATTTTCACCTAATCCTTCCAAGATAATATTAATTGCATCTGCGGGATAACTTGGTCGATATTTTACATAATCTTCTGCTCTGTCAGAAAATCGGTTGACTGCGTTTAAGGTATGTAAGGGGGTTGTTTCAAGATAAATTTGGCTCATGGGTTTTTATGGAAAAGTAGAAGTGCGATTGCTGTAGTTCATAAAAGCGATACGATAAAATTTGTTTTTATACCGCGCCTCTACGATCCATTTCAAAACCATATACATAGATATCAGCAACCTTATAGCGTTTCTCTTTTTCGCGCCATTCAATAATGCCAATTTCACTTAAAAAAGAAGCAAATTCTTCAAAGTCTGCTATATCATGTGCTGACTCTTGCCATACTGTTTGTAACTGTTCTTTAGATAAGAAGGCTAATTTACCCTTAAGAGAATCAAAAAATTTAGTCAAATCAGGGTATTCCTCTTTAATTTCTTCACACCGCTTTTCTGATGCTTTTTTCAAACCAAATTCTAAGGATTTTCCTTGAAGTAGGCGGTCTGTACGAAATTTGCTTGATGATTGTCCCTTATAGCTTAGTTCTTGTTCTTTTGCTCCTTTCAGTAATATACTTAAACTCCGAGGAAAAGTAGTGCTACTTGAGTCTGTTAATCGTTCATAAACCCATCGAGATACATTTTTAGCTCTATTTCCACCTCGGCGACGACTTCCCCACAGTAATTCTAAGGCTTTATCAATTGCCTCTTCTGTAGCTTGATCAATACTTTCAAAAGCGACAGGAGAAATACGGTCAACCAAATTCTTGAAATCTTCAGATTGTATTGCTTGACGAAGTGCTAATCGTAAAAAATCAATCCTAGTCCACTGTAAGATAATATCCCGTCCAGTAAAATGACTTTTATTGTCAAAACTTAAACGATTCCATATATCTTCTCTTAAAAAAATTTTAAATCTAATTTCTGTTAATCTGTTAGCATCACAAGATTGTACTAATTGAAATAATCCAGTGAGTGCTTGCTGTCTAATTCCTCCTACTTCAGGAAAATCTTCATCTAAATCATCGTAAAGAAACCACAGTTTTTGAGAATTATTTTTGGCTTCTTCATTAAGCAGAATATCTATCGCATCTTTAACTATGAGGCGGAGTTCAGAGTTAGTAGATAATTCTAACAAAACTTGAGTAGATTCAGACTGCCATCTTTCTTTAGGTAAATTATTAATAATTTTCCTCAATTCACTATACTTTGCGCTTTTCTTTCCTTTAGGAAAGTTAAACAAATTTTCCTGATGACATCTAAATAGTAAATAAGCTCTCCAAAAAGCTTCCCATGTACCTCTATTTTGTTGTAAAGTTTCATGGATGATTTGAAATTCATCACGAGTTGGACGACTTTCCTGAAATCTCCCATGTGCTGACAAAAATACAGTATTATCTAACCGTCCATGAGCTAGTTTTTGAGCAACACTTTTGTGTTTTAGAAAAAGCCAATAAAGTGCGGTTTTTCCTGTACCTTTTCGCCCTCTAATTAGGCAGGTTGTATCGTCTAAAAATCTTTCAAAATCAGTAGTACGTTGAAATAGTAAATTCAAATCTTGTCTTGGATCAGCAGCATTTACTTCAGGAAATTGCAGACTTTCAATAATATCCCACCGATGATCTATTGTATTTAAAACATTGCTGCGTTTGAGTTCATCAGTTTTTTCATCAATTAAGTTAGCAATTTTTGTGTAGTAATCTTGCATACCTTGTACAGGATAGCTGTCAGCCAAAGCGATTGGCAAAAGATAAGGGACTACTAAAAGTTTTTCTATTGGAGTTTGTGAATTATCTAAATCTGGCTCATCTTCATCTGTTTCATAGTTTTCATTTGTTACCGTATTTAATCTGTTCAGCAATGAGTACCAAATTTGTTTTACTTTTGATAAACCAATCTCAGTAACATCAGGAACAGGAGAAAAAACAAAATTAATGGATAATTTTTTTATCCATTGTAGTGATTGTATTAGCAGTTCTATTCCTTGTTTATTTTGCTCATTAGGAAAAAGAAATACAATTGCTTCGTCAGCTGCTTGAATTAATGATAAAGCTCCCCATTGATTGATTCCGGTTCTCGAATCAATTAAGATAATATCAGGTTTTAATTGTTCGTAAATTTCACGTTTGAAAATAGACCAAAGACTTTGATCTCCATCAATACTAGTAGTAGCATGAAGATCATCAACTTTGGAGACATAATCAAGATTAAGACAACCAGCAGGAACAACAAATAATCTTCCTGTGGCGTTAGAGATTTTCACTTCACCAAATATTTCAGCAATTGAAATACTTGGTTCTACATCTTTTGGTAAGTAGGAACGCTCATAAAAATAGTCAACTATTCCATACTTTGGTTGTGGCTTGAGGTTGAATGCCGTACTCAAGCCAGGTGCTTCTAAATCTAAATCCACAGCTACGACTTTAAGACCACGCATTGCCAAAATCGAGGCAACATGGGTTAATGCAGTAGTTCGACCGACTCCTCCCTTAAAGGAATAAAAGGTTACAGTTCTGGGTAAACTGGGTTCAGCCTGGGGAAGTTGAGGTTGATTTTGCGGATTTGCTGCTTGAATTGCTAAATCTTGCCAAGTTTGCACTGAAGCTGTATTAAAAGCCTGCGGTGCTGAAAGATTTAGTGAATCTGCTTCTTGAGGCGTATATAAGGAAATAAACCCAGGAGATAAATGAGGAACTTGTGATTTAAGTAAATTAAAACTTTGTTCTTTCCGCTGAGGAATAGATAAATTAATAAAGCGATCGCTTACAATAGTCAAATTCAATAAACCTGATGTAGAAATATTTAAATCAACCCATTCTTGTGAATTATGCACATATTGGTTTGTAATTTCTTTCTTTAGCAAAACCTGCCAATTTTCTTGCATTTGACACCTCTTTAAAGTTGAGTAGCTTGCTTTTGTAACCACCCCTTGAGATTCTGATAAGCTTTTAACCAGCGCTTGTAACTTTCATCATCAGGCTCAAGGCCACAATAACGCATATCTATAAAATTTTGGCTATTTGGATTTTCCACTTCATTAAGCCATTTTCGCACTTCAGGAAAATTAGCAATTCTAGATTTAAGTCGATTGTGCCGATTTAACGCTTCTATGTAACTATGTCCCGGATTAGTAATAGTATGCCCAGGATTAGTAGAATCTGTCTTCCATTCCTGAGTTGCACCCTTTGCTAAGGTAGCAAAAATCATTGCTTTTAATAAACACTCAATGGTTACACCTCCAAAGTGCATAGCGGCTACTCTTCTTTCCGATTCTTTTCTACATAAAATTTCAGTATCAAGGTGACGTTGCATAAAAGCAGCTTGGTAATCTTCCATTTCGTTATTTTCTCGTTTTAAACACCTGAATCTTGACACAAAAAAACAGCCGCCTCCATAAGGGAAGCAGCTGTTTTACAAATTATGTAACTACAAAGTATTAGTAATCGAAGTCGCCGCCACCAGCACCAGCGCCAGCAGGAGCGCTATCCTTAGGCTCCGGCTTGTCAACTATGATACATTCGGTTGTCAACACCATACCCGCGATTGAAGCAGCGTTTTGCAGAGCAGAACGAGTCACTTTAGCAGGGTCAACAATACCAGCAGCTAACAAATCGACGAATTCGTTTGTCGCAGCGTTGTAGCCAACGTTGAAGTCTTTCTCTTTCACGCGTTCAGCGATCACAGCACCATTCTGACCGGCGTTTTCAGCAATCCGCTTCAGAGGCGCAGGTAAGGCGCGAACAACAATCAACGCACCAATCAACTCTTCATCCTTAAGATTGCTCTTTGCCCAAACTTCCAATTCAGGAGCAAGGTGAGCCAAAGTTGTACCACCGCCAGGAACAATACCTTCTTCCACAGCAGCTTTGGTAGCGTTGATAGCGTCTTCTAGGCGCAACTTCTTGTCTTTCATTTCGGTTTCGGTTGCTGCACCAACTTTCACTACAGCAACACCACCAGAGAGTTTAGCAAGACGCTCTTGTAATTTCTCTTTGTCGTAAGAAGATTCGGTTTCATCGATTTGACGACGAATCTGTTCTACACGAGCCTTAACAGCAGCTTCGTTACCTTCGGCAACAATTGTGGTGCTGTCCTTGGTGATGGTGATCCGGCGAGCTTTACCCAGGCTATCCAGCTTGGTGTTATCTAGCTTCAAACCAGCATCTTCGGTGATTAGTTGACCACCAGTTAAAACAGCAATGTCTTCTAGTAATGCTTTGCGGCGATCGCCAAAGCCAGGAGCCTTAACAGCAGCCACGTTGAGTACACCGCGCAAACGGTTTACAACCAAAGTTGCCAAAGCTTCTTTTTCAATATCTTCGGCGATAATCACCAAAGGACGACCAGCACGAGCTACTTGCTCTAACACTGGTACAAGGTCTTGTACCAAAGCAATTTTCTTATCGGTAAGCAGGATGAAAGGCTCATCAAAAACCGCTTCCATCCGCTCAGGGTCGGTAGCGAAATAAGGAGAGATGTAGCCTTTATCAAAGCGCATCCCTTCAGTGATTTCCAACTCGGTGAACATAGATTTCCCTTCTTCTAGGGAAATTACGCCTTCCTTGCCCACCTTGTCCATTGCTTGGGCAATCATCTGACCGACTTCTTCGTCATTACCAGCCGAGATTGCACCAACTTGGGCAATGGCTTTGGAATCTTCCACTGGACGGGCATGTTCTTTGATTTTGTCTACCAAAAAGGCAGTAGCTTTATCAATACCACGCTTTAGGGAAATTGCGTTAGCACCAGCAGCAACGTTCCGCAAGCCTTCTTTGACGATCGCATGAGCTAAAACGGTGGCAGTTGTGGTGCCATCACCCGCAGCATCGTTTGTCTTAGAAGCAGCTTGACGAATCAAAGCTACGCCAGTATTTTCAATATGGTCTTCTAATTCGATTTCTTTGGCGATCGTTACACCGTCATTGACAATTTGTGGTGCGCCAAATTTCTTTTCTAAGACTACGTTACGACCTTTGGGGCCAAGGGTAACAGCTACAGCCTCAGCCAGGATGTCAATGCCTCGTTCTAAGGCGCGACGGGCGTTTTCGTTGTAGATAATGCGCTTTGCCATAGGTGTCTAAATTCCAGGATTAGGTCAATTTTTTCTTGAATTGGGCATTGGGTATCGGGAAAACTCTTCCCTATTCCTCATTGCCCACTAAATAACGACTGCTAAAATATCTTTTTCAGAAAGCAGTACATATTCTTCGGTACCGAGCTTGATGTCAGTGCCAGCGTACTTAGAGTACAGCACCTTATCGCCGACTTTAATTTCCAATTCTTGACGGCTACCGTCATCGTTACGCTTACCAGGGCCAAGGGCAACTACTTCCCCTACTTGTGGCTTTTCCTTGGCGGTATCGGGCAAATACAGACCACCTGCGGTCTTTTCCTCAGAGGCGTTCACTTTTACGAAAACGCGATCGCTCAAAGGTTTAACTGTAGAAACGCTTAAAGATAAAGCTGCCATATTATTTCTTTCCCTTAGAGTTTAGCACTCTCGACTCCTGAGTGCTAATCTACCGAAAAGTAGCGTCCGATGGCAAGAATTCTTTGAGTACGGGTTCCCGAACTAGAGGCTCATAGATGTACTTAAGTATAAATGCTTAATTATTTCTATCTTTCAGGGTCTGTTCCGTAAGTTCCGAATATTTTTTTATGGTCAACTTTATTTGCAAAGCTTGGAAATTGTTATAGAACTGTAATCAGGGAGCCGCTCGATAAGTAACAATACAGTGATCCAGTCCAGCCATCAAATCCCCAAAGCCACTAAATCTCTAGAACATAAAGCCCTGAGTAATTGCGTAGAAATTTTAGGACTTGCAAAAATTCAGCGACACATTTTTATTTGCGCTGACCAGACAATTGCTAACTGCTGCTCAAAACGAGCTAGTCTGGAATCCTGGGAATACTTAAAAAAGCAGCTTAAAGAGTTAAAACTTTATGAGCCGCAACAGAGTCATCCCATTTGCGTCTTTAGAACTAAAGCCAAGTGCTTGCGCGTTTGTTGTTCTAGACCCATAATAGTGGTTTACCCTGATGGTGTCTGGTATCGCCAAGCAAGCCCGGAAGTTATTGAGCGGATCATCCAAGAACACTTAATAGGCAATAAGGTGGTAGAAGAATATGCCTTTTTAACCCATCCTTTGCCAGAAACTTCCCTAGTTTCTTGTGAACACCTCATAGAGGCTTAACAACCGAAGGATATGGTACAGCAGTAAGCTTTAAGAAAGTGCGGGTTGGTTTTGAGGTAGGGTCATCTTTAAGCCAATACTTACTTGTGAGTCAGAAGGATTATTATTTAATCAGTGTTTTTTCGCCCGCCACTTTCAATGCGATATATAATAGCGCATTATAGATACTACTGCTATACGTATCCTTGCTGGACTTTTGCTATCGAGCTACCAGTCTCTTGAAAGTGCTCGGCATTTTTGAGACTTCGAGACAGCAAAGGCAAGTTAAGTAGGAAAAAGGACAACATCTCCAAATAACCCACCATAGAGGATAAATATTCAAGACTTTGATGGACCGAAGCGCGACAAGTGCCACTGCTATGAAAGAGCCCAGCATGAAAGATCACAAACGACTTCTATTGATTGATGATGACCCTAACCTCATCTTGCTGGTGAAGGATTACTTAGAATTCCGGGGATACGAAGTCATCACCGCCGAAAATGGACGTGAAGCTCTGGAAATTTTAGAGCAAGATGTTCCAGACATGATTATCTGCGACGTGATGATGCCGGAAATGGACGGATATACTTTTGTGGAACAAGTCCGGCAAAACGAACGCACCAGTTGGATTCCGGTTCTTTTCCTTTCAGCTAAGGGACAAAGTGCAGACCGAGTTAAGGGTCTGAATAAAGGTGCCGATGTTTATATGGTCAAACCCTTTGAACCAGAAGAACTCGTAGCGCAAGTTGAATCCTCGCTGAAACAAACTATCCGTTGGAAAGAACACCAAGCAAAAGGAGGCGAAAACGGTTCCCGTATCCAAGTTCCCTTCGATGTGCAATTAACCCCAACTGAACTGAAGGTAGTCCAGTTTGTCGCTAGGGGTTTAGCTAACCGGGAAATTGCTGAAGAACTAAATGTTAGTCAGCGCACAGTTGAAAGCCATGTGTCCAATATGTTGGGCAAAACCAATCTCCACAACCGCACTGAACTAGCGCGGTGGGCGATTGAAAATCAAATGGCTTAAACAAAGTTAATAGTTAACAGTTATGAGTTATGAGTTATGAATTATGAATTTTTTAACTCCTAACTCCTAACTCCTAACTAAATCTACCAACCATCTTCTTCAGGGCTGGATTGGTGCAAAACTTCTAAATCCAGTTCATCTAGGTAAGTTAGGGCGCTTTCAATCTGAGAAACAGTACCTCGCAGTTCCAGATCGAAGCAGCTATATTGTGGCACGTTTGCGCTTACCTGAGCATCAGCAATAATGACTATGACCCCATAGTGAGAAACCAGTCGTGAAATGACTGGTTCCTCATGCAAGTCTTTAGGAATGCGAACTTGGATGCGAGTTTGGGTGCGTCTATTATCTAAAATATCAGTATTAGATTTTACTTGTTTATTTGGAATTGCCATTCTAGCTTCCTACTCGACTTCTGGGATGGGGGTTTTACTATGCACAATTCTTTTAACACTAGCGTCACTTATCCCACGTAGGCAAGTAAGAAAGTATTTACCTTTGCAAACCATTAAACTAGATGTAATAAATGTAAAGAATTGCTCATAATTCGGTAGTTATGAGGTTAATCGTTATTCTATAAGTGCTTTCGAGCACATTGAATATAGCGCATTTGTAGGGTTACAACAATTGTTGTAACCCTAATTTATTGTGTATGAAATTTAATACTGGAATGTTAACTGCTATATATGTTACTTTGCCAAACTTTTAGACTGTATTGCCAATCAAGATGTATCGAGTGAAGAATGCTCTCCAACAAGGTCTAAAATTAGTAGAGGAAGTTCCTTTAGACACATGGATCAATACTAGTATGTAAGTTATGCGATTAACGTTTGTCCTTCTTGTGTTGTTGCCCATGATGAGATATCAGGTTCAAAAACAAAAATTTTAAAAGCTTTTATAAAGTGGTTTATTGCACTCGAAAAAGCACAAAGAAGAGAATTGATCTCGCTTTTAGGAGATGGCGATCAAGCTCGTGAATTGAGATTAGTAATAATCAGTGAATCTAATGCATCTGTAAAAAAATATTGGGAAGTGCGCCAAGGAGTTCAGGAGCAAGAACAGGAGCGGCGTAGACAAGAATTACTGGGTAATTAGATGGTGTTTAAAACAGTGATGCAGTAACATTCGTAAAGTGGTTTGGGTTGACGCACGGAAACCCAACACCAAAAAATTTAATTTTAATAAACAACACCTGATCCCTTTCCTTTAAAGTTGCTATGTATGATAATATTTGTAAATTCATTGCCGAAAACTTTAAAGATGATTTAGCAACTTGGTTACTAGGTTCACCGATTAAATTAACAGAACTTAGCCCGACTGAATTATCAAACGAACCAATTAGCGCCGATTCGTTAATTTTATTGCAATCTAATGATTTAGTTCTACATACCGAATTTCAAACCGATCCTGACGAAGATATTCCCTTTCGGATGTTAGATTATCGAGTTAGGGTTTATCGCCGATTTCTTAACAAAGAAATGCGTCAAATAGTAATCTATTTGAGAAAGACAAGTTCACAATTAGTTAGTGAAAACACTTTTAGATTAAACAACACTTACCATCAGTTTGAAGTAATACGCCTGTGGGAACAACCAACAGAAAGGTTTTTGAGTATTCCAGGTTTATTACCCTTTGCCGTGCTAAGTCAGACAAACGATCCTACAATGGTATTAACCGAAGTAGCCAAAGCAGTTGAAGCAATTAGCGATCGCCAGCTACAAAGAAATATAGCTGCTGCTAGTGGCATCTTAGCAGGTCTGGTATTAAAGAAAGATGTAATTAAGAAGATTTTCAGGAGTGAGATTATGCGCGAATCAGTCATTTATCAAGAAATCCTACAAGAAGGCGAAGCCAAAGGTAAAGCAGAAGGTGAAGCCAAAGGCAAAGCAGAAACAACAAGAAAGTTGGCTTTAAATTTGTTGCGAATTGGAATGAGTTTAGAGCAAATTGCTCAAGTTACTGAATTATCTATTGAGCAAGTTCAAGTTTTACAAGAGGAGATTCAAAAATCTTAATTTAAACTAATCGGTTTATAAAATACACGGCTATACAAGCAAAACCCGCAAATGCGGGTTTTAAAGTTTTTATTAGTCCATCAGGACGGGCTTGGTTTGTGTAGATGCGATTTATAAACCTCTGTTTTTCAAATTCCCAAACTAAAACTCAGCACTTTGTGGTGTACGCGGGAACGGAATCACATCACGAATATTTCCCATACCAGTCATGAATTGCACAAGTCGTTCAAAACCTAACCCAAAACCAGCGTGGGGGACAGTACCATAACGACGTAAATCAAGATACCACCACAAATCTTCTGGCTTTAATCCTTGCGCTAACACACGGCGTTCTAATACTTCTAAACGTTCTTCGCGCTGGGAACCGCCGACAATTTCGCCAATTTTGGGTGCGAGAATATCCATTGCGCGGACGGTTTTTTCATCGTCGTTCAAACGCATATAAAATGCTTTAATTTGCGCTGGATAATCTGTAACGATCGCAGGCTTTTTAAATAATTGTTCAGCTAGGTAGCGTTCGTGTTCTGATTGTAAATCTAAACCCCAACTCACTGGATATTCAAATTTAACATCAGCTTTTTCTAAAAGTTTGATGGCTTCTGTGTAAGTTAAGCGTTCAAACTGATTATTAATAATATTTTCGGCTGTCGCCAACACAGACTTATCAATGCGTTCATTGAAAAATTCCATATCTTCTGGGCAAGTTTCCAACACATATTTAAAAATGTGTTTGAGAAACGCCTCAGCTAAATCCATATCGCCTTCTAAGTCACAAAAAGCCATTTCTGGCTCAACCATCCAAAATTCTGCTAAGTGGCGGGAGGTATTGGAATTTTCGGCACGGAAGGTAGGGCCAAAGGTGTAGACGTTACTAAACGCCATCGCCATAACTTCCGCTTCTAACTGGCCGCTAACTGTTAAATATGTGGGTTTAGCAAAAAAGTCTTGGCTGTAATCAACTGCTTGGTTTTCTGTGCGGGGAATATTCTTTAAATCTAAACTGGTAACGCTAAACAGTTCACCCGCGCCTTCGCAGTCGCTAGCGGTAATGATGGGTGTGTGTACCCACAAAAAGCCTCTTTGTTGGAAAAATTGGTGGATTGCTGTCGAACAAGCATTTCTGACGCGGAAAACTGCACCAAAGGAATTAGTACGTGATCGCAAATGTCCAATGGTTCGCAGAAACTCAAAGGAATGGCGTTTCTTTTGCAGAGGATATGTATCGGGATCAGCTTCTCCATAAACTTTCACGGAGTCGGCTTTCAACTCAATCCGTTGTCCTTTACCCAGAGAAGCCACTAATACCCCTGTCACCTCGACAGCAGCACCTGTATTCAATTTTTTCAAGATAGCTTCGTAATCTGGCAAATCTTGATTAATGACGGCTTGCAAATTAGCTAGTGATGAGCCGTCATTGACTTCAATAAAAGCAAACCCTTTGGACTCGCGCTTCGTCCGCACCCAGCCTTGCACTTGGAGGGACTCATCAGGTTGACCACTTCGCAATATTTCTGCAATCCGTCGATTTGCCATATTTACCCAGCATAAGACTTTAATATCCAGCCTATGATAACGCCCATTCCACCAAAGCGGACGACTTGCCAGAAAGGTTTTTTGAGGCTACGCCAAGAAAATAACTGGCTTTCTAAGTTTAGTTCTAGCCTTTCCAACTGCTGTTGAATGTGCCGTAACTCTGCTTTGATTTCTGGTGTCTGAGATTTATTGTGCTTTAGTTGATCGCGGCGCTGTTGCCATTGTGCCTGTTGTTGGCGATCGCGTTGCACTTGATCGTAACGTTCTTTTAAGGATAGGAGCGATCGCTCTACTTCCTCTAGCTCTTGTTCAAAATCTGGTTCGGGATTTTCTGCTGACGGCTGTGATTGTTTAGGCGGCTTCATTTACAAGTAGTAAAGTAGAAGTAAATGCAAATGTGCCAATAGTTATGTCCCAATCTACCCAGCTGCCGAAAACCAGTCAACTGAATGAACTTAGTACTCTAGAACTAGCTCAAGCCCTCATGGAAAGACTGAGCATTTCCCCTAACGATTGGCATCGCCTCAAGTCTAACCGCAATTCCCGTGCTAATGAACAAGTGGCGGCAGCTATTGTGTATCTTTTAAAGAATCAGCCACAAGAAGCTCAAGCTAGATTAGAACAGGCAATTGGTTGGTTAGATCGCTCCATTTCTGCCCCTCCCTGTCCAACTCACGGAAAAAGTTAAAAGTTAGGAGTGAGGAGTTAAAAGTTTTAAATTATTAACTCCTAACTCCCTATTAAGTTACCGTCGCAGAGATAAACGGGGACGAGTTTCCATTTGTTTACAAAGCCTTAATTCTGTGCCTTTGCGGTTCCACTCCACCTGATCAAAAATTTGGTGGAGAAGACATAAACCACGACCACTTTCTGATTCATCTGGTGGTAAATAGTCTGTTGGTTCTTCATCACTAGTAGATGAAGGAGTAAAGCCGCTACCCTGGTCTGATATTATCCACCAATATTGATTATCTATTAAGGAAAAACGAACTACAACTGTTTTACTTGGATCAAGATTATTGCCATGTTTAGCTGCGTTTACTAGGGCTTCTTGAAGTCCTAGCCGCAGTTCGGATTGTAATTTTGCTGGAATTTCTGCCAACAATAAATCTAGTATTGGACAAAGGTAGAGGGTTGAGGCAAAACTAATAGTGCCCCAATAACGTCCAACTGGACGGAGTGAAATAGTAATCACAAGAGAAACCCCATAGCTTTCAGTTAGCTAGACATCAGTTTGCTATTACAGGCACCCTGATAAAACTTGAGGTGGTCATGCTGCCTTCAAACTTGCGTCTTTAAAACTAAATTTTGAAAATGCTAGGGAGCATTAGTTCTACAGTATGAGTTGGGATTGCTTAGATAATACAACGGCTAGAATAGTTTTGATAATGGATTCAGCAACTTATAAAGATGCTAGTAATTTGACAGAGTATTGGCATACTCTAGTTAATTGCCGATTGGTCATTTACACAATCCAATTCATATTTCTAAGAACCTATGCAACTTGAATTTATTTAAACAAAATGAATTTTTATTTTCAGCTTAATTCAATTTTAGCATCTTTAGTATGCACTAGACTAAAAATTTCAAATTTCAGTTTTTGTAAAGGAATTACTATCCTTGTGCAAATGTGATAGCACAAGAAAGGCGGCAGCTTCAACATGAGCCGTTTGAGGAAAAAAATCAGCAGGTTGCACCCGTGTGATAGTATATTGCCCATCTTGACAAAGTAATTTCAGGTCACGAGCAAGGGTGGCTACTTTACAGCTGACGTAAACAATCCGAGATGGTTTCAATTGCCGTAAAGCGTCTATGACAGCGCGATCGCACCCCTTGCGTGGCGGATCGAGTATTACTACTTCTGGTATTGTGCCCATTTTTGGAAGCAATTTCTCTACTGCCCCAACTTGGAATGTCACATTCTCAATTCCGTTGCGGTGGGCATTTAAAATAGCTTGTTCCACTGCTGCTGGTTGCACCTCTAATCCTGTAGTTTGACGGACTTTTTTGGCGAGGGGTAAAGTTAAAGTCCCGATACCACAGTAGGCATCAACTAGTAACTCATGCCCTTGAAGATTGAGTTCTGATTGAATGACTTGCAATAGTGCTTCTGCGGTTTCTGTATACACTTGGAAAAATGTATCTGGGCGCACTTGAAATTCCAGTCCAGCAAAATATTCACGCAGGTGAGGGACTCCAGCGATGCAACGGGTTTCTGATCCAAAGATAGCATTTGTGCGATCGCTATTGCGGTTGAGCGACACTCCTACTAACTGCGGATAACGCTTTAACCATTCCTGGGCTTGGGTTTCAATTCCTGATAAATTCCAGTCTTTCACCACCAAAGTCAGCAACATTTCTCCAGTGTGTCGGCCAATGCGTAAACCAAGATGGCGAATTTGTCCTTGATGACGCTGTTCGTCATAGATTCGCCAACCCCGTTGTTGGATATCCTGCTTAACTTCGGCAAGTAAGGGATTTAATCGCACGTCTTGGACTGGACATTGATTTAAATTAATTAATTGGTGACTACCTTTTTGGTAGTAACCAGCTTGTACTTGTCCCGTTGCCGATAGCGAGAGAGGATATGTAGATTTATTACGGTAGCCCAAAGCAGAAGGGGCGGCGATTACCGGATCTACCGGTGGTTGGACAAAACCGCCAATGCGCTCCATTGCTTGGATAACTTGATTTTGCTTGGCTACTAGCTGGTAGTCATAATTAATATGCTGCCACTGGCAACCACCGCACTTATCCGCCACAATACAATTGGGTCGGATACGGTGGGGGGATGGCTCTAATAGCTGCTGGAGCTTCCCGTGGGCGTATTTAGGTTTAACATGTACCAAGCGGACAATGGCGCGATCGCCTGGGACAGTATCTGGGACAAACACTACACGCTCATCAGCGCGTCCCACACCATCGCCTGTATCACTCAAGTTAGCGATCGTTACTTCAATTAATTCACCCTGCTGCCAAATTATTTTAGTCATTAGTTATTAATCAAGAGTCAAAAGTCAAGAGTCAAGAGTCAAAAGTTATTAATTCTCCCTATGCTCCCTGCTCCCTCATATCCATCATCTCTCTTCACTTGTGTACCTCCGACTCGCTAAACTAACAGATAATATTTCAGGTGATTTCAATAATCATGACTGTAATTAGCCAAGTTATTCTCAAAGCCGACGACGAACTGCGTTATCCCAGCAGTGGCGAACTTAAAAATATCAAAGACTTTTTGCAAACCGGCGTACAAAGGACGAGGATTGCGGCTACCTTAGCCGAAAACGAAAAAAAGATAGTTCAGGAAGCAACCAAACAACTTTGGCAGAAGCGTCCTGACTTTATCTCCCCTGGAGGTAATGCTTACGGAGAACGCCAGCGCTCTCTATGTATCCGTGATTTTGGCTGGTACTTACGTCTAATTACTTATGGTGTGCTTGCCGGTGACAAAGAACCAATTGAAAAAATTGGTTTGATTGGTGTGCGGGAAATGTACAACTCATTGGGCGTTCCTGTGCCTGGAATGGTAGAAGCGATCAATTCCCTCAAAACAGCTTCCCTTAGCTTACTGAGTGCGGAAGACGCTGCCGAAGCAGCACCCTACTTTGATTACATCATTCAAGCGATGTCTTAATCAAAGTATGTGCTGGTTCTAGGAGTATACTTCCGGTCTACTAGAGTGAGTGCAAGATATTAGCGCTCGATAGGCATAAGATACCCAATTTGATCATACCCTCCCCACATTTGGTAGTGGCTGTGGCAAAATCTTTGTCAAGTTACCAACCAGTTGTGGGGAAATTTTATTGGCTATAGTTATAGGGCATTTCTCAAAGGATGAAGGACATATAGACATAAAAAACCGACAGTCCTTGATTAAGGCTGTCGGCAATTAAGTGTGTTCCCTATTAATGACTCGGCTAGAGTTCAGTTGTCATTAATTATGCCTAGTTAGCGATCGCAGGGAGACGATCCTAATCATAGATAAGTGTGATTCTCGTCACAGGATTGTTACAGCTAAACTGCATATACCCGAATATTCTCTGAGCTTCAGTAGTTACCTGTAAGTTTTGAGTAAGAATATATGCCCTAATAGATGCTTTTTCAGCTTAAGAGCAAAAAACACCAATTAGACACTCAGGGGTTAAAACCCAAGATAGAGAAAGTAACAAACATTAACAAATTTATGCCCCGTTTGCCAAAGTGCTGTAGCAGAATGAACTATCTGCAAAGATAAATTTATCAAAGCCAGTCGTAGAAAAGCTAATGGTGCTCCCATTGTTATTAAAACTGATGTTGGCAGAATTAAGGGTATTGCCAGAAACAACACCAGATACTAGGAGTTCAGAGCGATTGAAAGCTCTAAGATCGAGGGTGTCAAAACCATCCCCGCCATCAATAGTGGTATCACCAAACCCTTTGAAGTAGTCATTTCCAGTGCCAAGATCAATGCTCAACCCGCCACCGATAGTAACTTTCTGTTGAACTCCATCTAGGGTGCTGGTGGCAATAATTTCGTCATTACCATCACCAGCCTTGATGATTCCTTCTCCATAAATGCCATAGGCAGTACCACCAATTGTTGCTGTAGCCTGTCCGGTAAGAATGTCAGAACCATTGCCTGTATCAATTACTCCTTCGTTGACGATGCCATAGGCGGTGGAGTTTGTTCCAGAACTCTTCCCATAACCCGTAATGGTGTCCTTACCCCACCCTGTAGTGATGGTGGCGTCTTTAGTGTTTTGGATGCCGATTCCAGCACCACCGTCGCCGATGCCGCCGGCAGCAATGCCGCCATTGCCGCCAATACCAGTGCCGATGATCGTGTCTTCTCCGTTTTCGGTATCCAGTTTGCCACTATTGCTGATACCGATTCCAGTACCGCCGTTGCCGTCGACCCTCTCAGTACTGCCATCTCCGCCGGACCCGCCGATGTATCGGCTATAGCCGCCGTTGCCACCAGTAGCAGTACCGACGATCGTGTCTTCTCCGTCCTCTGTATTAAAATTTCCACTGTTGCTGATGCCTGTCCCAGTACCACCGTTACCACCGTTGCCGCCATTGTCGCCGTTTTCTTGATCAATGCCGCCGTTACCGCCGTTGCCGCCAGTACCAATGCCGGTGATCGTGTCGTTACCGTCTCCTGTATTAAAATTTTCACTGTTGTTAGCGATTCCTGTCCCAGTACCGCCAACTTCGCCATCAGAAGGGATTTCTATAGCGTTGCCGCCGTTGCCGCCAGTACCTGTACCCGTGATCGTGTCTTGTCCATTCCCTGTATTCAGACTACCACTGTTAGCAATGCCGATTCCAGCACCGCCGAGGCCCCTTTTAAAGACACCATTGCCGCCGTTGCCGCCAGTACCTGTACCCGTGATCGTGTCTTGTCCATTCCCTGTATTAATACTGCCACTGTTAGCAATGCCGGTTCCAATACTACCGTCGCCGGCCTGGGGATAGCCCTCACCGCCGTTGCCGCCAGTACCTGTACCCGTGATCGTGTCTTGTCCATTCCCTGTAT
The DNA here is from genome assembly GCF_014698505.1 of Nostoc foliaceum FACHB-393. Lineage (GTDB taxonomy): Bacteria > Cyanobacteriota > Cyanobacteriia > Cyanobacteriales > Nostocaceae > Nostoc > Nostoc foliaceum_A. The sequence continues at coordinate 125,130 of NZ_JACJTD010000006.1, read as the reverse complement.
TAATACTGCCACTGTTAGCGATACCGGTTCCAATACTGCCGTCGCCGCTGAAAGCGCCGCCGCCATTATCGCCGCCAGTACCGATGCCAGTGATCGTGTCTTTTCCATCCCCTGCATTCAGACTGCCACTGTTATCGATGCCGATTCCAGTACCGCCATTGCCGCTGAAAGTCCCACCGCCGCCAATGCTGCCGATACCTATACCAGTGATCGTGTCTTCTGCATTTCCGGTATCCAGTTCGCCACTATTGTTGATACCTGTCCCACTACCACCACTGCCGCCGGCACGGCCGCCAGTAGGTGTGCCGCCAGTACCAGTGCCGATGATTGTGTCTTGTCCATTCCCTGTATTAATACTGCCACTGTTAGCGATACCTGTCCCACTACCACCATTGCCGCCATCAGAGCGGCCGATGCTGCGGTTGCCGCCGGACCCGCCGGTACCGTTACCGATGATTATGTCGTTCCCCTTTCCTACATTAATATTATTATTGTTAGCGATACCTATCCCATTACCACCGCCGCCAGTATAGGGATTGGCAACGCCGTCGCCGCCGTTGCCGCCAGTACCGATGCCGGTGATCATGTCATTTCCACCCCCTGCATTCAGATTGCCTTTGTTAACAATGCCTGTCCCAGTACCACCGTCACCGGGGTCATTGCCGTTGTCGCCATTGCCGCCAGTACCGGTGCCAGTAATAGTGTCTTCTCCGTCTCCGGTATTCAGTTCACCACTGTTAGCAATGCCTGTCCCAATAACACCATTGTTACCGTTACCGCCAGTACCGATGCCAGTGATCGTGTCTTTTCCTGAGAGTGTACGAATGTAACCTCCAGTTAAAATATCAATACCAATTGCCGATGATGCATTTAACTCTTGTCCGATTAAAGTGTCGGCACTGGGGGTGCCGATGAAATTGGGTGGAAAGGTAAGTCTAGGCATGATCAAAATCCTCTTAATTGGGTTTAGTACGGTCGGTTTGCTCATTTGGATAAACAGTTTCTCAAATTCCTAAAATCCTTTATCCAAAAGCGATTCAGTGATTGAGTCCGCTGTTGTAGCAGTTTTTCAGACGAATGAAGTTCCAAATAATCAGAATTTCAAGGATTAAAACTTGCTTGCGATCGCATCCTATGAGTTTTTTCTGTGTTCAATTAGTAGATCATCTGACAGGCTGATAGCCATTTCCATAATCTGGAAATGGCTTATGCACTTTATAAGGAAAAAATTTTATTACTTAATCTTTATCAGTATAATTACCAGGAATTCAGCATTAAATACAATCTATCTTTAGGTGTACAAAAATATATATCTTTAAGTAAATTTATTTGTTTTGTTAAATCTGTAGCATCATATAGCCATAAACCATCCTATAACTGCACCTACGGGGTAAGTAAATCGATAGAATAATGCTCTGTACAATTGGTGCATTATTTCCATGACCGCCACATCTCCTGCTTTCTTTTCCCCGCAAGAAATCGCTGCTGAAGGTCTTAAACCAGAAGAATACGCAGAAATTGTCCGTCGGTTAGGGCGTCATCCCAACAAAGCTGAACTGGGAATGTTTGGGGTAATGTGGTCAGAGCATTGCTGCTATAAAAACTCTCGACCTTTACTCAAGCAGTTTCCTACCGAAGGGCCCCGCATCCTCGTGGGGCCTGGTGAAAATGCTGGTGTTGTAGATTTGGGTGACGGACTCCAACTAGCCTTTAAGATTGAATCCCACAATCACCCTTCAGCGGTCGAACCCTTTCAGGGAGCCGCAACGGGAGTAGGAGGCATTCTCAGAGATATCTTTACGATGGGTGCGCGTCCCATTGCCCTATTAAACTCACTGCGCTTTGGTTCCCTAGAAGATGCCAAAACCCAACGGCTGTTTAGCGGTGTGGTAGCAGGAATTGCCCATTATGGTAATTGTGTGGGAGTACCCACCGTTGGCGGCGAAGTTTATTTTGACTCTGCTTACTCTGGTAATCCTCTGGTGAATGTTATGGCACTAGGGTTGATGGAAACACCAGAAATCGTCAAATCTGGAGCATCTGGCTTAGGTAACCCCGTGCTGTATGTTGGTTCCACTACCGGGCGCGATGGCATGGGAGGCGCAAGTTTTGCTAGTGCAGAATTGAGCGATCAGTCAATAGACGATCGCCCTGCTGTGCAAGTGGGCGACCCCTTTTTAGAAAAGTCGTTAATTGAAGCTTGTTTGGAAGCTTTTAAGACAGGTGCAGTTGTCGCCGCCCAGGATATGGGAGCGGCCGGTATCACCTGTTCTACTTCAGAGATGGCAGCAAAAGGCGGTGTGGGAATTGAACTAGATTTAGATAAAATTCCCGCAAGAGAAAGGGGGATGGTTCCTTATGAATATCTACTTTCGGAATCTCAAGAACGAATGCTGTTCGTTGCCCATAAGGGGCGTGAGCAAGAATTAATCGACATTTTTCACCGTTGGGGACTTCAAGCCGTTGTCGCTGGTACTGTCATCGCTGAACCCATCGTGCGGATTCTCTTCCAAGGTGCAGTAGCAGCAGAAATTCCCGCTGACGCTTTGGCTGAGAATACCCCAGTATATGAACGGGAATTGTTAGCAGAACCGCCAGAATATGCCCGTCAAGCTTGGGAATGGACTCCTGATTCCTTACCTGCTTGCACAACTGCTGGAATAGAACTCCAAGGAGGCGTGCAAAGTTGGAATGATATTTTGCTAACTTTGCTCGATACACCCACCATCGCATCTAAAAGTTGGGTATATCGTCAGTATGACCATCAAGTACAGAACAATACTGTGATACTGCCAGGTGGTGCAGATGCGGCTGTGGTGCGCTTGCGCCCGCTTGAAGAAATCCCCAATCTAAAATCCCAAATCCAAAATTTAAAATTAGGGGTGGCGGCAACGGTAGATTGCAATCCTCGTTATGTTTATCTTGACCCCTATGAAGGAGCTAAGGCAGTGGTAGCAGAAGCTGCACGCAATCTTAGCTGTGTGGGTGCAGAACCTCTGGCGGTGACAGATAACCTGAATTTTGGCTCTCCAGAAAAACCGATTGGTTACTGGCAATTGGCAGAAGCTTGTCGCGGTTTGGCAGAAGGTTGTCGAGAATTGGCAACTCCCGTCACAGGGGGTAATGTCTCTTTGTACAATGAGACTCTTGATTCTCAAGGCATCCCACAACCAATTTATCCCACCCCAGTAGTGGGTATGGTCGGCTTGATTCCCGATATCACCAAAATTTGTGGTCAAGGTTGGCAAGCATCCGGCGATGTGATTTATCTTCTCGGATTGCCTCTAGCATCCAAAATCAGTCTAGGAGCATCGGAATATTTAGCCACTATCTACGGTACTGTTGCCGGAAAACCGTCACGGGTAGATTTTGACTTAGAACGCCGCGTCCAAAAAGTTTGCCGTGAAGGAATTCGTAATAGTTGGGTACGTTCAGCCCATGATTGTGCTGAGGGCGGAGTGGCGATCGCAATAGCAGAATGTTGTATTGCTGGGAACCTTGGTGCTGAAATCAATTTAGAAATCCCACCAACCCAGCCAATATCCCGCTTTGATGAGTTGCTGTTTGCCGAAGGTGGTGCCAGGATTTTAGTTTCTGTAGCATCAGCACAACAAGAAATTTGGGAATCATACTTACAGGAACATCTGGGTCAAGAGTGGCAAAAAGTAGGTACGGTTCGTAATTATGAGATGGGTTTGGGGGTTTTCACTACTGATAACCAAGCCTTAATCAAAGTTAGGATCGAAGATATGAACGATCGCTATTCCCACGCGATCGCTAGGCGTCTTGCCATCCACACCACTACCCCTAGTTAAATAAGTTGGGAGTTGAAAGTCAGGAGCTAGGAATAAACACCATAACTCCTAACTCCTAACTCTTTTATTAACGTCCCTGATCATAATTACGGTACTGTTTTAATAGATGGTTAAAGATTTATTAAGAAAGCTACAACTATCTATAGACATAATCCCAGTGACTTGACCCCCCCCACCAGGAGCAAAGCTAGCATGATTTCCATTCATTCTGTCACTTCGGATGAATACCCCGACCAGACCAACAACCCAATCAATAGTCATGAAAATCAGCCTGACAAGCCAGAAGAAGCTTGTGGTGTTTTTGGCATCTACGCACCAGGAGAAAACGTTGCTAAACTGACCTACTTTGGATTGTATGCCCTCCAGCATCGGGGTCAAGAATCAGCTGGTATTGCCACCTTTGAGGGTACACAAGTACACCTCCACAAAGATATGGGCTTGGTATCTCAAGTCTTTAATGAATCTGTCTTGGATCATTTGCCTGGTAGCCTTGCTGTTGGTCATACTCGTTATTCCACCACAGGTTCTAGCCGCAAAGTTAATGCCCAACCCGCAGTATTGGAAACCCGTTTAGGTTCATTAGCTCTTGCACATAATGGCAATTTAGTCAATACAGTGCAATTACGTCAAGAGTTGCTTGAGAAAAAATGCAACTTAGTTACGACAACAGATTCAGAAATGATCGCTTTTGCGATCGCAGAAGCAATCAATGCTGGCGCAGATTGGCTAGAGGGTTCAATTCAGGCATTTCATCGTTGCCAAGGAGCCTTTAGTTTAGTTATTGGCACTCCTAACGGCGTTATGGGTGTCCGGGACACCAATGGCATTCGTCCCCTAGTAATTGGCACTTTGGCTGGTAATCCAGTCCGTTACGTTTTGGCTTCGGAGACTTGTGGCTTAGACATTATTGGAGCCGAATACCTACGAGATGTAGAGCCAGGCGAGTTAGTTTGGATTACTGAAGAAGGTTTGGCTTCCTATCATTGGAGTCAACAGCCCCAGCGGAAATTGTGTATCTTTGAGATGATTTACTTTGCTCGCCCTGATAGCGTCATGCATAACGAGAGTTTGTACAGCTATCGGATGCGCTTAGGACATCAACTAGCTAAAGAATCCTTTGTAGATGCCGATATTGTCTTTGGTGTTCCTGATTCAGGTATTCCTGCTGCGATCGGATTTTCCCAAGCTTCTGGTGTAGCTTATGGCGAAGGACTAATTAAAAATCGCTATGTTGGACGAACCTTTATTCAGCCAACACAAACCATGCGCGAATCAGGTATTCGCATGAAGCTCAACCCGCTCAAAGATGTGCTGGCGGGTAAACGAGTAATTATTGTTGATGACTCGATTGTGCGGGGTACTACCAGCCGTAAATTAGTCAAAACCTTGCGTGAAGCTGGTGCAGTGGAAGTACATATGCGAATCTCCTCCCCACCAGTAACTCATCCCTGCTTCTATGGTATCGACACTGATTCTCAGGATCAACTGATTGCTGCTACTAAGTCAGTAGCGGAAATTGCCAAACAACTGGAAGTAGACAGCCTCGCCTATCTCAGTTGGGAAGGAATGCTAGAAGCGACACGAGAAGATACCAATAGTTTTTGTTCTGCCTGCTTTACTGGAGATTATCCTGTAGCGATTCCTGAGCAAGTGAAGCGTTCTAAGTTGAGTTTAGAAAAGGTAGTGGTATAGACGATTGGAGGAGTGGTGAAGCTCATTGCCGTTCCTCCATTCCTCTCACCGCCACACTGGAACAGTGTGGCGGGAGTCTTTTGGAGAGTACATGGGTAGGAGCACAGCCATGTTCCCTACGATTATCTGTACCTCACCTTGGCGTAGCCTCTCGTAGAGAAGTTGCAATCTGCTGTAATTAGCTTAACTGTGCTGTAAAAACTCAACCTTGGGCAATAATGGGTCAGTCACAATACCCACACCGCTAAAACCCCAACGTTTGAGCAAGTTTCCCAATTGTGTACCTGGAATAGATTCCACAGCAAAGCGGTTTGCCACTTCTACCGCGTGGGTGTTGAGATAGCTTAAGGCATCAAAGTTTTCTCGAAACAGCAATAAATAACCTGATGCTTCGGCGTCAGGACGAGCTATGAGATAATTACCGTCAGTTTTTGAGCGCACCAAGTAATAGACTTCGGACAGCATGGGGATTGGGATGGGGAGAGTGGGGGAGCAGGGGAGGCAGGGGGAGTAGAGGAGCGTAGTATAGTAACTAATGACTAATGACTAATTGAGATTTTCTAGGCGAATGCGTGGATCGGCTGCTTTTAACATTAAATCGGCGATTAAATTACCAGCAATCAGCAAGACTGCGCCCATTACCAAGCTTGCCATTAACAAATATAAATCTTGAGCTTGGAGAGCCTGTAAGGTCAACCTTCCTAAACCAGGCCAGTTAAAGAAAAACTCGGCAATAAAAGCACCATTTAATAAACCAGCTAGTTCAAAACCCAATAAGGTAATCAAGGGATTTATCGCATTGCGGAGTGCATGAACGTAGATAACGCGATTTTCTGGCAGTCCTTTGGCACGAGCCGTTTGGATGTAATCTTGACGCAGCACATCCAATAATTCACCGCGAGTGATGCGTTGTAAACCAGCAAAACTAGTAATTGAGAGGGCGATCGTGGGTAAGATCATGTGCCAGCCGATATCTAAGATTCTGCCGAACCACGACAGTTCCGAATGATTAATGCTAGTCATACTACCCACTGGAAATAAGGGCGAGGTGATTTGGGCTAAAACCAACAACGCTAAGGCAGTTATGAAACTGGGAAAGCCTTGTCCGGCATAACTAATCACCTGTAAAATCCGATCTGCTAGCTTGTTTTGGTTAACAGCAGCAAAGATCCCCAGAGGGATGGCGATCGCCCATGTGACAATTAAAGATGCGATCGCTAATAGCAAAGTCGCTGGTACCCGTTCCCACAACAGCGACGATACTGAACGTTGATAAATAAAACTCGTGCCAAAATCTCCCTTTGTCAAGATTCGCCATAGCCACAGCCAAAATTGTTCTAGCCAAGACTTATCCAAACCAAACTGCCGTTTGATTTCTTCAATTCGTTCTGGCGATATCTTCGGGTTTTGCCGCAGCGTATCTACATAATCACCTGGAGCGAGCTGAATAATGAAAAACGACAACGCTGACGCTAGCAACAAAGTCAGTAGTGCCTGCAATATCCGCTTTACCACATAAACAAAAGTTTCACTCGTGACTAGCGTTATTAGCCAATCTCGACCTGTCTCCAAGGAAATTTTTGTAGATGTCATTTGTCCTTTGTCCTTTTTCCTACCCTACGGGAAGCCGCCCTTTGAGCGTCTATGTCAGTTGTCTTTTGCCACTTGTCCTTTGTCTGGTGACTAATAACCAATGACTAATGACCCATGACTAATATTCAATTAGGGAGATAATTGGCACGTCCGGCAAATATGTCCGTCCTTGTAAATCCCGTAGCTCGATAATAAACCCAAACCCTACTAGTTCGCAGCCAATCTTTTGCACCAACTTTGCTGTCGCACTCGCAGTTCCGCCCGTGGCAATCAAATCGTCCACAATCAAAACTCGGCTACCTTGGTGTAAAGCGTCTTGGTGTACTTCCAGGCAGTCTGTACCATACTCTAGTTCATATTCAATTGAGTGAACAGCTGCTGGTAACTTACCTTTTTTGCGAACGGGAATAAAACCAGCTCCTAATTGATAAGCCAGAGGTGAGCCAAAAATAAATCCCCTCGACTCCATCCCAATGACATAATCTGCCCTTATTTCAGCTTCATTGCATTTTTGTGTTAAAAAGTCAATAGTGTAGCGCAGTCCCTCTGGATCGCGCAGCAGCGTAGTAATATCCCGAAATAAAATTCCGGGTTTGGGGAAATCTGGGATGTCACGAACGAGAGACTTCAAATCCATAAAACAGGGGATGGGGAGTAGGGAGTGGGGAGTAGGGAAAGCTAGGAGTGAAGAGTGAGGAATTATTAATTTAAATTCATAACTATAGTACCGAGTCATCAGTACTGAGTCTCTAGCTCTCAGCCTTTATTCCTTAGTCTCCAATTTTCAGATACCTGAAAAATCGTACACTATAATGTCATACGCTGGGGGTCGAGGCTGAGGCTTCGTCCTTTATTGACGATAATTAGAATCTAAACCAAGCTAGAAAAGATATTGCACTAAATAAATGGGGTCAATTAACTTATGTTTTAAAACTTTGATTTCAATATAGGGAAAACTTTGAGTAGAAAGAGTTAAGTAATATATATCAGGTAGTTATGCTACTACTACAAGTCTAATGTTCTTGTTTGGCTACCGAATCTTAAATTTGTTTTACCTAGTCTGTTGGAACCGCACAAGGTATTTATAGAATGAATGTCTCAGCAAGTTTAACGCCGTTCAACAGTGCAGCCCAAGAGTCACTGCCGATGATTCTGGACACTTTACCAGATCCTGCGATCGCTTCCAAGACGTGTCCTCGGAGAACCAGGCTGCAAATTGACTTAATTTTATTGGCAATTGAAGCTTTAGAGCTTGGTGGTTCGGAAGCAATCCTGTCTTTTGCTCAAGAGTTGGATCTAAAAGGAATTGTTAAAGACAGGGTGAATTTATGGCGGATGCGTAGCTCTAATCCACTACGGAGAGCGCACATGCGCCGTCCCTTAACTATCATGGAAGCAAAAGCTTTGGTGGTCATTGCTTGCTATATAGCGCGGCGTTTAACTGTTGTAATTCGCCAGTTACTAATGATATGTCAACAAATGGAAGAAAAGCAGATTCCATTGGAACAGAATTTGCGCCTATCTAATTACTTAGAGCGGTTTAGAGCGCATTTTAAGAGCCGGATGAATGCTCGACGTTCTGGTGTACTCGCATTAAGTTCTGATGAAAAATTAGATGAGCTAGCTATAAATTTGTTAGGACAATTACTATTTTGTACTGGTACAGCTGGAATGCAGCGATTCTGGATTAGTCTTTTTGACGGTGAAGTGGAATGAATATTCAACGTAAGTACAGTTTGCCTAATTGTACACTGCTTTTAGAAGGGTTAAGTGATGTCACTAGGGCTGCACACTTCCAGGAAATGCGCCCGGAATTATCAATATTGGTAAATGCAGAATGTTATTTATCTGGTTACAATCAGCCGCTAACGGGAGGGCGGGAATTTTTTGAAAGTTTGGTGAGGGCTGTTAGTGGCTATGCCCAAGAATTTTTAAGTAGTGTACCCAATCCGCAAGCACACAACCAGGAATCGGAGCTAGTAGAGTTTCAGAAAATTGACAGCAACCGACACAGGTTGATTATACATTCAGAAGGCTCTCCAGAAGGGTTTGATCAGTCTAACAATTCCAAACGGCCGCCTATTGAAATAGATTTGAATACGGTACAGTTGTTTGATTTAGTGGAAGCAGTGGATCAGTTTTTTGCTGATAGCCAAACTTTACCTGAACTTTCTCTAGAACTACAACCAGTTACCAGACGCTATGGCGGTGCTAGTCAGGCTTTAATCAGGCAGGCTGTACCTGCTGCTGTGGGTGTGTCAAGTTTAGCAGTAGCAGCGATCGCCTTTAACTTGATTCCGCCTCCTCAAATGCGTCCACCGCAGCCTAAACCAGATGAGCAAACTAGCTCTACAACAAACAATATCACTCCTCCAGCATCAGCTGCTGCAACTCCCTTCGCAGCTGTAACCCCGACACCAACGCCCACAGCTAATACAAAGCCGACAGTTAAAGATTTAGAAGCACTTTTAAATACAGTTCCAGAAATTACTGATCCATCCCAGTTACGTGCATTGAATCGTCAAGTTTACAACCAGGTTCATCCAGCTTGGACTAATCGCTCAGGATTGCAACAGGATTTGATCTATCGTCTGGGTGTAGCTGCGGATGGAGCGATCGTTGGTTATAAAGCGCTGAATAAAGAAGCAAATCTAGGAGTGGGACAAACTCCTCTGCCTAACGTACTTTACAATCCAGCTAACCGCGCTCCCATTTCCAATGAACCGATCGCCCAATTTCGAGTAGTGTTTACTACAAAAGGTGTGTTAGAAGTTAGCCCTTGGCGAGGATATGCTAGAACACCAGAGGTTGTCGGCACAAAAATTACTGACTCTAATATAGTCAAAGGTTTAAACCAAAAGCTTTATAGTACAGTTCGCCAAACCTGGAGTGGTACTCCCACCTTTACGCGAGATTTGAAATATCGGGTGGCAGTCAACAAAGAAGGAGTAATTGCTGACTATGAACCACTCAACCAAGTCGCCTTTGACTATTTCCGAGAAACACCCCTTCCTAAAATGTTCAACGCTATATACGGTTCCAACGTCGCAGCTCCCAACGATAAAGAACCTCTTGCCCACTTCCAAGTGATATTTAAGCCTAGCGGTACGCTGGAAGTTATTCCTTGGCGGGGATATCAATAGTAATTGGGGACTGGAGACTAGGAATTGGGGATTGGTGGAAATTGGGAAGAGATAAGTTAGCAAACGTGAATTCTGCCCACCCTGTAACCTTTTGCCTTTTCCTAGTCCCCAGTCCCCAGTCCCCAATTTACCTTGTAATTCTCCGCATATAATTTCCCCACAACTGAGCTGCTTGAGCGCTGCTACCAGATGTAGGGGAATTATTGTCGTTTCCCAGCCAAACACCAGTCACAAGCCGCCGACCGGGGATAAAACCTATGAACCATAAGTCAACGTTTTTATCAGTCGTGCCTGTTTTTCCAGCTTCCCCCAGTCCAATTGCAGCACTACGACCAGTACCTCTTGTGACTACGCCACGCATCAAACTAGTCATCTCATCGGCTACACTATTTGCCAGCACTCGTTTGTTGGCATCTGGATCTTGGTCGAAGGAGTAGATTACACGGCAGGTTTTGATATCATCGCGATCGCGGCAATCACCACTGTCTAAAATTCGGTTAATCGCATGGGGAGGATTCCACACACCACGATTGCCAATAGCGCCAAAAGCACCAGTCATTTCCAAAACATTGACCACACTTTGACCTAATACTAAACCAGGAACTGGATCAAGGGTTGATTTTATTCCCAAACGCTGCGCCATTGCCACGACTCTATTCAGCCCGACTTCTCTGGCAACTCGCAGGGCGATGGGATTTTCTGAAAGAGCCAGCCCGGTGGCAATATCTAAACTAGCGCCAGCACCAGCACGACAGGGTTTATAAGTAAAGCCTTGCCAAGGTAAAGCGGCGCAAGAATAACTTTTTGATTCTGGAATTCCCTGTTGAATAGCAGCAGTGTAAGCAAAAATTTTGAAGGTGGAACCTGGTTGTCTTTTGGCTTGAACAGCACGATTGAACTGACTTTTCCTGTAATCAGTCCCGCCCACCATTGCCAGGATACTGCCTGTACTAGAGTCAAGAGTGACTACAGCCCCTTGAGAAAAATTAAAAGTTCTACCAGAGTTGTTCACCGAATTATTTAATGCTGCTTCTGCTTGACTCTGTATCGCTGGATCAAGCTTTGTTTCAATGATATAATTTCCTTCTCTTGCGGCTCCCTCCCCCAAGATTGATTCAAGCTCAGAGAAGACGTAACTGTAAAAATAAGGAGCGATCGTCTTAGCTTGCTGTTCACAGACTTTAGGACTAACTTGAACAGTGGAGCGTCTAGCTCGGTTCGCATCTTCAGGTTTAATTTTGCCCATCTCCAGCAACCGCTTAATCACGCGATTCCGGTATTCAGCTGCTTCTAGCTTATTTGGCCCATCCCCACAGAAATCGAAAGCGTTGGGAGCAGGTAAAATTCCTACCAAAGTTGCTGCTTCTGCCAAAGTTAATTCTTTAGCCGACTTCTCAAAGTAATAACGGGCTGCATCCTCAAAGCCAGAGGTATCTCCCCCCAAAAAAACCCGATTTAAGTACATCAGCAAAATTTCATCTTTGCTGTAAAAGGTTTCGAGCTTCAAAGCGACAATTGCCTCTCGCAATTTGCGTCCAAGGGTATCCTGTCTTCCTACATACTCGCGGAACAAACTGCGGGCAACTTGCTGGGTAACAGTGCTGGCTCCTTGTTGCACATCTCCGCTGCGGCTATTGATCAACACGGCTCGTAAAATCCCCAGAGGGTCAACCCCAAAGTGCCAGTAGTAACGACTATCTTCTGAAGCCACTACCGCAGAAGGTAAATAAGGGCCAAATTCCTCTAATCGCTTCATGTCTACATGAGAGGTAGTCCGAGGCTCTCTTAGGGGAGTGGCTCCATCACGGGCGTAAACAACTACTGGAGCGCGTGTAGCTGTAGGTAGGGGTTTAACTTGAAATTTTAGCCATTCTACGCCAATCACTAACGCTAACAGGGCACTAACACCGCCAACACCATAAGCTGTCCAACTGGCAGCTTTGACATACCAAGCTGGTGGATCGACGTATTGCAACCGCACAGAAGCGGCGAGTTCTGGGGGACCCAGAGTAAGAATATCGCCGTGACGCAGTTCCAGGGAATTAACACGACGCTTGCCCCGATAAATGCCATTGGTAGAGTTTTCGTCTTTGATGACGAAAACTGGTGTGCGCTGAGTAGAATTCCGCGATAGCGATAGGTGAATTTGGCTGACAACAGGGTTACGGATGACGATATCGCTGGATTTGGAGCTACGACCTAGAATATAGCGATCGCCCAACAGTGGATATACCTCTGCCTTATCCGCCCCCGCATCCTGCACCCAGAGTTCCGGTACTTTGGCATTAGGCTTGAGCGCCAATTTAGAAAAATCGACCCTAGCTTGAATAGTATGTACTGCTTGAGTCAGTTGACCAAGTAACGTTTGTGGCTTTTGAGGGGGTTGGGGAAAACTCATCGGCTATTCACATCACAGTTTTTAGTGAAGAATCGGGCGAATTACAATTTTAGATGTTAGTCTTTCATCATTTTACTCATAAGCCAAAGCATAAATTTTTTATACGGTACTTTTTGAGCTAATTTATACTTGCAACCAGCTTAAGTCCAGAATTAGTTTGTTATTTTTGTAACTTATTTACAGATGCACATTTTTTTCTCCATTCTCAAAGGCTTATCTGATATATATTACTAGTTATATAACTACAGTCATTACTTTTATTGTTGTATTTATAAACACTAGTTTTCGGGAGACAGCAGATTTAATTTTTACCAATTTTACATATCCATATATTTTGAAACAAACCTAAATATATTCATTTAGGAAGATTTTCTAAATCTTATTGTCTGTTTTAATGGGCCGAGTGTTCCGTTTAGGTTAATTACAGAATGATGGGAAAATCTCTGACTCTGATTGGTGCGGCTTTATCTTTGGCATTCACCACTAATATTGCCGTAGCCGAATCCAGTAAATCCCCCATAGCCCAATCCAGTAGCGACTCTACTAGTGCACCAACGGAAATCAAGATGTCGCCAGAAGGAATGAAAATTCTGTGCGAGTATTTTCCACTCAACTCCCGTTGTTCCGGTGGCACAGCAGTCACCCCTAGCGCTCCTGGTAGCACTACAGTTCCGGCAGAAACCACGCCTGATAGCATCACCACGCCCGATAGCACAACTCCTGATAGCACCACCACTCCTGATAGCACAACAGCACCAGGAACCATCACCCCAACTGAACCTGGCACTCCTAGCAATTTAACTCCAGCACCAGGAACCGTCACTCCAACTGAACCTGGCACTCCTGGTAGCACAACAGCACCAGGAACCATCACCCCAACTGAACCTGGCACTCCTAGCAACTTAACTCCAGCACCAGGAACCGTCACCCCAAATGAACCTGGTACTCCTGGTAGCACTACCGAACCAGGAAGCTCAACTTCACCTGAGTCTGGTACTCCTGGCAGCACTACCGAACCAGGTATGAGTTCTCCGAGTACAATTCCAGGCTCTAGTTCGCCAAACACTCCTACCCCAGGTAATTAAATTAAAAGCTGGGGCATAATCTGAATACTAGTTTGTCTTCAGCGATTGTCAGTGCATCTTGACTTCTTACACCAGTTATGTGAACTGGTATAAGATGAAAAATCAAAATCGCTAAAACCAATAAATTAAGTCCTCGCATATAAGACTGAGCAAGGATTTCAAAAATCGATAGCCTGGGATGATTAATCCCAGGCTTAATAGTTTAATGCGACCTGCCAGTTGAAGTTGGTGTTTTTTGCAAGGAAGCAATTAACAGGCAAACAATACCGATACTGATAAATGAGTCAGCCACATTAAATACAGCAAAGTTAATCAGGCGAAAATCAAGAAAATCAACGACGTAGCCTAAAACAAAGCGATCAATACCGTTGCCCATAGCTCCACCTAAAATCAAGCCATAGCCCAACTGATCCCATAAGTTTAACGTTGGGCCAAACAAGGCCAACGCTATCAATACTAAACTCACTCCTAAAGATAGCCATCGCAACCACTCTACTTTCCCACTTAACAAACTAAAAGCAGCACCAGTGTTAGTGACATAGGTGAAGTGAAATATCCCAGGTAAGAGTGGTAGTGTCTGCCCTAAGCTAAAGGTTTGCACCACCCAGTATTTTGTTATTTGGTCTAAGAAAAAAGCTATGAAGGCAGCGATCCAGAAAAGGCGATTTTTTAAACGCATGGTGAATTAGTCATTGGTCATTGGTCATTGGTCATTATTGAGGCAGCACAGTTGCTATTCCTCCCTTTGGGAGAAGGCGAGCCACTGCGTTAGGAACTCTCCTAAAGTTGTAGCAAGTTGTGTGGAAACCACGTCAGTTCCTTCTCCCAAGGGGAGATGTTGCGCGTAGCTTGCCTTCCTTCCCAGGAGGGATACAAGTTGGGCATTGCCTACCCAACGCAGCCGCTCATAGGAGCTACTGGTGATAACGTAGCGTTAGCAATTCCTTTCCCAAGGGGAGACACCGAAGGCAAACGAGCGTCACGCGTAAGGGTCATTCATTGGTCATGAGCTTTTGACAAATGACAAAGGACGAAAGACAATAAATTAATAAAACATTAAATGACGCAATACATATGCTATTACAGTAACGGCACAGACCACAGTTAGTTGCCCTGGTAGTGCAAACCAGGAATATCTGAGGATTGTTTGCATCAAGGGTAGATTTTCTGTGCCTTTCCACTGAAAAATATAGCTAATAATCAAATAAGTAATACCGCATAGATGGAGAGTTAACAAGCCACAGATGCAACTAAAGGCGAGAGTTTCCAGCCGAGGTCTAGCTTTAAAAGCGAACAAGCCACAAATCCAAGCTCCAGGAATAAAGCCTAGCAAATAGCCAAATTGAGATAACTTGATATAACCGATACCGCCGCCATCGGCAAATACTGGTAATAACGTTAAACCCATCACTAAATAAGCAATTTGCGACAGGGCACCGGCATTTTTGCCCCCTAAGCAACCTACCAGTAGCACTGCACCAATTTGAAAAGTGACACCTAAAGAAAAAGTCTGAATTCCGTGCCTACTCCAACTCCAGGGTAAGGTGATGCCATAAGCTTCTAGGAAAGTACCACCCATTGTCAGGAGTAAGCCAATCATAGACCATAGTAATTGATTGGAAGCAGCAAACATTTATCAGACAACCAGGGAAAGGCAAAAGAAAAAACCAACAGGAACCAGTATAAACATTAATCTATGAACTCTCCCACCTTAGCTTTGCTTATACTGCTAGCTTCCTTCCCCGTAGGGGTATGCAGAACCCAAATGGCAAGGAGGGGTTTCAATCTTACTGCGGAATACCTTACCTTAAAGCTGCTTGTTAATTGATAATTTATAGCAGTAAATTTATTTAAAAATGTGCAATCTCAAAAAAATATTCAAAACGTACCCAAATTATTATTTGTATTTTACTTTGTGCAACACTAATTAATGGTATAATTTGTATCATAATTTTAAGGCTTTATCCGTCTTAATATGTGCCTTTGCTAACTTTATTTTTAGGAATTATAAGTATGTATTAGCATTTACTTAACCGTTTGTTAACCTTTGTCTTACTTTTGGGTGCTAATGTTCATACTGTTAATCCATAGCATCATTTATAAAGATCCTTATGTTCTCTTCAAAGGTGCAGTTGGTTGCTCCCCTGGTTGCTCTAGCAATTGGTATTGGCTCTTGCGGCGATAATAATCAAGCTTCTAACAACTCTAGCCCAGCAGCTGATGGCGGCGCTACCCCAGCCACCAACACAGCAACCGGATCAAATTTATCTGGAAAAGTCCAGATTGATGGTTCTAGTACCGTCTATCCTATTTCTGAGGCGATGGCAGAAGAGTTTCAAAAGGCTAATCCTGGGGTGCAAGTTACTGTGGCTTCCTCTGGTACAGGTGGCGGCTTCAAGAAATTCTGTGCGGGTGAAACTGATATTTCTAATGCTTCCCGCCCCATTAAGCCGGAAGAAGTGGAACTATGTAAAAAAGGTAATATCGAGTACATTGAATTGCCAATTGCTTACGATGGTCTATCTGTAGTGGTTAACCCCCAAAACAACTTTGCAGCTTGCCTCAAAGTTGATGAACTAAAGAAAATGTGGGAACCTGCGGCTCAAGGCAAAATTACCCAATGGAACCAAATTAACCCGAAATTTCCTGCACAGAAAATAGGTTTGTATGGCCCTGGTACTGACTCTGGTACTTACGACTATTTCACTCAAGCCGTTGTGGGTAAAGAAGGGCAAAGCCGAGGGGATTTCACTGCTAGTGAAGATGACAACACCCTGGTACAGGGTGTGAGCGCTGATCAAGGTGGTATAGCCTTCTTTGGCTATGCCTATTATGAGAACAACAAAGAGAAGTTAAAGCTGGTTGGCATTGATGGTGGTAAGGGCTGTGTTCAGCCAAGTCCACAAACCATCGGCGATGGTACTTATCAGCCGCTTTCGCGCCCAGAGTTTATCTACGTTAAGAAAACTGCGGCGACTCGTCCTGAAGTCAAGGCTTTTGTTGATTTCAATTATGCTCCAGCAAACCAAAAGCTAGTTACAGAAGTGGGCTATGTACCTTTACCTAGCGATTTACTGACTGAAGTTCAGGGACGCTTTAATAGTGGAAAAGTCGGTTCGATTTTTGAGGGTAAGGGTTCTCAAGTGGGTGTTACTTTAAAAGACCTTCTCAAGCAAGAAAAGTAAGAGTTATCCACTAATTACTTTTCTGAAAATGCGAGTTTATCTGCACAATTTGTACTAAGCCCTAGTAGCTGGAAGTAGGAGCTTGTCAAAAAAAGTCTGCTTATACTGGCTTTATTTAAGGCTTATGGTCTTGAAAGTAAGCTTTATTTCCAGCCTAAGGCCAGTTCTCATAGAATGGTAGTGTGTCCATACATACAAAGAGAGTTTGAATTTATGAGGTTGTCCGTAAATGACTTACAACCCGTTATCTAATCAACCAGGTAATTCCAACTTATGGCAGCCCAATCGGACTTTGAGTAAACGAGTAGAAACTGGCGTCAAAGTCCTGTTCGCTTTGTTTGCTTTGATCTCGGTTGTAACCACGATTGGCATTGTCTTAACACTGATTTTTGAGACTGTTGAATTTTTTCAAGAAGTTTCGATCTGGCAGTTTTTAACAGACACACAATGGACACCGCTGTTTACTAATAAGCAGTTCGGAATCATGGTGCTAATTAGCGCCACATTGCTCATATCTGTAATTGCGATCGCAGTAGCATTACCACTAGGATTGTTAGCTGCCATCTGCTTAAGTGAGTATGCTCCAGCTAAACTTCGCAAATGGCTAAAGCCAGCTCTAGAAGTATTGGCAGGAGTACCCACTGTTGTGTTTGGTTACTTTGCATTGTTCACAGTTACACCCTTTCTTCAAACATTCATCCCAGGGATGCAGGGATTCAATGCTTTGAGTGCAGGTATAGTATTGGGAATTTCGATTATTCCTCTGGTAGCTTCTTTGAGTGAAGACGCTCTTTATTCAGTTCCGCGTAGTTTGCGGGAAGGTGCCTATGCATTGGGATCAACTAAGCGGGAAACAATTATTTCAGTAGTGTTACCAGCGGCTTTATCTGGGATAGTAGCTTCTTTTATCTTGGCTATTTCCCGCGCGATTGGTGAAACAATGATTGTTACTATCGCGGCTGGTCAAAATCCTCAGTTGGGCTTAAATCCGCTAGTGCCGATTCAGACAATGACAGCATACATTGTCCAAGTAAGTAAAGGAGACACACCAGCAGGCTCACTGGCCTATAAAACTATTTTTGCGGTGGGTATGACTTTATTTCTCATAACATTAGCCCTAAATATTTTTAGTTACTGGTTTGTTCGTCGCTTCCGGGAGAAATACGAATGACAAAGGGCAATATTCACTCTACAAATCTGTCTGACTCTGGGGCAAATCCGAACTTTAACCTATCGATCAATAAACGCTACAACCTTGACAAAGTTTTTGCGATCGCTACTTGGGTTGCAACTTTATTTGCGTTGTTGATATTAGCCATTTTGCTCATTGATGTCTTAACTGACGGTCTTGGACGCTTGAATTGGTCTTTTCTTACCAGTTTTTCCTCGCGTCGTGCCTCTTCTTCTGGAGTATTAGCTCCCTTAGTTGGTACTATTTGGCTCTTGGTAATAACGGCTTTAATTTCATTTCCTTTAGGAGTAGGCGCAGGAATTTTCTTAGAAGAGTATGCCCAGGACAACTGGTTTACTCGGTTAATTGAAATCAATATTGCAAATTTAGCCGCAGTGCCATCAATTATTTATGGCTTGCTGGGCTTACAAATTTTTGTGCGGGTAATGGAACCAATAACTAAGGGACGCACAGTGCTAGCTGGTGCTTTAACTTTAAGTTTATTGATTCTACCAATTATCATCATTACTACTCGTGAAGCGCTACGTGCGGTTCCCGATAGTTTGCGACAAGCAGGTTTTGCCCTTGGTGCTAACAGGTGGCAAATCATCCGAGAACAAATTTTCCCCATTGCTTTACCGGGTATACTTACCGGTACTATTCTGGCACTTTCACGAGCGATCGGTGAGACGGCTCCATTGATTGTAATTGGGGCTGTTGGGTTTATTACTTTCTTGCCTCAGCTTTCTCCACAAGGTTTGCAAAGTTCTTTTACAGCACTGCCAATTCAAATTTTTGACTGGGTTTCTCGCCCTCAAGTAGAGTTTCACCAGAATGCTGCTGCTGGTATTGTTGTTTTGATGATTGTGCTGCTGTTAATGAATTCAACAGCAATATTTTTACGCAATAAATTCCAGCAGTCACGCTAAATAAATCGACCTCATTTAAATGTAGATTTTCAGGATTTACCTGAAATTTTTGTATGGTATCAAGCTCAAAAACCGCTACTTCCGAGAATATTTTACAAGCTGAACAATTATCTGTTTTCTATGGTAATTTCAAAGCAGTTCGTGATGTTAACCTAAACATTGGCAAAAATAAAATTACTGCTCTTATTGGTCCTTCTGGATGCGGTAAAAGCACTGTACTAAGATGTTTTAACCGTTTAAATGACTTGATTCCTGGTGCACGAATTGAAGGAAGAATTACCTTTGGTGAAACCGATATTTATGACAAAAGAATTGACACAGTAGAATTACGCCGTCGGGTTGGTATGGTTTTTCAAAAGCCTAACCCCTTTCCAAAGTCAATTTATGAAAATATCGCCTTTGGAGCACGGATTAATGGTTATCGCGGTGATATGGATGAATTGGTAGAGCGGAGTTTACGGCAAGCTGCTTTATGGGATGAAGTTAAGCACAAACTCAAACAAAGTGGTTTATCTATATCTGGTGGTCAACAGCAACGCTTGTGCATTGCTCGTGCGCTCGCAATTCAACCAGAGGTTTTGCTAATGGATGAACCCTGCTCTGCTCTTGACCCAATTTCAACTTTGCGGGTTGAAGAATTACTCCAAGAACTGAAGTCCCAATATACCATTATTATCGTCACCCATAATATGCAACAAGCCGCACGGGTGTCTGATATGACAGCCTTTTTCAATGCACAGGCGACAGAAACGGGCAGCAAAATGGGATATCTGGTCGAATACAACTTTACAGAGAATATTTTTAACAATCCTCAACAGGAAGATACCCGAGATTACGTCAGTGGCAAATTTGGATAAAGAAATATTTCACATTGTTGATGTTAGAACAATGAGGGATACTCAAAAATAAAAGCTGTGCGATATTCCTCTAGTTTTTTATTTCTTTGCCAAGGTTGGCGATCGCTTGATCAATTATGACTGTTACTTAGTCAAGAAAAGCAATAATTAAGCTGTTTAACATAAGACTTGCGTTAGCTGGTTAGGAAAGACAACATACCCACTCCAAAATAGACCGACTAACGTAGTATTAGCATTAGATCGACTTGCTATTTGCTATTTATTATCTACTTGTAGATATTGTAATAACTAAATAAGTGACGTGAATAATTAAAGGCTTGTAGTAAGCGGCTCTAGCCGCTTACTACAAGCCAATTTATATAATTAATTTTACATTATGTAACATAGTTGAATTTATTCTTGCCCACTTACTTACATAGTAGGCATTGGATAATTGAAATAGTTATTTATCTAACTGGTTATTTTACCAAGCCGAGACTTACTTGTTGTAATAGTATAATTTGCTAAAACTTTACCTAATTTAACAAGGGAATTTCGCCCTAAGTCTTTTTAATTCAGATACAGTTTCAGTTCACGCTCTATTCACTATTGCGTTTTAGAGCTTTTTCTAAGCGGGCGGCGGGAATCGAACCCGCATTAATAGCTTGGAAGGCTATAGTTTTACCACTAAACTACGCCCGCAGTTTTCCAACTTTATAATTATAACACAGATTTTGCAAAAATCCAAGTCAATTATTTAGTTAGTTGGAATTGGCAGCTTGGATTGTGATCCGTACAAAAAGATTGCTCAAATCTGGTTTTGTGCCATCGTTGTTCTGAGCAGCAACAAAGTTTTCTGTTTTGAAAACCTCGTTGAGAACTCGCTCATATGTGATTTTTTCACTTTGCAGTGTTGCTGGTTCTATTTCTAGAACTACAGCCTGTTGAAAGTTGCCATTGTGATCAATTACTAAGCTAGCAAGGATCTGTGCAGGCTTAACTTCGGAATCGCTTGGTAGAAAACTTGAATCCAACTGTTTTGTGGTGCTTCCGCTGTATCTAGCGATAACGTCAGGTAAAGCATCTTGTCGAAATCCTCTTGTTTCTATCAAGTTACTCATTTCATCTCTAGACAAAGGATCTACTATTACTAGCGATGCTCCCTCTGTCGGAGTTAGTGGAGTTTCTCTAGTTCGAGTTGGTGAAGTTTCTCTAGTCGGGGTTGGTGGAGTTTCCTTAGTCGGAGTTGCTGGAGTTTCCCTAGTGGGAGTTGGTAAAGTTTCCCTAGTCGGGGTTGGCGGAGTTCCCTTAGTCGGAGTTGCTGGAGTTTCCCTAGTGGGAGTTGGTAAAGTTTCCCTAGTCGGAGTTGCTGGAGTTTTTCTGTTTTCAGGTTCCGAAACTGGTGGATTTGATGGAATACCTGTTGGTAGTAGCGTTCCCTTTCCCAATTTGATTTCTTGACGGCGGTTCCAAGGTAGATTAACGACTGGAACTGTAGGTGTCGGTGTTGGTATCGGTGTAGATTTCGGTATTGGGGTCGATGTAAATGTCGGTGTCTGTGTCGGTGTGGCTGTAGGTGTAAATGTCGGCGTAGGAACTCTCCGTTGGCTAAAGGGTTGCTTATGAGGTTGAGAGGCGTAAGTTCGGCTCTTTTGCTGGAAATTATTATCAGCAGAATTTATTGCGCCAAAATCTTGATTTCTGGGCATGGTTCGTGCTGTTTGTGGTGAACGCGCTAGTACAGACTTTTGATTTGCGGATGCTGGCTTTGGCGAAACTATTTTAGCTGTTGTTTTTGTCTTGGGAGCAATGTCTATTAATTCAATGGGAACAGCAGATTCACTTTGCTGGGGAAACCACAGACTAAATGCATTAGATGAGCGCATCAGCCAGAACGCCAGTAAGTGCAGAGAGACTGAACCTATAACGACAGAAATCCACAAAGCTGGTGGATCGGTGTGTCGCCTCCAGACCTTGGCTGGAATTGGAGTTTTGTCTGCAACTGATGGTGTCATACTATAGAAACTGGATATGATTAGGCACTCTTACTCATTGGTAATGCTTTAAAATACCAGTCTAAATTTTAGCGATTAACAATTAGCTCTGGTTTAACAGCGAAGGTCAAAACTGTTTCATCTACTCCTTTAAGTTCTAGCGGACTACCTTTAGTAATTTCTTCTTCTTGCAAATAATCTGCCACAGCTGCAGAAACCAGGATAGTACCGGGAACAGCCGCAGCTTGCAACCTTGCAGCAATATTCACACTTGGACCAATGGCAGTATAATCGGCACGTTCAGCGCTACCAAACATCCCCACAACAGCAGTACCTTGGTGGATACCGCACCGGAACTGTACGCTAGTAAGTTTGTCACCATCGAATACACCTTGGTCTCGCCAGCGCTGGTTCAAGTCAGCTAGTGAGCGGTGCATTGCTCTTGCTGTGTTGATAGCACGACGCACCTGTTCATTAGGGGTTAGTTCTTCCGGCGCTCCGTATAAAGCTAAGATAGCATCTCCCATAAATTTATCTACAGTGCCGCCATTGCCAAATACAACCTTGGTCATGGCTTCTAAATATTCATTTAGTAACTCTGCTACTCGCCGGGATCTGAGAGTATTTGCTAGCTGTGTAAAACCCACAATGTCACTAAACAAAACAGTAATTAAGCGTGGTTCTGGGCGCAAATCTAACGTTAAATCTCCAGTTGCGGCTTTTTGTACCAATACAGCCGGTAAAAAGCGTTTTAACACCGATTCTGTTAGATAAGTATTTAATTCCACGATTCGGCGTTCATTTTCCTTCAATGCTAAAAGATTCCGAACTTCCGCCAAAAGTTCCCGATCATTGAATGGTTTTGCTAAATAAGCATCCGCACCATGTTCTGTACCTTCGATGCGGGTTTCCTCGTCTACTTTCGCTGTCAACAGAATGATTGGTATTCCTTTCAACTTCTCCTCATTGCGGATCATCTGAATCATCTCAAGTCCGCTCACCAAGGGCATCATTAAATCAGTCACAATCAAGCTGGGTATAATTTCCTTAGCTATACCGTGCCCTTCATAACCGTTACGGGCTGTGCGTACATAATAGCCGTTGCGGCGGAAAATATCGGATACATAGGTTCGCAAATCCGGGTTGTCATCTACAACTAAAATTGAGTGCTGAGTCTTAAGTGCTGAGTCTTGAGTATCAACATTGGGGGAGAAATTTAGTGTAATATCTTCAATATTGCCTGTTGTTGCCTCTAACAGTTCTAAATCAGCCAATTCTACACTAGCTCGGCTTGTATTCAGTTCAGTAGGCGTTTCTAGTACTTGTTGTGCGGGTAAATGAGCATTTCCACTAACAAGCCATAAACTAAAGGTAGTACCTTCGCCGTAAACTGATTCCACTGTGACTTGACCACCATGTAGTTCTACCAATTCTTTAACTAAAGCTAAACCCAAACCACTGCCTTCATACGAGCGGTTTGCTGAACCTTCAGCTTGGCGGAAGCGCTCAAATAGGTGGGGAATTTGTTCTTTAATAATCCCAATTCCAGTATCTTGTACTTGTAATATGCAACGATCATGTTCAGATTTTAGTCTGACACTGATTGTGCCACCTTCAGGAGTGAACTTCATGGCATTTGACAGGAGGTTGTAAACCACCTTGTCAAATTTTTCCATATCCAAGTACACCGTAGAACATTCATCTAACTGGGTGGCGAGATGCAGTCCTTTTTTCTCACAGTAGGGACGAAAAGATTCAACAATTTGGCTAACAAATTCGACTAGATCGCAAGGGCGGAAACTAGGCTGCATTCTCCCCGCATCCAGGCGTTGTAAATCCAATAGTTGATTTACCAGTCGCAGCAGGCGGCGGGAGTTACGTAGAGCGATCGCACTTTGGGAGTAAGATAATCCTTCACCAGCCGCCACCGCCGACTCTAAAGGCCCTTGAATCAAGGTGATGGGTGTGCGAAACTCATGGGAGATATTTTGGAAAAATTCAGTTTTTTGTTTGTCTAATTCCAGTAAGCGTTCAGCTTGTTGGCGAGTTTTTTGATACAGATGTGACTGCTGCACAGCGATCGCTGCTTGAGATGCTACTGCTTTAGCCAAATCGATATCAGATGACAGCCATCGGCGTACTTTTTTACCCTCGTGTAAAGTAATACTACCGATACATTTCCCATCAGCCAATAATGGCACAAACATTAGCGATCGCGCTGGCATTTTTAAAGGCAAATTAAAACCCTGCACATCTGAGGGAGAATGGCTCACATTACCAATTACCACAGGTTCATGTGTCTGTAGCATTTGTTGGAGGATTGGATTTTCCTGTATAGATGATTGAGAATAAGGTAATCTCTGAGTTGGTAGGTGATTATTGCTACTAAGATTATTATCTAGAACTGGCAACTGCGGCGAGCTGTGCCTACGCAAATTCTCCGAATGTTGAAAACTGTCATACAAGCCCACACATTCGACAAACTCATCTTCCTCTGTCCACAAAGACAGGACGCAGCCATCGACTTGTAAGGCTTGTCCCAATTGCTGGGTGATAGCGGCAAAAATATCTTGGGGGTCTAAGCTAGAGCGAATCGCGCTAGTAATTGTATTAATTAAGCTCTCTCGCTTGGCAAGGGCACGTACTTGTTCGTAAGCATAAGCTTGAGACAAAGCTAAAGCTGCCTGATCCGCCACCATTAACACTAACTGCACCTCATCATCCCCCCAGAAGCGAGGCAGAGAACACTGATGTAGTGCTAGCACTGCCATCAGTTCTTGTTGGCAGATCAATGGCACAACTAAACTAGAGCAAATGTTAGCGGCAATAAAAGCTGCCCCACGTTGGCGCAGTTCGGGAGTATTACCGTGAATACGCTCATCATCAGTTACATCGTGAATCACCTGGACTTCGCGGGTTTCCCACACCGTCTGAGCCAAAAGAGGCAGAGGGGCAGAGGTTGAGAAGGACGCAGCAGAAAAATTATTTGCCTGCACCTCTGCTTGTTCAGAAAGAGCCTTCTGATAAATGAATCCTTTATCCGCTAACTGCTCATCTTGGAAGGGACGCAACAGGCAAACATCCACCTCCAACATATGACCCACTGTATCTACAATCGCCTGCAAAATTTGGCGATAGTCTAAAGCACTGCGAATCGTATTTGTAACGGTATTCAGCAGCGATTCTTGTCGGAGTGTGCGAGTAAGTTCGCGGGTGCGGGCTTTAAGGATATTGTGAGTATCCAAAGCTTGGCGTACCACTGCTTTGAGTTCCTCAGCTTCCCACGGTTTGGTGACATATTTAAATACCTTACCAGCGTTAATTGCTTCCACCAAGTCTTCGACATCGGTGTAGCCAGTTAAAATAATCCGGATAATATCTGGATATTGAGTTGCTGTCAGGCTCAAAAATTCTGTACCGCTCATCATCGGCATCCGCTGATCGGAGATGATCACTGCGACCTCCCCCTCTTGAGCCAGCAGATCGAGTGCCGCAGGGCCAGAGTTTGCCCTTAGCACCTTATAGTCGCGATAGAAAGTGCGGTAAAGCAAGTCAAGGTTGTCTGGTTCATCATCGACAACCAAAATTTTAGGCTTACTGTTTGCTTGGGATTTCATGCACCGCTTTCCTGCTGCAACGGCAGTCGGATAAAGAATAATCTGATCAGGTAAGTATTTTTCTGAGTCAGGTAAGAGCAGAGCATTTCGACCAATAAGGCTGTTTGGCTACATGACTGCTGAGTGTAGGAGCGTTTACTCACAGTAATTCGTCTCAATGGCGTATGCCGATTACCGTTTGCTTTGGTGCAGTGTAATTGCTTTCATAGTCAGTTTTAGTGTTATGGAGTCGATGCTTGCTTGCAAAATCTTGCTTCACCTCCTGTGAGCAACGCCTGATACTACATACAGCACTCATAGCTGGCTGAAAAATCCAGATGAAGCTGCATATTAAGTTTTCCCTCCGCAGCAGTTGTACTAACACTTGCAGGTAAATTTTATTTATGGTAGTCATGGTAGAGTCAAAAAAATTAAAACAATAAGATTTAAAGCCAAAGTATACTATTAGACAAATGCCTCTTTCTAATTTAGCAATCAGAACTATCATTAAGACAAGTGGTAGTGGTTAAGAAGTTAGGGATAATCTTGTAGATTCTTCCCCACTAACTGTACAGCCCGTTCCTATGACTTAGTATCAGAGTCCCGTTAGTGTAGCGGCAATTGCATAAAAAAATTCAGTACTGCAACCAAAGTTTGTCGGTAGTGTACTTACTTAACAATTTTTTAGGTAATGCCTATGGGCAGGTTATGCTATTTGTCTACCCATTTACATAAACCTGTACGAATTTACAGATGCTTTTGTGGTAAACAGACTGATATTCTTCCTACCTAAAGCAAAGTATGCACCTGAACCTACTGAACTTAAGATTGTAGATGTATGAAGCTGTAACTTCTAAGACTCTTTCAAACTTACAGGCTATAAAGCCCCAAACTAAATTGTAAAACTTTGTATGATCCACAAGCAAAAGTGAATTAGCAATCTTAGGTTAGTTCAAGCTCCTGGGCAAATATATAGTTTTTCTTCAGCTTAAATGGTGTTTGAGGATATTTGAAAAAATTTTCGTTGAATAAAATCAATACTAAACTAGCCTTGAAATATCGGTTTTTTCATCCATACCAGCAACAGCCAATCGATCCAGCGTGCTGTCAATTTCAAATTCGTACAGCTACATCTGCTGATTTGATCGGTGTTTCCCAAATTATTGCTGAAAGCTTTCACTCCCAACAGGGTATGTGGGGATGGGCTTTTCCATTACTACGTCTGGGTATTTACGAAGACTTAAGGCATCGCATTGCATCACCCCCGCCGCGTCATATTTGTTTAGTCGCCTTTGAAGCTACTACTGGTGCGGCTAATAATTTAGTGGGAAGTGTGGAACTGGGTGTACGTTACAGTGATTCGTGGAGCCAGGTTGGCACGGGTTTTCCTTACTTATCCAATTTAGCAGTTCACCCACAATACCGGAGACATGGTGTGGCTTCAGGCTTACTGGCTAGCTGTGAAAAAGTTTCTCGTGAGTGGGGATTTCAAGACTTATATCTTCACGTTTTGGAAAATAACCATCAAGCAAGGCAACTTTATTTTAAGCTGGGATATCGGGTGCATAAAGTCGAATCTAATTGGAATACATTTTTCATAAGGCGCTCAAGCCAAATGTTATTGCACAAGCATCTGAGGGCTGATTCGATTATTTAAATTTTATTTTGGCAATTATAAATTTTGATATTGTGAGTACTTTGGAAAAAATCAATCACCAATATCGACAATCAAAGCACAAAGTTACCTAATTAAAAACTCAGTTAGCCAAGATTAGCTAAATAGGTAGATGTATATAGCTTCAGATAATTATTTTAATGATATTTAATGTGAATATTTTACGGTTATTACTATTTTTCATATTAGTTAAAATATAAGTTTTTAAGATTTACTTGGAATGATTAAATATTAAATTTTGTCTTTTTTATTGGTCATGAAATAACAAATATCTTAAAGTTTCTTATATAGATAAATAAATTAATTATAATGAAAATAGCTGTACAGTTACCCTTAGGGAATTAGCAATAGCTCATAATAACTTTGTAATTAAGTTATTCATCTTTATAAAAACTTTAAGAAAACCCTCTCCGAATTTAAAGACAAATCGAGTTATATCTCATAAAATATGATCACTAAATTATTAAACAATGCCTATTTGTTACTATTTTAGTCAAATTGATGAAAAGACTCTTGATAATATAAAGAATTCAAAAACCTAATTTTACATAACAGCTAGTTCCGTTTTGAAGTGCATACTACTACCAAATTCGTTGAAAGTTTAAAAAACATGGATAGCGAACAGCATCGGCGCTATCAGACATCTATGGTATCAACTTATTACCCTGACACTAGTTTCCTTGACTCTCTTGTCATGCCAGATGGAACTGAGCAGTCGCAAGGCTCGGATATCCTTACACGTTTACACAGTGGAGAAGTTTTCATTGTCAATAGTCGTAGACGAAATGGATTAATCCTCTTTAAACGCTACCATGCAGAGTTTGCTGGACCTGGGGCTGCTGTGGGTGGGGATTACGATTGTGATTGCCAAAGGGCACTGCCCATAGGTAATCTGTCTTTATTAACTCCCGAATCTAATGAAGAACGCCAGAAGGCTTACTTGATTAGGCGACAGTGGATTCGATTGATCAAACAAATTACAGAAAACCCTGTAGCTGGGCAGCGCGTTCAAAAGATTCTCGATCAATTTGAACAATACTTTCCGCCAGAAATAGTCGCTCTTTTGCCGGATGTTGCCTTTGCTCTTTTAGTCGGTGTGCTGCCACAAACAGTGGGAATAGTACGCCGTTTGGGCAGTGAGGTGGACAACCGATTTAATTATTGAGTGAATTGCTAAAATTCCAAATTTGCCAAAGCAGCTTGTACTCGATTAACGGTGCGGGTGTTTTCCTCTGTTGTTCCTACAGTAATTCGCAATCCTCCGCTAATGTGTCGCACAAGAGTGCCGAGTGTCCTAAGTTTCTGGTGGAAAGTTTTTAACGCAACATCTTGTGAATTAAAGCCATTTGGTTTAAGACGCAGGTAAATAAAGTTAGCAGCGCTTGCGGTAATTCGTAGTTCTGGTTGCTGGGATAAAATTTCGATTAGTTTGGCTCGTTCACTTAGGGTTTGGGGAATTGACCCTAGCAAGAGTGTGCGGTTTTGTAAAGCAACTAATGCTGCTGCTATAGAAAAGCTGGGGAGATTGTAAGGTAAGCGAACTTTTTCTAAAATGGCGATCGCTTCGGGATGAGCAACACAATAACCAACACGGAGAGATGCCAATCGGAAGGCTTTAGAAAAAGTGCGTAATATCACCCAATTGGGGCGCTGTGCTAATTCACCTACTAAGGTAGTTTGACTGAATTCAAAGTAAGCTTCATCAATTACTACCAAAATATGCTCACTCAAACTTTTTAACCATGCCAACTCTGCCGCAGTTAGACTATTGGCAGTCGGCGAATTGGGATGCACTACGAAAACTACACGAATGGGGGGATTTTGAGTTTGTTCAATGGCAGACTGTGCGGCTTCTAAGTCAATTTCAAAATTTGTTTCATTTCTACCCACCGCCACTATAGGAATACCCAAAGTTTGTGCCAAAATTCCGTACATAGAGAAAGTGGGATTGGCAACTAGAATTGAACCTTCTCCTCCTAGACAGGTAGCGATTAATAAAGAACGGATTAGTTCATCTGAACCATTGCCCACAGAGATATTGGCGGCAGTATTGGATATTGAGAGATCGGCTGATTCATTGACGTATTCGGCGATCGCATCCTTAAGTGTTTCATGTCCGCCATCGGGATAACGATTTGTTTCAATTACTTGCTGATATGTCCAGACTAGCTTCTCTTTTAACTCAGGTGGTAAATCATAGGGGCTTTCATTTGTATCTAGCCGATCAAATTGTGCGGGGACAGCTCCGGCTGTATCGCTGCTGGGGTGAGGTTTGTACGCGGTAAATTGGGCTAAATCTGACCGGATAAAGGGAAGCATAATTTTAGTAATTAGTCATTGGTCATTGGTCATTAGTCATTAGTAACTAAAGAAAGGACAAATGACTAAGGACAATTATTTATGTGAGAGTCTAATATTTTACAGCTTCAAGGTAATTGGCAAAAGAGGCGAATTGCCTGCCAAATTTCTTCCATAACATTACCTAAGGCGTGGTCACTGTCGAGTTCGACTAACTTCACCCAAGGACGCGAACGCCCAAAGTTACGACTAGCTTCAATGGGGATGACTTCATCCTTTTTTCCATGCAAAATCAAGGTGGGAATAGGACGTTGCAAAAATTCCTCTTGGTATTGGGCAGCATCCGTAACAAAATCGTAACTTAAGGGAAGCTTTCGCTCCTCCCCATAGTGGTAGACCATGATATATTTTTCTTGCTGCCAACGCTGCACTTCTTCATCCCCTACCTTGGGCAACCAATGGGATAAAAACCCAAAAGCTGGTGCTAGCAGCACAAGATGTTGTACTTGTAAATATTGCTGTCCCAAGTGGGCAGCTGTCAAGCCGCCTAAACTTGAGCCAATGAGCGTTACTGGCGTAGAATTATTACTGAATTCTGCGGCAACTTGAGTCATCTGACGAGTGATTGTCAACTGCGAAAAATTGCCAGCATTTAGATCGGGAATTTTTAGCTTTGTGTGAATTTGGGTAAAGCGATCGCCTATATCCCGCGCTTTAGCAGAATTAGGACTGGAAGCGAAGCCGTGCAAGTAGATATACTGGGTGAGCATTAAAGTTTTCCCGTTAGGGTCGTCCTTAGTCATTTGTCAATTGTGATTTCAAAGGACAAATGACAAATGACCTAGTTATCGCATTGTGACAAATTCTTCGGCTGCGGAGGGATGGATACCAACGGTGGCGTCAAAATCTTTTTTAGTTGCGCCCATCTTGACGGCGATCGCTATACCTTGAATGATCTCAGCGGCATTTTCACCTACCATGTGAGCGCCTAGCACTTTGTCAGTGTTGCTATCAACCACCAACTTCATCATTATCTTCTCTTGCTTACCAGTCAAACTATGGTACATGGGGCGAAAGCGAGTGCGAAAAATTTTTACGGCATCACCGAGTTTTTCCCGTGCTTCGGCTTCTGTCCAGCCTACTGTCGCGGCTTCTGGGGTAGAAAATATAGCTGTGGGAACAGTTTCGTGACTGAATTCGCGGCGGTTATTGCCGAATTCGCTATCAGCAAAGGCGCGACCTTCGCCAATAGCTACGGGAGTTAAATTGATTCGGTCTGTGACATCGCCAACAGCAAAGATATTTGCTTGACTAGTTTGACTATATTCATTGACTGCGATCGCACTTGTGGTATCGTATCCAGGACCTTCGATAGAACTAGCGACAACATCAATCCCAGCGTTTTCTAAACCTAGTCCATCTACATTGGGAGTTCGACCAGTCGCCACTAAAAACACATCGGCAATTACTGGTTCTTGGTCTTCGCCTGATAAAGTCAGTTTAAATCCTTCCGGCACGCGTTCAACTGTTTTTACCACATTATTCTTAATCAATCGAATTCCGTGGTTCGTCATCCCTTCTTCAATTTCTGTAGTGATGTCCTCATCAAACCCCTTCAAAATCTTTTCACCTCTGGTAATTTGTGTGACATCAGAACCCAAACCACGCATGATACAGGCAAATTCTGTGCCAATATAACCAGCGCCAAGAATGATGATGTGTTTTGGTTGTTCTTTTAGATGAAAGATTTCGTTAGAGGTAATGCCATATTCCATCCCTGGTAAATCTGGTTTGATGGGACGCCCGCCAACAGCAATTAAAATTTTGTCTGCTGTAACTTTGCGTCCATCAACTTCTACTGTATGGGAGTCTAGCAATGTGGCACGGCTAGGAATTAATTCAACTCCGGCTTTTTCTAAAAAGCTGATGTGTAGTTGGGACAGTCGCCGAACTTCCTTATCTATAGATGTAATGAAATGTTCCCAGTCAAACTCGGCATTACCTACTTTCCAGCCATAGCCTGAAGCTTCACTGAAGAGTGCGGGAAAGTGAGAGCCATAGACCATAAGTTTTTTGGGAACGCAACCACGAATCACACAAGTACCACCAACTAAATCATCTTCAGCGATCGCCACTTTTGCCCCATAGCTAGCCGCCCGTTTGGAAGCCGCCAAACCTCCAGAACCCGCACCAATTACAAACAGGTCGTAATCAAAAGTCATAGATTTATATATCTCTTTAGCAACAAGTTAGTTCTTGGGAGCTTACACAGAAAATGTGATTGCACTATATAAGGATATCTGGTGAACTCTGTGTAAGTCCTGTCCTTGATTTAATCTAGCGCTAGCAGATGTTCTCTAGTCGTAGGGAATATCACTTTTTGCTGTGGTTGCTGTAAAGGCAGTAACTACAATTCATTTGTCATGGTTCTGCATCTGGTATCGGGCATAAGTATGTGCTACTGCGATGGAGCAGCTAAGTCCCCAGGACTTACGCAAAATTATGACAAAACGAACCGCGTTCGGCATTCGCAGAATATCTTGTACCTTCATTAGCAGTTTTATGTGCTTGGAGAGTCAGTCGGGGTTACGGGTGTTGTCTCAGTTGGGGTTACGGGTGTTGTCTCAGTTGGGGTTACGGGTGTTGTCTCAGTCGGGGTTACGGGTGTTGTCTCAGTTGGGGTTACGGGTGTTGTCTCAGTCGGGGTTACGGGTGTTGTCTCAGTTGGGGTTACGGGTGTTGTCTCAGTTGGGGTTACGGGTGTTGTCTCAGTCGGGGTTATGGGTGTTGTCTCAGTTGGGGTTACGGGTGTTGTCTCAGTTGGGGTTACGGGTGTTGTCTCAGTTGGGGTTACGGGTGTTGTCTCAGTCGGGGTTATGGGTGTTGTCTCAGTCGGGGTGTTGGGTAATTCTTCAATTGGGGTGTTGGGTAATTCTTCAATTGGGGTGTTGGGTAATTTTTCAATTGGGGTTACGGGTGTTGTCTTAGTTGGAGTGTCAGGTTTTTTCTCAGTTGAGGTTACAGGTGTTGTCTTAGGTGGGGTATCTGGTGTTGTCTCAGTCGGGGTGTCAGGTTTTTTCTCAGTTGAGGTTATGGGTGTTGTCTTAGTTGGGGTGTCAGGTTTTTTCTCAGTTGAGGTTACGGGTGTTGTCTTAGTTGAGGTGTCGGGTTTTGCCTCAGTTGAGGTTACGGGTGTTGTCTTAGTTGGGGTGTCAGGTTTTTTCTCAGTTGAGGTTACGGGTGTTGTCTCAGTTGGGGTGTCGGGTTTTGTCTCAGTTGGGGTGTCGGGTGTAGGAGTTAGCTGCACAAAAGAGGGGTTTTCAATTACTCCCTCGCCTTTTATGGGTGGCTGTGCTTCTAAAGCCGCAGCAGTCTCAGCTTGAACACTAGTGATTGCAGGATCAGGTGTAGGCACAGGACTTTGCCTGTTCAAATCAAGTTCCCGAACCAGTTGGCTAGTTTCATAAAAATTTCTCAGATCAAAATCATATAATCTCTCAAATTTCCCTTTAACTATAATCACCATTTGCCCTGCTTCCAACACCTGAGTTTCAGAAGCTTCTTTGTTAGAAACTTCAATGCCACTATTTGTCAGTGCACCCACAATCGTAGTGTCTGTTTGTTGGTCGTAGCGTACAAATAATGCTGAACCACGAATTGCTGCTGCTGCATTTGGTGTTTGTATGCGTGTTTGCCCTTTTCCTGGTGGGATGAGTAGTAACACAGTCCCATTTGACAGTTTAAAGTCACGAGTCTTCGGCAAAAATTGAAATAACGCCTGTTCTCCAATTCGTGCCAAAGAGCCATCATTAAAACGCAAATCTGCTAGAGAAGCTCGACCAGTTGACAGCCCGTCTCCAGGAATCATTGCATCTAATTTGCGTGCGGGACGTTTCTTGAGTTTATCTTTGGGTATCAGTTGTACCATATTGCGGAGGTTCTGAATCTCCGCTCGCGTTAGAGGAGTTATGGCACTTACCCTATTTGGCAAAGGCAGTACTATAACTCCCCATAAACCAATCACTAATAGTGGAAACGATTTATGAAACATAGTTTGAGAATTTGTGAATTTCAACTAATACCAAAAAAGTTAAAGGTTTAAGCTGCTGATAATTGTTATAGAAAGTTTATTTAGTAAAATTATTTGTAATTTTGTCTACATTTAATAGATAAAATAGACAAAAAGTGAATCATATTCATATATAGTTTATTTAAATTTTTATTCTTAAACTTATATTATATGCAATAAAATCTCTGACAAATTTAAAAGTTAGTAATTGATATCAACAATTAAATGAAAAGTACCTTACATATAATTGATTCTAATAAGATAAGCAGATCAGATACAGTGAGAAGAAGTTCTTAGGGATGTGTTGTGAAGTGACTTACTGGCTGTATTTAACTAAATCTGAACATAATAATCTTTATCGCATCATCTCAGTTTTGCAAAAATCTGGAGAACAATCCGAAAAGCAGCAATTTTAGTTTGTAGTTTCAGTATATACCTACAAGGTTAAGATATATGCACTCAATTGTATTTTCTAAATCGGAACTTCTGATACAGCTTGTGGGTCTACATTTGCCAAATGCGATCAACGCAATCTAACAGATGCGACTCAAAAACTGGAAGAATTTGTTTTTTTGTATTTTTTTAGCGTCCAGTGGTGGGAGCTGGTGTTGCATTAGAGTAGATGCGGCAGAATCTGCAAATACAGATATTTGGCATCCTAAAAATTTAGCAAACACACAGGTAACTTATCAGCTATGTCAGAATTTAGAGCAAGAGGTAATTAACTCTTTGTGCAAGCAGTCGAGTGAGTTACCAACTTTAGATTCCCATACGCGGTTAAATCTGGCACAGGAAACAACAGAAATTTCACCTACCAATCCAGATCCAACCGGAGAATTTGGAGAGACTCAAAAGCAAAATGACCCGCCACAGCTAGAATCGCAGCCAAGTGTTTTGCCTGCATCTCCTCCAGACTCAAAAGAGGAAGTGTTGAATCCACCTCAAATAAATCAGTCCCAAAGGCTAGAGAGGCTAATACAGTTGCTACGATCGCCAAAACAACCACCTGAGTCTGATAGCGATCGCGAATTGGGATTGCGTGTACGGCTGCGACCCCTAGAACAACAGCTACCAAAACCGATAGAACAACCCCAAATCTTACCTCAGTTTAAACCTATCGGCTATCTACAGGGCCGTGTAGGTTACTTCCAGACGACTAATATTTTTTCCTCAAATGATAGTCCCATAGAAGATGGTTTAATTATTTCTGGACTGACGCTAACCTCTGCATATTTCCCTTTGACATCTAAGACTTTTTTAAACGCTTCAATTGATGGCAATCTCATTCGTTATATAAATCAGTCACAATATCATTACAACCAGATAAGATTTAATCTCAGTCTTTACCAGCATATATCGCAGCGAATGTACGGAGAAATCAGTTGGAGCAATCAACAGTTATTTTATGCTAACAACAGTGATCGCTTGGATAGCTTTAAAGCAGGCGATCGCTTTTTAAATGAGAATTCTCTGCAACTGTCTTTGGGACGGCGAGATCCCTTAACTCCAAAATTAACGCTAGATAGCTTCTACGAATTGAGTGTGAATTTTGCTGATCCCCAAAGTCGCGATCGGATAATCAATTCCTTTTGGGTGTCTCTGAACTACTACTTGCAAAAACCTCTCCAGGTTGGTATTGATTACCAGGTGAACTTCTCGGACTTTACACAGCGCGATCGAGAAGACCAATTTCATCGGCTATTCGGGCACTTAAATTACCGAATATCCGATACCAGTAATTTGAATGTACAGGCTGGAGCAAGTTTAGGTAGTTCAACCGTCGAAAACATTGATTTTGATGGCTGGTTCTTCAGTATTAATTACAGTTTGCAATTAGGTCGGTTTTGAAGTTTGTCCAAAGTCCAATTGTCAAAAACTAATGACTAATGACTATAAATAAGAAATCCAATCACTCCAGCTGCCCGCATAAAGTTTACCCTTGGTAATGCCAGCTAATTCTAAAGAAAGTAAATTTACGCAAGCAGTAACCCCAGAACCGCAATATACCAAGATTTCTTCGGCTGTTTCTAGCTTCTCCCACCGACGGTATTGTTCTTCTTGAGGGAGTAGGTAGCCGGAAGAGTCTGTAACTTCTTGCCAGGGATAGTTGACTGCGCCGGGTATATGTCCAGCAATTTTATCAATTGGTTCTCGTTCACCTCGGTAGCGATCGCTTTCTCTTGAATCTACCAATACTACCTCTTGGCTCTCTTTCCGGCTTTTCACCCCTGTAATATCTACCACCTTTTCGGTTTGCACTTGAGCTACAAACTTACCCATCTGTGGTTGAGGTACAACATCTGTAACAGGATACCCAGCTTTTTGCCATCCAGAAAAGCCTCCATCGAGCACTGCTACTTGCTCATGTCCTAGATAGCGCAAAAGCCACCATAAACGAGCTGCAAAGGCAAAGCGCGAATCATCATAAGCTACAACTAAAGTTTTTTGGTAATTTACCCCAATCGACTCAAATTTTTTAGCTATATCATTGGGGTTAGGTAAAGGATGTCTCCCGCCATGCTTACCTACTGGACTGGAAAGATCCTGATTCAAATCTAAGTAATATGATCCCTCTATATGGCTTGTTTGGTACTGTTGTTGTCCTAGTTGTGAATCGGCTAAAGAAAAGCGACAATCCACAATAACGACTTGCGGATCTTCTAGATGTTCAAGCAGCCAAGCTGGCGAAACAACAAATTGAGGATTGGACATTGGTCATTATTTAGTTTTTTGTAAGATGTCAGACTTAGAGAATTTTACACCTAAGCTAACAGCAGATGGTTCCTTCACCTTTGTCTCTCAGGAGTTTGGTGAATCCTTTCACAGCCATCATGGAGCGCAGCAGGAGAGTTTTTTCAAATTTGTGGAACCGACTCAACTGGCTACAGCGGCGCATAAACCGGTCTTGCGGCTGTTGGATATTTGTTATGGTCTAGGATATAACACAGCTGCTGCTTTGCAGACAATTTGGGCAATGAATCCTAGTTGTTGTGTTGAAGTAATCGGTTTAGAACTGAATCCAGCAGTGCCACAAGCTGCGATCGCTCATCACTTATTCGACAATTGGAACTGTAACTATATTGAAAGTTTGTCCCAGCTAGCTTTTGAGCATTATGTGCAAACACCTTGTCTAAAAGCAAAGCTACTAATTGGCGATGCTAGAACTACAATCACGGTAGTACGTCAGTCCGGTTTCTGGGCAGATGCAATTTTCCTCGATCCCTTTTCACCACCACATTGTCCTCAATTATGGACTGTTGAATTTATTAAACAACTGTCATTTTGTTTACATCAAGATGGTTTATTAGCCACCTATTCTTGTTCTGCTGCTATACGCACAGCACTTTTGTCTGCTGGCTTAATCATCGGTTCTACACCACCTGTGGGAAGGCGATCGCCTGGTACCGTGGCAGCACATTCTGGTAGTATCGAGTCTAAATACCACTCAGTACCCAGCACTTATTACGGGCTAAACCATAGCTCTCCTCTAACAGCACTCACTTCCCTCTCGCAAGCTGAAAAAGAACACTTACTAACCCGTGCTGCCATTCCCTATCGCGATCCGGAATTGAGCGATTCAACCGAAGTCATAGTCATGCGGCGACAACAAGAGCAACAAACCTCTTCGCTGGAAACTACCTCCCGTTGGCGAAAAAGGTGGCTGTCGGGAACACAAGGCAGGGATTTTATGGGAACTAGTTTGTAATTCGGTTGCAATGTCTACGACGGGCATAGCTGCGGCAACTAAAACCTCATCCTCAGTCCTTAATTCCAGAAAAGTTAGACATTTTTTTGCCAAAAATTCTGATTTACTTTCCAGATACTCAGGCAACGAGTTTTTACCAGCCAAATAGCTTAATTAAAGATAGTATCAAATACTATATGTAATTTGATATACTTGAGTATTGCTATAATTGTATAAATAAAAATATATATACCTAATGCTTACCATAAAGATTTAAAACTAAAAACCCGATATATCGATATAAAGCAAGCAATCCTAATGCTTTCTAGCGCTGTTAGGTTAAAAATCTCCGTAAAAAACCTGATTTAAGATTTGTGCCAATTTATCATACTGGAACTAGAAGCAAAACAAAAAATTTGACAACAGGATACCCTTTGTTCGTAACATAAAAGATACATGCTGCGAAAACCTAGATAGCAGCTTGACATCATGGATAATCCCTATGGAAACTCTGGCTCAGATACAGTCGAATATTAAATTTGTTTTTTAAATCTGACACTGTTAACTTCTGCAAAAACTTGGAGTGCCTTTGTGATTCAATGGAAATCCAAC
The DNA here is from genome assembly GCF_014698505.1 of Nostoc foliaceum FACHB-393. Taxonomy (GTDB): domain Bacteria; phylum Cyanobacteriota; class Cyanobacteriia; order Cyanobacteriales; family Nostocaceae; genus Nostoc; species Nostoc foliaceum_A. The sequence continues at coordinate 87,354 of NZ_JACJTD010000006.1, read as the reverse complement.
CATACAGGCTTTACAGAAGAAATTGTTAGTGGGTCAAACCCCATTAGCAGAGTAAAGAGTATCGGTTCAAATAATGCCGTAGGATCGCAAAATTCGGAGGGTTATTCTTTAGGCTTACCTCAACAAGACCTTATGCTTGAAGATAGACAAGCAGTGTCTTCTTGGATAAAAGCTGATGTTAATTGTGGTGATGATTCATTGGTCTCTAGAACACTACAAGCCAAAGGTTCTAAAGTGAATGGGTTTGATTTAGATCCGCCGAAGGTTTTAGTTGTTGACGATCATGCCGCTAGTCGGATGACTGCTGTTGCCCTGTTGGGGATGGAAGGATACGAAGTAATTGAGGCGGATAGTGGTTCCATCGTTGTCGGATTGGTAACTCAAAAACAACCAGATTTGATTTTGCTGGATGTGATGATGCCAGGAATGGATGGATTTGAAGTCTGCCAATTGCTCAAACAGGATGAGCAGACTAGGCTAATCCCAGTGATTTTTATTACAGCATTAAATGACAGGCGATCGCGCATTCGGGGAATTGAAGTTGGGGCAGATGATTTTCTCACCAAACCCTTTGATCGTGTGGAACTAGCGGCGCGTGTCAAGTCCTTGGTGCGGCAGAAACGTCTGAACGAAGATTTAGACCATGCCGAACAAGTACTATTTTCCATTGCCATGTCGATTGAAAGTCGCGATCCCAATACAGGCAACCATTGTGAACGCCTGGTAAAACTGGGACAAGTTTTTGGTGAATACCTCAACCTCTCACGCTACCAAATTCGAGATTTGAGATGGGGTGGTTATCTCCACGATATTGGTAAGGTGGGTATTCCCGATGCAGTGCTGCTGAAAAAAGGCAAACTCACCCCCGAAGATTGGCAGATCATGCAGCAGCACGTTTTGATAGGAGAAAAAATCTGTCAGCCATTGCGCAGTATGCGGGGTGTAATTCCCATTATTCGCCATCACCACGAACGCTGGGATGGCTCAGGCTACCCTGATGGACTCAAAGGGGATGATATTCCCTACCTAGCGCAAGTATTTCAGTTAATTGATATTTACGATGCTCTGACCAGCGAACGACCTTACAAAAGAGCTTTTACTTCAGCAGAAGGACTTTTAGTGATGCAAGAAGAAGCTGATTCCGGTTGGCGTAATCCCAAGTTAATGCAGCAGTTTGCCGAGTTTATTGGCTCCAGTCAGTAAAAAGGCTGGGGACTAGGAGTAGGGGATTTTGTAGCTGCCGTAATTAGCACGAATTGGTATTATCGTAACTCATTGTATATTTCACTCTTCTATGGTTAGCTGGTATGGTTTGAGCCTAAATTTTAAAGTACCAACAGCATTAATCATAATTTCACTGATAGCTGATAGCTAATTATGGTAGTTGTAGCAATTCTAGCGGCGGGACGCGGCACCAGGATGAAATCACGGTTACCCAAGGTTTTACACTCTTTGGGTGGGCGATCGCTATTAGAGAGAGTTCTCGAAAGTGTAGAACCACTTTCGCCCTCACGGCGAATCGTGATTGTGGGATATCAGTCCGAGGAAGTGCAAGCCGCCATGCATTCAATTCCCACTTTGGAGTTTGTGGAACAGACTGTGCAACTAGGGACAGGTCATGCCATCCAGCAATTACTTCCTCACTTGGAAGACTACACTGGGGATTTACTAGTACTTAACGGCGATTTACCGTTGATACGTAGTGAAACTCTTCAGCAGATGTTACAAACTCACGCCCGAAATCAGAACGCCGCCACTATTCTCACCTCGAACCTACCAGACCCCACAGGCTACGGGCGAGTTTTTTGTAACGATGAAAATATTGTGCAGCAAATGGTCGAACACAAGGATTGTACTGCTGCTCAAAGGCAAAATCAGCGGATTAACGCTGGAGTTTACTGCTTTCGTTGGCAAGATTTGGCAAAAGTACTCCCTCACCTACAGGCAAACAATGCCCAAAAAGAATACTATCTTACTGATGCCGTGACTCAAGTCGGACAAGTAATGGCAGTGGATGTAGAAGACTACCAAGAAATTCTCGGTATCAACGATCGCTTGCAACTCGCAACAGCATCTGAAATTTTGCAAAAACGAGTCAAGGAAAAATGGATGTTAGCGGGTGTCACTCTCATCGACCCCACAAGCATCACCATTGATGAAACAGTGACATTACAGCCCGATGTAATTATTGAACCCCAAACTCATCTGCGGGGAAATACAGTGATTCAAACGGGAAGTCATATTGGGCCAGGGAGTTTAATTGAAAATAGTCACTTGGCTGAAAATGTCACCGTGCAGTATTCAGTAGTAACAGATAGCACTGTGCAGGCAGGAAGCCGAATTGGCCCTTATGCTCATTTGCGTGGTCACGTACAAGTAGGTGCTAATTGCCGTGTAGGGAATTTTGTGGAATTGAAAAATACTCAATTAGGCGATCGCACGAATGCAGCACATTTGTCATATATAGGTGATACCGTTGTTGGCAATCAGGTAAATATTGGTGCCGGTACAATTACTGCCAATTATGACGGCGTGAAGAAACACCGTACAAAAATAGGCGATCGCACAAAGACTGGAGCCAATAGCGTTTTAGTAGCTCCACTCACCTTGGGAGATGATGTCTACGTGGCTGCCGGTTCTACCGTTACAGAAGATGTGCCTGATGATTCTCTAGTGATTGCCCGTAGTCGTCAGGTAGTAAAACCAGCTTGGCAAAGGAAAAGTGTTGAAAATGAAACCACAGATCAACATAAATAATTCATCACTGTTAATCGCAATTCATCTGTGGTTTTAGACTATAAACTAGGATTTTTGCAAGATGTCTAATCTAGCTAGATTAGTAGTGAAGCCAAAATCTCAAAAAATAACATGGAAGAACTACTAGAACTTAGGCAATTTCTAGAACAAGGCAAAATCCATGAGGCGTTGCTGTTGGTGGATGAGTTAGAAGAAATGAGCCTCAGTGACAAAATCAATAAGATTGATAGTTATAGTGTGATTCTGCTCATCCATTTAATTAAACAAAAGGCCGAAAAACGTTCTACTCGCTCTTGGGATGTTTCGATAGAAAATACAGTGCGTGAAATCAACAAAATAAACAAGCGCCGCAAATCCGGTGGGTTTTACTTGAATCAAGCAGAATTAATCGATATTCTGCAACAAGGATATCAAGTGGCACTGAAAAGAGCGGCGCTAGAAGCTTTTGAGGGGCGTTATGAAGCCCAAGAATTAGCCGCAATGGTTGACCAGGAAGAAATTTTAACTCAGGCGCTAGAATTTATTCAACGATAGCCAATCAATTCACTATCATTCCATTCCAAAGTGTCGCCAATTTTTTCGCCGTCGTGGTAGGCGGCGAGTAAGATTTCACTGGTTTTTCCCCAAGCGATCGCTCCACTAACATCTAAAGCGATCGCTCCCAAATCCCGTTTGTTCTGGTGCGCTTCCCCAAAGGATCGCTGCATAGCCTCCCTCAAGGACATACCATCAGTCACACGTACTACAATCCGGGGAGCTAGACACTCATCGATGATATCTTCCCCAATGCCAGTACAACTAACACCAGCATTACTAGTAGCATAATTACCTGCTGGCATAGCAGAATCACTTACCCTGCCAATTCGCTCAAAGCCCTTACCACCAGTAGAAGTGCCAGCAGCTAGCCTACCATAGGCATCTAAAGCTACCACACCGATGGTACCGCGTCCGGCATTGCTGGTTTCTAGCAGTTCAGGTTCTGCTACCACACCAGCCATTGCGCTTTTAAAATTATCCTGGCGCTCTTGTATCCACTCTTGTAACCGCAAATCAGTTAAAGCGTTATAGCTGGGAATTTGCATTTCCCGCGCCAACTCAGCAGAGCCGAAATCTGATAATACTCGGTCTGGCGAGTTTTGTAAAAATTGTGCCAACTCAATGGGATTTTTCACCCGCGAAATATTAATCACACCACTAAATCGCCCTGATGCACCATCCATTAGAGAAGCACTCATGCGGATTTGCCCATCAGATTGCAGTACTGAACCAGTACCAGCATTAAAGCGGGGGTTATCTTCTAGCATTTGGCAACCCTGCACCACCGCCTCAGAGGCAGTTGCTCCGCATAATAGTAGAGAATAGACTTCTTCTATTACTTTATGGAGCGATCGGCGCACCGCCTCCAATCCGCCTTTACCGTGGAGAGAACTACCAGCCCCCCCATGAATAATTAATTTAGGTTGCACCTGTGACTCCATTAATCTCTTGCGCTATTTGCGTCTGTGTTGCGGTTAGTTTCATTTTGAGCTTCAGAACGGCGACGACGACAACGTTCTGAGCAGTATTTCACATCGTCCCAACAATCTTGCCACTTTTTACGCCATGTGAAAGGACGTTGACATACCGGACAGATTTTTGTAGGTAGGTCAGATTTAGAACGAATACGTCCCATATAAATACTGTGTATATGAGAATTTGATTTCTGAGAGAGATGGAAAATAATTATAACCAGTTTGCTACGAAGGGAGGATACTTTCGACGAACAAATGTGTGGTCAATCTCTCTATAGACTCATTCCTGAGTTCCCTATCTGAAAAGATGGGACTTTAGGCAGTTGGAGGAGAGTACTACTAAGAATCATGGCCAACTAAGGGCAACAACAAGCGGCTAACTACCCGATTATCTGGTAATTGATAAAAATTTAACTCCCCTCCCAACTCCTGCATGAGGTTTTGGCAGATCAGCAGATGTAAACCTGGCGGTTGGTCAAGGTTGGAGGGAGCAAGCACATCTTTGGGTGTATTATCATGTAGTTCTGTGAGTAACTGTGGTTCGATCGCACCGTTGTATGTAATCGACAGTTCTAGCGATGTCTGATGTTCAGACCCTCCACTTGTAAAAGAATGCTTTGTATCCGAGGGTTTTGACGCATCTAAACGGCGACACCAAATATCAATTCTGCCGCCGATTGGAGAACGGTTACAGGCAGTAACCAATAATTCATGGATAACTAATTCAATTTTGACAATATCACCAGCGATCGCCATTGAAGATTGAGCGCTGGAGGTAGGAACGCCTCTAGCAAGGGAAGAATTCTTTGGTGACTCTTGCTCGTCAATCGGTTGTCCTAAGCCATGTACGCCAATCCACAGCTTTTGTTGTTTAAGTTGATTTTCGATGCGTTCGAGCGATCGCTTCAGTAAACTGGCTATGGGCATAGTTTCCCAACTCATGTGTAGCTGCCAGTGCTCAAGTTTTAGCATTCCACTCATGGAAGCGGCTGTATGGTCTAGCTGCCGCAACAATAGCTGGTAGCGCATCTGAGCAAGTTCATTAGCAGGAATACCCAAATCATGTATTTGTTTAAGGGATAGCGCCGTTATTCTTTGGATTTCCTCTAAACGACGATGTTTGTACCAGTTGAGTTGTCGTAATTCTTCTGTTGTGGATTCTAAAAGTCGGGTAATTTGCTTTTCACGACGCCACCAAGCTAATTGAGAAATCAGAGTTGCTGTCGCACTGAGGTTTGCTTCTGACCAGCGACGCTCTTGATAGTCTGCTAACAACACTACACCAGTAGTTTCATAATCAGTATTGGTACGTAACGCCATCACCAAAATTTGACCTTTGTCTGGCACACTCAACCATTTTCGAGTTTCCGGTAGTAAATTATCTACCTTCAAAGTCAAGTAACTCTCCGTAGCAAGTGCCCACTGAATTAAGGCTTCAGCCTGGATAGGAATTGATGCATCGGAAAAAATCCCAAATTGACTATTGTCAATCACTCCAGGGATAATTTCTGCCATACTTTCGCCAGGCGACCAGGATAGCATTATCGCTAGGGGACAGGCCAAAATTGATGCTATTTGTTCGAGTGCTGTGCGTTCTAAATGCTTTTTTCCAACCTCGATTTTACTGTTCTGGGATTGTGTCAGAATGCGTAGGCATTGCTCAAATGCCTGGGAAGATTTTTGCTGCTGGGTGGTGCGGTTATGTAATTGCCACTGACGAACAATTACACCAATCTGTTGACTAACGGCCCACAGTAATTCCTTTTCTAGAGTTGTCCATGAGCGATGGGTTTCGTGAGTGATGACCAAAATTGCTGCTGGTATATGACCGTGAGTGCATTTACAAACAAGTAGCGATCGCACACCATTTTCTAGTAAAGGGGGACGCCAGTTAAAAAAGCGTAAATCTTCATCTAAGTTCTCAATTTCCACCGCTTGAGTTGAACGTTCCAAAAGCTGCCCATCTAATTCTTTGAGAGGATAAAGGGTAAATGTCAACGGTCGGCGATTATGGGGCTGACTTTGGTAAATAAATTGATAATTATTCTGTTCAGGGTCATACTGCAACAGCAAAAAGCGTGTGGCAGCTAATCGAGCTAAAACTCTTTTAGCACAGCTGTGTAAAGTTTCCTGAAGTTCATGTTCCCTATAGATACCTTGGGCAACTTGACCAGTCAGGTGGGCATCCTCTTGAATCTGTTTGATAGTGCTTTCCATACTTTCGCTAGGTGCAACCAGAGAGATTAAGCCAGCAACACCTTGAACAAAATTTTTGTCTGCCTCCGTCCAAATGCGAGGTTCATTGCTTTCTACCGCCAGAAAACCTAATAGGTTCTTTTGCCAGATTATCGGAGCTGCCAAGAGCGATCGCACCTTCAGCCGTTGCAGCAATTTTGCCGTAAAATGGCTCTTTAAAGAACTGCGGGCATCACCAATCGAGACAATTTGGTTAACTGCCAAAGCATAATAAAAGTCGCTCAACTCCTGTACAGTCATTCCTGCTGCTTGCTGAGTGCTGGAATTGCGATCAATTTTCACAAGCTGATTGCTCATCCGACACCAAAAGTAGCGCCCTTCTCGCTCAAACCAGTAAACATTTGTTCGGCTAGGGGAAACAAATTTATGAGTTGCTTGCACTCCTGCTTCAAGTCTTTGATTCAGATTTCCGAGGGTGCGTAAATTTTCAAGCAATTCTAACAATGGCTCGTCGGTTCGCTTGGTTTGCTTTTGCTGCAAATGCATCTCATTTTGATAAAGCACTGCCCCTAGTTCACCTAAAACCATCATCAAACGTGCTTTTGCTTCCCCTGTCAGTAGGTAGCCCCAGCGTTCTGAACCCAGTAACAGCAAACCCAAGCAACGGTCTTTATAGCGAATTGGTAAAATAATCGTTCCTTGGATATGGAATTTTTCTGCTATCTTTCGCCATTCGGCGGCGCGGATTTCAGTTTGTAAATCAGCTATGCCCAAGGGATGCTGTTCAATCACCACTTGCTCTAATAAATCCCCAGGACTGAGAACAACCCTTTGGCGTAAAAAGCTCGTGTCATGATCAGGTGTGATGCCCCCTTTGCCGAATAATATGTGATTCAGGCGATCGTAAAGAGCAACCCAAATCAGTCTGTAGTCAAACTGTTCCTTAAGATAAGAAATAGTAGTTTCAATCAGAACGTCAACATCATCTTCTTCTCTGAGGCTCTGGAGGACACGTCCCAAGGAGAGGATCTGCTGTTCGGCGGCTATAGGTTTTTGCGGCTGCCCCATCTGATTTATTGGTTTACATAACTTGTAATATATAAGATGCCCAGAAAAGCACCTTGACTAATATCGCCACAGGTGTCTGCTGAAAGTTTTAAGTAAGATGTTGGTGGAAGTTACATTATGGAGTGCTAAAGAAATGGGTGAATCTTCGTCCGATACTCTAGAGGAGCAGCGACAAGTCTCAGAGGAAAAGCGGGAGTCTGCTGAAGAAACTAGGCTTTCACAAGAGAAGCAGCGGGAGTCTTCTGAATATGTCAGGCTCTCACAAGAGGAGCAGCGAGAGCTTGCTGAAGAAATAAGAAATTCTGCCGAAGAAACCCGGCAGCTTGCTGAAGAAATGAGAAATTCTGCCGAAGAAGCGCGGCAGATTGCTGAAGAAATGCGGCAATTTAAAGAAGAACTCCGACAAGCTAAAGAGGAAGCGCGGCAGGCTAAAGAGGAACTCCGACAAGCTAGAGAGGAAATCCAGAAAGCTAGAGAGGAAATCCAGAAAGCTAGAGAGGAAGCCTGGCAGTCTACCGAATTCGCGTAGTGTTAAGAATTGAAATGGATATTTATCAAGTCGCTATTCGTCCGCTTTTGTTCAATCTGGTAAAAGCCGATTCAGAGTGGTTACACCAGCAGACGATTCGCAGTTTTAGCTGGCTATCACAAACCCCTGCTAGTTGGGCAAACCAACGCCTAAAGCAGTCTTTATGTCTGTACGATTCACGCCTAGAACAAAACTTGTTTGGGCTAAACTTCCCAAACCCTGTAGGGTTAGCAGCTGGTTTCGACAAGGATGGAGTAGCTGCTGGCATTTGGTCTAACCTGGGTTTTGGCTTTGCGGAACTAGGAACTGTAACTTTTCACGCACAACCAGGAAATCCGCCTCCCCGTTTGTTTCGCTTGCCGTTGGATAAAGCTGCTCTCAATCGGATGGGCTTTAATAATCTTGGTGCAGCAGCAATGGCGGCACGTTTGGCACAGGAAAAGCAGAAGTTAATCCAGTCAATACCCATAGGGATAAATTTGGGTAAATCTAAAGTAACTCCCCTAGAAGCAGCTGCACAGGATTATCTCGATAGTTTTCGTTTACTCAAGGATTTGGGAGATTATTTTGTTGTTAATGTATCTTCGCCAAATACACCTGGTTTGCGATCGCTCCAAGATGCTTCTATGCTCAGTACTATCTTAGATTTATTACAACAAGAAAATAATACACATAAACCCATTTTTGTCAAGATAGCCCCAGATTTAGAATGGGAAGCGATCGCTGACATTATTTCTTTAGCTAAAACCTACCAATTGGCAGGAATTATTGCCACTAACACCACCATCCGCCGTGATGGACTAAAAACCCAAGTGATTGACCAAACGGGCAAATCACCTCAGGAAGAAGCTGGCGGAATTAGCGGTGAACCATTGCGCGATCGCTCCACTGAGGTAATTCGTTTTATTTGGCAGCAAACCCAAGGACAAATGCCAATTATTGGCGTTGGTGGCATCTTTTCTGCTGAAGATGCTTGGGAGAAAATTACTGCTGGTGCTAGTCTAATCCAGGTTTATACAGGCTGGATTTACGAAGGCCCACTGATGGTACGCCGAATTCTAGCAGGTTTGCTTTCCAAGCTAGAACAAAGCGGATTAAATTCCATCAACGAAGCTGTGGGTTTACAAACAAAAATTCCAAAATTCTAATTACGAATTACGAATTAGGAATTACGAATTGTTTTACCCTTCTTCCTCCACTGGGAAAAACTCCTTAGTTTTTTCCGAGTATGTCCAGGCAATACCATCAGGGTCTTTGCTGCGACTCCACTCAGGAAATTCTGGATCATTTCGTCGTTTATAAACCGTGCTGGAATAGACATTTAGTCGCTTGGCAAGTTCAGATTGAATCAGAGAGCCAAAAATTAACTGTTTTTCCAGCGATCGTTTAGCTTCTTCATGGGTTGGCTGTGGTGTTGATTCGGTTTCTGGTTCTTCCTCCTGTGGGGTTGGTGGTGGTGCTAGGAGCGATCGCGCAGTTTTAGTAACTGGTTGAGCAGGAAGTTCTTTAACAGGCTCACTACTATCAAGAATATTGCCGAGAATGCTGGCAGTTATAAAGTAATAAGACTGCCCCGCATCTTCGGAGTTCACTATACTAGCGCCAAATTCTGAGGCTTTACTATCCAAGTAGCGTTTTGCCGTTGTTCCAGGAAAATTGCCCCTTATTGCCAAGTCCATTGGCGTAAGTCTGCCCTGATTTTCCCGAACCAACTGATGAAAAATTGGGTTAACTCGATGAGTCCACTGTTGCCATTGATATTCCTGCCAAAGCTTGAAGCCAATTACCAGCACAATCAGCGCCAGTAAAATTCTCCATGTGGCAACCAGGAAAATAATCAAAAACGAGATGGGCAAAAGTAGAACGAGAAAAGCCTTGCCGTCACTTTCTATGGGTTTCTCACTCATGCCGATTTTTGCCAAGTGAATTTTGGGAAATAATACTATCTATATTGGCAAAAATTGGGACACTTTTTTGTATCTTTTGGCAAAGTTGCCGGCAAAACCTTTCGCTAGTAAGTAGTATAGCCTTCAGTAACTGGAACTTCTCTAACATTTGTCTGCGATGCCTACGGCAGTAAACTACGGGCAAAAGTTTTTACGAGCGAAAAAAAGAGGTTTTTTGACTCAACCAGGAACTCTATAAATTAGCTTGCCAGCCCCTTGACAACAAATAATACAAATACTACATTAATAATACAAGTCAACTTTACTTGATATGTGGTGGGTAGCTCAGTGGTTAGAGCGCCTAAACATCCTTATTCACCTCTTGCCTGAAAAGGCCGAAGAATTGAGGGTTATCGCCTGCCAAGCGGGAGGTCGCGGGTTCGATTCCCGCTCCACTACACCAAATTGAGTACTGAATGCTGAGTAGAAACTCAAGAGTGAGAAGTTTTAAATATTTAACTCCTAACTCCTAACTCTTAACTCCTAACTTTTTATGTGGCGGGTAGCTCAGAGGTAGAGCGCTAAACATCCTTGTTCACCCCTTGCCTGAAAAGGCCGACGAATTAGGGTTATCGATTAGGGTTCGAGAGGTCGCGGGTTCAAATCCCGCTCCGCCACCTTTCATTTTTGCCCGCAAGGGCCGGGAGATGAAACCATGAATTACAATTTTTTCACTAAAAAGAAGACGACTACACCACAAAATCAACCCATCCCCGGACGGGAAGCAGAGATGATTCAGGGACGTTCTGGCGGCTGGATGTTTGATGCTGGTATTTGGAAAATGCTGCGCCGTTGTCTGTTGGTTGGCACAGCAAAAAGCACTTACTACGCTGGTAAACAAGAATTAACTGAGGATTTTGTGACAGTTGTCAGACAAGCTGTTGCCGAAAATCCCAGCCGTGTAGCAGAAGAAATTTTGTATGCTAGCGATGGACGCGCCATCAATAACAGTGCGCCTATCTTGGCTTTGGTGCTGCTGTCGATGGGTGAAACACCAGAAGCAAAACAGGCGTTTGGTGAAATATTTCCGCAAGTTGTCCGTACTGGTAGCCACTTCTACGAATGGTTGAACTACACCAAATCTCTGCGGGGATTTGGCAAAGTAGTGCGGGAAGCTGGTAAAACTTGGCTCTCAAGGGAAGATGTTAAGGGTTTAGCTTATCAACTGTTGAAATATCAACAGCGTCAAGGCTTCTCGCACCGAGATGCGTTGCGGTTGTTCCATGTCAAACCGCCTACAGAAAATCACCGTCAACTATTTGAGTGGGTAGTTAAAGGCTGGGAAGAATTGCCAGCAGATATCCCCTCAGAGGCGTTGGCGCAGATTTGGTGGTATGAGTGGCTCAAGCGGAATCCCACCCAAACCCATGAAGCTATTTCCCAAGGACGCTTAACCCACGAAATGGCTGCACCTGTGGGCAAAATGGATAAGCTTGCTTGGCAGCTGCTATTTCAGGAAATGCCAATAGGTGCAATGTTACGTAACTTAGGTTCTTTAACTGAACTGGGTGTGTTGCGAGCCGATGAAAATGCTAATTTGCTGCAAGTGGAAGCAGTTCTTAATCGCAGAGAACATCTGCGTAAAGGTCGCATCCATCCGATTGATGTTTTGAAAGCACTCAAAACTTATGAATCTGGTGGAACATTAGGACGCAGTAAGAAAACTTGGAACCCAGTTCCTCGGATTGTGGACATTTTAGAAAAAGCAGTTGAACTGTCTTTTGATGTTGTGCAACCCACAGGTAAAGTATTCATACACGCCGTGGATGTTTCTGGTTCTATGGGTAGCTTGGTTGCAGATATGGGACTAAGTTGTTGTGAAATTGCCACCACAATGGCACTGGTAACAGCAAAAGCAGAGAAAAACTACATGATTCGCGGCTTTGCTACAGAATTCCGGGAATTAGGTATCACTGCCAAAGATAGTTTTAGTTCTGCGGTTCGCAAAGCTAGCAACCAAAACTTCGGTGGAACTGATGCGTCTGTAGCTTACGACTGGATGATTAAGAATAAGTTTAAGGCAGATGTTGTGTGCTTTTGGACTGACTCGGAAAGCTGGGCGGGAAATAAGCATCCAAGTCAAGCGTTGAAACAGTACCGCAAAAAGGTAAATCCTAACGTCAAGGCTGTGTATGTCACCTTGACACCTTACCAAATTACTTTGGTAGATCCTGAAGATTCGCTGTCTTGGGATTTGGCAGGATTCGACCCAGGTACGCCTCGGATCATCCAGATGCTGGCTACGGGTGAATTGTAGATATTGCTGAAGGGTAAAGGATGAAATATACTTTATCCTTCATACTTCATGGCGGGTTATCCTTGTTCGCAACTTGCCTTTCGGGGACGGAGAATTTAGGGTTATCGGTTACGTCTCCACCATTGTGGGGATTAGCGGGTTCAATCCCCGCACCCGCCTTTGTTTTTGATTTTTACCTTACGCAAGGGTGTTGGGTACGCGTCGCTTTCAATCTGAGTTTGGATGAATTGCTCTATCTCTGGATTTAAGAACACATTCATCGATTTATTTACAAGGGTGTTTTTCCATAACTATTTTAGTCTTAGGTGAGATTGTCACTGAAGATTAGGCTGTTATTTATATGCTTTGGAGCAAAAGCGCGATCGCACACCCGCCCGAAGCGATGTCTACGACGGGCTACGCCTACGCAAACTTATACCTCTTGTAAAATAGACAATATCCTTGTTTGGCAAGATAATGTAATATAACTTACCAATAATCTAGCGATGCCTACGGTGGGCTGCGCCTACGCTGTTCCTTTTGGAACTAATTGCTATTAATTCGGCAATCTGCTACATATCAGCCTAGTTTCATCCCCAATTGTCCATCCAAAGACAGTAGATTAAGTTTTGTCTGAATAACTATAAGGGATGAAATAGCTCTGCTTTCCAAAAACTGAAAAAGGAACAGATTTTTATGACATTTGATTACGATTTGTTTGTCATTGGTGCTGGGCCTGGGGGATTGGCAGCAGCTAAAAAAGCAGCTAGCTACGGTGTCCGTGTCGCTATTGCCGAACAAGAAACCGTCGGTGGGACTTGTGTAAATCGCGGTTGCGTTCCGAAAAAACTGATTGTCTACGCAGCTGACTTCGCCCTCCAAAATCAAATAGCGCACAGTTATGGGTGGAGTGACTGTCAAACATACTTTGACTGGACATTATTTATTAAGTCAGTACATCAGCATATTGACAGCATTAACCAATCGTATTTTCAGCAATTGCAAAAAGCTGGAATTGAACTAATTTCTGAACATGCCACTTTCATCGATACCCATACTATCAATATCGATGGACGCAAAGTTACAGCCGACAAAATTTTAATTGCTGTGGGAGGGCAACCCCTCAAGCCCAAAATTCCAGGTATAGAATACGCCATCACATCCCGCGAGATGTTTCAGCTACCTTATTTGCCAAAACGTTTAGCAATTATTGGCGGCGGCTACATTGGCGTAGAATTTTCTAGCATGATGCACGCTTTCGGTTGCAAGGTGACGGTAATTGAAAAAGACGAGATGATTTTATCGGGGTTTGATGATGACATTCGCTCTGCTGTACAAAAAGGTTTGAGCAAACGGGGAATTAAGTTATTCACCAACAGCACAATTCAAAAAATCAAATACTCAGATGAGAGTTTGTTGCTAACTATTACTGGTGAGAGCCGAGAAATAATTACAGCAGATACCATCTTAGTTGCCACAGGTTACGCTCCAAATACCAAGAATCTTGGTTTGGAAAATGCCCATGTTGAACTTGGCGAACATGGTGCAATCAAAGTAGACGAATACAGCTGCACCAGCCAAAAAAACATTTTTGCTGTGGGTGACTGCACCAGCCGCGTGCAATTGTCTCCAGTGGCTCAGGCAGAAGGTATTGCCTTTGCCGATAAAGTTTTTGGCAACAAGGCGCAAAAACTAAATTATGATTATGTGCCCACTGCTGTTTTTTGCCGTCCAGAAGCGGCTAGTGTGGGGATGACAGAGGCGAAAGCACGGGAAAAATTTGGTGAATCTGTACAATGTTACTGCACCCAGTTCCAACCACTGTTGTATCAGCTAATCGAACAGAATGAACCAATCACTATGAAGTTAGTGCTAAATAGTGATTCTGGGCTAGTTTTGGGTGCTCATATGGTGGGTGAACATGCAGCAGATATCATTCAAAGTCTGGGTGTGGCAATTCGCAAGGGCATTACTAAGGAAGATTTGGATGAAACTATAGGCATTCATCCCACCACAGGAGAAGAATTTTTGTCGTTAATTTAAAATCATGTGCAGGACTAAGTAAAAAAGACACGGAGACGGGGAGAAACTATCAAATATTCTCTCTGCATCTCCGTGTCCTCGCGTCCTTCTCAAATAGTTTCTGAGGATGCTTCTGAGTTAGATTTTGTAGGAGCGTTTAATTCGTTTAATTGGTCTAAAGTATTCATTAATGGGTCATCCTGTGGGATGGGGTATCTGCTTTGGAAATTTATAACATTGTCAAAAACTTTAAGATCCTCAAGAGCCTCTGATGCAGACTGATATCGCTGTTTGAAGTCATCCAGCACCATTTTACTGAGAATCTTAGTTAAAGAGTGGCTAAACTGGGAGCGTAGTTTACCGCCGTAGGCATCGCTCCATTTTATCTCTCCATCAGCATCTCTATCTAGCTCACGAGGTGCTATACCAGTCAAGGCTTTAATTCCAACCATGCCGACTGCATAGATATCACTACTGTAGTGGGGACGGCCAAAACATTGTTCGCTGGGTGCGTAACCCTGAGTACCAATGCCAATGGTGAAAGGGGTTTGCTCTTCATCATCAAGCTGTTTTGTACTGACTTCTTTGACGGCTCCAAAGTCAATCAGTACCAGTTTCCCGTCTGAATGTCGCCGGATGATATTGCTGGGTTTAATATCCCGGTGAATCACGTTGTTTTTATGGACAAATGTTAATGTTTGCAATAAGTCTTTGACAATTTTGATCACTGCAATTTCATCAATTGCTCTGCCTGATGGCAATTCCTGATTTAAAGGATGACCAATGATCTGTTCTTGTACTAAATAAAATTCTTCATCTTCTTCAAAATACGCCAAAAGTTGAGGGATTTGAGCGTGTGTTCCCAATTTTTCTAGTGTTTGCGCCTCTGAGTTAAATAAACGTCTGGCAAGTTGCAAGGCTTCTGGTTTGGTGCTGGCTGGTTTTAGTTGCTTGACAACACATCGCGGATTCCCTGGACGTAGGGTATCTTCGGCAATATAGGTTTCGCTAAATCCACCGGAACCGAGAACTTTGACAATTTTGTAGCGTTGAGCCAGGATTTTCCCTGATAAGGCTAAATCCCTTTGTTGGATTAGGTATTGCAAGTCATATTGTTGGCTGATAATCTCTTGGACAACGGGGGAGGTTTTATACTTCTGAAAAATATCTACTAATTGACGTTTTCTGATGCTTTCCCTCATTACTGAGGTTCCCAGATAGCAAAGTCCGGTCATTGCGATCGCAATCATTGGTACAGTAGTAGGAAAAATTAACTGACCATAGATAAATAACCCATAGCTAATTCCTACCCAAGCGCCAGATAGAGCCAGGCTATACAGAAATTTATTGATACTACGCCTGCGTCTGCTAATCATCAAGGCTGTACTGCCTACTAGAATCAGCACAAACAAACCCCGCAATGGTAGAGTGTTAATTCCTGGGGCGATCGCTTTACCTGTCATCAAAGTTGCGATCGCATTGGCGTGAATTTCCACACCCGACATGCGTTCAGTGCTATTGCTTGCAGCGACTGGATGATAATCATTATTTAACTTATCTGTTGCACCAATCAGCACTATCTTGTTTTTGAAGAACTTTCCCTGCTGCAAATAGGTGTTCCAGTTTTCCGGGTCTAGTACATGCCAAAAGGGTATTTGCTCAAATGTACCCGCAGGCCCCCAAAAATAAATGCGATCGCCCTTTGGTCTGGGATAATTTACTTGTGCTGCCCTGAGCGCTGCTTCATCAAAAGAGGGTAGCTTCTCGATCAAATTATCTTTAGCTAACAGCTTAGAAAACTCACTCGCCAATCGATGAACTTTACCATCCACCTCTAAGGGGAAATTAACTGAGCCAATGGACACCGACCCTGTACGAAACATCTGTTGTGGGTCAATCAGTTGCATAAAAGACCCTTGGTGTGTCTGGGAATTTTCGTAGACGGCTCCTAAGGTAACTTTGCTGCCATGTTTTTGCAATACTGCCTGGAATTTGCGATCGTCACTAACTCCATATCTACTTGTTGTGTCAAATATTACGTCTACTGCTACAGAGCGTGCACCTGCTTTGATTAATTTTGTGATTATCTGGGCATAAGCAGCACGTTTATAAGGATAAGATTTCAGTGTTTCTAGGTAGGCATACTGTTTCGGATCTGTTTTATAGTACTGTTCGGGAACTGATATTGAGTGATCGTCTATTGCTAAAATTACGATATCTTCTGGAGGCACAATCGGGCCACGCAGTTGAAAAAAGCCAGAAAGCGCCTTATTTTCCAGTAATTGAACCAATTCCCCACCAGAAGCACTCAGCAATGCTGCCCCCATTGTGCAACCGCCAGCGAGGAGATGGCCTAAAAGAACCATCCATCTAGACTGGAGAGCCGATGCTGTTGACGTTAATTTTGTCGGTTTACTTGACAGTCTATTGGCAGCAGAGACATAGTTTTTAGTTAAGGTAGATGTAGGTTCTTCTGCCATATCGTGTTACTGATTGATTTAAGTCCAACACTTTTATTTATTCAGACCACGTTTTAATGCAAGCACATTGAAATTAAGACTTAAATGATAATCTTATACATTTGTAAAGTATCTTCTATTCATCAACAAAGTTTTATTGGCAAAGGTAGCCCCCAAGAGATTCCTACTCAGGTACTGCCTAACTTATTATTTTTCTGTTGAGTTAGTTACAACTAGTGATTGTCTCACAGATCATAGCCGGATATACGTCGTCTCTGTACTTGGTTGCAGCAAGATTTTACCCTAACTCAACCAACAAGTACGCTCTTAACTGGGTGTTTTACTAGAAGCTGTCCCAAGGTCGTCTTCTGTATTTGGCGCAATATTGGTACTCCCCATAAAGCGTGTCCTTATACTGAAAGCTTTACCTATAGATAGGCATCAACTTATATCTTACCCTAAGCCTATGCCATACCTCTTTAGGAGTAAACTTTAGTGTTATACAGCAATGAATGCTGTTACTGGTTCAATTTTATTGGTAGATTTTGATCACAGGGTGGCTCTTGCAGTGCCGGAGGTGAATAAGGTTAGCACCCAGTATCTCAACTCCAATGTTGCATCCGTTTTTATGCCTTGAAAGAGGTAGGATAAAAGCTATAGATGAAGAGCTACTTTATAGATATTAGCAAACAAGGCATTTGAAAATTGCTATAATCTATTGTTCCATCTAAATTCATTTATATTATTAGGTGTAAATTTGTATGGGTTCTCCAATGAATCGTCTGTCTATTTTTGTAGACGGAAACAATATGTTCTATGCTCAACAAAAAAATGGGTGGTTTTTTGACCCGCGGCGAGTCTTAGAATACTTCAAACATGAGCAATCAGAAACAACATTAATTAATGCATTCTGGTACACTGGCTTAAAAGACCCACAAGATCAGCGAGGTTTTAGAGATGCTCTAATTAGTCTAGGATATACAGTCAGAACTAAAATTCTTAAAGAATACTATGATGATACTTCTGGTCGTTACTCGCAAAAAGCGAATTTAGATATTGAAATTGTTGTAGATATGTTTAATACAGTAGACCAGTATGACCGAGTAGTATTATTCAGTGGCGATGGAGATTTTGAAAGAGCAATCGAACTATTACGCTCAAAAAATACACATATTACGGTAGTTTCAACTGAAGGAATGATCGCGAGAGAGTTACGCAATGCTACTGATAGATATATAGATTTAAATGATATCAGAGATCAAATAGAAAAAACTGAAGGTTAGTAGCCTTAGCAATTATTTACAAAGGTAAGAGTAAAAGAAAAACTAAGGTTGAAGATATTTTGAGTTACAAGTAAAAACTAAACAACAAACCGCAAATGACAAATAAAACAGATCGAATTATCATTTTTGATACTACACTGCGAGATGGAGAACAGTGTCCGGGAGCGACTCTAAATATAGACGAAAAGCTAGTTATTGCCAAGCAACTGGCGCGTCTGGGCGTAGATATAATTGAGGCAGGCTTTGCCTTTGCTAGTCCCGGAGATTTTGAAGCAGTCAGCAAGATTGCCAAGATTGTGGGGACAGAAAATGGCCCGGTAATTTGCAGTTTGGCAAGAGCAATTAAAGCAGATATTGAAGCAGCCGCAGAAGCATTAAAACCAGCAGTTAACGCTAGAATTCACACATTTATTTCGACTTCTGATATTCATTTAGAGTATCAGTTGCGGAAGTCAAGGGCAGAGGTATTAGCGATCGCAGAAGAAATGGTAGCTTATGCCAAGTCCTTCATGAAAGATGTCGAATTTTCGCCAATGGATGCGGCTCGTTCCGATCCAGAATTTCTTTACCAAGTATTAGAGCGAACGATCGCAGCTGGTGCAACAACAGTTAACATTCCCGATACTGTCGGTTACACCACCCCTAGCGAATTTGGAGCAATCATTAAAGGCATTATTGAAAATGTCCCCAACATCGACCAAGCAATTATTTCCGTTCACGGTCATAATGATTTAGGCTTGGCAGTTGCTAACTTCTTAGAAGCCGTGAAAAATGGTGCACGCCAACTAGAATGTACTATCAATGGCATTGGCGAACGAGCCGGAAATGCATCACTAGAAGAATTGGTAATGGCGTTGCATGTGCGGCGACAATATTTTAATCCCTATCTCGGAAGACCAGAAGATTCTCAAGAGTCCCTGACAAATATCGACACCCGACAAATTTACAAAACCTCACGCTTAGTTTCCAATTTGACGGGAATGTTAGTCCAACCAAATAAAGCGATCGTCGGGGCAAATGCCTTTGCCCATGAGTCTGGAATTCACCAAGATGGTGTGTTAAAAAACAAACTCACCTATGAAATTATGGATGCCCAATTGATTGGCTTGACAGACAATCAAATAGTTTTGGGCAAACATTCAGGCAGAAATGCTTTCCGCACCCGATTGAAAGAATTGGGCTTTGAACTGTCAGATACTGAATTAAATAAAGCATTTGTCAGATTCAAAGAAGTAGCAGATAAAAAGAAAGATATTTCTGATTGGGATTTGGAAGCGATCGTTAATGATGAAATCCAACAAGCACCCGATTTGTTCCGAGTAGAGTTGGTGCAAGTTTCCTGTGGTAGCAACGCCCGTCCCACTGCTACAGTTACCCTGCGTACCCCAGAAGGTGAAGAATTAACCGATGCTGCGATCGGTACTGGGCCAGTGGATGCAGTTTACAAAGCCATCAACCGTGTGGTGAATGTGCCCAACCAGTTGATTGAGTTTTCTGTGCAGTCTGTAACAGCCGGTATTGATGCCATTGGAGAAGTGACGATTCGTTTACGTTATGAATCTAAAGTGTTTTCTGGTCATGCAGCGAACACAGATATCATCGTGGCATCCGCGCAAGCTTATGTAAATGCATTGAATAGGCTGTATGCATCTTTGCAAAGTCAAGAAAAGCCAGAGGAAGTATCAGCGCAGAAAGTCTGAGATGGGATCTGTTAACTGTTGACTGATTTAATCTGCTCAGAATAAAAGCACCACACCTAATTTTTAGCTGATGTTAAATCACTCCTCTCCAACTTTGGGGAGGAGTTATGTTTGAGTTCCGAAAATTTGTTGGAAAATTATGCTGACAGAAAAACATATCACTATCAGAGAAGCCACCACCAAAGAAGACTCACTGATTGCAAAACAGTTTTACCAAATGTGGCTAGATATTGGTATTGATGAGAGTAATATCCTCCTGGAGTGGCAGAATATTACCCTCAAATTCATAGAAGAGGCGCGTCAGGATTTATTTTACAAGGCTTTTATTGCAGAGGTTGATAATACCGTGGTGGGTTCTGTTAGTTGTCAACTTTTTGCAGGTTTATACCCGAATGTTTTCAAAGATGAATACCGCAAATTTGGATATATTTGGGGCGTTTACGTTGAACAATCTTACCGCAGACAAGGCATTGCCAAAGACTTAACTAATAGAGCAATTGAATATTTAAAAGCGATCGGTTGCACGCGAGTAGTTCTTAACGCTTCGCCATTGGGTAAACCCGTTTACTCCAGTATCGGTTTCTCTGAAGGGAATGTAATGGAATTAGATTTGATTTAAATACAGCAATTTTTTTGCCTTGTAGTAATGTGTGATTAGCCTAAATTGATGAAGTTCTACAAATATCATGCTCTTGGTAACGACTATCTAGTTATGAATCCCCAAGATTTATTATTTCCGCTCACTCCTGAAAAAATTAAAACAATTTGCCATCGGAATTTTGGAATTGGCTCAGATGGTATTTTGTTGGGGCCGTTAGCGTCTAAAACAGCCCGGTTTGCATTACGCATCTTCAATCCAGACGGGAGTGAGGCTGAAAAGAGTGGCAATGGACTGCGGATTTTTTCTCGCTACCTCTGGGATAGAGGTCTTGTTAGCGAAGAGTCTTTCTCAATTGAAACTGTGGGTGGATTGGTTCAATCGGTTATTCAAGATGCAGGGAAAACGGTTCAGGTAGAGATGGGAAAAGTTAGCTTTTGGAGTAATGATATCCCAGTAGTTGGCGATGCCTACGGCGGGCTACACCTACGCAGAGAAGTAATTGAAGAAAAAATCAGTGTTAGCGATGAAACTTTTACCTTTTGTGCAGCGACTATTGGTAATCCCCACTGTGTGATTCCTCTAGCTGAAGTCAAGCCCGCCATTGCCAAACAGTATGGGCCAATATTAGAGGTTCATCCCCTTTTTCCAAACCGTACCAATGTTCAATTTATGAAAGTTGTTAACCGAAATACCATCCAAATTGAAATTTGGGAGAGGGGCGCTGGCTACACTTTAGCTTCAGGTAGTAGCAGCAGTGCAGCAGCGGCTGTTGCACATAAACTTGGTTTGTGTGATTCCTCTATTACTGTGCAAATGCCTGGTGGAGAAATTTTGATCCAAGTCAAAGATGATTTTACGATTTCTATGACAGGTTCTGTGACAAAGGTTGCTGAAGGTGAATTATCAGCAGAATTGTTTACAGACTAAAAAGCTTCTAAATCCGATAGGATAAATTTATAGCTCAAGAAGCATCTGTGTTGCCAATATTCTGATTTGTGCAAAAAGTCAAGCATACTGGGTTTATTATGAATATTGTTTACTTTTTGAGATTTTTCGATTTACTTATATCCATAAAATCTTATTCTAAGAAACGATGTTTATAGTCAGTTAGCTTGTATGAGTAGCGAGAAAACAACAAAATTGCCACTCTGGGTACAAGATAGAGATATAGTCATTGCTCATGATGAAGAAGTACAGTGGCGAGAAGGAAAACGCCCGGATTATTCATACACCAATGAATTTCTTCATCAAGAGAGTAAATTTCAGCATCCAGAAGGTTCTTTAGAAGCGATCGCACAAAACTTAGTCCGAAATTTTGAGATGGAAGCTTCTAATAAATCTAATCCTCAACAGTGGCTTTCGATTGTTACTGATAAGTTTAAAATGAGTACCAATGGAGGACAACAATTCACTGCTCAGGATGTTGCAGTTGAAGGTACTTATAACCTGTTTTTGGGTGAAAGTGAGCAGTATAGCTCTGAAACAGAAACCTTTGAATCGTCATTTGAAGTTTTTCATACAGCCTTTCCTAATGGCTTCCTTTGGGAATTAACAGAAATCCTTTCGGGGCCGCCTAATGTTACCTTTAAGTGGCGGCATTGGGGAACATTTAATGGCTCCTATAAAGACTATGCACCCACAGGAGAAACAATAGAAATCGTAGGAGTTAGTATTGCTCGTGTGACTGATGACTTAAAGATTGAGTCTTTAGAACATTATTTTGATAATAATGCTTTTCTTCAGAAATTAACGGCGGGTGGTTGTCCCTTCCATTCCCAAAATCAGTAGCTTTGGCGACTAGAAGTCACGGCTATACAGACAAAACCTGCCTCCGCAGGTTAGCAAAACTTTGATTTTGGGTAGTCTATGCAGGTGAACTACCCTGTGGTAAGCAGCAAAGCGCCTATGTTTGTGTAGTAGCGATTTCTACTCGCCTAATACTTTTAAAATATCCTCTTACTCATGATTGATAAGTATTAGGATTTAAACGCATCATGATTTTTTCCGGCTCTGTCAAATTTTTAAACCCATAACGGTGATAAAGTCCATGAGCATCTTTTGTACCTAACAACCACCTTTGCACATCTTGCAGTTCTGGATATTCCAAAATATATTCTACAAACCATTTTCCTAAACCCTGTCCTCGATAAGGCTCCAGAATAAAAACATCTTTTAATAACGCAGAAGTTGCATAATCAGTTATGACTCTCGCAAAGCCAACTTGTTGATTACCTTCATAAAGTCCAAAACATAAAGAATTGTTTATTGACTTTTCAACAGTATCTAATGGGATGTTTTCAGCCCAATAGGAGGTTTCTAAAAAATCATGAATCATTTGAATATCTAATTTAGATTTATTAGTGCTGATGTAAAACTTGTGTTTTAATTCTTCGTTCATCCGTCTACATCTTTTATTTAATATGTCGGAAAACAATAATTAATTATAATTCATTCTTTCGGTCAGCGGGTTGCAGTGTCAGATGATGAAATTACTGAACCATTAGCTGGATAATAAAGGCTATATTTCAGTATTCAAGGATATATGTGTATCTAGCATTGATTATGAATCAGCCTACAACAAAATCTTGGCAAGAAGTTCGCGCAGCTTTTCAAAAAATCTGGGGTTATGAAGATTTCCGTCCACCACAAGGAGAAATTGTCAGCAGTTTATTGGCGAAAAAAGATGCGCTGATTATTATGCCCACAGGTGGAGGTAAGTCGATTTGTTTTCAACTTCCTGCACTCCTACAAACAGGATTAACTTTAGTAGTTTCGCCCTTGGTGGCGTTGATGGAAAATCAAGTACAGGAACTACGAGAAAGCCACCAAAAAGCAGCACTTTTACATAGTGAATTGTCTTCATCTCAACGCCGTGCAACTCTGCAAGCTTTGGAACGTCAACAGCTAAGATTACTTTATTTATCGCCAGAAACTTTGCTAAGTGCGCCTGTGTGGGAAACATTGTCTCACCCACAATTGCAAATTAATGGCTTAATTTTAGATGAAGCCCATTGTTTAGTGCAGTGGGGTGATACTTTTCGCCCGGCTTATCGCAGATTAGGAGCGGTGCGTCCTGCATTGCTAAAATCAAAACCACCAGGAACAAAAATCAGCATCGCTGCTTTTACTGCTACTGCTGACCCCTCAGCCCAAAAGATTATTCAAACAGTTTTACAATTACAGCAACCAGAGATTTTCCGCTTGAATCCTTACCGTCCGAACTTGCATCCCAGCGTTCGCATAGCTTGGACACCACGAGGTAGGAAACAGCAGTTATTAAAGTTTATTCAAATTAGACCGCAACAATCGGGATTAGTTTATGTTCGCACTAGGAGAGATAGCGAAGATTTAGCTGAATGGTTAGCAGAGATGGGTTATGCCACAGCTAGTTATCATGCGGGATTGGGTGCGGCTGAACGCCGTGCAGTAGAAGCAAACTGGTTAAGTGGTAAAATACCCTTTGTGGTTTGCACCTGTGCGTTTGGTATGGGGATAAATAAAAGTGATGTTCGTTGGGTCGCACATTTTCACGCGCCACATCTGCTATCTGAATATGTGCAAGAAATAGGCCGCGCTGGAAGGGATGGGAAACCCGCAGAAGCGTTGACATTAGTGAGTGAACCTACGGGGTGGTTAGATTCAGGGGATAAGCAGAGACAAGAGTTTTTTCAAGAACAAATGCGATCGCAACAACAAATAGCGCAGCAACTTGTGAAAAAATTACCGAAACAGGGAGAAGTGAATGCAGTAACCCGAAAATTTCCCGAAGGTGCTACAGCGCTGGCATTACTCCACAGCAGTGGTCAGCTAAACTGGCTTGACCCTTTTCATTACACCATTGCTCAAAAAGCGGGAAATCAGCCACCGACGCAATTACACGCTGCAAAGCAGATGCATCAATACCTGACAACTAAGCAATGTCGTTGGCAGTTTTTGTTAAACGCCTTTGGTTTTGGCAAAGAAGCCGCTAACCTGAGTTGCGGACATTGCGATAATTGCCGTCAATGAGTATCAAAGACTCGTCACCGAGTATCAAAGACTCGTCACCGAGTATCAAAGACTCGTCGCCGAGTATCAAAGGCTCGTTCACGAGTATCAAAGACTCATTCACGAATATCAAAGACTCATTCACGAGTATCAAAGACTCATTCACGAGTATCAAAGACTCATTCACGAGTATCAAAGACTCATTCACGAATATCAAAGACTCATTCACGAGTATCAAAGACTCATTCACGAGTATCAAAGACTCGTCGCCGAGAATAATTGATGAGTAAATTCGTCTGTAGAGACGGCGATTTATCGCGTCTCTCTAATGTGCCTGTCTTTTAGACGCAATAAATTGCGACTCTACATGGGGGCGCTCTTTTACCTTCAGGCATTCCCGTACCTATTCTAGGTTCACCCAATAGGATGAATTGTCATTTTCTCCACCAAGTGACAATAGGGTAGTCAAGTAGAGGATGAAAAGAAAATATGTCATCTGCTCAAGCACCCTCCCTACCACCGCTGATTCCGCGCGAAATTCTGTTTGGGAATCCCGAAAAAACTAGCCCACAACTCTCGCCTGATGGTAAGTACTTGGCATATATCGCCCCTGATGAGAAAAATGTTTTGCAGGTATGGTTGCGAACTATAGGACAAGAAGACGACCAAATACTAACTGCCGACAAAAAGCGCGGTATCCGCATTTTCTTTTGGACTTATAACGCCGACCAGTTGATTTATATGCAAGACTCGGATGGCGACGAGAACTTTCACCTCCACTTGGTTAATATTCACTCCAAGATTGTGCGTGACTTAACGCCATTCCAGGGTGTGAAAGCCGAACTCGTGGAACTGGAACCTAAATTTCCAGATGAAGTGCTGGTAGCGTTGAACTTAAATAATCCCCAAAAGTTTGACGTTTACCGCATCAACTTAAAAAATGGTGCGATTGAGTTCGACACTGACAACCCCGGTAACATTATCAGTTGGACATCTGACGCTGATTTTCAAGTACGTGCAGCAATAGCTAGTACTCCTGATGGTGGTTACGATTTGTTATTACGGGAAACCACAGATAAAGAGTGGGATGTTCTCCGTCACTGGGGACTAGAAGAACAAGGGAATTCTGTTAGCTTCTCGGCTGATGGCAAAACACTTTATATTGAAGGCAGTCATGATGCTAACGCCCAACGTCTGCTAGCTGTTGACTTAGATACCCGTGAAGAAACAGCGATCGCCCAAGATGAGCAGTATGATGTTATGGGGATAGTCATTCAGCCTGTAACACGAGTTATCCAAGCAGTTTCTTTCTACAAAGATAAACAGGAATGGCAGGTAATTGACCAAAGTATCGCCGCTGATTTTGAAGAAATTGCCAAGCTGCGTCCTGGAGAATTCTCTGTAATTAGCCGCGACTTGGAAGATAAAACTTGGCTAGTAGCTTATAGAACTGACGATGGGCCAGTTTATTACTATGCCTACAACCGAGAGTCAAAAACTAGCACTTTCCTTTTTAGTAACCAACCCAAACTCGAAACGTTGCAGTTAGCTTCAATGCAACCGATTTCCTACGAAGCACGGGATGGCTTAACTATCCACAGTTACCTAACAACCCCTGCGGGAATACCTACCCAGAATTTACCAACAGTATTGCTGGTTCACGGTGGCCCTTGGGCGCGGGATGTTTGGGGTTTCTCTCCTACAGCGCAATGGCTAGCTAACCGGGGTTATGCTGTTTTACAAGTAAACTTTCGCGGTTCCACTGGCTACGGCAAAGCATTTTTGAATGCTGGAAATCGAGAATGGGCTGCTAAGATGCACGACGACTTGATTGACAGTGTAAACTGGCTAGTGGAACAAGGTATTTCCGATCCGCAAAAGATTGCAATTATGGGTGGTTCTTATGGTGGTTACGCTACCTTAGTGGGGTTAACTTTTACACCAGAAGTTTTTGCTGCTGGTGTGGATATTGTGGGGCCGAGTAATCTAATTACGCTGATAGGAACTATACCGCCCTATTGGGAACCGCTGAAGGCAATGCTTTATCATCGTGTCGGTAACTTGGAGACAGAAGAGGAATTTTTGAAGTCGCGATCGCCTTTATTCTTTGCTGACCGAATTCAAAAACCTTTACTTATCGGTCAAGGTGCAAATGATCCGCGAGTGAAACAATCAGAAAGCGATCAAATTGTCAACGCAATGCAGCAAGCTGGTTTGCCGGTGCAATATGCACTTTACACAGATGAAGGACATGGTTTTGCCAGACCAGAAAATCGCTTGCACTTTTTTGCGATCGCAGAAGAGTTTCTTGCTAAATACTTAGGCGGCAGATTTGAACCTTTAGCAGATATCCCTGGTCATTCAGGAATAGTTAAATAAAGTCTCACGCATGGTGGTTAGTGTAATTTACTGACCACCTTAATATTTTAAATTGGTCAGTAGCAGGCTGGTTTGTCATATTAGAAAATGTTTTGAGCGAGGGATGCGATCGCATAAGAATTTCTCGCCAAATATTTAGGCGGTAGATTTGAACCAGTGCGATATAAGGGAAAATGAAATTCTAAGTGTCGCAAAAGCCTTGCCCAATGGATGGAAGAGAATTCTACTCAAGCTTGATTCGGCTTCACATTCTGCATCATGCAGTTCAGGAGCAAATTTTTGGGCTAGGTATTATTGAAGAACTGGCACGTCACGGCTATAAACTCAGTGCTGGAACACTCTATCCAATGCTGCATGATATGGAGCGCAAGGGATATCTATATTCTGTTGAGGAGAGATCGGGGCGGCAGAGCCGACGACTATATCGGGCTACCGATTTAGGAAAAATGACTCTAGAAGACGCAAAAGAAAAGGTACGGGAATTATTTGGCGAATTGTTCGAGAAATAGTGGTGAGTAGGGAGTAGGGCAGATTGGGGAAAACTTTTAACTCCTAACTCTTAACTCATAATTCAGTACAGACGCGATTAATCGCGTCTCTATAACTTCAACTCACCACTAGTCACGATAGGCTTTCTAAAAACTTCTGGAGATGAGGTTGGTTTAGGTTGATATCAAGTTCCTTTGCTCTTGCCAAAACCTGTTCACGGTTCAACTTTTGATGGGTTGCAAAGGCAATGAGCGCTAAGGCGCTGGCTCGTCCACCTACACCACAATGAAAATATACAGGAGTCGGCAATTTTTCTAGTTCTGAGAGAACTGTTGCAGTCAAGTTGTCGTTGGCTGAAGTTGAATTGAGTGGAACATTGACATATTCAAGACCTGCGGCTTTTGCTTGTTGCTGTTCGTCTGCTAACGCTCCAACCTCATTGGGCGATCGCAGATTCACCACAGACTTATATCCTTCATCAGCAAGCTGTTTTAGTGTCTCTGGGGTTGGCTGTCCACCTGCCGAAAACTCATCGCTCACTTTCTTGACATTACTCATATATACTCCGCAATCTCGATTGCATTACCGTGTTTTTTAGTCAATGGCATAGTATCATAAATTAATTTCTAATTATATAGATTTTCGTTATCGAAATTCGATATCCTGATTTTGTCATGATAATTAATCAGGAAAACTATAGTGACGCAAGAAGCTGAGGATATCCAGAAAGAGCAAGAAGTGATTTCCTATAATGCTCTGACTCCCAAACAACAAAAGCAGCGATTAACAGAACTGGCGGCGGTGTTTTTGCGATTGGGGGCGATCGCTTTTGGTGGGCCTGCTGCCCACATCGCCATGATGGACAATGAAGTGGTGAATCGCCGTCAGTGGATGAGCCGGGAGAAACTGCTAGATTTACTGGGAATTACGAATTTGATTCCAGGCCCCAACTCGACGGAATTAGCCATTCACATTGGCTACGAACGAGCCGGATGGCGTGGTTTACTGGTTGCGGGTAGCTGCTTTATTCTACCTGCGATGTTGATTGTTTGGGCATTAGCCGCCATTTATGCTCGTTATCAAACAGTTCCCCAGGTAGAATGGCTGCTCTATGGAATTAAACCTGTAATTATTGCGATCGTGATTCAGGCTGTGTGGAATTTGGGGAAAAAGGCAGCCAAAGACATGCCGACAATTATTGCCGGGGTGGCAGCTATTATAGCGTACTTAGCTGGCTTGAATGAAATTTTGGTGCTGATATTACTAGGTATCGCTGTAATGCTACTCAAGAATTGGCAAGCCAGAGGACATACAAGCGGAGCATTCCTGTTACCTATTTCAGGTATTCTGGCGCAGGTTGGGAGTACAACAGCAGCAGTTACATCAGTCAGTTGGATTAACGTCTTTGTATTTTTTCTCAAAATTGGATGTGTTCTCTATGGTAGTGGTTATGTATTGCTGGCATTTCTGCAACGAGATTTAGTCGAGCGCAACCAGTGGCTCACATCACAACAGCTTTTAGATGCCGTAGCGATCGGGCAGTTTACACCGGGCCCTGTTTTCACCACTGCAACATTTATTGGGTATTTGCTAGCAGGAAATACCGGAGCGATCGCTGGTACAATCGGCATTTTCTTGCCAGCTTTTGTGCTGGTGTTGGTGGTTAATCCTTGGGTTCCTAAATTGCGTCAATCTTCCTGGGCAAGTGGATTTCTGGATGGTGTGAATGCGGCTTCTTTAGGATTAATGGCAGGAGTTACCTACACATTAGGACGAGCTGCACTGGTAGATTGGTTAACAATTATTATGGTAGTTTTGAGTGCGATCGCTGTGTTTAGATTTAAAATTAATTCAGCTTGGTTAGTGCTAGCAGGAGGAGCTATTGGATTGGCTTCACACATATTTTTTGGCTAAAGATAGCGATACAAAAGTAGTTATAAACCTTTTTTGATGAGTGAATTTTAACTTTTTACTTTTGCCTTGCTGGGTGTGTTCCTTTCTCCGGCTTGGAGTAATTGCTGTGCGGTGTAAATCTGGGAAAATAGTAGAAGCGATCGCACTATTTCCTGCAAATCTGGTTTCTTCAACAGCACCTACAATTCAGTACACTTCATCATGAGTGCCGATATCAATTAGCAAAATTTCTTCTTCACCAGATTCTATATTTTGCACGAAGTTAAAGACAATGCGACAATCATAGTCCACTGAACACGCCCAAGCTCCAGACAGTTTGCCTTTTAGTTTATGGGTCTGCAACAATGGATCAAATGGATCGGCGGTTAGTAATGCTAACCGCTCTTCAATTCGCTCTTGTAATTCTGGCTGTCGTCGTACCAATCGCTTAAATGCTCGTTTAAATGATGATGCCAGAACTACAGTTATCACTTGCGTAACTCATCCATCATTTGAGTAACAGTTCCACGGAACACTTTACCCGACTGGTATTCTACTTGTGCTTGAACTATATTACGAGCAATTTCAGAACGCCGCCGTTCTGCCAGTCGATGACGTATCAGATCAATTAGTGTTTCTTGTTCATCTACTGATAAGTCTTCGATGCTTTCTAGAACTTGATCTAACCTGGAAACTGGGGTCATTATTTATTTTTACCTTGCTTGCAGTACATAACTATTACGCATGCCTAAAATTGCTGCAAAAACCGCAAATCGCTAGCATACAACCGACGAATATCATCGATTTGGTGTAACACCATTGCAAATCGTTCTACACCAAAACCGGCAGCAAACCCTGTATAAACTTCTGGGTCATAACCCACAGACTTAAGTACATTTGGATCGACCATACCGCAGCCCATCACCTCCAGCCAGCGTCCATTCCACTGCAAATCTACCTCAGCTGAGGGTTCAGTAAAGGGGAAATAACTGGCGCGGAAGCGAATTGGCAAATCACCAAATATTGCTTGTAAAAATACCTTAATTGTGCCTTTTAGGTCTGTAAAAGTTAGTCCTTCGTCAATGGCTAAAAGTTCTATTTGATGGAATACTGCTGAATGAGTCGCGTCTACATTATCTCGCCGATAAACTCGCCCTGGAGCAACAACCCGAATCGGTGGTTCTTCTCTTTCCATATAACGAATTTGTACTGACGAGGTATGAGTCCGTAGAAGATTCCCATCTGGCAGGTAGAAGGTATCCTGCATATCACGGGCGGGGTGATCAGGCGGAGTATTCAAAGCCTCAAAATTATAATAATCTGTTTCCATCTCTGGCCCTTGAGCCACGGTGTAACCCATACCAACAAAGATATCCAGTGCCCGATCGATAATGCCGTTGAGGGGATGAATGCGACCTTGGGGACTGTAAATTCCTGGCATAGTTACATCCAGAGTTTCCGCCTCTAGCTGTAGCTGAATTTGTGCGGATTCCAGGGCGACGCGTTGCTGGTCTAGACTAGTTTGCAGGGACTCTTTGACTGTATTTGCGATCGCTCCAATTTTTGGTCGTTCCTCTGCACTCATCTGCCCCATACTTCGCAACAGTGCCCCCAGCTCGCCTTTTTTACCCAGATAGTTAACTCTGAGTTCTTCCAGACGTTCTAGGGTGTCGGCGGCTGCGATCGCTTTTTCTCCTTCCTGCCGCAGTGCTAAAAGTTGAGCTTCTAAATTGCTAGTCATTAGTTATTAGTCATTGGTCATTAGTCATTAGTCTATAGTCAAAAGCTGTGAACTGGTCGATAAATCAACTTAGAGCCATGCCATTAATATTAGCTAAAGGTGAGGGTCAAAACCAAACCTCTGTTTATTAGTTAGAGAAGATTGGGCTAGTACAGTGGGCGCGTCAATCCAGCTAACATCTCAATTAACAAGACTTGGGGATTGAGCAACTTGTCTTAAAGGTAGTCAAACTTTTGCCACAGTGTACAAGTGAGTATAAATATTTTTTTGCTGCTTGTGACCTCAGACATTGACAAATGGCTAATAACAAACAACTAATAACTAATAACGAATGACCAATGACTATGAAATTATTAATTAGCAACGATGACGGGATTTCTGCCTTGGGGATTCGTACCTTAGCCAACTACTTGGCAGAGGCAGGCCATGATGTGAGTGTAGTTTGCCCAGATCGAGAGCGATCGGCAACTGGACACGGGTTAACTTTACACCAACCCATTCGCGCCGAAATTGTTGAAGGGATTTTTCATCCTGCTATCAAAGCTTGGGCTTGCGATGGTACGCCTTCAGATTGCGTCAAATTGGCGCTGTGGGCTTTGCTGGAAACTCCCCCAGATTTGGTTCTCTCTGGTATTAATCAAGGTGCGAATTTGGGAACTGAAATTCTGTATTCTGGCACCGTTTCTGCGGCAATGGAAGGTCTAATTGAAGGCATTCCCAGTGTAGCGCTGAGTCTGATAAGTCACACATGTAAAGACTTTCAAGCTGCTGCTAAGTTTGCCACAGTTCTCGTAGACCAGTTAGCCCAAAAACCGCTGCCAGATTTAATGTTGCTCAACGTCAATATTCCTGCGGTCAAATGGGAAGAAATTGCCGGAGTTACTCTTACCCGTCAAGGCCTACGGCATTACATTGATGTGTTTGATAAACGAGTTGATCCTCGTGGAAAAACGTACTACTGGTTAACCGGAGAGGTAATTGAGGATGTAGAACCCCCAACCGGATCAAATCTGCCGCAAAATGTACCGTTAGATGTGCATGTTGTACGTAAAAACTACATCAGTATAACTCCTTTGCAATACAATCTTACTTACGCAACTGGACTAGATAAATTATCTGAGTGGGAATTCAATTTTCAGTGAATCATTTGATTTATCAGGATAAAAGTAGAGTTATTCAAATGCATTTGAGAAAAATGTAGGCTATAACGTAGGGGCACTCTTGAAATAACTGATACACATATACCCCAAAAGCTGGAAAATTCTACTGGATAGTATCTCATCCACATTTACACAATCAGCTAGAAACAGGGTATGCTGTTTTACCAAGAAATCCTCCCTCTAGCAAAATTGGTGAGGCAGCATAAACTTAGACAAAGTAAGTAACAATTCTTCCAATTATCGCCCGCTCAGTCCAGCAAGCAACACCCATGTCTAGGATAGAGAACCAATTTACCGTACAATTTTGGGGCGTTCGCGGCAGCATCCCCAGTCCAGGGCCACACACCGTTCGTTACGGCGGTAATACCCCTTGCATATCAATGCAAGCGGGCGATAAACGCTTAATTTTCGACGCAGGCACGGGACTACATGTTTTGGGGCAATCTTTGTTGCGCCAAATGCCGTTAGAAGCTCATATATTTTTTACCCACTCTCACTGGGATCATATGCAGGGTTTTCCCTTCTTTAGCCCAGGATTTGTGAAGGGGAATGACTTTCATATTTACGGCGCGATCGCACCTGATGGTTCTACCATAGAACAGCGCCTCAATGATCAAATGTTACACCCGAACTTTCCCGTACCCTTGCAGATTATGCAAGCCAATTTAAAGTTCTACGACATTCGACCGGGGCAACCAATCCACATTGATGACGTTACTGTAGAAACAGCACCTTTAAACCATCCAGGTGAAGCCGTAGGATACCGCGTCAACTGGCGTGGTGGTGCTGCTGCTTATATCACCGATACAGAACATTTTCCTGACCGACTCGATGATAATGTGCTGTGGCTAGCTCGTAATGCTGACATTCTGATTTACGATTCCACATACACAGACGAAGAATATCATTGCTCAAAAACCCCAAAAATTGGCTGGGGACATTCTACTTGGCAAGAAGCAGCGAAAGTGGCACAAGCTGCTAACGTCAAAACTCTGGTGATTTATCACCACGACCCCGCGCACAATGACGACTTTTTGGATCGTGTCGGGAAACAAGCATCTGAGAAATTTCCAGGTGCTATTATGGCACGGGAAGGAATGGTACTTCAGGTTCCCACCTCAGTTTCCTTATCAGAATCTTTTCCTGTTAGTAAATTTTCTACTTAAAGATTGCGATCGGAGGAATTGTAGATTTTAGATTAGATTGGTGATCAGAAGCTTTCAGCGCGAGAGCGTACCTGTGGCTGCACGGTGAGACAGCGCTGCCCAGAGTTGTCAGAGCGCCACAGGATAAGGGCGACAACAGGAGGACATACTTTATAGATTCACCAACACAGCCT
Organism: Nostoc foliaceum FACHB-393; assembly: GCF_014698505.1. Taxonomy (GTDB): domain Bacteria; phylum Cyanobacteriota; class Cyanobacteriia; order Cyanobacteriales; family Nostocaceae; genus Nostoc; species Nostoc foliaceum_A. The sequence continues at coordinate 54,058 of NZ_JACJTD010000006.1, read as the reverse complement.
AGACACCCACAAATACCCTCTCTTGGGGTGAGATGGTCGGGTAAAACCTTCTTTGCAGCCTCAACACGAAACTAGAGCCTTTTTAGCTCTGGTATTTGCGGTTATCTGGACTTAGCAATTAGCTATCAAGCTAATTGCACAAGATCCCATCTTGGGCGACTTACCGTGAGTTAGGCTTTTGGCTGATAGCTAAAAGGTGTGACATCAACACCCTGGCTGATTGCACAAGACCTCATGGGCAGTTGGTGAATGTCCTCCTCAAGGCGGTTTACCATAAGGTAGCTTCCTGCTGATAGCTAAAATAAACCTAAAATTTCAGAATCCACGTGCTAAATTTGTCTCAAAATGGGTGTTCTGTGTGGGTTGCTTCTTCGAGCGAAGGGCTACTAACGCCGACTGCTGTTGCCCTTGGCAAGTTTGATGGTGTTCATCTTGGTCACCAAAGGGTAATTCAACCAGTCTTGCACGCTGGTGGTCAGTTCTCAGTAGCCAGTAGTCCGCAACTAACTACTAACAACGGACAACTGACAAATCAAGAATATACCTACTCAACAGTAGTCACCTTTGACCCCCATCCACAGGAATTTTTTACGGGGCAGCCCCGGACTTTGTTAACGCCACTGGATGAAAAAGTCCAACAATTGCGATCGCTTGGGGTAGAACAACTAGTACTACTACCCTTTGACAAAGAATTATCTGCTTTGACCCCCGAAGAATTCGTCGAAAAAATTCTTGTGCAACAACTGCGATGCCAGCGAATTAGCATCGGGCAGGATTTTTGTTTTGGCGAAAAGCGCAGTGGTACTGCTAAAGATTTGCAATTAATCGCCGCCAAGCACAATATCCCCGTTACCATCGTTCCCTTACAAACTTATACAGGTGACTCACCCACCCAAAGCAGTTGCGTCAGCACTACTCCGACTCAGGATGCCCGCATTAGCACTTCATTGATCCGCCAAAACCTTGAGCACGGCGACATCGAAAACGCAAATCTACTACTAGGAAGACCCTACACTCTCTTTGGTATTGTCGTTCAAGGTCAACAATTGGGCAGAACAATTGGTTTTCCCACCGCCAACCTGCAACTACCAAAAGAAAAGTTTTTGCCCCGCCAAGGAGTCTATGCTGTCCGCGTTTTCACTCTCAGTGAAACATCAGATGTCGCTCCTAGTGAAATCTTAGGCGTAATGAATATTGGTAACCGCCCAACTGTAAATGGTACCTATTCATCTGCTGAAGTACATCTTTTCGATTGGTCTGGTGATTTGTATGGCAAAAAACTGGCTGTGGAACTAGTGAAATTTTTGCGCCCTGAACAAAAATTTGCTTCTTTAGAAGCCCTGAAAACACAAATTCAACTTGACTGCATTGTTGCTAAAGAAGTTTTGAGGGCTGGAGCGAAAAGTTAAAAGTTAAGAGTTAAGAGTTAGCAGTTCTGAGTGGGAACAATGTATTTAGGGAATGGGGCATTGGGAATCATCCAATCCCCATTCCCAACTCCCCATTCCCTATTCCCCACTCCCCGCACTGCATGAGAGAAAAAATTGACGCTTTAACACAAAATCTAGCTCTTACCATCGTTGGTAAAGCTGAAGCGATACGCTTAGTGCTAGTAGCCTTGCTAGGTGGTGGTCATGCCCTGCTAGAAGATGTCCCTGGTGTTGGTAAAACCCTACTCGCTAAATCTCTAGCTCGTTCGTTGGATGGTAAGTTTCAACGGCTACAATGTACCCCAGATTTACTGCCAACTGACATTACTGGCACTAACATCTGGAACCCAAAAAGCGGCGAATTTACTTTTCTTCCTGGGCCCGTCTTTACCAATATTCTCCTAGCTGACGAAATTAACCGCGCTACACCCCGCACTCAGTCAGCTTTACTAGAAGTCATGGAAGAACATCAGGTAACAGTAGATGGTGTCTCTCGTGCAGTTCCCCAGCCCTTTTTTGTGATCGCCACTCAAAATCCTATTGAGTATCAAGGTACTTTTCCCCTGCCGGAAGCGCAAATGGATCGGTTCATGTTGTCGCTGAGTTTGGGCTATCCTTCCGAGGCAGAAGAACTCCAAATGCTGCAAAATCTCCAAAATGGTGTGAAGGTTGCTGATTTGCAACCTTGTATTACCTTGGCAGAAGTACAGGAATTGCGTTACCTCTGCTCTCAAGTAAAAGTGGCAACCTCTTTGCAACAGTACATCCTCGAATTGGTGCGGGCAACACGCCAAGATGAGGAAATCGCCCTTGGTGTTAGTCCGCGTGGCACATTAGCATTACAACGGGCCGCCCAAGCGCTAGCTTTTCTATTAGGGCGTGATTATGCTATTCCCGATGATGTGAAATTTCTCGTCCCTCATGTTCTTTGCCATCGCCTTATCCCAAGAGGAGGACGGAATGCAAGAACTGTTGTTGAGCGGTTATTGCGATCGGTTTCTATTCCTTAATGCAAGATAAGGAATCTAAACTTTAGATTCCTTATCTTGCTTCAATTTGTGCATGTTAATGTGAGTTCGATGCCTCTCCATTTTTGTAGTTGTTCTCTTAGTCCTGTTCTAGTTTAATAAGTACATTATTTGTTTGCGCCTTTACTCCGATTCATCCTGCGTCAGTTCGGACTCTGCTATCAATTCATCCAAACTATCAGGGAAAGTTCCTCGCGCTACCATTTTAGTTAATAACTCATAACAGTCATCCCTCGCACCTTCTTTACGCGGAAAACCCAGCCACAAAATTGCGATCGCTTTCATTGCCATGTTGTTTATCAAAAATACTTACGCAAAATCTGAAACACTGCCAAGACTGCGTAAGTCCTATGATTAGCACAAGCGCCACTTCTAAATATCTGGGAATGTGAGGAATGTCAATTTTTGTTAAGCGCAAAATCCGTGATGGCGATCGCCAAGCACTACAGCAAAGCGCCGAACGCCAATTTAAACGCCAATTTTTCGGTTTACTTCTGGTAATTGTCACATGGAGCCTAGCTATGGGTTGGCTTCTTGCCTTGGCAACTAATGCCCAAAGTGCTACTCCCACCGCCGAAATTGGCACTGTTGACGTAGTGCCTACACAGTACCAATTAGGGCAAGAACTGTATTTGGAAAACTGCTCCACATGCCACATCGGCTTACCACCAGCCGTTTTACCCACCCAAACTTGGAAAAATCTCCTGCAAGACTCACAGCACTACGGCGCACAACTAAAGCCTTTAGTCGATCCACCGCGCATCTTGGTATGGAAATATCTTTCGACTTTCTCCCGTGTCCAGCGAGACGACGAAGAAACACCCTATCGCCTTAACAACTCACGTTATTTCAAAGCTTTGCATCCAGGAGTTAAGTTACCACGTCCCGTCCAGCTTGGTAGCTGTGTCAGCTGTCATCCCAGCGCTAGTGATTTCAATTTCCGCCGCCTGACACCAGAATGGAAGTGAAGAGTGAGGAGTTATAAGTTAAAAGTTGAAGAATTTATAACTCCTAACTCCTAACTCCTAATTCCTAATTCCTAACTCTACTCCTTCTCTGGCCCCATCTGGGGGCAAAATGATACTATGAAGAAAGACTAAATATAAGATAAGAGTTAAAACCAATCATTTAGTACACTGATTGCCTAGTTTTTCTCCTGTTTTTGAGTTAATTCTCATTTGACACCCATCCACAACCAAGAAGGTTGGGTTGGGTTAAATGTTTATAATCAATGCCGATCCTTTAATTCCCATCCCCCTTGATTCAGTTCTATAATCTGCCATGTTAAAACTTTTGTTGGGCGACCCCAACGCTCGTAAGCTTAAAAAATATCAACCTTCTGTTACTGAAATTAACCTTCTAGAGGAAGAAATTAAGGTTCTTTCCGATGAGGAGTTAAAAGGTAAAACCGTCGAATTTAAACAACGGCTTGCCAAAGGCGAAGCCCTGGATGACCTATTGCCAGAAGCTTACGCGGTCGTCCGGGAAGCAGGACGGCGAGTCTTAGGCTTGCGGCACTTTGATGTCCAACTCCTTGGCGGGATCATTTTGCATGTCGGGCAAATTGCCGAAATGAAAACTGGTGAGGGTAAAACACTTGTAGCAACCTTACCGAGTTACTTAAATGGCCTTACTGGTAAAGGTGTACACGTTGTCACTGTAAACGATTACCTGGCTCGTCGGGATGCTGAATGGATGGGACAGGTGCATCGGTTCTTGGGGCTGAGTGTGGGGCTAATCCAGTCAAGCATGACTCCTAGTGAACGCCAGAAAAATTACGAGTGCGATATCACCTATGTCACCAACAGCGAGGTAGGGTTTGACTACCTGCGGGATAACATGGCGACATCAATGGCAGATGTGGTGCAACGCCCGTTTAATTATTGCGTGATTGACGAGGTAGACTCGATTTTAATTGATGAAGCGCGGACACCGCTAATTATTTCCGGGCAGGTGGAAAGACCTACAGAAAAGTATCTGCAAGCCGCTGAAATCGCATTCACACTCAAAAAAGACGAGCATTATGATGTGGATGAAAAAGCTCGTAACGTACTATTGACAGATGAAGGGTTTGCGGAAGCCGAAAATCTTTTGGGAGTCACAGATTTATTTGACCCGGAAGATCCTTGGGCGCACTTCGTTTTCAATGCAATTAAAGCTAAAGAACTTTTCCTCAAGGATGTAAATTACATCGTCCGCAATGATGAAGTAGTAATTGTGGATGAATTTACCGGTCGGGTGCTACCCGGACGGCGTTGGAGTGATGGACTACACCAAGCGATTGAAGCCAAAGAACACGTAGAAATTCAGCCAGAAACTCAAACTCTAGCGACAATTACTTATCAAAATCTGTTCTTGCTGTATCCGAAACTTGGTGGAATGACCGGAACAGCAAAAACAGAAGAACCGGAATTTGAAAAGATTTACAAATTGGAAGTTGCGGTAATTCCCACCAACCGTGACAGAAGACGCGAAGACTTGTCTGATATGGTCTTTAAGACAGAACCGGGTAAGTGGGGTGCGATCGCAAGGGAATGTGCCGAAATGCACGAACTCGGCAGACCTGTATTAGTAGGAACCACTAGTGTGGAAAAATCCGAACTTCTCAGCCGACTGCTGAAGCAACTAGAAATTCCCCACGAATTACTCAACGCCCGACCAGAAAACGTCGAGCGTGAGGCGGAAATCGTCGCCCAAGCCGGACGAAAAGGTGCTGTGACTATTGCTACTAACATGGCTGGTAGAGGTACAGACATCATTCTGGGTGGTAACTCCGAATATATGGCACGTCTGAAACTGCGGGAATACTTCATGCCCCGAATCGTCATGCCAGAAGATGAAGATAGCTTTGGCGTGCAAAGACCAGCCGGATTGCCTACAGGACATGGTGGTGGTCAAGGTTTTGTCCCCGGTAAAAAAGTCAAAACTTGGCGGGCTTCACCAGAAATTTTCCCTACCCAATTGACAAAAGAAACAGAAAAACTGCTCAAAGATGCAGTAGAAATTGCGGTGCGTGAATATGGCGATCGCAGTTTACCAGAATTGGAAGCTGAAGACAAGGTAGCTGTAGCTGCCGAAAAAGCTCCCATCGACGACCCTGTGATTCTAAAATTGCGGGAAGCTTACAACCGCGTTAAACAGGAATATGAACAATTTACTACCCGCGAACATGATGAGGTAGTGGGAATCGGTGGTTTGCACGTAATTGGTACAGAACGCCATGAATCACGGCGGATTGATAACCAGTTGCGCGGACGTGCAGGTAGACAAGGCGACCCTGGAACAACGAGATTCTTCCTCAGTTTAGAGGATAACCTACTGCGGATTTTTGGTGGCGATCGCGTTGCTGGGTTAATGAATGCCTTCCAAGTGGAAGAAGATATGCCCATCGAATCTGGGATGCTTACCCGCAGTTTGGAAGGCGCACAGAAAAAAGTTGAAACCTATTACTACGACATTCGTAAGCAGGTTTTTGAGTATGACGAGGTGATGAATAATCAACGTCGTGCTATTTACGCTGAACGTCGGCGGGTGTTAGAAGGTCAAGACTTGAAAGAACAGGTGATTAAATACGCTGAAAAAACGATGGATGACATCGTTGACTACTACATCAACGTAGACTTGCCCTCGGAAGAGTGGGAGTTAGAAAAGCTGGTTGAGAAAGTCAAAGAATTTGTCTATCTGCTAACGGATTTGCAAGCGAGTCAATTAGAAGATATGACAGTCAGCGAGATTAAAGCTTTCCTCCACGAACAGGTACGAATTGCTTACGATCTCAAAGAAGCACAGATTGACCAAGTTCAACCCGGACTCATGCGCCAAGCTGAACGCTTCTTTATCTTGCAACGCATTGATACCTTATGGCGGGAACACCTGCAACAAATGGATGCCTTACGCGAATCAGTAGGATTGCGTGGTTATGGTCAAAAAGACCCGCTGATTGAATACAAGAGTGAGGGTTACGAACTCTTCTTGGATATGATGGTTAACATCCGCCGAGATGTTGTGTACTCGTTGTTCATGTTCCAGCCGCAGCCGCAACCGATGGTGCAAGCTTCATCTGAGATGGTGTAGAAAGTTAGAGAAAATATCTTACACAAAGGCGCTAAGAGACAAAGATTTCTTAGCGCTTTTGAGTTTTGATACATCGTTGGAAAAACAGTGTTTTATTCTCTATCCAGAGTAATTAAAGAGGCTTAGGGTTATTGTGAGGGGTGGGATTGACATTCAGGAAACAGGAGGTAGCCACGCACAACTCCTATTTAGGCTGTCGACGCTTTGCATCATGGAAGAGGGCGTTTCAATACAATTCTGTTGTTGGCGCAGCCTCTCGTAGATAAGGAAAGTTTCCGTTAATACTTCTTTCCTCCTGCCTTTTGCAAGAACTGCCCTCTGCCTTTCTTTGTAAAATTACTGATTACATGATGATTACAAATTATGTATTTCGCATCTTCTGTCTAGCAAATTGTATGCTACTATACAAATATCATAAATCACCTATCAGGTTATAAGGAGGCTGTTATATTTGATAATTAGTCTCGGCATACAGCTTTAAAACTTTTGCTAATTAGAAAAAGTCTTACTGTATAAAGGCTACAGTCGGGTTTTAATCTTGTGCTAGGAAGTTGAATAGTAAGCACATCCCTAACATTGAACTAATTCCGTTTAAAAAAAACATCTTTTGGGCTTACAGAGTATTACAAATACTGAAGAATAATGCAGCATTTTTCAGGCATTGATGTTTGATTATTTACTTACCTGTGCAAGTAAATAAATGCCTGAAGGTGATCTCATTAGTCTCAAGCGATCGAGTTCCATTACTCATGGAATGTCAATTTCTGCTGTGCATAAGTCCAAATGTTGTGAGAAACAAATACTAATGGAGAATAAACGATGAAAACTGCAACAGCAATTGCAACCGCTTTGACACTACTCAGTCTAAGCACTGTGCCAGCCCTAGCTGCTACAGCTACTAAATACCAAGTCAAGGGGCAGAACGCTTACGCCTCTTTTTACCAATCTGATGATTGTAGTTATACCTACGTATCTGTTTATGGTTTTGACAGTGTTACTAAAAGTGGGCCTGGCGCTCCTATTTCTCAGACAGGGGGTTATTTAGACTATTCAAGCTATAATTACTGCACCGGAGCGCAGTTTTATGGTGGCGGTTTTACTGAAAACATTCCCTTCACAAGTAATAAGCTCAACTCAGCTACTTTGAATGGCACTTTCACAGTTTACGATTACTATTCGGAGACTTCCAAAACTGCAACAGTGAATTTAACGTGGACGGGTACAGGTGATACCTACCGTGGCAAATCCAATAGCCGCTATCAAGGGCCTGGCTACTCATCAATTTATCGCTCTAGTGGTTCCTCTCGTGATGCACAGGTTTCAGGCACTGTTACCTTAGATGGTACAAATTTGATTGCAAATATGACCAGCTATGGTAGTCTCAGTACGTCAAGCAATGGTTCTCTGGAGATTATCAAGTAGTAGGCTCTAGTGTGATAGGGGAAACACTTCGTATTTGGGTTTGACTCGATAAGAAGTGTTTTCCCATATTAAAAATTAAATAATGAATATTCAAGAAGCTTTTAATTCTGCCGCAGTAGATTACGATAACTTACGTCGGATCTTAATTCCCTGTTTTGATGACTTTTACAAAACAGCCGTTGAAATCATATCAAGCGATGTCTACGACGGGCTACGCCTACGCACTACACGGCTGAAGGTTCTGGATTTAGGTGCTGGTACTGGACTTTACTCAGGTATGGTGCAGTCCGTCTTTCCTAATGCAGAGTTCACTTTGCTAGACTTAGCCCCTGAGATGTTAGAAAAAGCTAAGTTGAGATTTAGCAAAATGGGTAAATCTCCCAAAATGTTAATCGGTGACTACGTTGAGACTGATTTAGGTGATTCCTATGATCTTATAATCTCTGCCTTATCGATTCATCATCTGTCTGATTTTGATAAAGAACTTCTTTATCAACGGATTTATGATGTTCTCAATCCTGGAGGGATATTTGTCAACGCTGACCAAGTTCTCGGCAAAACCCCTGATTTAGAAAAACTTTATCGTCAACACTGGTTAGATTCTGTCCGTACTAAGGGTATCTCAGAAGAGGATCTTAAAGCTGCACAAAAACGCATGGAATACGATCGCATGGCAACCCTTGATATTCAACTTCGCTGGCTAGAAGCGGCTGGGTTTCAAAATGTTGATTGCTGGTACAAAAATTTTAGCTTTGCTGTTTTTGGTGGTTATCGACCGACTAATTTGTAATTCGTAATTCGTAATTGCCCTTTACTCTGCCAATTTTGGAATTAACTTCAATGTCGCAGTAGTGTTATTTGTAACATTTCTTTGTTCCCACAGCATTGGGTGGTATTCAATTTTGCGCCAAGAGTCAACCATGTCGTTGTAGTGGTTATGGAAGGCATGGCCTGACTGTCCAGGGGTGTGAATAGCGACTGAGTTATCCAAATTTCCCAAATCTACAATCATCCGCAGTGAAGGAATATCAGTTACCTCAAAGGATTTATTTGCTCTCCAGCGGTTAGCATTCACTGTTTCGCCGTTACCAGCCGTAGCAAAAGCACCACGATTAAATAAAGCTTCAATCGGTGCAACCCCAGATTTACCCAAGGTGGCATTACGAAAAGTCACAGTGTGTAGTTTGCCCCAATTCCAGTTTTTCGGGTCTTTGCTTTGAATACGTTCTAGTTCATCCACAGCTTTTGTAAAAGATTGCCGCAGGATTTGGTCGCGGTTCTCAACTTCTGGGGTGTTGCGATTATCCCACCAAGAACTATTGGGCTGTTTTACCAGATTTGCTACCACAGCATACCAGCGATCGCCTCCATTCGGAAAATACCTTTCAGGCAACTGATCCTGAAACGTATCTGCTAGCAAGTATTTCCAAAATACTTCAAATAGGGCAGCAACAGGCGATGTCATTCCCAACTGCAAATTCCAATCTTGTAGAAGTTTTTGGGCTGCTTGCAAGCGGGGTGTGTCAACAGTGATAGATTGCAGTAGCGGTACTAATGTTTGTGCATTGAGATTGCGATCGTCACCCTGTATCTGCTGCACATCTTCCAGGGAAATCGGTTCGGTTTGTTGTGAAATCATCTCAACGATGCGCTGTGCCCGATAGCCATAAACCCAGTCTGCGGTAATCAAGTAAGGATATTCACGCATAACTAAATTATTGGCAGTAGCAATATAGCCTTGAGATGGATTGAAACTTTTGGGTAACTGCTCAAAGTCAATATAGCCTTGCCACTCATATTCATCCGTCCAACCAGGAACGGGATAACGTCCATTTCCCTTGGCTCGGATAGGGAATTTCCCAGGCATTTGGTAGCCAATATTGCCATCAACGTCAGCGTAGACCAAGTTTTGCGCGGGGACATCATAATTACTGGCAGCAGTGCGGAATTCCTGCCAGTTTTGGGCGCGATTGATTTGGGGAATGGCATACCCTAATTTGGAAGGTTCTAGGGCTGTCCAGCGCAGGGCTACAGCGTAGTTTTGCGGTACTTCTAAGGGCTGACTTGGCTGGAATTGCTTCAGATTAGGCGAAACATCAGAGAGAATCGGGCCATGTCGGGTATAACGCACTGTTTGCACAATCGGCTGACTTCCCGCGACTTGAATCGTCTCTTGCACGAGTTTCATATCAACCCATTTGCCATTTATCTGATACTGATTGGGGTTGTTTGGATTGAGTTTCTCAATGTATAAATCCATTACATCAGATAGCACATTGGTAACACCCCAGGCAATGCGATCGCTATGACCGATAACTACCCCGATCATTCCCGCAAAGGAAAAGCCAGTAACGTTGTAAGGACATTCTGCACTCTTAGATGTACAGTGCAAACCAACCTCGTACCATATAGAGGGTATTTGTACACCTAAGTGGGGGTCATTTGCCAAAATTGGCTTACCTGTAACCGTGCGCTGACCGGATATTACCCAGTTATTGGAACCAATGCCGATTCCCGTGGGGCCGATGAGTTGTTCTAAAGCCATCATCGGCTTGGTAATTGACTCTATTACTTCCTCAATACCAAAGGTGGTAAATGTTGTCTCATCAGGATTTTCATCCTCTCCTGTTTTCCTTTTTGCGAACTCAGGTAAAATCGCTGGCAAGTCTTGAGGATACGGTGGATACAGTTCTTCTACTTGAGCAGGAGTAAGGGTTTTAAGCAGGATGGCACGTTCAATTTCGCTCTGGAAATTTGTACCCAAATCGTAAGCCATCACCTTACCCCAAGTCAGAGAATGCAGTATTTGCCAAGGCTCTGGCTTATACCCAGGATTGAGAAATTTTAGCACAGCGTATTCTAGACTTAGGGCGCTGCCTTGATGCTCTGCAAGATAAGCATTGACACCATCGGCATAAGCTTCCAGGTATGCCTTCATCTCTGCATTAATTTCTTGAATTTCTTGTTGCGCCACCCTTGCCCAACCCATTGTCCGCAGATATCTGTCAGTATCAACCTGAGAGGAACCAAACATTTCTGAGAGTCGCCCAGAGCCGATGTGTCGCCAAAAATCCATTTGCCAAAAACGGTCTTGGGCGTGGATATAACCTTGCGCCATAAATAAATCGTGAGAGTTGGCAGCATAGATGTGGGGAATTCCCCATTTATCGCGCTGGACGGTTACTTTAGCTTTGAGTTCAGGTAGTTGAATTGTGCCACTCTCTTGAGCAAAGGATTGGCGCACAGTGTAAGTGGCGAATCCCGCTAACAATAGCCCCAGCACTAACAGCACAATTAAAGTTCTTTTGATCATCCGAGGAAACCAACGTTTCCTAAAGCTTTTAATTTGGGCTGGCTGTGGCATTGTTGAGTGAAATCACGCGATGTTACAACGTTGATATTACATCAGACCTAACACAGGCATTCACTTACACAGCTAAAATGATTTCAAGGAAACTCTTCAGCAGAACCACAACGCTGAGAATTAGCCTGTAAATATTATCTGGTGCGATCGCAGGAGGCAAAAAATGGGCTTGGCTGGATTAAGAATTGTGTTGGTAGAACCAGCTGGTCCGATAAATATCGGCGCGATCGCCAGGGTAATGAAAAATTTCGGGCTATATAATTTAGTATTAGTGAACCCCCAATGCGATCCGCTATCGACGGAAGCTTTGATGATGGCTGTTCATGCTCAGGAAATTATAGAATCTGCGGTATTAGTGCCGACATTACCAGAAGCATTGCATGGATGTGTACGAGCGATCGCTACTACTGGTCGTGTTCGGAGTTGGGAAACGCCCTTAGAAAACCCCCGCACTGCACTACCCTGGCTGCTGGAGGAACCAGAAGAACCCGCAGCACTAATTTTTGGCAGGGAAGACCGGGGATTAAGCAATGAAGAATTAAATTATGCACAGAGATTTGTTGGCATTCCCACGAGTCCAGATTATGTAGCCCTAAATTTGGCTACCGCCGTAGCAATTTGCTGTTATGAATTGTCACAATGTGCCCAGCAACCTAAGACTCAAACCTTAACCCAAACTGAACTTGCACCCTTAGATGTTGTAGAAGGATACTACCAGCAATTAGAATCATTATTATTAAAAATTGGCTATGTATATCCCCATACGGCAGCTAGTCGCATGGAAAAATTCCGCCAACTATATAATCGCGCTCATCTGAAAACAGGAGAAGTATACATGCTGCGAGGGATTTTGCAGCAAGTAGAATGGGCCCTTAAAAACCAGAGGGATGGTGAAAAATTGTAATTATTCGTTTAATATGTACGCAATCATCCCCCAAAATATTTAATATGGCTTAAACTAAACACAAAAATGCTACTTAGTGGCAAAGTAGAATTTGAGTATTAATATTGCTTAAATAAGTTTTGGGTTAGGAGTCTGCAAGAAAACAGTCAAGTGGGTCACAAGGAGTAACTGTGTCAGAGTCAAGTGACGAACTAACAGCTTTCTCGCGGCGTCAACCCTTAAATGGCCGCCAGCGTCCACAAAAGGTTCAAAAAGTGGCGCAGAAGAAAGTGAAAGTTAAGAGCCAGCAGCAGCAAGGTGCCACTGGCAGAGAAGCGGCGTTAGCACGCCCAAAAAATCGCATCAGTCCTCCCCCAACCCCTGGCGCTACACGCAGGGTAAAATCGGGCTTAGTCATGCCAACGGCAGTAAAACCAATACCTACTGGGAAGGGAAAAATTCCTCCCTTTCGACCAGGTGCTGTGATGGTGAAAACAGTGCGAATGGAAAAGCCAAAAATAGGCAGGCGTTCATCGCGGAAAACGCGGTTAAAGCCAATGGCCAAAACCTTGTTGTATGTTGTGCGGTTGTTGATTGTGGGTGTTGGCATGGGTGCAATTGTTGGCACAGCATTGTCAGTATTAGACCCGGCTAATCGCATCAGCACAACTTCTGCGCCGCAATCTAATAGTAATGTGGCGAATATAGCGCGATTGCAGCCGCAACCTACCCAAACTCCCCCAGTTGCAGCTTCGAGTATGTACTTATCCCAGGAAATTAGCGCTTTGAAAAATGCCGTACAAAATTTGGCGGCGACCAACCCAAATCTTACACCCGGAGTTTTCTTAGTAGATTTAGATACTGGTAATTATGTAGATGTTAATGGCTCTACCATTTTTCCGGCGGCTAGTACAATTAAGGTGCCGATTTTAATTGCCTTTTTCCAGGATGTGGACGCAGGGAAAATTCGCCTGGATGAAATGCTGACCATGCAACAGGATATGGTTGCTGGCGGTTCTGGAAATCTGCAATACAAATCAGCCGGAACCCAGTACGCCGCTCTGGAAGTCGCCACAAAAATGGTTACCATCAGCGACAACACGGCGACAAATATGCTGATTGCCCGGCTGGGAGGAATAGAGGCTTTAAACCAGCGTTTCCGAAACTGGGGATTGACAAACACAATAATTCGTAATCAACTCCCAGATTTGCAAGGGACAAATACCACTACTCCCAAAGAATTGGGGAATTTGATGGCTATTGTGAGTCAGGGAAATTTAGTGAGTATGCCATCACGCGATTTAATGCTCGATATCTTGCGGCGCACTCAGAGAAACACTCTGCTACCATCTGGTTTGGGAACAGGCGCGAGAGTATATCACAAAACGGGCGATATTGGTACTATGCTGGCAGATGCAGGTTTAATTATTGTTCCAACTGGCAAACGCTACGTAGCTGCTGTCATGGTACAACGTCCCAATAATGACCCTCGCGCTGAAAAATTGATTAGCTCAATTTCTCGTGCTGCTTACGAAGAGTTTAGCCAAAATGCTCTTACACCCAACAGTACAAGCACTGTACCCGCAAACGGTTATCAGCCTCAGGGTGTAAGTCCGGCTTTACCAAACAATACAACAGGCACTGTACCTATGAATGTTTATCAGCCTCCTGTTGTGAGTCCTGTACCCAACGGTATGGGAAGTACAGTACCCATAAACGGTTATCAATCTCCAGTTATGAATCCGCAGTATTATCCCCCAAGATAATTTAGGATTTTTGAATGTGAAATTGCCAGAACAAGTTTTACTAAGGCAGCATATAGTAAGCTAGTCAACTAATGCTTGCAAATTCATGTTTGTTTCTCCTGAAGTTCCACCAAAGTACGAGTTAGAGGAGCTTGCCAGACAGTTCCCTGAGTTAAACATTTCCGCAGTGGAGACTTGTTTAGCCTTTTTGAAAACTACAGCCCTTGTTTATGCCGCATTAGATGCCCATTTAGCTCGCCATCAGCTGTCTATGGGTAAATTTACAGTTCTCATGCAATTATTCCGAGCAAATGGTCAGCACTTAACACCTTCAGAATGTGCTGAACGCTCTGGTGTAACCCGTGGAACTATAACTGGATTATTAGACGGTTTGGAACGGGATGGATGGGTGAAGCGACAACCACACCCAGAAGATAGACGCCGTTTAATTGTGCAACTGACCGAGCAAGGGCAACAGAATTTGACAAAGATGCTGCCAGATCATTTTTGTCGAACTACTGGACTGATAGCTCATCTGAGCCTTACTGAGCAGAAAACACTGATACAACTCTTGTCTAAGCTACAAGCAGGAGTACCAGCGATGCGAGATTTTTAGTTTAAACAGGTAAATACCTTTGAAGTTAGGAAATTTTATCCTATTATAATAAGGAGCCATATTATATGGTAGCTAATTAGTTTTAGCTGATCTGCATTGTTCGTGCATCAAATCTGGAGACTTTATGCCCAAACTCAACGTTAAACAGAAAAACTGGTTACTCTCTGCTCATGTCGCTTCTGGTAGCATTTGGTTTGGATCTGCTCTATGTATGGTTGCGATCGCGTTAAAGAATGCCAATATTACCAATGGTGACGAACTGTATGCAATTAACACAACCTTGAAATTGCTTGATGATTTTGTAGTTATTCCCTCTGCAAACCTATCTTTGTTAACAGGAGGACTCCTCTGTTGGCTTACCGTTTGGGGATTCTTCAAACACTACTGGGTAATTGTCAAATGGATTGCCACAGTTACTTTGATTGTGGTAGGAACTATATGGCTAGGCCCGTGGGTTAATGCGGTGACAGGTATTTCAGATGTGGCACGGGAGCAAGCATTGAGCAATCCATTGTACATGTTTGACTTGAATGGAGTTTTGATTGGTGGTGCAATTCAAACTCTCTGTATACTTGCCATAATCGGCATTTCAGTCATTAAACCTTGGGGTAGAAGAGTGGTGAAAGCTCCAGAGACATCTACCTCATCAAGCAGCTAGAAAAATCGAAAGTGCCATCGCCACTAGCTTTTTGTTTCTAAAAGCTAAACTATACTGTTATCTTTTAATTTTTAACTTTTTTGATACCGCATTCCTGGTAATTGCGAAACTAAACCCATAAGTTCCAACTGTAATAAAGCACCCGAAACTGAGCCAGCAGCCATGCCGCTTTGTTGGACAATAAAATCGAAGGGTAAAGCATCACTTGTAAATGCATCCATTACAGTTTGTAACTCTGGCGATAAAGTTGGCGTTAACTGTTCTGGCGGTTTGGAAGCCTCGACTCCATCAATTTGTGGTATTGCCCCTAGCATTGTTAACAGTTCGTCTAGTTCCTTAAGAATAAAACTTGCTCCCTGATTCAGTAACTTTAAACACCCTTGGGATGGATAATCGTCCACTCTTCCAGGTAATGCATAGACATCTCTACCAAATTCATTTGCGTATGTAGCAGTAATTAAGGCACCAGATTTTAACGGCGCTTCCATTACCAGGATGGCGCGGCTTAAGCCTGCAATAATCCGGTTGCGGCGGGGAAAATGTGTGCGTTCGGGTGGGGTTTTGGTGGGGTACTCACTGACAACTAAACCAGCCGTCAAAATTTGCTTGTACAAATCCCGATTTTTATGGGGATAGATCACATCTACACCAGTTCCCAAAACTGCGATCGTCCGTCCGCCTGCTTTCATGGCGGCGATGTGGCTTTCTGTATCAATTCCCTCTGCCATACCAGAAACAACTGTAAAGCCATTTTTAGCTAAAGCTGTACTAATTTGGCGAGTCCAACGAATACCGTATTCTGAGGGTTGGCGTGTGCCGACAATCCCAACCATCGGTTTTTGTCCGAGATTTTCTTGGAGTTCGACTTCACCGCGATAGTACAAAATCGGCGGTGGACTGGGAGTTTCCAACAGTAAGCGGGGATAATCTGCATCTGCTGGTGTCCAGAAATGAGAGTTTTCTTCCTGATGCTTGGTGAATAGTTGTTCTGGATGCAAACGCGATCGCTGTTGTACTACTTTTTCTAGTGTTTGAAAACCAAAACCTTCTACCTCTGCCAACTGTACTTTAGTAGCATTCCAAGCTGTTGCTAGTGTACCAAAATGCTGTTGCAGCCGTCGCAGTAATACCGGGCCAATTCCCGAAATTTGTGCCCAAGCTAGCCAATATGCACCCTCTTCTACCACTGTTCTATCCTCACGCCTACTGGATTGAGTATTCCCAATATTAGGCTTGGGTGTTGATATGGGGATGGGACAATGCTGTGCGGTTAAGGCAAGAGACGCGATGAATCGCCGTCTCTACAAAGACTTCTTTCCCAATTCCCCTTGACTTTTGACTCTTGACTCTTGACTATTAACTATTGACTATCTATCTTCTGATCTTCTGTGATGAAATATTTTTATCGTCTTTTAATAAGCCTATCTGGGTGCTTAATATTTTTACTGGTGCATAGTGGTCTTGGTTTATTGCCTAGTTTGGCAGCCGAAAAAGTTACTGTCAGATACGGATTGTTTGAGCAATCGATTCCGGTGGCAGATATACGCAACTATGGCGAGAAGCAAAAGGCTTCTAGCGATTTGCAATCTTTCTTAGATTATCTCAGCGCTAAAGAGAAAGAGAAGTTTCAAGATGCTCTGCAAGTGAAAATGTCTCTAGATATTGTGGCTTTAGATAAGCTGCTAAATACAGGGATGGGTAAACAAATTTTATCTTTTGCATCCCAAGCGATCGCTCGTCGTGATCAAGCCAGTATACAAGCTCTACGATCTGCCATGATCATAGGAGCAAGATCACCAGAAGGTTTAGGAATAACCACTTTTCTAGAAGCCTATCCCAGCAATCAACTAGTTGTTGATGTGTCAAAAATTTCTAAGCTAGTTGGCATGGCAAATTCATCTTCTAGTGCTGCTGATGCACCACCAAAAGATAATGTAACTTCTTCACCTTTAGGGAAAATTGCCCTGCAATATCAGACACTCGCCGCCCAAAATAAACAGTTCTCAGGTTGTTTATTTGGCGATTCTATTTCCGCCGGACTTGGTAACACACTTGGGAGCGGGACTTTTAATTTTGGCTTAAATGGTCTGAGTACAATTTCATTACTGGAACAACTTAAAAGTTTAATTCCTACCAAGGTGAAATGTGAAAAAGCTATTATTGCCGTAGGTGGAAATGATGCTTGGTATGGAACTAGTGATGAGTTGTTTAGCAAAAATTTACAAGAAGCGATCGCACTAGTCCGCACAATGGGAAATAAAGAGATTTTTCTCATTCCGGCTTTTTATTCAACAGTTGCAGCAAGCTCAGATCCAACTGTAGCAGCCCCACTTTCTAGAGTTGAACAAATTAATGCTCTGATTAATCAAGTTGCTGAAATAGAAAAAGTACCAGTTGCAGCAGCAGGACTAGCACCATTGTATGAGAATAATGCTCTTAAAGAGAATTTAACAAGCGATGGCGACGATCTGAACGCAGAAGGACTTAACATTTACCGACAAGCATTATTACAAATCCTGGAAAAGTAATATGATGTTTGTCTAATTGCCTATAGTAAAAGCACTTGATCCCACTGAAATTACTTTATCTAGCATAATTCGTAATTCGTAACTCAAAATTACGAATTACGTTAGCGTAGCGGTAGCGAGTCCGCGAGCGTCATTACGAATTACGAATTATCACTTTTAGGCTTTCCAATTCAAAAACCGCGCATAAATATAAGCTATGCCTTCATCAATAATTGTCCTTACACCTTGGCTATAATCCCACCATTTATCTGGATCATAATCTTGTGTTTTGGCAGCAATTGCACCAACTTTGATGTTAGGGGTAAGGAGTTTTTTGAACAGCAACCAACTTCTACGGGTGTGAACGTCCAAGGAAAAAACATTAATTGATTGTAGATTTAAATTTGAATCAGATAGCCAGCGATTAAATTCGGCAGCAGATGCATAACTACGATCCTTAATTACCACAGGTGTCGGAACAGCTACCACCTTCTCTGATTCTAAACCGAGTTTTTTGAAGGTAGCGGCTGACACTTCTGCAAAGTTCTTGTATTCACTAAGATAATTTCCTTTTTCTATTGAGCCTCCGGTGGTAATTACTAGACTATAAGAACCGTTTTTAAATTCAGTTAAAGCTTCTTGTATGGCATAATCTGGTAGCCATCCTTCAACAACCAATACTTCTGCTGATTTAATAGGGGAAGTCACGGCGAGAAATGAGTGTACATGAGTAATAGTGAAAAAAATTAAATAAGCAATCAAAGCGATTGCAATCGCCCACCCCTGAGCCGTAAGTGTCCACATTTCTTGGCGTTTTATTAGTTTGATTTTTGGAAATTTTTGACGCCGACGTTTTTTTGTCTGCATTAACCCTTAGCTAAACGTTGTTCTTTCAAGTAGGTAAAGACAGACTTATCTCCAATATCAGCAGGAATTACTTGCACTGTCTTTCGCAGGGCAAAGACTAAAAACAACGTTGCCCAAATTCCTAATAAAATACTTTCCACCTGAGTTGGTAAAATTCCCACCAAATGTCCTAACAACAGTAGCGGTACTATTAGGGTTAATACTTTGGTTTCCAGGCGATTGAAGCAAAAAGCCTCTTTAAAATAAATACCTGTCAAAGCAACGAAGATAAAACCAACTCCAAATAAGGTAAGAGGCTGATTGTAAACAGTGAGAGCCAAAGGTTCACTACTAGAGATTGCCAGAATCACTGATGCTATACTACCGATCGCCCAAAAAATTTGCAACATTCGGTGCAGCGATGCCATGTAGATATGAATGGTAAATAAACTTACACCAAGAGCGAGACTAAAACAAGTATATAGAGGTGTAATTGCGGTAGAAACAGTTTGGTTATTGTTGAGCAAAACCAAAGCGCTGCCTATGGCAAAGCTTAGTGCTGCTACCATTAACCCAGCGCGATAGATAATTACGCCAGTGCGATCGCTTGGAGTAATTGTAAATTCCCCAAACTGGCCTTGATAAACTTCTGGTGGAGGTAGTGTTTGCGTAGTCATAGTTAAAAATATAGTTATGATTTACTAATAGAGTACAACGAGAAATTGCTGAAGAGTTACTTTTATTATTATGGGCAATCAGACGAACTTAGTGTCACAATCCCTAAACTCTTAAGCCATTCTTGTAGTATTAGTTGTCTTGAAAGACACTGTAGCTGATGAATTATCTCTATCATTTGATCGGATTTCCTTGGAGAGCGAAAGACATCACAACTAGTAAAACACGGCGTAAATCCAGCTCCCATCTCAATTAACTATACTAACAAGAGGCAAAATTTCCTTGTTAAAGGTAGATAAACTTCCGCCACAGTCTACTAGTAATTAGAAATGGTTTGTATAGACTCTATTTTAACTGAGGACTTGATTCTAAAATTAGACTTTAGTTGTAGCCAGTAGATATTGACAAATTTTAAATTTAGTGTGTGTAAAGCTTTAGCAATCAGATAACCCCATAGTTTAGTTGATATAAAGAAGATGAGCGATGGCGCAAGCGCCCACCGTAGGTGATCGCATTTGTCTAAATAATTACAAAAGTGTAGACGCTTCCTCGGTTTGTTGTCAGATATAGCTCTTTGTGGATGAGGATGTGCGATCGCTTAACAAAATAATTTACACTTAAGTCGATAGCGATTGCAATTAGACAAAGTGTATAATCTGCTTCAAAAATACGCCTTGTGATATCCAAGGTAGAGTGAGATGAGCGATCGCATAATTGGGCGTAAGAAATCAGCCGCATCTACTTTTACGAATCCTTCCCTTGCCTCGCAAGATACTCCGACACTAGCGAATCCAATCCGCGGCTTTGGTTCACAAATCAATACTAATGTGCCCCAAACAGTAACTGAGATAGCACCAGACCTTCAAGAGGCGCAATCTGCGGATGAGCAATCCTTAGCGCTCAAAGAAAAGCCCCTTAGTCACGACATTAGTAGCATACCGTTGCGTCGTCCACAGGCAAAACTCACGGTTGGAGAACCAGGAGACCAGTATGAGCAAGAAGCTGAGATGATGGCAAATCAAGTCATGTCGATGCCTGATTCTGCTGTGCAACGGGAGATTTTACCAAAAGAACAGACTCAAAGTGATATTTACTTTGGGTCAGGGAAGTCACCAGGGAATAATGAGTTAACTCATGTAGTGCAGCAGAAGGGGTATAGTATCCAGCGCGATCAGGCCGAAGACCTGCGGGATTTCGCCGACTTTGGTGAGCAAGACCAACGTGAGCAGATGCAGCAGCAACCACCGCCAGCGATGCAGGTCAACAATATCTCAGATGGAAGCGCTGCACAAAGCAAAATGACCGAGATCGAAGGGTACCGCCAGAACATGCAGAACGGCGGGCGCACTGGTACCGTCTCCGGGGACGAAATCTCCGCCAATGAAACAGCGATCGCGGCGCTATCGGACTACCTTGTAAATATCGGCGAGCAGGGTCGGACACTCTCGACCTTTCAGCAACAGTTGCAGCAAGTCCGATTAGACTATGGTCGCGTTGAAGGGCAGATGATTCACCTTGAAGCTATGGGGGTCGTAGACCCTAACCAGTCAGCGTCCTACCGTGCCGAGCAGATTGTCGGTGCGGCCACTGGTGCTAGAAGCGCTCAGGAGTCGGCAGGGGGAGTCAGAGGCAACGCTGAAACAATGCGTTTAGATGTACAGCAGAATCACGACACCCTGATACAGAAAGGCAACGATTTCAATGCTGCTCAGGGTAATGCTAGGCAAGCTGTACACGATCTGAACTCTGCATTAAGTAACCTTAACTCCGGCATCATCCCACGCGAGGCGAACCCCGAATTAGCTGCCCAGCGGAGCGCCATCTCGGCCAGGGTCTCGACAATGCAGAGCCGACTGTCAACCGGACTAAAGGTGCTGTCAGCAATCGGTGGTGCAGCAGGTATGGGTACAGCAGCAACGGCGGCCGCCAGTAATACCTTGGGTCAAGGGTTGACTAGTTTGGGACAGCAGGCACTGGGCACCATTAGCCCGGATTCTATCGCCACAGCAATCAGCCAAGAGTGGTACCGTGAGGAAACCAACCAGATTGAATCCCAGATTGCTCAGGCAAATGCCCAGACTCGCGAGGCCGCGATCAGCGTCAATGTATCCCAGCTGCGCGGGGCGCAAACGGCGATGTTCAACACGCTACAGATCCTTGAAGCCAAAATGAGAGAGTATCTACAGGCTCGCGACACACTACGCAACTCACTAGACCAGTTAGGCGCTGCTGCCGACCGTCAGAGAGGCGGACAGGGTTACTCAATCATCGCAGGTTTGCTGGGCGATGTAGATGTGCTCACCG
This sequence comes from Nostoc foliaceum FACHB-393, assembly GCF_014698505.1. Taxonomy (GTDB): domain Bacteria; phylum Cyanobacteriota; class Cyanobacteriia; order Cyanobacteriales; family Nostocaceae; genus Nostoc; species Nostoc foliaceum_A. The sequence goes on along the minus strand of NZ_JACJTD010000006.1, from coordinate 32,506 downwards.
TGCAAATCGACACCACCATCGGATTGGGACGAACGGAAGAGGAGGCAGCCGGACATGCTACCCAAGCACGAGAGCGAGTCGAGGGCAGGCGCAACCAGAAGTCGGGTCAGCGTGAGGGTGGTGTCACCTACTACATCCCGTATCAGACCTTCCAGCTTGCCAACTTTGGACGCTCAGGTGGGCTTGTGTACAAAGCATCACCAAACCAAATCTACTTCATCACTGCGGGGCGGATACCTGGCAGCGCATACGGTGGGCAGGGAGCCGCGAATCCGATCGTTCACCAGACAATAGAGGAGCTACAGCAGATGCGTCAGACGGTACAGGGTATGCGCTCTGTGCTATCGAACTCGTTGGGTCTAACTATGCAGCGCTAACGCTAGTGCCTAACCGTGTAACACATCGTTGCGATCACTCTTGATATTTTAAATAGAGAGCAATCAAGTTTTTCGGCAAAAATCAGAAGAGCAGATCGCTTTTAAAGAGAATGACGATTTCATGAGCAACTATTGTTAGTATTGGATGATAATTGGTCACCACACTAAAGATTGTCCCTCAAAAAATTATTTAGTTACCACAGAAGAAACTGTAGTTATAAACGTTCAAGTTCTTATAAGTTACGCTTAAGTTGTTATTAATAGAGCTTAAGCTGTGGTTACAAACGTTAACTATCCCTCAAAGTTAGGCGAGATAATTTATACTTAAGTCGATAGCGATCGCAATTAGACAAATTGTATGATGTGTGTTATCAACAATGCCTTGGTTTAGCTATAAATGAAGGAAGGGTGACATGAGCAATGATGGACGACAAGCTCCTGGGCGTCTACGCATAGTTCAGCACCAGAAAGCAGGTATATCAACTTTTATAAATCCGTCCCTTGCCTTATCAACTATTCCCACACTGGCTTCTCCAACGCGTGGCTTTGGTTTACAAACAAATAATCCTCCAATCCAAAGACTAACTGAGGCATCAACTGACCTTCAAGAAGCGCAGTCTGTTGATGAGCAATTCTTGCAAGCAGAAGCCGTCAAACAACAGCCTATTGGTCATGATATTAGTCGCATATCCTTGCATCGTCCGCAGGCAAAACTCACAGTTGGTGCGCCAGATGACCATTATGAGCAGGAAGCCGATAAAGTTGCCGATCAGATTATGCGAATGGCTAAACCAGAGCCAATAGGTTTACAGGATACACAGACTCAAGACCAAGTGCAAACTAAGCCTCTAGCAGCTGCGATAACTCCCTTAGTGCAACGAGAGGCGATGCCAGAAGAGGAAGAAATCCAAACTAAGCTTTTTAATGCACCTATCCAAAGAGAGATTTTACCAGAGGAATTACAAACCAAGCGATCGCTACAACTCGCTACCAATGACAGCTTCCAGACTGGGGAAAATTTTGAGAGTCGGCTAAACAGCAGTGAAGGAGCAGGAAGCCCTTTACCAGATGCAGTGCGCTCCTTTATGGAACCCCGCTTTGGCACCGATTTTAGTCAAGTGCGGGTACATACAGGTACTCAAGCGGTGCAGATGAATCAAGATTTGAATGCCCAGGCATTTACGCACCAGCAAAACATTTTCTTTGGTGCAGGCAAATCACCCGGTAATGATGCATTGACTGCCCATGAACTGACTCATGTGGTGCAGCAGACAGGTATAGCCCAGAGAAAATTAATTCAACGGGCAATTAACCCCACATACAACGTTACTCACGGTTCATTTCAAGTGAATGCTACAACGGGTGGGTCAAACCTACCCATCACGATCCGATTTCACCCTTCTGTCACCGCTCCTTACTCCAACCAGATTGGACTAATTCAGATTGTGCGACTGACAAATGCTGCGGGTACTAGTAATGTGGAACCTCAGTCTTTGCCTGCTGCTCGTGGTGCTAGCCTCCGTACCACTGCTGATGCTGCCACGGGAGTTGAGGGTGGATATTTCACTGACGCACTGCACAATGATGCACCTGCCCACGGTGGTGCCGGAACCAATGCTCCAGCAGGAAGTGCTTTACCTGCTCAATACCCCTTTGGCAACGACCCGGCTCAACCTAATCCCGCAACTCCTGGACTTTCCCGACCTTCTTCCAGTGGTGCAGGTGGAGCCACTATTGGTTACAAACGCTCCGATGACCCGACTGATATTAAAGATGCAGAGCTAACCGATGCACCAGGGTACTCGTCAATCAACCCAGCCAACCCCGATATCAACTTCGATTTTGAGACAGTGGCGAAGGGCGAAGACACGATGACAACTTACGGTGCTCTCAAATGGGGACTTCAGATCCGGTCTGGCGTGGTTCAGAATGAACATGCATCAGTACAGGATGGGCAATCCGCCACTTTTGATGCGGCTTTGGATAAGCATCGAGATTTTTACGTACACGAACCAGTTATTTTTTACTTTGATTTCGACAGCGACCAACTGAGTTCCAGCGAAACAGGCAAGATTGATACATTCTTAGATTACCTGCGGCGCTTCCCTGATGTAAAAGTAACTCCCGAAGGCTTCGCTGACAGGCGCGGTGGTGCTTCTCGGCACAACTTGGAGCTATCATTACGCAGAGCGCAGGCAGTAGGAGCAGCCCTGCGTGCTAAGGGTGTAGCTGAAGCTCAAATTAGTGCTGTCACTATTGGCTCTGGATCAACCCAAGACTTTACACCTGATGCCACTACTAACCAAGATACAGAAGCGAATCGTCGGGGCAATCGCCGGGTCGTTTTGAGCTTTGAGCATGTGCCAGCAGCAGCACCAGCAGCGGGAGGAGCGACACCGTGATCTGGAGAACGGCAGGAATATTCGTGACAGTTTTGATACTCGTCATTGGAGGAAATTTGTATATGAATAATCAAGACGCTACCGCCACAACTATGGAGCAGATCAAAGCACGCCTCTACTCCACAGATCAAGACATTAGCGGTTTGGCTCTGGGTGAATTGATCCGTTTAGGCAAACAAGCTACCCCCATTTTGTTGGAAGCCTTGACTCATTCCAACCCCCGTACCCGTCGTCTTGCAGCTGAAGGACTGAGCGAAATTGCTGATCCTGCCAGTGCCGATGCTTTGTTCCAAGCCACCCATGATCCTAATCCAGAAGTGCGTGCCCGTGCTGCCACTGCTTTACACCAATTAGGAGATAAACGCTCATTGCCTGCTTTGGTTGCCACCCTTGATGATTACCCTGACATCCTGCACAATCCTTACACAGCCTCGATGTATCCTCTAATGCGAGGGGGAAAAGAAGTTTTGCCTTTTGTAATTCCTCTTTTGCAAGCACCCAATGACCTCACTCGTGAACGAGCTTTTTTGATTGTTAAGGCTGTGGTAAGTAAACTACCCCAAGGGCAGGACTGGAATCAGTTGTGGCAGAATTTGGGAAGTTATGATCCCGCCGGGCCAGAGTCAGAACGAGATAAAGCAGCTCAACAATGGCAGGAATGGTTAACACAGCTTTGAGCCGCACAGTTTAAAATTTTTTCAACTTGCTTCGGAGCTTTGATTTCAGTAAATAACTGAATTGCCTGATTAAAATTCATTTGACTTTCATCAGGCTTTACCATCTTCTGATAGGTTAAACCCAATTGAAAATAAGCTTCAGCTAAATCACACTTAGCACCTATTTTATCCAAAAGTTCGATGGCTTCTCTATGATGAACTAGGGCTAATTCAACATCTGCTTGTTGCCGATTAATTTCTGCTAAACCATTGAGTGTTTTTGCTTTTACCTGCATATAGTGACTTTCTTCAGCAAAGGTCAAAGCTTGGTGAAATATTTGATTGGCCTGGGAAAAATCTCCTAAATTGACGTAGGTTTGACCCAAAATTTGCATGAAGTAGACAAATCGCCCAGTCTGTTCTACCAGTTTTGCGTTTGTAATATTCTGATAAGCTACATCTGCTAATGCAAAGGAGGCATCACGCAAACCTAAATAAGAATACACCAAAGCCAAACAAACTGATGCTTTCTCTGCCCAGCGATGATGCTCAGTATTTTGGGCTAGGTAAATTACTTGTTGAAATAAATTCGTGGCTGCCTCTAGTTCCCACAAATCTATTTTATAAAGACCAATACTTAATAAAGAATCTACTTTTAGCATCCTCAGATAGTAAACCGGATGTTTATTTCCTGGTTGAGGTACAAGCAATTTGAGTGCTTGTGTTGCCAGATTAATAGTCTTTTCTTGACAGGCGATCGCTTGACTAATTTTACCTATTATCCAATATAAATCACCTAATATATTATAAAGTTCGCTGAATTTCTGGTCGTTTTCTAGATTATTAACAACTTGATTAATTGCCGTAAGTATCGGTTGAATTAAACCCATACGATACAAAGTACTACCAAGAGGCAAAAACTGCTGCCATTGATTATTTCTGCTTTTTAAAACTACCTTACCTGCTAACTCAAACTCATTAATTTCTATATAGTGATAATATGCTTCCAGAGCTTGCAAAGCATCTTTAAAGGTTTCAATTTGTTGAACACTAGTTGTCCAAAATTCTGCGGCTTTGTGGTTGGTAATTTCCCATTCATCGCTGGGACGTAAACGCGCGATCGCTTCTTTCCGAATCACCGGATGCAGCCAGTATTCACCTTTATCACACTCCACCAAAGACCGATTTCTCAAGGAGGCGATGATTTGACGATGTTGTTCAGGTGGGACATCCCAAAGTAAACAAAATAAACCTTGTGATGAGATGCTGGGTATATCTTGGTAACGATAACATCCCAAACGGCAAAGCAGGCGATATGCTTGGGGGTCGAGGACTTGCAGACGATTGATTTGACTAACCGCCAAATTTTTTAAATCGGTTGCTGCTAAAGGATCAGCATGATTTTCTTGCCAATAAAGAACCATGTCACCGTCGAAATCCTCCTGAATCGAACCGCAGAGAATTCCCATTGCTTTCGCATTACCGCCATAAGTGCGATGCATGATTTGCAAGGTTGGCGAGTTAATAGCTAACCCACGGTTGCTAAAAAATTGTTGCCATGCGCTTTGATCCAAGCCAGGAAGCCGATAGTGATTTACATTTAGCCCAGGTTCACAAAGGCGATCGCGACTGGTAATCAAGGTGACAGATTGCACCCTTGCATCAGCCAAAACCCGCAATAGTTCTACATAGTTGCGGTGAGAAGCAATCAATCCACCTTGTTGATCTAATGCAGGTTCGAGATTATCAATTAACACCCCAATTCGTCGATTGTGGAGTTGGCGCTTGAGTCGTCCCAATGTCACCCCAAATTCTACCCCAGGTTCTTGATCAAAATCTTGTTTGAGCCATTCCTCTACTACTCGTTCGGCGGGGGTGATATTCTGCGTTTCCTTCGCCATCAGCAGTTCCAAAACCAAGTCAAACCCCTGAGTTTGGAGATATTGCTGCGCTAGAGTAGTTTTACCTAAACCTCCCTCACCTTGGATAACAATCACTTTCGATCCCTGATTTACCAAAGTATTCAGGTGAGCGATCGCTGCTGTTCGTCCAATAAAATTGGTATCCTCTAATTTTGGGATGGGATTTTGGGGCGATCGCGAGTAATCAATCAGACTGGATGATATAGCAGTAGTTTTTCTCAGAACTCGCTCTAAAGTAGCGCGACAATTACTTTTGGTAATTTTTTCCCGCAATACTTTAGAAAGCAGCTTCCATAACTGAGAACCAGCATCCTTGGCGTGTCCTTCCGTACAACCGTAAGAATGAGCGATATCTAAGTATTTTCTACCCAACCAAACTTGCACAAGAATCACTTTTTGCAAATCGCTCAACCGTTCCCCAGTCTGCGGGGGAATTGTGGCATCTAACCATGCTAATGCTGCTTCAGCGTCCATTGTGTAACGACAAGGGGAATTCAGATTTTAGGGACAACCATAAATCACTCTACAGTTATGTTGCGGGAGTTTTCGGATAAGATTCTGTAAATCCGACTTTTTTCCCGACTTTTACAAACTTTATTCAAAATTTAGCAGCAAGTTCTTGAAAGGATTGCTGTTTATTCCAACGGTAAGTATTAAAGTCTCGTTTTAGTTGCCAAGTGCCACGAAAAAGCCAGTATGAGCGATGATCATACTTTTGTTGCATGAGCGATGTCTACGATGAGCTTCTCTACGAGACGCTACGCGTAGCTTGCTTCCCCGCAGGGGTACGCTTACGCACAGTAGACCTCTTGCAAAAGCTACTTTACCGACCCAAAAAATTAATTTAGCATCACCAGTTCTTTAATACGTTTGTCAATTAGCTCAATCTTGTAATAGTCAAAATTAAAGTTCCACGATTGTTAAAATACATAATTGGAACATCATTGGCATAACAAAACAACTCCCCACTTGAAGTAGCTTTATGTTCCTCCAATTTCTTCCCAATTAAGAATTCTTGTTCACCAGACTGACCAATATTCCCAATTAGGGAAAACCAGTTTTCGTTTGGCTTTCTGCGGAACATCTCAGCCCAACGTAGCCACGGTTTTGTATACCCATCTGCATCACTTCTAATCTTGGCATCATACCAAAACTGTTCTCCTTGTACTTCAAACTTATAACTTGCTCCTATTTCTAGATAAATACCAGTGGCGTTCCAATATTTGTGAGCGTCTATTATTGTTTCTGATGGAGAGCCAATTTGTAGCTTTGTCATTTTTGGATTAATTTTACATAATTGTAACAATAGAACCGGGACTTCACTTATTACATACGAATAATTGCTTGCCGAAGAAAAAACATTAAGGAAATAAGTTTATAAATTTGTATTACTTCAATGCATTGAATAATCTTTTTTTAACCTCTTATTAATTTGAAAAACTTACTCTTCCTAGATAATTGAGGCTAGCTATTTGCAAAAAAAAATTAAGCCTCATCCAAAATATCAGGGAGTATACATTGAATCTATCGAGACGTCAGTTTTTTACCCTGGCAGGGGCATCTGCTACAGGTGCTGTCCTTCTATCTCCTTTGCAAGCATTCTATGCTAAACCTGCGATCGCTGCGGGCCCCTACGGCAATTTAGTGACCGACCCCAACGGAGTATTAGATTTGCCAGCTGGATTCACTTACCGCAGACTGTCCGAAACAGGCCAAACGATGAATGATGGTTACCTAGTACCGGGTGGTCACGATGGTATGGGTGCTTTTGCCGGATCTAATGGCGATACAATTCTAATTCGCAATCATGAACTCGGTACTTCTGGCAACGGTGTGGGCGCTCCCAGTGGCAACAAGTACAACTCAAATGCAAGGGGCGGTTGTACTAAATTGGTTGTTAATTCTTCCCGCAACCTGGTAAGCCATCGGGGAGTCCTAGCGGGAACTATTCGCAACTGTGCCGGTGGCCCTACGCCTTCAGGGTCATGGTTAACCTGCGAGGAAACTTTTGAAACCAATAACGGCAAGAAGCATGGTTATGTGTTTGAAGTTCCTAGTAGTGCAAATACTTTTGTCACCCCCGTCCCACTAACCGCTATGGGGCGTTTTAATCACGAAGCTGCTGCTGTAGACCCCAACACAGGGTATATCTACATGACGGAAGACCGGAGCGATGGGCTTTTCTACCGCTTCATTCCCAACCAAAGCAACAACCTGAGTGCTGGCGGCACGCTATACGCTTTAAGGATTACGGGGTCGTCTGGAATCAACACAGCTACGGGTTTCCCAAAAAATACGGCTAGGGCGGTGAACTGGGTACAGATTAGCAATCCTGATCCCACATCTGATACTGTCAGAACAGCAGGGTATAACAGTGGTGCCGCCAGGTTTTCAGGTGGGGAAGGCATCTTTTATGGCGGTGGTTATGTCTACTTCACTTGCAAGAGTGGTAGTAGTTCTGGAAATGGGCAGATTTGGCGTTATTCGCCCGCTAATAATACCGTTGAACTCTATATTGAACCCAACAATTCTGGTGTGCTAGACAATCCAGACAATCTTGTGGTTTTCCCCAACCGGGACATCTTCCTCTGTGAAGATGGGGATGGAACGGATTACATTCTGGGCATTACTCCCAGTGGCAGTCTTTATAAGTTTGCTAAGAATGCCCTCAACACATCAGAGTTCGCCGGTGTCTGTTTCTCTCCCGATGGTCAGACGATGTTTGTCAACGTACAGAGTCCAGGAATAACCTTTGCTATCTGGGGGCCCTGGTAACGCTACGTCCTGTTTCAGCCTAGTCAGGGGAGAGAGCGATCGCCCTGGCTAGGCTCTTATCGTGACTTCAAATCGGGAAAAAGAGTTTATCGACTGATTTGGGAGCAGAACGCCTTATCAGTGCCGAGAATGGATTTCAAAGAATTGTTGTTGAAGTGAAAAGCTTTGTCAGACAGTCTGACATAAAAGATTTAGAAAAAGTATTGGGACAGTATGTCTGGCGTTGCTGATTAAGAGTCAGTTAATCCTGGTTTGAAAATACCTTGATTGTAGATTTAGGCATTTATAATTGCAGGTTACTACAACGACACTAAAGACTTTTTCCCCGACTTTTGCAACTACATCACATAAAATTGCCGACTTCAGCCGACTGACAAACAATAGTGCGATCGCTTAGGCTATTGGGCATAGAGATAAAGATTTAAGTATAAAAAAATGCTTAATGCACATAGCCCAATAGCAGAAGACTTAGCAGATCAAAGCTATCCCAGTCCTCATTACTTGCAAACACAGCGCCGCATTGGTTCACTCATAAACAAATATATTACAGTCGAAAAACTACATAACCGTCTGGAAGATTTACCGATACAGTTTGCCAATCCCCAACCGCGTCCCTGGAAACCCATTGATTGGCAAACGATTAACCGCAATCAAATTATCGGCTTAGATGCAGAGGTATTTTTATCTATCTTGATAGGTGCAATGGACACAGAAGCCCCCATTCGCGGCTATACCCAAACCAGTCGCCAGTATTTAGAAAAATTGCATCCTCAGATGGCTCGGTTTGTTGGTGGAACAATCGGTGAAGATGGCGAACTGCTGGAACTTGGTTTGTGGGAAAAGGAAGAACGTCAGCACACACCTGCATTAATCAAAATCTACACCCAATTAACAGGTGAGAAAATTACTCCAAAACTTCGGACTGTTAGAAGCTATCTTCCTACAGATGACGCTTACGAAGACTTATATCGCCACGGTTTACACCGTATTGCTACAGAATACGGTGCAACCTGTCTTTATATTTGGTTGATGGCTCACACCACTGGCGCACTCCAGGATGTTCTAGAGGAACTAGCACAAGATGAAATCAACCACATGACCAAATTCTGGGGGTTTGGAGTCTGGGCTTTTCCTGATACTGGGTTGATGCGAGTTGGACGCACGCTGATCAAAACGCGATCGCCAAACTATCAGCGTAATAACCTCTTACGTACTCTCCGCCGCATGATGGCTACCCTTAACTGGAATGCTTGGTCATTAACCAACAAAACAACTCTCCTCTTCACCTTCACCTACACAATGCATCATCTGTGGAGTTGGAACAACACTCTCACACCAGAGTATTTGCAAGATTTATTTGAAATAAAGACAAACGACAAATGATAAATAACAAATCAAAATTACCCACCGATTTAAACCTTCAAAAAATCCCCCAACATATCGCCGTCATCATGGATGGTAACGGACGATGGGCAACCAGTCGAGGATTACCGCGCATTGCTGGACATCGCCAAGGAGCAAAGACGCTCAAAGAACTATTGCGTTGCTGCAAGGATTGGGGAGTTAAAGCGTTGACAGCCTATGCTTTCTCAACAGAAAATTGGCAGCGTCCCGTTGAAGAAGTGGATTTTCTGATGCATTTGTTTGAGCGATTACTACACCGCGAGTTGGCTCAGATGCATCGTGAAGGAGTACGAATCTCGTTTATTGGAGATTTATCGGCTTTACCCAAGTCTCTACAGACAGAAATGGAACGTTCAATGGCGGAGACGTTGAACAATCAAGCAATCCACTTTACTGTTGCAGTCAACTACGGTAGCCGCAACGAAATTACCAGAGTTTGTCGTCAAGTAGCTCAACTCGTGCAACAGGGCGAACTTAGTCCCCAAGAAGTCAATGAAAATCTTGTAGAACAACATCTCTATACAGCAGATACTCCAGAACCCGATTTGCTGATTCGTACCAGTGGTGAGATGCGATTGAGTAATTTTCTCCTGTGGCAGATGGCCTATACAGAAATGTATTTCACCAATATTCTTTGGCCAGATTTTAATAGAGAGGCATTTCATCAGGCTTTGTTGAGCTACCAAAGACGCGATCGCCGTTTTGGTCAAGTTAAAGCTTCAGTATCAGCTTAATTTACTAAACACCAGACATCGCCTCAAAACTAAACCGGATTTTTGCCATGAGGGATAAAGTAAAAGCACCCACATTACCACGATGGTATATGAGCGCTCATAAATTAAAACATTATTGAGGATAATCTATCTGCTATGACAGACCGAAGTAACTATAAGAATAGCAGCCACTGGGTAAATAAACTGCAAGGGTAGTTACAAATGTTTTGTTAAAAATATTACTTACTGTCAATGTGATGCTTGATTTAGGCAAAATCCAATCAATTGCGAAATCCTATTCTCCTCAAGAACTTTTTGCTGCCTTGGTTTGGCAGCGTCGGTTCAATGAGTTTGGATTAATGCTTTCTTGAGCTATATAATCAAGCTTGTCGGCTAAAGGGTAAAGTTTGTCATCAAACAAGTCAGCTATTTCTTTACTACTCTCTCTTACAACCTCCTTAGCTGCACCCTCAAATTGTTTAACAAGACTTCCAAATAGCCATCCCATCATTTCTTCACACCCTTTCACAGCATAATTAGCAAGCAGATATCCTCCCAAAAACAACACTCCTTTTTAGGAGTGTCGAGGATAAAATAATTACTAATAAATAAGTAGAAATTCGGTGGACGATTATCGAATAATATTGGTGTTTTACAAAAATATAGTTGCTTTGTCCAAAATCTGTTGTCCAAAACTAGTGCAATCAATCGCTACACTAAAAACAAAGTGAATAACCCTAAGCCCATCGTAGGCATCACCCTACAGATAACCTAATTATTTCTTTTGCCTGATTTACTAGTTTGATTTGAAAGTTGGTGCTTTTGTATAACCCGCTCAATCTGGCAAGTCACCGCATTTATTCTATGTTGAACTTTATCAAAATCAATATTTACCCAAATATAGGATTTGTCAGGTCTTTCCTGCTTATTATTCATAGATTGCTTTGCTTGTCAAGATATTTTGTTATATCTATACAATATAGCCGTCTCAATTTCTAAACTACTTTCGCTAGACGTATAAGTAGATATGCTTAACATTTACTTAAGATTTTACTCGGTGATTTGTAGGGCTACAGCTAGCTGTGGGCCCCACTAAAAAAGACGCGATCTTTCGCGCCTCTGGCAGCTAAAATCCAAATTATTAATGGTATTAAATCTTTGTTTGTAGATATTGAACCAGCTGCGGTGCTTGCATCACTCCCTCTATCCGATCCACAGGCTGACCCTGCTTAAACAGTACTAAGGTTGGGAGAGAAGCAATTTTATACTGCGTGGCTAAGTCAGTGTATTTTTCAGTGTCAATTTTGACAATTCTTAGGCGATCCTTGAGTTGGGCATTGACTTGCTCTAAAATTGGCACCATCATTTGGCATGGGCCACACCAGTCAGCGTAAAAATCTACTAATACAGGTACATCAGAAGCAGACAGCATCTCTTCAAAGCTGTTAAATTGCTTTTTAGTTGCCATGTGACAGACACCGATTTTCAATTGTTTGTTTCAATAGTAATTCTTAGAAAATAAAATCGGTATAGGTTTATGGGTTTTTGTTGGGAAAGGATTAGATTAGTCAATGTAGATTGATTTACAAGCAAAAAATCTTAAATAATTATAATAAAATATGTATATTATTCTCGTTTGTGTATATGCATTAGATATGTATTTAAACTTATGCTGACCAATCAAATAACTAACTATACAGAGCATTCACGAAAGTAATGTCTACGACGGTTGTAGCTGCAACACTTCCTAGTCTATCCAGTCGGGCGATGACGACAGGCTACTCGGCATCCCAGCTATAAATTAAATCAACAATAAGTAAGTTGGCACAATAAAATCAAACTATATGAAGAAAAATGAACAAGGGTTTTAACCCTTATAACTATTGCCTCTTGCCTTATCCCCGCGACAAACAATTATTTACGCCGATTTACTTGTATTGCTTCAAGTTATTCATCTACATAACAGATAACAGAGAAATAACTATAGATATTTGATCGAGACAATATTCAGATGTTCCCGAAATCACCCTAAGATAATTAGCGCGGTATTTCTAAGATTGAGGAACATTAAATGACACTATTACAAGATAAAGTCGCAATTGTCACAGGTGCATCACGAGGAATTGGCCGAGCGATCGCAGTTGAATTAGCCACACAGGGAGCGATCGCAGTTGTCAATTATGCCAGTTCGAGTGCAGCTGCTGAGGCAGTTGTTACAGAAATTACAAATGCGGGAGGTCAGGCGATCGCTATCCAGGCTGACGTTTCTAAAAGTGATCAAGTAGACGCACTAGTTAACGCCGTCATGGAAAAGTTTAGCCGCGTGGATATTTTGGTCAATAACGCAGGTATTACGCGCGACACACTGCTTTTGCGTTTGAAGCCAGAAGATTGGCAAGCTGTAATAGACCTTAATTTAACTGGTGTTTTCTTATGTACACGCGCCGTAAGTAAAATCATGCTGAAGCAGCGATCGGGACGGATTATCAACATTACCTCCGTTGCTGGGCAAATGGGCAACCCAGGTCAGTCTAATTACAGCGCCGCCAAAGCAGGTGTAATCGGATTCACCAAAAGCGTTGCCAAAGAACTAGCTACACGCGGTATCACCGTTAACGCCGTCGCGCCTGGATTCATCACCACCGACATGACCAGCGATCTCAACAACCCCGAAGATATTCTGAAATACATCCCCCTCGGTCGCTTCGGTCAGCCCGAAGAAGTCGCTGGTATGGTGCGTTTCCTCGCTGCCGATCCCGCCGCCAACTACATAACTGGACAAGTCTTTAACGTCGATGGCGGCATGGTGATGGCCTAAATAGTAATTTTCGTAGCGTGCGTTAGCCTTCGGTGTAACGCACCGATTTTATCTGGCGACTGAAGTTGCAACGACACAAGCAAAGTGCACCTGCGCGAACTCAGGGCAATTGAATTTTCAATCTAAAATCCAAAATTTAAAATCTAAAATTAGATCAAGGCACAACTGTGTATGACCGAATAGCCCGTCATAAATATCGCTGCCATACAGAGAATAATCCATAGTAGGGCTAGCATTTCAATGCTCACCCTACAAGCAACTAAGGCTGTTGGCGTATCCTTTGCCAAACAGTAAAACCCAAAAGAAGGATAATGCTACTGGCGGTAGCCAGCATCACAGCCAAACTCATGCCTTGTATTCTCATTGCCAGCAAGTTGAAAACTAAGGTAATTGACCAAAGCGTGAACGCAGCATGGCGCTGGGAGAGTCCCCAAGCAAGTAAGCGGTGGTGCAGGTGATCTTTCCCTGGAGTACTGAGAGGGTTGTTTCCTGCTAGTAGCCGCCGCACAAATACTTGAGTGGTGTCTAGCACGGGTAACAACAGAAATAAAACCGTGGGAATTAGCGCATAAACTGTGTTTTGTTGCAGTTTTCCTAAAATACTAGTTGCTGCCAGCACATAGCCAAAAAAGTATGCTCCGGCATCACCCATAATAATCCGTGATGGATGGAAGTTATGGCGCAAAAAGCCTAGTGCTGCACCCCCCAAGGCTGCAAGTACCAAGATTGCCGCTGCACGATTGTTAAATTGGGCTGCAACCCCCAACAAACTCATGGCGGTAATAAAGCTGATTCCTCCTGCCAAGCCATCCATACCATCCATCAAGTTGATGGCGTTGGTAATTCCTACCACCCATAGCACGGTTAGCGACATGGACAGGAGCGAGTCAATGGGGGTACCAAACATAACTTGGACACTAATGCCATTAGCTACTAGCAACAGTGCCGTAACAATTTGCGCCCACAATCGAACAGAGGGCGGTAAGCCGAACTGATCGTCGATAAAGCCCACAAGGACTAATATCGAACCCCCCAACAGAATAGTGAGCACCTGAGCCAGTACGTTTTGCAGTTCGATAGGTCGTAAAAGGCTAGCTAATACCAGCGCGGCAATTACACCTGCGTAGATAGCCAGCCCCCCTGCATTGGGCAAAGGCTCTCGATTGAGCCGTCGTGCGTTGGGTTGGTCTGCCCAACCTACCCGCAAGGCGAATTTGCGTACTGTTGGAATTAAACGCCATGTTACAAGCCAAGCCAAGAGAAACGTAAATACTACTGCCAACCAGCCGGTGCCGCTAGGGTCGGCAATACCAAGGAACTTAAGGGAGTTGTCTAGATTCATCTCCCAATTCAAGCATTACTGCCTGTATCTAATATGAGCATCACCTGTATATTAATCAATTTTTTTTATTTCCATTTGTAACTTGAGCCGCTTGGAAGATTAGCACTCTTGCCCTGTGAGTGCTAAATTGTCTAATGGAAGCGCTAGAGAAATAAAACATGGCGAAAATTATTGCATTTGACGAGGAATCGCGGCGAGCTCTAGAAAGGGGTGTTAACGCCCTTGCCGATGCCGTAAAAATCACCTTGGGGCCCAAAGGTCGCAATGTCCTTTTAGAGAAAAAATTTGGCGCACCTCAAATTGTCAACGATGGTATCACTGTTGCCAAGGAAATTGAATTAGAAGATCCTTTGGAAAATACTGGTGCAAGACTCATCCAGGAAGTGGCCTCAAAAACTAAAGATGTCGCTGGGGATGGTACAACCACTGCCACAGTTTTAGCACAGGCCTTGATTCGGGAAGGTTTGAAGAACGTCGCGGCAGGTAGTAACCCGGTTAGCTTGAGACGCGGGATCGACAAAACTATTGAGGCACTGGTAAAAGAAATTGCCAGGGTAGCCAAGCCAGTAGAAGGAAGTGCGATCGCTCAAGTTGCCACTGTCTCTGCTGGTAACGATGAAGAAGTTGGCCAAATGTTAGCCCAAGCAATGGAAAAAGTCACCAAAGATGGTGTCATTACCGTTGAAGAATCTAAATCCCTAACCACTGAACTAGAAGTAGTTGAGGGGATGCAGATTGACAGGGGTTACATTTCACCCTACTTCGTCACCAACAACGAGCGGCAAATTGTCGAATTTGAAAACGCCCGCATCTTGGTTACTGACAAAAAAATTAGCAGCATCCAAGATTTAGTACCAGTGTTGGAAAAAGTCGCCCGTTCTGGTCAGCCCTTGCTGATCATCGCTGAAGATGTCGAAGGTGATGCTTTGGCAACTTTGGTAGTGAACAAAGCGCGGGGTGTACTTGCTGTGGCTGCAATCAAAGCGCCTGGATTTGGCGATCGCCGCAAAGCTTTGTTAGAAGATATTGCTATTCTCACCGATGGACAGTTGATTTCTGAAGAAATTGGCTTAAGCTTGGATACCGCTTCTCTAGAAGCGCTGGGAACTGCTCGCAAAATCACTATTGACAAAGAAAGCACCACCATTGTAGCTGGCAGTGTCACCAAGCCAGAGGTACAAAAGCGGATTAGTCAAATTCGCAGGCAGTTGGAAGAAACCGATTCTGAGTACGATCAAGAAAAACTGCAAGAACGCATCGCTAAACTCGCTGGCGGTGTAGCAGTAATTAAAGTGGGTGCGGCAACCGAAACCGAACTCAAAGACCGTAAACTGCGGATTGAAGACGCGCTGAACGCTACTAAAGCCGCTGTGGAAGAAGGTATTGTTCCTGGTGGTGGAACGACCTTAATTCACTTAGCTAAGACGGTAGAAGCGATTAAAAACAGCTTAGAAAACGAAGAAGAAAAAATTGGGGCTGATATAGTCCAACGAGCGCTAGAAGCTCCCTTGCGTCAAATAGCAGATAATGCTGGTGCTGAAGGTTCTGTTATCGTCTCTAGAGTCCGAGATAGCGACTTCAACATTGGCTACAACGCTGCTACCGGAGAATTTGAAGACTTGATCGCTGCCGGGATTATCGACCCTGCCAAAGTCGTGCGTTCAGCTTTGCAAAACGCTGGTTCCATTGCTGGTTTGGTCTTAACCACCGAAGCGATCGTTGTTGAAAAGCCGGAGAAGAAATCCGCCGCTGCTGCCCCTGATATGGGCGGTATGGGCGGTATGGGCGGCATGGGCGGTATGGGCGGTATGGGTGGCATGGGCGGCATGGGCATGTTCTAACTTCTGCTCACCCAGATAAATATTTTTTAAGCAGTTTGTCTTGCCAAGGCAAACTGTTTTTTTATACTGACCATTGCTGATTCAGAAGCAATATGTTATCTGTATTGCTGGTAACTCACTGAACGTAAACAAACTTATAGCAGTTTTCATCTATTTAAACCACACGTATTGTCGGGGCACAGCAATGCTGTGCCTTTACGACGCAATCCTATTTATCTGAAGATAGCTGTAATTATGAAACTTTTCAGTGCTTAGTTGTAAGTACATCTGACTACCAACAAAATGCTGATGACCAAGTTAGAAACCTAAATAATTGCTCAATCTAGAAATTGCCGTATTTGTATTAATTTTTGTAAAATTATGTGTAAAAGGTTATTAGTCACTAGTCAATTATTTTTACTAATGATTAATGACAAATGACTAGTAACTATTAGGTAATATTGCATGGTACGAAAACTGCGTCACCTTCCTAAAATAATCACCAAGCTATATGAAGATGAGTTTTATCATCAACCAGGGACTGTACCTGGAACCATTTTTATTGATGCAGATGCTCCAGCACCGATAATTTTCTTGATTGACTATAATCAAACTAATTTCATCCGCAAACAAATAGTAACTCCAGAAGAATGTATCCCATATCTTGATAGCGAATCAATTTCTTGGGTAGACGTACAAGGCTTAGGCAGTGAAGACATATTACAACGGTTGGGTAACGTTTTTGAGTTACATCCTCTAGTTTTAGAAGATATAGTCAATGTACCGGAGCGTCCTAAAACAGAGGATTATGAAGACCAATTGCTATTCATTGCTCGCATGGTAGTACCAAAAGAAAGAACTTGTGGTTTTTACAGCGAACAAGTGAGTTTGATATTAGGGAAAAAATATTTGCTGACAGTACAAGAAGAACCAGAACATGATTGCTTTGAAGCGGTGCGATCGCGAATTGAAAAAAACAAAGGAATCATCCGTAAACAAGGAGCGGATTATTTAGCTTACGCTGTGTTAGATGCAATTATTGATGGCTTTTTCCCAGTGCTGGAGCTTTATGGGGAGCGAATCGAAGAGTTAGAGGAGGAAGTAATAGTTAAACCCACCCCACAAACACTACAAAATATTTATAAAATTAGGCGAGAATTACTGCAACTGCGTCGTGCTATCTGGCCGCAGCGAGATGCAATTAATTCTTTAATTCGAGATGGTAGCGAACTGATTGGCGAAGAGGTACGAATCTACCTGCGAGATTGTTATGACCATACAGTGCAAGTGATGGACATGGTAGAAACTTACCGAGAACTAGCATCTGGATTAATGGATGTGTACCTTTCGGCAGTGAGCAATAAAATGAATGAAATCATGAAGGTGCTAACGGTGGTTTCATCAATTTTTATCCCACTAACTTTTGTTGCAGGAATATATGGTATGAATTTCAATACTGAAAAATCGCCATATAATATGCCTGAATTGAATTGGTATTGGGGCTACCCAATTTGCTTGGCAGTGATGGGAGCGATCGCACTTGGTTTGCTATTCTTTTTTTGGCGACGGGGCTGGCTACAAAATTCTGTAACAATCAAGCGTAATTAAAGATTGTAGATGGACGATGGGTCAAATATATATTCATTAGCACCGGGAGTTAAGATTCTGAGTTATGAGGAGTAGCGACCAGAATTTAGTAGTTTTGACGATTTATATTATCGGTATTTCCTACGTTTTTAACCGCATGGTTGAATCCATAGATGATCAAATTAAGTTCGAGTTTAAGAAAGGAATCGTTGACGAACAACTCAAAGAACAAAATCTCGACGATAAAATTGGGATTTCCTTTAAACTCAAATCTTCATACCCAATTGACGATCTGAAAGATTTAGGAATTAGCATTGAAAATAAATCTGATAATGTTGCTGTATACGTTGACTGGGACAATAGTTCTCTAGTAGTTGAACATAGTAAGCAATCGCGCCGCGTAATTCGGAAATCACCAGACTTAACCCGCGACTTAGCAGTACCCCAAAGTCCTAGCCTAATTGCTCCCAAAAAAACACTATCTGAAACGGTGACAGCAGAAGATGTTTTCGAGCGCGATCAAGTCGCTGGAACCTATTCAGCAAAAAAACCACTAATTGATATCAATGGGCTACAAAAAGGGCAAAAAAAGTTGTACAACGACTTTATTAACAGAAGAAAGGAGTTGGACTTTTCCCTACAACTGGTGCTACGGATATCTGAGGTGCGTTTAGGTCTAGCCCCAGGTCGTGATTTTCCTCCCATTAGTATTATCAATTGTCCTTTCACAATTAGGAAACTACCTTGGACTTACGCTCTACCTTGGAATAAAAAAAAGTAATGCCATGTCAACATGCTACGTCAACAGTAAACTGGATCTAAGGAGAGAGTAGGCGCAGGCGGTTGCAGATCAGTCATAGTTACTGGTTTGAGGAAAGTCCGGACTCCCGAAAGACCAAACTTGCTGGATAACGTCCAGTGCGAGCGATCGTGAGGATAGTGCCACAGAAAGATACCGCCAGATCAATTAAAAATTAAAAATTAAAAATCTAAAATGAGTAATTTTTAATTTTTAATTTTACATTTTTAATTGATCTGGTAAGGGTGCAAAGGTGCGGTAAGAGCGCACCAGCAGTATCGAGAGGTGCTGGCTCGGTAAACCCCGGTTGGGAGCAAGGCGATAGGAACTACGGTTGGTCTTTTACCAGTTCCGCTCAATGAGAGCCGCTTGAGGCGTCTGGTAACAGGCGTCCCAGATAGATAACTGCCCTCGCAAGAGAACAGAACCCGGCTTATGTCCTGCTCTCTCCCCCTTTTTTAGTGCTGAGTGCTGTTAGCGATAGCGGGGCGTTTAGCCCGTGCTAAGTGCTGAGTTTAGAAGTTAGAAGTTATACCAATTTGAAAAAAGAATGCGACAAATAGACCATTTGTAGAGATGCGATTCATCGCGTCTTTACCCAAGGATGTGTTGCAATTATTAATTGAATTGGTATTAGAAGTTAGGAGTTAGGAGTCAAGAGTTATTAGCTCCCCCTACTCCTCCTGCTCCCCATGCCCCCTTCCCCTTGTTATGTAATGCCCCTTGCCTATCCACGCCGTCAGCGGCAACTCGAAAGTTTAGTCCAAAAATTTGGTTTATCCCTAGAAGCACCTATAAAGTGGGAGCTGCTAGATTTAGCGCTAACTCATCCCACTGTCTCTGATTCGGCAAATTATGAACAGCTAGAGTTTGTTGGCGATGCAGTGGTGCGCCTAGTGTCAGCTGTTGTGTTATGGGAAAATTATCCCGATTGTCCAGTAGGGGATTTTGCGGCAATTCGTTCGGTGTTAGTGAGCGATCGCATTCTTGCCCAATTGGCCAGAGTTTATGGTTTGGAGTTATACTTACTAGTTGCTGGCAGTGCTACCGCTGATAAAGTTGGTCAAGAGTCACGACTGGCAGATGCTTTTGAAGCAGTTCTGGGTGCGCTTTACTTAAGCACTCAAAATCTGGAACTAATCCGCTCTTGGCTAGATCCCCACTTCCAACAACTAACGACAGAAATTCGCCTCGATCCTGCCAGACTTAATTACAAAGCTGCTCTCCAAGAATGGACTCAGGCACAATTTAAAGTTTTACCAGAGTATCGGGTTGTGGAAGTCAGCCAACCGCACCGCAATCAAGAACGTTTCCTAGCTGAAGTGTGGCTGCACGGAAACAAGCTAGGAGAAGGTAAGGGACGCTCGATAAAAACTGCTGAACAAGCCGCAGCTAAGGTAGCTTTTTTAGCAATCCCTAGTCAGGAAAACCCCTGAAGCAAAAATACGGCTGATAAACGGATAATCAGTTGGTCGTCAGTGGTCATTTGTCCCTAGTCCCTTGCATACTAATGACTAATGACTAATGACTAATGACTAATGACAAACCAAATTAAAATTGCTGTTATCGGAATTGGGCGTTGGGGAGTGCATCTGTTACGGAATTTCTTAGCACATCCCCAAGTAAATGTAGTTGCTGTAGTAGATCCCCATCCAGAAAGATTAGCGGCGGTCAAGCAGCAGTTTAATTTAGACGCAGATGTAATTTTGACAACGCAGTGGGAAGACTTAAAAAAAGTGCCAGGGTTGACAGCGGTGGCGATCGCAACTCCAGCTACCACCCACTATGCTTTAATTAAAGACTCTCTGCAACAGGGATATCATGTTTTAGCTGAAAAACCCTTAACTCTCGACCCAGGAGAATGTCGAGAACTTTGCTATTTAGCAGAGCAGCATCATTTAATACTCATGGTAGATCATACTTATTTATTTCACCCAGCAGTTGAGCAAGGGAAAGCTGTAGTACAAGCTGGAAAATTAGGTGATTTACGCTACGGCTACGCCACCCGCACCCATTTGGGGCCTGTCCGGCAAGATGTTGATGCGCTATGGGACTTAGCTATTCACGATATTGCTATTTTTAACACTTGGCTGGGTCAGATTCCTGTGAAAGTACAGGCAACGGGTACAGTCTGGCTACAAGAACAGGGAAGTAGGGAACTGATCCACTCCCCATCTCAAGGTTTAGCTGACCTAGTATGGCTGACACTAACATATCCAGATGGCTTTCAAGCTTATATTCACTTGTGCTGGCTGAATCCCGATAAACAGAGACGCCTGGGGATTGTGGGCAGCCTTGGCAGCTTAATTTTTGATGAAATGTCACTATCATCATCTCTAACCCTGCTACATGGTGAGTTTGAACAACAGGGCAATCAATTTATTCCTATAAATCAAAAGCAGATAGTGCTGGAATTAGAAACAGGTGAACCATTAGAGCGGGTTTGCTCCTGCTTTGTTGTCTCTGTTCTCAACAATACTCCCTCAGAGGTTTCGTCTGGCTGGGTAGGCACTGAGTTAGTAGAAATTCTTGCTGGTTTAACAGTATCTCTTCAGCAAGGCGGCAAACCTGTTTTTGTGAATGAGCGTCAAGGATGAAGAATGTCGACTTTTAACTAAATTACCTCTTGAAAGTCCCATTCGCACAAACTCCTCCTTTTGGAAGACTTACCAAGATAGTTTGCTGCGACGAAAGACTAATCTCGTAAGTCTCGTTCCCAAGCAGTAACTGGAACTTCGAGGTCTTCTCTTTATCTACCCCTGCTTTTACAGATTTGTTGATCCCCAAAGAGGGACTTGCTCCAGATTCCTCTAGGCTTGGGTAGTGGCTTGCTTTTGCCTCCTCGTTTCCAGAGGAAAATCCAAGATTCCCTTCCACTACATTTTCTTCTTTTTTTGGAACAGGTAACAGCGAGATATCAATCAAAGGTAAGGTAATCTTCAGTGTCGTACCTTGATAAAGTCCCACACTCTCAAGAGTAATGCTGCCTCCCATGAGTTCGATTAAGTTTCGTGAAATTGCTAATCCCAGTCCAGTACCTTCAAACTGGCGCGTAGTTGTACCATTCACCATCACAAAGGGGCGAAAAAGCTTGTGCTGTTGAGTTGGATCAATTCCTATACCTGTATCTTTGACTATCACCACCACCTGAGATTTCCCATTGATATATTGAATTTCTGTAGCAATGGTGATGCTTCCTGTGTCGGTGAACTTGGTGGCGTTGCCAATAACATTAATCAGCACCTGTTTAAGTTTTGCTGCGTCTGCCTTAATTGGTATCTGTTCAGGAGCTAACTCACATTTCAACTGCAAGCCTTTTTGTTGAACATTAACTGATTGTAAATTAATTACCTCTAACAATATTTGTCGGAGGTCAATAGGTGTGGTGACGACTGAAAGCTTACCTGCTTCGATTTTAGAAATGTCTAGTAAATCATTAATAATACCTAGCAAGTGAATTGTTGTTTCATCAGCACGTTTAAGGAACTCCATTTCCTCTTCCCGGTCATCACATAAGCCATCTTCAACCAAGCGAATACAGTTAATAATAATATTTAATGGGTTTCTCAATTCATGGGAAGTCGTAGCCAAAAACTGGCTTTTAATTTGGTTAGCGGTTTTTGCTTCTTTCCAAGCTATTTCCAATTCTTCTGCCCCAGCTTTGAGCCGTTCTACCATTTGGTCTAATGCTTGAGCTAGTTGATTGAATTCCCGGATTTGAAAATTGTGCGGCACTGGTTGTGCGGCGTGGTGAGAGTGAATATTGAGAGCATAGTCTCGCAATTCTTCTACAGGACGTGCCAAGTAAGGAGCTAAATATAGTGATGCTAACAAACTTGCACCAATCAAACCAACTGTCAAAACGATGAGGATTAGTTTGATTTCCTCTAAACCAAAAAGCGCATTATCAACACTAGTAACAGCTAAGACTATCCATTTTTGCTGCTGCTGTTGGCTAAGTGGGTTTGCAATAGCCGTATAGCCAGCTACTAATTCGTTACCCTCTGGAAAAGATAAATTTATTGAATCATTCCGTCCCGCAATTGCATTTTTAATTATGCTCTTGAGTTGGGAAGCATTTGGGTGCTGATTGATATTAGTTCCCACCCAGTTTGTGAATGGGTGTGCCAAAATTGTGCCATCCTCAGCAATCACTACCATAGCCCCTGTGAGCGATCCCGGCGGATTTCTGGTTTGTTGGTATAATGCAGACTGAATACTTAAGCTGTAAACTAAATTTTTTCGGCTATCAGAAACTGGTGCAGATAACACTAATTGGAGTTGATTTTGTGTGTTTCTTTTTCCAGTCACCCCTACCTTTGGCGGAAAGATTGCTTTGATATCAATTCCGTCACTAGACAAAGGTAATGTCAATTCTCCAATTGCTTGATCCCCACAACTACTGGCAATTATTTTCTGATTTAGGAGATTCGTTAATTGGATGCATTCAATACTGGCTGGAAGTTGTTGCCTTAACTGCGTGAGAATTTCTTGCTCTTGTATAGGCGAAGACGGAATAACCGTTGTTTTACTTACAACCAGTAAATTAGCTTTTAAGATAGCGATCGCATCTCCAATTCTCTGCCCTTTACTGATGGCGCTTTCTTTTAAATTTTGACGCGCAGTTCCTAATATGCTAGAACGTGCCTTATTCAAGGCAACAATCTCGCCTATAAGTAAAACTGGAACGAACAGAAGCAGTATTCTCGTTACTAAAATTCGACGAAAGGAAGATTGACGGGAATTAGTCATCGAGTGTCTCACTTTGCATCTGCAAACCACAACAGCAAAGATATGTAATTAGACGAGCTAGATGAGACATTTTATTAAATTATCAGAATTTTATTTTCAATGTTTAAAAATAACAAATTGCTATAATTCAAAAAGAAACGTGGTATACCAAAACTCATATATGCTAGATTTAGAAGCGATTTGTGTTGCATATAAATACAGTGGTGAAATTGTAAAATAGTAGCTTGCAGGCATCGATTTTTTTTGAGAATCTACACACGAGCAAAGAAAATATTCCAACTATCAAATCAATTTAATGTTGCAACATCGTCCTCATACTACAGTTGTTTTAGCAATGAGTGCAGATGGTAAAATAGCAGATTTTAGGCGATCGCCTGCTCGGTTTGGCTCAAGGGTTGATAAAGCACATTTAGAAAAACAAATCGCTGCCTCTGATGCCGTTTTATTCGGTGCTGGTACTCTGGGTGCCTACGGAACAACACTTACCGTAACAGATCCAACTCTAGTGCAACTCCGGGCGCAAGGAGGAAAGCCTCCGCAGCCAGTTCATATAGTGACTACACACTCTGCAAACCTCAATCCGGAAATTAACTTTTTTAAGCAACCAGTTAGACGGTGGTTACTCACGACAACAGCGGGAGCACTTTCATGGAAAGGACGCTTACAGACGCTTCCCTCGACTCTGGAAACCGGAGCAAAGGATTGCTCTCCAGAATTTGAGCAGATTCTGGTTTTTGAAACATCAACGCGAGAAATTGACATTTCCGCAGCTTTGAAGCATCTAGCCACTCTACATATAACACGCTTGGTAGTATTGGGTGGAGGTGAATTAGTCGCTTCCTTACTGGGATTAGATTTAATTGATGAATTATGGCTGACTGTCTGTCCACTGATTTTAGGTGGTAATACTGCACCCACACCCGTAGATGGGAAAGGATTTTTACCCAATTTAGCTCCTAAGTTGCAACTTTTAGAAGTTCATACTGTTGAACAAGAAGTGTTTTTGCACTATCGCCTGCAACGACCAGCAGATTAGATTACGCTAAGTAAAGTTATTGGGCATTGGGCATTGATTATTCCTCTTGTCCTCCTTATCTTTCTTATCCTGACTCCCTAAAAAAACCACACGATGGTGGAACAACTTAAGCCTCGCTATTCTGTCGTTTGGACAAATAAAATTGCTGAAGTACCCCAAAATGCCTGGAATGCTTTGGCAATGCCACTCAAAACGCCGTTTTTAGAATGGGAGTGGCTAAATAATATCGAAACCTCCCATAGTGCTACGGCTAAAACTGGTTGGTTGCCAAATCACTTGACATTATGGCGAGATAGAACGCTGATTGCCGCTGCGCCACTTTATCTTAAAGGACATAGTTCTGGTGAATTTGTTTTTGATCACCAATGGGCAGAGTTAGCCGATCGCATCGGAGTCCAGTATTACCCAAAATTGCTGGGAATGACACCCTTTACTCCTGCTGAAGGCTATCGATTCTTAATTGCTCCAGGAGAAGATGAAGATGAAATCACAGCGATAATGGTGCATGAAATTGACACTTTTTGCTCTAAAAATCGAATTTCTGGGTGTCATTTTCTCTATGTTGATCCCCAATGGCGTCCGATGCTGGAACGGCATGGTTTTACAACATGGCTGCACCACAGCTACGTCTGGGAAAATGCTGGTTTTAAAACTTTTGATGACTACTTGAAAGTTTTCAATGCCAATCAGCGTCGCAATATCAAGCGGGAACGCAAAGCTGTGGAAAAAGCTGGTTTACGATTGCAACCGCTAAGTGGTGATCAAATTCCCTACTCTTCATTTCCTTTGATGTACCAGTTCTATGCTGACACCTGTGATAAGTTTGGCTGGTGGGGTAGCAAGTATCTCACACAGCGGTTTTTTGAGCAGCTATACACCGATTATCGCCATCGAGTCTTGTTTTTTGCTGCATACAGCGAGGAAGATAGCTCTCATCCTTTAGGAATGTCCTTTTGTTTGTTTAAAGGTGACAAACTCTATGGACGGTATTGGGGGAGTTTTCAAGAAATAGATTGCTTACATTTTGATGCTTGCTATTATGCGCCAATTGAGTGGGCGATCGCTAACGGAATCCAAATTTTTGACCCTGGCGCGGGTGGGAGACACAAAAAACGGCGCGGTTTCCCTGCTGTGCCCAATCATAGTTTGCACCGTTTTTACAATAATCGTTTAGGACAAATTTTACGTCCCTATATTAAGGAAGTAAATCAACTCGAACAGCAGGAGATTGAGGCAATTAATGCAGACTTGCCATTTAGTGAGAAAAATGCTTGAGGATAAGGAACTACTTTCGTAGCATAGTTTGCCGAATAATTAAGCTTTACTCGGCAAACAGATGCAAATTTTCCTTATTTTCAAAATTCTGAAATTAAACTGTTGGCGATCAAGACGATATTTCTGCTACCATTCGCTAAAATTCACCTTCTTGAATGCCTCGCCGAATAATTTCTTCGTGTTGGTGTACTGCCTGTGCCCTTTCTGATTCTCCTCTTGAAGTGAAAATAGCAGCAGCTTTCTGGAAATCTTCAATTCCCTTTTGTGGTTGTCCTTCTAAAGCCAGAGTATTACCTCTATAAAAATAAGCCTCGGCATAGTTAGGATCAAGCTCGATTGCTCGCGTGTATTCACCAATTGCTTCTTGAGACTGACCTTGTTTAGCCAATTTACACCCACTTCGGAAAAATTCTTGTGCACTCGTCATAGTTCCTGAATTTTGTCCTTGACTGCTTGGACTACAGGAATCAAAAATATCTGAAAGATATCAAGAATACTAAGGAAGATAGGAATTACACTTGATATAGAGTGTAAAAACCCTCAAGAAAGAAAATTACTTTTTATAATGCTTATGGATTTAATAGTTGAAAATTTAGCCGCAGTTGATGATAAACTTTCCCAGCGTCACATTGACCTTGATCCTGGCGGGTATTTCATTATTTACTTGGATCGAAATGCAGGGTTAATTTATGCCAAGCATTTTACAAATGTGATTGATGAGCGTGGTTTAGCAGTCGATCCAGAAACAGGAAAGGTAATTCCGGCGCGAGAAAAGGTAGAACGAACTCATACAACAGTTTTTAGCGGGAGGACAGCGAAAGAACTTTCCGTGAAGATTTTTGAAGAAACTCAGCCCCCTCCTGTAACTCAATTAAATCATGCAGCTTATTTGGGTCGAGAATTTGTTCGGGCTGAGGTTGCTTTAGTCACAGAGCAAGAGTATGTTCAGGATTAAAGTTAAAAGTGAAAAGTTAGGAGTTGAAATTCCTAACTCCTAACTCCACTCATAACTCTCCCATTACCCATCAGATGATGGCTGATTTATCTGATAGATGTAGTAAGTCGCCATTGGGATAACGGTGGCGGCAATTAACAATCCTACTACCCAAGCAGTAGCATTACCTTGGTCTGTTTCTCCTGCTTTCTTGAAGGTGCCTTCTACCTGTACATTGTCAGTGATTTGGGGTGGTCCTGGATCGGCTTTGCCAGAGAGGACGGCGACAAGGCGATCGCTTGCATCTAGAAAAGCTTGGTTATATTTGTTACCATTACGCAACGGGACACTTACTGTTTCAGTAGCTACACTCTCGGCAATAGAGTCAGTGAGCAAAGGCTTAACTTGATCTCCAGTAATAATGGCAGTACCATTGGTAACCGTATCAAGAACCAATAAAGTTTGATTAGCTTGGGCTTCTTTTGTAGGAAACCATTTTTTAAACAGTTCTTTGGTGAAGCTTTCCGGCGTTTCACCGTAGTCGAGGCGGCGAACAGTAACAATTCTGACTTCCTTATCTGTTTGCTTTGCCAAATCCTCGAAGGCACTGCTAATCTTACCTTCATTCAGACGGCTGATAACTTCACCTTGATCCAAAACCCAGGTGTCATTCCCTGCTGTGAGACTGGGTAATTGATACACCCCTGTGGCTAAAGCAGGTGCGGCAAACAGCGAGGCTGCTAAAATAACCGTCACCAAAGGTAGAATTAGCCGGATGAGGTGTTTTTGACTGCTAAATACTTGTTTGAGGAGCTGTTTCATCGTGTGATCTCTAAGACAGACTTGCACCCAAAATACTACAGAAACACTGCAAAAATCACCTCGTTGCCGATTTTCTCCAGTATGAAATTTCTGCTACTGCCAACAGATAGATATTGTACGGGATTTTTTGATTGTACAAACTTGTTCTGAGGGCGGGTGCAAGCATTGACCTGACGCTAACACCCTTGCTAGTTACAAGAAATACCGCCCATTTTGGGAATTAACCCAAATGCTTAGGGCGGAATTTGCAAACCATCTAGAAATCATATCGTACTGATCAATATTTTTGGCATAATCGAGGATATTTTTTCATATCTGCAAGTAGCTTTTCCTGCTGTAGCCATTGATGGGTGATATCTGCATTTTTCGGAAATTTGAGCTAAAGCTATATCAATATAATATATACATGACCATAATTTTAACTAACGACGACGGCATTGATGCCCCCGGTATCCGAGCGCTACTCAAAGCTGTAAACGACAAAAATGCTATTATCGCTGCTCCGGCTGATCATCAGTCTGGCTGTGGACATCAAGTTACCACCACTCGTGCCATCAACCTCCAGCGACGTTCTGAGACTGAGTATGCGATCGCAGGCACTCCCGCAGATTGTGTGAGAATTGCAATAACACAAATTAATGCAAATATCAAATTTGTCCTTTCAGGTATCAACGCTGGGGGTAACTTGGGAGTCGATGCTTACATTTCTGGCACAGTGGCTGCTGTGCGGGAAGCCGCAATGCACGGTATTCCTGGAATTGCTATTTCCCACTATCGGAAAGCCAAACAGGATTTTGATTGGGATCTGGCCGCCAAATTCACAGCTGAAGTTTTAGCGGACTTACTCAAGCGTCCTCTAGAACCGGGAAGCTTTTGGAATGTAAACTTGCCGCATCTGCAACCAGGAGAACCAGATCCTAATATGGTATTTTGCCAAGCCTGTACCAGACCTTTGCCTGTAAACTATCGAATTGAAGGCGATAATTTTTATTATGTGGGCGAATATGGCAAACGCGATCGCACTCCTGGTAGTGATGTGGATGTATGTTTTTCCGGCAATATTGCCGTAACTCAGTTAAGGGTTTGACATCAGCTATCAGTGACTAATTAACTGTTACCAGCTTTTAGGCTATTACAAATTACGAATTATTTTAGTCATCTAATGCTTGAATTAAGGACATAAATCGATCTGCAGTTTGTGTCAGTTGGTTGAGTTTTTGTAGTGAATCATGGTGAGATTCTGCAAGAGTCTGTATAGCATCACACAACGCGACAATTTGATAGCCTTGCTGTTGCACCTGCTGTCCCTGTGCTTCGACTTGAATACTGAGATTATCCAGCCTTTCTGCAAGACGTTCAATCGTCTCAGTCGTAGAAAGTACTGCTTCCCCAATTTGCTCAACAATAGATTCTAAGCGATTTATTTTTACTTCGACTCCGCCTGAAATCATTTCTTTACACCCTAATTTTGAGAGAGCATCTTAGTAATCTTCCTAATACCAATTGAAATAATTAATCTCTGTACAAAGATTAGATAACACTGTCATTCTGATAATATGTATGTTTTTGTTTTTTGATGCTTCTACCCAATGTTGTGTTTAAATTCTTATTGGTCACTAATTTATTAGGTTTTTTAATGAATTCGTGACCATACACTACATATTCAAAATGATTAGCCACCCCTTGCAAAATATAGTTAAGGAAAATAAGCTTCAATTTATACAAAGTTACGCTTACTAAAAACTTAACAAATATTAAGTAATCGCATGGTTAAATTTGATACTTTTAATTAAACTAAAATTCTAATCTAATTAAGTTCCCGTAATTATATCCTTGTTGTTTAACATTTGGCTCGACAATTCACTAAACACTAGTAACAAACATTTTTCTAAGTATCATTTATCCAAGTCAGGAATTGCAATTTACAATTTATACTTCAGTAGTGTCTACAATTAAAGGTTATGTGGAAATTGGGGAGAGCTTGTAGGAATCATTAATCTTATAGCTATTGTTTGTGCCGATCGCGATCAAAATTGCTGATCCAGGCACAATTCTTAAGGTTTTAAAATCTGGTAAAGTATTCAAGGCGGGTGAGAGCAACTGGTTGCTCTCCACTTTCTGCCAAGCGATACGCAAATAACCGTCGCACAACTCATTGGCTAATTTCATATTTAACTAAAGCAATAAAATATCTAAAGGAAAATATTCAACCATTGAACAATCAACTTTTAATTAAGGAAAAATTACAAGCCAAGCTTAAGAAGATTCAAACTAAGAGCGATGGCTCTCCCATTACCAATTTGCAGCTAGACAAAATTTTAGCCGAAGAAATTGAACAATTGACAACAGAACTGGAGAGCGTCAATCCCAATCTCAATCCTCTTCTCTACACTACTTCTTTGCTGGAAGGTGCTTGGCAACTCCAATACTCCACTGCGAGAGAAATCCGTTCTTTAATTTCTCTTCCATTGGGATTAAAACTGGGTAAAGTTTATCAAGTGATAGATATTGCAAATAAATTGTTTTTCAATCTAGCTAAAGTTAAACATTCTCTGGGTTTAGTATCGGGATACGTCAAAGTGACAGCTAGCTTCGAACCAGCCAAAGAGGATTTAGAGCCTCCACCGAACAAACGCATCAACGTCTATTTTGACAAACGCTACCTATCGATTGAGAAGATTGTGGGTATTAATACTCCCCAACTCAATCCATTTAAGGTTGTACCAGCTAATAATCTTACTAACAGAACTGCCACATTAGACATCACTTACTTAGATGAAACCTTAAGAATTGGACGTGGAGGGGATGGAAGTTTATTCATTCTGAGTAAATCCAATGATTTACCTGAATTGATTTCCTCAATTTGAAATTGATCGCGCCGCTGAATGAATATGGCTCTCTCAATAACACATCTTTTCGCCAAGGTAAAACCAGGTTCTGCGATGGTAGAGCTTAAAACATTAAATTTAAAGGTAGGTCATGGAATAGAAGGAGATATTAATGCCGATTCTATAAGTCCCAGGCAAGTTTTAATTGTTAGATACGAAGATATTTTAGACTTATCAATTAAAGCAGGAGAATTGCGAGAAAATATTGTGGTTAAAGGTATAGAATTTAATAATTTTATCCCTGGCTCTCTACTAATTTTTGAAAGTGGTGCAGCAATTCGTCTAATTTTTCACTGTGAACCTTGTAAGCGAATAGCCCACTTGGTAGAATCATTAAAAAGTATTCAAGGTAAAAGAGGAATTTTAGGTGTAGTTATTAAATCAGGTAAAATCCAGGTTGGAACTAATTTTCAGATTCAAGCTCATAAATTTTCAGCATTATCTGAGAACCCTTATGAACGATTCTTAAATTTTATCATCAAAATTCCCAGTGGAAAAGTAGTTACATATAAACAGATAATCAAAGGCATAGGAGTAGATAATAGCTATCTAAGAGCTATTCCGGCATACCTGAAAAAGACCTCGGCTGCTGATTTTCCGCTACATAGAATATTAGACTCTAAAGGTTATTTGATAACTTATGTGAGCCAACAAAAAAGCAAGTTGGAAACTGAAGGAGTTCAGGTTTTATCTGAGACGGTTTTATTGAGCAATTTAAGCAAAAGTTTTGTAGATGTTAAATATTATTTGTGGGAGGATGAGACTATATATCTAGAATAGATATTAATAATATAGTTTTTATGGTATTTGCATATCATCCATTTTAGAAAGGAAAATACTTAGTTTTATCAAGATAATCCCTGATTTTTAATTTGTTTAGATGTAGCTTCCATAAAGTCGAGAAAAACTTTTATGAGCTTATGGATTCCCTCGCTACCTCCTGCAATTAAACCTCCTGTAAGCAATGCATCTAAACAACGGAAAACAACTACTTGAATTGGATTATCTAAATCAATAACTACAAGTGGCTCGATTGAGCGAATACCTATTGCGCTCATTACAAGGCCGAATAAAAGGGATGTCCATAGAGCAATTGTTCGCGTATCAGATTTATAGGCTGCTCTTTGGCGCTCTTTTTCATTCAAATCATTAATTTGTGGCTTGAATATTTTTAATGGTTCTTGTTGGTTTTGTATAAAATTTTGGATGATTTGCTCTTCTAAACTCATTCCTTCAGGCGGTAGCCCACTGATTTGATTGGATTCTAAAGAAGGTAATTGTTTCTGTTGGGCTTCCATAAGTCTTATTTTCTCAGATATTAGAACTTTTTCTTGCTGAATACTAATATCTAATTGCTCGATAAATGAACTACGCCAAGTAGTTATAAAAACTTCTAAAGAACGCTCTAGCAACAAAGAAATAAATAATTGTAAAATGAGTAACTGAATAATATCATTAAGCCCAAATGGTTTTAAAACGAATGGTTTAGATGAGAGCCAAGTTGACAAAGTTACTACTAGAAAACTAATAATAATTAACAGAATAAATAAAGGAGATTCTGGAGAAAGCTTTTGCAACGTATCTATACTCCTGTTTCGCGTCACAATATTTAACACAGCCTGGAGGTGAGAACTACACCTGCTGAGTAACTTAACAACGTTAATTTGATAGAACAGTAAATAATTTATTACCCGATCATTATTTTTTCCAGGAGTGTGATATTCTCCGCCATTTTGGAAGCGATCGCATATAGATAAATGGAGAGCGATCGCCTTCTTTTAAGGTTTGTAAATATGAGTGAGTCACATAACTCAAAGGTAAGAAGCCTGGGTTGGACTACGTCTACTTACCTTTAAATAAGCAAAACTCATGACTGATATCAGCTTTACTGAAGTAATAAAACTTGATAAAAAAATGTAAAGCATTGTAAAGTGAATTCACAGGCAAAGACAAACGAGCCTGATTCATAAATAACTAACCGCACTTATAAAACCATGACAGCAACCTTACAACAGCGCTCAAGCGCCAACGTATGGGATAGATTCTGCGAGTGGATTACCAGCACCAACAACCGTATCTACATCGGTTGGTTCGGCGTAGTCATGATCCCCACCCTGCTAGCCGCCACAGCTTGCTTCGTAATCGCCTTCATCGCTGCACCTCCAGTAGACATCGATGGAATCC
>NZ_JACJTD010000059.1 GCF_014698505.1 Nostoc foliaceum FACHB-393 | reverse complement strand
GGAAATATATCCTCAAATAACTTCCATTCCAGGTCGCTCAAGCCCTCAAAACGTCCAGCCATCAACGGATACACCCAACTCAATTCAGAAATAGATTACCATAATCTGGCATTAGTGGGATAGGTTCTTATAACAAGCCTGTGGTACAGGATAATTCGCAGCAACTTCAGCTATTTTAAGCCATGTCAATACATAAACCACCAGTCATTAAAAGACATATTCGCCTACAGAATAGCTCTACAAAAGTAATCTATAGAGCTACTACAGACATTCGCTCTTTTGAGAAATCACCACAAAGAAAGCTTCGCTTAATCGAAAGTGAAAAATAATGATTGAGGTCAATAATAATGGTACAAGTAA
Source organism: Nostoc foliaceum FACHB-393 (assembly GCF_014698505.1). Classification (GTDB taxonomy): domain Bacteria; phylum Cyanobacteriota; class Cyanobacteriia; order Cyanobacteriales; family Nostocaceae; genus Nostoc; species Nostoc foliaceum_A. The sequence continues at coordinate 42,216 of NZ_JACJTD010000059.1, read as the reverse complement.
TGGACAACACTATCGCTACAAATTTCCTAACTGATGCAGTAGTCGAGCGCCACAATTTCTCACAATTAAATAAAACCCGCATCAGATTTCGTATTCAGTTGAAAAAAAGTACAAAATCGGCTGCTCCTAAATGGGCAGATGTACTACAAGCTGAAGTTTCTGAAATTGAATCAGACCTTGTTAAAGTTACTAATTCCGAAGTCGGTTTGCGGGGTATCAAGGTATTTAAGAAATTGGATGAAGCTGCTGCCCAATTGAGGCAAGAGATTGCTTCAGTTCAAGAGTGGATGTCTGCTGATACTGGTGATTGGATTTGTCCTATTGATTTGGCTCCGCTCGTTTGGAGTCAACTTCTTAATATTAGAGATAATATTGCTCCTGGCTTGCGTAATCAATTAAAAGTTGATTATGAATCAGGACTTGAAGATTACCAAGAGCGGATTGACCAGTTCCTCTCACTTAACACTTGGGAATTAGCACAGGATAAGCAAGAGTCAGTCAAAGCCAACTTGTTAAGAGCATTCCCGACTCTGACTGACCTTGAAGATTATTTACAAGTCGTTATTGGTCGTCCGGTAATTATCCCGGCATTGTCCGAACAACTGAACCAGCAACAAGCCGAATGTCTTGATCAGATTACCAAGTTCATCCAACAGTATGACCAAAATCTGGAGCAAAGGCTACGGGAATCAGCGATCGCTGGCGGTGAACAACTTGCCGCACAGTTGCTTGAAGAATTGAGCGACTGGGAGCCAGGACGCAAGCCCGTACAGTTTAAAAAGAAGATGCAACGCCATCTGATGAAGGTTCAGGTACTGCTAGCGAATGCTGACCCGGAGGCTGGCAGTAGCTTGGAGGCGATGATGGCGCACTTAGATTCTATCGTTAACGATCCGGCGATTGAGTCCAAAAATCTTGGTTCTGATACGCGCAGTCAATTACAGCAAAAAATAGATTCTATCCGCGCCAAGTTGTTAGATGAACAACGCAATCTACAATCACTTGCGACTGAGGACGTGGGCTTATCGAAGGCTACAGTTGCCGCATTTAGGTTCAGGTAAAAAACAGTCTTGGGCGGGTGCATTCGCTCAAGACTAAATACGTTAAACGAAAAATGGATATACACCTCACAAAGAATACCGCACTTCTACCACTACAGGAACAAGATTCTCATGTCACACTTCTCAACCGTTAAAACCAAGCTTACCAACCGCGAATGTCTGATACAAGCTTTACAAGATTTGAAACTGAATCCGCAAGTACACGAAACACCACAGTCACTAAAAGGATACTACGGTGGCTCTCAAGGAAAAAGCGCTGAAATCATTGTGTCTGGTCACACCATAAAAGCCCGTGCAGACATCGGTTTCAAGTGGAATCAGTCAAGTGGCGTGTACGATGTGATACACGACAGCTATGAGACGGTTCCGAAGTTGGGCAAAGACTTTTTCAGCAATAAACTAATGCTGGCTTATGGTAAGCATTTGGTTCGTGTCAAAGCTGCCGAGTTACAAGAAAAATTTGGTGAATGTGCGATCGCTGAAGAAACTAGCGGCACTGTGCAAACTCTACGGCTGACTTTTGCCGGACATCAGGAAGTTAAACAATTTGCGCGGAGATAAATATGGAACGTTCAATACTGATTCATTTCGACAGCGCTACAGGTGAAGTTCGTGTGGAGGCTGAGGGCTTTGAGGGGCTAAGTTGTTTATCGGCTACGCAACCGTTTGAAGAGGCATTGGGTGTTGTGAGCGAGAGCGATCGCACTTACAAGAATGAAGCCCAAACCCAACAACTTCGGACTACCCTAAGCAGCCAAACACGCCTGCGTCAGTAATCAACACGGGGGAATCAACTTTCTTCCCCCCTCAAAAACAATCATGAACGAATTAGCTAAAGAATACCCATTTGTTCACGTTTACGCCCAGCAAAAACCAAGACAACCCGTGATCATCAAAGCTAGTACAGAGGGTTTGTGCGTGCTGTTGAATGCAATAGTAACAGCGATTGCCTACCAAGAGAACAACGGTACAGCAGAAGTTTTTGACGGCGATGCCGAAGCTTATGAAGTGATTGTTCAAGTTGTAAATACGCATGAAGAATTAACTTCGTTACCATACCAGCAGGAAAAATAACTTGGTGAAAATCATGGATACTTCATTGAGCCTAGAAAAAGCGTTAAAATCATTAGTTACGTTGCCAAATAATTTAAAAATCATCATGAAATTAGCCTTGGGAGAGCCACTACAAGAGGATGAACTTTGTGATGAAATTATCTTAGTGGCATCTTCTCAAGATTTGGCACTCGAAGATCCTTGGTTGTGGGCAAAAGGCTTTTTGTACGAGCAGGGCAAAAACATCGATAAATTAGTGAGAGTCTCCTCCACAAGAAGTGATTTTCATCGTTTTGTGTCTTTAGAAGACCTTGCACAAAAAGTCAAGGCTGATCTAATTATTCCTGACTATGAAATCAGCCCTGTTTCATTAGAAAAAGTTGCATGACAATCTGCATTTAGTTAATCATTACGCCGTTGAATCGTCTGAATTCATCGGCGATTAATTTTGTCTTTAGTTAAATCATGAACCTAAATAATCTTCTCTCCACACTCGATTCACAAATCCCGATCGCAGCACTTGATGTTCTGTCTCCTGATGAGGCAACTATCATTCAGTGGCTGACAACTGAAGCTAACAATAAACTATCAAGTCCAGTGTTCTTCTGGAATCTGGGAGTATCAACCTTAGAGCAATGTTTAATCGCAGCAGATGGGGGATTGGTGTTTAAGCCAGTTGCAGAGTACAAAAGACCTCCACAGGCTGATCCACTATTGTATGTGTTTGATTACATTGCTAACTTTAGTGGAAATGGTGTATTTATCCTCGGAGATATTCACCCCTTTATTGCTAAGAATTCAACCCAATTGAGTTGGGAAATTTTAAGCAAGGTAAAAAACCTTTACCACAGGTTAAAACCCACAGATAAACGCATTGTCTTGTTGGGTCAGAACATACAATTACACGAATCCCTAATCAGATTGATTCCTTATTGTGAAGTCCCTTTACCTAGTATTGACCAAATACTACTTCATATCACTTCTTATTTGCATGACCTACAACAGTCAGCTATTGAACAGGAATTGACTTTCACTATTTCCCTTAATAAAAGTGAAATTGAATCTCTTTCTCGTGCTGCCCTGGGTTTAACCCTGGAGGAGATTAGTGATTTCCTTCGGTTAACAGTCAAAGAAAACTTAACTAATGATGGTGTCGTTGTCGGCGCTGATTTCATCCCCAAAGCCGTCGAGTACAAAACTCGGCTACTGTCTCAAATGGGTATCGAGTTGGGTAAGCCAGCCAGCATACCCTTCGGCGGTTTGGATCTACTGCGCGAATGGCTGATGAGGCGGCGGCGGCTATTCACACAAGAGGCGCGAAGTCTTAGCTTACCCCAACCAAAAGGTGTGTTGCTGGCTGGCCCACCCGGTACTGGAAAAACGTTATTGGCTAAAAACATTGCTAACATCCTTAATCTACCGCTACTCCAGCTAGATATTGCGTCTCTTCTTGGTTCTTTAGTTGGTGAATCAGAGGGCAATGTACGCCGCGCATTAAAGACTGCTGAGGCGATCGCACCCTGCATTTTATGGATAGACGAAATAGAAAAAGCCCTTTCTGGCAGTGGTGACAGTAGTGGAGTCTCACAGAGGATTCTGGGTAATATCCTCACGTTTATGTCGGAATCACAGTGTGGTGTGTTTGTCGTGGCAACTTGCAATGACCCCTCTGCACTGCCAAGTGAACTAAAGAGGAAGGGAAGATTTGATGAAAACTTCTTTGTTGATCTTCCCACAGAGCCTGAGCGTGTACAGATTCTGGGGATTCATCTACAACGCTTTGGTATTCGCCTGGAATCAGAGTACCTCGAAGCGATTGCTGCCAACACTGCAAAGTTTTCAGGGGCAGAACTGGAAACCCTTGCTTCAGAAGCGGCACTTCTGGCATTTGATGAGGGTAGACCGCAGCAGGTAACGCTTGCTGATCTGGAAACCTGCCGTCAAACCATTACCCCGCTTGCTGTTACTGATGCTGCGGCAGTTGAGTGTATGCAGGTATGGGCATCTACCGCACGACGAGCTAGTAGTCCTGTGGTTGCAGCGCAAACTCAATCTTTGCGTGCTGCTAAGTTTCGGAATATGAACTGATGAAAAAGCGATTGTCTCCTGATTCTATGGGGGCGATCGCTCTTTTAGGTTCGTAGCGATTACGTTCAGTATATCTATCTCAGATGGGGTAAGAAAGATGGAAATCTATTTAGTGTATGTTGATGCTATCCAGAACAGCAATAAATTCTGGTCTGCCATTGTCGAAGATGGTAACTTAACAGTGCAGTGGGGCAGAGTCGGTTATCAAGCGCAAACCAAAGTCCACACATTAGGCAATCATCAGAGGGCGGTTAGTAAATTTAACAATCTGGTAGCCGAGAAAAAAGGTAAAGGCTACCGTGAAAGTCAGCCAGAGATTGATGCTAGCCGCAGTGTTGTAGACATTAGACGAGCTATTCAATTGTTGAATATTATTCGTCCTTGTATTGCTAGTAGAATTTTTCACGATGGCTACATTAGCGCTCTAAATGAATATCTGAAAATTGTCCCTACGCCTTTGGGGATGCAGATAGATTATCACAGAGTTTACCGCACAGTAGCAGATATTGACTATCAACAAGAATTACTCAATTCTTTGTTAGCGACACCTGCACCAATTGCTGCTGCGGTGGCTGTTGGTCATGTCCCTGAAGCAGCAGAACCCAAGGTAGTCAGTCTCAAGACTATCAGTAAGAACTTTTGGCAGCATTTGTAAAGTTAGTTGGGCATGGATTGAAAATACTTTCCATGCCTTAATTTGGCTTTCACAAATTTCAGCTAACTACGCCATTTGCCTAGCCATTAGCTGGGCAAATAGCCCCTCAACAGCAGCTAGCTCTTGAAAAGTTCCCTGTTGTACAACCCGGCCAGCTTGGAGTACATAAATGCGGTGAGCGTTGCGAATAGTGCTAAGTCGGTGAGCGATCGCAATTCTGGTAACTTGTAAGTTATCTAAACTTTCACTAACAATCGCCTGCGTTCTATTATCGAGCGCACTTGTCGCCTCATCGAATAACAAAATACGGGGTTTTAATGCCAGAGCGCGAGCAATTAACAACCGTTGTCGTTGTCCTCCAGAAAGATTACCGCCTCCTTCACTAACTACAGTATGCATTTGCATTGGCATGGCGGTGATATCCTGTGCAAACCCCGACATCCGCGCTGCCTCCCAAGCTTCATCTAAAGTAATCTGAGCGCCGCCTGCAATATTCTCAAAAATTGAAGCTGAACTCAACTGACCATTTTGTAAAACAACGCCCAACTGTCGGCGGACTGCATCTACATCTAAGCCAGATAAGTCTTGACCATCATAGTAAATGCTACCCGCCATTGGAGTTTCAAATCCCAATAGTAATCGGAGAATAGTTGATTTACCGCTGCCAGAACTACCAATTAAAGCAATAAACTCCCCAGGTGCAGCAGAGATACTCACATCATCCAGTGTCAGAGGGCCATCACTGCGGTAGCGGAAAGTAATATGTTCTAAAGTAATATTACCAATCAGCTTGCCCGGATCGGCTTTGTACAGATCCACTTCTGGTATAGTCGAGAGAATAGGCTGGGTGCGTTGCCACTGGGGAATGACTTGCAAGATTTCTGTAACTGTATTGCTGAGGTTTGTGGTTCCCCTAGTAAAGTTACTAAAAGCGGCGTTGAAAGCGAGGAAAGTTCCTAGTGATATTTCAATAGCCCCTGAAGTTTGAGGATTTTCGATGAGCTTAATAGTAAACCAGAAAAGCACACCATTCGTTAATATGGGCATTACTGTATTGAAAAGCACAACAGCATCTTCAACCCGCTGTGTACTAAGTTCTAGCTTAATTTGTTGAGTGTAGTTTTTACTCCAAGCTGCAAATGCACGTTCTTCTGCCCCAGCAATATGTAGCTTAGAAATACCATTAATTAGCTGCACTGTTTGTCCAAAAATACTGCCCCGCAGTTCCAAAAGCGGACGCACCTTAGATAGCAAGAGTAAACCAGAGACTGTAGTGAAAGCGATCGCAACTATGGCAAAGGCAACTGCAATCAAAGCTAATTTATAGTTGTAATAAAATAACTGTCCTAAGTAAAACAGCGCGAACAGGCTGGTAAGGAGATTGATTAAGGTTCTCCCACTGATTCGCCGGCTGATCGTACTCACAGATGATACACGAGAGAAGATGTCTCCGGTTGTGTACTCTCGGAAAAAGGATACTGGTAAGGAGAGCAGACGATCCCAGACACCAGCCTGAGTGGAAGCATCCCCAGCCGTTTCAATTCGCAGCAGAGCAAATCCCTGAGTTACCCCAAATAGACCTGTCCCCAATGCTGCAATAAGTAGTCCCAATCCTATTTGTAGCAATAATCCCCTGTCGCTATCAGGAATTGCGTTATCTATGATAATTGACGTGGCATAAGGTGTAAGCATCCCTAGTAGTGTGACGGCAATACCCGTAAACAAAATTACTAACAGATCCTGTTTACGTCCTTTAAGTGTGAACCGCAGTATATCAACAGCTTGCAGTACTTTATCCGGTAGAGAGCGATAAAACATATAGGCAACAGGGGCCAGTGTTGCAGCTATACGCTCATCCACTCGAAAGCGGGTATGCTCAACTGGGTCAAAAATTTCATAACGAGTTGCACTAATTGGTAGCAGTGCTACTGGTCGATTATCTTGCTGGGTATAGGCAACTATTGGGCCAGAATCCTTCTCCCACCAGTTATCTCGCAATAGTACCCGCCGCATTCGGATACGTGAAGCCCGGACAATTGCTTCTAATGGTTCCTTAACTCGCTTGAGGTTTTCAGAACGAGACGGGGGGCGAATCTCTACACCCATAGCTCTCCCTACGGCTCCAGCAGCAACCAACAGAGGAGTACCTTCTAGGAAGAAATCTCCATCTTGGGAACTTAATGTTGATGCTAAAGAGCCTATAGCTTGCACTGTAACTTGACGATTCAGGCGTTGGCGATCGCGCAATCGTGTCATCTCTGCCTGTACTTCCCGCTCATCTAACAGGTTAAGGCATTGTAGCAATTGAGTGTGCAGTTGAGATAACCCAGTCAAAAGGATATCTGAATTTTGGAATTCGCTAGTAGTCTTAGTAGTAAGTTGCACTTCTTCCACTGCTTCTAACCACATTTTGTCAGTCAGGGGGAATGCTGTAGTGGATGTGGTTAAAATTAATTCCTCAAACCCCAGAAAGCGGACAGTCCCTTGATTCAGTTGAACCCAACAGGTGACGCTTGCTTGTGGCTGAAAAGTCTGACCATTGTTTAAGGAAAATCGTGATTGACCCTCAGCTTTTACATGAATTGCTGGCATGGTAATCTGGGACAATACACTACCGATTTGTAACAACCAATTTTCTATCCACGTGATCGCCTTACCATCTCCATTGGTTATTAACTCGCAGTAACATTCCTTATGTATTTGTAGTAATTCAGTCTCACCAATTGGAACTGCCAAAATCTGACGCTGCTGATTACCAGAATTAGCAGCAGTTCCAAAAAGTGCTTCACCTTGGCTAATACTGCACAGATAACGGCGTGTCCCTTCAATAGAGCCATCTTTAACTGTGACGGCAAACAAAGCCATAGAGCCAGACTGAATTATCCACACCCGTGAAGGGTCATCCAGTAGAATCGGTTCATTGCCATTAACTATATAAACTTGCCCCTGTATTAGCATTTTAGATTTTAGGTTTAGATTTTTAAATGTTTTATGGTAATTTACTGCTCACCGTCTCTACCCTTGGGTGCCCAGCAAGCGCGAATATGCACCATCCACTTGCCATAATTCTTTGTGAGTGCCAAGTTGTACTACCTTTCCGCGTTCTAAAACGATGATTTGATCACAGTCGCGGATAGTGCTTAATCTATGAGCGACAATTATACAGGTGCATCCTCGGCGACGGAGATTCTGGTCAATGATTTGTTCTGTTTCTGCATCTAGGGCGCTGGTGGCTTCATCCATGATCAGGATTGAAGGATTATTCACTAAAGCACGAGCGATTTCTAAGCGTTGTCGTTGTCCGCCACTTAAATTAGCAGCACCTTCTATAAGTTCGGCATCTAATCCACCGGACATAGAGAGAATTACATCTGCGATCGCAGCATCAAGACATGCCCGCATCAGGCTTTTATCTGGTACAGTAGTATCCCACAGAGTCAAATTATCTCTAACCGTGCCGCCAAACAACAAAATTTCCTGCTCCACCATTGCAACGGAATTTGTAAGCAGTTGTTGGGGAATCTGCTCTCTAGATTTACCATCAAAGTAAACTTCTCCCGCCCAAGGTTGATAAAGTCCGCTTACAAGTTTGGCAACGGTAGATTTCCCAGAACCGCTTCCACCTACCAAAGCTACTCGCTGTCCCGGCTTAATTGACAGATTAAAGTTTTCAATTAGTGGCGGTTCCAGACGGCTATAGCCAAACGTAATATTCTGCAACTCCACATATCCCTGCAATTTGGGAACAAGATAAGCGGATGAAGAATTTACTCCCCCTGCTCCCTGCCCCCTGCCCCCTACCTCCCCTGCCTCCCCTGCCTTCCCAATGGGATTATCCAGCACATCATCAAGGCGAATCAAATTTCCCTCCAGTTCTTGAAGAGTTGTACCAAAGTTAACCAGATTGTTAACAGGCTGCTGAAAGTTAAGCATCAAACCTTGAAAGGCTATAAGCATTCCGATGCTGAGATGTCCATCCATAACCCGTAATCCACCGACAACCAACAACAACATCGAAGAAAGGGCGGATAAAAGCGTGGGTAATACTGAGAATGTTTGATTTGTAATCCCCAGTTCCTGCTGGGAATTAAGAGCCTTAGTGTAATAACCTGACCACCGAGAAAAGAAATCTGACTCTAACCCTGATGCTTTGAGTGTTTCTATACTTTGAAGTGCAGCAATAGATACACCAGCAGCTTTACCATATTCTTGAATCAATCGTTGATTCGCGTCTACACGTTGCCGAGAAATCAGTTGCAAAGTTAAGACATTTACAGTCGCAAAGCTAACTACAATTAACGTCAGCACCCAGTCATATTGCACCATAACCAGGGCATAAAAAAACACCATGAATGTATCGATGATTGTAGTTGCTAATTGTCCCGCCAGAACATCAGCTACTTGGTCATTGAGAGTAGTACGATTACTGATTTCTCCGCTAAATCGTTGAGCGTAAAAGCTAATAGGTAAGCGGAGAATATGCCACAGGAAACGGCTGGACATACCCACAGCTAATTTGATTTTCAAGCGACGTAGGTAGCGCAACCGTAGTAAAGTTAGTGATCCTTGAAGTATAGCAGCGATCGCCATGCCCACAAGCAAAGGACGCAACCATAATTGCCGTCCCTCCACCAAGATATCATCTACAAACATTTGGCTAAATACAGGTATTACCAGCCCAACTACAGTTAAGAAAAATCCCGCGACTATGCAGTAAATTAAAGCATCTCCAGCGCCTTGTAACCTTTTCGCCAGCGATAAAATCATGCTGGGTTTACGACCACCTTTAACAAACTCCGCGCCTGGTTCCATTACCAGCACCACGCCAGTATACCCCTGGTCGAATTCTTGTAAAGATACATGGCGCGGTCCTGTACCGGGGTCATTAAGATAAACTCGCTGTTTATTCCATCCCTCTACGACAACAAAGTGGTTGAAGTTCCAAAAGATAATGTAAGGTGGTCGCAGTTCCCATAATTGCTTGAGTTCTTTTTTAAAGCCTTTAGCTTCGAGTCCATAGCTTCTCGCAACCTTCACCATGTTAGATGCTTTGCTGCCATCGCGGGAAACTCCGCATTCCTGACGCAGCTGTGGTAAAGGTACAATGCGATCGTAGTAACCTAGAATAATTCCTAAAGCAGCAGCCCCACACTCCACTGCTTCCATCTGTAGAAGAGTGGGTGTTTTTACCCGTATGCTTCTGCCTGGCAGTAATTTTTGTAAATACTGCCAAGGATTAAACACTGTTACTAAAGTAGATTTAGTAGATACCACTAACAGACCTCAAGATAGGTAAAACGAAAGTGATGGGAGCGCGTTCTTCTACCTTGACTCGTGCAACAGTGGTAGTTCCAGAAGAAACAGCCAGCCTTGGCCCTGTAGAAGAAGACCATTTATAGCCGCTTGGGGTGCTGGGATCTATCTCTAAGTCAGAAAATATTTGTATCAAACCATCTTTTTGTTGAGATACTAGACCTTCCACCACCTCTGCATTACCTACCTCCGATGCAGCTGCTTCTTTCGTAATCGGAAAGCGCGAGATATTAGTAACATTTGCAACGATACCGCCAAATCGTTCCCGCTTGACAGTTTGGGGAGTAATTTGGATTTTCATCCCTGGTTTAATTTTCTTACCTTCTGCTACAGGGAAATATGTAACACCAATTAACTTGCTTTTAGGGTTCTCCGCCTCAATAGTTGCCAAGCGTGTACCAGCTTCAACAACCTGCCCTCGTGTCAGCATGATTTCGAGAATGCGTCCGCTATATTGACTAATAATTTGGCTGTTATCGCCTAATTGCACTTCTAATTGAGCAATTTCCCGCTTAACTTCTTGAATCTCTTTTTTCCGGGTAGTGACGCTTTCTAAGTCTTGTTGAGCCACAGAAGCCTGTTTGCTATCTAATTCTTTTAACTGAGCTTGCAGATCAGAAATCGTACTCAAGTTTTCACGGTAATCTTTTTCTGTTTGAGTCGTTTTTACATCCAGTTCTTTTAACTGATTTTGAATGTCAGAGATTTTTTCCAGGTTTTGCAAATATTCTTGTTCAGCCGTGAGAGCTTCATCACCAGAAATCGCACCTTCTTTTTTGAATTGTCTGCGAATTTCCATTCTTTGGAGAAAAACGGGGTTCAAGGCTTGGGCTTGCTTGAGGCGTTGTTCTAAACCTTGACGTTGCTGTTCAATTGAGGTGTTGCCTTTGGTTTTAAGCAGAGGTGTAATGGCTCGCAGCTCCAGTATACGTTGTTGGAGGTATTGGCTTTGTTGGGATTGCGAGCGTTTTTCTTGTTCCAGCCTTTGCCCTTGCAGTGAACCAACAGCTTGGTCTTGTGACTCTAGTTGGGTGAGTTTCGCTTGTTGCTGTTGCAGTTCCTTGCGAAGTTCCGCTTGGTCAATTGTTGCGAATACTTGCCCCTTTTTGATGACATCCCCAACTTTAATATTGAGAGCCATTAATTGCCCAGCACTTTTTGATTGCAACGGCACAACATTGCTGGGGTAAATTAGTACCCCTTGACCCTCGACAGTAATGGGAATACGTCCGTAAATGCTCCAGATGACAGCTACTCCGACGATAGAACCCAAAGCGATAAGGGGTAGCCAGCTTCTGGGGCTGACTACCTGCATCAGTTGGTCTACTCTTTCAGGAGAAGATAGCCGCTCTAAAGATTCTTTGCGGAATATACTGCCTTTTTGCTGTGACATTTATCTTAGGCTATTTTGGTAACAAACTTTTCTCACTAGATTTACTATGGTGGCGACGGAACTCATGAATATCAATATAGCCGGCAGGTAATTCTGAAACTGGTACATAAGGCGAACAAGACCCCTTTAATGCCAAGCTGAGTAATCTACCATCGATATCTAGCAAAATCTTGCGCTCTCGTAACTCAGATACAATAGGGAATATTTCATCCCAGGATATCTGAATGTCAAGCTTTGTATTAATTTCTGATACTACTTCTCGGTAAGTTAAAGCGCGATCGCAAACTTTATAAACCCAATAAGCCAATCCTTCCAAAAACAATAGGCTTTCGGTAGCGCACGGTCTACTATCATAGATTGTGATTAAGCTACCACTGTCATTCATGCTCAAAATTGGTAAATGCTCTGGTTTATGTTCTTTGTGATCCAAAGATTGCCATAAACGATTCCATTGCTTTACCCAGAGCTTCAAGTTTTCTAACCCTGGACGAGCTTTTTTCTCACTTGTTTGTTTATTTTCTTCTTTTACATAACGAGTGACCAAATTGTTTTGATCTTCAAAGAAGTAAGCAAGTTCATTAAGTATTTCTGGTGGGAGTGGATATACGTATTTATAAGGGCGTAAAGGAGACAGCTTTAATCCCCAGTCTGATGGTCGCTCATAGTAAGGACTAAATCGGTCATAACGAATCTCTGATGCACCCCCCGGTGGCTGGAGATGAGCAATTAAAGGTAGCCATTCCATCATCTCGACATACCACTCATCTGACTCCCCAGGAAAATCAGCAAGTATGTTCCAAAATACAAGGATTCCTAATTCTCTAGCCCACTTCAATAACTGCACATTCATCCAGGCTGTGTTACCTTTGTTCATCAGTTTTAAAATGGAGTTGTGCATACTTTCAATGCCTGGTTGGATGCAACGAACACCTGCTTTTGCCAATTGTTGCATATGTTCCAACCTTAAGTTAGCTTTCGTTTCATAAAAAATATTGTAGGCTTCATCTTTAGCAGCAAGAGCCGGAATAACCGTATTCATGTGATTCATATCTAGAATGTTATCGACTACCTGAAATTTACGCAGTCCATAACGTTCACATAAATGGGTAAATTCTTTAAGCACACGATCAGGAGATTTAGAACGATAATTTATACCACTTCCGTTCAATCCACAAAAAGTGCAATGATGTTTTTGCCCCCACCAACATCCACGAGAGGTTTCAATAAGAAGGCCAGGCTGAATGTAGGGAGAAAGCGTAGAAGCATGGAGGGCTTGAAAGTAATCATCGTAGTCAGGAATTGGCACTTGATCTAAGTTCTGCACTGAAGCTCTTGGCGCTGCTATTCTGATTTTGTTAGAAGTCCGATGAGATGGACAAATTACTCCATAGGGCAATATTGATGCATCAACCTCACGACCGCGATCCAAAAGCTGACAGCAAAACTCATTAAACAGATCGTCCCCCTCTCCCGAAATGATAAAGTCCACCCAAGAAAACTGTGTGTGAGTAGCTAATCCCATGGCCCCTTCACAGTTAGCACCTCCCATAAAAGTAATAATTTCCGGGTCTAACTCTCGTATACGCTTAAGGAGAGCAAGTGAAGCACAGTGCTGTTGAAATGTAGAACTACAGCCGACAAGACGAGGTTCTAAACTTAGTACAGACTGAGCAACACTTTCAATAAATGCTGTAGCCTGCTCACGTACTGCCAAAAATGCTTCTTTCAGGTTCGTATTATGCAAATAGTTTTCGTAATTTTTGAAATATGGATAAATAAGAGCGAAATACTCTGAATGATTAGGATTAAATTCAGGAAATAACACCCCAGAAAATGTCCATTCACCTAAGAAAGTTTCAATAAAGTTTTCACTAATCATTGCGTATAGATCAAGACCTATTTCTTCTGCAAACTGAATATTTGGGTACAGGGTTGTTGCTTTAATTTTTGCTTCTTGTAGACGAGCTTTTAACAAACCAAGAGCAATTGATGGTCTTTCAACTGCTGCATAAGGCATTAATACTAAGCATACATCACTCATAATTTTCTTATAGAATTGTAGTTTGTACTGCGGAAAATATAAACTTATATTTCTGGATACTTTTTATGATTGTAAAATAAACACAATCAACAATAGATGAGTTGTTTTTTTGAGAATGCTATTTATATAGCCTGAAAATTATTATTTTTCAGGCTATACATTTAACTTAAAATTCAACTGAAACTGAAATTTTTACACGACCACCTGATACCGACTCTAGCTCTGCGTCAGATAATTCCTCCTGCTCAGAATTTGGTAACGCCTGTAAAGATAGATTTCCTGGAGTTGTTTCCACTAAATTAATATCAATACTGGATGGAAGATCAATTCCTTCTTTTTCAAGAGTAGAGCGAGGGTTAGATACTAACTCCTGCTTGAAAGACTCATCTGTTTCAGCCCGAAGTATAATTTTTTCTTCGAGTTCTTTCCATGTCATTACCAGACTCATTTGTTGTTTCTCCTTGAAGGTTATCCTATAATTTTGCCACCAAAATACTTTTGAATACAATGCACAATTTTTAGATGAAATTAGATTTTTAAGTTTTGCTTTTTGTTACTATGAATTCACTAGCCGATAATCTAATGCGCTCTATACCCAGCAATTCAACTTACTTTTAACCGCCCCAATATCCAATCAAATCTTTTACCTGCGATCGCCACACTATCTAAAACGGTATTATTCAACTCATCTTCATATTCCGCACTTTTAGTCAACGGCAAACCTTGGCTATAAACCCGCCTACCAGAACCAAGTTGACTCAGCGTTCCTTGCAATCTCTGGGAAAGCAAAGTAGCGATCGCACGATAAAAACGAGATGCAAATCCTACATCTTGTTGTAACTTTGCTGCCATTTCCTGTCGAGGAACTGACAAAACAATCGAGTCTTCAATCGCCTTAACGGTTGCAGAAGGTAGACGACCATCAATAAAGGGTGTTTCACCGACAATTTCGCCTTTGGATAATCTTGCTATTTCTCTACCAGAAATTTCATGACCCTCGATCGCAGCAAAAGCACGTGCTAAAGGATTACGTTCATCTTCAGTAATAGACAGAGACATTATGCCATTTAAAAGAATATATAGTGCATCTACAGTCCCTCTTTCACGAATCAGTGTAGTATTAACAGGAATTTTTTGCACAGTACCATAAGCCATCATCCAATCAATGTCACTATCATGTAATTCTCCCAAAACAAATAGCACATCTCTGAGTGGTTGACCTTGCGCCAAGTTGCTACGACCAAGCTGATTGATGATACTTTGTAGCCTATCTGAAAGCATAATGGCGATCGCCCGATAAAAGCGTGAAGCAAAACCAACGTCTTGCTGCAACTTTGCTGCCAATTTCTGTTGAGGAATTGACATCACTAGCGATTTTTCTATAGCTTTAATAGTTGTAGCAGTTGGGCGATTACCTATCAATGGTAGTTCTCCCACTACCTCCCCACTGAATAATCTCGCAATTTCCCGACCTGAGATTTCACCACCTTCGATTGCTGCAAAAGCACGAGTCAAAGGGCTGTTGTCTGGTTGAGAAACGCTAACCGTTAAAATTCCATCCAGTAATATATGTAGAGAATCGGCACTTTTTCCTTCTTGGATAAGTAAATTTCCAGCAGTTATTTCTCTTTGATGACCTGTAGCAATCATCCAATCAATGTCACTATTAGTTAATTCTTTAAGTAAAACTTCCGTCATAAATCAATTTTCCTATATCTTACTAATGGTGATTGTCAAAAACGTAGATACCAAGGTGCTTGTCACAAATTACTACAAAGGACACAACTAAAAAAGAATAGTCAATATAGGCAAGATATAGAATTAAATGACCTTGGACTGAATCCTGTCTGTAGATTGAATATTCAGCAAATTATTTAATATTTGTTGAATGCAAAAGTCAGCTGATTTATCAGCTAATTCTTCTAACGTCAATTGAGTCAATGCCATTAACATTAGGGGTTGAATGTTAGCATCTTTCAACTGGCTCACATACTCAACATGAAAAGACTGCAAATTTTCAGCAGCAGCTTTCACTAATACCTGTAAAATCTTAAAAGTCCCATCAGAAAGTGACGGATTACCAAGGTAATTTTGCAGTCTACCTCCCTCTCGATAATTAGGAAAAGACTCCAACCCCAAAAAGTGCAAGAACCAGTCGGCTCGATAAGTCCCAATAGCGGCTACAATCCCTCTATAGTCAGCAATTAGCTCGTCGAATATATTATTTCGCATGGAATTAAACAACCGACGTGTAAAGTAGTGAGTGCATTCATGTTCCAGCCGAATTGTCAAGGATAAACGCTGCCATTGTGCTTTTTCAAGTCCTATATCTTTGGCTGAAACATTACTATAAGAACTATTACTCAAAACAACAAACTTATCCTGATAAAGCTGTTTTTGTGGTATTAACCGCCCAAACTCTGCTAGCCAACTACTTTGAGAGCAATTAGTAGGATTTTCAGCCGACCATTGTTGGCGATATTGGCGAATTCTATCCCAGTTATTAAAACCGCTAACTATACAGGCTCCTATAGAGTTTGGGACTGGCTGCGGTTCATTTCGTTTTGTCAAAGCCTGAACTAAACAAACAAAGTCCTCTCGGTTTCCAGTTAATAATACTGGGATTGTTCCAGCAAAGCTTTGATGTAGTATTAATTGCAGTTTCTCAGGTTCTTGCAAGACTAAGCCAGTTGCAACCATCCTATCTGTCGCAACACCCCGACGAGTAGCAGACTGATACGCTTCAGTCTGGCTAATACCCTCGATTATGGGAAATTGGAATTGTACTAATCGCTGTTTGAGTACCTCAAATACTCCTAAAACTTTTGCTGAAACAGCGTATTCTTCCCAAGCAGGTATATGGGGTTCAGAAGTCAGGGGAAACTTGACTCTATCGGTTAATGTGTTGTGATCAAAGACGTTTTGATTGTATACCAATAATTCTTCTACTTGTGCAGCAGTGGCTCCAAAGTAGGTAAGAACATCAGTACGAAATGATTGTTGATTGCTCATAAGCGTAGACATCACCCTCA
The DNA here is from genome assembly GCF_014698505.1 of Nostoc foliaceum FACHB-393. GTDB lineage: Bacteria > Cyanobacteriota > Cyanobacteriia > Cyanobacteriales > Nostocaceae > Nostoc > Nostoc foliaceum_A. Next base: position 25,580 of record NZ_JACJTD010000059.1, on the reverse strand, counting down.
TAAAGGGACAAAAGCAAAAAACTAATGACTAATGACTAACGACTAAACTAGCAATCTGATTAGTAATTCCTTTGATAGTTTGACTGATGGGATGTTGAGGATAACGTAGAGAAAAAAGACCTTTGCTTGCTAGCTGTACCATATCTTCTGAAAGAGGCAAAATCCCCACAACAGGAGTTTTATAGATTTTTTCTACTTGTTGTTGCAAGTCAAGAAAATTTAAGTTTGGCAGCACCTTATTGATAACTAACAACATTTTTGGTACTTTCAGCTTCCGAGCTACATCGACTGTCACGGCAGTTCCTTGAAAGTCTTGATGATCTGGACGTAGAAGTATTACTAAAACATTAGAAATCCCAATAGAAAGCAAAGTTTCTTCATTTAAACCAGGATGTGTATCAATTAACAGATAATCTAATTTCAGACTACGAATGAATTCTTGAAAACCATCATTCAGCCGAACGACATCATATCCCTCCCGAAGAACTCTGGCAATTTCACTAGCTTTAATACTACAAGGAACTAAATGAAGACTGCCTTTAACTGTACTTGTATTTCCCTGCTCTACAGCTAAAGCTTCAGTAACATCATAGGCAGCATCTTTAATATTACAGTACCCCCACAAATAATCATTGAGGGTGCGTTCCATTTTGTTTTCATTAATCCCAAAAATAACGTGAATTCCTGGTGATTGAATATCAGTATCAATAATGCCTACACGTTCTCCTTGCAAGGCCATAGTAGCAGCCATATTAGCAATCAAATTGGATTTGCCAGTGCCACCACGGAATGAATGAACTGCGATAATCTGTGCCATAATTTACCTCAAAGTCATTAATCAAGAGTAATTTTTCCCTTTAAATATCTCCCAAACTTTCAGTCTTGCCATCAACGCTAATCAATAAATTCAATGGCTCATGGCTCGTGTGATCGCTCTTTGAGAGATTGCACCTGATTCTGCAATCTTTGGTAGTATTCTGTCTCAGTTTCACTTTGTGTAACTTGCTGTTCTCTAAGCTTTTGGATTTTTTGTTGTAATTGCTGAAAGTGTTCATTCTCAGTAATTTCGGCAACGTGGCTAGCTCTTTTGGTTTCGTTAATCTCAATGCAAAGTTCCTGTACTTGCACTTTTAGGCGCTGATCTCGCATTCTGACTGACTCAGCCATCTCTAAAAAGACACACATTAATTGACCGATATCATCTTGACTATGAGCAAATTGAGCTAAATTCTGATGGAGTTCTAGTACATGAGAATCAAAATCGTCATCTTCCAATGCTTGGGCCGCGACGGTGAGGGCACGAATTGGTCGGGAAATACTTAGCCCCAAGAGCAGGGCTATGATTGCCGTAATTCCGCCGACTATTACCACGCTGGTACTGTTGAGCCAAATCAGGCGATTCAAAGGAATGCTAAACTCTGCTTTCGGTTGGCTAACTCCCAATACCCAAGGTTGGGTTGCTAAAGGTGCAAAGCCGACTATTTGCGACTGCGATCGCGGCAATTGATAGGTGGCGTGTCCTGGTTCTTTGGCTCTCATCATCACCTTTAAGTCAGGAATGTCCAAGCTCTCAACCTGATCCACACCGTAGCGTTTGTTTTGAACAACCTGTTTTAATGTTTGAGTTGGTAGCGTCAGGAGGCTATGGTAGAGCAGAGATGGATCGGCATGACTAATGATTACTCCCTGTTGGTCAATCAGGAAGACATTGGTCTGAAAGTCTATATGTAAGGCATTAATAGTTGTCCAGATATCTTCTCCCCGAATATTGAGTAGGGTAGTTCCCATAATCTCTCCATTAGGCGATCGCACGCGCCCAGAGAAAAACATTCCTGGATTTTCAATTGTTTGGCTCACCAAGCTACCAAATCCATAAAAGTTATCTTGAATAGTCGAATAGTTTTCGCCAATGAATTTTGGATCTGTTGCAGCAAGGCATTCACCTTTGTTATCCATCAGCAAGACATTATCAATATCTGGATGAGAGCGGAGGACGTTTTGTAGTGTTGCTTGCAGGTTGTGGCGGTGAGCTTCTTGCTTTTCTGATATGTCAGCAGCCAGGAAATCTACTACATGATGATTATTACTGACTTGGGCAACCACACGGTGGTGGTCAATAATTAACTGGTCAAAACGACTAGCGCTACTGCTAGCTAACAATTCCAGTTTGCGGTATTCCCCAGCCTCCACACTGTTTAAGCTCTGTTGGAGATTGTAGTAGGCGGTGAAGATCATCGGTATCAACACAGCACAAACCAATGCTACCGAAATTTTAGCAGCGATTGGCCAAGCAAGTGGGTTAAATAACCGATGTAAATGCTTCATTTGAAAGATGCTCTTCAGCTTTAAGGTATAATAAATATTTTGATACTTTAAAAATGGCTTAGAGTTCCCAAATTTAAAGTTAAATATGCCAAATATTTAAATGGATTTACAGCTTTATTGCTCTACTCCAATTAACACTAATGGCTGCTACTACTCTGGCTGCGTTGGGCTTTTCTAAAAGCTTTAGGTGTAATCCCATGATGTTGGCGGAATTGGCGAAAAAAGTAACCTTCATGCTGATAACCAACTGCTTGAGCGACTTGACTTACACATTGGTCAGTCTCTAGCAGTAGAGCGCGTGCTGCTACCATTCGACGTTCAACAATCCAATCATTCACTGTATATCCTGTATTGCGCCGTACTAAATCGGTCAAATAAGCCGCGCAGTAACCAACGGCAACAGCCACGTCACATAAACTGATTGGTTGATTATAATTTGTCTCAATAAATTGAAAGACCTGACTCAGTTGAGGATTACTAGGAAATATCGATAGTAAACTATCTGGTGATCCAGCAGTATTGGCAAGGGCTTGTTCTGCAACTATCTGAAAATCAGCAGTGCAATGCTTGTTCATAAATGCTTTTTTGGTTTAAGCAGTGATGATCCCTAAATTGATCAATTCACTAAGAAATCTGTTGATTTTCTTGAGAGTGAACAAAAAATACTTTCTCTATAGTGATATTACTGTTTCATAATTTTTGCAAGTCACCCATTTTAACTAAGCTTTTATACTTAGTTAATTTTAACTAGTAGTCGAAATCCAAATTTTATGCATTGTATTTAAAAGCTTTCTGATTTATCTTGTAAGCACTAAATTAAGCAATCTTTCTTCCCAGAGGGTAAATACGGCTGGGATACACATTAAAATCATCAAAACCTAATGCCATAGCCAAATGTAATGAAGTACGATCTCTTACCCAAAACCAATTTCTCTCTTTCCCAACCTCAGATATGCATTATTGACCCAGCCTTAGCTCTCTCTGTCCACGGAGTCTCTCTAATTCAACAGTTAGGAGAAGTGATGGAGTTATGGGTTGTACGAGAACTTTGGCATATACTTGACAGTTCTTCCTTTTACTTACAGCATCCAGAATTAATTACTCCAAAAGGAATTAACTCTTGTAGAACGCCCAAGCAAGAACGTGTTGCACTGGAGGAAACGCTTTGGTCACTTAAGAGATGGGAACAATTCCGTATGGAGAATGACTTAGCAAGACTTAATTTATTTTGGCTAGGAGATAGCCTTAGAGAATCTCTCCTTCCAAAAAATAGAAATCTAGAAATCTTCTGGCAATGGGAAGCGCTGGCAAAATCCCTCGATAGCCGAATTGACGAATCTCAAACTATAGACTACATTTTACCTTTTGCCTTCCGCGATACCATAGCACTGGCTGCAAGTTTAGGTTCTGCTTTCATTCTGACTTATCAGCAAGAAGCAGATTTTGAAAAAAACCTGCCTCCAGAAATTTGCAAAGCTCTACAATTTTGGGGCATTTCTTGTCAAGTTCTCACACCTAGAGATTCTTTTGTCTCAGTAGAGCGAGATTATTTGCGACAATTATTGATTTCTACTGGTACTATCAAATTTCTTTGGGCAGGATTACGCTTAACAGTTTTGCATCTGTTCGTGCCAGAATCTCCAAAAGCTAATGTGTTATCCCAATTACCATTCAGCCCATCTGACTTAGCTGATGATAGGGCAGACAGCCCAAAATTACAAAATAAGCCTTGGATAGGCGCTAGAGGATTTTGGTATTTAGTTTAATTTGTGCTAAGTGATACTACTTAATTAATATTTATAAAATGTTGAATTATTGAATCCGAAATCTTAAATTTTAATTACATCATCCTTTAGCTGGATCAAGCTGTTAGCACCTAGTGTATAGTAACCGTATTCTTACTTATCACGGGAAATGTTGAAGCAACTATCCAGTGTTATTTTTAGGCAACCTGATTATTAATACATTTGTTTTCCCGCAGTTTTATGTTTTTAGATTACGCCTTTGGATTCTTCTGTACATCTTTATGACTGTACATAAGAACCGAAAGTGTGCTGTATTAACCTAAAAATAGCAGGGATAAGCATAAATGATAAAAACATTGGGGGTTGGAAAAACTTTAAAATGGTTTTCTTCATACCTCATCTAGATTCCAAAAACATTAAGTTCCTGATCAAAAAAGTTTCTGCATATCTTCTCATCTACAGACCATTCAGCCTGTTAGGTACATACCAGCCTCAAGCCCTTAATACCTAAATTTAGAGTTAAGAAAATTATGCAAGGACACGTTGATCAAACTTCTAGTATTTTTGCTGGAAAATTAGTTTCAGATTCCTGTATCATTAGTAAGTTTTTCATAAAAAACTCTGGTTTTCTTATTATTGCAGTTGAATCGCCTACAGAAAATAGCCAACAGTTTACTTCAGAGGTTATGATTGACACTATTTCATTTTGTTCTGTAGTTGGGCATTTTGAAGCTGATGGAAATCACTATGCAATTGTAAAAACTCAGAACACACCAGAGGTTATAGATCCTAGCCTAATTAGTATTTTAACAGGACGAGAGTTACAAATTGCTGCTTTGGTTGGTTTAGGTTCATCTAATAAAAAAGTTGCTAACCAACTTCAAATCAGCGAGTCGACTGTTTCTGCTCACCTACGCCGTATTTTTATTAAGTTAAAAGTAAATAGTCGTTCCGCTATGGTTTATCACTGTTCTTCACTAATTAATCGTTTGCACCAGTTACGCACAATGCAAGAACAAACATCCGCAAGTAGTCAATCTGGAAACGTTGCTCAATCAGCTATGAACGACCAAACTCTTGATCCCGATATAGCAGAGATTGATCGCTTACTTTGCTCTGCTCTTTCAACTTCAGACATTACGAGTTAACCAACACCCCATCCACAATCGCAACCCCCCACTGCGGAAACTTCACTAGTAACTTCTTGATCAAAATCTGCAAAGCCGGATCGTCACTCCAGCATGAGAGCAAGAAGTCAAAGCCCGGATTCTCCCCTGAATTTGCTGCTCGATTTAGTTTCTCCCTTCTTACAGGTCGCGCATTTGCCCTTACAACTATTGCTTCATGTGACCACTTTTCAGCACTGGGGACAGACGCGGCGGAACTTTCACCTTCATCAACTGCTTTGACTTCTACACCCGAAACTGAATTTTCAACCAACAACAAAGCAGATTGACCCTGTTCTACTTGCTTCGGTGTTTGATTAGCGATCGCTAAAGTTGAAGAAAATTCATTTACGGCGACGGACACGGCGGAACCAGTACCTTCATGACAGTCCCTCAGTTCAACACCACAATTCTGGTTTTCAGCCAGCAACGGAGTAGGTTGACTCGGTGCAGCATTTACAAGCGTTAGCGTCGTGCAGTTCGTTACCGCAGGTAACTCTTCCTCCTTCTCTGACACGCCCTCGACAGACTGAGGCGACGCGCCCCTCAAGGGCGCATGAGCCGTCTTCTCCTCACGCGAATTTTCTGTAAGCGTGTCAGAGATACACCTAACGAACTCTTTTGTAGAGTTCGTTAGGTGTTCCTGAACAGTTCGTGAGGTTTTCTGGAACCCTTTCTCTGACTGACTTTGATCTGAAATAGATGCTTTATACAAAGCACCCATTTCTTCAGAGCCAGCATCTTTGTCTGAAATCTCAGCATTTGATTCTTGTTTTGTAGAATCTGGTTCCTGATTTTCAGCATTGGGTTTCTCCCAGAACTCTTTCATTCTGCTGCCATGTAAATTCTTCACCATCCAGCTAGCCGTTTCTCGCCCGTCTTGAATCGACTTGTCAGGCTTGAAAATGAACAACCCGCTTTCAGAGAGAATTTTCTTCGCAGAGATAAAAGTACTGTAACCCAAAGCTGAGGTCAAAGACATCCACCGAGAACCGTAAGGGTCAGCCGTCCAGCACTCCTGCCATAGCTGATTAACTGAAGGCTTTTGTTGCGATGCCCACAACATGTCTTCTATGGGAATAATCACATGAAGCCTTTTATACGGGGATTCCTTCTTGCTAGCAGCAGACTTTTTGAGCTTAGGACGAGTAATGGTTGCAGTCATTTTACAATCTCCTGTTTATGTTGACGCACGGAATTTTCCCTACAGCGATTGCAGGGTTTGGTTTGATACTTATCGGTCTTAAAAGTTATCAGTACATTTGGCGGTACAACTAGCTACATTGTTATAATCGTGTTGTTGTCTACCGTTTGCGGCGGAGACACTTTTCATAGGGTGATTGCACAGTTTTTAACTAAGCAATCGCTCTAATCAACAACTTCACCTACTCTTTTTCCGGTTGCCAGAATCGCAATTCATCTCGGAAATACCTATCAGTCTTTTTTGATTGCTCCTTCCAACAATCCCAGGCAACCACCAACTCTTCGCCTAAATCCTCTACTACTTCACCTCTCTCTACATACAAAGTGCGGTATGGGTCGGCGTGGGCAACGATAGAGCCAACGCTAATTGTGTCCGGTTCAGTAGATGTGTTCTGGAGTGCAGTAATTAAATCAGTCTCCTCACTGGTCAATTCCACCCAATAGTCTTGTTTAATAACCTCATACTCTTGGGCAACATCCCAAAACTCCTGCCAGCTACACCCAGGTTTTGCAAGCACCTGCCGAATATCACTGACAGCTTGAGGCAACATTTCTAATTGCTCGGCTCGATATGCGATCGCAGATGGTGTCGGCTCACTCCCCAGAATTATCGCCGCAGCTTCGAGCGCTTGGGTATTGTTCATAGCACTGGCAAGGTTTTTCAAAGCCATGCCCATGAGCCGCAGACATTCTTGAGCATTCTCCTTGGGTGGTTCAACAGCTAGCGATCGCAGATCAATTGTCTTCTCCAGTGCTTGCTTTACCTGCTTATTCAACGCTTTGGTTGCCTGTTGCGTCATGGTATTCCCCCACTGTTGAGAAGGGCGTTGTTCAACAGCGTTTTCCAAATCTTGAATACGCTGCCTAAGCTGTTGGTTCTCAGTCTCCAACTGCCGTAATGATTTCATTTCGTCTAGGCGCTGCTGTAACTGAACGTTTTGCTCCCTTTGTTGCCTGTACAAATTTTGCAGAGATTGGATTTGCTCTTGTATCTGGGCTTCTGCTCTGGCTGTGGCCTCTGTTTGCAAACCAATCCTCATTTCTTGGGAAAGTCGCTCTAGTTCTTGTTTATGGCGTTCTTCAATAGCAGCGATCGCCTCAGAATATTCTGTGGGGTAATTGCGTTCTCTGGGAAAGGGAACGCTGGGGGCATCCAAATCAGTATTGTTGATAAGCAGCCTCTCACCATCAGCAAAGGTAACAATCTGTTGCCAACGATTTGGTGCGTCTGCCTCAATGGTTCCCTCTTCTCCATACCTTGGGTGTGACTGTTGTGAAACTGTGACTTTGGCTTTTTGAGGAACCACTGGTTCTTCAATTTTGGGAACCATTGGTTCCTGAATAGATAGCTTTTTGCGTGGAAGTTGAGGAACCACTTTTTGGGCGGCAGCAGCAAAATCTGATTCACTTGGGGAGGAATTTTCTTCAAGTGCGATCGCTACAGCTTGTTTTAGTTTCTCTGGTTCCTTAACTAACCGCAGCAGTGGACGAGCTTGGCGCTCATTTTTGATGTGTTCCCCCAACTCGCCAACTGCGTCTATCGACAACTAGCTCAATCGAGCAGGGGTAGACAGTCCCTCCCATTTGTAGTGTATTATGTGGTTCTGTTTACTTTGACTCCGACCAAGGAGTTAATCGAGATGGCAATCCCTTCGTTTCTAGTTTTAAGTCAGCATAAGGCGGCTTTTGCAACTCAGGAAATTGAGGTACTTTTAAGTCAGATAATGGGATGTGTTTTCCAAGCCTATGAATAGCCACCTGATTAACAGCTTCATAATTAACAGTTTGCCCATCTGCTGAGACTTTCAACTTAAAAATAGCAGGTTCTTCATAATAAGCACCTTTGTTTACATCAATAGCTAAAAATTCTAGATTCATATGTAGCACGGCTTGTAAAGCACCTATTTCTGCTAAATCTCTAAGATCGGGTTTATAGTTTGGGAATACCGAGCGAACATGAGATGCAAAAAAAAGATTTTTGCACTTTTCTTGGCATTTTGCAAAAACAGTCGGATATGCCATCTCCCAGGGTAAAAGATGCAAAATTTTACCCTCTTCAGACAAAACAACTTTGAAGTCAACAAACTCTAATTTTCCACCCTTGAGTAGTTCACCACTTAATTGCTCAAGCACTTTTTTATTGAGTGCCTTTTCAATAAAAGGTTGAGCATGACCCATCTCTTGCGAGAATGCATCATAAGCAAAATATGCAATTACCTGCCCATCTTTATTCAGTAAAAACCTCCAAATAATCTTTTTATTATCCTTGCTATAGCCTTTGACATAATTATTTTGAATTAATTTAGAAAGTTGATTTGCTAAACTTAACCAAGTATCAGGGTCTTGAGATAATATTATTCTATTTGCATATTCTGGTAACTCAATTCCTACCTCATTTGCAAATGGAATTTGATAAATTAATTCCATAAAGTAAGAAGTATTTAATAAATTTTCTCCTTCTTGATTTGTTGAGGTTTTTGCAAATTGATAGTTTCTTAACAAAAAAGCATCGGGTACTGTTGAGAGCATTGCTCCCCACCTAAATGGGCTACATGCATAAAATATCTCGTCGTCTCGTACTAAATAGTCGATTCCATTTACACTCGATGAGCCTGATAATTTACCAATAGAAAAGGCTTTTTGATAAAAACACTCTGCCCGTGTCTTACCCAAAGTAGATGTTGCTGTTAGAACATTTTGCTCTTCAGATTGATCTTGTTTAATTGATTCATTTATAGAGATCAGCCTATCTACAATTTTATTCAAGGAATTTTTAGTAGTTTCGTCTAATTTTTCCTTAAACTTGATTTTTGCCATTTGAGCAATAGCTTGATTAATCTTAATATCTGCATATAATCTTCTGTTCTTCCTGGTTTTACCAAGGCTACGGCTTAAATCAAGCGTGGATTTTTCAGCACGCTCAAGCAAATCTTCTGCTTCATGAATTATTTTGCTATCAATCCCACCTTGCCAACTATTCTTCTGAAATCCTCCCATGAGCATTGCCCGTGCTTGGGCATTTAAGAATTCTGGAATTCCAAAGGCAGTTCCTTTTTTATATTCTTCAACAGCTTGGTCAAAACTGCCTAATTTCTCATGCAAGAAGCCAAATGCAATCTGGGTTTTGTAGTCGTCTGGAGCGAAGTTTAAGGCTCGCTTGTAGCTTTTGAATGCTTGTGACCACTCTCCCTGAGCTTCATGATGCTGTGCTTGGTCAAAATACCAATTTCCGACTAAGTGCGAGTTTTGATTGATTCCATAGGCAGCCCCAAGCAATACTAATGAAGCTCCAAATGTGACTTCTGCATGAAGTGAAGCAGGGACTTTTATAGTGTTCAACGTTTTCGCTACAGCTTGCTTTCCCCTATCTGTGAGCGCTCCACTTGCTACAAATGCCAAGCCTGCCCCTTGGCTGATTGTACTCAAAGTACCTAAAAAGTCAAAACCTTCGTTTGAGAAAACTTTGGCCGTCTGAGTAATGAAAGAAGTTGCCAGCACTAAGCAAGCAACTGTTCCGACATTCCACAGCCAATCAAATTTATCTGAAAGAGGTTTTAGATGTGAAGGTTCTGCGGATGGCTCAAGATACCACCACCAAGACGATTCTGGAGGCTGAAAACTCTGACGGAGTTGTCTAAGGTTTTCAGCATTACAAATAATGCCAGATTTTTGCTTCAGTTCTAGGTCTAGCTCAACCAGTTTTGCCAGGTATTCATCATCTAATTGTAAAACTTGAAGCGCATCTTGAACTCGATCTCGCGCTCGCAGTACCTTAAGAACTTGCCGACAGGTTAACTTGGCTTCAGAAGGCAAATTTTTAATAGCCTCCTCATAATCAATAAGCAGTTGCCCTAAATCAGACTCGTTATGCTGAATACCGAATTGTTCCATTAGTATATTATTTTTTACAAAAATTTCTAAATTGCATATCCACACTGAGAACTCACCAAGTGAACCATTTATTTACCAGCGAGATTTGCAATAGTTTTCAATTTCTTCGTCTGTTGTTAGCTTACTAGTTAAATTTCCACTCCGCACGAATAAACAGCGTTGCTTTTTCTCACCCTTGGCTTTGACTTCAATGAATACTGAACGTGGTGAAGGCTTTACGGTGATACGACATACATCTTTGCGCTCGACTTCGTGGAAGGTGATATCGATTAATGTTGCTAAATCTTTTCCTAGTTCCCGTAGTAATAAATCGTTGATGAGAAATAGCTGAAATGCATCACGTTTATTTGATTTGCTGAAGGTTTGATAGTCTAATTCGAGTCCGATAATTTCTTTGTCGTCGGTGACTCCTATTAATAATGTTCCACCTTTTTCGGTGTTGAGGAAAGATGCAACTGTTTTGAGAATGACTTGCTCCATTTCAGGATTTTTTTGGTTTTTATCCACATCCCAACGAGCGGTAGATTTGAATTCTAATGTGGAACTCTCGTCTTGATTGATGATGAGTTCCACAATTTCTGCGTCACCTGTTAGCGGTGCAAAGTCCCGATATGCTATTAATGCATCTTGCTTGATTTGTTCGGGAACGATGGGGAATGTGGTGAGGATGTATGCAAATTCTGCTTCAGTTAAACCGTAGAGATGAGCTATAATTCCGTCGAGTTCTGCGCGGAGTTTAGCTCTTTCGCTTGCGTCGGTGACTCCGTTGGTGTGGGAACCGAGTCCAACTTCTTGTGCTAATTCGTCAAATTCTGGGGTGGTGCAAATGAGTTTGGCTGCGCGTTGTACAATTTCGTTGAAGTGGCGATCACTTTCTTTTAGACGTGGTATCGGCAGTTGATAAAGATAAAATGTATTTAAGTTTGCGGTCATTCGTGAACGAAGAGTATAGTCCGTAACAAAACTATTCAACAGTGAGGTAAGAACTAGCAGTTCCGAATCACAGTATCGTAATTCATTATATTTATTACTGAAATGGTAGTAAGGAAAATTAACTGTAAGAGAATTTCCTGTAAAAGAACCAGGGGGAATTAGAGAGGATATCAATGTTCTTGTATCTGTGTTTCTCGCTATCTTACGGATTGCAATACGATAGGTCTCATAATCATTTTTTAAATCTTTAGGTATTTTATCTACAAATCCGATTCTCTTAGCACGTTTATGTAAAAATATTTCTCGTAAATCAGACTCTTCTATCCAGTAACGAGGCTTATCATAGCTATTTTGAAATTGCCAAATCATTCCTCCTTCATAAAGAGGACACTTCGTTAGAGATTGCTTAAAATATTTTTTTGAGCGAGTCATATGAAGTTCTTCCCCATAAACCTCTAGCCCCCAACCAAGCTTAGAATCATTTAGTAAAGGGAAATCAAGTAACTTTGTAGCAATTCTTACATCTTCCTTATTTTTGAATTCTATAATAGATAAAGAATCAGGAGAAAACTTACTTACCAGATCAACATTTATATATAAACTATCATCGCTAGGAAACCTTTGAAGCTCTTGCACATTATGACGCATAAAAGCTGAGGGAAATTCTGTTGTTTTTCCACCCTTAGCAAAGGTAAGTACAACAATTTTAAAACTGCGATGAACACCTTCAAATACTTCTTTACGATTTTCAAAACAGAATAATCCAGTTATATTTGTTTGATTAAACAATATTTGTCGTAGTTGTTTAGCACCTAGATCAGTATAGATACCACTAGGAATTACAATTCCACACTCACCATTTGGGTGTAATAAGTTAAAGCATTGCTCCAAAAAAAGCTTATATAAATTAATATCAGTACCTACTTTTTTCCCATTAACGGTAGGAACTTGATTTTTATAATTTTCTGCCAGACGATAATAGTTACATAGATGAGGATACTGGCTTTGATATTCTAACCAAGCCCCAGCAATTTCTTGGTTTTTTAGAAGCTTTTCTTGCTCTTCTTCAAATACATGAATATGCATCTTATTCTTTGTCACTAATTCATTATGCTGTGCGAAGAATTCTTTCGCTTGAGGCTTGAAAATTTCCCAAGGTGGATTAGTAATAATCGCGTCAAAACCACCCCTTCCCAAAACCTTATCAAAATGATAACCCCAGTGAAAAGGTTTCAATGCAGCAATATCATCAACATTTAAAACCCGCTTCTTCGGTTTACCAGTTAATTGAACTTCCTCATATTTAATACCCAAGCGATTACTAAATTCATCCAAAAGTAAAACATTTAGCTTTTCTTGTGACTTATTATTGATTTCATCAATAGAAGCACGCAGTAACAAGAGCTTTTTATCTTGAGGTGTTTTACCATCTAAACTAACAACTTTATCTTTTGCAGAAATGAAAGCGTACTTTTTATACAAATCAATTGATTCATTCTTCTTCTCTAAAATTGACTGATATGTATAATAAGAACTAGATTGGAATAAACTTAACTGCAAATCGGGATTTTCTTGTTTATATCCTCGTGCTTTTGCTTTTGCTGTTAGTTTAACTTTATCGAAGACAGTAGGATCAACCTTCATTAATCCAACCAGTGAATTACCCGCCATAATATTAAAATCAATATTAGGCAATGGTTCTAATTGCTTAACATCATGAGCAGAAGATACTAAAGCTAAAAATAGCCTAAGTTTAGCAATTTCTGTCGCTTCTTCCATAATGTCAACCCCATAAAGATTATCAGTAACAATCAGTTTTTTTAAGTAATAAGATATAGACTGATGTTTGTCTCTGATATCTTGAAGCTGTTTTTTTAAACTTGCATCTCCTATTACATCAATCATCCCAATTACCGCACCATAAACTAGGATGAGTGTTTTCATTGCAGCAACAAGGAATGCACCCGAACCACAAGCAGGGTCAAGAATTGATAGTTTTGGTAGAATATCATTAATTAATAAGCGACAGATATTTGTATCTAATTTAAATATCAGTTCATTATAATCTTCAAAAGGTTTATACTTGTCGGACAAAGAATCATTAACACGATCTAAAATGAGTTGATGGATTGTTCTATCACAAAGATATTCAGTGATTTGCGGACGAGTATAGTAAGCCCCAAATGCTTTTTGGTTAATATATTTTTCAAATATGTATCCTAAAACATCGGGAGATATTTCATCATCTTTACCTTCTGGCGTATCGTCCAAGTTCCAAGAATAGTTTGCAAATAACTCTAAAACTTTTTCAAATGCTATATCAGGAATTGAAATATTATTCTCTTGTTCAATGCGGTGTTCAAGGAATAATCCACCATTAAGATATTTAATAACGCCGACTAACTTTTCAACTGATGGGTCACGGTCTTCTTCTGGTGTAGCAAAACTGCCAAAGAATAAAACTTTTAAAAAGCTATTATAAAAAAGATTATCCCCTTGAGCTTGACTTTTTTTGAGTCGATTTTGTAAATATTTTAAATCTCCATTATCTAGAAAACCTTTACGCTGGAGGAAATAGACGAACATCATCCGATTCAGAATTACAGAGGCATACCAACGCTTATCTGCCTCGTCGCTAATTCCTTTTATATACTGTAAAAACTGTTTATGTTCCTCTTGAAAATCTTTATAAAATTTCTTTGTTACAGGTTCTACATCAAATGCCTCTTGAAGACGACGTGCAATTTCTACAACTGGAAGATTATCATCTTCCAGTTCGGTAATGTCAATAACTAAAGAACCAAGCTTACTTAAAAATAAGTCTCCCGGTTGACCCTTTACGTACAAAGGCTCACGAATGTAACTTTTATTTTCTTCTCGCTTTACCCAATACCAAAGACTTTGAATACGCTGACCATCAATAAATATCAACAAATTTTCAGCGATTAAATTAGTAACTTCTTTATGAATCGCAGCCCGACTTTTTGCATCAGGAATAGTACCATCTGCTGCTGTAACTTCAAAAATAGCTACACCAGAACTCTCAGCTATTCGCTGGTATTGGTAAAACTCACTCCCCTCCTCAATTTGCAAGGTTACAGCTTTTTTCTGCGAAGAATCTGACCAACCCAATTCTTGGATGAACAAATCCTGAAATTGAAATTTATGCAATAATTCGCGTGTTCGTTGGAAATTTAACGTCATTATATACTACCCTTGCAGATAAAAATAGAATTCTGTGTAGTAAAAAACGAGCATAAAAAATATGCCCATAGACCAAAATCTTGGAGCCATAATCCTTAATAAATAAATAAGGATTTATTTATAAAACCGTTATAATACTGCTACTGTAATAACCTTTTTAGTTACAGAAAAGCTCAGTGTTAATATTGATAAATGGCAATTTCGCAAGTGGCTATATACTGTCAGTAATAGTATAATATAAGTATAAAATCTAGCTAAGTGAGATACTTTTTGACCAAATCTCAGCCTAGAAACCCAATAATAGCTTAAAAGCTTATCTAGTAAGACTTTAGAGAACCATAGGTAATTACTTAAGAAAAGCTAAAAATAGCCTACGTATCACTGAAATAAAATATAAAATTAATACGCACAAAAATGTATAGTTTTATCAACTCGCAGAAACGCGAAAACGTAGAATATGTGCTTGCTTAGGGTTATATTGGGGAATGCGATCACACTACAAATTCTTCTGACGGTAGAATGGGGAATGCGCTTGTACAATTTCTAAGTTTGCCCATTTTCAAGCATATATTTTTTTGTTCCATTGGCGTGAGTTTTTAAATATCCAATATTATTTCTCAAACAATCCTAAAGAACAAATGATTTGAGGTTCCCGTTTCTCAATTTCTTCGCTGACAATACACAAGCGATCATCCATCTGCAAAGCAACTACTAATTCTGCTAATTGCTGACTACTAATACCACTTCTTAATTGCCGATTTAAAGTATCGACCGCAGACTGCCTTAATGGGTAACGATAAATATCATCAATCGCTTTTAATAGTTCGCCAGTTACAAATAAAGTACCCTTCATCTCCTGTGCATAACTTTTCAATCGTTCGTAACTACGAAATCTCGCACCCGATGGTCTACCCAATTGACCACCCATATTTTTTTCTTCCTCAGCCAGTAATTCCGCACCTTTTTTAACTAAATTGTGATGCTGTTTATCTTTAGCTATTGCTACTGTATATTCATCACAAGATGCCATTTTTAACACAGCTATTTGAGATTGGGTAACACTATTGCCATTGCGATCAACATAAATTAAAGAATCATTCCCTTCAGTGGTTTTCATATACATTAATACTCCCTCTGGTTGCACTATTTGAGGTATATGTTCACGAGTAGAATAAACCACATTGGGCATCTCTTCAATGGTTTTTTTTAGCCCAGGATTATTATCAGTTGCTTTTTTCCAAATTTGAAATGCTTCCGATGTTAAGTCAACTTCTGTATCTTCATCTCCATCTAAAATACCAGATTTTTCATTATATAAATCCCAAATTACTTGTGCATCATCGTCCTCAAAAAATGCCTCATCAGTTCCCACAACTTCGGCATTTTCTTGTAATCTTTGCTTGAGTCTTCCCCGCAAATTAATAATCCGTTCCACACCTTCAGCAGGAAGAAAAGAATAACAGAGAATTTCTTGAGCATTTTGTCCAATTCGATCAACGCGTCCAGCCCTTTGAATTAATCGAATAATTGCCCAAGGTAAATCCCAATTGACGATAATTGCACAATCTTGTAAATTATGACCTTCACTTAAAATATCTGTAGCAATTAATATACGTAATTCATCTGTTGACGATACCCTATGTCGCTGATTATTACTCACAGGACTAAATCTTCCCGTCAGTTCCGTAGGATATTGCGATCGCCCCGTTACTCCTGCTACGTTGGTAATATTTTTTGCCTGTAAGTTATCTGTTATATAGCGTACCGAATCTGCAAATTGTGTAAAAATTAATACTTTTTCACCAGAATGAGTTTTTGTTAACAGATTTATTAGGGCTATCAATTTTTCATCTGCTTGAGAATTCCATTTACCAATATTTTGTAATATATTAATTAGTGCTTTTGCATCGGCTAATAAATCTTTTTTTAGTTTTTTAATATCAAATAATGACGAACGCAACCACTTAAAACGACGTTGATATCGGGTAGTATATTCCTGATAAATTGACTCTGCTTGTTGTCTAAAAACTTTTTCTGTTGACCCCATCCCTGTTGGGGAGGTGAGAATTTCTTCTCCGGCTTTTTCTCCCTTCTCTGCTTGCGAAGAATAGGGTAAGGAGGTGAGGTCATCTTCTTCTATTTCTACATCAAATAAACTTGCTATAACCGAATCAGCATCCTCATCATTATTCCTCGTATCTAATAATTCTGCATCTTGAGTACCAATAGGGATATCAAGCTCGTTTTCCAAAGCATATAAATAAATAAAATTCCGTAAAACGTGACGTTCAATTGATTGAATAAAAGCAGAACCACTACTTTCTAAGCGTTTAAATAAATTAGTGCGGGAAAAACCCATCAACCTCCGCCCCCCACGAAATAAGCTACTAATTTGGCGCTGTTCTGGCTCTGTTGGTGGTTGTTTAGGTTTTGTAACTACATAATTACCTAATCCATAACGGGGTAAATTTAATTGATTAATTACTTCAATTACTGCTTCTGAATAAAGACTAGAATAGGAGTCATTAGGAGTCTCTAAAGTAAATTTAATAGTGCGTGGTAAACGGTCGGGAAAATAAGAACGTCTACCATCGGAAAACTCTAAATATTTACGTATTACTTTTTGTCTATCCTGACTCAGGGAAGAAGAATTTGGGTCTGATTTGGCATAATTATCTTTAATAAACGAACGAGTCCGCCGCACCATATAGCGTTTCATTAATTCTCGCCAATCGTCGGAATGTTCGCTTTTTTCAAAAGCAGCAAGAGACTTAACAGAACATTGATACTTTCTAATAAATTGCAATTCGCCTAACGAACCGCCACCCAATTCATTGATTAAAGCTTCAGGTCTAAAACCCAAATCTTGGTCTTCAGGAACAAATAATCTTAATTGAGAAGAAAGGTCAAGATAAGTTTTATTATATGGTGTTGCCGAAAGTAAAATACATTTGCTTTCATTGGCTGCAATATATTCGGCGATTGCCCGATATCTTTTACCCTCTCGATTGCGTAAATTATGACTTTCATCTATTAATACGACCCGATAACGACGTAATTCTGGTAATAAGTTTTGGGCTTTACTAATGGGCATCACTTTAGCATAAAGCCGATAATTATCTACATATTCTTGCCACATCGAAGTTAAGTTTTTTGGACAAATAATTAAAGTTTCTAAAAA
The DNA here is from genome assembly GCF_014698505.1 of Nostoc foliaceum FACHB-393. Classification (GTDB taxonomy): domain Bacteria; phylum Cyanobacteriota; class Cyanobacteriia; order Cyanobacteriales; family Nostocaceae; genus Nostoc; species Nostoc foliaceum_A. The sequence continues at coordinate 7,932 of NZ_JACJTD010000059.1, read as the reverse complement.
ACAATCGTCTTGTAATATTTTTGCTAAAGCTGTTCCAACTAATGTTTTACCAAGCCCCACCACATCGCCGATAATTACCCCACCACGGCGAGTTACATGACGCGCTGCTAGCTGTACGGCGGCTTTTTGGAAATCAAACAAATTATTAAATTCATGGGGAATTCGGAATTCGGAAATTCCGGCGATCGCTTCATGTGATAAATGATAAGCAATCTTCAAGTAAATATGATACGGGGGAATTAATTCTTCCCTTGCCCAACTATTATCAATTATTTCTGCAAGCTCTTTAGAAATATCGATACAGCCGTAATCTTTCCAACGGTCTTCAAACCACTTTTGCAGTTTATTCGTTGCATCATAGTCTAAAATATCAACATTTAATTCCCCTTGTTTTCTCAAACCCGCCAAAGTCAAATTACTACTACCTAAAAATCCAACTATCGGACTATTGGGGTCGTTACGATGAACCAGGTATAACTTAGCGTGGAGAGGATGCGCTAAAAATAATTTAATAACTAATTTCTTTGTTTTTAATTGACGGCTTAAGCGACGTAACCCCATTTCATGATCATCTGTTGGCGCACCGATGGTAAGCTGTTGGCGAAACTCCGCCGCTATCTTTTTTTTGAGACGGATAATAGTGCTATTATCAAGCCTGCCCTCCCCAGTACCCAACGTAAATGCTGTATGCACTTCATCGCTGGGTAGACCCTGCATCCCTACCAACAACCGACAACAAGAAGTTTCTCCACCCACATACTGTTCGATTAAATCATCAAGCTTGCGCCAACCTCTGAGGTTAAAATAACCTACGCAAAAGTCAGCCCGGTAAGATACTTTAAGGGTATCCCGCAAAATTGGTAGCAGTTGCAAGTCGATGTTGTCAAATATGCGTGGCATGATTTCATACTCTGTTGGAAATTTTTAGTGGCTTAATGGTAGTGTTTTATGAGTATAAGCTCTGGCAATTGTTTGTACCAATAGTTGAAATTCGCATTTGCTACTCATTCCACTTCACCAACGCCCCATCAACAATCACAATGCCCCACTGTGGATATTTCACCAGCAACTTCTTGACCACTATCACAAGTGCTGGATCATCATTCCAGCACTCCTGCAAATACTCAAACCCCGGATTCTGCGCCGAATTCGCCGCAACCTTGAGTTTCTGCATACGTTCCGGTCGCATATTTGACCGCGCTACAATCGCCTCCTGTGACCATTTCTTAGCACTGGTGACAGGTGCGGCGGAACCTTGATCCTCATCAGATGCTTTGACTTCTACACCCGAAACCGAGTTTTCAATCAACAACGAAATAGAGGGGCGACTCGGTTCTATTTTCTGATCTGCAATCGCTGAAGTTGAAGATTTTTCAATTTGGGCAGGCGACGCGACGGAACCAGTGCCTTTATGATCTGCTTTCTTTTCTACATCGGAAACTTGGTTTTCTCCTGGCAAGAAAGCAGATTGACCTTGTTCTACTTGCCCCTGTATTTGATTAGCGATCGCTTCCTTTTCAGAAAATTCATTTTGGGCAACGGGCGCGGCGGAACAAGCACCTTCATGAGGGAATATCGCTTCAACACCACAATCTTGATTTTCAGCCAACAACGGAGCAGGTTGACTTGGTACAGCATCCACAAGCGCCAGCGTCGTGCAGTCCATTGCCACAGGCAATTCTTCAAGTTCTGACGCGCTTTCGATATGTGAAGGCGACGCGCCCCTCAAGGGCGCATGAGCCGTTTTCTCAACACGCGGATTTTCAGTTGGCGCGTCAGAACCAACTACCATACCAACAACCTTAGTTGGTTGTTGGTAGGTAGTTAACGGGTTGTTAGAAACGTTGTTAGGATTTTGAAACTCCTGCTGTGTAGGCTTTTTAGCCTCTGAAAATGTCAATTTTTGACGCTCAGACATCATTTGATGATTTTGGCGCATCACCTGTTGATTCTCTAGGATGACGGCTTGACTCTCGGCTGTCACGGATTGATTGTCAAAGTTTTCCCAATAGTACCTGTTAAAGTAACCATGCAAGTTTTTAACACGGTAACTGGTAACACCGGATCTACCAGATTGAGTTTTGCTCCTAACTTCCTCAAACTCAAACAGTCCAGCACCATTTATAACAGCGCTGGCTTTGAGAAACGAGTTGCGGCTGAGGTTGGTGTCTAATTTATGCGCTGCCCCGCCGAACTGTTCCGCCGCGACGCAATCAAGCCACAACTGTTGCACACATGGAGCTTGTTGTCTTATCCAGTTGACATCATCTATTGAAACTTTGCAATGTGGTCGAGTAGTAGCTTTCTCAGATGAGCGCCTGTCACGTTTGTTGCCACCATCAATTATTTGTAGTGCTGTAGTCATATTCTCCTCCGATTTTTCTCATTACAAATTGGGCGGCTTTTTAAGTCATGCCGCGTCTAAGTTTTTTAGCTATTCTCAAAGCGAATTTTTATCTACTGGTTCTCACCTTGCCAAAACCGCAATTCATCTCGAAAGTACCTCTCAGTCTTCTTTGAGCGCTCTTTCCAGCAATCCCAAGCCACTACCAACTCTTCTCCCAAGTCCTCTACAACTTCTCCTCTCTCGACATACAAAGTGCGATATGGGTCAGCGTGGGCAACAATAGAACCAACGCCAATTGTGTCCGGTTGACGAGATGCGTTCTGGAGAGCAGTTATTAAATCTGTTTCCTTTGTGCTTAATTCCGTCCAGTAGTCTGATTTAATCACTTCATACTCTTGGGCAATATTCAAAAACTCCTGCCATGTACACCCAGGCTTTGCAAGCACCCGCCGAATATCACTAACCGCCTGGGACAGCATTTCCAGTTGTTCGGCTCGATATGCGATCGCAGTTGGTGTTGGCTCAGTCCCCAGAATGATTGCCGCCGCTTCGAGCGCTTGGGTATTGTTCATTGCGCTAGCGAGATTCTTCAAAGCCATACCCATTAACCGCAAGCATTCCTGGGCATTTTCTTTGGGTGGTTCTTGTGCCAGCGATCGCAAATCAATAGTTTTCTCTAACGCCTGTTTTACTTGCTTGTTCAGCGCTTTAGTCGCTTGCTGCGTGAGAGTATTTCCCCATTCTTGAGAAGGGCGTTGTTCTACAGCGTTTTCCAAATCCTGAATACGTTGCTTGAGTTGTTGATTCTCAGCTTCCAACTGCCGTAGTGATTCCATTTCGTCTAGGCGCTGCTGCAACTGGATGTTTTGCTCTTTTTGTTGCTTGAAGAGTTTTTGTAAAGACTCTACCTGCTCTTTAGCTTGTTCTTCGGCTCTGGCATTAGCTTCTGCTTGTAGCCCAATTCTCAATTCCTGGGAAAGTCTCTCTAGTTCCTGTTTATGGCGTTCTTCAATAGCAGCGATCGCTTCAGCATATTCTGTAGGGTAAGTGCGCTCTTTGGGAAAGGGAACGCTTGGGGCATCCAAATCAGTATTGTTGATGAGCAGCCTCTCGCCATCAGCAAAAGTCACAATCTGTTGCCAATGATTTGGTGCATCTGCCTCAATGGTTCCTTCTTCTCCATACCTTGGGTGTGACTGTTGTGAAATTGTGACAATAGCTTTTTGAGGAACCACTGGTTCTTGAATCTTAGGAACCATTGGTTCCTGAATAGATTGCTTTTTGCGTGGAAGTTGAGGAACCACAATATTTGCAGCAGCCGCAAAGTCTGATTCACCAGGGGAGGGGTTATCTTTGAGAGCAATCGCTACAGCTTGTTTTAGTTTCTCTGGTTCCTTAACCAACCGTAGTAGTGGGCGGGCTTGACGCTCGTTTTTGATGTGTTCCCCCAACTCGCCAACTGCGTCTATGACCTTTTTAGCTCCTAGCAGTTGGTTGATTCGTCGGTATCCACCCCAGGCGTATAATTCACGCTGGCAGTATTCTTCAAAGTTTTTATAGCCAGCTTGTAGGTAAAGCTGTTGTTCCCTCATCTGAAGGATTTCATCTACCGCTTGCCACTCGAACCTGTCGATGGCGGTGAAGGTTTCCTGGATGCTGGTGTTGAGGTTGCTGTAATCGAGTGCTGATGTTTGTTCTCTGTCTAGTGTCAGCATATCTCTTGCCCACTATGGTAAATGCTTAAAAATTGAGGTGTTGCAGTTTAACCAAAGTGAACAAGAGCAGCTGATTTGGGGGATTTTTCCAAAAATGTGTCAGCATTATAGTTAGCTCACTTTGTCGTTAACGGATTGAGCAGGCGATCGCATAGCTTTGGTCGGCGGCGGTCGCTTTTACTAGGCAGCAGTTGATAACGAAGTATTTTCTATTTCAGTTTTAGAACTCGTTATACGAGATTTTTTTTGCTGGGTTGGTGCTTTGGCTCCTTTGATTTCATAATTCTCATCAACAACTGGGTTTGGCCCTCTGGCGTAGCTAATTAAGTCAGAAGGGGTAATCTCTCCTTCCAAGTCTTGTGCCAGTCTATTTAAGCATTCACAAAGATTGTTTAAAATCTCACCATCCAACCGTGGCATAGTTCTAGCGTTTCGTAAGTTCGATACGGAGTTAGCGCTAACCCCCATTTCTGCGGCAAGGTCACGGGCTTTAATGTTATGCCTTGCCATTACTTCTTTTAACTTCCACTTAATCAAGGCTTGATTCATAATTCTACACCTTAAGCTTACTTCTATCCTTACCTTACCACAAATAATCAAGCTTAGTACTACATAAATCAATAAATAAGCCTTATAAATACAAGTTTAGACTTGACAAATCCAGTTTTAGATTTTATATTATTAATCATAAGGGGCAAGGGAAAGCAAACTGCCTGCACCCGGACGCAATAAAGGGTTTGCACTATCTGAACTTTGACAGCACAATCCAGAGTGACTGCTTGAGGAGCAACCGAGGCACTGGCACAACCAGAGAAGGCGAGGGGTACACAGCCGGGAATGGATATTGCACTTAATAAGAAATTACCAGCAGGACGGCGGACGACAGTTGAAGCGTCTGAAGTCGTACACGTCGCCTGATACGCTGTATCTCCTGTTTTGGTACAACTCAAGTGCTACTGGCTTTGAGTCGCAAATATATGGCTACGCCAAATCTTTTTGAGAGCGTTGTGCCAAACCACAACGTTGTTTGCACACATAACAAAGGCAATCGCCCCTGTCTGGTAAACAAAGCGATCGCCTTTTATCCAACTGAATGGAGATCAATATTATGACCTACATAACACATACACCGCAAGCAATCATTGATTTTTCTGTTGATGAACAAGCGCTGGCCCAAGCAGAACTAAACCACCACCTCGAATCCCAAGCCGAAGCTGTAGCCCCAACCCAAGACCCCCTGACTGCTCGTGATCGCCGCATCATCGGTGAGATTATCGAAGTTGAACCCGAATCCGTCCGCACTATCTGGATTGAAGGCGGAATCACAGTCTGGGTGCAGTTTGTGGAAGGGGGACGACTACCATTTGATCGCAACTGGTTCGCTACAAGAGTTGCAGAGGTCAAAGCGACTCTCCCAGAAACCCCACTAGAACGAAACGAACGATTGAGCAATGAATTAGAGAAAGCCTGCACTGTTTTTGGTCTGTATCATGGCGAAATCGACTGGTTAGGATTTAGCACCAAACTCTACCAAGACGGGCGTTTTGTCGGCTTCGTCGGGTGCAATCACCAAAGTTGGTACGCAAGACCCAGACAGTACGGGGTAAATCGGGTTGCTGGCAGTGCAAAAGATGTGATTGCGCTGCTGGGAGTCCGAACGGCAGTAGCGGCGTAAGTGGCTGAAGCGAGAAAGGCGATTGCACACCAAGCAACTGCAATCGCCTTCAAGCTAAATCGTTAATGAAGTGAATCATGACACAAAGTGTAGCAAGTAACCTCTTGCTTTAAGTAGGTAACTGTCACGAGAGAATTCTCCTACCTGCTACAGATGCGAATGCAGAGGTGTAAGAAATCCTTAGTACTGCAAGTGAAAAAGGCGATCGCAGACCAAGAGAAAAGCAATCGCCGTTCAACCGAAATTTAGACAATCGAAATCATCATGGCACATGAAATATGATTAGCCCATTTTCTCTTCAAGAGGCTCAGTTGGATGAATCCCCAGAGAAAATTCTCCTTCCTCCAACCGACCCCAATGCAGAGGTACAAGAAATTCCTCCCTACAAACTCGTATACGTTGACGGAGCCTGCCCCAGAAACTATCGAGTGTACAAAGGCGATTCCATGATTGGGGTGATATTTCAGTACATTACGCACTGGTCAAACGGACTGGATTCTCTTCGATACGCCGAATCGGTTGATGCAGCAGTTGGACTAGACGAATTTATGACGATGACAGGCTACTTTACAGCGACTACAGAAGAACCATTCACAGAAGAAGAATTATTAGATAAGGAATTTGATTTGCTCACAAGTGAGGAGTGGGAAAGGTTAAAGAGATACGTGCCAGAAACTAGAGATTTGGTTGCAGCGTAAGGAAACGGGTGGGCAGGGCAAACCCACCTGTGTGGCAAGGAGCAAAACTAAATTATTAGTTTATCGAAATAGAACAACACAACTCATCAGATAAACCAATGTCACCCATAGAAATACTGAAAGAATTCAACTCGTGCTACCAGAATATTCAGACAATTGCTCAAGATGAAACTTGGCTCTTGTTGATTGCTGATAAAAAGATTGACCCAGAGGCAGCGACTCACTTGGGCGATGTCCTGCACTATTTGGATCAAGCAATGGGGTGTGTAGAAGAAGTTGTCGAGGTCAAGTTTAATCGGGAGGCAAAATCATGAAACTCTATGCAACAAGTATCCCTCAAACTTTACCAAGTTGGGCAACTATTGTATCGAATAAATCAGGTTTAATTGAGGTTGAAATCAATGATAAAGACCCTGGCTTTCATTCAATGATTGAGGAATTAACTACTGAAATTGAGCCAGGAATTGTTGGTGTAAAAGCTAGCGATTTATCTCAAATACTCAGCATTAAAATGGTTGATAATAATGAAGAAAATCACTTAGAGAATGAGATTTAATTGCTCAAGCCACAGGAATTAAAGACACTTCTAGAAGCAGAGATTAAAAAGCGGCTATATCAACTCGAAGTGCTGAAATACGAATTAAAAGCAATTCCTGCACTGTCATAAATAGCTAAGTCAAACACTATCCAGTATCAACGCAATTTTTAGCAACAACAACGCAATTATGGAAACCATCAAAATCAACAACAGCGTCTTTCTCATCCCACCCAGCCAACCGAAACTACAAGCGAATTGCGCTAAAGAATACGGGCAATTCCTTCTCGATTGTCCCCCAAAACTGACAATTCTAGAAGCACAAGCAGGAGGATATCTCAAAGGTAACAAAGCTGACTTTGCGATCGCTATTTCTCGCCCTGACCGTGCATTGACCATCAACGAGAATTTCACCAACGAGCCATTTACTGAACTCTGGGTGATTCCTGTTACTGGCGGACTCAAAGACCAGTTTAAGGGGCCAGCCTCCATGCTGCTTAGTTTTCTAATCCACCGCCGCAGTAAAGACAATTTCGCTGGACTGTACAACCACTTCGCCCATCGTGCTTTCCAGCAGTGGTGCGAAGAGGGGATGCCCGGAGATCCCAAAGAGTTCTGTTATCAAGCGATCGCTAGCGTACTCAAAAACTACATTTTCTGCGCCGAATTTCAGAAAGTGGAAGGGACGCTTGGAACATACTGGTTCATTCAGTGGAGCTATCGCAATCCTCAGTCTGACTTTGAGAAAGATGCATTGGAGGCTGCCGAAATGATTCGTACTGGTGCTGAATCTGGGGCAACAGTTCACTGGGTGACGAATGATACTTATGAGCGATGGGCTAGTAATGCTGTCACTGCACCAGCATTACCCCCAGTTTCGGAGACTGAGGCACGGCTATCTCTGCAAGGACAGAATCAGACAGCAATGCCGCAAGGGAAACGGAAGTAATTAGACATTACAA
>NZ_JACJTD010000058.1 GCF_014698505.1 Nostoc foliaceum FACHB-393 | reverse complement strand
TACTTCTCCCAAAAATCGAGATTTGGGCATTGTTAAATCTCAACCCAAATCCCGACAACAACCCACTTTGAACTTATCTCCATATCCTGCTTGACATTTTGACCATCGCCTTAAGTTGTCACCAATAGCCAGAGGCTGGGAACGAGAGAAAGCTTTTTCGCTTACTGGCTTTCACCTGAAGTTGACACCAATGCACAACTGTGAATCCAGAGAATATGGTTTAATTCTTTGAAAATTGCTGTGATAGAACTCTATATTCAAAAACACTCCAAAATTGTACTCAACAGTACCTTTTTTTGTGTTAGATATTTTTAATATTCATAAGGGTACCTTATTAAATATTAGATATTTTTGCTAGTTATACTTATAGAAGTATTTCTGCTTACTTAAAATCAAATATTAGTATTGTAATGTGCTACATCTAGCCTATATATGATGAGCAACTAACCGGAATGCTGCTAATTTAGTTAGTATTTTGAGTGAGATGTACTTAAATTAAGGGATAAATTCCTTAAAATCAAATATATTTATTCAGCAGATTTGATCATCCCTATTCCTGAGTGAACTCGATTAGTTATGCTCCTAGATTTAGAAAGATTTTATCAGGCTTGTAATCCGAGCAGGCCTCTAATCATAGGAAATGCCAGCGATCGCAGGTACTATATCGATTTTGCTGCGGTGCGGGGTGGTAAAATCATTGAGGCTTTGCAGCGCACGATCGCTCGAATCTCGCCGGATGTCCCAACCTGTCAACTATTTACAGGACATCTTGGCTGTGGAAAATCAACAGAGTTGTTGCGGCTCAAAGCTGAACTGGAAGTGCAGCAATTTCATGTGGTTTACTTTGAGTCTACCCATGTCTTAGAAATGGCAGATGTGGATGTGACTGATATTTTGTTGGCGATCGCAGGCCAAGTGAGTCAAAGCCTAGAAGCAATGAAAATTAGGCTCAAACCTACCTACTTTACCAAGTTGTTTGGTGAACTTGTGGATTTTTTGCAAACGCCAATTGAACTTGGAGTAGAAGCAGAATTATCTGTGGGGATTGCTAAAATTACAACTAAAGCTAAAGAAAGTCCACAATTGCGGCGGCGGTTAAGAGATTATCTAGAACCGCGAACAGCAAATATTTTACAGTCAATTAATCAAGAATTGCTAGAACCTGCCAATAAGGAACTTAAAGCCAGGGGTAAAAAAGGACTGGTGGTCATTGTTGATAACTTGGATAGAGTCGCAATTCGACCTTTACCATCGGGGCGATCGCTACCAGAATACTTATTTATTCAGCGAGGTGAACAGTTACGCAAACTGAATTGTCATGTAGTCTACACTATTCCCCTAGCCCTGACTTTCTCTAACGATAGCGCCGAACTTCAACATCGTTTGGGGGGTGGAGTCGCACCAAAAATGTTACCGATGATACCTGTACGTTTGCGCTCTGGGGAGATTTTCACCCAAGGGCTAGCAATGATGCAGCAAATGGTTCTGGCTAGAGCTTTCCCAGACATTCTGCCTAGCGATCGGTTAGGCTTAATTACAGAAGTGTTTGATACTCTAGAAACCTTAGATCGATTGTGCCTGATTAGTGGTGGTCATGTACGCGACTTGCTAGGTTTGCTATTTGACTGTCTGCGAGAACAAGATCCACCCTTTGAGCGGGATTGTGTCGAATTGGTGATTCAAAGACAGCGGGATTACCGAGCCAACGCCATCGACCCTCATGAGTGGGAACTAATCTTTCAGGTGGTGCAACAGCAGAGGGTTAGAGGTGATATAGAATACCACACTTTATTGCGAAGTTTATTTGTATTTGAATACCGCGATCATCAGGGAGCTTGGTTTGCCGTCAACCCAGTTTTAGCAGAGACGGAAAAATTTAAATCATGGTTGAACGACACCCACAAGCAGATATAAGAGCAGCTAACGAGCGGGCCTTGCGAAGTTTGGGGAGAGCAATTGCCCTTTCTAGCGGTCAATTCTCCCTGGTATTGGTGTGCTGCAATTATCGAGTTTTGCAAGAGCGAATGCTACAACGACTCGAAGAACTCTCTTCAGGAGTACACCACATTCAAAAGGTAGTTCTGCCGCATAATGCTAGAAGCCTTTACACAAGTATTCATTTACAACTGCTAACCGAAGATAATCCGCCATCGGCATTGATGATTTTGGGTTTAGAGTCAGTAGATGGACTCGATGATCTACTTAGGTCTATCAATCATATTCGTGATGAATTTCGCAAACGCCATCCATTTCCGATGATTTTGTGGATGAATGAGGAAGTGTTGCAAAAAGTAGTCCGTTTAGCACCAGATTTCGCTAGTTGGGCGGCTACACCGATTCGGTTTGAGATGACAAGTCAATCATTGTTGCAATTTTTGCAACAGGAAACTGACTCTTTATTTGCTACGGTGTTACCAACCGATACTGCACAACACCAACCTCCTCAAGTTGCAAAGCATTATTTCACTGTGGAGCAAGTCTGGGAACATAGCTATGAACTCCACTTTGCCATTAGAGAGTTACACAATCGTGGTATTACCCTAGAGCCAAAATTACACGCTAGTTTAGAATTTGTTTTTGGTCTGGATAATTATATTAGCGATCGCATTAATCCAGCTTTAACTCATTTTCAGCAAAGCTTGCAAGTTTGGCAAGAGTTGGCGAAGAGAGGGGATGAGGAGTTTACTTCCCCTTCTCCCTCATCTCCCCCATCTCCCCCATCCCCCCCTGCTCCCTTCACTTCCCCATCTCCCCCATCTCCCCCATCTCCACTACTTCTACGACAGGGAGTCTTGCTGTTTTATATTGGGCTGTGTTATTGCCGTTTAGCAGAACAAAATCAAACAGAAAACCGCCGCCATTGGTACACAGCTAAATCTTATTTTCAGCAGTGCTTGAATATTTTACAGGTGGCTGGGCGTTCAGACATAGTTGCTGGATTTATTGGTCAACTTGCAGAGGTTTTGCAATATCTGCAAGAGTGGGAAGAATTGCAGACTGTTGCTCAAAAGTCTCTAGAGTTGCATCAAACTTATGGTAGTCAAATCCAATTAGCTTGTGACTACGGTTTTCTGGCGCAAGTGGCTGTACACCAGTCGCGGTGGGTACAGGCGAGTATATTAGCACACGTATCACTGCTGAAATTAGGTGAGGCACAAAAGCACAATGACCCTTGTAACTGCTTATTTCCATTACTACTGGGACAAATTTACTATTTAGTTTTAGCGAAAGCACAGCGAAATTTAGGTGAGCTAGAAGTTGCTCGTGAATACCTAGAAAAGGCGACAAAAGAACTACCAGTAGCCTTAGAAAGCAGTGCCCATCAATATGATGCCCATCGTTATATTCGCTTATTGCGGAGACTGCGATCGCTCTACTTTGAAGAAGGTTGCTATCTGGAAGCCTATTACATTCGGCAGAAACGGCGTTCTGTTGAGCAGCAGTACGGTTTTCGGGCTTTTATCGGTGCAGGGCGGTTGCAACCGCAAAGACAGGCGACAAACCCAGCATTGATGTCATCTTCTGGGAGCAGCAGCGTTGCTTTAGAAATTGCGGCTTCTGGTCGAGAGCGTGATATTAATAACTTAATTGGCAGAATTAGCCGCGCTGATCAAAAATTGACAGTGATTCACGGTCAATCAGGGGTAGGTAAGAGTTCTATTGTAACTGCGGGCTTAGTTCCGGCACTGCAAAACCGAGCCATTGGCGATCAAATAGCCGTGCCTGTGGTGCTGCAAGTTTACACCGATTGGGCACGGGAATTAGGGAAATCTTTAAGTGAGGCGATGTCTAGTGATGCATCCCTTGCCATCTACGCTGATATCAAGCTAGAAGCAGTCATTGAACCGGAAGCTTTGCCTTACTCTGACACACCCATCACCATCGTTAGAATTTTACAGCAACTAAAAGAAAATGCTGATAACCACCTGATCACAGTCTTAATTTTTGACCAGTTTGAAGAATTTTTCTTTGGTTATAGCGATCGCAATCAAAAGCAAGAATTTGATAAATTTATTAGCGACTGTCTCAATATCCCCTTTGTCAAAGTTATCCTTTCTTTGCGAGAAGATTATTTACATCGTTTATTAGACTTTAAACATGTCTCAGCACTGGAAGCGATTAATAATAATATTCTTGACAAGCATATCCGCTACCAGTTAAATAATTTTTCGCCAGAATATGCTAAAGCAATTATCAAAAAATTGACCGAGCGATCGCAGTTTAATTTAGAACCCGCTTTAATCGATGCCTTAATCGAAGATTTATCAACAGAATTTGGAGAAGTCCGCCCCATTGAATTGCAAGTTGTGGGAGCGCAAATTCAAGATGAACGAATTACTACATTAGAAGAATATCAACCATATAGACCCAACAAACTCATCGAACGATATCTTAAGGAATTGATCAAAGACTGCGGCCCAGAAAATGAACGAGCCGCGTTACTCGTCTTATATTTATTAACAGATGAAAGTAACAACCGACCTTTTAAAACTCGTGCTGAGTTATCGGCGCAGCTAGCAGAGTTAGAAGATGTTGACAAATTAGAGTTGGTATTAGACATTTTAGTGCGCTCCGGTTTAGTAGTACTATTCCCTGATGTCCCAGAACGCTATCAACTGATTCATGATTATTTAGTAGACTTGATTCGCTATTTGCAACAACAAGAATCGAGCTTACAAGTACAACTTAACCAGTTGCGCTACAAAGTAGAACAGAGTCAAGCAGAGATTGAGCGACTCAAGAGTGAACTTAGCCAAAATAAGCAGCATTTCAAATTGGTAGATCCTCATCCCCAACAGGGTTTGGACTTATTAACAGAATTGCGGGAGTTACACAAGCGCGAAGAATTAAGTCAGTTAGAAATTGAGCAATTACGAGCTGAACTCAAAGAAAAAGAATTAACAGCAAAACTCGCAGAAAGTCAAAAGAAACAAAGGCTCAGTGAAGCTCAATTAAATCGTTCGTTGAAAATTGCACTTACTGCTTCTGTTCTCGCCATATTGGGTTTAAGTATTTCCATCGTGACAGCAGTAGATAGCGAAATTAAAACCCTCAGTGCATCCAGTGAAGCCCTCTTTGCCTCGCAAAAAGGTATTGATGCTTTAAAGGAAGGTTTAAAAGCGGGGAGAAAATTACAACAAGCAATCTGGGTAGATTCCTATACAAGAGAGCAAGTACAGACGGCGCTTTATCAAGCTGTTTCGGGGTTGAGAGAATATAATCGTTTCGACGGGCATCTATCTGGGGTAAATACTGCTACATTTAGCAGCGTTCCCCCTTGGGGTTGGCAGAGCCATCGCTCTTTAATTGCCTCAGCCAGTGCGGATACTACAATTAAACTCTGGCATCCCGATGGTAGCTTGGCTAAAACGTTATCTGGGCATGAAGATGTAGTTAATAGCGCCAGTTTCAGCCCAGATAGTCAAATCGTTGCTTCCGCCAGCCAAGACAAGACGGTAAAACTTTGGAGTCGAGAGGGTCAACTGCTTGCTACCCTATTAGGGCATCAAGGTGTAGTGAATAGTGCCAGTTTCAGCCCAGATGGTCAGATTATTGCCTCCGCGAGTAGCGACAAAACAGTGAAACTGTGGAGTCGAGATAACAAACTGCTCAAAACTTTGCAGGGACATGATGGTGCAGTTTTAAGTGTCGCTTGGTCACCTGATGGACAAACCATTGCTTCCGGGAGTGCTGACAAGAAGGTGAAATTTTGGAATCGGGATGGTAAGCTGCTCAAAACCTTGCAGGAACATGATGATGCAGTTAAAAGTGTAGCTTGGTCGCCCGATGGGAAAATTATTGCTTCTGCTAGTTTAGATCAGACAATCAAACTGTGGAATTTGGAAGGTAAGCTACTGCGAACCCTATCAGGGCATAGTGCTGGAGTTACCAGCGTCAGTTTTAGCTCTGACAGTAAAACGATCGCTTCAGCAAGTACCGACGAGACAATCAAACTCTGGAGTTCTGAAGGTGTGTCGCTCGGCACTCTGAAGGGACATAATAATTGGGTTAATAGCATCAGTTTTAGCCCAGACGGCCGTACCCTTGCTTCTGCAAGTCGGGACAAAACTATTAAACTTTGGCATTGGGACGATGTGTTACTGCGAAAGCCCAAAGTTGATAATAATGACTGGGTGACTAGCATCAGTTTTAGCCCTGGAGGTCGTACCTTAGCCGCAGCCAGTCGAGACAAAACTGTAAAACTTTTCAATCGAGAGGGTAAGCTTATCCGTAGTCTTACGGGGCATCAAGGTCAAGTTTGGGGAGTTAGTTTCAGCCCTGATGGTAAAGCGATCGCTTCGGCTAGTAAAGATAAAACAGTGAAGCTTTGGAGCGGCAACGGTAAACTGCTCAACACCTTACAAGGTCATAATGATACCGTCTTGGGTGTAGCTTGGTCGCCTAATGGTCAAGTAATTGCCTCAGCTAGTAAAGATAAAACGGTAAAACTTTGGAGTCGAGAGGGTATACTACTCAACACTTTGCAAGAACATCAAGATGCAGTGAATTGGGTAAGTTTTAGCCCTGATGGTAAATTGTTAGCCTCAGCCAGTGATGATAAAAACGTGAAACTCTGGAGTGTAGAGGGTAAATTACTATACACATTAACTGGTCATAGTCGCCGGGTAAATGGGGTTGCTTGGTCGCCTGATAGTCAAAGCATTGCCTCAGTTAGCATTGATAGCACGGTGAAGATTTGGAGCCGGGATGGGAAACTGTTAAACAATCTCGCGGGCGATGGCGATAGTTTCATCAGTGTCAGTTTTAGCCCCGATGGCAAGACTCTAGCAGCTAGCAGTGATGACAAAGTGAGGATTTGGAACCGAGAAGGGACGTTACTGATTGCTTTGAAAGGTGATAAGCAAGAGTTAACCAGCGTGAGTTTCAGTCCTGACGGTAAGACTCTGGCTGCGGGTAGTGGTAATGGTACAGTGATTTTCCAGAATTTGGCAGATATCCAACTGGAAAAATTACTAGCACGGGGTTGCGACTTGCTGCATGATTATTTGCAGACTAATCAGAAGCTAATGAAAAGCGATCGCACCTTGTGTTCTAGTAGGTGATAGAGATTGTGTTCCCATTCAGATACTAATTTTACAGCTACGCACTTGTGCATTCTCCAGGTAATATCATGTCTTTAATTAGAACATTCTCGACTCAATAGCAACTGCCCATTATTCAACCGATATAAACCTTGCGGTTCAATAATCGGATCGCCTTTCTTCCAAGGACGGGATGTAGTTTCTACACCTCTAACTTCACCAGTTGTGTAGTTAGAAACCAAAACACCAGGACGATTAGTGGTTATTGCACCAGAACCTGTAATGGTAAAAGAGTTTTCTTGTCGCTTTGTGCCGCGTGAAATGCAACTATTGGCGATGAGTGCATTAGTATCGATGACTGGAGGCAATTCGGTAAAGCTGTTTTGAATGGAACTGGTATCGGGTGCGTTAATATTAATCACACCTGAAACGCCTTGTTCGGAACTAGCGGTAATATCACTTTTTTCAGTTGGCTTTGTCCGCGACTCGATACCGAAGATACCTTGCGAGTTGATTTCGACCTTTCCACCTGTTCCTGTGAAGGCGTTGGCTGTAATATCGCTGTTTTCTTGGGTAATGGCGATGATAAATCTGGAATCGATATCGATGTTACCACCATCGCCACCTGATTGCGCTGTACCTGCGGTGGTCGAAATTTGGCTACCGTTACGCAATAGTAAGCGATCGCTAGCAGTTAAATTAATATTTCCCCCATCACCAGAATTAGTTATTGCTCCAATAAATGCTTTGTTATCAAGTGCTGTGAAACCAGAACTAATATTAATATCTCCGCCTTTCCCTTCTCCTAAGCTGCTTGAACTGATTCCCCCGTTATTTAAAAATAAAGAATCTGTTGTCAGGTTAATATTACCTCCATTGCCCACAGCTACTGGACTGACTGTGCTAAAAACACCACTAGCAAAACCCGTGGTGCTAACACCGTCAATCAAAATGCGATCGCGTGCATCAATGGTGATATTACCCCCATCGCCTTTAGAAAAAGTACTACCATTAACCACTCCACCATTGGTTAAAAATAAAGAACCTGTTGTCAGGCTAATGTTGCCTCCTCTACCTTCCGCTTCACCTTCTAAGGTAGTAAAAGCACCGCTTAATCTTCCATTACTACCGACACCATCAATGCTAATAGCATTGTCGGCATTAACTATAATGTCACCTGCATTGCCTTGACCGAAACTGGTAGCAGCAAGTTGTCCGCCGTTGCTTAGTGTTAAGGAGTCGGTTGTTATTTGGATATCCCCACCTTTGCCAACACCTCCAGTAGACAAAAAACTAAAAGCGCCACTAATACCATCGATAATCACAGCATCGCTGGTATCGATGTTTATATTTCCAGCATTCCGGTTTGCAGCCGTGATGATTATACCGCCATTTGTTAACCTCAGCGTTCCTGCTTTAACTTGGATATTTCCACCATTACCTTCATCGCTACCAAAAGCGGCAAGTGTAGCCCCATTTTTTATAAATAATTCTCTAGCGTTGATGCGGATATCCCCAGCGTTACTTATGTTATCGGTTAGCGCAGAAGTGCTTACGTAAGTAGATGAACCACTTTCCCCACGATCAAGAGTTACTGTATCACGGGCGTTGATGGTGATATTGCCTCCATTTCCCCGTCCATTTGTTTCTCCAGAAATATATGCACCGTTGGTAAGGGAAAATGACCCTGTTGTAATTTCGATGTCACCTCCCTTACCTTGACCATTCAACAAGGAACTAAACAAACCGCTCTTTATATCAATTTTGCCAATGAGATCGCCAATATTATAAGTTACATCCTTTAAGACACCATCAATTATGACGGTATCACGAGCATTAATGGTGATATTTCCACCATTACCATTTCCTTCAAAAAGTGAAGAAGATATCCTACCACCATTTGTCAAAAACAATGAGCCTGTTTTAATTTGAATATTTCCGGCGTTACCATTGAATGCTTCCGTATTGACACTACTAGGTAAACCACTACCAGCAACTCCATCAATAGCAATAGTATTGCCAACATCAAGAAAGATATTACCTCCATTTCCTTGCCTGCCGCCGCTTGCATTGAGTCTGCCGCCATCTTTAAGTAATAAATTACCAGCAATAATGCGAATATCACCACCATTACCTATGGCGTTATCACTAACAAAACTTAATACTCCACTACCGGATTTTATTGTGCTTCCAAAACCTGAAAATGTCGCATTCTCGCGGGCATTAATAGTTATATTTCCTGCATTTCCATTCCCAGCAGCATAGCTGGATATGATAGCACCATTATTAACAGAAAGTGATGCAGTTGTAACTTGAATGTTTCCTGCTTTCCCTACACCTGCAATCTCTAAGTTGCTTTGCAAACCGCTAAATGCATCATAATCCAAGTTATCTAGCTTGACATTTTCAGAGGCTTCAACGGTAATATTTCCAGCATTACCTTTTCCTAATATATTTGTTGATACTCGACCACCGTTAGTTAACGAGAGTGAACCTGTTTTCAGGTAAATATTTCCTCCGTCACCTACCCCCTGAATGTACACACTACTGCTAATATAACTATTGCTATCGAAATCTATATTATCAAAGGCATTAATGCTGATATTTCCAGCGTTTCCTTTGCTATCTGTAGTGCTATTAATAAAAGCTCCATTGGTAGCTTTGAGTGTACCTGTAGTGATTTGAATATTACCTGCATTACCTTCAGCAGTGGATTGCACAGCATTAATTATCCGGCTAAAAATATCACCGTTCCTACCATCTAATGAAATATTATTACGAGCATTAATGGTAATATTACCAGAATCACCTTTTCCTCTAGTGCTACCTTGAATTTCCGAACCGTCGTTTATTTCCAATGAGTTGGTATTGATAGTAACGTTTGCACCATTACCTATTGCACCCTCACCTACCTCGGAAACAATACCGTTAGTTTCCCCAAGTCTTGAGTTCCGAAAACTGATATCACCTTGGACGTTAATATTTATATTACCTGCATTTCCCCGTCCTCCTGGTAGCTCACCATCAGCACCTTCTACGGTGGATTGGATTTGCGAACTATCTGTTAAAGAAAGCGAACCGGCAGTAATGTTAATTTCACCACCATTACCCTGTCCAGAAATATTAGTACTAAGGTAAGCTTCATTACTTAGTGTAAAAGAGCTAGATTTGATATTGATATCACCACCATTACCTGTTGCTTCTGTCAATACATCACTAAAAATTCCACTAATGAAATTATCTTTTTTACCTGTGACAGTAACAGTACCTTGAGCATTGATATTTACATTTCCTGCATTACCTTGTCCGAAGAGACTAGCATTGATTTGTCCACCATTATTTAATGTCAATGTTCCAGTTGCAATATTGATATCGCCAGTATTACCAAATGCTCTTTCTTGCACTACGTTAGCAATGAAGCTTTGATCTATTAACGTTGTCTCTGCTGTGGCATTAATAGTAATATCTCCACCTTGACTATTTGGAGTACCTAAACCTATGTCTATTCCTGCTCTTAATTTACTTTGCCCTGCTAAATTTACATTTCGAGCCTGAATTTTGATATTCCCGCCATCTGCACCACGAACATTAACTTCTGCGCCATTACTCAACGAAATATCAGCGCGTTCCGCATTTTCAGGTATTACTAAACCCAGATTATCACCTGCAATATTCAATCCCACATTTCCCAGTGCAGCCAAACCTGCTAACTCAACATTTCCGCCATAAGCGTGAATTCCACCACCATCAATATTGATATTTCCACCAACAAGCAGCAAACTTTTACCATCAGCAACTCGCAAACCCGTAACATCTTGTCCAATGAGATTAATACCTGCGGATGCTTGGGATTGATTGATAATTCCCCCACTTGCTTGAATTTGATTAAACAGCAATACTGAAGGATTCACAGTCAATAATGGTAATGCTTGGGGATTTGTCGCACTAAAAATTCCTTGATTGCCAAACTGCACACCGTTCGCAGTCGTCCCAACAAACGAACCATCCACATCTAAACTGGCATTTTTACCAAACACAATTCCATTGGGATTTATCAAAAATAAATTCGGGCTAGAACTGCTAAGTGTGCCGAGTCTCCCCAAAATTTCTGAAGGGTTATTACCTGTCACCCGTGCCAAAATATTCTGGATATCTGCGCTAGGACTGAAAAAATATGCCCCACGTCCTTCGCTGATATTAAATTCTTGAAAGCTGTGAAACAGATTAATTTGGCGAGTTGCACCACCAGTAATTATTTCTATCGGTAGTCCTTGAAAGTTGTCTATAACTTGAGAAGACTCAGCCCCAAGTGTGTTATCAGGCACGATATTGCTTTGCTGTGCCTGGATTTTGCTAGTGAAGAGACTTACACTTAAGCAGCCCAGCAACCCTGTTAATCCGAACTGTAAACACTTGTTTAATCCGTATTTGATCGTCATTGGGTGCGCTTTTATATAGATTATTTGAGTATCTAATAGAACTGCACCTTTGAATAAGAAATAAGCAAATATTCGTTAATTATGCAGTTTTCTGCAATAAGGCGATCGCATTCGTGCATTCTCTAGGTATCTAAACTGCACGCAAACAAGCAGAAAAGGTGGATGTGTGGCATGAATATGTCGGATATTGTATAACTCATCGACGACAGTAATATTACTGACCGCTAATTAATTACTCTCTAGCTAAGTAATTACACAACTTAAAGTTTTTACAAGTTAGTGCCACATTTATTACACGTTTTAGGAGGATATCAAAACGATGATTATCGTCATGAAATCCGGTTGTCCTCAACAAGAAATTGAATTATTATTTACAGAGCTTTGCCGTTGGAGCGTTGTACCAGAAGTATCTGTTGGTAAAGACAAAGTAGCAATTATTTTGGTTGGCGATACAACGGAAATCGACGCGCAACAAGTCCAAAATTTGAGTCCTTTTATTGAGCAAGTGCTGCGGATAAATAAGCCATTAAAACGGGCTAGTTTAGAGTTTCGTTATGGTGAGACCAACGACCTAAAGGTGTCTACACCCTCTGCACACATCACCTTTGGCCAAGTCAGTCAAGCTTTAAAACTTTAGTCACAATCTCTCAAAAATATGGATGCAATTCGGTTAAGCAAAAGCACAGTACGTCAGAATTCATTTCCATTTTTAAACAGTTCAGATGCCACTGTAATTGTAGGCGATCGCAATCTCACTATCGAAGAAGTCATTAGTGTAGCGCGTTATGGAGCGCAGGTACGTTTAACTGATGATCTAGAAAAATTGGCTAATGTCCAAGCATCCTGCGATTTTATTCACCATGCGGTTGAATCTGGCGACCCAATTTATGGGGTGACAACTGGCTTTGGTGGTATGGCCAACGTGGTGATTTCTCCTGAATCTGCGGCTTTACTACAAAATAATTTGATGTGGTATCACAAGGTGGGTGCAGGAAAAAAATTACCTCTTGCTGATGTCCGCGCTGCAATGCTTCTACGTGCAAACTCCCATATTACTGGTGCATCGGGGATTCGTTTAGAACTCATCAAGCGGATGCTGGTATTCCTCAATGCTGGTGTTACACCTGATATCTGCGAATTTGGTTCAATTGGTGCGAGTGGTGATTTAACGCCTTTAGCATATATTACTGGGGCATTGATTGGTTTAAATTCCAGTTACACCGTAGACTTTAACGGTGAGGAAATGGATGCACTAACAGCATTGAAAAAGCTGGGTTTAGAACCATTGCAATTACTTCCTAAGGAAGGGTTAGCAATGATGAATGGTACTTCTGTAATGACTGGAATTGCAGCTAATTGTGTACAGAGCACGAGAATTTTATTAGCTTTGAGTGTGGCTACCCATGCTTTAGCAATTCAAGGTTTATCAGGTACTAATCAATCGTTTCATCCATTCATTCACAAACTCAAACCCCATTCTGGGCAAGTTTGGACGGCTTCACAAATGCTGGATTTGTTAGCAGGTTCGCATTTAATTCGTGATGAGTTAGATGGTTCCCATGATTATCGAAATGAGCATCCAATTCAAGACCGTTATTCTTTGCGTTGTCTAGCACAGTATATGGGGCCGATTGTGGATGGAATTGAGGAAATTGCTAAACAGGTTGAGATAGAAATCAACTCTGTGACTGATAATCCATTAATTGATGTTGAGAACCAAGCTAGTTATCATGGCGGCAATTTTTTAGGGCAATATATTGGCGTAGGAATGGATCGACTGCGTTATTACATTGGAATGTTGGCGAAACATTTAGATGTCCAAATCGCTTATTTAGTTGCACCAGAGTTTAATAATGGGCTGTCTCCATCGTTGGTGGGAAATCAACAACGCCGTGTAAATATGGGTTTGAAGGGGTTACAAATTACTGGTAATTCCATTATGCCATTATTAACTTTCTATGGAAATTCTATCGCTGATAGATATGCCACCCATGCGGAACAATACAACCAGAATATTAATAGTCAAGGGTTTGCTTCGGCGAATTTAGCGCGAACGAGTGTAGAAGTTTTTCAACAATATATGGCTGTGGCTTTGATATTTGCGGTGCAATCGGTGGATTTGCGTACCTATACGATCGCAGGACATTATGATGCTCGTACAACTTTGTCTCCCGCAACGAGGGATTTATACATGGCGGTGCGGAATGTGGTAGAGCGATCGCCATCTGAGGAGCGCCCTTATATATGGGATGACAACGAACAAGCTCTGGATTTGCATATAAGTAAAATTGCTGATGATATCGCTCACGGTGGAGAAATTGTAACTGCTGTTAGTCGAATTTTGTCTAGTTTTCAAGAGATCAGAAAGTAAAGGCCAGGAATAGGACTTTCTTAATTACGAATTACCTAGCTATGAATATCGCACATCATGTAGAACGTGGTCATCGGCTATATCCTGACAAAATCGCCATCATTTCCGAAGATAAATCTTATACCTACAAGCAACTTGATCGGTTAGTGAATTGTACAGCGAATGCATTGCGTGGGTTAGGAATTGTAAAAGGCGATCGCGTGGCGCTGTTTTTACCCAATATACCGGAGTTTGCGATCGCGTATTTGGGGATTCTGAAAATTGGTGCGATCGCAGTTTCCCTAAATGTCATGCTGAAGTCTGCTGAGGTTAGTTACATTCTCAATGATTGTGCAGCTAAAGCGATCGTTACCACAGAATTGGGTCGTTTGCAGGTAGGAGAGGCTGATTTACCCCATTTAAAACATATTCTCATTGCTGAGGGTGCAGTTAATAACGACATAGATTTTAGAGATTTGCTCGCAAATGCTTCTCCCATCACCCGCGCTGTCGAGATGGGATGGCACTCTCCAGCTAGCATTGTCTATACTTCTGGTACTACAGGCTTTCCCAAAGGTGCAACACTTTCTCACGGTAATATCATTTCTAATATCTCTGCACACAATCGTTGTTGCGGAATGAATAAAAATGATCGATTACTGCTTTATGTGCCACTGTTTCATTGCTTTGGTCAAAATGCTATTTTCAACGCTGGTCTAAATGTTTGTGCGACTATAATTTTGCAACGACGATTTGATTTAGATCAAGTGTTAGAAAGCATCGGTAAATATCAAGCAACTATGTTTTTTGGCGTACCGACTGTATTTATTCGGTTACTCAATCAAGACACTTCTAAATATAACTTTAGCAGCCTACGCTATTACTTTAGCGCTGCTGCTCCAATGCCTGTAGAAATTGCCCAAATGTGGCAAGACAAGTATAAAAAGGTGATTCATGAAGGATATGGTTTAACCGAAGCATCACCATGCGCTAGCTATAACCACAATTTCAAATATAAATTTGGTTCCATCGGAGTCCCAATTGCAAATGTACAAATGCAAATTGTGGATGCTAACGGTTATCAAGTATCACCAGGAGAATTGGGTGAAATAGTGATCAAAGGGTCAAACGTGATGCTTGGTTATTGGAACCGTCCTCAAGAAACTCAAAAAGTAATCAAAAATGGTTGGTTGCATAGCGGCGATATTGGTCGCATGGATGAAGAGGGTTTCTTCTACATTGCCGATCGTTTAAAAGACATGATTAACGTTTCTGGATTTAAGGTATATCCAACAGAAGTTGAAAATGTTATTTATAAACATCACGCTGTTGCTGAAGTCGCTATTTATGGACTTCCTGACCCCATAAAAGGGGAGATAGTCAAAGCCAATATTGTAGTCAAGAATGGTCATACAATCACCGAAAAAGAAATTATTGAATTCTGCTCTCAGCAAATAGCAACTTATAAAGTTCCCCAGACAATTAAATTTGCGAATTCTCTGCCTAAAAATCCTACAGGCAAAGTAATGAAACAATTTTTACGTGACGAAGAATTGGCTGTTATCTCTAACAGAAGCCTAAGCTTGCTTGCACAGAAAAGATGAGTATCATAAACCCCCAACCCCTTCCCTACCTCTCCCTAACCCTCTCCTACGAAGAGAGGGAAGCAGAAAAATTTTGTTGCTGGAAGGGGAGTAAGATTCTAAGCCTCTCTCCTTTTAGGAGATAGGTTTGGAGAGAGGTCAAAGTGTATTGCATACAGAAGCGCTATACCTAAAATTTCTGACTTCAATTAGCTCACTTCACACATTCAAAAAACTATGAACGCAACTACATCTATAACAATTCAAAAACCAATAACTGATGAACTCCTATTATGGAATCTTCTGTTCGCAGATACAGGTCGTCAAGTATTGCTCGTTGCTTATGACATCAAACTGTTCCCTCTCCTATCTCAAAAACCACGCACCTTAGCAGAAATTTGTGATGGATTAAAAATTTGCCAACGCCCAGCAGAAGCTATATTAGCAGTCCTTGCATCTATCGAATTAGTAGAACTAGAAAATAACCTTTATTCACTCAGTCCTCTTGCCAAAGATTATCTAATCGAAAGCAGTCCGACATATTTCGGTGCTTTATTAGAAATGATGATCTTTGACGATCGCAAGCACATCTCTTCATTTGAGAATTTAAAAAAGGCTTTATTTACCAATAATCCTCCTGGTAATAAGTTAAGAGAGTCTTTGGGTAAAAACCATGAATTAATGCGTGCTATTACCTTTGGAAATAATGTTAAGTTTATCCGTGGCTTTATTTCTAGTATGCATGGACCAAGTATGGCGGCTGCACTAGTTTGGCCAGAACTAATTGATTTATCTGGATATAAATTGTTTGTTGATATTGGTGGAGGATCGGCGGCTCATTCAATTGGCGCAACGTCAAAATGGCCGAATTTGCGAGCCGTTGTCCTCGATCTGCCTCCAGTGTGCGAAATAGCTCAGGAATTTATCACGCGCTATAGGTTGCAGAGTCGGATTGTGACACAAGAATTTGATATGTGGAGCGATTCCTTTCCCATAAGTGATCTTCATTTTTATAGTTCTGTTTATCAGGATTGGCAACCAGAAAAATGCCATATTCTCACCCAAAATAGCTTTAATAGCTTATTACCTGGAGGGCGAATTATCCTCCATGAGATGTTATTTAACGATCAAAAAACCGGCCCTTTCCCAGTAGCAATTAATAATCTGAATACATCTTTAAAGCTGGGAGGTCAACAATATTCAGGTCAGGAATTATCAATGATGTTGGAACAAGCAGGTTTTATCGACATTGAAATTAAACCAGCTTCGAGTTACTGGAGTATTATCACTGGTCGTAAACCCTAATTTTTGCTCAATAAAACCTATACGCACCAAATTTAGTGATATGAACACAACAACAGTTACAACTACATCTGGATCTTCCATTTTCTCGCCACCTATAAATAGCAAACTGACCGACTTAACATCAACGGAACTCACAGTTGGAGAAACTGTAGTCAAGATGTTAGAAGATATGGGAGTAGAATCCGCATTTGGTGTTTCCGGGGGTGGAATTGGGCCACTGTGGGCATCCCTCAACCGTAGTAATATTCAAGTTCTACACTTTCGCCACGAATCTGGAGCAGCCTTTGCAGCTTGTGAAGCCCACTTCGCTAGCGATCGCCCCGTGGTTGTGTTCGTCACGACTGGCCCCGGTATCACCAACGCTTTGACAGGATTGCTGGCTGCAAGAGGCGAAGGTGCAAAGGTAATTTTGCTATCTGCTGCAACTGCGTCTGGAAATCGCGGACGCTGGGCTTGTCAAGAAACCAGCGCTCACACGTTACCAATTTCAGGTATATTCACCCCAGGGGCATTATTCAACTACGCCACCATTGTGGAAACAGGCGACGAAATCCCGGAAATTTCCCGCAGACTGGCGCAAGGATTATCGCAACCTGGTGGTTTTGTCGCCCATATCAGCATTCCTACGCCAATTCAAACTAAACCATGCACAGCGCGATCGCAATTTGGATTTACTCGTGCGATGTCAGTTCCTAGTGAAGAAGCGATCGCTGAATCTGTGCGGTTGCTTTCCCAAGAACCCTTTGCGATTTGGGTGGGTTTTGGTGCTAGGGAAGCAGCCGCCGAAATTCGCCAATTAGCAGAACGCACGGGGGCTGCGGTGATGTGTTCGCCTCGCGGTAAGGGCATTTTTCCAGAAAATCATCCCCAATTTATCGGCGTTACCGGGTTCAGTGGTCATACTTCTGTCCTCACATATATGCAATCACAGCGACCCCAGCGCATCCTCGTATTGGGAACTCGTTTAGGTGAACCAACTTCTTTCTGGAATCCCTTGATGATTCCTTCTGGTGGCTTCATCCATGTAGATATAGACCCAGAAGTACCGGGAGTAGCCTATCCGTCAGTACCAACTGTAGCGATTCAATCGGAGGTAAAAGCTTTCCTCAAGTCTCTACTAGCATACTTTCCCCAGCGTCCAGGGAATTCTCCAATATTGCCCAATCCAGAGTTGCAAGAAGTTTCTCTCCATACAGATGGTTTAGTCAGACCAGAAGTATTGATGGATGCAATTCAAAAAATCATCGTTGAGAATAGCGATGCTGTCATCCTCGCCGAAGCTGGTAATTCCTTCGCTTGGGCGACTAACAGATTGCGCTTCACCCAACCGGGACGCTACCGAATTAGTACCGGTGTGGGAGCAATGGGCCATGCTGTGACTGGAGTTGTAGGCGCGACTTGGGGCGGAAATGGTAAAGCGATCGCTATTGTGGGAGATGGTGCGATGTTAATGAATAGCGAAGTTAGCACCGCCGTTAAATTCAACATTCCCGCCGTTTGGATTGTACTGAATGACGGACGCTACAATATGTGCCACCAAGGGATGAATTTACAAGGATTTTCAGGTGTAGATACGGAAATACCGAGTACAAATTTTGTCAAACTGGCGCAATCGATGGGTGCAGACGGTATCCGCGTTTCCACAGAATCAGAACTAGAAGCAGCGTTAACAAAAGCTTTGGCGGCTACTGTTCCCTTCGTTGTTGACATCAATTTAGACCCCACACAACCTGCTCCGATTGGCGGTCGAATTCGCAGCCTCATTCAACAAGGAGCAATCGAATCAAAAGGAGAACAATCATGATTTTACAACCAGTTGGCATTCGAGCGATCGCACTGAATTTTCCTCGCACCATCCGCACCAACGATTATTACAGAAATAATTTTCCCCAGATGGTGGCGGAAGCTGAACAAAAAACCTTGGCGCGGTTGTTTGTCACAGATAATTCTACAGATATCTGGTCGCAGGAAGTAGCCCCTTACATGTCCGACCCTTTTCGCGGTACTGTTGAACGGCGAGTAGTCAGTCCAGATGAAACCTCTCTATCTCTAGAATATCAAGCTGCGATCGATGTTCTGCAAGCCGCGAAACTACAGCCTGAAGATATCGACTTGATGCTCGTAACTTCCTTGTTTCCCGAACAAGTCACACCAGGAAATGCAGCCTTTCTCGCCGGTAAATTAGGATTATCCAGCGCAGCCTGGAATATAGAATCAACCTGCACTTCTGTATTAGTTTCCCTACAAACAGCCTGTTCTTTAGTCCGCACTGGAGAATATCGCAATGTATTAGTGGTTGTCTCCTCCACATACTCCCGTTATACCGACGAGAATGATACCCTCGCCTTCTTATCAGGCGACGCAGCCGGAGCATTTATTGTGGGCGAACTGCAACCCAACCAAGGAATTTTGGGAACTAAAATTGCCAATACCGCCGCTACCTGTGGAGCTTTTTATAACGAATTCACCACCGATGAACAAGGAAACATCAGAATGTTCATCCGGGGAGGTAAAGGCGCAAGTAAGATGTTTAACGAGACAACCGTCAAGTTTATTCGTCTATGTTGTCATGGAGCGATCGCAGCTGCTGATGTGAGTTTAGATCAAATTGACTTTTTTGCTTTTAACACACCCAGCGCTTGGTATTCACAGGTTTGCACCCGTGCATTAGGGATTAATCCAGAACGGACTATTAACCTGAATCCCCTCTACGCCAATATTGGCCCAACCTTCCCCGTAGCCAATCTCTACCACGCCGCCCAAGCAGGTAAAATCCGGGAAAACGATTTAGTTCTCGTTTATACAATGGGTTCCTCATCGAATGCAGGTGCTAGCGTCATGCGTTGGGGCGATGTCGCCTTGGGAACTCCACCCGCTCCTCCCCTCAGCCTTTCTCTAGATAATCAGAAAATTCTCATTCCTAGCGGTTCGTAGTCAGGATTAATTTACCCCTCATTTCTCAGATACTCATCAAATTTGCGAGGTTTTTATGAAATTCTGGAGAAAAATATCGGTTGTATTTGCGATTGCGATCGCAGTATTCTTATTTCAAGGAACAATCAGCAAATCTGCTGCTCAAGCTGCTACATACAAATTTACTTTCACTGGTGAAGAAGCCAACGGCTACTTTATTTATGATACTGCTGCCAAAGGTGAAACAAAATCTCCCTACATGACTCAATATTACGGTGGAGGGCGAGATTACAAAGTCGATTTAGGAGACAAAGGATTATTTCAAGGAACAGTTAGCAATGCCATCGTTTTTTTGCCAAGAGAAGAAGATAAAGTCCTAGCAAAAATTCGAGCACAACATGATAAACAATATGGCATAGATGACGAGCATAATGTTTTATTGCCTGCTGATCTCTTCCTTTTACAAGTACGAAGCTTTGAACGACAGCCAAAGTCTAATTATTCTTTAGTTAGCTATTTCAAGTATCCTCAAGAAGCATTTAATGGGTCGACAAAACTCCCAAAAGATGTTCCGCTCAATGCTGAAATTGAAGTATTTCCAAAAGTGGATTTCCCAAAAACATTAGGTAAAGCTATAGTTAAAGCGCCCGTACAAACCAAGATAGAAAAGATATCTGATTAAATCAACACGGTTTTATTTTCTCGTTACCATGCTCTGCATGGTAATGAAATATCCGAGGCTCCGCCTCATAAGAATACTGAGTATAACTCAAATCAACATCAATAAAAAGGAGGCAGAATAATGAACTTCTGGAAGAAACTAATAATTATATCTATATTGAGTATCACAGTCTTTTTCACTCAAGGAATAATTGATAATTCCCCAGCCCATGCAGCCCTACATAAATTTAGTTTTAACGGCGATAAAGCCAACGGCTACTTTATCTTTGATGACTCAATTCGGGGAGGCGCACCAATTCGCCCAGATATGTTGAGTGAGTACGATGGTTCTGTTGTAGAATATGCAGTAAATATTGGCGATGAAATATCAGAACAAGGTTCTCAAAGCCCTAAAAGATCAACCCATGATGAAGCTCGAACTATTGTAACTTTACTACGTCCTGAATTAGTCAAAGCTTCCCCCAATCTTCCTAAAGATTCTCCAAAAGATGATGAGTTTATCCTTTTTGTACCCAAAGTTGCCCGCCAATCTCAATATGCATTATCAGTTCGATTTCGCTATCCTGAGAACACTTTTCAAAATTCTGTAGCTCAACCAAAAAATGTTCCTAATCAAGCATTAATGTCTGTTCATCCCTACTGGAATTTTCCCATAACTATGGGCAAAGTAAAATTTGAACAATCGGTTAAAACAACAATTGAAAATATTTCTTAATTACCAAATAAGGGTTTTGCTTATTTAGTTGCGGTTCATAACCACTTTTTTAGCTACTTTCAATACGGGAATTACTTATGAAACAAAAACCAGACGTGCCTATTAAGGCACTAAAGCGAATTTTGACAATGTTGCAAAAATACCCAGTAATGGTATTAGCTGCGATCGCTAGTTTGTTAATAATGACGGTTGCTAATATGGCTACTCCTCAAATTATTCGTTGGGGAATTGATGCAGGTATTGCCAAAAACAATTTAAAAGTGATTTTGACTTGTGGGGGATTGATGGTTTTGGTGGCTTTGATTCGGGGATTGTTCAATTTTGGACAAAGTTTTTTTGCAGAGACAGTATCTCAAGGTATTGCTTATGACATTCGAAACACATTTTTTAGCCAAACCCAGCATCTAAATTTAAGCTACCACGATCGCACCCCCACATCACAACTGCTCACCCGCATTAATAATGATATCGAACAAATCCGCGTCTTTATTGGTGCCACCCTGCTGCAAATTTTCGGTGCTGCGATCGTATTATTAAGTAGTGTGACAATTTTGCTATTAATGAATTGGAAGTTGGCACTAATAGCATTAGCAATTATCCCAATTTCATTCATTTTACTAGGCGGATTTTTTCAGAAAAATGCTTCCTTATTTACTAAGGCGCAGATGCAATTAGAGAATTTAAATGCAATTTTAAAAGAAAACTTACTCGGTGTGCGTGCAGTCAAAGCTTTTGTGCGTCAAGAAACAGAAATAAACCGCTATGGTGTTGCTAACCAAGAGTTTATTGCAACAAGTATCAAAACCATTTATGCGTTGCGAGATACATTTCCGATAATTTTTCTAATTAGCAATTTACTTGCAGTTATCATTTTTGGCTACGGAGGTTTAGAGGTAATCAACCAGAGCTTTTCTATTGGCGAACTAATCGCTTTCAATTCTTATTTAGTATTTATTATCCAACCAATATTTCAAACGACTTTCGCATTTCAATCTGTTGCCCAAGCGGCAGCATCAGCAGCTAGAGTTTATGAAATAATAGATGCAGAAATTGAAATTAGGGAATCTCCGAATGCAATTTTTTTGAAAAAATGCGAAGGAAAAATTTCGTTTGAAAATGTTGATTTTCGCTATCCAGAAGCAAAAGAAAATACCTTAAATAGTATTTCATTTGAAATTAAACCAGGTCAAACAGTGGCAATTTTAGGCATGACGGGAGCAGGTAAAAGTACAATTGCTAAATTGATACCACGCTTTTATGATGCGACAAATGGAATAGTTAAGGTTGATGGATATGATGTTCGCTCTTTAAGTTTAATTAGCTTACGTTCTCACATTGGTTTTATTTCTCAAGAAGCAAACTTATTTTCTGGAACTATCCGCGAGAATATCGCTTATGGAATACCAGATGCTCCTCTTTCAAAGGTGATTGAAGCAGCTAAATTTGCTCAAATTCACAATTTTATTATTAGTTTACCTGATAGTTACGATACTATTATTGGTGAACGAGGAATTGGCTTATCAGGTGGGCAAAAACAAAGAATTACTATCGCTCGTATATTGATAAATGATTACAAAATTTTGATTATAGATGATAGTCTTTCTGCTGTTGATGCAAAGACAGGAGCGTTAATTCAAGAATTCTTCAAATTACTAATGCAGCAGCGCGAATGTACTATAATTTTTCTCAGCCAACGGATTAATAATATAGTAAATAGTGCTGACGAAGTTTTCATAATTAATCAAGGACAGTTAGTCACCAGAGGTTCCTATGTAGAGTTAATCGAAAATACCATCCTAAAAATATGAATAAGCCGCTTACTACGAAATAATTTCATTATTTTTTACATTAGTTATTGTCAGGGGCTGATATGAAGTCGAGTTAATTACTTATCATTTGTCATTGCGAAATATTCGCCTTTGGCATTCCCAGAGGGTAGCAATTACAAGGTTTTGCGATTGCGTCCCTTCTCTGAAAACGGTCGTAATGACGGTTATTTACGCGGACATGATATTACTTGTATCTATTCTTGCTATCTTCACCTTGTTCTTATCCTTATGTCATCTATGAACAGAAGAAATAATATTTTGGAATCAGCATCAAAGGTAAATACACCATTACCTGTTATACGTCGTTTTAGTCAATACTTTCGCCCATATATCAAAGATATCCCTATGATTTTGGGGCTAATTATTATTAGCTCAATTACCCAAGCCATAGCACCATTACTGACTGGCTGGTCAGTAGATAATTTGATAGTCAAAGGCAATTTATTAGGACTTTTATGGATGCTATTTGTATTAACAATAGTATATTTAATTGGATTTTTCTCAAGTCGCACTTTGATTGTCAAAGTTGGCGTGATTATGCAGCGTATACTCGCACAATTACGCCAAGATATTATGAACAAATTACAAACATTACCCCTCAGCTTTTTCGATCAAAGTAAAGCGGGTGATTTAATGAGTCGTCTCCTGAGTGATGTAAATACCTTAAATCAATTATTTAGCCCTATCTTACCACAAGTTATTGGTAGCTTCTTTGGTTTATTAGTAAGTGCTATATTCATGCTTTATATAAACTTACAATTAGGTTTAATTACTAGCCTAATGATGCCAATCATACTATTGACAACTGCCTTTTTTGCAAGGTTAGCTAGAGCCAAGTTTCGCATTACCAGACAAACAATTTCTCAACTTTCGATTAAACTAGAAGAAAATCTTAGCAATATCCAGGAAGTTCAAGCATTTAACCGCGCACAACTCAACATTCAGGAGTTCCGCACACTTAATGTAAACAACCGAAATGCCAATATCCAAGCTACAGCAATTACTGCTGCTTTTCTACCAACAATAGACCTATTTAATACACTTGCTTGGGGGATTGTATTAGCTTATGGCGGCTTTCTCGTCTATCAAAATATCATGACAGTGGGAGCAGTCACCGCATTTTTGTTTTATGTCCAGCAATTTTTTCAACCCATCCAACTTATCAGTAACTTCTATACTCAAGCACAATCTGGATTAGCCGGATTAGAAAGGATATTTTTACTTTTGGATGAACCAGTCCAGCTTCAGGATGCCACAGATGCGATCGCAATGCCACCAATTCAGGGTAAAGTTCAATTTGAACATGTAAATTTTGAGTATAAGCCTGGACAAAAGGTTTTAGAAAATGTATCTTTTAATGCTGAACCAGGACAAGCGATCGCTTTAGTTGGAGCCACTGGTGCAGGAAAAACTACTATAATTAGCCTGCTTTCCCGCTTCTATGATGTGTCAGACGGTGCAGTAAAAATTGATGATATAGATATACGAAAAGTTTCACAAGCCAGCTTGCGTCGTCAAATTGGTGTTGTCTCACAAGATACTATGATTTTCAGCAGTAGCGTTGCCGAAAATATTGCCTTTGGCAATCCTCAAGCAACAACAGCAGAAATTGAAGCAGCTGCAAAGATTGCAAATATTCATGACTTTATCTTGACCTTACCCGAAGCCTACGCCACACAATTAGGAGAACGGGGAATGAATCTCAGCAAAGGACAACAACAGTTAATCAGTATAGCTCGTGCGGTTTTGGTCAACCCGCGCATCTTGATTTTGGACGAAGCAACCAGTAACATTGACAGCCAAACAGAGAATTTAGTTCAGCAAGCGATCGCTAATTTAATTAAAGGTCGCACCAGCTTTATTATCGCTCACCGCCTGACGACTGTAACTAACGCAGACAAGGTATTAGTCATCGAGCAAGGGCAAATTATCGAACAAGGTACACATGCACAATTGATGGAGCAAAAGGGAGTATATGCAAACCTTTATTCTCTACAATTGGCAAATAATATCAAAACTAGTTTGAAAATAGGGTCTAGGAACTAATCATTAGAGATGAGCAAAGAGACATTTTCATGGTTATTTGTAGTATTGTTCTGTGATTGACTTAGGGACTTCCAGAAATTAAATTATCCAATTTCTGGACTTCACTACGACTATCCCTCCCCCTGCTCCCTGCCCCCTGCCTCTATAGCGATGGTATATTTTTTTATTTAGAAGTCCCTTATCTACTGGCATGACTGAAGAATTTCACCCATACGCGAACAGTTATAACTACTGAATTTTGAATGCGATAATACCAATAAATACAGCAAGACCTAGCGCTCTCCGAAAATAATTAACACCTTGAAATAATTCCAACCATGCCCAAGTAAACAAGGAGCCAGTTGCCAGTACGTCTAACACTGTATTAATTTTGCCACTTGTAAAAACTAGAGTTAGTAAACTAGTTACTATCCAAACAATAAGCGGTAGGTTTGGCATCTGAGCTATAACAATTTTGCCATCGCTGTCACGGAAGGTTTTATCAACTAATGTATTTTCCATTATTGCTACCTAGCTAAAAATGATTAACTTACAAAAACTATCGGCGGCTCTATTGAGAATAGGCTTGCATTTAATTGCAAACTCTTTAATTATCTTAAAGCATTCAAAACTCTCTTTCCAAGCATCTAATTGCTGAGATTAGAGCGGGAAGCATATTCATATATGATTATATTGATAGGCATACTCACATGAAATCTCCCAATATATCTGTCATCGGCTTTTGCAATTTGGAGCGATTGACAAAAACCGCTATGCCACTTGCTTTATAACCAAAAATGTCGATAGTCCTCGACATACTGCCGTATAGTCAGCGGTGAACGATTGAGCAATTGCTCTGTATCAGATGTGATGTTGCCCGCCAATCCTAAACGAGCGGTTGTGTAGATTGCTACCATTACTAAAACAAAGTCCATTGGCAACCCCGATGAGCGCATTTGTCGAACAAACTTTGGCGCATAGGGATTATAGCGTACCCTTTTACCTAAAACCGATGTTAAGATGTCAGCTACTTCGTAATAGGTTAAGGCTTCTGCACCCGTAAGCGCATAGGCTCGTGACTGATGACCATCTTCAATCAAAGTACGAACTGCAACAGCAGCAATATCTCGCACATCAATAAAACTTGTTTTACCATTACCTGCTGGCATCAGCAATTCACCACGAGTTTTAATGTCTTCTAGATGGGTGGTGTTAAGATTTTGCATAAAAAAGCTGCCCCGTAAAAAGGTGGCAGGAATACCCAATTGTTCGATATAGCGTTCAATTTTTGAGTGCGGCACAAAAGGGTTGCGTTCGGCTCCCAGTATTGAAAGAAACACGATATGCTCAATGCCTGCAAGTTTTGCAGCATCGAGCGCTGGGGCAATTTGTTTGCGAACATTCGCAAGGGCAGGCGGACGCACTAAAAAAAGTTTATTGACTTTCTCAAAAGCATGAGCGAAGGTGTCAGGATTGTTAAAATCGAACGGGACGCTCTGGATATTGCTACCTAATATCTGTTTAGCGCTCTTCGGATTTCTAACTGCGGCACAGACATTACAATCCTGGGATAGCAATAAGCGAAGAACTTCTTGACCGACATTTCCAGTCGCACCAGTCACTAAGATTTTCAGCATTATCAGCAATTCCTATTAGAGCGGACTGAATTTCATAAACGCTCTGTTGTTGGAAAAATAAACACTCCTTACTACTAATATAAGGTGGGCATTGCCCACCTTACAGCTGTTGATTACTTTGTGTGAGCCTATAGCGGACGGTAGACGCGATAGTTGATTTCGGGGAAAATATTATCCATTAACTCGACTTTTTCCAGCCAACCACTGTCAACTTTGCGGATTTTAACGTCTTCATAGAGCTTATTAAACCGCATCAGATGCGATCGCGTCCGTCTCACTGCATAGGGTACCATCGTTCCCGTCCGCATAATAAATGCCCAGTCGGAAGATTGTGCTAACAACAATTCCCTGGCTGCTTGGTTGAGCGCTCTCCACTGCAATTCATCCTCTGGTTCCAAATGCGATATTTCAATCATCCGTTCAGCAGCTTTGTGCAAATGCGGATAAACCCACGCATTCGTTTCGTTCAACCAATACTCGTGGAAACCCTTGAAACCCCAACTTGATTGCGAAGGGCGACAAACTTGCTGTGTCGGCTGATCTCGCAAATAGTCTGCTAAATGGGTCATTGCATAGGTTCCTTGGTCATACCATGACTTGCGGAATAGGTAATCGATGAACCAGGGACCTTCATACCACCAATGTCCAAATAACTCTGCGTCATAAGGCGAAACGATAATTGGCGGTCGCTGCATTATACCATAGAGATGCTCAGATTGCCGCTCTCGGTTATACATAAAGTTAGCAGCGTGTTCCGCAGCCTTTTCCTTAGCCCAATACGGATCGTAGAGTGCCTTATCTGAAAGTCCTAAGCCACGCCCAGTAATTTTGTGATACTTAATGCCCGTGTTTTTCCGCTGACCATTGGGCATAATGTAGGGCTTGATGTACTCATATTCTGCTTCCCAGCCCAAATCTTTGTAAAATTCCCGATATTCCGCCGCCCCAGGATAGCCCACCTCAGAAGACCATACCTGTTGGGAAGATTCATGATCTCGTCCAAAGACAGCAACACCAGTTTCTGTATAAATTGGGGCATAAGTGCCAAAGCGCGGACGGGGACGGGCATAAAGGATGCCATGCCCATCAGTGAGGAAGTAGCGTAACCCAGCATCGGCTAGCATCCGCTCTAAACCTTCATAGTAGGCGCATTCAGGCAACCAAATGCCTCTGGGTGCTTGTCCAAAGCTTTGCTCGTAATGTTCGCAAGCTACCTGAATTTGCGCCCATACCGCCTCTGGATACATTTTCATCAACGGCAAATAGCCGTGAGTAGCACCGCAAGTGATGATTTCCAGGTTGTTACTATCTTGGAACTGCTTAAAAGCTGTCACCAAGTCACCTTGATTGCGTTCCCATATCTGACGCGCTTCTTTAAACTCAGTAATGTAATGTTCGGCTAAATAACGAAGATGTCCGTTATTGACATTATGTTCTGCTTCTAGTTCTATAAGTTCTTCTAGTTGGGTCAAGTGCGCATCATAGCGTTCTTGCAGCAGAGGATCACGAAGCATCGACACTAGAGGTGGTGTCATACTCATCGTGATTTTAAAGTCGATACCGTCTCGCTTTAAGCCTTCAAATACTTTCAATAAAGGGATGTAGGTTTCTGTGATGGCTTCATAGAGCCATTCTTCCTCCAGCACGTAGTCACTTTCCGGGTGACGAACGAAGGGCAGATGTGCGTGGAGTACAAGCGCGACGTAGCCAATAGCCATAGTGATTTTGGGGTGATACTTGTAAGTTGAAGGTCGAGAGGTTTGGCAGAAATTAACAATATTTTAAGACTTATGGGGATCGTAAAAGCACTTTTCAATTGAGTTAAATACAGTGTTTGTAGGCGCACAATAATGTTGTGTCCCCACCGTGTGTTGTTAACTAGCTTTGAATCTCTGTAAAACCTGCCTATTTGTTTATTCTATAATCCTGTACTTAAAATATTTACTCAGCTTCAATTCCTATGGCTCGTAAGCGTTCTGCCAATTTTTCAGCACGTTGGCATTCCTGTTCTAGTTGTTGCTTCCCTTGCTGTAACTGTT
Organism: Nostoc foliaceum FACHB-393; assembly: GCF_014698505.1. Lineage (GTDB taxonomy): Bacteria > Cyanobacteriota > Cyanobacteriia > Cyanobacteriales > Nostocaceae > Nostoc > Nostoc foliaceum_A. Next base: position 14,140 of record NZ_JACJTD010000058.1, on the reverse strand, counting down.
GATTTGCTTCTGCTAGCAACATTACTAGATGTTCATCTGGGGTAAAAAAGCGTAATCTACCAGACAAGATAGTTTTTATATTTGTATCGATGCTATAGTGACAAACCTTTACATATCAGTGCGTAGGTGCAGCCAGTCGTAGACATCGCACTCCTTATTCCTCATCTCGATATAATTCCTGCAAGTCTTGTAATTGAGTCTTCCGGGAAATGCGGCGGTATTTTTTACTTTCTAACTTGGGTTCGTATTGACTCTGCCCTTTGCCTTTGCTTTTGCTTTTTAACTTCATGGTAGATTCAGGATCAGCTTGTTGGTGCAGCTGAGTTTGACGGGCGATCGCATCGGACAAAAATTCTAAATAATGTTCATATCGTTCCCAGTCTCCCCGCACCACGCACTCAGGCTCATCTCGATGCAGACAATCACTAAACCGACAGCTAGCAACGGCTAACCGCTTTCTTGCTTCTGGGAAATAATGGATTAATTCTTCTGGGTTACAATCCATGTCTGGCTGGTTAAAGCCGGGAGTGTCTGCCAGCAAACCACCGTTAGGCAACTCAAATAATTCTATATGGCGAGTGGTATGACGACCACGAGCCAGTTTGCCAGAAACTTCTCCCACTCGCAGCTGAAGAGAGTCAATCAGCGTATTAATCAGGCTGGATTTGCCCACGCCGGAAGGCCCAGCAATTACAGTAACTTTATTGCTCAAATATCTGGCTGCTTGATCAGTATTTATACCATCTTTGACGCTGATGAATATCGGTTTATAGCCCCAACCAAGCAAGCGATCGCTAACTTGCTGCTGTTCCTGCGGTGAAATTAAATCACTTTTATTCAAACATAAAAGTACATCTAAGCCAGTAGACTCAGCCTTAATCAGAAACCGACTCAGTTGATAAGGTTCCAAAGGCGGATCGGCAACGGCAAATACCAATAGGATTTGGTTGACATTAGCGATCGCCGGACGATCTAATTCGCTGTGACGGGGTAAGACATCAGCGATCGCTCCCCGTCCCCCAGCCCAATCTGGCTCTTCTACCACAACGCGATCGCCTACCATCACCTGTTGCCCAATTTTTTTCAGGCGTGTTCGGCGAGTACAGAGCAGCAGGAGGGGATGAGGGGGATGGGGAAGATGAGGAGGATCTTGCTCCCTCATCTCCCTTATCTCCCTCATCTCCTCATCCTTTTCATCCAGCTGTACTCGGTAAAAATTAGCTTGCACGGCTAGCACCGTACCCAATAACTGTCCAGTTGTGGCAAAATTTTCCCCTGTCATTGGCCAGTAACTGGACGGCGTACTATCAGAGAAAAATAACTACTACAGTCTGTAATTTGTTCCACCTGATAACCTGCCATTGTCAGACTATCGGGAACCTGCTCAATCGGCTCACCAGGGTCTAGCCAGACTTCTAGCAAACCTCCCAATGGCATTTTCTCCAGACGTAGTTTTGTCCGCACAAAATTAATTGGGCAAGGGGTGCCGCGTAAATCAAGTTGAGCATCGGGAGTTAAAAGAGAAGAGGGCTTCATTACTTAAATAAATTTCCCAAGAATCCTTCTAGACCGCCTTTACCAGTGCGATCTCCCTTAATTTTAGCCAGCTTCTCCAACAGTTCCCTCTCCTCAGGGGTGACCTTGGTGGGAATATCAATTAATACTGTCAGCATATGATCCCCTCTACTAACGGGATTACCCAAACGGGGTACACCGCGATTTTCTAACTTCATCACCGTATTGGGCTGGGTTCCAGCCGGAATGATTAGTTCCACTGGCCCATCTACCGTATCTACCTCTAACCGACAACCTAAAATCGCTTGCAGATAGCTAAGTTTGATTTCAGAGAGAATATTAATGCCATCCCGTTGGAATTCCTCGTCCTCATTTACGAACAAGTAAACGTATAAATCTCCAGGAGGGCCACTGCGTTGACCGGCATCTCCTTCACTAGAAATCCGCAAGCGTGTGCCATTATCCACCCCAGCCGGAATGGTAATTTTGAGTTTCTTTGTAACTTGATTTGCGCCCTTACCATCACAGGCATCACACTTATCTTCAATTACCATCCCTGTCCCATTACAAGTGGGACAAGTTGAGACTTGGGTGAAACTGCCAAAGGGTGTTCTAGTGACACGGCGGACTTGACCCGATCCGCTACAAGTAGAACAAGTCCGGGGGCGGGTTCCAGGTTTAGCACCAGAACCGCTACAGACTTCACAATTTTCTAGATGGGAAATGCGAATTTCTTTTTCGCCGCCAAATACCGCTTCCCGAAAGTCTAACTTTAGGTCTAGCCGTAGGTCATCGCCCCTGGCAGGCCCACTACGCCGTCTTTGTTGCGTGGGACTACCCATACCGCCAGCAAAGCCACTAAAAATGCTTTCAAATATATCGGCAAAGCCGCCCATATCGCCGACATCTTGGAAGCCTGGTCCAGCAGCACCTGATACACCCTCTGGACCAAAGCGATCGTAACGAGCGCGGGTTTCTGGCTCTGAGAGTACCTCATAAGCACGGTTAATTTCTTTAAAGCGATCCTCCGCACCGGGTTCTTTGTTCACGTCTGGGTGAAACTTCCGGGCTAAACGGCGATAGGCTTGTTTGATTTCTTCTTTGTCGGTGTCACGAGAGACACCCAGGATTTCATAATAGTCGCGGGCCATATAGCAAAGGTAAAAGTTAGAAGGAAGAAAGCAGAAGGCAGTAGAACGTCACTCGCGGTCACTTGCTACCCTACAGGAAGGCGGTTTTGCCTACAGCTCTAGAAGAGCAATGCAGTGTCCTTCAGAGGGTGGCTTGCCGGAGGTCAGGCAGAAGATAAAATTAATTTTTGTTAATAATTGATTTTACCCTTTACCCTTTACAAAAATCACCGACAAATCTTGAGCAACATGTGCTTTCCTCGTGGGAGACGACAAAAGCCACAGAATTTATGAGCAGAGGAAGCCTATGCTCAGACTTCTCACTGCCGAGTCGGCTATCTCTTTTACAATTGTGCTACGTAGGAGAGGAAAACCCCGCCCATTAACCAGAGGGGCTAGCCGCACCATTAGGTGTGGAAAACCACCCATATGCAATGGAAGTGCATCTGAACTGGCACACTGCCTAGCCCACTGTAATTTGCTTCTACAATCTAGCAAACCGCTGGGGTCTTGTGAAACTTCGCTAAATTTATAATTAATATATTTTAGATAGATTAAATTCTTTTAACAAAAATCTGCAACTTTGGGGAGTGGGGAAGATGAAGGAGGTGGGGGAGCAGGGGAGACGGGGAAGAAATAACTAATGACTAATAAGCCCCATAACCCATACCCCATGCCCAATCCCTAATCTATCGCCTCATAATCAACCTGGGCAGTACTTTCTTCGTCGAAATCAAAGTTGAATTGTGGTATTAGTGTACCGTTCATTGGTGAGTCTACTTCTGGGGTAAAGTGACTACCTGAAGCCTCTTCAATCTCATCTGTTTGGCTGTTAGCTCGATTATAGACATCAGCACCAATTGCAAACAGGGTTTGTTGGAAGTCGTCTAAGCGCTGCTTAAATTCTACTGTGGAGATGCTAGAGTCAATCATTGCAGCTTGGAGTTGTGAAACTTTTTCACTAGCCAAGGTTTTCATCTGGTCGCCGATAAAGTTGCTATTATCCTTGATGGTGGATTCGTAACTGAACAACAAATTATCTGCTTGGTTTTTGAGTTCAACCAGTTCTTTACGTCTTCTATCTTCTTCGGAAAACAGTTCGGCCTCTTGGCGCATCCGTTCGACTTCGTTGGTACTCAAACCACCTGTATTGGTAATTCTGATACTCTGTTCTCGACCTGTACCTTTGTCTTGGGCAGAAACCTTCAGGATGCCGTTGACATCGATTTCAAAGGATACTTCGATTTGCGGCACACCACGGGGCGACGGGGGTATTCCTGCTAGCAAAAACTTACCCAGACTCTTGTTATCTCGTGACATTGCCCGTTCACCTTGGAGGATGTGAATTTCTACTGAGGTTTGCCCATCAACTGCTGTGGAAAAAATTTGTGACCTACTTGTAGGAATTGTGGTGTTGCGTTCAATAATTTTGGTGAACACTTCACCCAAAGTTTCAATTCCCAAAGACAAAGGAGTGACATCCAAAAGTAAGAGATTATCTACTTCGCCACCCAACACCCCTGCTTGGATAGCCGCTCCCAATGCTACCGCTTCGTCAGGGTTGATAGAGCGATCGGGAGCTTTGCCATTGAAAAACTTAATTAGCGCGTTTTGGACTGCGGGAATACGGGTAGAACCACCTACCAAAATAATCCGATCTATAGCTTGTGGTTTGAGATCCGCATCTTTGAGCGCTTGGATCATTGGTTCGATGGTACCTTCAATTAATTTCCCTGCCAGTTCTTCAAATTTAGAGCGGCTGAGTTCCATCTCCAGATGTTTTGGCCCGGTATTATCAGCCGTGATAAACGGTAAGTTGATGGAGGTATTCACCATGCTGGAGAGTTCAATTTTTGCCTTTTCCGCTGCTTCCCGCAGGCGTTGCAGTGCCATCTTATCTTGGGAAAGGTCGATTTTTTCTTGTTGCTGGAAACGTTCCATCATCCAACGCACGATCGCATTATCAAAGTCGTCTCCACCCAAGTGGTTGTTGCCACAAGTCGCCTTAACTTCAAAAACGCCATCTCCAAGTTGCAAGATCGATACGTCGAAGGTACCGCCTCCCAAGTCAAATACTAAAATTAGCTGCTCTTGGTCTTGCTTTTCCAATCCGAAAGCTAAAGCCGCAGCTGTTGGTTCATTGATAATTCGCAGGACTTCTAGTCCAGCAATTGTGCCAGCATCTTTAGTTGCTTGTCTTTGGGCATCTGTAAAATATGCTGGTACGGTGATCACTGCCTGAGTGACCTCCTCACCCAAAAAGTTTTCCGCATCCTGCTTCAGCTTTTGCAGGATCATGGCGGATAGTTCTTGTGGCGTGTAGTTTTTTGAGCGAATTTGGACATCAACGGTATCATCTCGACCTTTGACACAGTTATAGGGAACGCGATCGCGTTCTATGTCAGTGTCATCCCAACGCCGCCCGATGAATCGTTTAATACTGTAAATTGTGTTTTCGGCATTGGTTACGGCTTGGCGCTTTGCCAATTGACCAACCAAGCGATCGCCACTCTTCCCAAATCCCACAATACTTGGAGTAGTTCGTCCACCTTCAGAATTGGAGATCACCAGTGGTTGACCGCCCTCCAAGACTGCGACGCAACTGTTAGTAGTGCCTAAGTCGATCCCAATAACTTTTCCCATACTTGCCAGTATTTTTACTGATTCTTTATGCTGTAATATGTCGCGGACTAACTTTTTTGCTTTGAACCAAGGCTAGCGGATAACGTCTGTGGAATCCCTGTTGCCGGTAGCAAAAGAGAAGTTAAGCACAGAGAGTTATCCAAAGCCTTGTCCAAGTTTTAGGTACGCGATGCTCGTCCTTGCTAGAACCCAGGCACTTTAGGTCAGTGAGGCGAGCGACTACAGCTTAACTGTTGGCTGAACTCGACTGATCTTCTGGTGCAGCAGGGGTATCTTCCTTAGGAGCAGCTACTTTGACCATTGCATGGCGTAGCACGCGTTCGCCCAAGAAGTATCCGCGCACTAACTCTTCTAACACTGTTCCTTCAGGATGTTCATCCGTAGGTTCGCGCATTACTGCTTCGTGCAGGTTAGGATCAAATTCTTGGCCTTCAGGACGCATTGGTGATACACCCAAGCGCTTCAGGCTATCTACTAATTGTTTGTAAACGCCTTGGTAACTTTTGTGCATGGTCATTTCGCCATCAGATTGAGGTTTGAGGTGCGATCGCGCCCGCTCAAAATTATCGACTACTGGCAGCAATTCCAGAATGGTATTCCGCTTGATTTGTGTCTCTAGCTCTTCTTTTTCTTTGCTAGTACGTTTCCGATAATTCTCAAAATCAGCGGCAATCCGCATATATTGCGTACTACGCTCTTCTAGTTGCGTTTTGAGAGACTCGATTTGTTGAGTCAGTTCTGCCAAAGCTGTCGTTTCCACTTCAGTTGCAGCGACGCCATTTTCTTGATTGAGAGTAGCCGTATCTCCCGATACATTAGTTTGGGCTGCCACTTGCTCTGTAACCTCGCTACCAGATTCATTGAAATTAGTTTGGGCTGGGGAGTCACTCTTCATTGCTTGATTTACCTCTGTTGGTTCACCCAATTGCTGGCTTGTATTGTTTATCTGTTTATTTTCATCCATCATTGTCCACTCATTCCAGATGCTTTTTATGGCAGTGTATCTCCACAGCTTGCAACCGTCGTCATCCACGACGTGCCACTGAGGCTGATTTTTTTGCCGATAAGTTCCTGGAAGTGATGTAACCGTCATCTTATTGTGACAAATGGTGAACACGTTAGCCCAGACTCTACTAAGGCGGTAACCCGAACGAGTAATTTGCAATAGTAGTGCTGAATGTGACTCGCCCCTCATTTTATTTGAAAATATTTTGAATTTTGTTAGCGCAGCGTAAAGCCTTCTTTTCTCCCAAGGGGACACGCTAATGGAACGAGAGGCTTCTCTAGGAGACGCTACGCGTAGCGTCTCCTAGAGAGCGTCATTTTAAATTCGGAGCAAAGCGACGTGACTCAGGACTTTTTTAGGAAATGAGAATTCTGTCTCACAGCCTGGGAATACTTTAAGCAGAGGTTTCCCCAAATCAATTGCTCATTTATGACTTACTCGTCACCACAACGGCGCAGTACCGCTCTAACTACCAGAACAGAGTTTTCGCCCTTCGGCAACAAGCTAGTGCAATCTGGCTATGTCAATACCGAACAGATGAGGCAGGCACTAATTGAAAGCCGCAAATCTGGCAGACCCTTAACGGAAGTACTAGAGTCAATCACTGGGCAACAACTATCACCTGAGTTGCTCAGGCAATACAAAAAACAGCAGCTATTTGAACTTAAAATACTATACGGTGTTGAATTCCTTGATCCGGAAGTCAATTCCTTTGGCAGCACGATGATGGGGAACCTGATTGAAACCCTCATCCCAGTGGATATCTGTCGTCGCCATCGTTTAGTACCATTATCGAAACACGAAGACCAAACCCCGCCCTCAGTTTTAGTGGCGATGGTTGCTCCAGATAATCTAGAGGCTTCCGATGACCTGAACCGCATCTTGCGCCCCCAAGGCTTGGCGTTGCAGCGCATGGTCATTACACAGGAAGACTACCAGCAGCTAATCAACCAATATCTGGATGAAATGGCTGTTCGGCAAAAGCACCTGGAACAAGAAAAGTTTACAGATATTAATCAGGATTTAGAAAACCTCGGAAATCTCGATATTTCGGATGCTCCTGAAGAAATGGAGGCTGATTTAGGGGCAGCGATGAAAGGTGCAGAGGATGCCCCAGTCATCAACCTAGTTAACAGAATCCTGGCTAAAGCCTTGCATGAGGGCGTTTCTGACATTCATATCGAACCGCAAGAAGAAAACTTACGCATTCGCTTTCGGAAAGATGGCGTACTGCGTGAAGCTTTTGATCCCCTACCGAAAAAAATCATCCCGGCGGTGACAGCCCGATTTAAAATCATCTCCAATCTAGACATTGCTGAACGCCGTCTACCCCAAGATGGACGTATCCGGCGGATGTTTGAGGGACGTAAGGTGGACTTCCGGGTGAATACCTTACCCAGTCGCTACGGGGAAAAGGTGGTGCTACGGATTTTGGATAACTCCTCCACCCAACTGGGATTAGATAAGTTAATTACCGATCCAGAGACTTTAGATATTGTCAAGGATATGGTTAGCCGTCCTTTTGGTCTAATTTTGGTAACTGGGCCAACTGGTTCTGGGAAAACAACCTCGCTGTATTCTGCACTCTCAGAAAAGAATGATCCTGGAATTAATATCAGTACTGTAGAAGACCCAATTGAGTACAGTCTTCCAGGGATTACTCAAGTACAGGTGATTCGGGAAAAAGGGCTGGATTTTGCTACCGCTTTGCGGGCTTTCTTGCGGCAAGATCCAGATGTGCTGCTGGTGGGTGAAACGCGGGATAAGGAAACAGCAAAAACAGCAATTGAAGCTGCCTTGACAGGTCACTTAGTATTAACTACCTTACACACCAATGATGCCCCAGGTGCGATCGCTCGTTTGGGAGAAATGGGGATTGAGCCTTTCATGGTTTCAAGTTCCCTAATTGGCGTTCTAGCTCAACGTTTGGTGCGGCGTGTATGTTCTGAATGTCGTGTTCCCTACACTCCCACAACCGAGGAATTGGCTCGTTATGGTCTATCAGCTTCCTCAGATGTTGGAGTCACCTTCTATAAGGCTAACACCTTGACATTAGATGCGATCGCGGAAGCCAAAACCAAAAATCAGCTTTGCTCAAAATGTAATGGCATCGGCTACAAAGGGCGTTGTGGTGTTTATGAAGTCATGCGAGTCACCGAAAACCTGCAAACTCTCATTAACGAAGATGCACCCACGGAACGTATCAAGGAAGTGGCAATAGAAGAGGGCATGAAAACCTTGCTGGCTTACAGCTTGGACTTAGTGCGCCAAGGTTCCACCACTTTAGAAGAAGTAGAACGAGTGACGTTTACTGATACTGGTTTGGAAGCCGAGTTAAAAGCCAAACGCAAGACTGGTCTTACTTGCCGGATTTGTGATGCCACATTGAAACAAGAATGGCTGGATTGTCCCTACTGTATGACATCCCGGTTTTAAGAGTAATAGTCATTAGTCATTGGTTAGTAACTTTAAACAAATGACAACTGACAAAGGACAAATAACAAACATTAAAAGGAAGTAGAACTATGGAAATGATGATTGAAGACCTGATGGAACAGTTGATTGAAATGGGTGGCTCGGATATGCATTTATCCGCAGGTTTGCCTCCTTACTTCCGCATCAGTGGCAAACTCACCCCGATAGGTGAGCATGTATTGACAGCTGATCAATGTCAAAGGCTGATTTTTAGTATGCTCAACAACACCCAGCGTAAAACTTTAGAGCAAAACTGGGAGTTGGATTGTTCTTATGGTGTTAAAGGTTTAGCTCGCTTCCGGGTCAATGTCTATAAAGAACGTGGTTCTTATGCTGCTTGCTTACGGGCATTAAGTTCTAAGATTCCTAACTTTGAAAAATTAGGTTTGCCAGATGTGGTGCGGGAAATGACAGATAAGCCCAGAGGATTAATTCTGGTAACAGGCCCTACAGGTTCCGGCAAGACAACTACCTTAGCGGCAATGATCGACTTGATTAACCGCACTAAAGCAGAGCATATTTTAACGGTGGAAGACCCAATTGAATTTGTCTACGAACCAATTAAAAGCTTGGTTCACCAACGGCAACTGGGTGAAGATACTAAGAGCTTTGCTAATGCTTTGAAAGCAGCTTTGCGAGAAGATCCAGACATTGTTCTGGTGGGAGAAATGCGCGATTTGGAAACGATTTCTTTGGCAATTTCCGCAGCCGAAACAGGCCACTTGGTATTTGGTACTCTCCACACCAGTTCCGCGGCACAGACAGTTGACCGGATTATCGACGTTTTCCCCCATGAAAGACAAACCCAAGTCCGGGTGCAATTATCTAACTCGTTAGTGGCAGTATTTAGCCAAACCTTGGTGTCCAAGAAAAACCCTAAACCCGGTGAGTATGGTCGGGTGATGGCTCAAGAAATTCTGATTGTTACTCCTGCTATTTCTAACTTGATTCGAGAAGGCAAAACATCTCAAATTTACTCAGCTATTCAAACTGGCGGCAAATTAGGGATGCAAACTCTGGAGAAGGTTTTAGCCGATTTTTACAAAGCAGGAACGATTTCCTTTGAAGCGGCGATGTCTAAGACTTCTAAGCCAGATGAAATCCAACGCCTCATCGGTACTTCTACACCGCAAGCAGCTGCCGCAGGTGCGAAACCCGGTGCGGCTGCCAGAGCGCATTAAAGGAATTGGGAATAGGAGAAATGAAGAGGGTGGAAAACCCTTGATTATTTTAAATTTTGAATTTTGAATTTTGAATTGATTTATGCCAACCTACGTTGCCCGTGTTAGGGATTCTCAAGGAAAATCCCGAACAGAAAAAATTACTGCTGAATCCTTGACGCAAGCTCGTACTAATCTCAGAGATCAAGGTTTTGTAGTTCAAGAACTCAAACAATTTCAAGGATTTCAGGCAAATTTTGACTTAAAAAAATTCCAGACTTCCTTAGTTAAGGTTTCTGTGAAAGACAAAGCCGTTTTTTCCCGTCAATTTGCCGTTTTGATGAATGCAGGAGTTGCGATCGTTAGAAGTCTGGGGGTACTTTCTGAACAGTGTAGTAATCCTAAACTGAAACAAGCTCTTGTGGACATTAGCAGTGATGTTCAAAGCGGAATGAATCTTTCAGAGTCAATGCGGAAGCATCCTGACTGCTTTGATGGATTATATGTGAGTATGATTCAAGCAGGCGAAGTTGGTGGTGTTCTAGACGAAGTATTAAATCGTTTAGCCAAGTTGTTAGAAGATGTTGCCCGCTTACAAAACCAAATTAAATCAGCATTGTCTTATCCAGTGGTTGTGGGTTTTATAGCAGTTGCTATCTTCCTCGGTATGACCATTTTTCTTATTCCTATTTTTGCGAAGATTTTTACAGAAATTGGAACTGAATTACCAGCTTTAACGCAATTCTTGATGGATGCTAGCCAATTTTTGAGAAGTCCGAAGGTTTTCGTACTTATCGGTGTTCTTGTAGCACTGAAAGTTGCCTTTACACAATATGGTAAAACTCCTGTTGGTCGCATCACAATTGATCGTTTTTCCCTAAAGATGCCATTATTTGGTGACTTAATTCAAAAATCTTCGGTTGCCCGCTTTAGCAGGACTTTTGGTTCTTTGACTCGTTCAGGTGTACCAATTTTAACTTGCCTGGAAATTGTCCGAGATACATCAGGAAACCAAGTAATTGCCAATGCCATAGACGCAGCCCGCATGGAAATTCAACAAGGAGGTATGATTAGCATTGCTTTACAAAAAGATAGCGTTTTTCCGGCTATGGCAATTCAGATGATTAGTATCGGAGAAGAAACTGGAGAATTAGATGCAATGTTGATGAAAGTTGCCGATTTCTATGAAGATGAAGTCGAGCAAGCAGTAAAAGCAATGACCAGTATTTTGGAACCGGTAATGATTGTAGTTCTAGGGGGAATGGTTGGAACCATTTTGTTAGCGATGTATCTGCCTATGTTTGCGGTGTTTGAAAAGCTGGGATAGGGGATTAATAGTTAGGAGTTAGGAGTTATAAGTTAGAAGTTTAAACTCTCTATTTATCATCTTCATTCTTCACTCCTAACTTATAAATTTTATTTTTACCTCCTAACTCCTAACTCCTAACTCCTAACTATTTAATAAACTATGACTGTGCAAAAATCTCACTACGAAGCGAGTTTGGCAGAGTACAGCAATCACCTAGCTGCGATCGCCTTACTAAAGCAATATCGGCCATACTTAGAGATGATTCCCAGTCTGCGCCGTCCAGATGAAAGTGTCATCACTATTCCCTTGCCAATTGTCCGTCTTCGCAACACTGCTACAACAGCCCCACAAACGATTTGCTTACCCTGTGATGTGGCAATTTTGATGTGCGATCCAGAGTGGAAAATCAAGACAGGAGAAGAAATTTTAGTCTTTATTCACCGTGCTCACGAAGACTTTTCTGATTTGTTAGGACGTTGGCGACAAACCCAAGTTTGTCTAGACAATGATTATGAGTGGTTGATGCCTCTCCGCCACAGTCATATTTTGAGTGAGGGAGCTAATACAATATATCCTCTGTTTGTCGTTTTTAACGATACTTTAGAACGCATCCAGCAAGGACTTGTGGGAGCTGAACTTCCATTTATTATACAAACACCAGATTCGTTGCTTGAGGAAAATTTGACAGATATTTTATCTCCAGAACTGCCACCAGCTTAGAAAAACTTAGAAGTTAACACTCAGGAGTTTGGAGTTTAAAATCGGAAGTTTGGAGCATATTCAGAGACTCCAATTTTGCGATTTTATATTTTTAACTCCTAACTCCTAACTCCTAACTCCCAACTCCTAACTATTACCTAACAAATTGCGGCATAATTTCGGCAGCAGTGAATATTCCATAAATGCCGCGTTGGTGCAATTGTCTACCAGCTTTGAGATAGCCAAAAGCAGGGCCGCAGACATTGGCTGCCATACTGGTTTCATCTCCCAGAGTAAAGGTATGGGTGGAAATCTTACCTTCAAAGGTACGCCCTGTTACCTTAACGTTGGTGCTGAGGGGTTTTTTGGGATTGCGAGTATCGACTACACCACCAACAGTAACGCGATCGCGATCGCAAATTCCCGCTACCTCTAGCATCACATCATCAGCGTGTTCCATATTCGTCAAAGTAAGTACACCATTAGTTTTATCTAATAGCGCTTCTACTTCCGCATCAGTCATCGCCCTAGCAGTTTCCACTGTGTAACCAGGCATATGACCAATGTCTTCCCGAACGGTGGCGCGGTAAGCTTCCCAGTTAGCAATTCCTACCCCAAAGGTAATTTCGACTTGATGAATTTCGGCGTAGCTTTGGGCGGCTAAAGCGGCGGCGGCTGTTAACAATCCGGGTGTTGCACCACATCCTGTCATGTAGGTAATTCCGGCCGCTTGCAGTTCTTCTTTCATCGCCAGTAGTTGTTCTACAGCAGTGGTGCGCTTAATGGCATCCACTAGCACCCCACGCCAACCAGATTTAATAAACTCCTTGGCTACAGAGGGAATAAAGTCATTTGGCAAGTTGGGTAAAGCCAGAAAGTACCCATCCACAGGTTGAGCTATTTCAATTACATCCTGAATACTTTGATTTGTTAACGTACCAACTGGCTCTAAATGACCTACCGAACCTTGGGACTGGTAGGTTGCAATGCATTCTTGAGTATTTAAACCTTCAGCAGCGTAAGCGTAACCTTTTTGATCTGCGGCTGCGACTAAAATCATTTCCTGTTTAGCAGCAAGTACCTTGGCGGCGGCTTGTCCGAGTCCGCCGAAACCTAGTACTCCTATGCGGATAGCTGGCGAAATATTTGCTGTACTCATAGTCAATTACTTAAGTTGAATCACAAGCCTTCAAACTTTACCATCTCAGCTTGTGGCTGATGGCTGACAGCTTTTAGCTATAAAGGTTAATTATGCTTCATTATCCTGGTTTCTTCCCCAACCAAATCAGTTTTTTCACCAGAAATTCTTGCTGAGTGATTTAGGCTTGAGCAAATTTTCACGCGAAATAGCATCAAAAATCCAAATATACCTTAAAGCGATGCCTACGGCTGGCTACGCCTACGCGTGATGGTAGTTATAAAAGCCATACCACCTTTGGTCTAGGCTAGAGCATATTAAATAGTGTCATCTTCATCAACAAGCTGCAAAACCCTCTTGTATAAAGGTTCAGCCACCCAGAATCCTGCTTGATTAATTAGAGCATCTAACAGAGGTTTCACGGCAGAAATTAGCCTTTGACTTTTAGCTTCAACCAAGATCCCTAAAATTCCTGGTAACTAAGATTTAGGCTAGTTGCAACCATGCGACCACGACGTTCATCAATCAACACTTGATCTGTTTTCATTTCCACTGCTAGAGCGATCGCTTCAGCTTCACCAATATCCAGTTCATTGCTGAGTGCTTCAACCAGTATACGATCTTGAACTGGACGAGTTTGAATCCAAATAAAAGTTTGTACTTCAGTTGCACCTGCAACTGGAAAGTTGGGATCAGTCAGTTCTCGGTAGACAGCTTCAGGAATTAGGACTGTTCCGTAAAGCTGTTGTAGTAAATGAAGATGGTTAATGGCGGCGAGGTTATTAATGGGCGAAGTATCACTGACAATGATCACAGTCTACCCATCGCCCGCAAGTTTTCTATATCTTGTTCAAAATCCTCCACGCCATAATGCACTGGAATTTGACGACTTGCGAGTAGATGCTGAAATGCTATAGAACCCATTTGACATCTAAGAGGGTGCAGCAAGCCTCTTAACCATCAACCGAATAAAACAAAGATTAACCTTGGCAGTCGCATTCGCTAAAGTTCTCTCAAAGTTCTTGACGAGGATTTTGCATCTTTCCATCCAAGCATTTGACCGCT
>NZ_JACJTD010000057.1 GCF_014698505.1 Nostoc foliaceum FACHB-393 | reverse complement strand
ACCTTGGGTCGCCAAATGCTTTTTTGCACCACAGTTGAGCATGAATTCTTATTGGATTTTCCACTCTCTCTGCCCCCTCAAATCTCTTCCCCTAGTAGTTTACTTCTACTTGTGTGTACACCGTAGCTTTTTAAGGGGGGTTAGGGGGGATCTAAAAGTGCTTAAAGTCACAGCGAAACACTTTTCAAACAACCTCTTAGGTTCCCATAATGAGGTTTTCTAAGTAAAGCATTATATTATATTTAACTAAGGGCAAGCTTAATAATTACAACATAAATACAGAATTATATGAATACCCAAACAACAACCCAACTACCAATTCCCCCACATTTTAACTCCAATAAGGTAGGAGAAGTATGGCGCGTACCTTACCAAGAATGTGCAACAGCAGGCGAAGTATGGGCACAAAAACACGACATCAAACCAGCATCTTTAGATAAAACCAGGATTTGTTTACTATTAATTGATGTCCAAAATACCTTCTGTATCCCAGGATTTGAATTATTTGTAGGTGGAAAATCTGGGAAAGGGGCAGTGGATGATAACGTCAGATTGTGTGAATTTATATATCGGAATTTGGGAGTAATCACACAAATTGTACCCACCCTGGACACCCACACAGCAACGCAAATCTTTCATCCCATCTTTTGGGTGAACGCCGCCGGAGAACATCCTACTCCAGCAGCGACTAACATCACCCTAACAGATATCGAACAAGGAATCTGGAGAGTTAACCCAGCAGTTGCTGACAGTGTTACTAATGGAAATTATGAATTATTAGAAAAACATACTTACCATTACGTTAAAAAACTAAGCCAAGACGGTAAATATCCCCTCACAATTTGGCCTTATCATTCTATGTTGGGCGGCATTGGTCATGCTTTAGTTTCTTCAGTAGAAGAAGCAATATTTTTTCACGGCATTGCTCGTCAGAGTCAGACGCAATTTGAAATAAAAGGTGAGAACCCATTAACAGAAAACTATTCCATCTTACGTCCAGAAGTGTTGGAAGATTTTGAACAACGTCCACTTGCTCAAAAGAACACGCGCCTGATTAAGCAACTTTTAGAATTTGATGCTGTAATTATTGGTGGGCAAGCTAAAAGTCATTGTGTCGCGTGGACAATTGACGATTTATTAACAGAAATTAAACAGGTAGATGCTACCCTTGCTCAAAAAATCTATTTACTAGAAGATTGCACTTCCCCCGTTGTCGTTCTAGATATTGTGGACTACACAGAACAGGCAGATGCGGCATTTACAAGATTTTCAGAGGCAGGAATGCACATCGTAAAATCTAGCGAATCAATAGCATTTGGGCATGGGGCATAGGGCATGGTTATTCTATCCCCTTATCTCCCTATCTCCTCCTGCTTGCTCATCCCCCACTCCCCACTCCCTAATCCCTAATACCTCATTTCTTCAAATAACCTTTGGGATCTTGTGCTACCCAACCGAGAGATGAGCTAGAACGCACTTCAAAATGGAGATGTGATTGACTGGAGGTTGGTTTTCCACTAGTACCTACTGTTCCCAGTAAGTCTCCTTTGCTTACCTGCTGACCTACAGTAACCTTGATATTGTCAAGCTGGGCATAGCGGCTTTGAAGTCCGCCACTATGGTTAATAATGACCAACTTGCCATAGGAACCTTGGTCATTAGCAAAAGCTACAGTTCCAGGCGCGATCGCTAGCACATCTGTACCAACTGGTGCTAACAAATCAACACCACTATGAAAGAAAACTTCACCTGTAGCAGGATTAATTTGCCAGCCGTAAGGTAATCCCACAGTTACTACTTGTGCCAAGGGGTATCCAGACAGGGATGCACGGTTTGGCGTACCTACATCAGTAGGTAAAGGGGACTTTGTTACAACACCATTGGGTGACCAATTTACTCCCGGAACAAACACAACTCTGGGGTCTTGTTGGCAGCCATTCACCTCAAAAAGGCTATCAGCACGAACTTTGTATTGTGCCGCTACTTGTCGCCAAGTTTGACCACGAGGCACTTCGACTACAATCCCATTGTAGGGAGGAATTTGAAGTACACTACCAACGGCTACGTAGGTGGAACCCGCCGTAGACATCGCACCATTCTGTAAAGCTGGATTCATGCCAATAATAGTTGTAGGCATGAGATTGTAGCGCTGTGCTATGCTCTCCAAAGTTTCGCCACGAACAACTTTATGGCGTTGGAAGCGAGATAGAGCTGGAGTTGGACAACCACCCACAGCAGCGTTGGCGCTGTTGGTGTTTGGCAGTATGGATACTAGGCTCAAGGCGCTAACTAAGCTACAGAGAAACAGTTGACGAAAGGGTAAAGTCATGTATAAAGGTCAAGAGCGCATTAACTTTAGATTTTAGATGGAGAGTGTGAGAAGTGGGGAGCAGAGGGAGACAAGGAGAAGAATCAATGCTTAATACTTCTCTATGAGAGGCTGCGCCCTAAGCGTAGCTATGCCGCAGGCTTTACGGCAACGCTCAGTACAAATCCCCTATACCCCATGCCCTATGACCAATTCATCGTAAATTTATCTGTCCACTTACCGTTAGCTTGACTACACTTAGAAATTAGCAACTGCATTGTTGTCCTTAAGCAGAATGATTATGAAGTTATCTTTAAAGCAACTGGGCGTTTATGTGTTCTTACTGGTGTTCGGCTGTGGTGCAGGTTTATTTGGTAGTCGCTATCTCCTGCTACAAAATCCCTCGTTCCGACAGTTAAAAAATGTAACAATGGCTTCGCCTCCAGAATCGGTAGTGCCAAATTCTTCTAACGGAGCGATTGGTGCTACTGGGGGCGATAATGTGAATTTTATTGCGACGGCAGTGCAAAAAGTTGGCCCAGCTGTGGTAAGAATTAACGCCACTCGCAAAGTTGCCAATCCCATATCTGATGCATTGAAAAATCCCCTCTTGCGGCGATTCTTTGGAGAGGATGAGCAACCAATTCCCCAAGAACGCATTGAGCGCGGTACAGGTTCGGGATTTATTTTGAGCGAAGATGGAGAATTACTCACCAATGCTCATGTAGTGGCAGATACAGATACAGTACAAGTCACCCTCAAAGATGGTCGCAGTCTAGAGGGGAAGGTAGTAGGAGTTGATTCTGTGACAGATGTGGCAGTAGTGAAAATAAAAGCGAGTCATTTACCGACAGTAAAGTTGGGCAATTCGCAAAACTTAATACCAGGACAATGGGCGATCGCTATTGGCAATCCTCTGGGTTTAGATAATACTGTCACTATTGGCATCATCAGTGCTACAGATCGCACCAGCACTCAAGTTGGTGTCCCAGATAAGCGAGTTAGCTTTATCCAAACTGATGCCGCAATTAACCCTGGTAATTCTGGTGGCCCCTTGTTAAACGCCCAAGGCGAAGTAATTGGTGTTAACACTGCTATCCGCGCTGATGCTCAAGGACTCGGTTTTGCTATCCCCATTGAAACCGCCGCCCGCATCGCCAATGAACTTTTTACCAAAGGGCGTGTAGAACATCCGTTCTTGGGAATTGAAATGGCAGACCTTTCTCCCACCAGAAAACAACAGATTAATCAAGAAAATCAACTGAACATTCAGCAGGAAGCTGGAATTGTAATTAAAGGAGTCACAGAGGATTCCCCAGCCAAGCGTGGAGGACTGCTTCCTGGAGATGTGATTCAAAAAGTTAACGGTAAACCAGTCAAAACCTCAGCCCAAGTTCAGAAGTTCGTAGAGTCCAGCACAGTTGGGGACATAATAGCTATGGAAGTCAACCGCAGCGGTAAAATTCAAACCTTCAGAGTACAGTCAGGAGCTTATCCCAAAAGGAAATAGTCAAAACAATTCGTAATTGATAATGACGCTGGCGGACTCCTTCGCGCTGCGCTAACGTAATTCGTAATTGATAATGACGCTGGGAAAATTGCTACCGCTACGCTCTCAGTGGAAGCTTGAACTCTCCACAAATGTCTTGTTGACACTGAATTTTTAATTCAGCGTGGGCTGCTATACCCTCTTTAATTACGAATTACGAATTACGAACTAGTAATTATTTGGTCAATAGTCCCAGAATATTTGACTACTGACTATTGATTATTGACCATTAGACAAATGCTCTAACTGCATTCTTTGTTCCATCTGGCGCAGAAAATACCCCGTCATCATGGCCGACGCTAGAAGCCCAGCTAAGTTCTCCCGATCTGTTGTGATTTGCACGTTGAAATTTTCTGCCGGGAGCATTCCCACTAGCCCTTGGACATTTTGCGAGATAATTTGTTTAATTTCGGGGCTGGCGGACTGAGCAATCCTAGCTAAAACATCAGGAGACTGATGTTGTAGATATTTGAGTAACTGATTAGGGTATTCCTCAGAGTGGTCGGAAAGAAGTTGATTAGGGTGTTCCTCAGAGTTGTCATTCAAAAAGTCAGGATTAAACACCATTGGCAGTTTTATTTAGCTTAATTGCTAACTCTACTTTAAACCATAGTACAAGGGTAGCGCATTCACCACGGGTATAAGCCCTGAAAAGCAGGGGACATTATTTTGGTTCTAGTTCTAGTTCTAGTTGTTCTTCCTTTTGGCTGGTGGAAAGTATTTGCGGGAGTTGTTCTATTTGGAAATACTGATGAAACTTCGGGGTTACTTGCAGTGAATAAGAGCGAGAATCGCTGTCTCGACGCTTTCGGATGAAACCAAGTTCGACGAGTTCGGGAACGTGTTGATATACTCCTGAGCCGCGTAGGTTAATCAAGTCGCTCTGAAGTATGGGACTATTAAGGGCGATCGCAGCTAAAGTCCGCAATGCACCTACACCCAATTCTACTGGTATCATCGTTTGCACCAAATCATGAAAATCAGACCGGAGTTGCAAACTGTAACCATCTGGAGTTTCTACTACCTCTAGGGCGCTATCTCGGTGGGCATAGTTGTCCATTAGTTCAATTATGCCTTCTTTGACAGTGGCGCGATCGCACGCGGCATACTCGGCGATTTCGCCGAGCGACAAGGGTTTACCTTTTAAATAGAGAATTGCTTCTATCTTCGTCGCTGTGGCTGTAATCATTTAGTTACTAGTCATTGGTTATTAGTCATTGGTCATTAGTACATGACAACTAACAATCAACAAGTGTGTGGCATTATATCGTAAATTGTCAAAATATTGTTTGAAACTCTGAAATTGGACATGGGGAATTGGGGAATCATTTTCCTCAAAAGCCTCTAGTTGTGAGAATAAATTCTGCGATCGCTAAATCTTGTGGAGTAGTGACTTTTAAATTTGTCTCCTCTCCCTCGACAATTCGGACTTCAATACCGCACTTTTCAAACAAAGCGGCATCGTCAGTTACTTCCCAACCTTGACGGACACCTTCAGCGTGGCACTGTTTCAACAACTTGACATCAAATCCTTGGGGAGTTTGTGCTGCCCACAATTTTCGTCTGTCGGGTGTTTCTTGAATTATGCCTTGTTCATCGACAACTTTGATAGTGTCTTTGACCGATACACCAGCAATTAAACCGGGACAGTGACGAATGGCTTGGGCACAAGAGTTAAATAAATCTGGTGTGGCTAGGCATCTGGCCCCATCATGAATCAAAACTTGTTCTGCGGCTACTGGCAGGGACTGCAAACCATTGTAAACAGATTCTTGGCGGGTGGAACCGCCTTGTATCAATTCCACTGGTTTAGTCAGCTTCAGATCGGCGATAATTGCGTTAAAGTCTGGCCAATCAGTAGGCTGAGAAATAATCCCAATCCAACTGATTGTATTAGCGGCTTCTGCGGCTAATAGAGTCCAAGCAATAATTGGTTGCGATCGCACTTTCAGAAGGAGTTTATTACGGTTACTCCCCATTCTTTTTCCGATTCCCGCAGCTGGAATTAGTAAATACACAGAATTCCTCAATCTTTAAGCTATATATTTTCCCCTAAAATAGGGAGCGAGTAAGCGTCAATAAATATTATGCGAGTAGTAGCCCTTGTACCTGGCGGAATTGGCGACCAAATTCTCTTCTTTCCGACTCTAGATGACCTGAAGCGCCATTACCCTAACGCTCAGATAGATGTCGTTGTTGAACCCCGGTCAAAGGCTGCCTACCGAGTGAGCAAGTCAGTTCACGAGGTACTGACCTTTGATTTTCAAGACCGTAATAGTCTGGCAGATTGGGGTAACTTGGTGGGGACAATTCGCGATCGCGAATACGATGTCGTCATTGCTGTTAAGCAAATTTGGTTGCTTGGTCTTTTACTTTGGTTGACGGGAATTCCCATACGTATTGGCTACAAAGGCAAAGGTTCGGTTTTTCTGACCCACGCTGTGCCATTCAAACCATCCCAGTATGCGGCGGCAGTATATCACGATTTGCTGCAACCATTGGAAATAAATAGTCCTGTCCCAGAGTTAGCGGTAAATGTGCCAAAACCAGATATTGAGTGGGCACAAAAAGAACAAAAACGCTTAGGGGTGAATGAAACAGGCTATATCTTGATTCATGGCGGTTTTGGCCAGTTATCCCAGGCTAAAGAACTGGATAAAATCTACCCTGTCGAAAGTTGGCATCAAATTATTCAAGGCTTCCAAGACAAGCAGCCGGATCTGCCTGTGGTGGTGATTAAGGGAACTGATGATGAGCAGTTTGTGCGATCGCTTCTGGGGTCTTCTCCAGATATCAAGGTGACTGCCCCTGATGATATTGGCAAGTTAACTGCTATGATTGCCGGGGCAAATTTGATGTTGTCTACTGATAGTGCGGCACTACAACTGAGTGTTGCAGTCCAAACCTATACCATCGCCTTATTTGGGCCCACTAATCCAGCTAAGTTGTTGCCGAAAAACGATAAATTCCTGGCCATTGCATCTCCCACGGGAAAAACGGCGGATGTTTCACCAAACGCCGTTTTGGAAAAGATTTGGGGTGGCTAAAGGGCAGTTTGTCCTGATTTCTGCGATAAGTCTATTGGATATCCAAATGTAGTTATGCGTTTGTTGAATGACCGCAAAACCTGGACGTGACAGCTAGATTTTGCGGTTATTCAGTATTAAAAACCAGATTTCTCTCTAGCAATGCTTTGTGCTTACTTGCGATCGCGCCTGGGCTAGGCAATAGGCATAAGGGTTTTAGCCTAGTTCCTTTTTCTTCACCGAGTTAAAATATCTCAAAAAAAGCATCATCTAATTCATAACCCAGCATTTGGGCCATAGACTTCAGCCGCGAGAGGCTGGGGATATTTTGCTGTTTGAGCCAATCACCCAAAATGAAGATTTTGTGCATCAAAAATATTTCTAAGGCTTCAGGATTGTACTGAATGCCTTCTTGGGAACTGAACTGGTGTGGTACAAGCATGGCGGCGTAACG
This sequence comes from Nostoc foliaceum FACHB-393, assembly GCF_014698505.1. Classification (GTDB taxonomy): domain Bacteria; phylum Cyanobacteriota; class Cyanobacteriia; order Cyanobacteriales; family Nostocaceae; genus Nostoc; species Nostoc foliaceum_A. The sequence goes on along the minus strand of NZ_JACJTD010000057.1, from coordinate 36,002 downwards.
AGCAAATTCTCCAGCTTTCCAATCTAGTAAAAATGGTAACCAAGGGTATTTGGCATCTAGGCGCACAAACCACAGCCGCACCTCTGGAATTTCTGAGAGTTCCCGTGGATCGCCAGGTTCGAGATCGTAATTGAGATCAAAGCGTAGCTGCTGTTCATGGGACGCGACCCCATCTTGCAGCAGTTGTTCAATCACGGTTGACGCAGGCGACAGATCCAGATTGTTAATGAAGTCATTATTGAGTGCGATCGCAATTGTCATTGATTCAGCAGCCACTTTCTTGATGCTCAACTGTAGGATCGAGAATATACAGTAGCAGCTTTCAGGGATTGGCGCTACATTGATCTTTATAAATCAATTGGTATTTACTAATACTTTTTTGTTGATAATTGGTCAAACTATACAAGATTTACCCACAAATCTGACCTTCTCAAATTATTTTGATACTTTTGCTTAGTTTTCGCTGGTTATCACAAATATATATCTATTGGCTAGCATTGATATCAGCCTCTGGTGATGCCTGTGGTTCTTCCTAGCCTACACCACTCACGTACACCAAATTTTTCTCCACTTAAATGTTTCTTTACTAATTCCTAATAAATTACTACACGACTTACATAGAATCAGCCTACTTGGGCAAGGCAACGCTTGCCCCAAGGTGGACATTTACAGCAATTTTAAGTTAAAGTTGTAATGAGTTTGTTTTAGATTAAGGTCTGAGAAAGTAGCCGTCAACAAGCAAAAAAAATAATTATCGCCACCTGTCTTTTGCAGCATCAAAAGCCAAAACACAAGTACAGGTAGAACAGCGGTGTGCAATATTATTGCATATATTAAATAACCAATAAACATTTAAATGGGAAATTTTCCCCAACAGTTAACAAGCTGTAATATGCAAAAACAAACAATTTCTCCAAAACCAATTCGTTCTTTAGAAGATGCGCTGGATCGGTGTCAAATCCTGGGTATGCGCGTCAGTCGTCAGCGTCGCTTTATTCTGGAATTACTTTGGCAAGCAAATGAACATCTTTCTGCTAGAGAGATTTACGATCGCTTGAACCAACTAGGTAAAGAGATCGGTCATACTTCTGTTTATCAAAATTTAGAAGCATTATCTAGTCAGGGCATCATTGAATGTATTGAACGCTGTGATGGGCGTTTGTACGGCAATATCAGTGACTCTCACAGTCATATCAACTGTGTGGATACAAATCAAATTCTTGATGTTCATGTGGAACTACCAGAAGATTTGATCCGCAAAATTGAAGAAGAAACAGGAGTGCGGATTACTGACTACAGTATTAACTTTGTTGGTTACCGCAACCCGCAAGAAAGCTGATGGTAGTTAGGAGTCATTCAATTTTAGATTTTTCCTTCAATCCAAAATCTAAAATTGACGACTTCCCTAGCTAATAAAACTAATAATAATTAGTCTCATCAATGGAGTTCTTGCCAAAAACTGTCTCATCATCGGCATCATCATATAAATCTACTGGTACAATTGTGCCTTCGCAGCTTTCAATTAGTCCGATCGCAGGGAGTTTGTTCCAATTATTATCTGGGTTTGTCGGAATTTGGACGGTATTTAAGAAGGGTTGCTGCGATGCCTGTGGCGGTAAACTACGCAAATGTTTCAGTCTTTGAAATGATTCTTTGGAGAACAAAGCACCATTATCAGCGGCCAACTTTTTGTCTGCCTCAGTAAGGATGGCATCAAATAAGCAGGCGTTGGTGAGATTCGCTGAATTAAGATTCGTCCCCATAAGATTAGCCTGTTGCAGGTTTGCGCCTGTCAGGTTTGCCTGTTGGAGATTTGCGCCTGCGAGGTTTGCCTGTTGAAGGTTTGCACCGGCGAGGTTTGCTTGTTGAAGGTTGGCTCCAGCTAAATTTGCCCCCATTAACTCTGCATTGGATAAGTTTGTCTGCTCAAGATTTACCCCAGTTAACATCACTTGTAACAAAGAGGCTCCCGATAAATTTAGTCCAGCCAGAGACTTGATTCGGGTTGCGAAGGCACCCTTTTGCAAAAGGGTTGTTCTAGCAATCAGCGCACTTAAGGCCTCTGGATTGAATTCTGCAAAATTGGCTGGATTCCCACAAGGCCAAAAAGGAATCTTTGTTTCTCGGTAGCAAGCACAAAGCAATAAAAACACATTCAGTCCCACCGCAGCATTCACTTGCTCAACATTCACCGGGTTTTGCAGTGCGTGGAAATGAGTCAAAGCTTTGTGAGCCATCCCTTCATCCAACCAATAGCCTTGACAGTAAGCACGCCAGAAAGACAAAAGCCGTTGGAACAAAACTTCAAAAGAAAACTTGTGCTTTTGCTCCCGGCGCAAAATTGCGTAGGCGCAGTCCGCCGCAGGCATCGCCAGTTCCTCAATTTCCTGGCTAAGTATCCCGTAACCCAGTAAATTGTAGATACGCTGGGCAAAGCTAGTGGGATCAAGCACAAAGGTGAGCGTGCCATAATCCTCATCTTGGTACTGAGTCAGCAATTTCAACTCAGCAGTCACAGCTTCAGCACAAAGATATTCTCCTAACTTGACATGCGAAAACTCAATTAAACTCCTCTGCGCGGCAGTCGCTACAAGGGGGGAAATTCCCGCAACGCCCTGCCTGGCTGTGCGTGAGGTATCCGAACCCTGAATTTTAAAATAAAAAGCTGGTAAATTATTTGTATTTACTTCCTCAGGCAAATTAATTTGATGACGTTGGGAGTGTAAGATTTTCAGAGCGATCGCTTGCATCTGCTCAATTAAATCTTGGGGATGATGACCAGCGAGTAAATTAGCGATCGCTTCTGGAGTTCGGTGGATATGAGCCGATCCTGAGCGCAGGAGCATAGTTTTGATCCCACCAATTAGCGGATAACCCAACAACCATCGACTCAGGCGATGATAAATTTCCCATAACAGAGAAAACTTTGGGGTATTAGTAGCTAATTGTAATACTTCATCATCTAGCAGTCCGTCGCGGTGCAAAATGCCCAACAAATGCAGCATTAGGGGTTGACGAACAAGAGGAGATAATTCTCTTAACTTTGATTGGCTGGCAAATAACCCTGTCTGTTTTAAGAATGTAAAGAAATTTTGAGCGATCGCCAATGATTGCACTTTTGCCCACTGCTGAAACCATTGTTTGAGTTCCTCCACATCCAACGGCTGAATGATAATTCGCTTTAATGGCAGGGGTATCTCTGGGGCGATTTTCTCTAGTGTTGTTGATCGACTCGTTAACAAAATTTTGTGTCGGTACTGAGAATGAAAGTTCAGTAATTGCTGAATAAAAATTGCTTGTGCCCTTATACCCTGACTAGAAGGGGGTAGTTCATCCAAACCATCCAGCAGCAACAGACAAGGGAGATTTTCTTGCTCTAACCAAGCTGAAAGATTAACAGGAAAGGCAGAATTTAGGGTTTCGATGAAAGTTTTGCCATATTTTACATCCCGTAACTTAATTACTATAGGCATCCAGGTAGGGTAAAATTCTTGTGCTACCTGTGCTGCCCAAAGTTGGCAAAAACTAGTTTTTCCATAACCAGGTTCTGACTCAATGACAGCGATCGTTTCTAAATCAGCTAGCTGTTGCTGGGCCCATATCTTTAAATCAACTGGTTTAACAATTTTATTATCCTGCTCAGAAATAATTGCCTCTATTGGTAAGCCTTTTTGTGGTACATAGATATCCTTAAGGGCAAAGGATTCCATGAGTAAAGGCATACTGAGGTTTTTAATCAAACTTGCACGGTAATGTTCTCGCTGCAAATCAATTTTCTCACTGACTGTAGAACCAACTTCTGGGGCGATCAAATTGGGAGATAATGATATCCCCAAACGGAAAAATTTTTGCAGTTGGGCTAGAGGTGCGGCATTTTCGGTAACGACTACCAGTAAGTGCCCAGGAAGTGAGTTGATTAAACGTTGTGTTAGGAGTTTAGCTTCAGGTTCCTCTGCGCCATTGGCAACTAACCAAGCTATAGCAGCGTTGTTTATTTGTTGCACCAGTAATGAATCTGCAACCAAAGACAATGCTTGTTCAGCTTGAGTGTCAGTCAATTTACCTGGGCTGAGAGTTTTCAGCAATCCTTGCAGTTGCGGGTCTTGAAGGCTCAGTTTACCTACATTCTCTTTAAGTATTTGTGCTTGGATAGGTATACTTGCCCGGTCTAGCCACGGTCTTTGTAAGCTTGCTTCCTGCTCTAGAATTGCTTGCAAAGCCTGGAGATAGGCAATTTGAAACGCTAGCCATGTACCTTCGTTACGTTTTAATGGTTTTTTTTTGCTGAGGCTACGCAACAAGTTTTCTGTTAACTGGGAAATAGCACTGATTTCTTGCCAAACAAGACCTAAGGGTAATTCTAAGACCTCTACTAAGGTACAGATGTCAAAAGGCATGAGGCTTTTGACTTCCATATCCTGAACAATCCGGTAGGCAATACCTGCCAATTGCCCCGCTGAAAATCCTTTGATTTGATTGATTGCGATATAGCGTTCTGCCAACCAGTGCCGAATACTCAAGTTCATTTAATTACACAGTGACGGCTGCCTATGGCAATTATGATCGATTTATCCGTTTGCGAAAACAGGTAACAATGGGGAAGACAAAGTTTTGTATCAAAGCTGTTTTCTAATTGGTAAAAACATTGCTTGTGTAATTGAGTAGACTATGAGCGATCGCCTTCTAAAATTATTGTTAATCGACCAAGACCCGATTTTTCGTCTGGGATTACGGGTAGCTCTAGAAGCAATTCCTAACCTGGAAGTAATAGCAGTGGTAGAAAGTGATACCGCTGCCTTGCAGATTTTAACTGAAATTGCCCAAGAAGACCCTAACCAGGTAAATCTGGTAGTTTTGGAATTAGGTAATGGTCGCTCCACCACTAGTCAGCAGCTAGGTTTGCAATTCTGCCGACAACTCAAAGCTTTATATCCCAATCTGCCAATTTTGCTTCTCAGTTCTGTCCAAGAACAAGGACTGCTATTGGCTGCAAAATCTATTGGTATAAATGGCTACTGTCCCAAAGGCACACCACTTGCTGAGTTAGTTGCCGCCATGCAAGAAGTTGCCGATGGTAGTTCCTATTGGTTTCGGGACACGGAAGCAATCACAACTCCTCACTCCTCACTCCCTAGTACAGACGCGATTAATCGCGTCTCTCCCCACTCCCCACTCCCTTTTTCTAGACTGCGAAATAATTTACGTTTGTCAGGAATTGATTACATTAATGCTACCTTAGCCGCAGTAACAGCACAATTACAAGTTCCGGGACTACCAGTATTAGATCGAGCAATTCTAGCTGGACAGCGGCGAGAACTGCTAGCGGCTCGTTGGTTGCTAAATCGGTTGTTGGTTTCACCGCAAGAAAGGCAAGAGGAACATATTCCCGTTACCGATGAGGTGCTTATCAGTCCTTCGTTGAGTATTGCCATTCAGCAAAGGCAAACTGTGTCACCTTTACTTAGTCCAGGAGCGCTACAATCTGCCTTGTTTGCGTCTTGCATTACAAAACTTCAATTTCCTTTACAAAATGTCACAGATGTCCCTTTAGAAATTGACATCTTTCGTGAAGAAAAAAAACGGGAATTACTTTATCTTATCCTGCAAAAATTAGCTCAACAGTTGGATGAACTCCGTGCTTCTCAAATCGAAATGAATCAATTACATGAGGTGAAAAGTACCTTGTTACGCGATTTATGGCAAGCAGCAATTACAGATTTTTTTGGAAAATTCTCTCGAATTCAAATAGGGAAACAAAATATAGAAATTGTTAATTTATTACTACAAAACACAGAAATTGTGCAGGCAGATATTCTTAATAAAATCCCGCTAGTTTTTGAGTTGTATTCTTATCTACTATTTCAAACAGAATTGTATATTGATAATGGTTCTTATCCAGCAGTGAGCAATGAAGCCAAGTCCCAAGCATTAATGATTTTAGAAAACTTGTTGATTCAGGTAGCAAATGGCGTAGTGCAACCACTACTCAACTCTTTAGCAGATGTGGAAGCAATTAAGCAAAAGTTATATAGTCGCCAATTTATTTCTACAAGAGAAATTGAACGGTTTAGAAACGATTTATCGTGGAAATATCGGTTAAAAAATTATATAAATGAGCCAAAAGCAGTTTTTGAAAGTCGCTACGATCTGTTTGTAATTGCGCCTCGCGGTATTGCCAATACTTCAGTTTATGCTCCTCGAAATCAGGAGTTAGGCAAACTTTCTAATATTCCTTTATTCGTGACATTATTTTTAGAATTTAGTGATGCGATCGCACCGCGTTTAAAATCACTATTAGCTATTGTAGGTAGCGGTATAGTCTTCATTCTCACCCAAATAATTGGTCGAGGTTTAGGTTTAATCGGTCGTGGTATTCTTCAAGGTATTGGTAGTGTTTCGTTAATAGAAAAGAACTTTAGACGAAATAGCGATCGGACTAAATGAAAAAGCAAGGGAGTAGAAAGCACAAGGGAAGAATGACCAATGACTAATAACTAATGAATAATGACCAACAATGATTTTATCGGGCTAGCAATTTCTTATGTTTACGCTATTGGTCTGCTTGTCATTGGCGAGGGACTGCGTAGGCTGTTCGGTGTAAAGCCGGATTTGACCCGCAAAGTAATCCATATTGGTGCAGGGATGTGGGTTTTCGGCATCCTGCTACTGTTTAAACACTGGGAAATCGGAATTATACCTTTTGCTTCCTTTATCGGACTCAACTACCTGTTTTACCGCTACCGAATCATCGGCGCAATGGATACCCAGGATAGCTCACCCGGCACAGTTTATTTCGCTATCTCGGTAACACTGCTGTTCGGGCTACTGTGGCGACCAGACGGGCCAGTAGATAGTGTCCCAATTGCCGTAGCTGGGGTAATGGCAATGACTTGGGGGGATGCACTAGCAGCATTAATTGGTAGACGCTTTGGACAGCATAAATACCAAGTGGGAAATTCTGTGCGATCCTGGGAAGGTTCGACAGCAATGTTTGTAACGAGTACAGTGGTGATTTTCTTAGTGCTGTTGCTGCTACCTGGTTCGTCGCTGAGTCCTCTAGCAAAACCTTTTAGTTTGGCATGGGCCTTATTGACTGCGGTGGTAACTGCTACTTTTGCCACCCTAGCAGAGGCTGTCTCACCCCACGGTACTGATAACCTCAGCGTGCCTCTAGTAGCTGCGGGAGTAGTTTGGATTGTGATGCAGGGTTTTTAAGGCACTCCCAATAACCTCTCCTAACTCCTAACTCCTAACTCCTAACTTACAAATTCCAATTGCGGCGGAAATGGAAGAAGCCTTCTAAAAACTCTTGCAAAGCAATATTGCTATTTAACCTTTGCTTACTCCACTCTCTTGCAGTTTTTTCCAGAATTTCTGAAAAACTCGGATAGACGGGAGATAGATTTGCTAAATCTTTGACTTTAATTTTTTGGGACATTGCCAAGGCAATCAAATTAATTAATTCTCCAGCTTCTGCCCCCAATATCGAAGCTCCCAAAATTTCGCCGTTACGTAGCACAATTAATTTACACATACCAGTGGTTTCATCCCGAAGTTGGGCTGCTGCCACTGTTTTAAAATACTGTCGCAAAACTAAAACTTCATCTCGACTAAATAGGCGTTTTGCCTGTGCCTCTGTCAAACCTACTTGCGCCACCATCGGCACAGAAAACATTGCCCAAGGAATAGAGCGATAATCTACTCGTAACCTGGGGAAAAATAGTGCATTGTTCAGGGCAATTTTTGCTTCATAATTAGCGATATTGGCAAAGTCGTAACCACCAATTACATCACCACAAGCGTAAATGCGCTGGTTAGTGGTTTGCAGTTTATCATTTACCACTAAGCTACGCCGATGCCATTTCACACCTACTGTTGCCAAATTTAGAGATTCAATATTCGGCTGTTGTCCAGTCACTACTAAAATTTCATCAGTTTCAATAGCTTTATCTCCTGCTTGAACCCACTTTTTATCCTCAATTAGCCTCACCTGAGTTACCGGTCTTTCGGTGAGGACGCGCACACCTTCGACTTCCAACTGTGCCTGAAGAAATATGGCTATCTCAGGGTCAATATTGGGTAGAAGATAAGGGTGCTTGACTACCAGCGTCACACTGCAACCAAACCGCGCTAAAGTTTGAGCAATTTCAATACTTTGGGGAATTCCGCCGATAATTACCCAATTTTTGGCTAATGTCCCTCGCTGTAAGGATTGCCAAATATTAGATATGGTTAGGTAGCCAGTGCTTTGCAATCCCTCAATCTCTGGAATTTCTGGACATGAACCACTGGCTAGCAAATAGGTACGAGCGCGTAGTAGGCGATTGTTAACAGCAAAAGCCAGTTGGGATGAAGATTGAAATTGACCACTGCCAACGATGATATCTACCCCCAGCGCGGCTAGGATGCTTGGGGAATGCTGTTCTTTGAGATTTGAGGCTACGCATTGAGAATACAGCATAGCTTCTTGCCATGCCATAAATATGTGACATTCTTCTGAAGTACCAGTGTGTGTGGCATGAATACCAAAACTAGCTGCATCATTCAACTTCTGCCCCAGTTTACCGATTTCGGTAAGAGCATGGTGATGAGTAAACCCGTAGTCTACTTTGGGTTCCACCAGGGCAACTGTAGCACGTAGTTGGGTTGCAGCAAGGGCAGCGTAGTATCCAGCAAGACTGCCGCCAATAATTACAACATCGTAGTCAACGGTCACTTGAATTAAGAGTTAGGAATTAAGAGTTAGGAATTAAGAGTTAGGAATTAAGAGTTAGGAATTAAGAGTTAGGAATTAAGAGTTAGGAATTAAGAGTTAAAACCCTTCTTCAATTTATAACTCCTAACTTATAACTTATAACTTATAACTCCTAACTCTCTTTTAACGCTGTTAGTAAGCGTTGGTTATCGGAGTCGGAACGTATAGCAACCCGGAAAAAGCGATCGCCTAGTTCTTTAAAACTAAGGCAATCGCGGATTAAAATCTGGTGATGCTTGAGTAATTGTTGCTGTAACTGCGAAGTAGACTCTTGGGACTTAACCAGTAAAAAGTTAGCAGCACTTACTTGGGGTTGCAATCCTGATATTTCCGCCAAACCCTGAAAGAGTTGGTTTCGTGCAGGTGGTAGCCATGCCCAGGTTTGCTGCTGAAACTCCGTATCCTGGAGTGCCGCAATTGCCGCCGCCGCCGCTAGCGTGTTTACGGGCCACGGGTCACGCCATAGCTGCCATTTAGCTAGGCAGTCGGGGTGTGCGATCGCATATCCTAATCGCAGCCCTGGGAGACTGTAAAATTTGGTCAGCGATCGCAATACTACTAAATTCGCATATTCCTGTACCACCGGAATCAGGCTTTGTTCCTCATTGGGTGGTACAAAATCCATAAATGCTTCATCTACCACAACCAAAGCAAATTGCTCCAGATAGGGCAAAATAGAGTCCCGCGAAAATAGTTTTCCGGTTGGATTGTGGGGATTATTCAGCAATAATCCTTTGTCGTTTGTCCTGTCTCCTGTGTCAGCAAATAATGACCAATGACCAGTGACCTTTCGGGTTCGCAGTTGCTCATGGGGGAAACCCCCAGACGCTCGATAACTCGCTAACGCTGCGCTATCGCCCTTGGCGTCTCCCCTTGGGAGAAGACCGCACTGGCTCACTAATGACAAAGGACACTCCAGCAGATTAGCGTTGTACGCCCTCAGGGTTCGGTAGTAATCGCCAAAGGCTGGAGTTATTAAAATTGTCGCGGCTAATTCAGCTAATTCCCTACCTATGAGAGTGAGTAATTCTGCGGAGCCGTTACCCGGCAGAATCCACTCAGGAGGCAATTGATGGAAGTGACTGAGAGCTAGTCTCAGTTCACTATAGTTTGGGTCTGGATAGTGCTTAAGATTACCAATTTGGGACTGGATAGCAGCGATCGCGCTGTTTGGAGGCCCCAACGGGCTGATGCTAGCAGAAAAATCCAGAATAGCATCAGGGGGACAGCCAGCCAGTGCTGCTGCCCAGGCTAAATTTCCCCCGTGTGCAGGTTGCCGCATTAAAAAATGGTTCCCGAAGACAGAACCTATGCTTTTGGGGGTGCTACCTTTTCTCTAAACAGTTTTCCTGCCGAGAAGGCAGGAACCCTCGTCGCTGGAATTTCCATCTTTTCATTTGTTTTCGGGTTGCGACCTTCGCGGGCTTTACGTTCCCGTGATTCAAATGAGCCAAATCCTACCAACGTTACCTTATCACCAGAGGAAACCGCTTCAATAATCGTTTCCAAAGCGGCAGTTAAGACTGCATCCGCTTGTTTCTTGGTAACACTAGCTTTTTCAGCTACGGCATCAACTAATTCACCTTTGTTCATGTCAAACTCCTGAAGGTTTACTTGAGATTTTTACGGATGCACCCTGATGCATCTGTACTGAAATCTCTGTTCGCAGAAATACAAAAATCATCCTTTGGGAGTATTTTTACTCAAAACGGCTGTACATCCCATCGGCTCGACTTTTCAATGAATCATTCTAAGGTGTTGTAGCCTGATGTGGATAGATGAAACCATTAATTTATATAGATTTCAGGATTTTTTGTAATTTTAGGGTAGTTGTTTCACTAAAAACCACCCCAAAAGTAGGAAAAAATACCTAGTAAATACCCCTATTGCCAATAAAACAGAGGAGTGGAGAGGTGGAAGATGATCAGCGTTTGTTGGGATTAATTACCGTTGTTGAAGAGTTATTGCTGAGATTAACCAATTTTTATGGAAATCGAAGGCTCAGGTTCCCGATTTCTCTAAAAAATCGGGGATTTTGATCACTTTTCACGTTATGTGGAAAAACCAACGCGAAATTTAATCCCCTAGCAAGCTTCTCTAGCAGGAAAAAAGAAAAAATTAAAACCTCTCCCCTAGAAGGCTATCCATTAGCTACATCTTTCTTAACATCTATGATGGCGATCGCTATCATAAATTCTTTTCTGCGTTCGCGCTGCGTGTCGCAGACAGACGCTACACGCAGCTTACTTCTCCATAGGGGTTATGACAGTCCATAGCTGCTAAACCATACTGAGAAGCAATTTGGTAAGCCTCTTGAACAATATGAGTCAAATCACTCGCCCAGTAGGTAACATCACTAAAAAATTCTTCATAAAAATTGAGCTTCTTCGGTTTGCCTGTTAAAAACTGCTTTTGGACTTAGGGACTTCCAGAAATTAAATTATCCAATTTCTGGACTTCACTACGACTATCCCTCCCCCTGCTCCCTGCCCCCTGCCTCTATAGCGATGGTATATTTTTTTATTTGGAAGTCCCTTACCTCCAATTTGACAAACTCACTACAAGCAAATTCCTGTTGGGAATCTCCTAATATTTCAAGGGCTTTATCGGCAATTCTACCAACACCATCTGTTGCGCTGATTAATACCCCTGATATCAATATAAGTTATTTTCATTCTTCTCTACTCTGTAGCTCACCTCTCCGACTGGCAAGTTCTTTTTCGATTTCATCTTCATCTAATAAATGTTTACCAGAAGCAACAATCTTAGTACGAATTTGCTGCAAACGTTCTCCCAATGGGATTTTATTTGCAGAGTTTTTAAAACCAAGAAATTCCACAAAATCTAAAACTTCCTTTTGCTTGTCTTGTGGAAGAGAACGCCACTTTGTTAATAATTTTTGTTCTCAAGTCATTAGTATTTACCCACTACTATTACTTCTATTGTGATTGGATATTTTTATTGTTAAATGACATTTAAATTTAATCCTACTCGTGAACAAGAAGATCCCCGACTTCTTAAAGAAGTCGGGGATCTGAGCCTTTGCCAAAAGTGACTCACCTTGTCCATTATCCTTATTACCTGCCAGGAACCTTCAACCCTCGACGCTCAAGGATTTGCCGCACTTCTGGGCTGGGGGCGTAGTTATAGCCGTAGGAGGAGTTCTCTGTATCATCCATAATCTGAGGTGTGAGTAATACAATCACCTCATTGCGCTGGTTCTGTCTGTTTGTACTTCTAAACAGCGAACCAATTAGTGGAAGATCACCCAAGATGGGAATTTTAGAGACAGTTGTCCGGTCTGCGTCTTGAATGATGCCTGAAAGAATTAGTGTTTGACCATCTCTCAAGCGAATCGAGCCAGAATTAAGAGAGCGCTCCGATACCAAGAATATTTGTTGGGTACCGCCTCCTCCAACGTTGATAGTAGCTGGAGCTTGGGGTGCTTTGACGACAGGAGCTACCGATAGAGAGACAAAACCGTTATCATCAATCCGCTCAACTTTGACAGCTAGGGTTAAACCTACTCGGTCTTTTTCAGCTGAAATAGTTTCTGTAGCAAGATTCGCATCGCGAACTATTTCCCTTTTAATATTGCCTACCACTTCCTGAGTCAGATTCACATTAGCGGTTTGACCTTCTTGGACAATTAAGGTCGGGTCTGTCAAAATCTTGGCGTTGCCATTTTGTACTTGAGCCTGCAAGCTAGCGAGAAGACGTTTAGGGAACTGGAATATGGTCGGCAAGCCGAATGTGGTTGTTGAAGGGGTTGTCGTGGTTTGCTGCTGAAACTGAGTCGGTGTACCAGTAACAGGATCAATCGCTGTTGGGACAATTGCAGTTGTACTTGTTCCTGGTGTAAATGCTGTAATACCTGGTTGTAGTGGATTAGAGTTTGTGCCAGCAGTAGCTGTTCCTGTATTTGGGTTTAGAAAAATATTTGAGCTTTGAAGTGGATTAAGAGTTGTAGGTGTACTAGTCACACTGGTTGATGCTTCAGCTCTTGTAGCTGGTCTCGAACCACCAAAATTCAAAGATGCTGCACCGCCATCATTTGTAAAGTAGTTATTACCAACTCCAAAGGAAAAGCTAGTGTTGTAGTCTTGGGTGTTCAAGAGGTTAACATCGATAATCTTGACGTTGACTACCACTTGACGACGGCGGATATCAAGCTGAGTTAGTTGAGACATGGCCATCTCAACTAGCCGCGGAGGGCCAATCAAAGTCAGGGAATTGGTGCGCTCATCTCCTAATGCCTGTAAACCTCTAAGTAATGGGTTAGAGTCTGTAAAATTAACGCGTTGAGTTTCAACTTTGGTTTCTGTAGTTGTCTGAGTTTGGGTGATAGGAGCAACTCCAGTACCCACGGGTACGGCATTAACACTGGTAACTTGTCGTTCGCGGCTGACGGCGCTTTCTGCTCCTAAGCCGACCAAAAAGTTCAAGGCGACTCCCACTGTCACCTGATTGAGTCGCAGGCTACGCATAACCATGTCACGGGTGGAATTAGGTAGTTTAGGCCCAACAAAAACCGTGCGATTACTGCGATTCGCTTCTAAACCACTCAAGCGTAAGACGTAGTTAAACACATCTTGCACTGGCTCATTTTCTATATCTAACGAGATTGTTTGAGAAACTGCTGGTGCATTAGCAGCACCACCTTGCTGACCTCCAGCAGCTTGCTCGCCTCCGATATAAGCCAGGTTCAAACTAGCAGCACGGGCAAGTAGTGACAAAACCTCACGCACCGGCGCATCTCGCAATACTAAACGGGGTACACGTTCCTGAGTTCCTAAGTCAATGGTGCTAGGAGAAGCATCAGTATTAGAGATGGCAATATCTCCCACTGGTGGCGCGACAGCTCTAGGTAAGAAAGGTGGAGCCTGACTCACCGGTTGACCTGGCCCAGCTGCTTTTGCAGGTTGTCCGTCAATGGTGACTTCCGGGTTAGGAACAAGAACATCTGGCTTCTGACCCGGTTGGGCTGGAGTAGTAGCAGGCGGTGCTGTGGATGTTGGCGTTGGCGCTGTTGGCGTTGATGCTGATGCTGTAGTGCCACTGGATGGGCTAAAGCTGAGTGTAATTCCATTTTGCGATCGCACCACGGGTTGACTCTCAGGTGTATTGTTACTACCAGTTACGGTCACCCGAATGCTATTGGCATCAAGCTGATTAATCTCAACGGAGGCAATTCCTGGTGCTGGGCTATCTTGACGAAAACTATTGCCTTGTGGTAATCGTAATTGAGTATTGATAATATCTGCGACTAAAGTCTTGCCTCTTTTTGTAGTGAAAACTTGGGGGCGCGACCCTGAAGAAGTTTTCAAAGCAACGCTAATTCCACCATTAACTGGATTTAACTGTACGTTAGTAACTTGACTAATTTGTGCCCAAACTGGTTGAGCTGCCAAAAATACAAAAGCGGCAGTACCCAATATAAAACTATTACCGTGAAGCTGTTTCACAGTTCATTCCTCACCTTATAAAACCTTGTTTACAAACAATTTTGAGTAGGCGAATAAAATTCGCCCTGGCTCTAAGTTTACTTAACGCTAAATCGGCGCTTAGAAACCGCCTTGGCTCTAAGTTAACTACTTTTTCGGGGCATTTTTAGCCGCCGCCGCCGCCGCTACTTCTTCTGCACTAAGTGGCATCAATACCTGTAACTGGAATGACGTATTGATCGCTGCTGGCCCTACCCGAACCGGCGTTTTATCTAATGGCGATCTTGACTCTACTGGAGCCAAAGTTGCTTGATAATCTTTAACTATTAACAAAGGCTGTAAACGCTCAATGTTACGCATTATCGATTGTGTTTGCTCATAAGTTCCTGTAATTTCGGCATTGATACTGCTGCGTTGCAGCTTACCGTCAACCTGTAGTCCTAGAGTTCCATCGATAATCGGTTCTGGTTTGGCGGAAACTGGCACAAATTTCTTGAGTTTGGCTCTCACTGCATTAATAGAAGTTGGAGTACTGCCAGAGTCAATTAATCGGTTCAGATCCAACAGCAATGTATCCAAGGTTTTTTCGTTAGCAAATAAACCTAAAACCTGAACTTTTTGCTGTTTTGCCTGTGCTAGCTCGTCTTTAACTTTGGCAATCTGTTTGATACTGGCTTTTTTTTGCTCAATTTGCGCTTGCAGTTCAGAGCTTTTAGCTTGCTGCTGCTGATAGCTTTCCCAAGCTGGCATCAGCAGGTTTAACAATATATAACCTGCTCCCGCTAAACCAATTACCCCTACCAAGATACCAATAATTTTTGGTGTGAAAGCAATACCAAATACCACGGGGTAGGCTGGCGTTTCCGAATCGAATTCCCCACCATGTTCGGCAAAATTTAAATCATCACTCAGCGTCATTTTGAAATGACTCCTGTTTGTTGCATACTACGAATTCGAGTTACTAACCCCACTGTGCCTTTTTTTTCCAACTCCCGGATTAATTCCGAAGCTGGAACATCGTTCATACTCGATTGAATAGTGTATTTAACTACTTGGGGCGGCTTAATTATTACAGCATTAGTAGGTTGACCCAAACCTGGAGTTAAGGGAGCATCTACTAACGTTGCCGTCAGAATTCTGCTTTCTGAGGACTTCAAGAACTGAGACTGTTGTAAACTCAATAAGAAATCATTGACATCGTTAAAAGAACGAGCCAATCCGGTAATTTCTAATCCCCCAGCGGGATTGCCTGCTGGCTTCCCTTCCACTGCCGCAATGGGTGGGATTTGCTTGATGTTCTCGATTTGCACTGTCGCTGGGATGCGATCGCGCAAATCTTGCAGCATTGCTGACCAAGGTCGAATCTGGTCAAATACGGTGACTAAAGCTTGGGTTTCCCCTTTGATTGCATTCGTCTCGGCTTTGATTTTATTCAGATTTCCTATTTCTGTATCTAACTTCTTGCTTTCTTGGTCTAGTTGTGCTATTGTCCCCTCTAATTCAACAATCTTTCCTTGTAACAACCACCAACCAACTCCCAATAAAGCTGGAAGACCTACACCTAGTGCAACTCCCACATACACTGGTGTCATATTCCCTGTAGGCAGGTTTAGAGATATGCCTCCCTTTCTCTCAGGCTTTTTCTGGTATGCTGGGCGGTCTTTAAGAAAGTTAACATCTAGGCTGTACATTTTGTTACACCTCCCGCATTCCTAGACCTAGTACGATCGCCAAACCAGAGCGTTGTACCTGTGGATATTTATCAGTGTCAACTTCCAAAGATAAAGACCCTATTGGATCTATTTGGGTAGTTGGCAAGCTCAATCGTTGCGTAAAGAATTCATCTAGCTGTTGGAGTCCACCTCCTGGGCCAGCTAATATAATTTGTGCTACCTCCAAATTTTCACTTTGATTGAGGTAAAAATCGATGGAACGGCGCAGTTCATCTGTAAGTTCTCCCAACACTCTTAATATGGCTGCCATACCAGGATCGAGTTCGGTGACACCAGTTTTGCCGCCGTCTATGGGAGTTGGCGGAATAACCATTCCGTGTAACAGTTCCATATCTCGTGATGTGGGTAAGCTCATTGCCCTTGCTAAGGCAGTTTGCATTTGATAAGTCCCAATTGGGACTGTGCGTGAAAATTGCGGCACTCCGTTAACGATGATGGCGATTTCTGTACTGTCAAACTCTATATCAACTAGTACTGCTGCTTCTTGTGGCCCAAATTGTCGCAGTTGCTCACGAATAGTCCGAATCAGAGCAAAACTGTTAATTTCTAAAACATCGATTTGTAATCCTGCCTGCTCGAATGTACTTATATAGGTATCCGTTATCTCCTTGCGGGTGGCAACTAGGAGTACGTGTACTTTTTCAATGCCATCTTCATCTACAAAGTACCCAAGTTTCTGATAATCTACATCAGCTTCTTCACGAGGATAGGGTAAATATAAACCTGCTTCATGGTTGAGCACCATTTCTCGCAGTTCTTTATCATCTAACTCTGCTGGCACTGGTATGATCCGAACGATGGAATCTCGCCCTGGTACACCAGTGGCAACGCGAGAAGTTTTGATTTTGCTCTCAGCTAGCGCCTGCTGAATTAATTGCGCCATTGCTGCGGGGTCGGTGATTTGACCATCAGTAACTATGCCTTCGGGAACTGCTACCGATGTAAAGGTTTCTAGTTTCAAGCCTTGACGCTGCTTGCGTAGCTGAACTACATTTACCCGTTCGGGAGCAAGTTCAATGCCGACCCCTTTATTCGATTTGCCAAACAGACTATTGAAGCTTTTTACCACATTTGTGCCCGCTGGACTGCTAAATTGAAAATTTAAATGATACTAAGAAATGGACTTGGTGCTAAGTAATTTATTTAGCCTATAATCTCGACAATTCTGATCTAAGCTTTTCACACTGAGCAAGCGTAAAAATACTGGGAAAATGATTCAATTGCGAAAATTTAAACAACTTGTTGCTTTTACACTGCTGGGATTATTAACCTGTTGGATTGTAAGTTGCAGCACAAGTAATGTTGGTACAGGTACAAAACAGGCTAGTTCAGGCACGGCAACTGTTGAGTTTTGGACGATGCAACTCCAACCTCAATTTACCGACTACTTCAAAAACCTAATTGCGAATTTTGAATCGCAAAATCCAGGTATAAAGATTAACTGGGTAGATGTACCTTGGGCGGCGATGGAGAACAAAATTTTAACAGCTGTCTCAGCAAAAACGCCACCTGATGTAGTTAACCTCAATCCGGGTTTTGCTTCCCAACTTGCTGGACGAAATGCCTGGTTAGATTTAGATGCGAAAGTCCCAAACGATGTACGTTCCTCCTATCTACCGAATATCTGGAAAGCAAGTACGCTTAATGGCAAGAGTTTTGGGATTCCCTGGTATCTCACCACAAGGTTAACCATTTATAACACTGATTTATTAAAACAGGCAGGTATCAATAAAACACCTGCAACCTACGCAGAATTGGCACAAGCAGCCCAACAAATTAAAGATAAGACTGGCAAGTATGCCTTTTTTGTGACTTTCGTGCCGCAAGATTCCGGTGAAGTGTTGGAATCTTTCGTGCAAATGGGTGTCACCTTAGTAGATGCTGAGGGAAAAGCAGCGTTTAATTCAGCACAAGGTAAGGCAGCGTTTCAGTATTGGGTAGACTTGTATAAAAAAGGTTTGCTTCCTAAAGAAGCTTTGACGCAAGGACATCGCCACGCGATCGATTTATACCAATCTGGAGAGACTGCGTTTCTAGCTTCTGGGCCAGAATTTCTGAAAACGATCGCTAATAATGCCCCGAAAATTGCACAAGCTTCGGGAATAGCACCTCAACTCACTGGTGAAACAGGCAAGAAAAATGTTGCGGTGATGAACATAGTTATTCCCCGCGATAGCAAACAACCAGACGGGGCTGTAAAATTTGCTTTATTTGTCACCAATGACGAAAATCAGTTAGCCTTTGCTAAAGCTGCAAATGTCTTACCTTCTACAGTCAAGGCATTGTCTGATAGTTACTTTAAAGATGTTCCAGCTAATGCTTCAACAATAGAAAAAGCGCGAGTTATCACTGCCCAACAACTGCAACAAGCAGAAATATTAACTCCTACTTTGAAGGATTTCAAAAAACTCCAAAAGGCGGTTTACGAGAACTTGCAAGCAGCAATGTTAAACCAGAAGACTGTAGATAAAGCCGTAGAGGATGCGGCGCAAGAGTGGAACAATAGATAAATTTTGTAATTCGTAATTCGTAATTCGTAATTATGATTTACGAATTATATTGGTGGGTGATAAAAAATCGCCTACTAAATAAAGGGAACCACATAAAACGATTAAATCGTCTGTGGTTGCGGTTGAGGTTGCGGTTTCTAATGCTGTGAATAAATCTGGATGGATTTGGCGATCGCTTAATTCTGGACAGAGGCTGTAAGCTAGATTTGCTAAGTAGTCTAGATCAGCGGAAGTTCTACCGGGCCAAGATTCTACTGGTATTGGTACTAGGAAAAGGCGATCGCCTGGCCGCAACAGGGCGGCAAAAATATCAGCATGATCTTTGTCAGAAAACATTCCCATAACCCAGTTGACTGGCTTGTGGTTCACTGCGTCTAAGCTATCGACATACTGGCGGAGAACTTGGGCTGCGGCGGTATTATGAGCACCATCAAGTAATAATTTATGGTTATTCCAGGTAGTCCATTGCATCCGCCCCGGCCATTTAGTTTTTGCCATGCCGTTAGTTATGGCTTCTTCAGAAATCTGCCAACCCTGTTGTTGGAGAATTTCTAAAGCAGCTAAAGCCAAAGCTGAATTAGTTAATTGAATCTGTCCCGCTAACGGTAACTGGTATTTAATTAATTTAGAATTTTGAATAGTTTGATATTCTGCCCATCCAGAAGCTATTTCACGGGCGGGTTGAGGTGTAAAAATCGGGCATTTTAATTCTAAGGCACGCGATCGCACAACTTCTTCTGCATCTGGTGGCAATCCTCCAACCACAACGGGACATCCCGGTTTGAGAATACCTGCTTTTTCTCTAGCAATGTCAGCGACGGTGGGGCCAAGTTGCTGCCAGTGTTCCCGGCTGATAGAAGTGATGATTGTAACCAGGGGTTCCAAGCAGACATTGGTAGCATCTAAGCGTCCTCCTAGTCCTACTTCTACTACAGCCACATCGACTTGCTGCTGGGCAAAATATAACCAAGCAGCCGCCGTAATTACTTCAAACTGAGTTGCAGATTCCTCATCAGCACGAATAGCAGCTTGGACTTCTTCTAATAATTGGCTCAATTCTTCAGAGGAAATTGGCTGTTCATTCAGACAAATACGTTCTGTCCAATCGACTAAATGGGGGGAAGTATAGCGTCCTGTCCGATAACCAGCCTCAGTAAGTACTGAGGAAAGATAAGCACATACTGAACCTTTGCCATTGGTGCCAGCAACATGAATGATCGGGACTTGGTGATGAGGATTGCCCAGATTTGCCAATAAATTGACAATGCGATCGAGTCCTAGATGGACACCAAAACGTTGCAGGGGCTGTATTACAGAATCGATATCCAAGGAAGGGGAGATTGGGGAGTCAGGGAATGAGGGAGACAAGGGGGACAAGGGGGACAAGGGGGACAAGGGGGACAACGGAGAATTATTGAACAAGTTTCTTTCTTGTCTCCCCCCTCTTCCTTGTCTTTTCCCAATGCCCCATGCCCATTAATTGATATCAATAAAACCGGCTGCCTCTGTGAAGAGAAACAGTCGGTTAAAGATCGATGATATTGAGCCGTATTTAAGCTTCTCTATCCAAAAAGCCTTGAATTTGTCTTAAAGCCGCAGCGCCAATATTAAACACTGCCCAGCTAGCGGCAATGGCAACTGGTGCTAAAACGATCGCTATACGGTAATCGATATCCATATCTAGAACCCCTCTTTTAAGTAGAAATTAAAGTTTTGTCAACTGCTCTCATTTTTATTTTTAGCTGAAGTGGGCAACTTTTCCAAGTAGATATGTAAAGAATGATTAAATTATGGGGCATTGGGCATTGGGAAAAGACAAGGAAGAGGGGGGAGACAAGAAAGAAACTTGTTCAATAATTCTCCGTTGTCCCCCTTGTCCCCCTTGTCCCCCTCATCTCCCCCTGCTTCCCCTGCTCCACAATCCCCACTCCCCCCTCCCTAAGGCTTCTGAAAGCCGAGATCAGTACCCTTACCAGCATGAACTAAAGCTAACTTTTGGTAACGTTTAGCGTGTTCAATAAGTTCTGCGGCTTGAGCCTCTGTTACTTGCCGCAACACTTTGCCAGGAATGCCTACAACTAGGGACAAAGGAGGTACATCTTTGGTTACGACTGCACCAGCACCGATAATGCTACCAGCGCCCACTCGTACCCCGTCTAAAATCACTGCGCCAATGCCAATCAAACTTCCACGCTCAATGTAAGCGGAATGTACCACAGCGCGATGCCCTACGGTCACATGATCTTCTAAAATTGTCGGAAACCCAGGATCTCCATGTAAAATTGCACCATCCTGAATATTTGTGCATTCGCCAATTTCAATCCGTTCTACATCTCCCCTAACCACTGCTCCATACCAAATGCTTACCCCTGCTGCTATATTTACCGAACCCATAACAACAGCATTGGCTGCGATGAAGGCAGCTTGAGAAAAATCAGGAGATGTCCAGTAAGAAGCGGTAGACACGATAGAATATTAATATGGTACCCAGGAACACTGGAGAAAATCCAACCTTTGAGGCTGGTTGAACAACCAGGATATCACACTGTTAAGCCTCTACGGTGAGGAAAACACTAGTGAAGAATGTTCCTGCCGCAACTCCGTGTCTATGCCGCAGTGAGCAAGTAACCCAAAGTAGTGGAGCCGAAGTGTATAATCCAATGCACTAGTGCTGGTGAAGACAAAATTATGTTTGTACGCACTTCATGATGAATCCAGGCTTGCAGTACCCGATGTTTGGGCCGGAAATACAGTGTCCCCACTGTCGCCAGACTATTCCGGCGCTGACACTAACAGATACCTATTTGTGTTCGCGTCATGGCGCTTTTGAAGCTAATCCTAAAAATGGAGAGTTAATCCATTTGCAATCGGGGCGTCATTGGCGGAGGTGGAATAATGAATGGTATAGACAGCATACTCATCCCGATGGTATTCGGTTTGAAATTCACGAAGCATTAGATAAGCTCTATACCCAAGGCTATCGAGCAACAAGAGTGATTATTGCTCGACGCTATCAGGAATTGATGAGTGGC
Organism: Nostoc foliaceum FACHB-393; assembly: GCF_014698505.1. GTDB lineage: Bacteria > Cyanobacteriota > Cyanobacteriia > Cyanobacteriales > Nostocaceae > Nostoc > Nostoc foliaceum_A. The sequence continues at coordinate 14,528 of NZ_JACJTD010000057.1, read as the reverse complement.
TATTTAGAACGCAGCACCCCTTGGCGTTCTGGACAACCAGAAGCTACTGCTGCGCGTTTATACGGCTTACCCGTGGAGTTTAGCCCCGATAGCTCAGAAGATCCCTGTTGGGAAGTGATCAATTTTGACTTGGAAAAAGAGCCTGGCGTCCCTGTGCGCTACCCTTATTTCAGGTTGTTTGAGTAAAGTTAGGAGTTAGGAGTGAGGAGTTAGGAGTTAAATTCAATTTAGAACTCATAACTTACAACTCCTAACTTTTGTTATGCACCACGCTTCTATTCGGACTGCGAATATTCATCGAGCGATCGCTTTCTACGAACATTTAGGCTTTACAATTTCGGAACGCTTTACTACGGGCTACACTCTAGCTTGCTGGATGGAAGGATTGGGCGGCAGAATTGAACTAATCCAAATTCCCGAACCAAAACCAGCGCCAGATGCGTTTGCTGATGAGCATTATGTGGGGTATTATCATCTTTCGTTCGATTTAACTGAAATTACACCAGATTTACCTAGCTGGTTGACAAATTTACAAAAACGTGTTCTGTTAGCTGCCGGGAATCAACCCGGAGAATTACAACCGTTGAAGGTACTTTTAGAACCGACACAACAGCAAATAGGCGATCGCATTTACGAAGTGGCTTTCATCGCCGATACCGATGGCTTACCTCTGGAATTCATTCGAGTTTTAGCAAAAAACCCATAATTTAGCTTTTTTATTAACTTTATTGCTAATATATTGTTTTTCTGTATTGTTACCGAGGTAACAGATTTTTTTGCAATATTAAACTGTGGTCACTCTCCAACATAACTATGTAACTTAATTTACAGATATATTTGCTAAATACATGTATGGATTTTCTAGATTTTATAAATATCCCTTGCCATTATTATTTTTAAGCTTATGGCTAGTAGCGGTTTTTTTGTTGAGCAATAAACCTGCTCATAGCCAACATCCAACTATATCTAATAAAGAAAAATACCAGTCAACCTTGCTAGCAAAAAGAATAATGCCCTCAACACTGACACTAAATGTCCGTAAGACAGTGCTGGAAAATGGTCTAACTATCCTCACAAAGGAAGTACATACTGCACCAGTGGTGACGGTGCAGGTGTGGTACAAGGTTGGCTCACGCAACGAAGAACCGGGCGTGAATGGCATTGCCCATCAGTTGGAACACATGATGTTTAAAGGTACAAAAAATCGCCCGATTCAATTTGGCCGTTTATTTAGTGCTTTAGGTAGTGATTCCAATGCTTTCACCAGCTATGACCAAACTGCATATTACGGTACTGTGGAACGAAACAAGCTAAAAGCGCTCTTAGTGCTGGAAGCAGACAGAATGCAAAATTCCCAGATTGAGCCAGAACAACTGGCGAGTGAAAAGCGGGTAGTAATTTCCGAGTTGCAGGGTTACGAAAATAGTCCAGAATATCGCCTCAACCGTGCTGTCATGCAAGCGGTGTTTCCTAATCATGCTTATGGGTTGCCTGTAGGTGGAACCAAAGCTGATGTCGAGAAATTTGAAGTTGAGCAGGTAGAAAAATATTACCGCAATTTTTACAGTCCTGATAATGCCGTTTTAGTAATTGTTGGAGATTTTGAAACTGCAAATACCCTAGAAATAGTTAAAGAGGTGTTTGGTAAATTACCCAGGGGGCAGGGGGCAGGAGTTATTTCTTCCTCATCTCCATCACTCAGCACTCGTTACTCAGCACTGGCTCAACGCCCCGCTACCGCTAACAGCACTCCCATAATATTGCGAGAACCGGGAGCAGGGCGGCTGTTACAGGCGGTTTACCCGCTACCAGATGCAAATCAACCGGATGTTCCTGCACTGGATGTAATGGATTACATCTTGACAGAGGGACGGAATTCTAGACTTTATCAGGCATTGGTGGAATCAGGGTTAGCTAGTGAATTAACAGCATCCGTTACCAGCTTGCGAGAATCTGGCTGGTATGAGGTGTTGGTGATGGCTGGTTCTAAACAAGATTTGAAAAAAATTGACTCAGTGTTGAGTAGTGCGATCACCAATGTAGCAGAAAAAGGCGTGACATTAGAGGAAGTTGAACGAGCTAAAACCCAATTAACAGCAGATGTAATTTTGAGTAACCGTGATATCACTTCTCAAGGAATGCAATTAGGCAATGACGAGACAACTACTGGTGATTATCGCTACACAGACCGTTATTTGGCTGCTGTCCGTCTGGTGAAGCCGACGGATGTCGTTGCTGTCATTAACAAATACCTTACCAAAGGAGCCAGGACAGTAGGCTTTTTTGAACCAACCCAGAAGCTGATAACAGAGGTTGTTGATAAACCAGACTCAGCCCAAACTACAGAGAATTTTTCTCCTGGCGCACCTGTACTTCCTTCTGAGGTGGGGAAGTACTTACCGCCTGTGGATTTGGCTACAGATGCGATTGCACAAGTATTACCACAGGAATTTAAATTTACTAACGGACTGCGGATATTACTGTTACCAGATCATAGTACTCCCACCGTTACCTTGAGCGGTCACATTCAAGCCGGAAAGGAATTTGATCCAGATAATCAAGCTGGGTTGGCTGCTTTTGTGGCGGAGAATTTGCTAAATGGCACTAAGAGCAAGAATGTCTTAACTATTGCCAAAGCTTTGGCAGAAAGAGGGGCGAGTTTAGACTTTGAAGCCTACCGCGAAGGTGTGCGAATTGAGGGTGATAGTTTAGCAGAGGATTTGCCGATACTCCTTGAGATATTGGCTGATGTTGTGAAAAATAGTACCTTTCCAGTCAAAGAGTTGGAATTGCATCGCCAACAAACTTTAACTGATTTGCAGCTGCAATTAGATGAGCCATCAGAAGTAGCTAGAAGAGTATTTGTTCAGTCAATTTACCCGAAAAAACATCCCTTACACACCTTTCCCACAGAGGAGAGTTTACAGCAGATTCAGCGCCAGGATGTGATTGATTTCAAAGCTAAACATTATCGTCCAGATACTACAGTGCTAGCGCTGGTGGGAGATTTTGATCTGGACAAAGTGCGATCGCTCATTAAAAATGAGTTTGGTAACTGGGAAGTTAGCGGCCAAGCACCCACATTAAAATATCCCACAGTGCCAATGCTGGAGAAAATAGTCAGTGTCAACCCAGTTTTACCAGGTAAAGCCCAAGCCGTTACATATATGGGTTACACAGGCATTAACCGTTATGATTTTCGGTTTCACGCAGCCTTAGTATTGAACCAAATTTTGGGAGGCGATACCCTATCTAGTAGACTGGGTGCAGAAGTGCGCGATCGCCAAGGTTTGAGCTATGGAATTTATAGTTCCTTCCAAGCCGGGAAGAATGCAGGCACATTTTTGATAGAAATGCAAACTAGTCCTGAAGATAGCAGTAAAGCGATCGCTAGCACCCGCCAGATGCTAAAGCAAATCCATCAACAAGGTGTCACTGCACTGGAAGTAGAAACAGCTAAACGCACCCTCGTCAGCAACTACAACGTTTTGCTGGCAAACCCAGAGGAATTAACACATAGAATTCTGATGAATGAGGTGTATGGACTCGACAAATTAGAATTGTACTCCTTTACTCAAAAAATCCAAAAAGTCACTCTTGAGCAAGTTAATCAAGCGGCTCGTGAGTTACTCCACCCAGATCAAATCGTAGTCGTTACTGCTGGGCCATCTGTGTTAGCAGAGAAAAGCATTAGGTAGAGATGGGCACTGGGCATGGATAATATAAAGAATGGGTAAACTCAGAACTTGCACCAGTCCCAACAACTGTCTCAGAATTCATTCTGAGGCTAGTCTTCAAAAGAAGAGTGAATAAGGATTGGAGTCCACTTGAGTGGATTTGCGCTATGAGCCAGAGAATTTATTCTCTGGCGGGAAGTGGGCAGGTGCAAGATATAAAGTAGTTTTTCCGCTACCTATTAATTATTCCTGCTCATCAGCATTGCCTTTTGAGAACTACCAATGAAAACTTACAACCATTTATACCAAATTGTAATTACATTGCTTGCTTTTCCAACTACTGTTTGGCTGCAAATATTACGGCGAAACTACGTGATATTAACGTTGCTCCTAGCTCTAAATTTCATTGCTGCGACTCCAGCGATGGCGGCAAATTTGTCTGACGATTTGCTCAAGCAACCAGCCACAGAAATTAGAGTTAGCTTGGGTAATTCGGCTAATGAACTCAAATTTGAGCCAAATCATTTGGAATTCGAGGCCGGCAAACGCTATCAACTAAAGCTTACCAATCCCAGCCAACTGAAGCACTATTTTACTGCTAAAGATTTTGCCGATGGTATCTGGACACAAAAAGTTGAAGCAGGCAAAGTAGAAATTAAAGGAGCCATTCACGAACTGGAACTCAAGCCTGGTGCTGAGGCAGAATGGGTATTTGTGCCCTTGAAATCTGGCACTTATGGCTTGCGTTGTCCAATACCAGGACATACCGAAGCAGGTATGACTGGAGAGATTGCCATCAAGAATTAAAAATTATTCGACTCAGTATTGAGCAGCGATCTAATGTTTAAATTAAAGTTAATTGAGCTAAATACCATAGTGTGCAATGGAAAATAAGTTAGGGCAATTTAGATTGAAGTCCAACACATTAGGAGTAGGCAATGTGTTATTATATATACGTTAGCGGCTAAACTGGAAGAATCCCTATTTGGGATTAAAATAACTTAAATTATAGATATTATTTCTCAAGTAATCTAGAGAAAGCATTAATACTTCAGCGCTAGAGCCACCAGTAATTATTAATTTATTAATTTCCCATGAACATTTTCAGTAACTTACTTTCTCAAGCGACTCAGCCTGCACCTGCGAAAAAGCAACGTCGAGGAATTGAAATCAAATCGCCGCGTGAAATTGAAATCATGCGGCAATCAGCGACAATTGTAGCAACTGTTCTAAAAGAAATTTCCGAGTTAGTAAAGCCAGGAATGACAACGGCTGATTTAGATGTTTATGCAGAAAAACGCATCCGCGAAATGGGTGCAACGCCTAGTTTTAAAGGATATCACGGTTTTCCTGGTTCTATCTGCTCTAGCATCAATAATGAAGCAGTGCATGGTATTCCTAGTCCCAAGAAAGTGATTCGCGTGGGGGATGTATTAAAAGTAGACACGGGTGCTTATTATCAAGGCTTTCATGGTGATTCTTGCATTTCAATTGCTGTCGGTGAAGTGACGCAAGAAGCTGCTAAATTAATTCGCGTAGCAGAAGAAGCTTTATATAAAGGCATTGAACAAGTAAAAGCTGGTGTATACCTGCTTGACCTGGCTGGAGCAATTGAAGATCATGTTAAATCTAACGGCTTTAGTATAGTCGAAGAATTTACTGGACACGGTGTCGGTCGTAATCTGCACGAAGAACCTTCAGTATTCAACTATCGTACCCGTGAGATGCCAAATGTTAAACTCCGTGCGGGAATGACGCTGGCAATTGAGCCAATTTTAAATGCGGGTTCTAGACACACCCGGACATTATCTGACCGTTGGACAGCAGTCACTGTGGATAATTCTTTGTCGGCTCAGTTTGAGCATACAGTGTTGGTAACAGAGACCGGTTATGAGATTTTAACTGACCGTTCTAAGCTGTAATTTTTAGTTGTAATTATCTGTGTTAAAAGAGGTGAAGCGTCAAAAGAGGGCGATTTGCCTCTTTATTTTTTTACAAAAATCGAAAGGCTCGGATTCGTAACTTCTTAGAGAAATCAGAAATCTTGTAATTATTTTTAGTTCTGGATGATTTGCCTGATAGCCGCATAGTTAGTTTTATAAATAACAAGTGTTTCTTTAGCTTGTATAGAGACAGAAGTTTTCTCTGGAATCGCTTCTAACAAATTGATTGCCTGTTGCCATTTGTCTTGTGCTTGCTGCCAAACTAGTAGCGGATGAGGTGGATTTTGGACAAATAAATTAGCTTCAATTGCTAACTTTTGCGCTGCTTCTAAGTTGGCTAAGGCTTTCTTTTCAATTAAGACTCTTTGATTGATAGATTTATAGTTAATCCGATAGTAAGCCAATTTCTTCTTTGCTCGGTCATAAACTGATGTTTCAACAGGAATGCTATCTAATAATTTTATTGCCTGATGCCATTTAGTTTCTGCTTGTTGCCAGACTTTTAAAAAATGCGGTGGATTTTGAACCAGAGAAGCAGCTTCCATTCCGAGTTTTTGAGCAGATTTAAAGTTAGTAATGGCACTTCTTTCTTGATTTAAACTTAGACTCATCTGCTTCGATTGTAGACTTTGCTCTTTAATTTTCCAACCAGCAAAACCTAAGATTAATAAACTTGAAGCTATGAGTAAAGCTGAACATACTATTTTTTGTGTGGAAAACTTTGGTACTATTTCTACATGCTGGCTAATAATTGGTTCTTTACTACTTTCGTGCTTAATCTTTTTCAGCGCTTCTTCTGCCTGTTCCTTTAAAGTGTCACCCTGGATAATTAAAGTTGCAATTTGTTCTTGGAAAAAATCACAATCATTAAGAATGTCTGTCAATTCTTGAAATTTGCCATCACTAGATATAATTAATTCGTGATCATCATCTAACCACTCTAAGGCAAAGCCAGATTTACCACAGAAAGCAGACACACCTAATAAAATGTTTAATAAATTATGACTATTTTTAATAGTATCAAAAATATAATTTAACTTTTCTTTTAGCTGGAACAATTCATTTTTAGAATTGCTAATTTTGTGAATTTGTCGCTCTAAAACATGAGAATTTTCAAAGGCTAAGTTAATTTTTAAGCTTTCAGCAATAACCTGAAAATGGGCACATATGCTGAGATTATTATTATCGAAATTTAGTTTATTTACTAACTGAAGATCACTGAGAATATCAGCAGCTATTGCCTGCAAAAAATAACCCCACTCAATCCAGACATCGATTTTTGATTTTAAATCAGTTAAAGTAATTTTAGTTTTTGAGTTACCAAACTTCTCTGCTATGGCTGGATCTACTAATCCAACAGGTATCAAGAAACTAGGGATTGTAGCTATTCGAGGAAGTGTAGCGATCGCAGAATTTTTGATGTTCTCAAATCCCAATTCCTGAACAATTATTTTTTGAGTATTTCGTAGTTGTTCCTGAGCATTATTGATCAGGATAATTTGTTCCATGATTTCATTAGAATCGCCAATATTCAGTTTTAAACTCTGAATTAGTGTTGGCAATTCACTAACAAGTATTTCTAGGTTAGCCATAAATACCCCTTAGGGATTTGTCGAAAGTTTATGCGAAACAATTAAAATGGCTTGAGTAAGAACGTAAACACGCCTGTTGCATCTGAGCATCCTAGTTGAGTGACAAATCTCAGGAGCTATAAAATGTATAGTTCCCGGAAATCCTGCTAAAGTAACAATTTCACATTTCAAATCCCAGAAAAAGACAAAATTACCCATTCACTAACGTATGAATGAAGTTGATTTAGCATTTACCCCAGCACTAGAGTTGGCACAATTAATCCGTCGCCGGGAAGTATCACCGCTAGAGTTGGTGGAAATATATTTAGAACGGATTGGGCAGTTAAATCCCCAATTAGGAAGTTATTTTACGGTGACGGCAGAACTAGCGATCGCAGATGCCAAAGCCAAAACAGAATTATTGACAACCACCTCAGAACTACCGCCATTTTTTGGGGTGCCAATTTCCATTAAAGACCTCAATGCTGTAGCAGGTGTTACCTGTACTTATGGAAATCCAGCATTACTGAACAATATCCCTAACTATGATGATGGCGTTGTAACCAGGATTAAGCAAGCTGGGTTTACTATTCTCGGTAAAACAGCCACATCCGAATTAGGTTCATTACCATACAGCGAACCTACGGGTTTTCCTCCAGCTAGAAATCCGTGGAATTTAGAATACACCCCTGGCGGTTCCAGTGGTGGCGCAGCAGCGGCGGTAGCAGCAGGATTGTGTGCGATCGCTCAAGGTTCTGATGGCGGTGGTTCGATTCGGGGACCTGCGGCTTGTTGTGGTTTGGTGGGACTCAAACCATCAAGAGGCAGGGTGAGTAAAGCACCCGTAGGCGAACGCCTTGCTGGAATTGCCGCCAACGGCCCGATCGCCCGCACCGTGGCTGATGCTGCTGCCCTTTTGGATACTATATCTGGCTATGTCACAGGCGATCCTTACTGGTTGCCTGATCCTGAACCATCATTTCTCGCCGCCACTCAGACAAAACTCGGTGCATTGCGAATTGCCTTTGACACTACTATTTCTCCTTTAGGAGAAGCTGATGCCAACTGTCAGCAAGGTGTCCGCCAAACAGTTGAGTTATTAGAACAACTCGGACACCAAGTTGAACAGAAATCTCCAGATTTTAGTGGTTTAGTTGAACCATTTCAAATCGTTTGGCAAGCTGGGGTAGCTGCTTCGGGACTTCCTGTTGAAGTTATGCAGCCATTGAATCGCTGGCTATTTGCACGCACAGGTTCTGTTGCTGAGTATCTTCAAGCAGTTTCCCAAATGCAGATAGTGGCACGGCAGATTGTGGCGTTTTTCGATACCGTGGATGTGCTGGTATTACCAGTTTATCTACATTCACCCATCCTGGTTGGGGAATGGGCTTCCCTGAATCCAGAAGAGACATTCCAAAATATTATTCAATGGGTTGCCCCTTGTCCACCGGCGAATGCAACTGGACAACCCGCGATCGCAATTCCTGTAGGCTTTGATAGTAAGGGTTTACCCATCAGTGTGCAGCTAATTGGTAAACCTGCCGCTGAAGCCACACTCATCAGCCTAGCAGCCCAATTAGAAGCGGCTAACCCTTGGATTCATCATCGTCCAGCCTTTGCAATATAAGGCTAATCATGCAGGCATCCCTGGAACAACTTTCGCAAATTATTGTATTTGCAGGCTTAGAAACAGCAGAGAAGATAAGTTTGCAACCTTACACTCAGGTGCAACACCATAGCAAAGGAGAGATTATTCTGCATGAGGGCGATCGCTTACCAGCTAAACTCTATGCTGTTGTCAGTGGATCAATTCAAGTTACCAAAACAGCAACAACGGGGAAAGAAACAATTTTACGCGCCCTAGCTGCTGGAGAAATTTTTGCGGCTCCTGCTTTGTTAGGAAATGGAATTTCTCCGGCAACTGTCACTGCTGAATCTGATTGCGAGATTCTCACTGTAGAGCGAGATGCTTTATTAAAAGCAATTGGACAAAATCCTGAAATCGCATTACGAATGCTGATGGTTTTTAACAGTCGAATTCAGCAATTGCACGAAACAGTTCACGGATTAGTTTCTGAAAGAGCTATTGTTCGCCTTGCTAGGTTAATTCAATATTTTGCTGCTGAATCTGGAACTGAATCAAGTCCACAAGGTGAGTGTTTAAAAGCCAAATTATCTTATTATCGGATGGCTCGGAGTAGTGGCATTACTTACGAAGAATGTGTGCGGTTAATTAAAAGTCTCAAGTTAATAATTGCCTATAGTCGGGGTGGGAAGATTACAATACTTGATGCGGAAAAATTAGATGCGATCGCTTCTGGAGATATAGATTAGAGAATCTAACGAATACAATTCGCGGTTACATAGAGAAAACCTGCCTCCGCAGGTTTCACAAGCTTAATTTTCCGTAAACAGTTATCAGACTTCTACAGCTCCTCTATCTTGTTCACGTGCAGCGACAACTAGAACTAGACATAGAGCTGCGATCGCTTTTTGCCATTCCTGCCGAACTTGCGCGTCTTCAACACCTGCAAACATCCCTACCAAGCGGGGGATAGAAGCTTCTAAAGCCGGACGAGGCACTGGTCGGTGTAACTCAACTAAATGAGTTAAACTTTCTTGATTATTGACAAAACCAATTACCCATGTTGTTGTGTGATCAGGACTATCAGGAACCCGCTTGACTCCCAACTCATTTTTTAGCCAATTGTAGAAAGGTGGTAATTCCTCAGCTAAAACTTCTCCTGCTGTGGGTAAAGTTTCCTTAAGCAAATTGATATCTAAGCTGTTTAATGCTTGCTGCAATTGAGGTGAATTAAGAACTTCAGCTAGAGGTTGTGATAGTATTTGTTCCAACTGAGTTTCAGAAAGATTTAAATTTTGAGTGAAAGTGAAAAGTAGCGATCGCATATTTCCAGACTCCATAAATAACTAATTACTCTCTGTGACTTTCTCAGAAAGAGTGAGCAGAAATGTCAAGTTATCTTCAGCTTTTAAGGCATGGGGTGTGTTAGCAGGCATAAAGACAAAAACACCAGGTTTAAGGATGATGTTTTCTCCAGATAAAGTAAGTAAACCTCTGCCTTCGATGACGTTGATAGTGGCATTACGAGTAGAGGTATGCTCAGAAATATCAGTGTTAGCTGCTAGGCAAAATAGAGTGTATTGACAAGCATTATCTTTCAGCAATACTTTGCTGAGAACTCCCGCACTGGGGTATTCAATTTGTTCTCGTAGTTGGGTAATAAAAGATGGACTAGTTGTGATTGAATTTGTCATAGTATTTTAAGATTATGAACCGTAAACAAAGGCTGATAATCATTCAAAGATTATCGGTATTTATCAGGCGATGGTTTTTGAAAATAAATTATGTTACTGGGCAACAGCACACAAAATTATGTAGCCTAATTCGTGTTGGTATTTATGAAAAACTTGGTGAATTTCTAAAACCCGCTTGCGGATATCTCTCTGCGTCAATATATTCCACAAAATCCGAATTGTGTTAAAAATACCTTCATCTTGAAATATCCGCCTTAAATTCAATAAATTCATTGAGTCAGTTTGGCATTTCTCTACTTGCAATCCTGCTGTTGCAAAAGCCGTAATCCAGTTGGTTTCTGACAGTGGTGTAGAATTAACTCGAATTACTCGTGCTAAATCAGCATGAATTTGTTCTTCTTTGTCACAAGCTAATAGTTCATGGGAGAGAAATTTACCTCCCGGTTTGAGTCGATTGTGAATTTCAGCTAAAAGCTTGGTTTTTCCCAATGGCGATTGCATTGTAAGAATGGCTTCTGCCAATACATAATCAAACTTTCCTGGGATTGCCTCTAGGTTAAAAATATTACCTTCAATGATTTCGACTTGATTTTCTAACCCAGCAGCGCAGATATTAGCACGCGCACAAGCTACACTCTCAGGATTTTTTTCAACGCCTACTACTTTGACATGGTAGCGTTTTGCTAAAGCGATCGCACTGTAACCAAAGCTAGAACCTAGCTCTAAAACTGTCTCTCCAGGCTGAAAGTTTGCCCACTGAAATAATTTCTCTGTGGCTATTCGTCCACCAGGACGCAGATATTTTTTACCCGCTGCTGCTAAAATTTCGTGTCCGGTAGCTGTTTGGAAATTGAGGATAGTGTTGGTCATGTCTGTGACCCTCTGAAGTTGTCTTACCCTCAATTTCTCAGGAATTTATGATATTGTCTCTGAGGTAGCTCATAGAAGCAGTATTACTTTGCTTTCCACTCGTGGTCAAGGATAGCGTAAAGAAAGTTGTCGTACCATCTACCTTTGATTAACTCTTTTTCCCGCAGATAACCTTCACGACGCATACCAATTTTTTCTAATACTTTTACAGAAGCAACATTCTCTGCAACACACCAAGACCAGATACGATGTATTCCCAGTTCTTCAAAGCCAAACTTTAAAATGGCTTGTGCTGCTTCTGTTGCATAACCTTGTCCCCAATACTGAGAATTTAGTTCATAGCCAATGTTTGCTTCCCGTATTTCCGGGTCGTTTACACGGATACCACAATTACCAATAAGCCGATTTTCTTCTTTAAGGACAATAGCTAACTGAAACTTTGTTCTTGGTTGCTCTTTTTGCTGATCAATAAACATCTGGATAAACTCACACACATCGTTCTTTGTGCGGTGCGTCCAATAGTTATAACGCAAGTACAAAGAATCAGATTGATAAGCAAAAACCGCCTGCCAATCTGCCTCTACAAAGTCACGCATTAGCAAGCGGTGTGTTTCTAATATCATGTCTTTTATTTATAAGCTTATAGTAGTTCCCACTTAGAGGATGTTTGAAAAGCTGTTTGTGATGTATCAAAGACTTGTAGATCCTCCTAAATCCCCCTTAAAAAGGGGGACTTTGATTCCGGTTCCCCCCTTTTTTAAGGGGGGTTAGGGGGGATCTTTATACAACTTGATACTTTTCAAACAACCTCTTAGATGCGGTACAACATTATATCGCAAGGTGTAGGGCACGGCATGCCGTGCCCCTACGGCTGTACCTCAGGTAAATAAGAACCGCTATAGTGCAGATGATCTATAAATTTTAACTTTTACATTTTGCACCTTGAGGAGTAGCATCGGGATAATAGGTAATGATCGCTTTTTCTTTACTGACAAAAACAGTAGGGAAGGATTTTCCTGTTTCTCGATCACGCACATTGTAAATACATGCTTCCTCATTATTGCCTTGGAGTTTAAATATTTTGGTGGCATCTAAAAGCATTTCTTCAGCATTGCTGAGGTAGCCATAGCCTTTAATTACATCTGTTACTGTACGATTTTTCTGTTTAATTACTACACCCATTGTATAAATTACATTAGGAATAACTTCCTCTCGTCCTTGATTATTTGGCAAACGTCCGCCTATTCCTTCATCTTGTAACTGTAAATATCTGCCATAGAAATGTAAACCACCAATATCATCGGCGTTATATATTTCACCACAAAAGATATGTTCAAACCCCCGCCGTTTGAACCAAATATTTGTTAAATCTTCGAGAAATTGTGCTTTATTCCTACGTCCCGGACGAAGTTCACCACCGCTAGCTTGCTGAAGTTTCTGCAACACATCTGGGTAATAAGATAACAATTGTTTAAAATTATTAGAACTAACTCTCGTACCAATAGGACCGCAGAGTTTTAGTACAGCTTTGTCAAAAGAATTTAGCAGCGGTGGAGGTGGTGTAATATCTACCTGTTGTCCTGGAGGGAAACGAACAGAAACTGGGTTATTTACATTATCAAAAAACGGCAGAAGTTGCGTATTTTGCTTAGGCTGTGCGTCTCCTGGATTTTGCCAGATGAATTGAGAAGCTACCAGCAGAACTGCAAACACTCTTAACCTCTGCTTTAACCTATCGATTACAGAATTTAGCTGCATAAATTTTAGATTAATTACTTTCGATAATAGTTTCGCATGAATACAAAAAGACGCAAAGATACTAAAAAAATCTTTGCGTCTTTTTGTAAGATTTACGATAGTTTATGCAGCTATACAAGCCACGGAAATCTTAGGCAACTTCTACCACATCTACATTAGCTAGTAAAATAATTAGGTTGCCCCATCAATTTTTTGCACTTCTTCATCAGATAGTTTCACATTGATAGCACGTGTTGAGTCTTCAATGCTGAAAACCTTGCTAGCACCAGGAATTGGCAAAATAGCGGGCGACTTGGAACGCAACCACGCCAAGACAATATTATACACTGACACGCCTTTTTCTTTAGCTAACTGAGCGATCGCAGGGATATCTTGCAAGCCCTGATGGCGACGTCTACCACCAAAGGGACTCCAAGGCAAAAAGGTCAATCCTTGCTGTTCGCAATACTTCAACACACCGTCATTTTCTGGCTGTCGTTGCCAAGGGCTGTATTGATTTTGCACCGAGACAATATCTACCACATCCCGCGCCCGCTTAATTTGTTCAACGGAAAAGTTAGAAACTCCCACAAACCTAATCAAACCTGCCTCCACTGCCTCTTTCACAGGTGTAAGGGATTCTTCAATTGTGTAATTAGGATCGGGAGAATGGTATTGCCAAACATCGATAGGTTTAGCACCACCCAACGCCTCAAAACTGACTCTAATTGTTTGGCGCAAATGTTCTGGGTTGCCGTTGCTTGTCCAGTTTCCATCGGGACGCATTAAACCGCCTTTAGTTGCCACAATTACTTGGCTAATATCGCCTTTGTAGCTAGTAAGCGCCTTGTGAATTAGTCGCTCGTTGTGATGCTTATCTGACTCATCTTTGCAGTAAGCGTCGGCAGTGTCAATAAATGTAATACCCAGATTGAGAGCATGATGAATCACTTGGATGGATTCTGATTCGGGAGGACGATTAGAAATTGACATGGGCATACCACCCAAACCGATCGCACTTACAAAGACACCAGTTTTTCCTAGCTGTTTGGTTTCCATGCTTCTAGCTATAGCTTTCTGCCCCAATTATCTACCAGTTAGCCAAAGCTTTTTTAGCGATTCATCATAAATCCTCCCTAGTACTTAGACTAGGTAATCAGTGAATATGCTACCAAGGGAATACTCTACTCAAGGGTTAAGTATTCTATACACAGACACTTTGCTCATGAATTTTTAGATTTTTACCTCTGAGCAAATACCAAATTAAAATCAAATTGATAATTAATATAGCGGTTCTCGTTTACGTGAGATACACCCGTAGGGGTAGGGTGTTGACTTTATAGGAAAATCGCCCAAAAAACTTCATGCAGTATCTGTGTCTTCATTGAAGATCGAAAATACAGTTTTTCTTTTTGAGAGCATGGACTGACCAAAAACTTGAGATGACCAGG
>NZ_JACJTD010000056.1 GCF_014698505.1 Nostoc foliaceum FACHB-393 | reverse complement strand
TGGCGTTCAACTTGAACGGTTTCAACTTCAACCAATCAATCATTGATTCTCAAGGTCGCGTTATCAGCACTTGGGCTGATGTAATCAACCGGGCTAACCTGGGTATGGAAGTAATGCACGAGCGCAATGCTCACAACTTCCCCTTAGATTTGGCTGCTGGTGATGTTGCTCCTGTCGCTCTGACTGCTCCTGCTATCAACGGTTAATTCTGAAGTTTAGCTAAATCAAAAAGCGCTCTCCCAAATTGGGAGGGCGCTTTTTAGTATCAACGAGAATATTACTAGCAATGAAATAGTTATGGTAATGGTATTACATCATCACCACTCATCTCATGGCATAGGATGGAAAAGAAGATCGGGGAAAAAATAATTAAAAATCGCCCAGGTAGAGAAGGCAACTGATATCGAAATAACAGCAAGAACAGGAGCAAGGGAAAGGTACTTAAGGAAATAACCTTTTTGGTCGTTTGGTTTCTGCATATCGCACTCTGTAATCAATTAGTGAATGTCAGTTGAACTAGCGCGGCTAAACGAGAATTTATTTGTCTGCGTTGCGTTTGGAAACTCCTATATAGAATCACAAGTTAAAATTTGTCTTACAATCTAATCATAAGAACGAATACTTCATGACACTTCTAACCAAAGACTGGATAAATATTAAATTAATTAGTAATCTGAAATACAAAAAATTATTTGTTATTACTAGTTATATAAGAATCCGACTTGAATTTTGAAAGCATACTGATCTGAAAATAATAGTTTAGTAAAGCTTTTATACTCACCACAAACATTAGGGATATAGAATCAGCTTGACCTATTTTCAGATGTTTCACTCAACCCAATGGGTAATTTGCATTCTCAATTATAGCCGTTCTCATTTACGTCAGGTACACCCGTAGGGGCGGCAGTGCCGTGCCCCTACACCTCGTGATGTAATGTTGTACCGCATCTGAATGGGAACCGCTATATCACAATCGATTTTTATAAGTTAGTAAGGAGAATAATCAAGATGAAACGAGCCTTATTAGTAATCGATGTTCAGAATGAATATTTCACTGGAAAACTGCCAATAAGTTATCCATCAGGAAGCCTAGATAAAATTCTTCAAGTGATGAATGTTGCTAATGAGCGAGGTATACCTGTAATTATCGTAAGACATACACAGCCACCAGAAAACTCTGCCATTTTTAAAAAGGGAAGCCCAGAATGGGAGCTTCATCCCGAAATTACCAAACGTCCATATGATCTACTGATTGAAAAAAGTTTGCCAGGAAGTTTTACAGAAACTGAGTTAGAGGCTTGGCTTAAAGAGAGGAATATTGATACTGTGGTAATCTCTGGATACATGACTCAAATGTGTTGTGATACAACTGCTAGACAAGCCTCCCATCTAGGTTTTTCTGTAGAGTTTCTTTCTGATGCAACAGGAACCCTCGCCTTCACAAATAATGCAGGCGTTGCTACTGATGAAGAACTTCATAGGGCAACTTTAGTTTCTCAAGATACCTTTATTAGTAAGGTAATAGATACCTCTAAATGGATTAACAATCTTGAAGATCCAAATGAAGCCCAATTGTAAATTTTTGGGTAGTGGCTCAGACATAATACTAGAGACTTTCGAGAGTTTTGAGTACCTCTGCTGCCGATTGATATCGTTGAGTGAAGTCGAAATGTACCATTCTATTTAAGATAATAACTAACTCGTCTGTTGCCTCAGTTAATTCGCGCCAATGTTGCCAAATCTGTTGATTGGCATCAGCTTCAATTTGGATAATTATTTCACCAGTATTTGTGTCTCTGCGAAATTCTCTGGGATCTACTCCAGTTAAACCTTGTATTCCCATGATTCCCAACGCATAAATATCGCTGTTGAGTTTTGGCAAACCGCTCATTTGCTCAGAAGGTGCATAATTAGGAGTACCAATTGAAATGGTCTGAGCTTCTTGCTGCTGAGGCTGAATTTGCTTAACAGCGCCAAAGTCAATTAAAACAATGTGCTGATCTGATTCTCGCCTAATCAAGTTACTAGGTTTGATATCTCGATGGATAACGCCATAGCTGTGAACAAAAACAAGCACGTGTAAAACTTCTTTGAGTATCTCCACAACTTCAGCTTGTTTTAGTCGCTTCCCAGAGGTTAGCTCTTTGTCCATAGCGTGCCCTCGAACAAATTCTTGCACTAAAGAAAATTGCCTATTTTCTTCAAAAAAAGCTAGCAATTGGGGAATTTGTGGGTGCTTACCTAAAGTTTCTAAAATTTCTGCTTCAGCGTCGAATAAGCGCCTGACAACATTTAAATATTCTGCATCTTGGCGGGGAGGTCGTAACTGTTTAACCACACACTGCGGATTACCAGGACGCTGGATATCGTCAGCCAAATAAGTATTGCTAAATCCTCCAGAACCCAAGGGTTGAGTAATTTTGTAGCGGTTGTTTAGTACTGTGCCTAGTGCAATTTCTTGCCCGATGGAATCAGTAATTACAGTTGGCGCTTCATTTGAGGCGTTGCCGCGTTGCCGTAAAAGGCCTTGCAATTCCACAATTAATTGTTGGTGTTCTTGAACCCGTTGGGTAATTTCTTGTTGCTCTTGCTTAGTTTGATAAGCACTATAGGCAAGGACACTCCCGGCGGTAAATACTAACCCCAGCGCTGAAGGTACTACTGGAAACCATCCAGCTTGGGTAAAAATGACATAATTGCCTCCAAATAACACTGCAAGGGCTGTTGCTCCTGCCAATCCTAAGCCTAGTGGATGTTGAATCCGCGATACCAGCAACCCACCAACTACAGTCCATCCCCATATCCAAAGGACTTTACCCCACTCAGGCAAAAACCAAAATAGAGGCTGTTTGTTAAGAACAGCACTGAGAATTTGACTAACGCTGTGGGCATGAATTTCAATTCCTGCTATTTTGCCGGAATTATCTGATTTACCAGTAGCAAATGGCGTATTAAAAATATCATTTAAACTATTGGCTGTTGAACCAATCAAAACGATGCGGTCTTTGACCAAATCTGGTTTAACTTGATTTGCAAGTACTTCTGTAATAGTTACCTGTTGGGCGACCTGATGACCAGAACGGTAGTTAAGCAGGATTTGGTAGCCATTAGTATCCGCTTTCTGATAACCACCAGCGTTACTTTGCAGGGGCTTAAATACGGTATCTCGTAGTTGTAATTCCTTTTTTGGGGTAAATTTTAGTTGGATGCCTCCAACTTCTAAGTATTTGAGTGCTAGTTGTAAGCTAAAAGAATAAGTACTTTGGCAAGAATCGGACTCCTCTGCACTTACCAATAATAGGTTGCGACGAATTGTCGCATCAGTATCTTCTACGACATCATTAAATCCTACTCGCTCTGCTTCAACCCCCTGTGGGGGAGCTATTCCTGGATTGTTAGAACCAGAATGTTTGCAGATAGGAATGATGATATCGCTCTGTTGTATGCGTTGCAGTAGCTTTTCATGACCAGGTTGCACTGGTAAGTCACGAAATATATCTAGACCAATGGCTCGCGGTTCATATTCTTCAAGTTTGCCCAACAGCCGTTCTAGAAGTTCACCAGATAGGGGCCAATTCCATTTTTGGATATCTTTTTCAGTTAAAGCAACAATCAATAGACGAGAGTCTGGGCCTGGGTTGCCACGTAATTGCATCATTTGGTCGTAGACTTTCATTTCTAGAGGCTCGAAAACCCCAAGTTTTTGAATGCCCACTAATAAAATTGTAGCGATCGCACTTGAAAAAATAACTGGCTGTCTAAATAAACTTTTTAATTTTGCAAGCATTTCTTTAGATAAGTTTTATTTTAAAATATACATATTTTTTATCCTCATTTTCAGCATTGAAATTATTCTATGCAATTTGCAACTTTTCACAAAAAATAGCAATTAAATACCAAAATACCCAACTCCTTTAAGGAGTTGGGTATTTTGTGGTTCATGAATAATTTAGTACTAGTCTACTATCGGTTTCAGGTAATGCACAATCGCTTCTGCTGTTGGCAAATTAGTTGCCAGTAAAACTTGATTAATAGTACATAACCTTAACAGTGCTTCTTCATTTGCTTGACCAGGTTGTGATTGCAGCAAATCTCTTAGGAAAATAACTGCTAAAATTTCTCCTGCTCCAACCAATGAAGCAATTGTTTGATATCCTCCAGAAGTTGGTGCGGGGGTTTGTTGACTAATAGTTATGCCCGCCTGTTGATGTAAGACTTCGCTAATTGATGGCCACGTAATTGTAAAGCTCTGCGAGAAAAATTCCTGATGTTGAGAAACAAATTCAGCAAGTTCTGATTTCTTGCTTTCGTGAGCGATGAGTACTATGTTTCTTTCAATGATCATTTGAGAAGGCTCACTTATATTTGTTTCTTCTGAAGTTTCATCAGATTGAGTTGCTTCTACTTCCGAAGCCTCTTCAACAGTTTGACTGATGCTCTCAGTAGCTCCACTCTCTGTTGTTTCCAAAGATTGAATATCATCTGAGTCAGAGGCTTCACTTACTGGAGCGACATCATCAACAGTTGTATTACTCAAATCAATGTATTGATTGTTGAAAACTTCCGCAACAGTATTATCAGGCTCCGTCAATGCTTCAGAAACTTCGCTTCCTGTTTCATCAACAGCAAAACTAGGTTCTACTTCGTCAACCTCTGCACTGTCTTCTGCTGTAACTGAGGTATCTAAATCTACTACCTCATGACTGTTATCTTGTGTAACTTCACTCTCCTCTTCTGGTACTTGGCTCAATGCTTCTTGCGGTTGAATGTTAGCGTCTTCAGGAACTTCGCTGATAAATTCGCCGAAGTTTGCGCTTACTTCTTCCGCGACTGGTGTATCTAAATCTACTACTTCATTTTCATTATGAGTAGCTTCGGGAACGGTACTCTCCTCCTCAGATACTTCGCCGAAAATATCACGCGGCTGTACGAAGGTGACTTCTGCTGCGAGTGCTGCCTCGAACTCTGCATCTTCATCGGAGGTAGCTTCGGGAACAGAACTCTGTGAAGGAATTTCGTTAAAAATATCACGCGGCTGCACAAAGGTGACTTCTGCTTCTAGTGCTGCCTCGAACTCTGCATCTTCATCAGAGGTAGCTTGTGGAATGGCACTTATATCACGCCGTTGTACGAAGGTAGCTTCTGCCGCCAGTGCTGCTTCAAAGTCTGCATTTTCGTCGTAGGTAGCTTCTGGAAGAACACTTTCCTCTTCAGGAGTTTCAATTATGTTTTCAGGTGCAGCGATCGCATCATCAGCTACAGTAAAAGAAGCTTCTGAGTCTTCGCTAACTTCTGGAACTTCTACTTCCTCAGCATCTGCGCTGACTTCTCCTGCAACTAATGTATGCAAATCCCCAATTTCATCATGAACATCATCTGAAACTTCGCTAACTGCTTCTGGTGACTGAATGATGTTTTCAGGGGTGATTACCTCAACAACCGCGATGACATCATCAGGTTGAATAGAAGCTTCTGAGATTTCGCTGGTTTCTAAGGAAACAACATTAAGTTCAGGTGTTTCTACTTCTTGAACAATTGGCGCTGGAGCTTCGTTAACTACTTCTGGGGCTGGATTAGCAACGTTGGAAGGGCTGACATTTTCAGGCGATCGCGGCCGAGAAAACAATGAAGGATCTATAATTCTAAAGACTGTCTCTGGTTGCTCATAAGCGGGAGCAACTGCTTCTAAGATCAAAACGTAATCTGCAATCCTAATAATATCTCCATCGCTTAAAGAATATGGTCGATCTTTTTCAGCTTGTTTCCCGTTAAATATTGAGCCATTTCTACTGCCAAGGTCGCAGAAGTAGTAATTTCCACTTTTAACAAAAAACTTAGCATGTACCCGACTAATATCAGGGCTATCTAAGACTAAATCAGAATCAGGAGAACGACCTATTAGCCATTCTCCTCTGGTTGTATTTTCTAGGGTAAGGTCAACTTCATTGATTTCACTTAGATTTGGTGAGTAGCTAACTTTTACTTTCATATTAATTTTTGGTTAATTTTATTGATTTCTGCTACCCAGCGCTGACGGGTAGTGTGTTCTAAATTTAAAATATCATCTTGTGACCAGTGAAAATGATAAGCAATAAAAGCTACCTCCTCATACAAAGTATCAGAGGGGTAGCTTACGACTCCCCCGCTAGTTCTAGCTCCACTGAAAATTGATTATTGCAGTGAGGGCATTGTGTCGGAATGTGTACATTGCCTTGTTGATTGATTCGATTGTAAAATTCTCGGAGATAGGCAATGTCATGTAAGAGCAGTCCTTCGAGTAAATCAGGACTAACAGAATTGAAACTGCCCAAGCGAGTGATAACCCGTGCTAGCATCACCAAAACACCGTAAGCCTGATTTTCCTGAACTCTGCGCTCTTGCTGCACCAAAATTTCATCTTTGGCGGTGGCTAAACGCATCACCCCATGACGATGTATTCGGTGTTCACTATCACTCAGTCCTCTAGGAAGAGTGAAGGCAAATTCTGTGCATACAGTATCTTTCTTACGGGGCATAGGTAATTAAAATAATTCGTAATTCGTAATTCGTAATTAAGTTTTGTAACGGGGATTTAGACCCCGCCACAGAACTTGCCGCGACTGGACTGACATGTACTGAGCCTACGTTGCCCTGAGCTTGTCGATAGCGCAGCCTATCGTAGAGAAGGGTCGAAGTAGTGCTCGCCGAACGTCTTGTTAGTTGCTTTTTACTTAAACCCACGAAATTAGTTAAATTTGGGCATTGGGCAATAATCAATAGTTCTTTTTCCCCATCTCCCTTATCTCCCTCATTTGCCTCATCCCCCGATACCCTATGCCCAATTCAATTATGAAGAAGCGGTTCAGGGGAATTTATTGTATCTTCTGGTATGGAAGTTTCGCTCTCCAAGCCATTGATTCGACGGTACAAATCTTGGAGGTAATTTAAATCTTGGGCAAAAAAGTTTTCCACTATTGCAGGAGTCACTTCTGATAAAGCACCCAAGTGGGTAATCACTCGCGCCAAGATAATAATTGTGGCATAAACGGGATTCGCTTTAACGCGTGGGTCACGCAAGGGTGCAATCTCGTCTATCGCCGTTGATAACCGCATTACACCTTTGCGGTGGAGGTTGCCTTCAGAGTCTAGATATCCCTTAGGCAATGTAAATTCAAACTCTGTTGGAAACATAGTCCTCCTAATTACTTCACGCGCTTAAATTCCTCAAAAGCAACTTCCACCTCCTCAATTTCGATGTCATGGCTGCGGGCGTTGACATCGGCAATCTTATAACTTGCAGGCCAAGCACCAGCTAATTCAAATCTAGCTACTTCTTGATTTGCCTGATTATAAATAGATAAAGCAACAAGTCTACGTTGCTCAGACCAATTACCCTTTTCGACTTTTTCAAACCACTTCCAAAAATCCATAGAGTTGGTAGTACCTCTACGCAGAGTGAGATTACCACTCTTAGGATTGCTAGGAAGCTTAGTTCTCACCACCTGGCCTTTTGACTGCCCTTTTGTACCCCAGGTTTGAGAAGTAACTTCAGAAATTTCAATTACCTCTTGTGTTCTTTTGAAGCCTTGACACTCCAAAAAGAAGCAATTGGCATCGTTTTGACCTTCTAGTTTCAGTTCTAAATAGAACCGATGGGCTGTAAGAACTTCTGGAATTCGGCTTGCGGATTGTACCACTGTTAATTACTGCAAATACTAATTATTTGATCCGTTTAATTCCTTCATGAACCAATTCAATGGTTTCATTCGCCATATCACCACCAGAGGCAGTTAAGGTAGGCCCAGTGTATTTACAAGGATAACAATTGACAATGTTCCAGCGTGCTTTTTCAGAGCCTTGTTGGTCATAAGCAACTACCGAACCAGTCTTACGATTCTGTGCCCACTGACGAGGGTCTCCCATATCTTCGTTACACTTTTGATACCAAGTATAAAGGTCTATATCATCAGTGGCGATGACTTTTACTGTGATGTTAGTAAATTTAACAACAGTTGGTGTAGCTTGACGCATTAGTTTAGCGCCTTTAGATGAACCGTGGACTTCTTGGGCTGGAGTATTCTCAACGCCTAGTCCACTAATCTCTTTGATGAATTTATCCGTAATTCCGTCAGCCTCGAAGTAAAATTTACAAGAGGTTAAAAATTCGCCTGCCATACTTTTAGACTCCTTTGTGTGTAGTTAATTAGGGAGATGGGGAATGGGAGAGACGCGATAAATCGCGTCTGTACAAGAGTTAAGAGAATTCTTGGTGCAATGCCCTATTCGCTGTCTTCAATGCCATTCCATTGGCTGATGCGGAAAACAACAAACTCAGCCGGTCTGACGGGGCAAACACCGACTTCAATGTATAAACGTCCTAAAATCCTGGTTTCTGGTGGGTTCAATTCTTCGTCACATTTAACATAGAATGCTTGTTCTGGTGATGCTCCAAACAAAGCACCTTCACGCCAGATGCGTTCTAAGAAATTGCTGACGGTGCGGGTCACACGTGCCCACAAATCTTGGTCGTTCGGTTCAAAAACTACCCACTGAGTTCCCAGTTCTAGGGATTTTTCGATATAGCTAATTAGTCTACGCACACTGATGTAACGCCACTCTGTTTTATCTGGCTCAACTAAAGTGCGTGCGCCCCAAATGCGAATACCTCGGTTGGGGAAGGTACGAATACAATTTATCCCAAGAGGGTTTAATAGTTCTTGTTCGCGGAAGTTTGTGTCATAACCTAAACCAATTACACCTCTGGGAACTTCATTTGCAGGTGCTTTGTAAACTCCTCTGGTTTCGTCAGTGCGGGCCCAAACACCCATTACATGACCACAAGGAGGTACTAAAATTGGATTACCGCGATCGCGTGGATTAGGTACTTTAATCCAAGGATAATAAAGGGCCGCAAACATCGAACGACGGTTAAATCTATTCAACCACTCAACTACTTGCTGGGGTTTGACGGCATCCGGTGGCGCATCAAGTACAACCATGCGGTTGGGTGGATTGGGAATATCGCCACTGGCAGAACCCTCACACATACTAATCATCAGCTCGATGATGCCGTGGACTTGATCTAAATTCAGCACCTGCTCTTGATAAGCCCGCATCACATCAGGACAGGCTAGCATTGTGATTTCATCAACTTCAAAGATACCGCGTACCCCGGTGCGATCATCTCGAACCCCTTCTAAATTTTGCGAAAATCTATCGGGTGGGGCGGCAACAATGGGTGGTGCTAGTTCATATTGACCATTCACGGGACGACGAGCTAAAGGCTGTCCACTTTGAGTTATGTCTTCTACAGTGACATACATGGAATTTCTCAATGCCGCCAGCGCATAAGTAGCGACTTGAGCATTAGGTTCGCGGTTCATGCTCAAGTTCTCGTATTGCTCTAGAAGCTCATCTCCCCGACGAATTTGGATGGTGAAATATTCACCCGTATTTGGAGGCGCTTCTCCTTCAGTACCTTCTGGTAGGGCGCGGGGTGAACCATCAATAATAACGATATTTACTAATCCGCCTGATGCTTGCTCAGGACGCAAAGTAAAGCGGAGAGCAGGACGATTACCTCTAGAGTTGATTCTGAGGGTAGCCGGTTCTGGAGTTGCGGGTCTGGGTGCGCCTGGTAACTGAGTCCCAATGCTTGTTACCCAGCAACGACCGCCACCATTCATAAAGTAGCCGTAGACTGAAAAAGGTAAATAGGCGTTGAAGTCGGTGAACCCATCAGAGTTAGGACGGGCAAAGTAGTTGAGATATTGTGTCCAAGTGGTTACTAGCATGGGCTTGTATAACTCAGCCCCACCGCGAACATCTTCTGTAAAGCCTACAAATCCGGCAACTGCCGTACTAACACCTTCAATTGGTCGGCTACCTCGGTCAATTTCTTCAATATAGACACCGGGAGCAAAGTAATCAAGTCTAGCCATGAAAGTCTCTCCAAGTCAGTAAAAATCTAATTATTCGGGAGTTAGAAATATTTCTTTGAAAGTATGACTTTGGTTATCTACCAATGCGTTGACGTTTTGGGGTAGATAGCCAGGATGATTCAGAGTCAAAACATAATTACCTAAATGAAGGTCTTCAAAGAAGAACAGCCCTTCTTTAGTGGTTAATATGGACTTTTCAGTTCCCCTCACAGCCACTTCTGTCGCTACCAACGGCAGATTTGTCACCGCACTTTTGACAATACCTGCGATCGCAACTCGTCTAGTTACTACTAGACTGTCAGTATCACGAGACAATTGATTTCGCAAATTGAAAATTCGCTCCCAAACCAAAGGTACTGAAGTAGGTTGTGGCTCGAAGGGTATTGTAACTGTCAAATATAAGGCTGAACGCAACGGTACATTGAGAGCGCTCCACAAAGAGCCAATCTCAATTGGTGGCTCTAGGGCAACTGTCAGGTTCAAATTACCATAGCCTCGTAATTCAGGAACCAAAAACTCCTCTTCCAAGGTGCGATGGCGCAACAGTACGGTCAACGCCTCACTGATAAAGTGATGCTCACCTAAAGCTGTTCTATCCCAGGCTGTTAATAGCAGCGAAACATCAAACCAAGCAGGTGCCCAATTTACAGTAGCAGGTTGTAAAGCGCGTGTTAGCTTGCGTTCAACTTGCCTGCCAGAATGTTGTACCTGCTTACTCTCACGTATATCAAAAATGTATAAATTGAGAGTCGGCCCTGCTCCCTCTTCCCTTCGATTACCAGGATGGCTAAAGTCAATTTGCTCTGTACTGGTAAGTGAGGTTCCTCCAGCTAGAATTTCGGCTAAAGTTTGAAGAACAAAGATAAGCATGAAGGTGTTCTGCTGGTAGCTAATCCAGATGCATCTACAGTATATGTATCAGCCTTCTAAAGTTAATTAGACTTTTGTCGATATTTTTGGATTGGGGCATTGGGCATGGTGAAGAGGACTTGGGGACAAGGAGAAAGACTTGTCGCAAGCTCTCGCTCAAGTCACCTTTTCACCTTGTCTCCAAGTCTCCCCTGCTCCCCTAAAATCATGAGTAAGAAGGCTGGAAAATATTATATTTTCAAGAATCCGAAAAGCAGCAACTTCAGTTTGTAGATTAGTTTGGAGTAGTTTTTCATTGGAAGCACTACATTTTTTCTGTAAGGTGTGATGGATTTCCGTAGGCTAGGGCTAACTACGAACCAAGCATTGTTGTCCTTGCCAGTTTATTACTGAATTAAGTGTTACAGATAAAATTACTGCGTACTTATATATACTTAGAAAAAGGAGAAGGATCTGTGAATATAAGCTTAATAATTCTTTGTATGAATTATCTAACAAGATAACTTAACAAAAAAATAAACATTACTGAGACTGCATAATTTTATACTGGTCAGCAGAAGAGTAAAAACATTTGGTTGCAAAAAGCGAGTGAAGCTATGACACTAGGCTTTTCTATACAAAAACTAGAGAATGGCTCGAATTATTTGAATTCCTCAGACATCCAAAGCTTTTGTCAGCTAGAGTCTGAGCAGTTAACTAGTCAGTATCCAATTTTTTTCGCTCGGATTGTCTACCATGATTGCTTGCTGAAAAATCATCAGGAAGTTATACGTTATGGTCAAGGCCAAGCTCCTTTTTCTCCAAAAACTTTAGCTTATTTGCGCTCAGAAGCATGGCTGACAGATTTTCCACCTGCTTTGACTTTACATGCATTTAAACTTAAGGATTTTTCATCCATTTCTTACATTTGCCCCATAGCCTATAGAAATCAAAAACCTGAATACATCCAAATCATTACTAATGAACCTCTCTCAGAAAGTTTGCAATTGTATGTAAAACGCTCTGCCATGATCCTGAGTAAGTATGTAGATATTTATTTAGACTATGGAAGACAAAAAACTGAAATTCAACTATTGGAAGATATCCTGCATCGAGTAGGTCATCAATTACGTAACTCTCTAGGACTTATAGGATTGTATGCACATAATTTATGCTTAGGTTTAGAGGATAGCCCTTGGCAAGAGCAAGCAACAATCATCGGCGAAAGCATACAAGATTTAGATACTAATTTAAATGAGCTTATTGATTGCGGACAAGGTGCAAAATTAAGGGTAACACTTCAAGACTTAAGAAGCTTGGTAATTGAAAGTATCACAAATTTACAACCTTTAATTAATCAGAAACAAGTTAAAATATCAATTCCCGACACATCGACGATATTGAAAATAGACAGATTACAAATGAAACAAGTATTTGACAATATCCTCAGTAATGCTGTTCATTTCAGTCCTAATTCAGGAACTATTACCTGTAGCTGGCAGATTTTCCAAGATGAAGTTTTAATTAAAATCTCAGATCAAGGGCCGGGATTATCTAAAGAAGATTTACAAAAAGTATTTACACCATTTTATTCCCGGCGTAAGGGAGGTACAGGGCTGGGTTTAACTATTGCTAAAAAAATTATTTTGGATCATCAAGGAAGTATCTGGGCGCAAGTTTTATCAGAAAGTGGAGCACAATTCTCAATGATTTTGCCTCGACCGAGGAGTGTTAATTAATTCGTAATTCGTAATTCATAATGACGTTCTCTACTAGATGCTAAAAGCGAACATGAACTCGCTAATGTAATAAAAAAGATGGCTAATGATAATAAGAAACTTTCGGTTTTGCTTGTAGATGACGAAGAACGGTTTCGTCAAGGGTTACGTACTCTCTTAAATTTTTATAGTATTAATTCTGCATTACCTGTAGAAGTTATGGGTGATGCGGATTCTGTGGAGCAGGTTTTAAAGTTTACAGCCCAGAAGTGTCCAGATTTAATTTTGCTGGATATGCAATTGAAAGGATGTGATGGAATTACAGTTCTGGCACGTCTTAAAGAAACTTCTTACACTGGAAAGGTTTTAGTATTGTCGGCTCATCAAGAAGATGACTGGATTTTTAGAGCAATGCAGGCGGGAGCCGCAGGTTATGTGTTTAAAAATCGTGTAGCAACACAATTGTGTGAGGCTATTGACACTGTAACTAGGTCAGAAATTTATCTACCTTCAGAAGTTGCTAGTAGATTTTTCCGGTTTTTTCAGGCTTATTCAGACTCTTGTGTGAAAGCATGTCATGAGGTGCATTTAACAGAAAGAGAGCAAGAAGTTTTATACTGGTTAACTCAAGGTGCTTCTAATGAAGAAATCGCTAAACATTTATATGTAACAGTTGCTACTGTTAAGGCGCATCTCACAAGTATTTTTGAAAAATTGAAGGTTACTAGCCGGACTCAAGCTATTGTGGCTGCCCTCAAGTTAGGATTAGTTCACGCTTGAGTGCGACAGAAGTAATCGGCGCAATTCACGAAACTCTTTGTATATGGCTTCATTTGAATCTTTTTATCAAGAATACCCCTGCTCGTACAATTCTCCCTTAAGTTGCGATCGCCCCTTCCAAACGGCACAGCAAATCAAGGGCGCTAAGTTTTGCTTGGAATGTGGTTTTCCAGCAACTTTACCGCAGGAGGCTGAGATTAAAGGAAGTCAAGGGACTTATCAAATAGCTAGTTTTGTCGGTGTGCGGGGTTTAGGCCGCTTATACTCAGGTATCCAACTCAAAGACAAGCAGCCTGTCATCATCAAAGAATACCTGCTACCCAACCGTTGTTTTAATGAAAGCGAGACTCTGAAGCGAAAAGAGACTTTCAAACGGGTAGGTGGGATCAGTTTAGCCGATAGTAGAATTCAAAACTTCCGTCTTGTCGAAACGAAAGAAGCGATCGCTGATGAAAAAGGAGAACGCTGTTATTTAATTACTAAAGGAATAGAGTCATCCCAAACTTTAGGCAAATATCTCATAGAGAAGGGGGCAATGACATCTACTGATGTGCGTGAGGTACTAAATCAAGGTTTACAAACTCTCCAGTTTCTCCACACTCAAAAGCTGCGTTTTCCCTCAAACCAAACACAACTGGGTATAACTCACGGCAACATAAATTTAGATAGTACCTTAATTAAGGTAGAAAACAATCAAAAATTTTCTATATATTTTTGTGATTTAGCTATCTGGGAAAACTTATTTATTCCACCTATTATTGCTCAACCCGCGCCTGCCAGACCTGAACAAGATTTAGAATCATTAGGATTGCTAGCTTTTTATTTATGGGCAGGACGGACAACTAATTTTTTATCCAACCAACCTCTCGATCCTAGAGATAATCAACAATGGCCAGATACCGATAGCCATTTAAAGCGGTTTCTTTATCGCCTAATTGGATTGGAAACTCCTTTCGAGAATGCTGAAGCGGCTCGTCAAGCACTACTACAACTTCCTAAAGAAGATCATATTAATAGTTCAGTGCGATCTTCCTCTGGTTCTCAAGTAGTAGAAAAGCGTTTGCCAATGCCTTTAATTCTGCTAGGGATTCTGGCTTTATTACTACTTGGCGGAGGAATATTGTATTGGCTTTTGGGCAAGAAAACAGATAGTCCTAATCAGTATATACAATGGTCTAGACTTGTGCGGAATTTCTCCGAAGTTCCCAACGTTCCTTCAGGACAATTTACTTATACAGGAGAAAAAGACAGTACATGGAGCTATGTTTTGACACAACCAGTTGACAACAGTCGTTTAGGAGATTTATTGACCAGACCAAAGCCAGATGCAACAGCAACATTTAACTATGAATCTGTTTTATCAGCAAATTTAAATAATCCGATTAAAAGTATCGAAGAAGTCCAAACAAACAAAAAAGATTTTGCAATTACTAGTTTGGTAAATCAGATTACAGATAAACTGACAAAAAAAACAGTTGCTTATGATGGATTAATTGTTTTTGTCGCATTTAATAAAAGAGACTCAAATCTTGCTAATGCTCTGGGGGGGCAAATAAATATTGAGCAATTGCGTAAAATTTACACAGGTAAAATTACTAATTGGCAACAAATTAGTTCCAAACTTCCAAATCTGCCCGTGAAACCTTTTGCCCCGACTGAACCGGAAGCAATCAGTAAATTTCAAGAAATAGTTCTCAAAAATGCCCCTCAGGACGAAGCTTTATTTACAGCGAAAGTTACTAAACTTGATACAACAAAAACTCAAAATCAGATCCGCAGTGAGACTTTGGAGGGGCGAACCACTGGTATTATTAGTTTTGGCATTATCAGTAAAACTTGGAAACAGTGTACTGGCTATCCGTTAGCGATCGCAGATGGCAAAAAGTCAGCGATTCAACCTCTGTTTCAAAGGCGCGATCGCCGCTCAATTAATCCCTCAGATGATTTGTGTCAACATGATGATTATTATGTTGATGTCACCACTTTCCAAAGCTACCCCTTGGGATACCCTATTTTCGTAGTGTACCCTAAAGACAGCAGCCGCCTGCCTGGTGGTTCTACATTTGCCCAGATGCTAACCACTCGTCAGGGTCAGTGTTTACTTAGTAAAGTAGGTCTTGTAGCTTTACAACCTATGCCTGATGATAT
Organism: Nostoc foliaceum FACHB-393; assembly: GCF_014698505.1. GTDB lineage: Bacteria > Cyanobacteriota > Cyanobacteriia > Cyanobacteriales > Nostocaceae > Nostoc > Nostoc foliaceum_A. The sequence goes on along the minus strand of NZ_JACJTD010000056.1, from coordinate 29,367 downwards.
AAATTCCTATGCCTGCAAATCGGTGCCCTAATCCCAGTTGCGAATATTTTAACCGCGCCCTGCCTAACAATGCTAAGGTTTGTCCCTGGTGTTCCACTCCTGTGGGTAATGTAGTTTCCAATACACCACAACCGCCTAGTCAACCACCGTCTATTCAACAACAACCTAGTCAACCACCACCCAGTCAACAACCACCTGTTCAGTATCAGCGACCAGCAACAGACCAACCTAACTACCAAGCTCCCCAACAAGCTCCTGTTGATTATTCAACAGTTTATCAACCACGGGTTTCCTATCCACCAACACCGCCTGTTTACACTCCCCCACCTCAAAGAGCGCCACTTTTAAAGCTGATTCATACTACCGGGAGAGAATTTAATCTCGTTGGGGAAGGAGGTTATATTGGTCGTCGCAGTCAGAGTCCAGGAATAGCGCCGCCAGAAATTGACTTGACCGGCATCCCTAGTGAGGGAATAGTTTCTCGTCGTCATGCGCGAGTCGATTGGGACTGGTCGCAAAATGCATACATGATTGTTGATATGAGTACAAATGGTATTTATTTAAACAACAATCCTCTAACTCCTGGGATGCAATATCGCCTGCTTAATGGCGATGTACTGCGATTTGGTCAGGATAATCTAGTCAATTTTACGGTGTATGTTGTGTAGTAAAACTTCTTGCTAATGCACTAGGGTTGCAAAAAGCTGGCAAATTTCATAGGGTAGTTGATCGATCAACTACCCTTCAATTTTGGCGAGAGTCACCATAAATTAACCTGAGTTTGACACTGCAATTGGTTAATGCACGCCACAAGAATTTGGAAGATGGGCGATCACACTAAATTAATTTTCATACACGAGCGATCGCAAGACTATTAAGACAGTCGCTACGTCTACGTTTAATGCACTATTTTAAGCTTGCCACGCCACGACAAGATCGGTGATCGCTCTTATCAAACCTTATTTCGCCCCTTAATGGCCGCTCCATATTGCGCCACTGACGCAAACATAGCGTTGGTGGTGCATCTGCCCCACATATACCCCACTTTGTGAGCATCGTACTTATGTTCTTTCGGGACACCACCTTTTTGTTCTTCATAGCCATTTTGCTCTGTTATTGCTTCATACGGCTGCGCCAGATTACCTTTGTCTTCTCGTGCCTTAATCCCGCGGTTATATCCTGCCAAAACGTTTTTACCCGCTTTAGCTCCGTCTTTTCCTGCTTCTTTGCCGTCATCATAGCTTTCCCCCTTCATCCCTTTCTCAAATCCCTTCAGGTATGATTGTATTCCTATGTCTGTAACGCTCTTACTCGCTTCTGTGTCGCCCTGCACAGCCTTTTCTATCTCAAGGAATGTTGTTGACACATCGCTGGCTCCGTGGTGGACGACCTCTATGACCCATTCCTTTTTCACTCTTTCTATATACAACTCTCTACTTTTAGTTGTACTTTCCGGGAATTCGTATTTTCCCTTCGGTCGTATTTGGGTCGTTTTCTCCGGGTTTTGACTTACACCTCCCTTCGCATAATCATTCACGATGGGGACTTCTGCCGCAACCTTCGCTAGATCTATCTTTAGCCTGAATCCTCCCCGCGTCTTGAATAGCGCCCCTTTATTACTACGAACCTGCTCACGTGATGTTGATGTCAGACTAACTCCACTTTGATAAGGTCCGCTGCCTTTCCATTGGTGCAACACCGCCACTTCCTCCCATGTTAGGTCGCTTTTATTTCTGTTGTTTCGTTTCGATACTCCTTTCCTATTTTCTAAGTGGGCGATCTTTTGGGGAGATGTGTTGTCTGCTTCGCCCGCACTCATAAACATCTGATAACGGCCGGTAAGTTCACCGCTCATGACAAAATCCATCATCTGGTGGTAGTTCATTTCGTGATACGCATACCGACGCGTGTAAACCCCCCGCGCATCTTTGATGTATTCCTTCTCTCCATTTTCACCAGTTTCACTTCCCTCTTCTAACGCGTTCTTTTTCTTGTATATCTCTCGCATGGTTGAACTTGCGATTCCTTTCCCCTCGTACAGTTCTTCTTGCGTATCTATAAGCTCACCTATAACCACATCTTTGTTCTCTTTCCCCTCTCCCACCGTGACTAATAGGATCTGATTATCTTGGATTTTCACTATGGGTTCTTTGCTGTTTTTTGTCAGTGCCTCCACTAAGAGTTCGCGCTCATCCTTTATTTCGTCGAGTTTGTTGGCGTAGTAAGCCGGGAATCCTCCTTTCCCTTCCCGATCCGGCAGCGTTTTCTCAATTTCTGTCTTCGCTAACTTACGTGTCTTCTTCGCTTCCTGCCAACAAAATTGCAATTTCTCCCACGCCTCTTTATTCTCTTTATCATTTATCCGCTTGAATCCTATCTTGTTTCCTCCAACGCCTTTCCTCTGTAGCACTCTGCTTTGCTCAGAGTACTTCGGCAGGCTGCCACACTCACTGAATTCCCCTTTTGCGTCCGTTCTCTGAGTCGCCTTAGCCTCCTGCTGCACAACATGGGTCAACTCATGGGCCAACAACTCCTGTCCATCCCGGCTCCCAGGATTATATTCACCCGAACGAAAGAACACATCCTGTCCCGTCGTGAAAGCTCGCGCCTGAATTGACCGATTCAACTGGTCAGACTGACCATCTGTATGAACCTTCACCTCACTGAAATCTGCGCCAAACGCCTGTTCCATAGGTTCGCGGATGTTGTCTGCGATCGCCTGTCCCCCACCCCTTGCTTGGTTAATAGACGCTTCCAGGTCAGGCGCAGCACCCATCCCAGCCTCAGCTTGACACTGCACCATCGGCTTCATCTGTAATTCTTCCTCATCCTCTGGCAATGCTTCTCGTTGGATAGGTTGGTGATTTACAGGTTGCGCCATTGTTTGCATTACCTGCTGTGCTACGCTATCAGCTTCCTGTTCATAAATATCTCCCGGCTGGCTAATTGAGAGTTTTGCTTGGCTACGCAGTAGTATGCGACTGATATCGTGAGTAACTGGTTTATCGAGTGGTTGTATTTCAGGAACCGCTTGGCGTGAAATTGCCGACGACTCCAAACCAAATCTGGGTGTCGGGTATTTCAAGGATGGGATTGAGAAGTCTGTAGTAGTTTGTTTCTTCCGGCTGACATATTCTCTCATTTCCTTCTCCTTATACCCAAGCTGTAACTATATGTTTTGTTGTTACTAACATTTAGAGTACAGCGATCGCACTTATCAAGCAATTCACTCAAAGTCTAAATTTTCGGGAAATCCATTTGATAGTATCGGGCGAATGCTTGACTTTTAAAACAGTTGCTAAAAAAGCGGACGCTAACGCGAACGCGATCATATTTCAAGAGGTGTAGGATGGTTAAATTCTGATAATTTGACAATTTCATTTTAGTGGGAGAAGCCAAATAATAAATAATTGGGTTTCATTCTTCAAGGCAACTTACAAGAGCGGCGATCGCACCCTCATCAACCATCCATCATACATAAGCGATATCTACGACGGGCTATTCGGTGTTGCCTGACGAGAAACTTTATACCAAATTGCGATCGCACTAAATACTTTTATGATTGAACTGCCTTATACTTCTGTGATTGAACTTCCTTTCTTTCCATTGAATCCCCTTAACACTGGCCCCACCTTAGCCTTGTCTTTCATCCCCATGTTAACAATAGTCTTTTGTTGATCGTCATCATTGATAATTCCTTCCCATGTTTTGGTTTTTTCGTTGGTCTCTCCTTGGAGTCCGCTTCCATAAATTACATTGGTTAGCGCCTGGTCGTTGGCTCTTACTTGTCGTAGGTTTTCATGCTTGTATTCCTCTGCTTTTGTCGGCGAAATCACCAAGTCAAATGCGTCAAGGAATTCTCTTCCTGTCATTTGTTGGTACTGTGGCTCCAATTCTCCTTCTATAGATAGATCCTTCTTTGCTTCTATCAACTTGTTATCTAGATTTTCCTGCAAGAATTTATAGTGGACACCATAAATAGTTATCTTTTTTCCATTTGTGCTCTTCGTATATGGAGCTTGACTATTGCTAGGAAATATCAAGGTACGAGTGTTGCTTGCTGCCTGTTTTGCTACAGCCTCGTTTATTTCTATCTTCATCACAGACCATTCTTTTTTTGGGTTGTAGATGACAGCCGACACCAATGCTGCGTCTTCGTCATCTTTCCAGTAGTACATACCTTTCGTACCCAGTTCTCCCACGGATTCCTTCGCTGTATGAGAAGTCGTTATGGCGTTGTCAACGAAATCTTTCGCGCCGCCATGAAATAACGCTAATCGCTGTACTCTTGACTCAGTTGCCTCTTTCCCGCTTATGTATCGCTGCTTGAATGCCGGGACAGTCAAACGCTGTTTTTCCTTATGTTCTACAGACTCTTCACCTTTCTCTGTTTGTGGCTGCACCTCTCGCAATACCCCACCATTTTGCTGCACAACATGGGTCAACTCATGGGCCAACAACTCCTGTCCACCCCGGCTCCCAGGATTATATTCACCCGAACGAAAGAACACATCCTGTCCCGTAGTAAAAGCACGCGCCTGAATCGAGCGATTCAACTGATCGGATTGACCATCCGTGTGAACCTTCACCCCACTGAAATCAGCGCCAAACGCCTGTTCCATCGGTTGGCGGATATTGTCTGCGAGCGATTGTCCACCACCTCTTGCTTGGTTAATGGACGTTTCCAAGTCTGGTGTAGCAGCCATCCCAGCCTGAGGCTGCACCATCGGCTTCATCTGTAATTCTTCCTCTTCCTCTGGCAATGCTTCTCGTTGCAGTGTGCTGCTGTCCAGAGATTTCATCTGTAATTCTTCCTCTTCCTCTGGCAATGCTTCTCGTTGCAGTGTGCGATTGTCCAGAGATTTCATTTGCAATTCTTCCTCATCCTCTGGCACTGCTTCTCGTTGCACCAAGGGTGTGATGGAATTTGCCAGAGGTTTCATCTGCAATTCTTCTTCTGGCACTGCTTCTCGTTGGATAGACTGATGATTTACAGGTTGCGCCATTGTTTGCATTACCTGCTGTGCTACGCTATCGGCTTCCTGTTCGTAAATGTCTCCCGGCTGGCTAATTGAGAGTTTTGCTTGGCTACGCAGTGGTATGCGACTTATATCGTGAGTAACTGGTTTATGGAGCGGTTGTATTTTAGAAACTGCTTGGCGTGAAATTGTCGACGACTCCAAACCAAATCTGGGTGTCGGGTGTTTCAGGGATGGGATTGAGAAGCCTGTAGTAGTTTTTTTATTCCGGCTGATGTGTTCTCTCATTTTCTTATCCTGTTGCCCAAACCGTAGGTAGATAAATATTTTGTTGTTACTAACATCTAGAGTACTGCGATCGCATTTCCAGCACAATTCCTCAAAAATCTAAATCTAGGCAAATACTAAGTTCGACTTTTGGCTACTTTTGATTCTGATGCAGTACCTTTAGCCTGGATTCTAGGAGAGTTTTTTATTTATGGACTCAAATCAGAAACAAACTTTTTTTACATTCGATGGAGATGTTGGCGGTACTTCTGGCTACGCTGGGGTTTCAGTGACTTCTGATGCCAGTAAGGTCGCTATTGCTGCGGGTAAATACCTCAACGACTCACGGCTTTTGAACCAACTCACAGAGCACGTGTATAAACTCTTGCTAGAAGACCTGCGATCGCAGCGTGAAAGGCTAGGTAATTATAATTCCCAAAGGTGGTTGTGATGGCTACAGGCGCTAATAACGGCAATATTACCCACGAATTAAATTATGTCACTACTAATCGGTTCTACGTAGAGATAGACAGTTCCATCGCTGCATCTTTCGCTGAATGTACAGGATTAAGTATTCAAATTAAGAAAAATGTTTTTCAGGAAGGTGGTGTTAACGACCAGCAAAGAATTTATTTAGGTCATACAGAATTTGCAGACATAACTCTTAAACGTGGAGTTACCGATCATCCAGGTTTTTGGAACTGGATGAATGCAGTTTTTGATGAAAAAAAGAAAACATCTCGACGCAATGTCAATATTCTGATTTTCAATCAAGCTGGTGAAACGATGATGAGTTGGACTTTGATTGGTGCTATTCCTATAACCTGGAAAACACCTGCACTCCAAGCAGATGGAAAGGCAGTTGCAATTGAAGAATTAACTTTAGCCTATGAAGGTTTACAAGTTGCAAGAGCCACAGGAGGAGGTATTTCTGTACAACGAAATCAAAAAACAGGATATTTCGTTTCTAGCTAATTAACCATTTTTCCTCTATAACTATGCAAATTATTCAATTTTCACTAGGGAACAATCTTCATCCCCTTGGGATAAGATCATCTTTATCTAATTCTCATAAAATGCTAATGAGAAAAAACTCTCCTTCTCTGCATTTGCGAAGTAATATTATTAGTCCTATACAAACTAAATCACCATTAGTTACATCCTCTAAATTTTTATTGTCTCGTGAACATGAACCGTCTATCCAACCATTCATAGGTTGGGATAGTTGGGATAATCAAGATATAAATAGTGAGTTTCCATTACGTGAGGTTGATTATTTTGATTCAATAGCTTCACCAGAAAATAATAATATTAATAGTAACAAATCGGCAAGAAATAGTATTCTAGAGATCATGCCAACTCGCATTAATAACAATACGAGTAATGAGTCATCATTAAAAATAAATATTCAAGGTAAATCTAAATCAAAAAAAATAAATAAATCTCAACAGTCAGCAGAAAAAAAACCAAAGCCAAAATCTAAGGCTAAAAAAGCAGTCAAATCATCAGCGGCTAATAATGTTGATAAATTTGTTGACGAAAGTAATATTGTTCTTAATCTTAATGAAGATAGCTTGTTAGCATTAGATGAGCCGCTATCTGTTGAGCCTAATTCGGAAATACCTACATTACAACGGGATATTGCTTCAGACAATACTACGATAGAAGCTTTTTCTGCTAATAGTATAAACCCTATCATAACGGCATCTAATCCGCCAAGTATTGAAGATAATTCAACTTTACCCAGAAATATTGCTAACGATGAACTGCAATTAAATTCTGAGTTACCATCTAGTTTACCCAGTCCAGAGTTGTTGGGTGTAGAAAGTATTTTACCATCAAAAGAAAAGATTGAATTAGACAAAAGCCCAAGTGAATTATTTGAAAATTCGCCTATAGAATTTCCTGCGCCTAATAATGTGGAGGAATTATTTAGCCCGTCTAGTAACTTTCCTAATAATGAACAACAAGTAATCTCAGAAGCATCAGAATCATCAGAATCAGTTAATAGCTCAGATATCCCAGACAGCAAAACGCCATCAAAACAGAATATAAAAACATATCAATATCCTTCCATAGTTGATAATCAAAGCACCGCTTCAGAAACAAGTTTAATCCAAGCAAAAGAGGTTTCACCAAGCTTAAAATATCCATTAAATTCAGAAGATCCATCACATATAAATAATAATTTTGAGACAATTACAGGCATTGCAGCAGACTTAATATTAGAAAGCATTCCAAATAATTTCGTCACAGATAATGAGGTGGCTGATAATTCTCTAGTAAATGCTAACGATACAGCATTTACTTCACCTGATGTTGATGACACACTTTATTCTTTGGGGAATGATGAAAATCCTGTAGAGACTTATAGATATGCGCCCAAAGCGCATGTTTCTATACCTAATTCTGAGTCCTTAATTGCAAAAAAAACTATTACAGTACAACAAGAAATTAACTCTAGTGTTACGAGTGAGTCTTCAGCCAGTACGCCTGTTCAGTTAACACCTACCTCTGTCGATATTGAAGATACACCTAGTTTGTTTAGAAACTCTGATAATAATGAACAGTTAGTTACTTCAGAGTCACAATCTACTATGGCAGTTAATGTTTCAGATGTCTCAGCAAATATTATTTCACTGGAACTTGACGGTAATGTGGAGAATACTACCAGCGATTCTACAGAGAATCAGCCGATCTTAGCACCACCTGAAATTGGTGAAACGCCAACAATTACCACCGCATCACCTGAGATTCCTGAAACACCAGTAGTTAGCACCGCATCACCTGAGATTCCTGAAACACCAGTAGTTAAAGCCACATCACCTGAGATTCCTGAAGCACCAGTAGTTAGCGCCACATCACCTGAGATTACTGAAGCACCAGTAGTTAGCACCACATCACCTGAGATTCCTGAAGCACCAGTAGTTATCGCCACATCACCTGAGATTCCTGAAGCACCAGTAGTTAAAGCCACATCACCTGAGATTGCTGAAGCACCAGTAGTTAAAGCCACATCATCTGAGATTGCTGAAACACCAGTAGTTAGCGCCACATCACCTGAGATTAGTGACGCACCACTTACCGCCACATCATCTGAGATTACGGAAACACCACTTAACGCCATATCACCTGAAATTGGTGAAACTGCTATGTCTAACGACAAGCCGCTAGGAGTCTACACACCATTAATTACCGCCACATCGCCTGAGATTGTTGAAACTCCAACAATTACCACCACATCACCTGAGATTAATGAAACTGCGTCTAACGACAAGCCGCTAGACATCTACGCGCGAATTACCGCCACATCACCTGAGATTGCTGAAACACCAACAATTACCGCCACATCACCTGAGATTAGTGACGCACCACTTACCGCCACATCACCTGAGATTGCTGAAGCACCAGTAGTTAGCGCCATATTGCCTGAGATGAATAAAACTGCAAGTATTTTCAGGAAAATTATTGACAATGAACAAACAGTAGAATCAGAATTTCCCACTGCGGTAACAAATCCTGAAATATTAACCTTTGTTGATACCTCAGAAAATTCAATCTCCCCACAAGATGAGGTAAGCACAGCACCTAAAGTTGAGCAAAATACGACCATTGAAAATTTGCCAGCACCTAAAGGTTATGCTACTGGCGGTCATGTGACAAACTCCCACTTTGACAATCGTCAGCAGATAGCACCCTCGGATACTGTACCTGCAATGCTTACGCCTGGAGAGTTTGTGATTAATACCAGGGATGCACAGAAAAATTTACCTCTACTACATCACATCAACACTGGTGGAACACCGCAGGATATTATCCTCCCAAGTTTACAGACACCCAATCCCACAGAACCAGAAGAAACAACTTCTCCAGAGGCTCCGACTAAAGTCGATTCTTTTCCTGACACTTCATTACAGCTAAAAAGCGCTGAGACTGATTCATCTCAGGTATCTAATTCTTTAATTCCTTCTTCATTGGGGTTGAATATTGGAAAACAGAGGCTTTCTGTCCTCAATTCTCCACAGCTTAATCTTCTTCAAAACGAAACAATTGATGTAGGTGAACCTTCACCTCAATACTCATCGCCTCCCCTGATTTTCCGAAAAGCAAATTCTACCACTAATACACCTTCTCAATGGTCGAGTGTCGAAGATTTACTAAATGGAAATAATGATGATTTCACTAGCTTTAATTTTAGTGATGGAGAATCTAACAGCCAAAATTATGAATTTTCTCATGTTTCAGAATCACCACAAGTTTTTGCTAAACACCTTCCTTCACCTAGAGGTTTTGCTGATGGTGGAGAAGTCACGCCACCTGACATATCTAGAGAAATAGAACCGATAACTGAGACCATAGAGAACACATCCTCATCTTCTGAAGGAGATGAAAAAGATGATCCGGCTGATCTTGAAGCTCTAGCTCGTGAAATTTATAGCAGATTACGACAACGGATAGAAATTGAGCGAGAACGTCATGGCGGTTACTCAGGTAGATTACCTTGGTAAATTTCTATTCAATAATTAATTTTTGGAGAGATACTTAAATGGCAAGTCCAGCAATTATTGTTATTCAAAAACTTAAACCACAACTTGAGAAAGCCAAACTTGTAGCTTATAACAATGAAGCGCCAGATATTGAATTAATGTTTAATCCTACAGATATTAGTTTTGCTCGGACTGTTAAGTGGGAAAGTAAGGATGGTAATAGAGGAACTACTCTACTTCCGAAAGTAAACTTTTCTGGCGTTGACCCTTACAAATTCACCCTTAAACAGTTACTTTATGATACTTATGAAACGAAAGAGTCTGTGATGAAAAAATATATAGACAACATTAAGAAAGGTGTAGAAACTATCAGTAAAGCAACTGACAAACGACCACCTGTCTATATATTTACATGGGGAGAAGAGTATTTTTATTGTGTAATCACGAGTTTAACCTACACTTTAAATATGTTTTTGAGTGATGGTACACCAGTCAGGGCACTGGTAGATATAGCCTTGCAAGAAGTAGATAAGAATAACCTGCCTGGAGGACGTAAATCTGATTCTAAAGGCAACGCTCGTGCAACAGATAAAAAGGGTCAAAAACTGATTAAGTAAAACATATAAAGTAATAAATTAGTATTTACTTTGTCATTAAAGGCTGCTCTAAAGATTTTACAACTTATCAAATAATAGTTATGCCTCCTAAAAAAAGCCTTTATTTAAGCGAACCTAAAATACAGATAGATGAACAACCTGCTTCGCCTGAATTAATGAAGGATTTGTTGCAAATCACAATAGAAGAAAGCCTTCATTTACCAGCAATGTTTACGCTAGTAATCCATAATAGCTATATTCCCACATCTGATCGAGCAGAAAATAAGGCTTGGCGACATGATCAGTTGTTTAAGATTGGTAAAAAAGTGAAGTTGGGTTTTACTTCAAGTACTACTCTAGATAATAATTTTCAAGAAGAGGTAGGAGAATTCATTATTGAAGGCGAAATTACAGCGATGGAAGTTCACTTTAATGAAAAATCTGAAGCTGATATAATTGTTCGCGGTTATGATATTTCTCATCGTCTGAATAGAGGTCGTTATAATCGTTCTTTTTTAAATGAAACTGATAGCGGTATAGTCAAAAAAATAATTCAAGAAGTAGGTATAAAACCTGGCAATATAGAGCCAACTGGTGAAGTTCATAAGTATGTCTTCCAAGAAAATCAAACGAATATGGAATTTTTGCGGGAAAGGGCTGCTCGCATTGGTTTTGAGTTATTTATTACCGAGGAAAAACTCAATTTTTGCAAACCAAAAACTCAGGGAGCTTTATCATTAAAATGGCTAGTTGATATTAATAAATTTAGTACTCGTGTTACTAGTGCTGAACAGATAAGTTCTGTAGAAGTACGCGCCTGGGACTATACCCAGAAAAAATTGATTAGTGGAATAGCCAACAAAGAGAAGCAAACAACCCAGACAGGTAATAAGCTAGGAAGTAGTACGAGTAATGCATTTTCTAATCTTAAGTCTCCGAAAATGATTGTTGTAGATAAACCTGTTGCCAGCAAAAAACAAGCAGATACGATGGCTCAGGCTTTGTGTGATGAACTAGGAGGAGAATTTGTTTACGCAGATGCTAAAGCAGAAGGGAATCCTGAGATTCGTCCTGGACGGGTTATTAGTCTTGAGGATATGGGCGATCGCTATAGTGGTAAGTATTATGTTACAGAAACCCGCCATTTCTTTAATCAGCGCGTTTATGAAACTGAGTTCAGCGTGCGGGGACTACGTTCTGGTAACTTATTCACAACCCTATCTCCAGAAAAACGTCTACAGCCATCTGAAACTTTATTAGTCGGAATTGTGACTGATAATAAAGACCCAGAGAAAATGGGCAGAGTGAAGGTCAAGTTTCCCACTCTCACAGAAGACCATACAAGTGACTGGGCCAGAGTTGTAGCTGTGGGAGCAGGCCCAAACAGAGGTTTTGACTGTTTACCAGAGGTAAACGATGAAGTTTTGGTAGGTTTTGAACATGGCGATATCCATCGTCCCTATGTCATTGGCGGGGTATGGAACGGGAAAGATGCACCACCGGAAAAGGTGAGTGATTCAGTGACAGGTGGTGTCAGATTACGCACAATTAAAACTCGTGTTGGTCATGTTCTACAGTTTGTTGAAGAGGATAAAGGAAGTAGTAAAAAAGGTATTCGCGTAGAAACTGAATACGGTCACAAAATATATCTTAACGATAGTCAGAAGTGCATAGAGATTGAAACCAAAGGCGGCCATAAAATCAAAATGGACGACATGGGTAAATCTGTTTCAGTGAAATCAACAGGCAATATGTCATTAGATGCTGCTGGAAATATAGACATTTCAGCCAACGGTACGATTACAGTCAAAGGTGCGTTGATTCGACTTAATTAATTTGTAATTCGTAATTCGTAATAAACACAATAGGAGGTTGTGATGGGTAGACCAGCAGCAAGAATTACCGACAATGTAGCGCATCCCTTACCCCCAGTTTTAACAGGAGGGCCAGGTAGTCCCAATGTGTTGATTGGGTCTTTACCTGCGTGGCGGGGTGTGCTTGCAGCAGCAGTACCAGGTTTGCAGTCTGCTAAAACATCTTCTGATATAGCTATCAAAGCGGCTGAGGCTGCTACCCTAGCGGCGGCTGGTACACCAGGGGCACCTGCTGCTTTAGCCGCCGAACAAACTACAAAGACAACGGCAGCTTCTACTATGGGTAGTGCGATCGCTGCTGCTGCTGCTGGTGCTGATATTCATAATTGCGCCACACCCTTACCCTTACCTCCCCACGGCCCTGGGGTTGTGATTGATGGTAGCCAGACTGTGCTGATTAACAATCTGCCTGCTTCTCGCATGGGCGATACTGTTTTAGAAGCATTAGGGCCGCCGAATAAAATTATCAAAGGTAATCCCACTGTTTTGATTGGCGGGTGATTGGAGAGGCAGGGGGCAGGGGGCAGAGGAATACTGCACCCGCGAGTATCAAATACTCATCCGCGAATATCAAAGACTCATCCGCGAATATCAAAGACTCGTCCGCGAATATCAAAGACTCATCCGCGAATATCAAAGACTCATCCGCGAATATCAAAGACTCGTCCGCGAATATCAAAGACTCGTCCACGAGTATCAAAGACTCTCCCGCGAATATCAAAGACTCGTCCGCGAATATCAAAGACTCATCCGCGAATATCAAAGACTCATCCATGAGTATCAAAGACTCTCCCGCGAATATCAAAGACTCGTCCGCGAATATCAAAGACTCATCCGCGAATATCAAAGACTCGTCCCAATACGCTTGGGTTAAGGTTATTGGTGTGGATAATTGGTCTTTGAAGACGCGATAAATCGCGTCTCTACATCAATGTTTTGTTGCTCATTCTGAACTGTATTGAAACTCGTCCGCGAATATCAAAGACTCGTCTATGAATCTTAATTTTATACCAACATTACAGTTACAAATCATTCTCCCTCTGCCCCCTGCCCCTCTGCCTCTTCATCCTCGACCTTTGGCGAATAGGCTTAAACCCTCTGTGCCGATATCTTTGAAGATATCCATGTACAACTGTTTAAGTGCCAGATATGGTTTATGGTCGTGAACGAGCCTATTTGGGAACAGGTTGGGCTTATCCACTGCATTTAAGTGTGCAAGGCGGGATACAACTTAGCCGTGAAGATCAAAAAGTTAAAGAATCTATTTGGATTATCCTCCGCACCGGAGTAGGTGAGCGGGTTTATCGACCTACCTTTGGTTCGCGCTTGTCTGAACTGGCGTTTGCACCTTTAAGTAGCGATACCCTACTGCGAATCCGTCTTTATGTCTTGGAAGCTTTAGAAGTCTGGGAACCACGCATTACTATCGATGAAGTTATCACCGATCCTGACCCTGTGCGTGGCAGAGTGGACATCATTATCAATTATCGACTCAAAGACGGCCCCGATATTTATAGTTTTGTTTATCCTTATTATTTGGTTTCAGCTGGGGAGGAAGCATGATCCGAATTAAAAATTGAAAATTGAAAATTAAAAATTAATACGACTTACGCAAAATATCTCTCAAACTCTGATTTCTCTGTGCCCTCTGTGCCTCTGCGGTAGCCTGCGGCAAGCCGAAGCGTCTACGTTATTCCGTAATTTATGCGTAAGTCCTAATTAAAAAAGCTAAATTTTATCTGGGTTTCTAGGTTTGTATCTGTCACATTCTTTTTTAAATTGGTATGAACTTTGATTTTTTACCGAAATTACCTTCTTCTAACTTAGACGATCGCGCCTTCGATGATTTGGTGGAAGAATGTATTATGCGTATTCCGCGCTACTGTCCAGAATGGACTGACCACAACCTCAGCGACCCTGGAATTACGCTAATTGAGTTATTTGCTTGGTTAACTGACCAGATGTTGCTCAGATTTAACCAAGTACCTCGAAAAAATTATGTAGCTTTTCTAGAATTACTGGGTATTCGTCTCCAGCCTCCCGCCCCAGCCCGCACGGAATTAACTTTTTATTTAAGCGCTGCACTACCAGAAGCCTACACTATTCCAGCAGGATTGGAAGCCTCAACTATCCGCACTGAGACAACAGAAGCGATTACCTTCAGCACAGATTCTCCTCTAATTATCGGCAAACCCCGCATCCAACATTTCTTAACTGCCCAAACCACCGAAGATATTCCCCAATCTCTGCGCGAAAGAGTCACAACTTCATGGACTCGTCAATCTAACGGTTACTGGACAGGTAATGAACAACCGATTTTTGAAGAGGAACCCCAGCCTGGGAACTGCTTTTATTTAGCAATTAATTCTGATGATCCTTTAGACGCTAATGTTTTAGAAATTATTTTCCAAGGGGCTGCGGCTACCCCTGCTGGTATTAACCCCAATCAACCACCTCGAAAATGGGAAGCCTGGGATGGGGAAAATTGGCAATCAGTTTTATTACAAGAGTCAGATGATAAGACTCGCGGCTTCAGTTTTTACGAAATCGCCCAGGAGGGTGGAAACCCATCTCAAGGTGCAGAAGTACGTCTGCATTTACCTCAAATTTGGCCTGTGGCTAATTTTACCTCTTACCGAGGTCGCTGGTTGCGCTGTAGTTTTATTAGTACAGAAGCCAATGAATCTGGTTACAATCGTCCGCCACGAATTATTGGTTTAGCAGTGCGGTCAATTGGCGGTACTGTTAGGGCTAGTCACAGTACGCTGATTCAAGATGAGCGCTTGGGGATTAGTGATGGTACACCTGGCCAGAGTTTCCAATTACAAACAGCACCAATTTTAGAACGGAAAGAAAATGAGTATATTTTAGTTACTCCGGCTGGTGGTTTGCCGCAGAAGTGGACTGAGGTGAGAGATTTTGCTGATTCTGGGCCGCATAATTTCCATTACACCATCGATTCGATCACTGGTACAATCCAGTTTGGGCCGCTGATTCGGGAACCTAGCCAACTTAAACAGCAAACCCAAGTGCGATCGCGAATTCAGCAACCACAACTAGACAACACATCTGTACAAGTTCTTGATAATAACCAGTCTGAACACCAGTATGGGGCGATTCCTCCCCGTGGATCAGAGATTAAAATGGTTGCTTATCGTACAGGCGGTGGCAGAGAAGGCAATGTTCAAGCTGGAGCGATCCAGTTTTTGAAGTCTGCATATCCTTATATTGCTAGTGTGATCAATCCTGTACCAGCAATCAATGGGGCGGATGCCGAATCGCTGGAGCAAGCTGTGATGAAGGCTCCCCGCATCCTCCGCACGCGCGATCGCGCCGTCACTGCTGAAGATTTTGAAGTTTTAACTCAACAGGCGGGTGCAGGTGCGATCGCCCGCGTCCGTTGTTTGCCAGCAAATTCTCGTAGACAAGCTGGTATAGTTAGTCTGCTGGTAGTTCCATTTGCAAATACAGATGCGATCGCTCAAGGCAATGGCATGAGACCAGAAGAATTTGCCCTGAGTAATGCCCTCCAAGAGCAAATTTTGAGTTATTTAGATGAAAGACGGTTATTAGGGGTACAAGTAGAGTTACAAGAACCAAATTACGTAGGTGTTTCTGTACAGACAGAAATTGCTTTAGAGCCAGCATACAACAACCCTTTTGCCAGCGAAGAAATTCGCCGGAATTTAAGGCGATCGCTGTATAAATATTTAAATCCCTTGACTGGAGGAATCGACGGCAAAGGTTGGCCATTTGGGCGACCAGTTTATACATCCGATATTGTGGCATTACTGCAACAAACCCCAGGCGTGCGTCATTTAGGCCCCGTTTTACTATTTCCCATCCGCAAGCAAGGAGAAAATTGGCGGCGACAACCATCGCCAGAACAATTGATTGACCCAGGTTCGGAAGGTTTAATATGTTCTTGGGCTGATACTAATCTGCGTTCAAATCACGACATCCAAATCATTCGTAATTCGTAATTCGTAGTTCGTAATTTGTCATTTGTCAGTAGTTATTCTCCCCCCAAACCTATGGTTCAAAGTCGCTCTAGTCCATCTGTACGCATTCAATTAACGCCAATGCAAATTCCTGAAGCTTTACCTGTGGCAGGTTTAGCATTTGCGAACGCAGATATGGATGTTGCTGGACGTACTTTACTTTTGCATCCTGGACATCCCAGTGAGATGATTGTACAAGTGCAAAACTTAGAACAGCGTCCTTTGCGGGTAAGCTTAAGCGTTGAGGGAAACTTCCCGTCCCAGTGGTGTCAGATTGGCACAGAAGGCAGTGAAATACCGCCTCGTGGACAGATGGATGCTGTCCTCTACTTCTCAATTCCTGACACATTTTTTGAAGATCAAGAAGCGATCGCTCCTGGAAAAAAAGACAAACTGACGCTCAATTTTCGTAGTCTAGTTACTCTACATATAGACCCAGGCACTGACAACGAACAAATCGAGAGAAGCGAGTATTTCGATTTATACATCCGTCCCTACACTGCTTACATGGAATTCTTGCCAATTTTGTATCGGGAAGTAGACTTTATTGGTCGCTTCATGAAAATATTTGAGCAAGCTTTTCAACCAATAGTTAATAGTTACAATGTCATGTGGGCAAACCTCGATCCCTTGACAGCACCGCAAGCACTACTACCCTTTATGGCTCATTGGGTTGCTTGGCAAGTAGATTCAGTTTGGGATCTTCAACAACAGCGGCGTTTAATTCGCCGGGCTGTAGAACTTTATCGCTGGCGAGGAACTCGTAAAGGATTACGCCTCTATTTACATCTTTATACTGGTTTACCGCTAGACGAACATTTACCTAATGAAGCTGATAAACATATCAGTATCACAGAACCTTTTGGGCCAAGTTTCATCATAGGAGATGCCCAACTAGGAAATGCAGTTTTAGCAGGTGGACAACCATATCACTTTATAGTGCGTTTGCGTTCAAATATTTCTAGTGGCATTATTAATGAGCAACTGATTCAAAGGATCATAGAGCAAGAAAAACCTGCTTTCTGCACATACGAATTATCTATCGAAAATCCCCCTAATTAAATAATTCGTAATTTGTAATTAAGTAAAATTAAACAGACTTTTAATCCAAAATCTAAAATCCAAAATTACTATGTCCCATCCTTTTCCACCCCCACCAATTAAATCCTTTGAACGCCTACAAGCCGCAGACGGGTTACTAATTAATGCTGAACGCTGGCGCACAGCCCATGATTACCACCGTAATCGGCAAAATGCCCAATATCAAAGTTTAAACCAACCAGGAATTGTCTGCGGTTTAGGCGTTCGAGATGTGACTGCCCCAAGCCAAGTTGAAGCTAAATATCGAGATGGACGTTGGGTGCAAATTCAACCTGGTATTGCAATTGATTTAGCAGGTAATTTAATTGTTGTACCGACTTCTTATGATTTTCCCATTGATATAGAAGTAGCAAGTTCTGAACCACTCATGATCTACTTAGTAGTTAGCTATGTAGACCCTGACGAATTGCGGCGCGGACAGCAAAGAGATATTGTTCAAGAAACTTATCGAATTGACCAAAGGAACTCTACACCACTCAGTTCAGAAATAGAAATATGCCGCATACTCCTGCAACCAGGGCATACTGAAATTAACCAACCTGCGGATGCTTTCTTTCCTGGATATAACAATATTGATTTGCGTTATCGCCGTCAAGCACAAATGCGTCCCCAAGCACTTGTGTGTATGGCGCAGGCGAATCATAGCGATCCAGAATGTGCGCGTAATTTTTTCAGCCTTTCATATTTGTTACAAGCAGTAGAACCCTTATATCCTAGTTTGCGAGGGGCTGATGAACCAGGGCAGGTTTCTTTAGGAGAAAATATTCAAGATTATGACCTACTTTATCTGACCGGCGGACAAGCCATATCTTTAAATAGTCTCGAATTTGAATCTCTAAAAAATTACTTAAATTTAGGTGGTGTGCTTCTAGTTGATGCACCAACAAACGCTAATGCTCTCATTGAGAGTACTCAAGCATTAGCACAACAGTTAGAAAGTCCTTTAAGACCTTTAGAAGAATTGCAACGGAGTCATCCTTTAAGGACAAAACCTTTCTTATTTGCTGCCTTGCCAATGGTTAATCAACAGCAGATTAAACTGTCAATTGGTGGAGGAATTATTTTAGCAATTGGAGATTTAGCAACTGCTTGGGGACTGGATAGAGAATTAAATTTACCCAGATTGACCATTCGCACAGCCCAGGAATTAGGAATTAATATTCTTCACTATGCTTGGAAGCGGCGACAGTTGATCGGTTTGCAACAGGAAGATAATTCAGGGCAGTGGTGAAAGCCAAGTTAGTAGATTGAGTACTGCTTTAATGTAGAGACGTTACATGTAACGTCTCTACATAATTCTAAAGATGGCTATTAAGCATCATCTAAAGCCGCAATTCCAGGCAATACCTTGCCTTCAAGCAACTCCAAGCTAGCGCCGCCGCCGGTGGAGATGTGGCTCATTTGGTCGGCTAAACCAACCTTTTCCACAGCCGCTACTGAGTCACCGCCGCCAATGATCGTGGTTGTGCCAGTTTTACCGATTTCGGCGAGAGTATGAGCGATCGCTTCCGTACCTAAGGCAAACTTATCAAACTCAAACACACCCATTGGCCCGTTCCAAATTACCGTTTTGGTATCTGCAAGAGCTTCTTGGAAAAATTTCACCGAGTCTGGCCCAATATCCAAACCCATCCAACCATCTGGGATATTCTCAATGCTAACGGTTTGAGAATTGGCATCAGGGGCAAAGTTATCTGCCAATACCACATCTGTAGGAAGCAATAAAGCAACGCCCCGTTCTTTAGCCTTAGCTTCCAAAGACTTCGCTAGTTCTAGCTTGTCTTCTTCTACCAACGACTTACCGACATTCAAACCACGGGCTTTGTAGAAGGTGAAAATCATCCCACCGCCGATGATCAGTTTGTCGCATTTTTCCAGTAGCGTTTCAATCACGCCAATTTTGCTAGAAACTTTGGAACCGCCAATAATTGCTGCCAAAGGACGTTGGGGATTTTCAATGGCGTTTTGCAGATATTGCAATTCCTTTTCAACCAAATATCCAGCCACAGAAGGGCTGAGGAATTTAGTTACACCTTCAGTAGAAGCATGGGCGCGGTGTGCAGTACCAAAAGCATCATTTACATAAAAATCAGCATTAGCTGCCAATTTTTTCGCAAATTCTGGGTCGTTTTTCTCTTCTTCTTTGTAAAAACGGACATTTTCCAGTAACAGCACTTGACCATTTTGCAACGCGCCAACTTTAGCTGCAACTTCATCACCAATGGAGTCATCAGTTTTAATGACTTCTTGCCCCAGTAACTCAGAGAGACGCTTGGCAACGGGAGTTAGGCGTAATTTGTCATCCACACCCTTGGGACGACCAAAATGGCTTGCGAGAATGACCTTAGCACCCTTCTGCGTCAAATCTTTGATGGTTGGTAAAGCTGCGCGAATGCGAGTATCGTCGGTAATGTTGCCTTGATCATCCACAGGCACATTAAAGTCAACCCGCACTAAGGCACGTTTCCCAGATATATCAGCCGAAGATAAACTTGCTAAACTTTTTTTGGACACACCAAACTCTCCTGATTGCCTTTTTGTTATTGTTTTGAAAGTAGAACCATCAAGATTTTACCGGAGTCAGGGGTGCCCAAGTGACAGATATATTTAAGACAGTACTATTTCCTATTGATCAAAGCCGGGAAACACGGGAAGCTGCTGATGTTGTTACCAACGTAGTTAAAAAGTACGGCAGTCGCTTGGTACTGCTGTCTGTGGTAGAAGAACCGCCTCCAGACGCGCCTAGTCCAGATCCGATGGTGTCACCAGAGGTAGTTGCCAAACTGCTAGAAAATGCTCAATCTTTATTTTCTGGGCAAGGAATTCAATCCGAAGTCCTGGAAAGACAAGGCAAACCAGCTTTTACTATCTGCGATGTCGCTGATGAAATTGGGGCAGATTTAATTATTATGGGCTGTCGGGGTCTAGGCTTGACTGAAGAGGGAGCGGATGATAGTGTTACCACTCGCGTGATTAACCTTTCCCCTTGCCCAGTGCTGATTGTGCCTTAGCAGTGATCAGTGCCCAGGAGCGAGTGTGTTGCTCAATGCTAGAATCTATCCCACTAATGCAAGAATGTGGTAATTTACTTCGCCTTAAGTCCCCACTGAATTCTGATTACAGAATTCAGTGGGGACTTACGGTGTAAAAGTTAATGCTGACATAGCTGGAATCCTTGTGTTACAACTTGGCAGACCAATTTAATAATGCATTGGAATGGGTGAATCAGATTTTGGGAATAATCCTCATAGTGTATGAAAGCATCATTTTGATTGGGCTGCGCACTATGAGAGCGCAATTTCTAAGAAAAAAGCCAATTTATTACTGTTTATTTATTGCATTTTGTTGCATTTTGTGGATTTATTTGGCATTAATTCCAGCTGACGCAACGTCTACAGGGTCTATTGATACTCTGCGACAACAGCAGCAACAAATGAACCAGCAGCGTCAGAGTGTGGTTAACGATCGCGATCGCTTAACAAATCTCCAACAAGAGGCCCAAAAACACCTCACTGGTTTAAAACAAAATCTGCAAGCTACAGATAACTATATTCAAGAGAGCGAATCACGATTACAACTCGCCACCCAACGCCTCCAGCAGTTGGAAACTGATTTAGCTGTGGCGGAACGTTCTTATGAAGAGCGGCAAATAGCAACAGTAGCACGATTGCGTTATCTTCAGCGATCGCCTGCATCTGTTGGATGGGCAGTTTTGCTCCAAAGTCAAAATATCAGTGACTTTATCAGCCGTCGTCATCAGTTGAAGTTAGTGTATCAGGCAGACGAACAAATTTTGCTAAAACTCAATGCCCAAGCAAACTTGATAAATCAACAAAAAACGGACGTAGAACAGCAAAAAAACGAAATTGCCTTGATTCGTGAGCAACTGTTGGCACAAAAAGCCGATTATCAAACCCAGGCGCAATCACAATCAGAATTAATTCAACGCCTCAATAGCGATCGCCTAGCCTTAGAAGCAGCGCAAAACCAGCTAGAGAGGGAATCAAAAAATCTGGAAGCCTTGATTCAACAAAAGGTAGCAGAAGCCAGAGCAACAGAGGAGGCGCAAGCAAAAACCAACAGCCGTACCAGTGTCATCATTCGGGGAACTGGAGTAATGGCATATCCTAGCGATGCTTATACTAGCAGTCCGTTTGGCTGGCGAATGCACCCTGTTCTCGGCTATCGCCGGTTTCATGCTGGGTTAGATTTTGCCGCTAGTTATGGTAGTACAATTCGGGCAGCCGATTCGGGAAAAGTGATTTTTGCTGGGTGGTATGGTGGTTATGGCAGAGCCGTAATTATTGACCACGGCAATGGTATTACTACGCTGTACGGACATAGCAGCGAGTTGTATGTTGCTGACGGACAAGCAGTTGAACGCGGACAAGCGATCGCGGCTGTCGGTTCCACAGGTTTATCAACTGGGCCCCACCTCCACTTTGAAGTCCGTCGGAATGGTACACCCGTAGACCCAGCTAATTATCTTTAACCCAAAAACCAAGTTTTTCTAGGCTGCAAATTTTATCACAGACGTGCTATAATGTGTAAGACTAAGGGCGCGTAGCTCAGTGGATAGAGCAACAGATTCCGGTTCTGTGGGTCGGGGGTTCAAATCCCTCCGCGCTCGTTACCTGTACATTAACTAATTATTTGTCACTGTTAACAGATTGATGTCACTGTTAACATATTAGCTGTCACATTCATATACTGCTATATATTTATAAGTATGGCAGTATTATCCTTGTGCATCTAACTTATAACCGGATTAATTATTCACTAATAGAGCCAGAGGTCATTCCCTCCAAACAAAGAATCTGTTGCTCTATCCTTTCAACCCACCTAAAAACTTGTCAGCTTGTTATCGAAATTGAGAACCAGTCACAAAAAGTCGATAAAGCTTTTAAAGTAATGCTAATACCGAGAAAGAGCTAATTTAAGAACAAGATGGTATATATTTTTTCAACCCGCTTCTAGCTGGGAGGGGTGTTGAAACTTAATAAAGCAATTCGGGCTGAAAAAGCGGCTACCCCTTTCAACCCGCCTCTAGTTGGGAGGGGTGTTGAAACTTTTTGCATAAGATACAGTCGTGCTACTCAGCCTTTCAACCCGCCTCTAGCTGGGAGGGGTGTTGAAACCTAAGCTTTGCTTTTCGCCGATTGTCCACATCTGCTTTCAACCCGCCTCTAGCTGGGAGGGGTGTTGAAACTTTGGTCATTTTAGAAATAGTTAGGTATCAGTAGTCCTTTCAACCCGCCTCTAGCTGGGAGGGGTGTTGAAACTCGGAGTATGCGAGAAATTCAGCTTTATTAATGAAACTTCTTTCAACCCGCCTCTAGCTGGGAGGGGTGTTGAAACTCTGCGCTTCAAACCCTTGATTTACCAATAGTTCTGAAGGCATTTTTGTCACGTCTCCCAAAACCGCCCTTCAGTTAATACTTAAAAAAGTAAATCAACTGACACATTAAAGGCTATAAACCTTATTAAACAAGTGATTTAAAGTTTTGGCAGGAGTCCCAGGGAAATCGCCCCCGCTTTACCATGCCAAAAAATAAATTAAGGTGGGTTCCTCCTTGCTCGGAGGTGATTCAGTAGCCACCACTGCGGTAAACCCGCACCTCTATTACTGGGGGCGCACCTAATTCCTATCCACAAGGGACAGCAGCATCAAGGTGGGCAGCTACCAGGGTCAGAAAGCAAGACTGTTTAACAGCAGTCAAACTAACCCAAATTTACACAGCACAGAGGCTTATAACAAGCATGAACTGCGGCGCTGTTGAATTTTCTTATTTTATTATCAAGGTTCGGTGTTTTGTCAATCAGTTTATTTTGCGAGAATGATAAGCCGCGATCGCTAATTCTTTCGCTTTCTCTTGTGGACTACCTCGAATTGGCTGTTTTGACTCCTCTATAACAATTCCAGCTTTAGCAGCCGACGAGTGAATATTTGCCATCAATCTGCCGTAACTCCACTGATGGACGCTAACTCGGTACTGTTTAGCATACTTTTGTTGAACTTCTATTAAGTCTGATTTTTGTTCAGCTTTGGCTTGAACCTCACTTTGAACTTGTTCTCGCATATTGTCCAAGTTAGGTAGAACCATACTTCCAGCAGAGTATGTTTGGGCGATCGCAATAATCTCTTTCGCTAGTAATCTGTCTATATATTCCCCTAACTCCGATTCTCGAAACTGATTTGGTGCAGCAAGCGTTTGAGCTACTTGGCGTTGATGGGATAAAGAGTGCTTTTGCTGTCGCTGTCGATTTAGCAGTTTGTAGTTATCACCAAGTAGTTGTCTGATGCTGCGATAGGTAATTACTTGACCTGTAGTGCCGTCTACTACCGCTAGTGTTGCAGGTTTTTCTAAGCCAAGGCTAATACCAACAAGAATATGAGATTGTCCTTTATATAAAGGTTTAGTGGGGCGAGGAAAAGGATTATTAATTGTATCTAAAGTAGAGTTTTGCCGTTTTATATGGGCTTGCTGTTCTTCATTAAGCTTGCCTTTGGCTTTTGTATTGGTGATAATTTTAGCGATTTTTTCGGCTTTTTCTTCCCTTACTTGATTGGTTCCTTCAGTTGTCCATAGACGGGTATCTACAGAACAGTAAAGAGTTAAGCGATTAACATTCCAAGGATCGCCTTTGCCTTCCTCTTCTTGCCAAGCAATACGCCCACTACGCAGGGTGAACAGGCTACTGGAGTGTTGATTTTTGCTATTTTTCTTAATTTGTTGATCTTCTAGGAAACGTTGAAACCAGTGAAGTTGGCGAGAATCACAATACACTTGAAAACTATGCTCACTCAAACCGTTGAATTTTACACAGATACGCCCAAACTGGTTTTTAAACCAAGTCATGTCTTCGTTGCTTTCGTAAGCTACCGGAAAAGGTACTTTGCTAGATTGCCTTAAAAGGCTGTCTTGCCAAGATTTCGCCTCGGCTTCATTTGTTGGAACATCTTGGGTAGCAACAACAAGAGTTTCTAACCAATTAGCATCGGTTAAATCTCGCCCTTTGGGAATTCGTGTTTCTAGCTGTTCTCTAAGGCGTTCAATCTGAATTTCAAGTTTACGACGACGTTGAGCAAATTTTTTAGGATCTTCCTCTTTCTCGGTGATTTTGCAACCATTTTTGAGCAAATAGCTGATAGCGCAACGAGTCAAGTTATCTTCTGCGTTGCCGTAAGCCTCAAATAAATTCTTTGATAAACTGCGATCGCTATCTGAATTTTGAGGTTTCTTGCGCTTTTTAGCTTTTTTTACATTCGTTGATTGAGTTTCAGCAGTATTGAGGGAAGCAAATTTAACCAAAATTTCAGCAGCTTTAGTGCGAAGACTATCTAAGCTGACACCACTACTTTCTACCAATTCAACATCACTGTTGAGCATTTCCAACCAGCGAATTTTGCCTTCTAGTTGGAACTGCGATCGCTTCATTAGCGCAAACCATGATTTATATATGTAGTTCACCAATGCGATCGCACTCGTATAAAACCGTCCAGACTGACCAATAAAGCTAGAGTCAGTTTTCAAAGGTTCGCAGAGTTCTTTGACAACGCTAGTGGGGTGTTTGCCCTTTTGTCGCCAAGTCTCAAACTCTGGGTGTTGACTTACCTGACGTAGTAGTTCATTAATCAATGGCGTATTTAACTCCGTCATCAACTCCCATAGTTTCTGGCGTGATGACTCTGAGGCTACAAGGCGACACTGAATAGTGATTTGGCTCATCGCTTTAAAACAATATTGTCTAATACTAACATAATTGTATTAAACGAGTCTTCTGTAAAATAAATTGTATGCAGGAGACATTTTTTACAAGCAAGGAAGCTGCTGAAATCACAGGCTGCACCCTTCGTCAGCTACAGTATTGGCGAGAGAGGGGGGTAATTGTTCCTGTAATTAGTGATACTGGGACAGGACGTAGTATTTATTACTCAAAATCTAATTTGCTGGAACTGGCTGCAATGTCATATTGGCTATCTGTGGGTTTAAGTTTTGACATAGCCAGCACCACGCTCAAAAAGCTGAAAGACCAAGAGCCGGAGTTATTTACTTCAGGTAAAGGTAAGCGGTTTATGTTGTTGTCCCAAGCGCAGGAGCGATCGCTTGAGCTTGTGGAGTTTGACAAAAAAAAGGCGATCGCATCTTTGGATGAAGGTAAGCCTGTGATTCCGGTGTGGTTGGACGTGATTTATCAGCAGTTGCGTCAAAAGTTGGATAAAAATTAAGGCTCTTATTACAAAGCAGACACCACTGTACTTTAAACTGTTACAACTATTGGGATGCGATCGCCTTCTGTACTGGCAACATGAATCACACGACACACAACACTATTGTTAACTTCATCTGGAATATTGCCGATGATGTATTAAGGGATGTCTATGTACGCGGCAAGTACCGAGATGTAATTCTGCCAATGACGGTACTGCGGCGTTTGGATTGCTTACTGGAACCAACTAAGGAAAAGGTTCTTGAGCGTTACAAGGTGCTGGAAGAAGGCAACTTTGGGCAGAATGCTGTAGCACAACAGCTTCCCAGAATACCTGGTTATGTATTTTATAATACTTCCAAATTTACATTTAAAACTTTACTCGATTTTCCTAGTCAAATTCGGGCAAACTTTGAAAACTATCTAGATGGCTTTAGCGATAATGTACAAGAGATTATTGCTAAGTTTAAGCTGCGGAATCAAATTGAAACTTTAACAGAAAGTAATAGGCTTTATGCACTGATTAATAAATTTGTTTCCAATCATATTAACCTAAGTTCTGAACCTGTTAAAAACTCTGAAGGAGAAATTATTCTTGAGGGATTAACTAACCTTGAGATGGGTTATGTGTTTGAAGAGTTAATCCGCAGATTTAATGAAGAGAATAACGAAGAAGCGGGGGAACACTTCACTCCCCGTGACATCATTCAACTAATGGTGAATCTAATATTTCTCCCGATTGAAAATGAGATTCAAGGTGGTACTTACTTGGTATATGACGACGCTTGTGGTTCTGGGGGAATGTTGACAGAATCAGAAGCGTTTATTCAACAGCTTGCTGAAAAAAAAGCCAAAAAGGTAAAAATCGAGCTATACGGTCAGGAAGTCAACCCAGAAACATACGCCATTTGTAAGTCGGATATGTTGATTAAGGGTCGTGACCCGGAAAAAATTTGGTTCGGCTCAACGATTTCTCATGACAAGTTTGCAGATTTGCAGTTCGACTTTATGCTTGCTAATCCTCCCTATGGCAAGTCATGGACTGTAGATCAGGATGCTGTGTTTGATGGCAAGAAGAAGGAAGTTAAAGACTCGCGTTTTGCTGTAGAACATCCTGATTTAAAACCAGGAGAAAAGCTGACTCTGTTACCCCGTAGCAGTGACGGTCAATTGTTATTTTTGGTGAATATGCTCTCCAAAATGAAGCAGTCAACTGCTTTGGGTAGCCGGATAGCAATTGTTCATAATGGTTCGGCTTTGTTTACTGGGGATGCAGGTGGCGGAGAGAGTAATATTCGTCGCTGGATTATTGAAAATGATTGGTTAGAGTGCATCATCGGCTTACCTTTAAATATGTTTTATAACACGGGTATTGCTACTTATATTTGGGTGCTATCTAACCGCAAACTTCAATCCCGTTTAGGAAAAATACAATTAATCGATGCTACGGAATGGTATGGGAAATTAAGAAAGAATTTGGGTAAGAAAAATTGTGTATTAACCCAAGCAGATATTCAAAGAATTACAGAAACATTTTTGGAGTTCGAGAAAACAGAACAATCTAAAATTTTTGATAACGAGGATTTTGGTTATCACAAAATTACTGTTGACCGTCCTTTAAGGCTGACATTCCAAGTTACACCGGAAAGAGTAGAGCAGTTTTTAGCAGTAAGCCTGACTAATTCATCTCCTAAAAAAGGTAGTGTAGGATAACAGGAAATACTGCTAAATCTCACCTCTAATACAAAACATGGGGTAATTTTGGGAATATTAAAGGACTTGTTTAACAGTGAACCTCACAAAGATTTTAATAGAGTCAAGCAGGAATTTGAAAAAGCACTGAAGGCAGAAGAAATTAAATTTACGGCTAAAGATTTAAAGCTGGTTTATGACACATTCACATACAAAGATGAAACGGCGGAACCTGTAATTAAGAAAAAAACGAAGGATGTGGTAGTTTATGAGCCGGATTCTGAGTTGCGAGATACTGAAAATGTGCCATTGAAAGAAGATATTGAAGAGTTTTTTGCTCGTGAAGTGCTACCCCATGTACCCGATGCTTGGATAGACCATGAGAAAACGGTAAGGGGTTATGAAATTTCTTTCACTAAATATTTTTATAAGTTCAAACCGTTGCGGAGTTTGGAAGCAATAGCAGCAGATATCTTTGCTTTAGAAGCAGAGACAGAAGGCGTTTTACGTCAGATTGTTACTGGGGAGAACATTGCAAAATGAAAGAGATTCGGGGCGACGCTAAAACGATTCGTGGACTTCTTGGTGGGAATAAATATGCCATTGACTATTATCAACGAGAATATAAGTGGCAAACCAAACAGCTTCAAGAACTTCTGGAAGACTTAGCAGGGAAATTCTTTAATGATTTTGAGCCAAGCCATGAACGCCAAGCCGTTGAAAATTACGGGCATTACTTCCTGGGGTCAATTATTATTAGTCAGAAGGAAAGCAAGAAATTTATTATTGATGGACAGCAACGGCTCACCACCATATCTCTGTTGCTAATTTTCCTACACAATCTGCAAAAGGCTCATCCAGACCAAGTAAAACTAAATGACTTGATTTTTGCAGAGAAGTTTGCTAAAAAATCTTTTAATTTGGATGTTGAGGAGCGTAATGCTTGCATGGAAGCTCTCTTCAATGAGATTCATTTTGATGACACCGATCAACCGGAGTCAGTAAAGAATATTGTTGCGCGTTATGCCGATATTAAAGAATATTTCCCACAAGATTTAACTAAAGAAGCTTTACCCTACTTTATTGACTGGTTGATAGAGAACGTCCACATCGTTGAGATTACAGCTTACTCAGATGAGGATGCCTACACCATTTTTGAAACGATGAATGACCGGGGGCTATCTCTTTCACCTACGGATATGCTTAAAGGCTTTTTGCTGGCGAATATCAGTGATGAAGCTAAAAAGGTTCAGGCGAATCAGCTTTGGAAAAAGCGTGTGAGTGAATTGATAGAGTTGGGCAAAGATGAAGAAGCCGATGCGATTAAAACTTGGCTTCGCAGTCAGTACGCCCAGACTATTCGGGAACGTACAAAAGGTGCTGTTCCTGGTGACTTTGACCTCATCAGTACAGAGTTTCACCGTTGGGTACGTGACTATAAGCTGGACATTGGACTTAACAAAAGTGCTGATTTTGTGCGCTTTATAGAGCGAGATTTACAATTTTATAGTGGTCAATACGTGCGCTTGCGGAAAGCCTCGACTTCCTTGCAAACAGGTCTGGAGGAAGTCTTCTACAATGCCCAAAACGGTTTTACCCTTCAATATCTCTTGATGCTTGCTCCTCTTGTTCCTGATGATACAGCCGAAGTAATTGATCAGAAAATTCGTTTAGTGGCAAGTTTTATTGACATTCTTCTCGCCCGTAGGTTGTGGAACTCCCGAACCATTACCTACAACACTATGCAATATGCCATGTTTGTCGTTATGCAGGAGATTCGGAGAACAACACCTGTTGATTTGGCAACACTTCTGCGTAAGAGATTAGACGCTGAAACAGAAGTTTTTAGTTCTAATGATCGGTTGCGGCTAAATCAGCAAAACTACAAAGCTATTTACCACTTTCTTGCTCGTATTACAGACCATATAGAACAGCAGTCAGGGCTAAGATCACGATACAGCGAATACATTGCCGCTGGTAAAAATAGATATGAGATCGAGCATATTTGGGCAGATAGCTATGTACTTTACAGCTTGCGGGGGGACAAAATGGTTTAGAATGCTTATATTGCAAAGAGTGTAGCAATTTGTGGTAAAAGAAAAAGAGCCTTCATTCGCAACAAGCTCTATTTAATGATAATGTTACCAGAATTCTACGAG
>NZ_JACJTD010000055.1 GCF_014698505.1 Nostoc foliaceum FACHB-393 | reverse complement strand
AGCGGTCAAATGCTTGGATGGAAAGATGCAAAATCCTCGTCAAGAACTTTGAGAGAACTTTAGCGAATGCGACTGCCAAGGTTAATCTTTGTTTTATTCGGTTGATGGTTAAGAGGCTTGCTGCACCTTCTTAGATGTCAAATGGGTTCTATAGAGCTTCTCGGTGGAGTCCAATACAGACCTAACAAGAACAGCCCCTTTCCTACCTCTCCCTAACCCTTTCCTACGAGGCTTTATGATTTAGGGGGTGCACAGTTAGCTGTGCACCCTTAGCAAGGTATTTGTATCAACTTGAAAGTACACCCGTAGGGGCACGGCACTGCCGTGCCCCTACACCTCGTGATGTAATGTTGTACCGCATCTGAATGAGAACCGCTATATATCTGTAAACGAGATTTTAGTGTCTCAACCTAGCAAACAATTGTGATTAATTTACGTAGTGTATTCAGCGTTAATCCTCACGTAGTCATAACTCAAATCACAACCCCAAGCTTTACCTGAACCATGACCATTGCCAACGTTAACAGAGATTAATACTGTATCTTCTTGGAGATAAGCACCCGTCGCTGCTTTTTTCAAATAAGCACTCGCTGCTGCACGGTCAAATTGCAGAGGTTGCCCGTTTTCCAACATTAAGAAATTCCCTAGCTTAATTTGCAGGTTTTCTTGCTCAAAAGGCACACCTGCACGTCCGGCGGCGGCGGCGATGCGTCCCCAATTTGGATCTCGCCCAAAGATTGCAGATTTAACTAAGGATGAACCAGCGATGGTTTTGGCTATTTGTCGGGCAGAGATTTCATCATGGACCCCTGTTACTTCCACTTCAATTAGACAGGTTGCGCCTTCACCATCACGAGCGATCGCTTTGGCTAAATGCTGACAAACTGCTGTTAACATGGCCTCTAATTTCTCTGCTTCTGCTCCCCATCCTGTAATTGCTGGGGTACGAGATTGACCGTTTGCCAAGGCGATTAAGCTGTCATTGGTGCTAGTATCACCATCCACAGTAATGGAATTAAAGCTTCTATCTGCTGCCCTTGATAACATCTGCTGCCAAAGGTGAGGCGAAACCACGGCATCACAAGTAACAAATGCCAGCATGGTTGCCATGTTGGGGTGAATCATGCCGGAACCTTTGGCAATGCCGCCAATTCGTACCGGGCGTTCGCTTATAGTTGTCTCTAAGGCAATGGATTTTGTTACCAAGTCTGTAGTGATAATTGCCCCAGCGGCTGCATCTGAGCCTGTTTCTGATAGTGCTGCTACTACTTTGGGAATTCCACTTCGCAAAGCATCCATCTTAATTCTTTGGCCAATCACACCAGTGGAAGCCAGTAATACAGATTCAGATGGGATGTTTAGTGCTTGGCCTATTGCCATAGCAGATTCTAAAGTATCAAGATAGCCTTGAGTCCCTGTAGCAGCGTTTGCTTGTCCAGCGTTACAGAGGATGGCACGAGCACTTTGTTTAGCTTGCAAGCGTTGGCGACAATATTCTACGCAAGCAGCTTTTACTTGACTGGTGGTAAATACACCTGCTGCGATCGCTTCCACCTCTGAGAATATCAAAGCTAAATCTGGCAACCCTGAAGGTTTCAAACCTGCGGTAATTCCCGCCGCCTGATACCCCCTTGGTGCTGTGATGCCACCTGTGATTTTTTGCCAATCTGCCATTATTCTTCCTTACAAATATCAGTTTGGATAGGTCAATTTGTGCTTTGAAAAAGTTCTGTTAGCGCTAGCGGGGTGTTTAGCCCGTGTTGAGTTAGGAGTTGGGAATTAGGAGTTAGGAGCTATTATTCTCCCCTTGATTCCACTGCCCAGTCCCTAGTTTCTTTTATTGTGAGTTTATTTGCTGATGGCAATAATAATGCACCAGTTGGCGATTAGCATAATTGTTTTTACCTTTCTTATGAAGAAACATAAAAGCGAAAAAGGAAAGCC
The DNA here is from genome assembly GCF_014698505.1 of Nostoc foliaceum FACHB-393. Taxonomy (GTDB): domain Bacteria; phylum Cyanobacteriota; class Cyanobacteriia; order Cyanobacteriales; family Nostocaceae; genus Nostoc; species Nostoc foliaceum_A. Next base: position 45,231 of record NZ_JACJTD010000055.1, on the reverse strand, counting down.
ACTTGGGTCGCTCTCCAGATCATTACGGTGCATCTTTTTCTCACACCATATCATTTACGATGTAAGGGTTAATACTTATTGATTAAGATTATTTCTAAAAATCTGATGAAGCTCCCTCGTAAATACCACAGAAATCAAATAAAAAAGAGAGCCACTTAGGCAGCTCTCCAGATCATCAGGGTGCATCTACTTAGCACAGCATAGCATTTTAGGTATGCGGGTTGTCACCAGTTTTTATATGAAGATTTGGTGAAGAATAACCGGGAAAATACTTAGTTGGGAATTGGGCAGGGGAGAAGATGCCCCTCTGCCCCTCACCTAACAAAGTTGACTTCGCAGACTACTAGTACAACGTTGTGTAAATAAGCCAGCCATTTGAAATGTCTAAAACCCTTACCGAACAGTAATTACGAATTACGCAAAGCTGTATTAGGCGTTCAGTTTTTTCTCCACCAATTCGTTAGTCAGCTTAGGATCAGCACGTTTACCTGTCTTTTTCAGAACTTGTCCGACAAAGAAGCCTTTGAGGTTGGTATTACCGTTGCGATACTTTTCTAGTTCTTTGGGATTGGCGGCTATGACTTCATCAACGATGGGTTCCAGTACACTAGGATCGGTGATTAACTCTTGACCGGCAAAGGCTTTTTCAGGAGAAATACCACTGAGCAAATCTGGTAACTTTTCTTTAGCTTGAGCATTGCTAATTTTGCCAGTTTCAATCCGAGTGATGATCTCAGCTAAATTGGTGGGAGTCAAGCCGATTTCACTAATACTGAGTTTTTGCTTATTGAGGTGGGCTGCGATATCTTGAGTAATCCAGTTTGCAGCAGCTTTCGGATTTGCTCCAGCTGCGATCGCAGTTTCAAAATATTCCGCTATTGAACGATCTTCTGTCAACACTCGCGCATCGTAAGCCGAAAGCCCCAACTCACTTTCATAATGATGGCGTTTTTGGGCTGGTAATTCTGGTAGTTCACTGCGCCATTGCTCTAATTCGGCATCTGTTACCTCAATTGGTGCTAAATCTGGTTCGGGGAAGTAGCGGTAATCGCTAGAACCTTCTTTCACTCGCATACTACTTGTACGTTGAGCACCTTCTTCCCATAGACGAGTTTCTTGGATAATGCGATCACCTGCTTCGATGGCGGCGATTTGGCGCTCAATTTCGTAGTCAATCGCCCGTTGGATGGCGCTGAAGGAGTTCATGTTTTTAATTTCTACCTTGGTGCCAAATTCCTCTCGTCCCACAGGACGCACGGAAATATTGACATCGCAGCGCAGAGATCCTTCTTGCATATTGCCATCACTCACGCCGAGATACCGGACAATTCGGCGTAATTCTTCAGCATATTCAGCAGCTTCTAATCCAGAACGCAAATCAGGTTCCGAGACAATTTCTACTAATGGTATACCTGCGCGATTGTAGTCTACCAAAGAATAGGAAGAACCAGAAAGGCGCTCGCTACCTGCGTGTACCAATTTTCCAGCATCTTCCTCCATGTGCAGACGCGTAATACCAATGCGTTTGCGAGTGGGATTACCCTCAGCATCTACCAACTCAATTTCTAACCAACCATGTTCTGCGATCGGTAGATCATATTGAGAAATTTGGTAATTTTTGGGTAAATCTGGATAAAAATACTGTTTACGGTCAAATTTGCTATATCTAGCGATTTGACAATTTAGTGCCAAACCAGCCTTGACGGCGTATTCTAATACTTTTTGATTGAGTACAGGTAAAACCCCAGGTAAACCCATACAAACTGGGTCAATGTTAGTATTGGGGTCAGCACCAAATGCCGTAGAGCTATTAGAGAAAATCTTGGTATTGGTACTCAGCTGACAATGGGTTTCTAGACCAATAATCGCTTCATACTCAGTTTTTACGGTTGTAGCAGTGGTCATAATATCAATATTTGGGCATAATCCTTCTTAGGGTACTATTGTAGCGGTGTATTGAGTTGCCCTGAAGACGGTTATTTGGGTGAGTAATGCTTACCTTCATGAGCTTGAAAAGGGAGATGCAAACCTAAGGTGAAGAAAATCTAGATTATTGGTTCTGGGGTGCTGGTAAATCTACCTTAGCCCGCGAACTGGGAACCATTTTAGGCTTAGAAGTCATTCACTCGGATGCTTGGTACTGGAATCCTAACGGGGTTGAGTGTCAAATTCAGACTGACAGTGGAATCGTGACTTTATCTAAAGGGAAGTATCTTGTACTAACTGATGACCTCAAATTAGCAAGTTATCTTCCGAGCGTAGAAGCTGACATAATTAACTTTAATAATAAATTAAATAATTAAAAAATATTAGCACTCAAGGCTTGTTAGTGCTAATTTATGACTGAAAATTAATGCCTATGATATAGACCAAAACTAGACTTTTTCTAGATGCTTTAGCTACTTGTTAGACATTATGTTAGAACGAAAATAAAGCTTTCCTGCAAAGAATTTAAAACTAGGAGTACTAGGATGAAATACACTTTTGATATTGTAGGAGTATCTCCACTTTTGCAGTTTTTTAATCACCAACAGCAAAATGGGCAAAAACCACTCCACCAAGGCGTGGAATATTTGGGAATGCATACATGTAGATTAGATACGTTTCTAGAATCGGTGGAATCAGTTCCAGCAAAGTGGGGTTGGAATCTAGATCAAGTGGTAGATACCGTGATTCAGTTTTGGTTGAACAACTCAGACAGTATTCGTTATTGGAAATTCCGTTTAAGTGATGCTGGTAAGGATAATTTATTAGTCGCAAGATTGGCGGATATAAGCGCCTTACAAGCTGAATTTGAATCCCTACTAGATAAAGAGTGGTGAAGAGATAGGTAGAATTGAAAAAGAATTCAGGAGCGGAGCACGAGTTGCTCCGCAATGCCCGCAATATATCTTTACTGCTTGCACTATAGAAAAATTAAGAGTGTGTCTGCGCCCATTAATTCTACGCAGGTTATTATTCATTCTCAACTGAGATTTTAATACATTGGCATTTCTTTTAGCACTGATACAGATTTTACTTATGTGTATGCATACAAATCATGCAAACCCAATATTTGCCAAACTTTCTGCTTGAGCATTATTGTGTCCTGGAAACAATTGCAAATTAAGGCTTTGAGATTCATAGGCACCTGAAAATTACAACTTAGGGGGTCTAAAATAGAGCGTTAAGTGTTGACAATTTTTAAATAATCGAATAACAAGGTGGCAGCAGCATTAAAAAAAGTGTTGGTGCATTCCTACTTAGAAACTAATTAACGCCTTTCATTAAACTTCATACGGATAACATAATTATGCCAGATAATACGGATTACAAAGCTTCCAAATCAGACAATCAAGCTATTGCCTATAAAGAACGCCTCAATTCTTGGGCGATCGCTCGTCTACTTCCTAATACGCAACGGGAGATTGTTGCTCGCTTCCGCAGTCGTTCTGATGCCGATGGCTATATGCGGCACCTCCCCCAGGAAATACCAAATGCTTCCTACATGGTTGTTTTTGATTGTCAACGCCAAGAAGAAGCTGTGATTTAAAGTACAAGTATAGGCAATAGACCTATCTTGAAAATAGGGAACAGCTTACAGTGATAGGGAACAGGGAAAGAGATTTTCGTTTGGAATTGTGCTTGCATGGCGGGCGCTTTATGCTCACTCTGTTCATGACATTTTGCACTCTTGATGTGAAAAGGGAAGGGTTAAGGGGAAAAAGAAAATTCAATCCCTTTAACCCTTCTTAATCCCTTTTCTTTAGCTCATGGACGTAGCTTGCTTAGGGACTTCCAAATAAAAAAATATACCATCGCTATAGAGGCAGGGAGCAGGGAGCAGGGAGCAGGGGGAGGGATAGTCGTAGTGAAGTCCAGAAATTGGATAATTTAATTTCTGGAAGTCCCTTAAAATCGGGGTACAGGAAGCTCGCCTCTAAGTATTTATGCACTTGCGATCAAAAAATTAAAAATCCGATACCAAATAGCCCGTCCTTAGACATTGCTTACACTCCAGATTGCAATTCACGCTTCACTTAAAAATTCTGGATATTGCCAACGAGCATATTGACCTTTGTATTCTACCTTTTCAAATCTGAGTTTCCGAGCCACACTTGCCAATTCACCAAACAGTAAGCCTTTACGCGTCTATGTTGGTGAGCCAGTAACTTTAAGTTTGTTTGCGTTAGCTACACATTAGCGATCGCGTCTCGTAGACAAGCCTAGTACAGCACGGCAGAAATCCATCTACCAATCTCAATTAACAAGACTTGGGGCTTAACAAGGGGATTTTGCTTCTTGTAAAAGGTAGGCAAACTCCCGCCACAGTACCTATGCAGGAACCACTATATATGCATATATTTTACTTATAAATAAATTCCGTAATTGCCCCCTTGCTATTGCTATTTTAGATTACTTAAAAGTAAAAGTTAGTGCAATAAGCCCTGAAAGTGCTTGAGGGTTAATCAGTGATCAAACAGCACCGATATGACTGGTTCAACGCTGTGACATTTTTCCGCAAACGAAAATTACTAGCGCTGTTGCTGGGGATTTTCTTCACAATCTCTGTAGTCCTACTCTGGCAGAGACTTTTAATTCAAACTCCGGGGTTATTAACACAAGTAGTATTGATTGCAGGGTCATTGGTTATTGTCACGCTGTATTTTGCCTTGGAGATCAAAGCAAGTAACCAAGAGATAACAGCAATAAATCAGGAGTTAACTCACAGGATTTTTGAACAGAAGCAGGTAGAAATTGCCCTCCGCACCAGCGAAAATCGTTGGCGACAGTTGCTGGAAACTGTCAAAGTCATTCCTTGGGAATTAGACTTGAAGACTTGGCGATTTATTTACGTTGGGCCACAAGCGGTAGACTTGCTAAATTATCCGATCGCAGAGTGGTACGAAGAAAACTTTTGGGTCAATCATCTACATCCACATGACTTGGAAAAGTCTGTTCGTTTTTGCCAAGAAGCAACTGCTAGGTGCGAAAATCACGAATTGGAATACCGGATGTTAGCAGCCGATGGGCGGGTTGTTTGGCTGCGAGACGTTATTAGCGTAGTTAAGCAAGCAGGAACCCCTACTATGCTGAGAGGGTTTATGTTTGACATTACTGATTTGAAGCTGGTTGAAGAAACCTTGAGACTGAGAGAGAGGGCACTGGCTGCTAGCAGTAATGGAGTTATTATTGCCGATGCTAGACTCGCTTACAATCCAGTTATATACGTCAACCGCGCCTTTGAGAAAATAACAGGCTACAGTGCTACTGATGTGATTGGGCAAAACTGTCGATTTTTGCAACGCACAGATACCCAGCAACCAGCGCTCAATGACCTGCGTTCATCTATTCAAGCTGGAACAAGTTGCAAAGTTGTTCTCCGCAACTATCGCAAAGATGGTACCTTGTTCTGGAATGAATTGAGTATTTCTCCTATCCATGACGAAAATGGCAAGTTAAGCCACTTTATTGGAATTCAGACAGATATTAGCGATGTCTACAACGAGCTTTGCTTACGCAAACTTGCCGAAGCCAGTCTGCGTCGTCAAGCCCTCACCTTTGAAAACATGCATGATGGCGTAATTATCACAGATTTAAACGGAAATATTATTGACTGGAATCCTGCTGCCGAAAACATGTTTGGCTATAGCAAAGCAGAGATTTTAGCTAAGACTCTCACTATTTTGTATAAACCGGAAGCAGCCGCCACATTAAGCGCCAAAATTTTTGAAATAATCAACCAGGAAGGACGCTGGTCAGGGGAAATAAACTTTATTCGTAAAGACGGCAGTGAGGGAATTTGCGAAACAACTGTCGTCTGTTTACAGGATGAACAGGGGAAAACTGTTGCCATTGTTGGCATCAATCACGACATTACCGAAAATAAACGAGCCAAAGAAGCGCTACAACGGCAATTGCATCGAACCCTACTACTTGAACAAATTACTCAGGAAATTCGTCAAAGTCTTGATAGCAGAAAAATATTTGAGACGGCTGCTACCCAAATTGGAAAAGCATTTGGAGCTGAACGCTGTCTGATTCATTCTTACATTAGCGACCCCACACCCCGAATTCCCCTAGTAGCTGAGTATAATATACTCCCTGTTTACAGCTCCATGTTGAAATTGGAAGTTCCCATGACCAACAATCCTCATGCCGAGCAGATGATGGCGCAAGAAATAGCGATCGCTTCTTGTGATGTGTACGTTGATCCTTTACTCCAGGCGGCTGAACCTATCTGCCGACAAATTGGGCTGAAATCTATGCTGTCAATCCGCACCTCCTATCAAGGAGAACCCAATGGTGCGATCGGCTTACATCAGTGCAGCTATTTTCGCCAGTGGACACAAGACGAAATTGAATTACTAGAAGCAGTGGCGGCTCAACTGGGTATTGCTCTAGCGCAGGCTCACTTACTGGAACAAGAAACCCGCCAACGAGAAGAACTTACCTTGAAAAACTTTGCCCTGGAACGGGCAAAACGCCAGGCAGAAGCCGCAAATCGGGCAAAAAGTGAGTTTTTAGCGATGATGAGTCACGAAATCCGTACCCCAATGAATGCTGTTATTGGCATGACTGATCTCCTGCTGGATACTGACCTTACCCCTCAACAGCAAGACTTTGTGGAAACAGTTCGCAGTAGCGGAGATGCTTTGCTCACCATCATCAACGACATTCTAGATTTCTCCAAAATTGAGTCGGGCAAACTGGAATTAGAAGAACAGCCTTTTGATTTGAGGGCTTGTGTGGAACAGGCTATTTCTCTATTAGCCCCTAAAGCTGCTCAAAAGGATCTCGAATTAGCTTACCTGATCCAGCCGCAAGTTCCCACTCAGATCATCGGCGATATGACTCGTCTACGCCAAGTTTTGATGAATCTCCTCAACAATGCGATTAAGTTTACTGAAAATGGAGAAGTGGTACTTTCTGTTGAACTAGGGACTCTTGAAAAAGGCAGGATAGAGAGCGCAGCAGTAGCTCATCCTGGAGCGTCGGCAGGAGGCATGAGGTTCCACTCAGATGGGGATTCAACCTTACCAGCAAGTTACTCTACTTGGGAAGATGCCATCGTCCTACAGTCCTTCGGGCATCTTACGGCGGAAGTCTCCCCAACACTTGAAGAGGCTCCTTTGGATTGGGAAAATGAAGAAGTGGGAGATTTAAACCTCAACTCACTCTGGTCGCGGCAGGAGCCAGATCGCGCAGCATGTGCCTGTTCTCTTGATTTGGATAAAGAAAATTCTTTCCATTCCTCGATACCTATTAAGGAGCCACAATTTCTCTACGAAATTCAATTTGCCATCAAAGATACAGGTATTGGCATCGAACCAGAGAAAATAGAACGGTTATTTCAACCCTTCACTCAGGCTGATGTCTCCATGACTCGGCGATATGGCGGCACAGGATTGGGGCTGGCCATCAGCAAGCGACTCAGTAAGTTGATGGGCGGCACTCTTTGGGTGGAAAGCCAAGGGTTTGTCGGTGGCAATCCTAGCCCTAGATGGAACAGTGGAAAATTTTCCCAAGGTTCGACATTCTATTTCACGATTACTACCAAAGTGGCTGCTCAGTCAGAACAAGCTGAATTTAGTAATTCGCCAGTGCAGCTTGCCAAAAAACGCCTGTTGATTGTGGATGATCATCTAATTAACCGCAAAATTATCCGCTTGCAAGCAGAGTCTTGGAAAATGCAAACTTATGCTGCCAAATCTGGTAAAGAAGCTTTAGCTCAACTTGCTAAGGGAATGCAGTTTGATATTGCCATTTTAGATATGCAGATGCCGGAAATGGATGGCATAACCCTAGCTCGTCAAATCCACAAGCAATCTGGTTGTCAAAACCTACCTCTGGTGATTCTGACCCCTTTGGGTAGACTAGAAACTTCCTCTGACTGTAATGATGTCCAGTTTGCTGCCTCTTTGAGTAAACCCATTAAACAGTCTCAACTCTATGATGTTATTACCCGTGTTTTGGGAAATCAGCCAACCCAAGCCAATAATTCTCATTTTTCCTTGGTTGATCGGCATTTGGCCCATCGACTACCACTGCGAATTCTCCTGGCAGAAGACACGGTTGTAAATCAGAAAGTTGCCCTACTGATGCTACAGAAAATGGGTTATGGGGCGGATGTCGTAACCAATGGGGTAGAAGTGCTCAAGGCTTTGCAAAAACAGCCCTATGACCTAGTGTTGATGGATATCCATATGCCCGAAATGGATGGGTTAGAAGCAACTCGGAGAATCTGTCAAGAATGGGAATTGGGTTCCCGTCCCCATATCATTGCGATAACTGCCAATGCAATGCAAGGCGATCGCGAAATCTGTCTTGCTGCTGGTATGGATGACTACATTAGTAAACCGATTCATCTTCATGAGTTAGCTCAAGCCCTCAGCAAATGTCCACTCCAAAGAAATTCTAAATTCACTTCCATAGGAAAACAAGGTAGAGTGATGTGCTTAGAATTGCAACCTTCGCCAAATATCCTCCAGTTAGGGCAAAACCAGACATTAAAAAGCGCCAATATTGATCCCAAAATTCTCCAATCCTTGCGGGATATGGTCAGAGAGGATCATGTGGCATTCGCTGAACTGATTGAGTGTTATCTTACAGAGACACTGAGATTGCTGGAAGATATCAGCACAGCGATCGCAACTCAGGATACCAAGACTGTATGGAATACAGCCCACCGACTCAAGTCAAGCAGTGCTTCTGTTGGAGCGATCGCCTTGGCGCAGCTTTGCAAAGTGTTAGAAGCACAAGGACGCAGCAGTAAATTAGAAAACAGCGTAGAATTACTGTCAAAACTATATCAGGAGTATGAACAAGTTAAAACTGCCTTAGAAATAGAACTTGCGAAGGAAGCAACATGAATGCCACTGCTCAAGGAAGTCAATCTTTAGTTCTAATTGTTGATGATGAACCTTTTATCCGCATGATACTGCGGCATTTCTTGGAGCGGGAAGGCTATCAAATAGCGGAAGCTCAAAATGGCATAGAGGCTGTAACTGCTTTTAACAAACTACACCCTGATATAGTACTTCTTGATGCCCTAATGCCAGATATGGATGGGTTTGAGTGTTGCACTCAGTTACAACGTCTTGATTGTAGCAAGTACACTCCAGTTTTAATGGTTACAGGACTTGAAGATCAAGAATCAGTTGACCGTGCATTTGAAGTGGGGGCAATGGATTATGTTACCAAACCGATCCACTGGGCAGTTTTGCGACAACGGGTAAAACGCTTGATTGAGCAATCTCAGTTACAGCAAAAACTGGAAGCCGTTAATCTGGAATTGCAGCGGTTAGTTACTATCGATGGATTAACTCAAGTAGCTAACCGCCGACGGTTTGAAGAGTATTTTCACCAAGAATGGCAGCGCATGAAACGGGATCAACAGTCTCTTTCTCTGATCCTTTGCGATGTTGATTTCTTCAAATTATATAACGATACCTATGGTCATCGGGTAGGTGATCGCTGTCTGCAAGAAATTGCTAAAGCCATTAAAGATATTATTAAACGTCCCGGAGACTTAGTTGCCCGTTATGGTGGGGAAGAATTTGCTGTGATTTTACCTAACACAGACACCGAAGGCGCAACTCATGTTGCCGATAAAATTTGCCATGCTGTCCGCACATTAGCAATTCCTCATAAAAATTCCCAAGTTAGTCTTTATGTAACCCTGAGTGCCGGCTTTACGACAGAAATTCCTCAGCCAGATTCTGACATAGAAGAAATGATTGCCGCCGCAGATCGGGCGTTGTATCAAGCAAAGGCAGCAGGACGCGATCGCTTTGTGCAAAATATTCTACTACCCAAAAGTAAAAATTCCCGCTAGGGCTTCATCTGTGACAATCATTAGTATCAAAAGTCCATAGCTAATGACTAATGACTATTTTAAAAATCTACGCCTCGTTTAAGTTCTACACCTTGATTTGCATAGTGTTTGTGGCAGTAAACCTCTGAATGGACGCTAGCCAAGTCAAAGTACGCGGGTGGATTTTGGCAGCGACCAGTAATAATGATTTCGGTGTCGCGGGGTTTGCGGAGTAAAGCTTGGACAATGGGTTCAACGGGGAGTAATTCTAAGTCAACGGTGGGATTTAGTTCATCGAGAATAATGGTTTTATACAGACCAGAGGCGATCGCAACTTTCGCAATTTCCCAACCCCGTTCGGCTTCTACATAATCTAATTCTTGCCGAGAATTTCGCCAGACGATCGCATCTCCACCGCAGCGCTGATGATCCACCACTTCTGGATATGACTGCTGCAAAGCAGCGATCGCAGCATCTTCTGTGTAGCCACTACCACCTTTAAGCCACTGCATAATCAACACACGGGTAGACCCTGGATGATTGATTCCCCTACCAATTGCCTGTAAGGCTTTGCCCAAAGCACTAGTAGACTTACCTTTACCAGCACCAGTATAAATTTCAATCCCTTCAAGGAAGAGGGCTTTGGCTGTTGGGTGGTGATGAGGTTTCATTTCTGAGTGCAAATCTGCAATATCAAGCAACTTTTGCGGTGCAGCGCGTCCGGTGGCGATGATTTCTAACTCTTGGGGTTTGGATTTTAATGTCTTTACCACTTCATCCACTGGTAGCAAACCTAAATCCAGAACGGGGTTAATTTCATCCAAAACGACAACTGAATATAAACCACTAGCGATCGCACCTTTGGCTACATCCCAACCCCGCATCGCTTCATCTCGGTCAAAAGTGGTAATTTCTTCTGGCCCAAAAAATTCGGCTCTCCCGGTGCGAACCTGGTCAATTAAATGGGGAAACCCGCGCTGTAAAGCTGCGATCGCGCCATCTTCGTCATAATCACGTTCTGGCCCTTTTAAAAACCGCAGCAGTAAAACCCGGTTAGAATTGCTAGGCGTATTTATCCCCAAGCCAATAGAGCGCAAAACCACTCCCAAAGCCGCTTGAGATTTACCTTTACCCAGACCATCGTAGACGTGAATTTGACCAATGAGCCGTTCCTGACGCACTTGCGCCGTGCGAATACCAATACCGTTCCTTGTCATTTCTCGAAAAGCTATAACTATGGCAGTCTTTAATCTTACCTAACGTCTTGTACTCTTAGGTAGAGAAACTGCCCTACTAGTGCGTCCGTATGATGTATTAATAATATCAATAAGGAAATACTGGCAAACTAGCATAGTCAAGGACAAAAACAATCAGTTAAGCTACTCCCACGCCTAAAAGGGGATTTCACGTTGACTGTTGACTGTTAACTGTTAACCGTCAACGGCATCGGGGTGTCTATCATCCCATCTTTAGAATATTGGGTTTTCCCGATGCCTTTTTATAATTTCCCCCATCACCCTCACTATCCCAGTTATACTCTCTACAGTTAACCCTTACCCTTGACCATTTATGCCTGAAAATTGGATGCTTCCTAGGATTTTTCCTATTGGTGGAATTCTGTTTGACTTTTTATTTGTACTGATTGCCATCCCCATCGAAGCATATGTTTTGCACAAACGACTAAAATTTGACAAAAAAACTAGCACTTTTTATGCGATTTCTATCAATCTATTTTCTAGTGTAATTGGTTGGATCATATTTTTTGTAACAGAACCAATGTTGCCGATCCAGGTGAAATCAGAATTGATTAACTATATGCTTTTTAATAATTTTAAATCAGCAAATACACAAACTTTAATAATTTTAATCGCTTCTATAATTTTTTTTGCTACTTTTATAATGAAATTTTTTATTTTAAGGGTGTTACTACTATCATTGAGTGAACCAGTTGCTAAAAAAGAAGAGGAGACTCAAACATCTCAACGGCGGCGATGGCGTACTTTTAGCAGCGCTAAATTACAAAGTAGTAATTTAGTAATTACTACATTAATAGCGAATTCTCTGAGTTATAGTGCTATAACCATTATTTTATTGTTTCGCTCAAAGTAACAAAATCTTACTTAATTCAAAGGAAGACTAGTGATTAATTAATCATCGGGAGGGAATACAATGAATACGCTACTGAAAGATGTATTTGGAGTTTTTAAATTTGCGGAAGGGCTTTACGCGGGAATTAGAAAGGTATTAGTTCCACCCAAAGCTTATTCTTGGCAAACATTTATTTATCTGAGTGTTTTTTCTTGGGTAACTTCATATTTTGCTACAGGTTATATCAAAGATATAATCGCTTTTTTTGGTTGGTTATTTTTAATTGCCGGCACAGCTTGGTATACAACTGAAGATCCTCTGAGGGTTCCTGGTACTTTTATGCCAGTCGGGGCAGTGATCACTGGATTCTTAGTGAGTGTTTTTGCATTTGGAAGTCAAGAGGATGTAATTACGCCAAGAACAATCATTTTTTGGCCGACAATTTCAGCGCTAATTACGGCAATACCAGAATTTATTGAAGGAAGTGATACTGACGCTAAGGCTCGAATCCCTAAACCACAAGATCGCCAAAGAATCATAGTTTTAGTTGCTAGTAGTATGCTGCTAAGTTGCTGGATTCAGTTTTACTTTGTGATGGATAATTGGTTACGACAATATCCCAGTTTGCAGGCAGATAATTTTAAAAATAGTACCATTGTTGTCAGAACAGAAGAACAAGTAAAAATTCCACGAAACGGCGTTGTAATTTTAGAAAGACTTCAACCAATAGTAGTAGAACAAATAGCTGCAACACCTTGGTCAGAAGTAGAAAAATGGTTACTGGATGCAAGACAGCGGGTAGGAACTCTGGGTAGGGGAGTAATTCAAAAGAACCTGGGGAAATATGAAGAAAAGGAACTATGGCGCGTTGAACCGCGTGTAGCTAATACTAAGTCTGGATATATATTAGATTTATTAAGTATTTGGATAGGGCCAAGTTCTAATCCACGGGGCTATTACTTGAAAAAATCTTGTCGGATTGAACCAGTTGCAGCAACTAGCAATTCAGATAATAAGATTACAGTTGCAGAAATTGAATGCGATCGCGCCAGTAAACTTATTGCAGGATCACCGCCTCCGCAGCAGTAAGGGAGCAGGGTAAAAAACTAATTACCAATACTTCGACTACCCTCAGTACAAGTGACTAATGACAAATGACTAATAACAGAATTTTTGTATTGGCAAAGAATGTGTTTCAGGAAGTGGTACGCGATCGCATCTTATATATTATTGGTTTTTATGCGCTAATACTCGCCACTGCCTTCCGCGTCCTTCCTGAATTTGCAGCAACGGCTGAAGACAAAATGTTTTTAGACTTTGGGATGGCGGCGATGAATGCCATCGGGTTAATTGTAACGATATTTATTGGTACGGGACTAGTTAATAAAGAAATTGAAAAACGCACTATTTTGGTGTTAGTTGCTAAACCTGTAAGCCGCAGCGAAATTATTATCGGCAAATACTTGGGTTTATCCGCAGTACTAGCTGTACTTATCGCCACGATGACAGCAATTTATCTAGTCTTTCTGCAATTTGGTAATATCCCTCATCCAACGGCGAGCATTTTAATTGCGGCAATTTTCTTATTATTACAGTTGTCATTAATCACCGCTATGGCTATTACCTTCGGTGTTTTTACTGGTTCACTGTTAGCGACTGTTTTAACCTTTGCGGTATATCTAATCGGAAATATTACTCAAGATTTAGTACAACTTGGCCGTCTTAGCCGTAACCCTGGTATGGAACGTTTAACCCAAGGTTTGTTTCTCATTTTGCCAGATTTATCTCGATTAGATTTGAAAAATGATGCCGTTTATGGTCTGCAAGCACTACCTGACACAACTGCACTGATTACAAATGCTGGCTATGGCTTAGTTTATAGTGCCATGTTGTTAGCGATCGCTATTTTTATCTTCTCACAACGCGAATTTTAGTAATTAGACATGGGGAAGCCACCACGCTGCTTCATCAAAATTCAAAATCTAAAATTGAATGACTCCTGTTGTATGAATATTTCCTGACTTATGTCAGCATTTTTTGTTTTAAAAACCACTTAAAAAGCGTATTTTCAAGCGATTGGCGATTTTTTGGGAATTTATTGTTGATTATTTACTCAGCTGATATCCATTTGGGGTGTACTCTCAATATACGGTAACTACCACACTCGACCTTTGAGATACATTAAACCCAGAGGTGAATACCATGAAAAATTATGCTGATAAACAAGAATTTGTATTAAGTCAAATCACAAATAAATATTTTCAGCGCCGAGATTTCAGTGGATGTGACTTGAGTGGAATCGACTTAAAAGGAATTGATTTAAGTGGTGTTAACTTCATAGGCGCGGATTTGCGTGATGCAAATCTGTGTGGCTGTGTCCTCACTCGTGCTAATTTAAGTGGCGCAAATTTGATGCAAGCTAGCTTACATGATGCTAATTTGTATGAAGCATCTTTGTGTGAAGCTAATTTGATTAATGCTGATTTAAAAAGAGCAAATTTGTGCGGAACATTTTTATGGCGGGTGAAATTCATAGGTAGTAATCTTTGGGGTGCTTCTTTGTGTGATGTGGATTTGAGAGAAGCAGACCTAAGTAAAGCCAATTTAATTGAAGCATCGCTGATTGAAGCTAACTTAAGTTTTGCAAATCTCACAGGAGCAAAGTTATGTGGAGCAAAATTACTAGAAGCTAATTTGACTGAGGCCAACTTAACTGGTGCAGATTTGACATGGGCAAATTTAACCAAGGCAAACTTGAGTAAGGCAAACCTTTGGGAGACAAAGCTGATTTATGCGAAGTTTCGGGATACTATCATGCCTGATGGCACAATTGAGCAACCTCAGATAGTGATTTATTAGTCAGGAGCTATGCAATTGTTTTGGATTAAAGGAGAAATCTAAAATCTAAAATCCCAAATTGCCAGATTAATATCATCTGAACATGATATTAACTAGTTTGTTGAGCAAACGTGAGTTCGACCACCTTAATATAGCAATTCAATTTGATTTTTGAAAAAATTCTGTATACAAAACCCCTCAAAGTTTCTGGATATTCCAAAAATTTTGAGGGGTTGTATTTGATTTTGGTAACTTTTATTCTTTGTAGGCGAAGCTAACTATTAGTTGCCAATTTGAAAATATTTGCTGTCACTCCCAGGCTTTCTTCAAAAAGTGACTCGCGGCCCCAGCGTTGTACCTGCTGACTCAGCAATGCTTCCGCCTTTTGTTCCGAAAGTGAAGTCACCTGTTGAAACAGACCGGCAGATTGGGCACCACCGTGGGTTTCCATCCGCATACAACCACCAGTCTCCGAGCAAATAACTGTACCACAGTCTGCCTTCGGATTTGTTGAACTGAGGCGTAAGGCAATCAAGTCACCAACAATATCGCCCACATCAGCAACCGGAACTCCTGCTAACTCCGCTTCTACTTGTCGCTGGTCTTGAGCTATAAAACGGATGCGAGTGATGTCATAATCACCGCTTTCCTTTTGATAAGAGACTGGCTGCCATTCCAACCGACTTGCCAGCCAACCCAAAAACAGCAAAGCTTGAGCAGGGTTGCCTTTTTCGTAATCAATCGTAACCCGGTCAATCTCTTTGAGGGCGGCGCGACGCTTAGGTGAGTCGTAAGCTTCAGCTGTCAATTCCTGCCATGATGCGAGGCGACGCCAGTTCAAGTCAGCTAAAGGTACACCCGTTTCTACCAACTCTTGTAGGCGGAGTAAATCACTTTCTGGCTCGTTAAAGTTGCAAGAATCTACAATGACATTATTGCAGACTGCTGCTAGACGCTTGAATAAACTGTTGTTAGGGTCTGGCGTTGCCTTCCACCAGAGAAACTTCGGCAAGCCGCCAATCAACAATGCTGGAATCATGCCACCGATGCGTTCTAAGGCAGCAGCAGTACCACTGAGAGTGATGTATTCGCAGCAGATAAGTGTGCTTGACGATTGCTTTTGGATGGGGCAATAGGCAGAAACTTGAGCTTTAACCCCTTCATCTTCGCCAGCAATAGGAAATAACGCAATGATGCGGCAGGGATTGCGGAGAGCGATTTCATCGGCAATTCTGGGGCTGCCACTATTTAACCCACCAGCAGGATGTTCTCCTACAGAACCACTTCGCTGACCTTTAGCGAATTCTTCTCGTAATACAGTGAGAGTTTCAAGTGTTGGTGTTCCGGTTTCTGGTAGATTATGTTTCTTTTGTACTTCTCGCAATGCTGCTGCCATTTGTGGCCCTAAAATCCCATCAATTGGGCCATTGTAAAATCCCAAAGCAGCCAACAAATACTGAGTTTCTTCTGGTTCGTAGACCACTAAAGTAAATGTTGTTGCCCTAGTAGCACTCGGAAGCCCACCGTCCTCGCCAGTAATACCGTAACTTTGCCAAATTTGGTTCAGTTCCGCATCTATTTCGTTCAGCGAAATATCTTTCGGTGCCTGGAGTGAAAAAATTGTAGAAGCTTGGAGAGCCATAGTAGTTTTGAGTTGTCAGCTTTGTTTGTTGAATAATTTAGAAATTAGAAATTAGGAGTTAGGAGTTAGGAGAGACGCGACGAATCGCGTCTGTACAAGAGTTAAAAGTTAGGAGTTAAAGTTAAGAGTTTGGAGTTAAAAGAACTGAAATTCTTAACTCAAAAACTCATAATTTATAACTTATTACTCATAATTTATCACCGATAACTCATCACTCCTAACTCACCACTCCTAACTTTCTAGAGTCTGCGCCAGCGACGACCATCCTGGTTAATTAAGAATTCTGCTTCTGCTGGTTCCCAAGTACCGGCTTCATACTGAGGAATAGTAGTAGGATCAGCGGGTGCATCCCAAACGGAAAGAGCTGGTGTTACTACCTGCCAGGCTGCTTCTACTTCATCCGCCCGTGTAAACAATGTTTGATCGCCCATCATACAATCAAGGAATAAGCGATCGTAGGCATCAGATGTTGCTTGGATGCCAAAGGAACCATAACTAAAGTCCATGTCAACGGAACGAGTGCGGAATTCGGCCCCAGGCATTTTGACATCAAAACGCAAGGAAATACCTTCATTTGGCTGAATCCGCATCGTCAAAATATTGGCGTTGGTCTGTTGGGCGGCAGATTGGAACATCCGAGACGGAACTTCGCGGAAGTGAATCGAAATCTCACTCACTTTTTTCGGCATCCGCTTTCCGGTACGCAAGTAGAAAGGAACACCTTTCCAGCGCCAGTTATCCACCAAAAACTTCATCGCTACATAGGTCGGTGTGGTGGAGTTCGGGTCAACGCCTGGTTCTGTCCGATACCCTGGCACTGCTTGACCTTTCATCCAGCCAGCACTGTACTGACCACGGACTGCTGACCGCGACAAATTGTGAACATCAGCTAAACGAGTAGCTTGGAGTACCTTCACTTTTTCTGTGCGGATACTATCGGCATCCATTGCGTTGGGTGCTTCCATCGCCGTTAGGCAGTAAAGTTGCATGAGGTGATTTTGCAACATATCCCGTAGTGCGCCAGCGCTTTCATAGTAGCCAGCCCGGTCTTCCACTCCCACGGTTTCTGCCACGGTAATTTGCACGTGGTCAACAAATTGACGATTCCACAAGGGTTCAAAAATCGCATTGGCAAAGCGAAACACCAGCAAATTCTGGACTGTTTCTTTACCTAAGTAGTGGTCAATACGGTATACTTGATGTTCTTTGCAATATTTCTGTACTACTTGGTTAAGACTTTGGGCAGAGGCCAAGTCCCGACCAAAGGGTTTTTCAATTACTAGACGATGTTTGTAAGGATCTTCTAGCATCCCGCCGCTTCCTAGCTGCTTAATAGCTTCGGGAAAGAATGAAGGGGCTACTGAGAGGTAGAACATGCGATTGCCTCGCGTGCCCCGTTTTTCGTCTAATTCACTCAATAAGGTTTTCAGTTTTTGGTAGCTTTCGGGGTTGTCTATATCCCCAGGACTGTAGAACAGTCCTTGAGAGAAGTCTTGCCAAAGTTCCCCTAAATCGACATCAGGATGTGCCTCTTCCATGCCCTTCTGCATTTGTTCACGGAAGTATTCATGGCTCCACTCTCGACGCGCTACGCCGACAATAGTAGTTTCTGGCGGAATACGCCGTTCTCGCCGCAATTTGTAAAGTGCTGGCACTAGTTTGCGCCAGGTGAGATCACCAGAAGCGCCAAAGATAACTATAATCTGAGGTTCGGGCATCCCTTGTTGTTGCAGACCAACGCGCAAGGGATTTTCTAGCAGACTGACCATAGGAATTTTGGATTTTGGATTAGGGGTTTTGAGATTGGGGACTTGGGATTGGGCATCGGGCATGGGGGATTGGGCATGGGACACTGGGCATTGGTTATTCTCCTTGTCCCCTTGTCCCCTTGTCTCCCTCATCTCCCCACTCCCCAATACCCAGTCCCTACACTGGCGACAATACCTTGATCTTGTCTTCTAAAGAGTTCATCAAGGACTGGAAGGGCTGAATGAACTTGTCAATACCTTCAACTAACAGTTCATCCATTACGGCATTGAGATCGATGTTGATGTCCGGATCTTTGAGGTTTTCGATCAGCGTGTAAGCTTTATCTACATCTGTTTCTAAGCGATCGCCTACGTTACAATGATCGGCACAAGCTTTAATCGTCGCTGGTGGTACGGTGTTAACGGTATCAGGGCCTACCAACTCTTCGATATACATCACGTCGTTGTAGTTGGGGTCTTTGGTGCTGGTACTAGCCCAAAGTAACCGCTGTACTGTAGCTCCTTTTGCTGCCAAGGCTTGCCAACGATCGCTCTCAATAATTTTCTTGTATTCCTGGTACGCAATCTTAGCGTTAGCGATCGCTACTTTTCCTTTAACAGCTCTTAGCTTTGCTTCCACAGAAATATCATCAACGCCTTTCTTCAACTTAGCATCAATTTTGGCATCAATGTTGCTATCGATCCGGCTGAGGAAGAAGCTAGCGACTGAAGCAATTCTACTAATGTCTTTACCTTCAGCCAACCGTTTTTCTAAGCCACGAATATAAGCCCAAGCTGTGTTTACGTAGCTTTCTACAGAAAACAGCAACGTGATATTAACATTCATCCCTTCGGCTATTACCTGCTCCACTGCTGGCAAACCAGGTTCTGTGCCGGGAATTTTAATCATCAGATTTTCCCGACCAATCTCTTGGAAATATCGCCGGGCTTCGGTTATTGTTGCTTCAGTATCATGGGCGATAGTTGGTGGGACTTCGATACTCACATAACCATCTAGTCTATTCGAGGCTTCATAAACAGGGCGTAAAATATCACAAGCATTACGGATATCTGCAAAAACTAGCGATTCGTAAATTTTGTATGTCGGTAAATCAGCGCGAACTCCGGCTTCTATATCGGCATCATAAATGACGTTACCTGCGATCGCTTTCTCAAAGATAGCTGGGTTAGAGGTAATCCCAGAGATACCTTGATTTTCAACTAGGTCTTTAAGTTCGCCTGATTGAATAATGTCACGGCTCAAATTATCCATCCAGATACTTTGACCGTATTGGTTAATTTCTAGTAGATGATTGGTAGACATAGCTCTAATTTGTTTCACTCCTGTATAAGTGATGTTTCTAAGTAAAGTTGGCAAAACCCATCAAATGCTGATGGTTACTTTTGAATTGTGGCGTTGCCAATCACTTATCGCATCGGCCAGCTGAGATAATCTTTAATACATCTTTAAGAAGTGCTATTCTGCATTCCCAATCGTAAATCACCATGATTAACTTTTAATTAATGCCATAGGCTAGACGCATCCTTGATCCTTTTATTACCGTCTTCTAGTGCAGCATGGCAAAAATAACTATCCAGTTGAAAAAATTTAAAAAGCTTTATTTACAAGCTTTGTTTTTTCTAAGTCGTGCCTTTTTACACTAGTACAATTCGGCAGAAATAAACTTACCATTTCATTACAGCCAAAAAGCCGAAAATTAAAGCATGAGTGACTTTTGACTTTTGATTTTTGACTTCCGCCTTGCGGTGCTAGTGTCCGTTTTGAATAAAAGACTCTACCTTTGCTACATCCTCTTTGCTACCAATAATTAAGGGGGTGCGTTGATGCAGTTTTTTTGGTACCACATCTAAAATATCCATCAGTCCTGTAGTAGCACGACCGCCTGCTTGCTCAATCAAAAAGGCTAGAGGAGCGGTTTCATAAAGCAAGCGCAATTTACCATCTGGGTTTTGAATTGTGCCTGGGTAGAGAAACACGCCGCCTTGAACCAAAATTCTATGAATATCGCTCACCATTGCGCCGCTATAACGAGCGCTGTAGCCTTCTGTGCGATGAACGTAGCGGATGTATTCTCGAATTGATTCTTCCCACTGCCAGAAGTTCCCTTCGTTCACGCTGTAAACAGAGCCGTGGTTAGGAATCCGAATATTTTCTTCTGTGAGAATAAATTCTCCTAAGCTGGGATCAAGGACAAAGGAATGAACTCCCTTACCTATAGTATAAACCAGCATCGTGCAGGGCCCATACAGGATGTATCCGGCAGCGAGTTGCTTACGGCCGTTGGTGAGAAGGTCAGTTGCCTTACCATCGCTATCAGTCCCTTCTTGTTGGCGAATGGCGAAAATAGAACCCAAGCTGAGATTGTTATCAGTGTTAGATGAGCCATCAATTGGGTCATACAGTAGGGTATAGCGACCAATGGGGCAATTTTCCGGAATATAGTAGGGTTTTTCCATTTCCTCAGAAGCTAGGCGACAGACTAAGCCGCTTTGCTTAAAAACTGAGATAAATACATCATTGGCATAGACATCCATCTTTTTGACGGATTCTCCTTGCACATTAACTTCCCCAGTAAATCCGAGAACGCCTTCCATTAAACCAGCGCGACTCATGCGGCGAGCAACTAATTTGCCGGCCAGGGCAATGCGATTCATCAGCGCACTTAAATCTTGTGCATCTGGCGAAAAACTCTGAAGTTGCTGTAAGACGTGACGGGATAAGGTTGTACAATCACGATCTAGAGCTCTGTCTGTAACTTCATTGATAGACGAATCTAAAGAATCTGGCGCTTTAGCCATTTTTATATTCTCCGCAGCCACTAGCTGTTAATTGGGTTTTAGTCGTGTATGGCAACTTATGGTTGCTGCTTCTATCTTAGAAAGGTAATTTGATAACTTAGATGTGACTTTAGATAAACTAAAGAAATGAATTTTCAGTGACTCCTGCACTTAGAGCCTAAATACGTAGTAGTTTGTCTAAGAAATCACTTAATTTTAATCAGTAATTTACCTGGTTGCTATTTAGTTTTAGATATTAAGGGGTAAGTGGGGCTTTTGAAAGGATTTTTACCATCTGCGACAATCAAGTGATCGCACTGAAGCACCTAATCTTGAATAATTAGGAGGGACAAAATACCTATCCTACAAAAGTATGCAAAGAGCAACAGCTAGCATTAACCTCACACCTTGTTTAAATGTACTTTTGCAAACTTCAATCTGAGTAATTTATGATAATATACAAACTCTTGGGCGATTAGCACAGTGGTAGCGCACATCCTTCACACGGATGGGGTCACTGGTTCAAATCCAGTATCGCCCACTTATACATAGGAATTACGCAAAACGACACGCGCTCTGAGGCAATTCATGGGCGTTGCTGAATTAAGGGATGATTCATTGTAGGATGAGCATCTTACCCGCCCTGAAATACAAGGGATGCTCATATTGCCCATCCCGCATTTATGCAATGCCCTCATGAATTGCTCATAACTAGAAATCAGGGTTTTGACTACTGATTGCGTAGTTTTTAATACACTAAAGCTTTAACTAAATTAACTTTAATCTGATAATAAATAGTCCAGCATTTAAGTATTTAACTTTTTAAGCAAGTATATTTGCTGACTAGTTTATCAAAAAGCCTAATTGCTTGATCAAAATGCCTGTTTACTTTCTCAAAATACTTAAATGCTTTCTAAAAATGGCATTTGACTTACTCAAACCCCAGTTTGCTTTCTCATTTCAGTGTTTTCCGCAAGCAAAATGACATTTGACTTACTCAAACTCCAGTTTACTTTCTCATTTCAGTGTTTTCCGCAAGCAAAATGACATTTGACTTACTCAAACTCCAGTCAATCAAAGGAATTCTTACCCCAATAAGCATATTCCTTAGAGAATTCCAAGTAAAAAAATATTCCATTGGGATTGTTGACCGTTGACGGTTCACAGTTAACAGTCAACAGTCAACAGTCAACAACTTTAAGCGAAATAATCTATTTTTTGGAGTTCCCTTAAATATCTTGTGTGAGGTTGCACGATACTTAGGGCAAGCAGTAATCGGAGTTAAATCAATGAAACCGATACCCGTGAAATATCCTCAATAAGTGTGTTGTAAATAACAGCAAAGCACTATTAAACTCCTTCGCGTAGCATCTCGAAGAGAAGGCGAATCGGTTGTAGCTGACCAGATTTGGCAGGCTTATTAATCAAATTTCAGATAATTTACAAATCAATTATCTGGAATTTGCTTTTCCATGTATGAAGTCATAGTAGGTTTCCTAAGTCTCAAAATACTTGATGAGGTAACATGGCAGAGAACACAGTTAGAGTTTTCATTTCCTACTCTCACAAAGACGAAGCATTACGAGATAGTCTGGCAACTCATTTGAGTAACCTGCAATGGCAAGGCATTATCTCTAGCTGGTACGATCGCCAACTTACTGCTGGAACGGAGTGGAATGACAAGATTAAGAATGAGCTTGAGTCTGCTGATATTATTCTGCTACTGATCAGCCCAGACTTTATTGCCTCCAAATATTGCCGTGACATTGAAATTCCAATGGCGTTAAAGCAGCATGAGTTAAAACAGGCGTATGTCGTTCCAGTCATTCTGCGCCCATTTGACTGGTTTGATGCACCTTTTGGCAAGCTACAAGCGTTTCCTAAAGATGCCAAAGCCGTAACAACCTGGGTAAACCAGGATGAAGCTTTTGTCAGCGTTACACAAGGCATCCGAACAGCAGCCAAGCTCATGCTTGAATACCGCAAGCAACAAACGGAACAGAAACAGGTGATTCGATCACACTATCTCCAAAAAGTTGAGGAGGTTCTTTCAGACGGCATAATCTCTATCGTAGAACGGGACACTTTAGATGAACTTCGAGAAACATTAGGTTTAACGCCGGAAGAAGCAAATGAAATCGAAACTCGTGCGTATGAACCTTACAGCAGATATGAAGAGAATCTGAATAAATATAAGCAAACGCTCAGTAAGTTAATTGAGAAGGGTTATTACCCCTTCAATGAGGAGATTGAGAAGGACTTAGAAAATCGCCAAAGGGATTTAGGTTTAAAGCTTGAAGATGCGGCTCGAGTTGCAAAGCCAATTATTGAACAGGCTGAGTTAGATTATCAAGCTAAACAAAGATACCAAGGTGAATCTGAGGAATCACAAAAATTAGAACGTAAGCAGCATCTGGAGCAAAAAGAGTATGAAAACAAGCTTCAACGCTATAAACAAGAGTTTTCAAAAGCTATTCAAGCAGAATATCCATTAAGTTCGTATGTTTTGGATGGAATTCAAAGCTTTCGTCAACAATTAGGACTTAGAGAAGAGGATATTATGCGGATTGAGCGACCGATTAATGAAGTAGCTGAAGCAAAATATCAGGAAAAGATCAAGTATCAGCAAGAACTTGAAATTCAGCAAAAAAAATATCAATATGCATCAAGTTTTAATGAAGCAGAACAGCCTAGCTCCCCAGTTTCAATTATTCATAATATTCTTAAAGTATCCCAGGAAATTACACAAGAAGATTTAGGTGTTGAGACATTAGGTGGAATTATGACTGTGTTAATTCCAAAAGGTACAGTTCTTCCTACTAAAAAATCTGAAATCTTTAGTACGGCAGAAGATGGCCAATCTCGTGTTGATATAAAAGTTTTTATTGGAGAGAGTATATTAACACAGTACAATAAAAACCTTGGAAATCTTTGTTTAGAAGGTATTCCATTTGCAAAGAAAGGAGTACCCCAGATCGAATTAGAATTTGTTGTTAATAGTCAAGGTTCTATATATATATCAGCTAAAGATTTAGGTACTAATAACAAAATTGCGACCAAACTCAATCCTTCGCTTGATAATCTCAGTGGTTTTGCTAGACATGAATCAATTTCCAAAAGCCAAGTCAACGTACTCAATTCAGAACGAGGCGTTGATTATACCAACCTTTGCAATTTACTAGAAAAACAACTTTGGAAAGAAGCGGATCAAGAAACAACCCTTGCACTTCTTAAAGCCTCATTGCGAGAAGATAAAGGTTACTTTGATGAGCAATCAATCTCAAAGATTCCTTGCAGAGATTTAAATACTGTTGATCTTCTGTGGTTAAAATACAGTAAAGGACGGTTTGGTTTCACTGTCCAGAAGGCTTTATTTCAACATGTAGCTAAGGATAAAGGAAAATTTGGTCAAGCTATAGGTTGGCGTGGACAAAGTATGTGGGAATGGAAGATATACAAAGAATTGATTTTTAATTCTGAAGCGCCTTCTGGACAATTTCCTACACTGAAGAATCAAAATAGAGGGAATAAAGAGGATAATTATATGGATGCTGGTTTAGGAGGAGTAGGAATAGACTGCTTTCCAACTGTGTATGCAAGACTTTTAGAGTGCCAAATTTAGTTTTATTAATTGAGCCTATAGAAGTGAGTTTCGCTTGTGTAGATGCGGTTTTTAACCCCTAATTTAAAGTTAAATAGTAGGGTGCGTTACGCTACGCAATCACACACTCTACTATTTAACCTTTAACCAACTAATTTGCATCCTGTGTAGACATGTGTGTACACGGTAGCCTAAAAGGTGAAAATAGGTTAGAGGGAATCACTCCAGGTAATTACTAGCTTTCTGAAGTTTCCTGGGAGAACTTTTTATGGATAGTTCTAGTGGATTCCCCATCAGCAGCTACCGTTATGAGATAGTCCATTAAACCATCTGAAAAGGGAAGACGGAGGTGGAAAGTACCATCCGGTTTGATTTTGATGGCATGCCCACCAATGTTTACACTTGTATTTGGTTGGGTTGCTCCGTGAATAATCAACTCAGCATCTGCCACAAACCAAAAATCTTCGTGGGAACGATTGAAAACCCGAACATTAGGTGAACGGGCTATGAGTAACCAACGTAGTTTACCGCCGTAGGCATCGCCATCAGCGAGATAGCCAATTTCAACCATGTAGTCGCGATCGCTCACGGGAATAGCCACAAAGCGATCGCGTGCGACTTCTTCACATTCATACTGCTGTACAAGTTGGGGACTTTGATAACTCAAATCAATCCCAGTCACATCATAGAGCCGCACTACCAGTTGAGAGCCGCCTTGTTGTTGCAGTGCTTCGTTCTGAGCTTTGGAAATGTGCCAAGAAACATAAGCCCACTTGGGAGTGCGAGGTGTGAGCAAAATACTGCTCTCTTCTTCACTGATCTCTTCTTCTACATCTACCAAGTCAATAGCTGTTTGGCTTGTTAACGCTACATCTTCAACGGTGAAATCTGTCGGGATAATAGTTGTTTCGCTTGTTAAGGCTACATCTTCAATGGTGGGTTCTGAATGAACAGGACTGAAGACACGAACGATCGCTGAATGGGCGATGAACAACCAGCGTTCGCCATCAGCGAGATAGCCAATTTCAGCTATGTAATCGCGATCGCTGATGGGAATTTCCACGAAGCGATCGTGTGCTGTCTC
The DNA here is from genome assembly GCF_014698505.1 of Nostoc foliaceum FACHB-393. Classification (GTDB taxonomy): domain Bacteria; phylum Cyanobacteriota; class Cyanobacteriia; order Cyanobacteriales; family Nostocaceae; genus Nostoc; species Nostoc foliaceum_A. The sequence continues at coordinate 19,635 of NZ_JACJTD010000055.1, read as the reverse complement.
GTCACATTCATACTGCTGTACAAGCTGAGGACTTTGATAACTCAAGTCTATCCCTGTTACATCATAGAGCCGGACTACCAATTGAGAGCCGCCCTGTTGGCGCAGCGCTGCTTTCTTGGTTTCGGAAATCTCCCAAGATACATCAGCCCATTGATGAGTGCGGGGTGTGAGGACGATACTGCTCTCTTCTTCAGTGATCTCTTCTTGGGCATCTACCAAGTTAATATCTGTTTCATCAGCAATCGCCAGATCATCAACTATGGGATCTGGATTAACAGGACTAAAGACACGAACAATTGCTGAACGGGTGATGAATAACCAGCGTAGTTTATCGCCGTAGGCATCGCCATCAGCGAGATAGCCAATTTCAGCTATGTAATCGCGCTCGCTGATGGGAATCTCCACAAAGCGATCGTGTGCTGTCTCGTCACATTCATACTGCTGTACAAGCTGGGGACTTTGATAACTCAGGTCTATCCCAGTTACATCATAGAGCCGCACTACCAATTGAGAGCCACCTTCTTGGCGCAGCGCTGCCTTTTTTAGTTCGGATATCTCCCAAGAGACATGAGCCAATGTAGAAGTATACGGTGTGAGCAAAATACTGCTCTCTTCTTCTGCATCTACCAAATCAATAGGTGTTTCGGTTACAATCGGCACATTGGTATCCGCAGTATCAATTTGGTTTTCGGCATCTGACCCAGAAATGGTAGTCCAGCCTGCAATCCCTACGCCTGCTGCTAGAGCAGTAGCAGCGGCAAAATCTGTGGAGTCAGCTTCAGCAATATCTTCCTCAACAGTAGGCTCTGCTTGAGATTCTTCCTCTGGCAAATCGGCAGTGGGTTCAGCTGCATCCGCTACCACATTAAATACATCTTCTGGCAATTCTGGCAAATCGAGCAGTGAGGATGTTTGTAACGCTGACGGTTCCACGTCGGCTGCCACTTCGTCATCCTCTAATAAGGGTAATTCATCTACTGAGGCTGTATCTTCAGTTGAGGTAATACTCTCTAGCCAGTTCAATTCTGCCTGAAGTTCCTCATCTATCTGATCTTCATCAACTTCTGTGTCCCAATATCCAAAATCAGATGTTACTTCTGGCACATCCGCTAATTCTGGGAGTGGGGCTGTCACCTCAGATGAAGGTAGTTCCACATCAGATGTCTCTTCTGGAATATTAGCTAGGTGAGGATATGAAGTATTTACTACAGCTGCTGGGGCTTCTATGTCCCATGCAATTTCATCAGAATCAGGAGTGCTTGTCTCCGTATAGTTACTTGGCGGGACTGTCTCATCAATGGCGTTTGTTTCTGTTTCTTTGTTGGTAAAGGCAGACCAGGTGGCCGCCCCAATGCCCGTTGTTAGAGCCGCACCATTAGTTAAAGCTGCGGCTCCCAAGTTGTTATTTTCTGAACCATTAGCTACACCGGATGTTGTACCTTCATAGGAGTTAGAGGTGCCATTAGTTGCCTCTTGTACTAAATTTGATGTCTCCTGAGTAGCATTCTCTGTCAGATCAGATTGTGTTTGAGTATAAATGTTGAAAGGAATGCGATCAGGGGTTTCTTGCTCTTGAAAGTGCGGCACTGGTTGTTCTTCAAGCATCGCTCCGTTCAGGGAGGAAGCTGTGCTGGTGTTGAGTACCGCCGTTTCATCATCTGTGTTGGGTGGATGAGGATTTGATTCTGGTAAGTTGTCTGTTTTCTCAGTGGGTAATGGGCGTTTTCCCAAAATCCACCATAAAAACGCTCCACCTACAGTAGTAAAAAACAAAGGTAGGAGCAACCAAAATGGTGTTTCTCTATTTACAATTGGACTGGTTTGTGCAGTAGCAGGAGCTACAAAAGGCTGTTCGCCAAATGCAGAAGTAGTGGCACTAGGGGAAGCTGTAGCAGCAGTTGTCGTCTGGGCATCAGGGGAAGGGGTGAGTGCAGGTTGTAATAAGCTAGCTGCGATCGCCTCTGCTTCAGCAGTTCTAGCTTGTTCTATAGCCTGCTGTCCTGGGGCTGCAAGGGTAAAGCCGAGAAAATCTACTGTGCTTAAACTCGGATTTTTTTTGTAAACGTAAACTAAAGGTTGCGAGAAGGGATATTTATCATCATCTGGCAAAGCTTGATGTAATTGCAGAACTCGCACACCTTTCAATTTCGACACCTGATTAGCTAACACATAGCTGATGCCGTCTTTGCCCAGTTGTTTGATGATTTCTACGGTATTATCCTCAGTTACTTGGGTAGCATTGGGCCCTGTAGCAAATTCAGCAGTCTTGAAGGCTGGATAAGTCCGAAAAGTATTGCGAGTCTCACTGGTGTTAGGGCGATCGATTACCCGAATCTTCTCTGAAGGGCCTCCTAGTTGTGACCAATTTGTAATTTGTCCCCGGAAAATTCGGGCGAATTGCCTACTAGTCAAGCTTTGCTTGAAAGGATTATCTTCACCAACCACGATCGCAATCTTTTCACGGTACAAGCGAACTTGCTCCAGTCCTTGGGCTTTTTCTGCTGGTGTCAATCCACGCCCCATTGCTACTATGTCGATTTTGCCATCTAGCAAATCTTTCAGTGCCGTATCTGTGCCGTTAGCAGCAACTTCAACCTTTGTGCCGGAAAACTGTTTTTCAAAATTTTCTTTCAGGCTTTGGTTGATTGCACCCAAGCTACTTGAACCATCAATCCGCACTATCGTCCCATTTTGCACTGTTTGCGGCAGTGTAAAAGAGGGAGAATCAGGTTTAGATTGTGCCAGCATCGGTGCTGATACCACCAAACTTCCTGCCATAGGGGTTGTAGCTAAGGCAACCCATAATACCAGCCTGATTATCGAAGTATCTTTTTTTCCTTGTTGCCACATATGCCCTTTATTAAAGTAAAAAATAGAAAGCCTACCAGTCCTAAATCACAATCTTGTTAGGGATTATGGAGGAGACGCGCTAATTATACATCTGAGTTATCTTTACTTCTAAGTTCCTTCAGCGCACTTATATTGATTTATACTTCGATGTAGATTGAATAGCATGATAATTTATACTCTAATTGCCAGAGTCTGTTTACTATAAAATGTTCTAATTTAGATTGCAACTTATACCAAGTTGGTAGCTTATGGCCACAATTATGAATTATTGAATTACTAAAACTGGTAAAGTGTAGCAAATTCAATATTATTTAACAATATTATTTTCAGTAGTACTGAGTACTGAGTACTTATTGTTCAACACTCATCAGAATCTACTACATTTTTGAGATAACAATGACAATCTGGCTTATCAATCAGTGACTCCACTAAAGCATTCAGGGCAGTTGCAGCTAAAGCGCCACCTCCCAAAGTCCCTGCAACTGTAATAAAAGGTATCTCTTGCTGCATCAGTTGTCGCTTGGCTGCGGGAGCATGACTAAAGCCAATGGGCATTCCAATTACTAATGCAGGCTGAATTTTTTGATTAGTGATTGCCTCACAAACTTCTACAAGCACTGAGGGAGCATAACCAATTACCAGTACACAACCTTTACTTACTTGCTGCAATTTTGATCGCCATTCTCGATGTTGCCAAAAGGCAAGTTCTGCTTCTGTGGCGGTGGTAATATGGGGATTATCAATCAAAGTTTCGATACGGCATCCCAAGTGAAATAGTCGGGTTTGATCCAAAGCCGCAGCAACCGTTTGGGTATCGACAACAATTTGACAGCTTGAAGATAAAGCTTCTCGACTAGCTGCGATCGCATCTCGACTCAACTTGATAAAGGATACTAAACTCACATCGCCACAAGCCAAAACCAACTGAGAAATTAAGTGTTGTTCAATTTCCGAACGGTGAGACAAATCAGGTAGTAAGCGTTGTAGCGATTCTGAAAATGCTTCCGAGTGCGTATGAATTTCGGCATCCAAACCACTCCAGAGGTTTTCCAATCCCCCTAATCCAGCTTGAGTTTCGACATCAAGTAACTTGAGTTGTGCCAAAACTTCCGCCTGCATAATTTGACAATGGCGATCGCGCCCCAATAATCCTTCTAATGCTGATGCAGTTTGTCGCAGTTGAGAAATTTGTTGCATCACCGCGCGATATTGCTGTTGAAGTTGTCCCATTAGGTTAATAGTTGTGTCGGCTTCTGGTTCCACTTCCAAAATATTGCGGATATGGTTTAGCTGAAACCCTTGCTGCTTAAGTGCTACAATTCGCTGCAACCTGAGAACATCTTTTTTGGTGTAGAGACGGTAATTGCTCTGCGATCGCACTGGTTGCGGTAGCAGTCCCAATTGATGGTAATGGCGCACCATTCGCGGAGTTAAACCGCCTCCTACCAAGTGCGTTAACTGTTTAATTGTCAGTTCGCTACTTTTGATTTCCACGAATTATGATCTTAAAAAGGTTGATTGTTGCCAAAGGAGCATTGAGGAAAGGCGATCGCTCCTAATCTTGACTTTAGCTTAGTTAAACTATAAGTTACTTTTATTTCGTGACTTCGCTGGGGAGTGATTTGAAGAACTGTTGCAAGGCATCTTCTGTCAAATAAGTTATGACTTTTTCTTTATATGTCAACAACGATGCATTTATGGCTTCCTGTTCGTTGACACACACTGCCACTGCTTCAAGTTTAGGCTGTGGTCTAATCAACTGATAACCAAAAGATGTAATACCTATAACTTCCCGTGCAGTCACCGATATCCTCTTTTTATTTTCATCCCAAAGGTTGCTCCATTTTAACGGAGATGCGAGGTGAAATTCAGCCAGTGCGTGAAGGCTTCCTAGCAACCATGCATCATTAGCAAGTAGTGACCAGTTTTCTGAACTCAAAATGCTACCACTTTGTTGATTAAAATCTTCGTGTAGAGTCAAGAGGTTCTTTTTCATATCCTCATCAATGCTAGGAAAGCTTTCATCTGAGGGAATTAAGACAAATTTACCATCTGCTCCTTGAGCTTTAAGTTGTAAACGTCCAACGATGGTAATACCTAAAAGTGATCCTGCCTTTGCTTTTTGATATATGGCATAAGCTACATCTATCTTTTGCGGTTGTAGAGATGAATCTGAGTAATAGGTTGAACTACAGGACTGGGCATCCTTTGTAAAATCTTCTTGGGAATTGTACATATTCAATTTGTGTTAGTACTTTTGCAACAATTCACTTTCAAAAAAGCGCTTATCTGATAAATATCAGCCTGATATTAGCATTAACTTTACGATTATTAAAAACAGAAACATCCCTAAGCATAGTTAGATTGCACATCAACTTTGATGAATTACTCGGCACGCCACCACTCAGACTTTTGATGCAGCCACCCTTCGGCAATAATTAATTGTTTTGATTTCGCTGCGACAAAACAGATTTTCTAGATCAACTTGAGCAACGCGGCGATCGCCAAAAGCCTAGACAATTCCAATGTTAATACTTAATTACATCAACAGTTATTTGTAATATTTATTGAAGTATTAAGTATGGCATTTTGAAGTGCGGAATGTGGGTTACGGCACTATACGCACTTTTGGAGTATTTTTCACAATAAAGCTTGACATTAACATCAATGTCAAGGTTTAGCGTGAGAGAGTCCCTGTTCATTCACCTCTCATGCTCTACCCCCAACGTTTGGGCCAATTTACCAGAGAACACGCAGATACCTTGGCAGCCCTCCTTTGTGGGTTACTGCTATTTCTCGGATGGTTCGCCTTACATCTTGGCGCTTTGGGATTGGCGTTGCTACTGCTACCTGCTGCTTATGTCATTGGTGGTTACGAAAGTGCGCGGGAAGGATTGACTACCCTTTTCAAAGAAAAAGAACTCGATGTAGATTTGTTGATGATTGTGGCGGCTATTGGTGCTGCTAGCCTCGGCTTATGGCGAAGAGAATATTATCTAATTATTGATGGGGCAATTTTGATTCTGATCTTTGCTATCAGTGGCGCACTAGAAGGCTATGCAATGGCGCGAACTGAGCGGAGTATCAGGAGTTTGATGAGTCTGACACCAGATACAGCAAGGGTTTTACTTCAGGGAAGGGAAGAGGAAATTCCTATCACTCAGCTAAAAGTGGGTGATGAAATTGTCGTCAAACCCGGAGAACTAATTCCTACTGATGGAATAATTTTATCTGGTTACAGCACTCTCAATCAAGCTGCGATTACAGGCGAGTCTTTACCTGTAGAGAAAACAGTCGGTGCAGAAGTATTTGCCGGCACACTCAACGGCTATGGTGCATTGCAGATTAAAGTACACAAACCAGCCCAAAGCAGTTTGATTGTGCGGGTGATTCGCTTGGTAGAACAGGCGCAAACAGAAGCACCACCTTCGCAAGAGTTTATTGATCGCTTTGAGAAGGGATATGCCAAAGTCATTGTAGTAGCCGGAATATTACTGGCAACTTTACCGCCATTTGTTTGGGGTTGGGATTGGGAAACAACGATTTATCGAGCGCTTACCTTCCTGGTGGTTGCTTCTCCTTGTGCGCTGATGGCTGCAATTATGCCCACATTACTTTCGGGAATCGCTAATGGTGCAAGACAGGGGATTTTGTTTAAAAATGGGGCGCAGTTGGAGAAGATTGGTAAAGTCAGAGCGATCGCATTTGATAAAACTGGTACTCTAACAACAGGACAGGTGCAGGTATACAAGGTAATTTCAGTTAGTGAATACACACATGCAGATGTATTAAAAGCCGCCGCTAGTGTGGAATCCTCTTCAGAACATCCCATAGGTAAGGCAATTGTGCAGGCGGCTGGTGATTTGGATTGGGTTGGTGCAGTTCAAGTGCAAGCTATACCTGGACAGGGAATTGTGGGAATCGCTCAAGAACAACAGGTAATTGTAGGGAATGCCGTTTTTGTGCAGAAATATGTGACAAATTTCCCTGAAGAATTACGAAAAATGGCTCAATCTTTAGAGCAAGAAGGTAAAACTGTGGTTTGGGTAGCACAGGGAAGCAGGGGAGCAGAGGTGATGGGTGTAATTGCGATCGCAGATGAAGTAAGATCGCAAGCAACGGCAACCATTACTCGGTTAAAGAAACTGGGAGTTGAACAGATTGTCATGTTAACCGGAGATAATGAGGAAACTGCTCACAGTGTTGCCAAAGCAGTAGGAATTGATCGGGTATATGCTCAACTTCTACCAGAAGATAAGCTTGATGTTATCCGCAGTCTACAGCAACAATATCAAACAGTTGCAATGGTAGGTGATGGGATCAATGATGCACCAGCCCTAGCGCAAGCATCTGTAGGTATAGCGATGGGAGTATCTGGTAGCGATGTGGCATTGGAAACCGCAGATATAGTACTGATGGCAGACAAGTTAGAAAAAATTGCCGTGGCGATACATTTAGGTAGGCGATCGCAATCCATAGTCAAACAGAATATATTCGTAGCGTTGGGTTTCATTATGTTGCTTTTGGTGGGCAACTTTCTAGGAAATATTAACCTACCCATCGGTGTGATTGGGCATGAAGGTTCTACAGTATTAGTTACCCTTAGTGGTCTAAGATTGCTGAAATAAACCACTCTTCTCTCTTTATCTCTGTGTCGCGCCAGTTGCTACAAGTCAGGGAACCGCAAGGGCGCACTGGCTTCTCTGCGCCTCTGCGGTTTATTAAAATTTGAAATTAGTATTCCCCATCTCCTCATACTACGATGTTTATAGGGGACAGGGAAGAAGGGCATAAAAGATAGGGGACAATTAATTACGAATTACGAATTAATCCTCAGCTTTTGTTGAATATGCAGGAGTTTTACCATCCAATGAAACTGTATCTGTTTGCAGTTCTTGATGCCGATTTGGTTTGATAAAGCGCTCTGTTGTCGTCTTAATAACGATATACAAAATCGGTACTACAAACAAACTCAAGAAAGTCGCAATTAACATTCCACCAAATACTGCTGTTCCCAAAGATTGCCGACTTCCCGCGCCAGCACCTGTAGCAACAGCTAACGGGAAAATCCCTAAAAGTGTAGAAAATCCAGTCATCAAAATTGGACGTAACCGTTCTTGTGAAGCTTCAATTACTGCTTTAGTAATTGAAAGCCCTTGCTCTCGTAATTGGTTAGCAAATTCCACAATCAAAATAGCATTTTTACTAGCTAAACCGATCAACATTACTAGACCAATTTGACAGTAAACATCATTAGCAAAACCCCGCATTGATTGAGCTATAAGCGCTCCAAATATAGCTAAGGGAACTGATAATAGAATGATAAAGGGGTCAATGTAGTTCTCGTACTGAGCGGCTAGTACTAAAAACACAAAGATTATTCCTAATCCAAAGATTAGGGGTGCTAAACTACCAGAATCTATTTCTTCTAATGCAGTTCCTGACCATTCATAGCCATAACCTGCTGGTAAAACTTCTTTAGCAACTTGTTCCATTGCTTTAATTGCATCTCCAGAACTATAACCAGGAGCAGCGGCACCATTAATTTCAATTGAGCGGAAGAGATTGTAGTGATTTATCGTTTGCGCTCCCACAGTCGGAGTAACTGTTACTAAGTTACTCAAAGGAATCATTTGATTCTTTTGAGAACGAACGTATAGTTTACCAATATCTTTTGGATTGGAACGAAACTGTTGATCTGCCTGGACATACACCCGGTAACTACGCTGCTGGAGATTGAAATCATTTACATATTGTGATCCCAAAGCAGTTTGTAAAGTACTGAAGATATCATCTATGGAAACTTGCAATGATTTGGCTTTATTGCGGTCAACTTCCACAAGTAATTGTGGTGTATCTGCGGCAAAAGTGCTAAATACAGCTTGTAATCCTGGTGTTTGATTAGCTTTACCCAGCAACTTACCCATCGACTGGACTAGATTTTCTAAACCACTGTTACCTCTGCGGTCTTGCAGTTGAAAGACGAAGCCGCCAAAGTTGCCTAAACCCTGAATTGGGGGCGGATTCACAGGAAAGACCCTGGCTTCTGGGATTGCCAATAACTTCCCTTGCAATTTGCCAATAATCGCCTGTACTGATTGATCAGGTCTTGAGCGTTCTGCCCAAGGTTTTAAAGTTGTAAAGATGATGCCGCTATTGGCGGTGCTACCACTAAAACCAAATCCTCCCACGGCGAAAGTCCCCAGCACTTCTGGAAGTGGCTGGATTTCTTTTTCTACCTGTGCCATAACATCGCTGGTATATTGCAGCGAAACGCCTTGAGGCCCTTGGATGATGGTGATGAAATATCCTTCATCTTCATCGGGTAGAAAGGCTGTTGGTACTGTAGTGTACAGCCAAGCAGTCATTCCTAAGGAAACGATAAACAACCCAATAATGACGCTTTTAAAGCGTGTGAGAAAATTTAGCGATCGCTTATAATTATGCTGTGCCCAGTCGAGAAAGCGATTAATGTGGCCAAAAATCCAACCCAGCCAGCCTGAAGGTCTTTGTCCTTGACGCAGCAACACCCCACACAAAGAAGGTGTCAGAGTTAAAGCCAAAAAGGTCGAAATCGCAATGGAAAAGGCAATAGTAAGAGCAAATTGCTGATAAAGTGCGCCTGTGGTTCCTGGAAAAAATGCCACTGGCACAAACACCGCCATCAATACTAGTGAAGTGGCAATAACCGCGCCAAACAGTTCCGCCATTGATTCACTAGCGGCTCGGCGAGGACTTATACCTTTATCCTTAATAAAGCGGCTAATTTGCTCTACTATAACGATCGCATCGTCTACCACCATCCCAGAGCCTAAAGTTAGACCAAACAAAGTCAAACTATTCATGGAAAAGTTAAAAACTTTGACGAAGGCAAATGTCCCAATTAAGGAAAGTGGAATTGTCAACGCTGGAATTAAGGTAGTTCGCCAGTCTTGCAAGAACACAAAAATTACAATTACAACCAGCACCACCGATTCAATCAGAGTCTTGATGACTTCTGCCATCGACTCTTCTACAAATGATGTTGTGTCAAAAGCTACCTGATATTTCAGCCCTGGGGGAAAACTTGGTGCTAATCGCGCTAGTTCGGCTTTGACTCCCTTAGCCACATCCAAGGCATTACTACCAGGAACTTGATAAATCCCTAAACCGACAGCATCGTTACCACTAAATCGCAGAAATGAACTGTAGTTTTCTGCACCCAGTTCTGCTCTACCCACATCTTTGAGCTTAACTAATGTGCCATCATCTTCAGTTTTGAGGACAATTTCTTCAAATTCTGATGGTTCTGCTAATCGGCTAGCAGCACGCACATCAAGTTGATACTTTTGTCCTTCAGGAGCCGGTTCTTGTCCAATTCTCCCTGCACCAACTTGCAAGTTTTGTTCAGATAAAGCATTCGCTACATCCTGAGTCGTTAGTCCTCGACTGGCAAGGCGACTCGGATCTAACCACAAGCGCATTGCGTAGCGGCGTTCACCAAAAATTTGAGCGTTGCTTACCCCTTTGACTCTTTTTAAAGCATCTGCTAAGTAAAGGTCGGCATAGTTGCTTAAGAATATATTGTCGTACTCTTTATTTTCAGCGAATAAACCAATTGCTAAGAGAATGTTGCTAGACTCCTTTGATACCCGCACTCCCGTGCGCTGCACAGAGTCTGGTAGTTGTGGTTGGGCAATAGAAACACGATTTTGCACATCCACAGCCGCAATATCTTTATCCCGCGATGAATCAAAGGTGGCTGTAATAGTACTAGTACCATCGTTACTGCTGCTGGAAGTAAGATATCTTAGTCCCTCAATCCCATTAATTTGCCTTTCTAAGATATTTGTCACCCCACTTTCTACGACTTCTGCACTTGCTCCGTTGTAGTTAGAAGTTACACTGATTTGAGTGGGACTGATTTCTGGGAACCTAGCGATCGGAAGTGTTGCAATACTGATTAATCCTATTAAAAGGATAAAGATCGCACAGACCGACGCAAAGATTGGCCGCTTAATAAAGAAGTCAACAAACATAGTTTAAAAAATTGGGGATTGGGTATTTGGCATTGGAAAGAGGACTTGGGGACAATGGGAAAGACTTCTCACTCAAGTCCCCTTGTCCCCAATTCTCCCCTGCTCCCGTCTTCAACTAAGGCTTTAGACTACCCACTTCTTGTGGTGCAGGAGAGATAGGAGCGCCATTAGTTAGGTTGAGAATACCGGAAACAACTATTTTGTCTCCAGTCTTTAGTCCGTCGATAACTTGATAATTATTCCCCTCAATAACTCCCAATTTCACAGGTTTTTGTTGAGCCACTAAAGATGGTGCTCCAGGTTTAGGCTTTTCTGCTGGCGCTTGAGCCACAAACACAAAAGTCTCCCCACCCAAACGAGATACTGCTGTAACTGGAATTAAGATTCCTGGACGTTCGTTCCAGATCACTTTGGTTTGCACTGTCTGGCGATTGATCAGTTGACTTCTAGAATTACCAAAGTTGGCTTTAACTAAAACTGTCTGCGAATCGGAACTGGCATTTGGAGAGATGAAACTCACCTTCCCCCTTGCTGTGGGTTGACCTTGGGCGTTCAGCATTTGCACTGGTAATCCCAAGCGCAGATTTTTGGCTTCTTCTAGCGGAACGGAAATATTCAGTTCTAAAGAGTCGTTTCTAGTTAATGTAGTGAGCTGGTCTGCTTTTTCTACATAATCTCCCACCTTTGTTGGAATATCACCAACAATGCCAGTGAAAGGAGCTAGGACTTTTGTGTATTGCAGTTGGACTTGAGCAGCTTGGACTTGGGCAGCTGCTTGACTTACTTGCGATCGCGCCTGGGCAATTTCTTCTGGGCGGGAACCATTTTCTAGTTGCCTTAAGTTTTGTTTCTGTTGTTCCAGAGCACCAGCTAGCTCATTGATACTAGAATTTCTGCTTTTGCGAACTTGGTCTAGGCGTTTCTGGGCTACGACAAGGGCAGCTTCAGCACTTTCCTGTTCTTTGACATATCCTTCTAAAGTATCTTGGGAAACTGCACCCTCTTTTCTCAATTGTGCGTATCGCTTGGCTCGTGACTGTGCTAGTTCCACATCAGATTTAGCTGACTGAATTTGAGCCTCAGCCTGAGCAATTTCTTCTGGTTGCGATCCCGATTGGGCATCTCTATAACGAGCTTGGGCTTGGGTTAACTGCGCTCTAGCTTGGGCAATTTCTTCTTGTCGCGTGCCCGCTTTGAGTTCAGCAAGACGTGCTTGAGCTTGTTCTAGTCCAGCTTTTGCTTGTGATAATTGAGCTTGGACATTATCACTTTCCAGGCTAAGAATGACTTGCCCTTGTTGAACACGGTTGCCCTCTTGGATGAAAATCTGCGTTACTCGTCCTTCAACCTGTGGCTTGATGATTACCGAACGTGGAGCCTCTAAGGAGCCAATAAACTCCGAACTTTCCTGCACAGTTTCAGTTTGGACGGTTGCTAGCTTGACGGAAGCTATAGGTTGACCAGCAGGTGCACCAGCACCCGCTGGTGGATTGCTAGCATTACTAGTTTGCCACCAGCGCCAACCAAAACCAACACCTGCAATTAATAGGACGATTCCCAACAGCAGGGGCCAACGCCGCTTTTGAGGTGGCTTAGGCGATCGCTCTAACAATGGTTGCGACTCTTGACTAGAATCATTAACAGTAGGCTGTTCTATTTCAACGGGCAGATGAGAATCAGGGAACTCAGAATGGGACATCTTCGGTTTCTTGTCTTGTGGATTTAGACTTGGGCAATCTACTCTTCGCTAAAAAAGCATTGTTTGGATCATTTTTTAGCCCTTTTTTCTTGATGTTGGTGACAAATATGTATTTGGGTATTTGGGCGATCGCTCACGTTGTCTAGCACCTAAAACAAACAAATAGTCTTCAGCACATTATGGTTATTTTGTAAATTATTTAACTGCTATCAGTTTTTTAAAGTGTAATTTATAAAACTTTTTTAGTCAGTAGAAACCCATGATTTTAGCTCAGAGAGAAAACACGGTTTATCTTGCTGTCGCAAACACCTCAGTTGCTGCATTTATCAAGCGTGCACGAGTTTGTGCCGTCCTTGATGCTAAGTTTTCTACAAGTGTTTGCAAGCGCTTGCTTGCATTATAACCACATAAAAGATGAGATTAGTACAAGTTACAGATGAGTTTATCGCTCTTAAATCGTAGTGAATACTGATCTTAGGGAAGAGAAGGTTATGGAGCGATGCCAATGGCGGGCTACCTATGCTGTTAATTCAGCTTTATTAAGCAAGGTTGAAAGTTTCATAGAGTTATCCTCACTAAGAATGATGTGCAATCAATCAGTGTTCTCTAGAATCCTATTTTTGAGCAGTCTCAACTTCCTACACTTAGGTCACCCGATCGGTTGATTTGTAACTCACCCATTTGGGTGATTTAATTTTTTCTAATTATGGCTTTGTCTTCCTAGTCGCTTAATGTTCGCTAATTAAGAGAGCATCCTATTTTTATCAAAAAATCCCCAGTCTCCAGGCCTTTTCAACCATCCACAACTGATTTTTTGGAATTTAATTTCGACAAAGTACCTACAGTTGATTTTCGGTTAGCAACAATATGAGAAAGCAGCCCTTCATACCGATTAAGTGCTTGCTCTAAGGAATAGTTTTCTTCGGCAAACTGTCTTCCTGCGTTACCTAGCCTCGCCCCTAGAGTAGGATTAGCATATAAATCATGCACCGCAGTAGCCATTGCTGAGGGTGATTCTGGCTCAACAATTATCCCACCACCACTGAGTTTGATTGCTTTAGCAGCAGTACCAGTGGCGGGAACTGAACCCACAATCGGGCGACCACTCGCCAACAGCAGTGGTATTTTTGAAGGCATATTGAACGAAATCACATTGCGCTTTTGCACAATCAATCCTACATCAGATGCTGCTAGCATTTCGGGTAGTTTTTCTCGTGGCTGCAACGGTAGCAGCAAAACATTATCTGCTCCATTTAAAAGACAATATTCTTGCAACCTTTGCAATGCTATTGATTCGCCAACGATAACAAAGACAATCTCCCTAATATGGCGCAAGTAAACTGCTGCTTCTATTACTGTTTCTAAACCTTGCGTTAGAGCAATATTGCCCGAATAAAGTACTACAAATTTCCCATCCAGTTGATGGCTAGATATCCAGGAATTGTTTTGTTTCGGTAAAGGGCGGATGAAATTTACATTCACCCAATTGGGAATACAAACGATTTTATTAACAGGTACTCCCTTATTCACTAAATTCTCACGAAACCCATCGGCGATTACACTAATAGTATGTGCAGTCCGATATGCAAATTTCTCTAGGGCTGCAAGAGTTCGGATCATCCATTTGTTCTTCAAAAGCCCGATACGCACGGCAGCTTCTGGTAAAATATCTTGCACATTTAGAACTATTGGGCAGTTGTATAACCAACCAAATATTGTTGCTGGTAATGTACCTAAAAGAGGCGGAACTGTTAAGATAATCACATCGGGACGTTCACCTTTAAAGGCTTGGGGTAAGCTCGTGAAAACAAAGCTTAACTCCAGTAACAGCCGATCTAGGAGGTTAGGTTTAGACTTAATTCGGAGGTAACTTCGTTGAATGGTTACACCATTTCTTTGTTCAGTAAGGTACCACTTACCCCGATACTCATCATAAATTTCGCGCTGAGGATAGTTGGGCATTCCCGTAATCACCCGCACTTCATGACCTCGCTTTACTAGTCCTTCTGCCAATTCAGTCATTAACGGAGCAATTCCAATCGGCTCTGGATGATAGTTGTAGGAATAAATCAGAATGTGCATGAGCTATTTGTGAATTTTTTGAAGACAGCCTGAGATCATCGGATTTATTCCTTAATAGTCAGTAGGGGCTGCTACTTTTATTACTTGTTTTAATTTGTAAATTTGTTTCATTAACATTGCGTTAAACATTGTTTATGAATATTTGAGTGATTTTTAAAAGAGAGTTTTTCTATTATATTAAATCACCTAACAATCAAAATATCACATTGTGTAAATAGCTTGGGTTTCTAGTGGTTGTTTTAAAAGTTCCAGAAGACATAATTTTCTGGTTCTGACTTGGATTAACTACAACGAAAACATAAGGTTTCAGTTATGTACTGAAATGCTTTGCTGTGCTCACCAGGAGAGTAAAAGACCCTTTTAAAACATCCTCTTATAGACATAGGTTTTAGTTTCTGGCAATCATGACAATATTTGCCCTGGTTGTTTCTGAACTAATGCCTAAATTTACACTTGGGGGATTGTAGCATTATATTTAAGCTCGTGCATATAACCCGCATTCCGCCCTTTAAACTGGCACATCGTATAGTGTTGATGGCGAACCAATGAGGTTGAATGATAGCCCCACCAGTTAACTGAACTAGTAGGGCTAGAATAGACATTTAGTAAATTTGGTAAGCTCTGACTAGAAAGCCCTAATTTATAGCAATCGGCTTGCTTTGTCTTCAAAGTTGAACCTACACCCAACGTAGCAAAGGCTACGCCTACGCAAGACTGGTTGCTGTGGTAGCAGCGATTTTGGCGAAAATATTTTTCATTGTCATAACTCCAAAATTTATTGCCATGATGCAAATATAAATACATCAGGCAGTAGGAAGTTTACGATATCAATCTGTATAAGTAAATACTACGTAAAAGTATAGTGGCAAATGTAATAAATCAATTCAGAGAAAAACTTGTTTTTTAAATTTTTAGAGAAAATGCCAAGTCTATCTAACAAATCTAAGCTCAACTTTATCCATTTTGATGTATGTAGCAAGGTTTATTAGCTAAAAATCACGAGCGATCGCCTGATAATAACTGATAAAGTTGAGCTACGCAAAGTTGAAAACAGTGACCTATGCCTGCGTTTCTATTAGAAGTTGGTACAGAAGAATTACCTGCAAGCTTTCTCAGTGATGCCTTAATACAGTGGCGAGAGCGCATTCCTCAAAGTTTGGAAGCAAACAGCATCAATGGCGAAAGTGTTCAGGTGTATGGTACTCCTCGGCGTTTGGCGGTAGTGATTAAAGGTCTACCATCCCAGCAAGCAGACCGAGAAGAAGAAATTAAAGGCCCCCCTGCCCAAGCCGCCTTTAAAGATGGTCAGCCTACTCCTGCTGCTATCGGCTTTGCCAAAAAGCAAGGTGTGGAATTGGATGCGCTGTTCCTTCGCCCCACTGACAAAGGGGAATTTGTCTTTGTACAAAAAAGAATTCCCGGCCGTCCTGTGGCGGGAATTTTGACAGAACTTGTTCAAGAGTGGATTTGGGGTTTAGAAGGTAAGCGGTTGATGCGTTGGGGTGATGGAGATGCGAGGTTTTCCCGACCAATTCGCTGGCTGGTAGCTTTGTTAGATGAGACAGTGCTACCTCTAGAATTAGTAAATGGTTCTAAAACGATTCAGAGCGATCGCATTTCTCAAGGTCATCGCGTCTTGCATCCTGAACCTGTGACAATTGCTCAAGCTACTGATTATGTTACCGCTCTCAAGCCTGCCTATGTCACTGTTGACCCAGAAGAACGGGCAAATATTATCAAAGAGCAAGTAAAGGCAGTAGCAGAGAATTTAGGCGGGTATACAGTAATTTACCCTGATTTATTAGAGGAAGTAACCAACCTTGTAGAATATCCTTCTACAGTTGTTGGTAAATTCGAACCAGAATTTTTAGAATTACCAACTGAGGTAATTACTGAAGTCATGGTTACTCATCAGCGTTATTTCCCTGTATTCAAACCAGATAGTTCTGAGCAAGAATTATTACCTAATTTCATCACCATTTCTAACGCTGATCCCAAAAAATCAGATATTGTTGCCGTCGGTAATGAAAGGGTAATTCGTGCCAGATTAGCTGATGGGAGATTTTTCTACGAAGCTGATTTAACTAAACCAATAGATAGCTTTTTACCACAGTTAGAAAAAGTCACTTTCCAAGAAGAATTGGGTTCGGTGCGTACCAAGGTAGATAGAGTAGTTAAGATTGCCGAGCGAATAACCACCCAATTAGAATTAGCGGAAGATCAAAGCCAAAAAGTCCAACGTGCCGCTTTATTATGTAAAGCAGATTTGGTCAGCCAAATGGTGTATGAATTCCCGGAATTGCAAGGCATCATGGGAGAAAAATATGCCTTAGCCAGTGGTGAAGATGCCGAAGTCGCAAAGGCAATTTACCAACATTATTTGCCTACAGGAGCCAGTGATAATTTCCCCGAAACCCTTACAGGTCAAATTGTCGGTTTAGCAGATAGATTAGATACCTTGGTGAGTATCTTTGGTTTAGGTTTAATTCCCTCTGGCTCGTCTGATCCCTTCGCCTTGCGTCGTGCTGCTAATGCTGTAGTTAAAATTACTTGGTTTTATAATCTGCCGATCAATTTAGATGATTTATTGGCACAAATAGCCACAGATTTTGCAGCGAAATATCGGAAAGATCAGGCATCTCTAACCGCAGCATTACAAGAGTTCTTCTTACAACGCATCCGCACTTTACTACAAGAAGAAAAACAGATTGATTACGACTTGGTAAATGCAGTTTTGGGAGAAAATGACCCAGAATACACAGAACGGACGTTAAAGGATTTATTGGATGTCCGCGATCGTGCCTTATACTTACAACAAATCCGCAACGACAGTACCTTAGATAACATCTACGAAACCGTTAACCGTTCCACACGATTAGCCGCCCAAGGTGATTTGGATACAAAACAGCTAGAACCGACATCCGTAGTCCGTCCAGAATTATTCCAAAAGCCCTCTGAGACAGCTTTGTATAATGCCTTAATCGAATCAGTACCACAAACTCAAGCAGCACAGCAGACACGAAATTATCAACTGTTAGTAGCAGCACTAGCCAAAATTGCCCCGACAGTTAGTAACTTCTTTGATGGCCCAGATAGCGTATTAGTTATGGACTCCAATCCAGAAGTTAAACGTAATCGATTACACTTACTTGGATTAGTTCGCAATCATGCCCGTGTTTTAGCTGACTTTGGTGCGATCGTCAAAAATCTGTAGCGTAGGTCAACAAAAAGTTGTGTAATTTTTGCCAATAAACGCTACTATAGGGAGTGCTTAACCAGGGACACTCTGCTGCAATCTATGTCCAGAGCTACTGTAATTGGATTGGGAAAGTCCGGTGTTGCTGCGGCGAGATTGTTGAAACGGGAAGGTTGGGAGGTGGAGCTAAGTGATAGCAATACCTCCGAAACCCTCCTACAACAACAACAAGAACTCGCTGCCGATCAAATAACCGTGAAACTAGGCCAATCCCTAGAATTGAATGGTGCTAATTTACCCCAATTAATAGTCGTTAGTCCTGGCGTGCCTTGGGATATTCCCGTATTAATCAAGGCACGCCAATTAGGTATTGAAACCATTGGGGAAATGGAACTCGCTTGGCGAAATTTGCGATCGCTACCTTGGGTAGGAATTACTGGCACTAACGGCAAAACTACTACCACAGCTTTAATTGCTGCCATTTTCCAAGCAGCGGGTTTAAATGCACCTGCCTGCGGTAACATTGGCTACGCCACTTGTGATGTTGCCCTGTCTTGGAAGGGGAGAGGGGCAGGGAGCAGGGAGCAGGGAGCAGGGGGAGCAGGGGAGGTATTTGATAATTCTTCACTCCTAACTCCTAACTCTTCACTTGATTGGGTGATTGCGGAAGTTAGCAGCTATCAAGTAGAATCTTCCAATTCTCTTGCACCCCGTATCGGTGTTTGGACGACTTTCACACCGGATCATCTTAGTCGCCATAAGACTTTAGAGAACTATTACAACATCAAAGCCAAGCTATTGCATCAGTCTGAGTTGCAAGTGTTCAATGGCGATGATCCTTACTTGAGGCAACAAGGTTTAAGTGCTTGGCCTGATGCTTATTGGACAAGTGTCAAAGGAAAAGATTTCCTGATTAGCGAAAAAGGCTTTTACATCGAGGACGACTGGGTTGTGGAAAAATTAAGTGCAACCTCTGCACCAGAACCGATTGTGAAAGTATCTACTTTGCGGATGGTGGGAGAACATAACCAGCAAAATCTCTTGATGGCAGTAGCAACGGCACGATTAGCGGGAATTAATCGTGATGCGATCGCACGTGCTATTGTTGAATTTCCTGGCGTTGCTCATCGTTTGGAGCATATCTGCACTTGGGAAGGTATTGATTTCATTAACGATAGCAAAGCCACCAACTACGATGCTGCCGAAGTTGGTTTAGCATCTGTAAAAAGTCCAGCGATTTTAATTGCTGGTGGGGAAGCCAAAGCAGGAGATGATACTGGCTGGCTAGCACAAATACAAACCAAAGCTGCTGCTGTGTTATTGATTGGCTCTGCTGCACCCGCATTCGCCCAACGTCTCCAAGAGGTGGGGTATTATTCCTACCACATCGTGGAAACTATGGAAAGGGCAGTCTCCAGATCGGCGGAAATAGCCAAGGAGTATCAAGCGCCTGTAGTGTTACTATCTCCGGCTTGTGCTAGTTTCGACCAGTACCCGAATTTTGAGGTGCGGGGCGATCATTTCCGTCAGTTGTGCCTTGCTTGGGCGGAAGCAGAGAAGCTTCAATACAACTCGATTCTTTCATCTTCTCTGCCTTAATTCATTTATTGTGTGACTTGCAGTTACACAGTGAATGAATTATGTAACCTAAAAGTGCGGTGCGATCGCATTATTCAGATAGACTTAAATATTATATAGGACTAGTATTTGATTTTTGAAAAGATACGTAGGGTGCGTTAGCGACAGCGTAACGCACCATTCTTAAGGCTTTGGTGCGTTACGCTGTCGCT
>NZ_JACJTD010000054.1 GCF_014698505.1 Nostoc foliaceum FACHB-393 | reverse complement strand
GCAGCTTTTTGGTACTCCTGATCCAGAACCTGCTATTGCTTCTAAAAAACAGGCTCAAAGGCAGTACGAAAGAGAGTTTCGGGTCAAGTCATATTGCTATTCTACTTGAGTTTTGTCAGTCAACCAGGTCTCAAACGGCTTGATTGCCGTGACCAGTCCACAGATTCTCCTAGCTGGATTTTCAAACATCCCAGCAACCAGTTTTCGACAATATTCAGAAAATTCAAGTCACTTGGTACATGAAGCTCACTTTTCATTACTTACAAAATCTCCAGTGAAAGTATAGTTTGATCATCTTCTTGAACGTGGTTATCTGCCTGGATGCGAGCTAGTAAATGGTTAAGAGAAAGCGGTTGTTGCTCTTGTTGCAAGAGTTGCCAAAGACCATCTTGATTCAGCATAGAACGGTTAACTGGGTCAACGCCAGACCCGGTTTTGACTGTTAAATCACAATCACTTGATACCATTGCTTCTGTAATTCCATCGCTGGCCAGTAACAATGTGTCTCCAGCAGCAAGAACCAAACGACCTGACTGTGCCTGCCACTTAGGCAAGATTCCCAAAGGAACACTGCGAACTTTGAGGTAATTGGGATTGTCGGCTAAATTACCTTGGCGTGACCATAACAGTGGATAGATATGACCGGCATTAGTGTAGACGAGTTCCTTAGTAGTAGGGGTATAGCAGGCTAAGACAAGGGTGATGAAATAATTGTTGCTAATCAAGTCTTCACTGAGAGCGTGGTTGAGGTTCTGCATGACCACATTTGGCTCGGCTGGTGCTTCTTGAGATAATTCTCGGCGCAAAACTGAAATAATACTAGCCATAAATAAAGCAGCTGGGACACCCTTGCCAGAGACATCACCCACTGCCAACCACAAGTCGCCTTTGGGATGGACAAACACTTCAAAAAAATCGCCTCCTACTTCCCGCGCAGGGTAGCAACAGGCTTGCACCTTCACACCTTTGATGTCAGGTAAACTTTGGCGTAACAAGTTGTATTGAATTTGGCGAGCCACCTCTAACTCGGTGTGAATCTGCTGTTGCTTTTCTTGGAGGCGCTGGTAGAGTTTTGCTTGAGAGAGGGCTAAGGCTGCTTGTTCGGCAACACCTGCAATCAGTTGGATGTCTTCATCTTGCCAGGGGCGATCGCGTCCCCATTGGTGGAGGGCCAGCACAGCCAACAGATGTTGCTGATAGCTAAGTGGCACAACCAGGTGATGACATGGGTTGCCGTCATATATTTCTTGAGCAAGTTGATAATGACGGGTTTCGAGAACTTTTTCAATTAAAATACTGGGGTCGAAGAAGCAATCTAATACACGGGATTGAGGATCGCGGTATAAGAATTCGTCTGGGGTGAGACGATCGCCCTCTACTGGTCTGAGCAAGCAACTGGTAGCTTCAAATGTTTGTCCAAGAGTTGCTACAATCTTTTGCAGCATACTGTCGTAGTCTAAAGATTCCCGAATTGCTGTTGTTACCGCATTAAACAAAGATTCTCGCCGTAGGGCCCGACGCAACTCTTGCGTGCGCTTCTTAACTAGGCGATATGTATCAGTGGCTTGCTCAACTAACGCTCTAAGCCGTTCAGGGTTCCAGGGTTTGGTAATGTACTTGAATACCTGACCGGAGTTAATTGCATCCACCAAATCTTCGACATCAGTAAAACCAGTTAACAAAATCCGAATCGTGTCTGGAAAGCGTTCTACGGTGCGGCTAAAAAATTCGGTGCCATTCATTTCTGGCATTCTTTGGTCAGAAATAATCACCGCCATTTCCCCAAATTGATCCAAGATTTCCAGAGCGCCAAAGGCATGATTGGCTTTATATACTTGAAAATCTCGCCTAAAAGTACGGTAGAGTAAATCTAAGTTATCTGGCTCATCATCTACCACCATGAGCTTGAGTTTGTCCACCCCGATCTCAGCCATATTTGACTTTACTTTTTACATATTTAAATGGCGAGATAATATAATATTTATCCCACCTGACAATCAACAAAAAATTAATAAGTAATCATTTTCAACAGTTATCAGTTATCAGTGTTTCAAACCTTGATAACTGTTCACTGTTCACTGAATTTCACCTTACCCCACCAACCCAGAACGCAAGGCGCGGACTGCTGCTTGGGTACGGTCATCGGCACATAGCTTATTCAAAATATTGCGAACGTGAGTTTTAACAGTCCCAACAGTTATGTAAAGCCTTTCCGCAATTACTGCATTACTACAACCTTCGACAATCAACTGTAACACTTCTAACTCCCTTTCTGTCAGGGTGTAAGGTTGAATTCCTTCCAGATTATCGACATAATCAGGGTTAGAGGCAATAGTCTTAGTATCTACAAAAGCTGATTCCAACTTTTGGGGATTTTGTTGTGCTTGTTGTAATACAATCCGAGCGATCGCCGGATCGATCCAGGCGTTGCCATTGTAAGTGACTCGCACTGCTTCCAGCAAATTATCGAATTTGATATCCTTCATACAGTAAGAGTCTGCACCAGCGGCAAAAGCTGCCAACACAGCTTCTTTGTTATCCCGCAGCGTCAAAATTAACACCTTTGTTAGTAGCTGCTGCCCATTAGCAGTAGATTTTACCTCCCGTGTCAGTTCAATGCCATCTTTATCTGGTAAACCGATATCTACAATAGCAATATCTGGTTGTACCATTTTTAACATTTTTAACCCCTCAGTAGCATTGGCAGCTTCACCTACAACTTCAATTTCATCCTTTTGCAGTAGTGCTGTCCGAATACCCACACGAGTTAGGTCATGATCTTCAATCAGAGCGATACGAATTTTACTCATAGCCAACTTCAGCCCGTTACACTACCTTAACCAGAAAGTCGAGTTTCGTGACATACTCCCACACTAACTGCAAGCAGTATAGTGGGTGCTTCTGTTCCCGGAACCAGAGTTGCGAGTTGAGCGTTTTATACTGAGTGAATATTACAACTTTAACAATAGAATTTGGACTGGTTTAGCTCAAGTACAAGGGCAGTGGGAATCCCTCTTGCCTAAGTTCTAATATAAAAAAATTTGATAAACTTAACATTCAAGGAAATCTGGTGTGAGAGGCTAATCCAGAATAGGCTATGTCTAAAGGCAATCAAGCATTTTCAGTGTTGGGAATACCAGTTCATGTGATGGCTAACTATCCAGGCTGGTTGTTAGAATGCCTCCACGCAGGCAGAGGAACTCATGTAGTAACGCTCAATGCAGAAATGACTATGCAAGCAGAGCAGAATCAAACCCTAGCTCAGGTCATTAAAAATGCTGAACTAGTGATTCCAGATGGAGCCGGAGTTGTTTTGTATTTGCGGTGGCTGTTATGGCAAAAAGTGCAGCGTTTTCCGGGAATTGAACTAGCAGAAAAACTTTTGCAAGAACTTGGGCAACAGAAGACAGGGGCAAAGGTATTTTTCTATGGAGGAGCGCCTGGAGTGGCTTCAACTGCGGCAGATTTTTGGCAGCAGCAAATTCCAGATTTGAGTATAGTAGGCACTCACTCAGGCTACCATTCTCCAGAAGAAGAAGCACAATTACGACAAACTCTGGCTCAATTACAGCCACAAGTGATTTTTGTCGGTTTGGGCGTGCCACGTCAAGAGTTATGGATTGCCGAAAATCGCCATTTGTGTCCTCAAGCAATTTGGATTGGCGTTGGTGGTAGTTTTGATATTTGGTCGGGAACTAAAACTCGTGCTCCAGCCTGGTTAGGAAATAATAATTTGGAATGGTTGTATCGGCTTTATCAAGAACCTTGGCGTTGGCGGCGGATGTTGGCTTTACCAGCGTTTGCTGTGAAAGCGTTTGTTTATCGTTTGACAGCAAGGGGTGCAATTAGTTAAAAGTGCTGCTAGCGTTAGCGGGGCGTTGAGCCAGTGTTATTACTGAGTTAGTATTAAAGTCTTCAAAAAATTTAAATTGTCTTTGTTGAATTTTCAATTCCCAGGCGAAACCTGGGAATTCTTATTTTGGGGAGAATGTCAAATTTAAACCCGTAAGCGATTTGGTTGTGGGGATGAGGAAAATTTAACAATGCCAGTATTAACAACTCAAGTTAAGACAGACAAATCTTTTCATAAAAAGGACGGTGAAACTCAACAGCACGGTAGCAATACTACCGCAAAGGTACAATTGCAATCTGTAACCAAGACCTATGCTAACGGCACTCACGCCTTATTGAATGCGAACCTTGAGGTAAAAAAGGGAGAATTTCTGTTTATCACAGGGCCAAGTGGTTCTGGTAAATCAACGCTATTGAAACTGTTGTATGGCCAGGAGTTACCCACACAGGGAGAAGTAATTGTTGATGAATGTGATGTAGGGGGTTTACGGGGCGATCGCTTGTCATTATTGCGGCGACGGATTGGTATTGTGTTTCAAGATTACAAATTAATTACCCAACGGACAGTAGCTGAAAATGTGACTTTTGTGCTGCAAGCTCAAGGGTATACCCGTAAAGAAATTCAACGACGTTTAGAACCAACTTTAAAGTTGGTGGGTTTACTGAGTAAAGCTGACTGCTTTCCAGATCAACTGTCTGGTGGAGAGCAACAGCGGGTGAGTATTGCCCGTGCGATCGTTGGTACACCACCACTGCTGTTGGCAGATGAGCCTACTGGGAATCTCGATCCAGATAATTCCTGGCAAGTGATCCAGATTCTCCAAAAGTTAAATTCCTTTGGGGCTACAGTAATTGTTACCACCCACGATGAACAATTGGTGCGGCGATGCAATCATCCGGTAGTGCAAGTTCGCAATGGACGACTATCTCGAAAATAGTCATTAGTCATTGGTCATTTGCAAAGGACAGAGAACAAAGGACTAAAAAACGTGGTGTTTGACTTTTGCAGATACGGGTATAAAAGTTGCTGCTTTTTTGAGTGGTAGAACTTGTAGGCGATGGTCTCCGACCGACCGGAGGTCATCGTAGGCTTGTAAACTCTTAAAAGCTGCCTCTCGGATCACAACTTCCTCCTCTCGACTCAGTAGGAGCTGCAAGCATTCGACAATATCTTGCTGCACTGAAGAATCAACTCTCTTCCGGCTGATAAATTTAGTTAGTTGACGTAGGGCAATCAACCGTTTCAATGGATCTTCTTCTGTTAAATTTACCAACAACTGATCGAGGTTATCTTCTTCTCGATTTTCATAGAAGTTGACAATTTGCCATACCAATAAAATTAAAGTTAACAGGGTTCCAACGCCTTGCACAATAGCACCAGCGGCAATCCAGGAACTGTGAGAGTCAACCCAAATTGCCGCTGCCATGTAAGTACTGACAGTAGCAATACCACCACTGATGACTGCTAAGGCTAATCGACGATTTGAACTGTTTAAGAACCTACGTATCTTAGACCAATGCAATTGCCAGTCCCACACCTGCATTGAGTAAACCAATACCATGACCCCAACGCCAATTAAGAGAGCCAATAGCAGTTTCCAGTTCCACAACAACATGGCGACGACGATTGTTAGGAACCCAAGAAAACCCCCAGGACCAGAGAAGCGCTTAAATGTTTGCTGCTTTGGACTTCTTTCTATCTTGAATTTTGGAAGCGACCAGTTCCAGTTGGGGATCTGGTTGATCAATTGCTGCATACTTTCGCAGTGCCTTGGAGTGTAATTGATGATCAATATACTCTAAAAGAATACCCCGACTGAGCAAGTAAGCTTAATTTGGTCACTGAGTTTTCAACGTTTTAGTTTAAAGACAAAAACGAAAGTTATCAAGAGTGAACTGACCATCAAAAGCACAGAAGGTAACGCTGTAGATGTTATTCACAGTTATAGATAGTAAGGTATTAGGGGAAATTGCCGAGTCTGAATTGGCAAGATTAGCGCTTGGTAGTACAGTTTGTCCAAGCAGTTGCCGATCGCGATCGTAGGCGGAAAGCACTAGTCGTTGCGAACTAGTGACAAAGGCGCTAACTGAGTTAACCGGACGCAAGAAAGTAGCTTCTAAAAATCCGCTTTTAGGCGCTCCCATTAAGACTGTTAGCCCTGAATAGGCTGGAAATGCTGGATTTGATGGCTGTATTGCTAGAGAATTGTGAAAAATTACTCCCCAGCGTTCATACTGGTGCTCTACTGCTTCAAAACACTTCAAGTCTTCTAAGTCTAAACAAATACAGGTAGGTACAGTGGCTGTGGCAGCATCAATACCTGACTCAATCTGCTCCCCCCAATCTGAAGATTTAATTTTATTTTGTATATTAAACTTGTCAAGCGCAAATTTAGCCTCTTCAATCGTTGGTAGTTTATTTGATTGAAGAGTAGCCTGCTTTACCATGACATCCCGCCTTACCATTACCTAGAGAATAATCAGATTTAGTAATACATCAAAAGCTATTGTTTCTACATGTAAAGCTAGAATTAATAGCTTGTTAAAATGAGTGTTTTCACTCTTTTTGACACTCAAAATTATTTATGAGTTTCTTGATAGACTACCATAAAAACTTATGTTTTATTCACGCTGTAGTGATACTCGCTACCACTAAAAACCCTTGTATAACAGTAGTTACAACGTTAAGTTACTTTTTTTTGTGAAAAAAATCACCAAAACTTTACAAGTAATCCAATAATTTTATATCTACTTAATCTGACGATAGCGAGAAGTCCTAAAGTGATTGGTTCGCCGATAATAACAATAAGTAGGGAGTTTGAACTAAATAGCTAAGTATTCTGGGGTGACCAAATGAAGATGCGGTGAAGCGGATAAATTATCAAATACTCTCTCCGTGTCCCTCCATCTAAAAGTCTATTCTGTTACTTGTGCAAACTGATTACTACAGTTAACAAAAAATACTTATGTTTCAACCACCAGGATTTGAACAACGCTCCATAAATACCTCATTAGGTAGAATGGTATATTATACTGCCGCTGGGTCACCTTGGCAGAACAATGTAACTGCCAAAGATGATCGGGAAACTTTAGTGTTCCTACACGGCTTTGGTGGTGGATCTTCTGCTTATGAGTGGTCGAAAGTTTATCCGGCTTTTGCCGCTGAATATCGGGTCATTGCACCAGATTTAATCGGTTGGGGTAGGTCTGAGCACCCGGCACGGAGTTATAAGATTGAGGATTATTTATCCACCATTCGGGAGTTTATTGAGCAAACTTGTATCGGCCCAGTAACAGCGATCGCTTCTTCTTTGACCGCAGCCTTTACAATTCGAGTAGCCTCAGATCATCCTGATTTATTCAAGTCTTTAATTCTCACTACGCCTGCCGGACTTTCCGACTTTGGCGGAGACTACTCCCGTAGTTTTTTTGCCCAGTTAATCAGCGTTCCCCTTGTTGACCGTTTACTTTACAGCACTGGGGTAGCCACTAGTGGGGGTATTCGTAGCTTCTTAGAGCAACGGCAATTTGCTCAATCTAATCGAGTCTACCAAGAAATTGTAGATGCTTATTTACAATCAGCCCAACAGCCTAATGCTGAGTATGCAGCACTGTCCTTTGTCCGTGGTGATTTATGCTTTGATTTATCTCTTTACATTCAACAGTTGACCACTCCCACCGCCATTATTTGGGGAAAAAGGTCGGAATTCACAGGGCCCTCAATTGGCCGCCGCCTTGCCGAAATGAATCCCCAAGCAATCCGATTTTTTCAACAGTTGGAAGATGTGGGATTAACACCACAGTTGGAATTGTCAGCAGTGACGATTGGGTTAATTCGCCAATTTTTACCTTTACTTAATTAGTGGTTTGTTCACTAGTTAAAAACCAATTCTAATTTCCTACCTTCTGCCTTATATCCTGAGTAAATTCCAAGCATAATTGTGTAGCTTGACTTTGGATTATCGAGGCTTAATAAAACAAATTAAGGGCGTTGCTCAATTATATTATGATTTGGCAATGCCTTTAATTCAACCTTAAAATTACTTACGTGTTGCTTATTTAAACTGCAAAGGCATCTTGCTAAAAATATAAATAATTCTGTAACTGTTAGTACTAATAAGCCCAGTAGATAAGTATTAACTATAAATTTATCCTGATTAGGCGATCGCAAACAATGAAATTTCAGTTATGAGTAACGCAACCGCGCTTGAAGAATAGTCAAATATCTAGTTAATCGGGTATGTTTTGCGTGAAAACGTACTAATTAAAACCGAAGCTTTTAACAGATATTATTCATCTGCGATCGCCTCTACTAAAGCTACATCATTTTGTGTCCACAAATGCGCCTTTTACAAGATCGCCGATACCAAATGAGCCATTATTAAGTTTCTTTTGCTTAAGCGTGGCGATGTCTACGACGGGCTACGCCCTACGCTCTTTCACTCATCCACGCTTAAGCAGCGACTAACTTAGCCTTCTACTTACGTACTAGGTTGAGTAGTTCTTTAGGAGAAGCAAGCAAGTCAATCCCTACGAAGAAGATTTTGTCTTGGGGATCTAGCAAAAACCGCCATGCAATATTCATCCCCACACTGGCACCGAACCAAGGAGTTTGAACTTTGCCGGTAACTTTAATCTGGGTATAGCCATCTTCTACTGGCTCCGATACACCACGCTCTGGGATCATCTTCAATCCCTGGCATTCTTCACGCATATAAGCGCGGATTGCCTCTTGACCAACAATCGGTCTTTCAAAGGGGGGTTGCAAGGCACCTTCAGAGCGAAACAGCGCAACCGCAGCATCAAAGTCATTGGCATTCATGTTATTGATATAGCCCAGCACCGTAGGATTGTTAATACCCTCGATGGTAACTTTAGTCCGAAATGCTGGTGCTGTGGGAGGAGCCACAGGCTCTGAAACTTTTTTGTAACTACCGGGAGCATTCGGGTCAAATCCCATGCTAATTACGGTATTGCGTAAGATTGTGATTTGTTGACCGGAATCAGCATTGCGGATGGCTTGCAACACGTCAGCAGCTTTGGGAGAAAGTTTGTAGCCTTCTGGGATAGGAGCAACGATTCCCTGAGCCATCCATTCTCCTAACTGATACCAGAAGCCCAACTTGATGTTTACAGTGAAGGATGCATAGGAGCGGCAGAGGGGAGTGTCAGCACGGTTAGCCAAATCGTACATGACTTGCGTTTGAGCCTCGAAAGGCATCTGTTTAATTTGTTCGAGTAAGCCTTGCGCGAGGATCATGTTGGCTGCACCAGGAGCAGCAACCGTAATACTTCTACCCATCTCGGTATAGGCAAACCAGAGTAATGCTAGTTGATCTTCAGCATTGAGCTGAGAGAATGATTCGATAACGGTTGGAACAACATTAGCAACTAGGGTACCGGGAAAAATGCTTTGAGCCGACTGGATAGTAAAAGACATAGCAGAAATTCCAAAAAGAAAATTACAGTTCGATCGAATGTGCAAAGACGGAAGAGAAGTGCGTTTAGCTGTTAACAAAGGCACTCAGCAGTATTTGCGACAGCCTGTCGTAGACATCGCTCTCAACTGCATAGTTATTTAGAAAGCTTTAACAGTGGTTTAACGCAGTGATGTTGCTTTTGTAACTATATGTAAAGAAACATAACAAGTTCGTTACAAATAAGCAATACCTTCTCAGCTATAGATTGATAACTTCTACTTATGCAAATGATAGTTTTTGCTGAAGTTAGATTAAGGGCAATTGGTGCTTTTCTGTGTGTTTACTTCCAAGAGCGTGTAGCCCGTCGTAGACATCGCACGTCTCTATAGGCATCAAATTTCCAAAAACAATCCTTAATTGAAGCTATTGCGTTACCAAAAAGGCGATTGTAGACATCGGCGACTTCTCGCACAAATCCGAAATACCCTACTTACTTGATACGGTTTTTACTACCTTTATTTTTATGTCAAGTAGTTGTAAATAATATTTACAATGCTTAACATTAGTTTATAAATGGCAAAAGCAAGGAGTAAAAGATAACAAGTAGAGGCTTTACCATTGACGAACGTGGTCAACTCAACAGATTTGCGACTGAACCCAAAGTTTATGTTGATCAAACCCCACAGACAGGCTTCACTGAATATGCTGAAAAACTCAATGGTCGTTTGGCAATGATTGGTTTTGCCTCACTCATAACCTTGGAAGTTTTCACCGGACACGGTTTGGTTGGATGGTTAACCACCCTTTAGAGAAGACACCTCAGATTTACGAATTTTCTTCAGTTGACAAATAAAACAATTTAGAGGCAAACTTATGAAAACTGATTTTGATTACCCCAAAAAAGATTTGATTGGGCCAGTCGTTTTTAGACCTAACTTCAACAACTTTGAGACCATTAATGCAAATCAAGCGTGGTCATTGTTTTTCACAGCCGGTCAAGACGACAAAGGACTGGGACAAGAAATTGAATTCGGCAGGTTTTTCACTAACCTCTTAATCGCTATTGGAGTAACTGGAATTTTTTGGGGAGTTTACTTCAGCCAATTGGGATGAGCAAGTTTGTTCATTTCTAGTATGTAGTAATTTAAACTGAAGTCTTGGATTTAGATACCAAGACTTCTTTTAAATACGTTTAAAAAACTCTGTTTAGCTTTGGAAAAAGTTTGATGTTGATTGGATTTATAAAGCTTCCCAATTTGTCACGGTATTGTGGGTATGTGGGCTTAGAAGTAGCACAAATTGTTTCCAAACATCTTGCAGTTCAAAGTAAAACCTATGTGATCCAGAATAGAAGGATATTGATAAATCAACTTTTAAAGTCTGGTCTAGATTCTCATACAGCAAATCGAACTGTTACTGTACTTATATCAAGTCCGGTTTTACAATTAACCAATAAAAACCAGTGTGCAATTAATTGGCGAAAGTAACTATACAGGCAGACAAGGGGCAAAATCCCATTGTTAAAGGCAGGAAAACTTCCGCCTGTACTAGTCCCATTTCTTAACCAATGGTTGGGGAAGCCAAACTCCCTTCTTTACTATGTCTAAGGAACTCTTCCAGAATTACTGAATTAGTGTACTAGTCCCCAATCCCCAGTTCAACGTAAACAACGAATCGCCTCTAATAAACCTCTGGCTTTATTCAGGGTCTCTTCGTATTCTTTTTCTGGCTCAGAATCAGCCACCAAACCTGCACCTGCTTGCACACTCACCGTATTATCATGTACTACCATTGTGCGAATTGCGATCGCAGTATTTAATTGCCCTTCAAAATCGTAATATCCATACACACCAGAATAAACACCCCGACGGCTAGACTCTAACTCGTGAATAATTTCCATCGCCCTAATCTTGGGTGCGCCGCTTACAGTACCTGCTGGGAAGCAAGCTTTCAACAAATCCCATGCTGTTTTATCAAGTGCTAATTTCCCGACAACATTGCTGACTATATGCATCACATGAGAGTAGCGCTCAACTACCATTAATTCATCAACTTTGACGCTACCATTTTGACAAACACGCCCCAAATCATTCCGCCCTAAATCTACAAGCATCACATGTTCGGCAACTTCCTTGGGGTCTTCGAGTAAATCCTTTGCGAAGGCTGTATCTTCCTGGGTAGTTTTACCTCGTGGACGCGTCCCGGCAATTGGGCGTACCGTTGCTATCACTCCACCATCTGAATCAGTTTCCGCTTTCACCATTACTTCTGGACTGGAACCGATGATTTGCCAATCTTGGAAGTTAAAGTAAGCCATGTAAGGCGAAGGATTTATCTGGCGTAGGGAGCGGTAAAGTGCAAATGGGTCGCCTGTATATGCTGTTGATAATCGCTGGGAAATTACTACTTGGAAGATATCGCCTGCTTTAATGTAGTCTTTGGCTTTTTGGACGCTGGCACAAAAATCAGGGCGGGTGAAATTGCTCTTATAGTGCTCTGTCTCTCTGCTCCCCTGCTCTCCTGCTCCCCTGCTCTCTGGCGGTTTCCATTCCAATCTAGTTTTTTGCGGCGATAGTGGTAGAGATAGCTTTTCGAGCATTTGGGTGACGCGATCGCACGCTTGTTGATAGGCTGCTTTCAAATCTACTTTCGGATCGCGTAAATCAGCATAAGCGATCGCCCAAATTTTCCGCTTCACTTGGTCAAAAATCAATAGATGGTCTACCTGCATCCATAACCCATCAGGGATATTTCGCTCATCTGGTGGATGAATTGGCACACGCGGCTCAATCCAGCGAATTAGTTCATAGCCCCAAAACCCAAACAAACCACCAATTCCTGGCGGTAGCTGTGGTAACTTGACTGGATGAAAAGGTGCTAAACATTCGGCTAAAGCTGTAAAAGGGTCGCCTGCAAAAACGACCTGTGAACCATCACGGTTTTTCTGAGTCGTGCGATCGCCCCTTGCCTCCAAAACCCACAGAGGATCGCAACCCACTAAACTATAGCGTCCCAGTTTTTCCCCACCTTCGATCGATTCCAACAAAAAGCTATAGGGCTGGCCTGCACAGACTTTATACCAAGCAGATACAGGCGTATCTAAGTCCGCTACCCATTCTTGATATACCGGGACGAAGTTGCCTTGTTGCGCTAGGGTGGAAAACTGGGAGAAATCCGGAAACATCATTATTTTTCAAAGGTAATTGGTAATTGGTAATGGGTAATGGGTTTTTACTTACCAATTACCCATTACTAATTACCCATTAGCTACTAACATCTAGTTACGGAGCGTCGTAGGTAGTAACACCACTAAACTTAACTTTGGAGGGACTGGGGTTTTGTCCGATCCGACGGTCTACATAACGCACTTTGTCACGACCTTCATTTACCTTTTCAGGGAAGACACCATCAGCTGGGTGAAGTAAAGTGGTTTCTCCGTTAGGTAAAATCCGGTAAACTTTATAATCTGTGATTTTGAGTTTCCGGAGTTGCTGACCGCCCAAAAAGATGCCATATTCTTTACGAGCTATATACAGCAGGTTTTCACCTTTCCGCATAGTAGCAGCACCACCTGTAGGCAATTCAAAAACTTGCTCTTTCGGGCTAGTCCAAGTGATAGCGTACTTTTCTTCGACTTGTGCTTTAGTGAGCAAGCCACCGGTGCTGCCAGCAAATAGTGGGGTTTGTCCAGAGAGTGTTTCTGCCATAAAGTCTGTTCTCTCAACGTTTTTAGGGAATCCTAACACTGCAACCAGGATCATATTGCGATCGCGTCATAGACTGTAACAGTTTTTAGTCATTAGTCGTTAGTCATTAGTCAAAAAATAATGTGCCATGCCCCATATTCAATATCTATTTACTCTTGACTTTTGTCCGCTTTTCCTCTTGGCTACTCTGAACAATCGGTATGGTGAAGTGAAACTGACTACCCTGGTCTTTGCCAGTTGACTCTGCCCAAATTTCCCCACCCCAGCCATTAACAATTTGACGGCAAATTGCTAAACCAAGTCCAGTTCCGCCAGTGGTGCGGCGCAGCGCTCCCTCTTCTTGATAGAAGCGGTCAAAAACTACTTTTAGACGATTCGGTTCAATGCCGCGTCCAGTGTCAGCCACAGTCACCTCAACCATTTGATGGTTGTTGTAAATCGCTTTAATAGTGATTTCTCCTTGGGGTGGCGTAAATTTACAAGCATTGTCCATGAGTTTTGCCAGTACCTCTACTAGCCAATCACCATCAGCCCTTACTAGAGGTAGGTTTTCGGCGATTTGAGTCTTGATTTTGGGCGGCTTTTCCGTTGAGGAACGCGTGCGATTGCGGCTGAGTGATAAATCTATACACTCTTGTAAAGTGAGGGATTCTGGATGCCATTCCACCCGACCGCTTTCCAAGTTGGAAAGTGTGAGGAAATCTTGTACCAATTTTCGCATCCGTTCCGAATCGGAAAGAGCAGTGTTGAGCATGATCTGCTGCAACTCCAAGGGCATATCCGGCTCACTAGCGAGACTTTCTAGGCACACTTGAATGGTGGATAGGGGGGTACGCAGTTCATGTCCGGTGATGGCTATGAGGTTGCTACGGGTGCGATCTAGGGCTTCTAGCTGCTGGTTAAGTTCTTCTAGGTTGGCATAAGCTTCTGCTTGGATGAGAGCTGCTCCTACTTGGGTGGCGATCGCTTTTACCAAATCCAATTCCCCTGGTTGACACTCGTGCGGTGGCATTCGGCAATAGTGCAACTCCACAATGCCCAATAATCGCCCCTGATAAAACACTGGTTCCATCAGCCAAGAACGAATGGCAAACTTTTTGGCGATCAAGGAAAGTCCTGGTGAATTGTTTACGCGAGGGTCATTCAGTGTATCGCTAATACAAACACCTTCGCCTTGTTGCACTATGTCCTGAAATAGGGAATTTTTCTCTAATTCCCAAGTTTGCCCAAGTACCGATAAAATACCGGGATTCAAAAACTCGTGTTCAATTATGGCTTGGCTATCTGTGGCTTGAGCGCGGTAAATTAGACAGCGACAAGCTTCTAGGTGTTGTCCTAATTCTTGTGCCGCCACTTGCAGAACTTCGTGAGGATCGAGCGATCGCCGAATGGCAGTGCTAATCGAGTTGACTAATCGTTCTTTTCGTGCCTGGGCAGCAATGGAACGGTAGGCTTTGTGCAGTTTGTACTGACTAGCTTGCAAGTAAGTTACCAAGCGCTGCACAAAGGGATCTGTATCGATGTCACAAGCATATTCGTTGATCTGTTCTGCTCCAGAGTGGCTTCGCGGCTCTCCTATGCCAAACCTCTGACGTGCCTCCTCAATTTTACTTGCCAGTTCTGGTCTGTAAACCAAAATTCTGTCTAACAGCAATTCGGCTGCTTTGAGGCTAACTCCCCTTTCCGATGTCCAAACTCCCTCAAATCTTCGCGCTGTGTCTATATCCAGATTAGGGCTTAGTTCTGGTAGTTGCTTGTTTTTGGCAATAGAACCAAGGCTTTCCCGGCAAACTAGACAAGTAGCATAATTGTCAGCAATCACTACTAAATGCCACTCTTGGCTTAAGCCATCCTTTGGCTCAAAAGCGATCTTTTCGTAGTGTTCGGAACTGTTGGCGAAATCAGTTTCTGGAGCAGATAATACGTATATTTGGTTACTCCGCAAGGCAAGTCGCTGGTAGCGATGAGCTTCTTGGCGGTAGAATCGCTCTCGCTGGAAACTAGCAATTACAAGGGGTTGTGCTAAAGTCGCAGCCAAAACTTGATCTTCCATCGCATGGGAGAGCGCCGTTAGTGAAGCCTTAAAATATAGCTGGGGCCGCAAGTATGGTAGGGACTTTAGCAGATCACTCAGCACAGAAGTCGAAATGCTCATGAATTATTGTTAAACGCTCAACCTCGACAAGATCCACGTCACAGCTGCATTGTACAAATTCCAAGGGACTCTCAAGTTAAATAGAGAGTTGCAATATGTAAAGAACGCTAAAAAGCACTTTCTGCCAAAGCAGGCGCAACACTTTGTTACCAATTAGGAGGAGTGCGTACAACTTGATTTGTTGATTGACAACCTACTACGCCCAATATACATTCTCGACCAACTTTGAAATATGCTTCCACAACTAAAATATTTCAGCACTAAGTACCAAATAACTAATTGTTGTATTGTTTTAACTGCTATATTCACTAATAACCACTGATTCTTGATATTTCACGCGTTGGCGTAGCCAGTCGTAGACACGTTGATTTATGCCGACTAAATAAATTTTCTTATCCAAAAACTATTACTGCTACATTCACATAATTTAATCAATTAATTAATTACCATAAATTAGTCTAATCAAATTCCATAGCTATTTAAGACAAAATCGTATAATGGTAGAGAAAAAATGCTGTCTATGTTCAACAAAAGCAATGAATTCCGCTTTATTGCTGAGTATTATATGTGCCTTGTGTCTTATGAAAGTTTAATGACTAATAAATTTTCTAAAAATCCTCAGTTTTCAGCCTTGACTTTAGAGTTATAAAATATAAGTTTATAATTATCTGCTTATACAGGTTTGAGCGCTGCTAATTTGTCAGCAGTATGGCTCCAATGGCTC
The DNA here is from genome assembly GCF_014698505.1 of Nostoc foliaceum FACHB-393. GTDB lineage: Bacteria > Cyanobacteriota > Cyanobacteriia > Cyanobacteriales > Nostocaceae > Nostoc > Nostoc foliaceum_A. The sequence goes on along the minus strand of NZ_JACJTD010000054.1, from coordinate 31,584 downwards.
AAGCAAGTTTTAGAAAGCGTCTTTTTTTTGAAAGTTGTGAGGGTCAGCAACCTCTACTCAGAAGACCACAAAAATATAGACCTGTACACGGAACTTTGGCTAATGACACCGGATACGCTAATGACCCCGGAAAAAATTTTCCTGGATGGAAAAACTTTTATTCCTGCCGAACAATTACCTATCCCGGAGTGGCCTTGTGTTGTGAGTGAAAGACCACAACCGACACTGACGGTTAAGGATGATGATTTATTTTTTGTGACGGATACTATCGGGAATATTTCTGGATGTTCCCTCAACGATGGTAATCCTAGCATGGGATTGTTTTGTTGTGATACGAGATTTCTCAATCGCTTGGAGTTGCAAATTGAAGGGCGATCGCCTGTACTCCTCAGTAGTACTGCTGAAAAAGGGTTTTCACTTTCAGTTTTGTGTACCAACCCCAGAATCGACGAACGCCTGAAAGCAGACACTGTAGGCATTCGCCGGGAAATGGTGCTGAATGGGGCACTATTTGAAGAAATAGAAGTATCTAATTACAGCACAACAACTGTCAATTTTGAACTAAGCATCAGCTTTGATGCAGATTTTGTTGATTTATTTGAAGTCCGGGGTTATGACAGAGAAAAACGAGGTAGGCTCTTACGTCTAGTAGAACCTACGACTGAAGAAGGAACAGTTTCTCTGGTCGATGGTCTTTCGCCTATAGCTAAAGAGCCACCAAGTTTTAGGGAAGAATCTTTAACACTCGCCTATCAAGGTCTGGATGGCTCGGTAATGGAATCCCGTCTTCTATTCCAGCATCGTCAACCAAACTATTTCAAGGGTTACACTGCGGTTTGGCAGCTAGAGTTGGCTTCCCACGAAACTCAAAAGCTGGGTTATCGGGTGAGCATGTTGAAAAATAACCAGTCCAGTTCAACCGTGAGCGCCGCCTTCACTTTAGGACAGGCGAAAGCTGCTGAGTTGATGGAGGAGCAACACTGGGTACAACAAATTACACGCATTAGCTCAGATAAGAGCATTTTCAATCGTGTGATTGAGCGGGCCGAGCAAGATATGTATTTGTTGCGCCAGTCTTTTGGGAAGTATAAGACTGTTTCGGCTGGAGTGCCGTGGTTTTCTACACTCTTTGGGCGAGATTCGTTGATTACAGCTTCCCAAACCCTGATGTTAAACTCACAAATCGCCAAAGAAACGCTGATATTACTGGCGACATATCAAGGTAAAATCGACGATGAATGGCGCGAGGAAGAACCGGGTAAGATTTTGCACGAGTTACGTTTGGGAGAAATGGCTCGTTGTCAAGAAATTCCCCATACGCCTTATTACGGTACAGTTGATGCCACTCCTTTATGGCTGATGCTGTATGCCGAACATTATGCTTGGACTCACGATCAAGAACTTCTAGAGCAACTTTGGCCGAATGCTCTAGCAGCAATGGACTGGATCGATCGCAATACGAAAGAAACCGGCTATCTCAGCTACTTCCTTAAATCCAAACGTGGTCTTGCTAACCAAGGTTGGAAAGATTCTGGTGACTGTATCGTAGACCATAAGGGAGAATTAGCCAACGGCCCAATTGCCCTTTGTGAAGTGCAAGCTTATGTCTATGCTGCAAAAATGCGTCTAGCAGAAATAGCTAGGATGAAGAAGCGTCTTGATTTGGCAGATCGTTGGCAAGAAGAGGCCAGAAATCTTAAGTTTCGTTTTAATCGAGATTTTTGGGTGGAAGACCATGATTTCTGCGCTTTGGCTTTGGATGGAGATGGCAAGGCAGTAGATAGTATTACCTCAAATCCCGGTCATTGTTTGCATTTGGGTCTTTTTACACACGAAAGAGCCTATAGTGTAGCAGAACGGTTGCGAGCACCAGATATGTTTAATGGTTGGGGCATTCGCACCCTGAGTAGTTTGTCACCCGCTTACAATCCGATGGGGTATCACATTGGTTCGGTTTGGCCTCATGATAACGCTCTGATTGCAATGGGATTGCGATCGCTCGGTCTTATCGATCAAGCCTTGGAACTTTTCCAAGGTTTATTCGACATGACTGAACAGCAGCCTTACCAACGTCCTCCAGAACTTTTCTGCGGCTACGAACGGAACGGTGATAATGCTCCTGTGCAGTATCCAGTTGCCTGCACTCCCCAAGCTTGGGCTACTGGTAGTATTTTCCAACTACTGCAAATGATGGTTAACTTGGTGCCTGATGCTCAGAATAACTGCTTGCGAATAATCGACCCCGCTTTGCCAGAATCGATTAATCGTCTTTCATTTCATAATTTGCGAGTTGGCCCCACCATCCTCGATTTGGAATTCGAACGCTCTGGTACTACGACTGCTTGTCGCGTTGCAAAAAAACGCGGTAATTTACGCGTAGTTATCGAAGCATAGAAAGATAGTAGGGAGTAGGGAGTAAGTAATTCATCACTCCCTATTTTATGCTTGGTGCGTAGGCGTAGCCCGTCGTAGACATCGCTCAGTACCATGACCTGAAATTCAGTACCAGTGTTTCCTACCATCTACTCCAAGCAAAGCAGTGTTAGCTTGCTTCATTGCCAGTGTGTAGAGTTTTCAACAGCTGCTCTGTAAGCTCGATCAATTCACAAACAGTATTTTGCGTAATTTGTGTAGTTTTGAAGCCATGAGCAATAGAATTACGTAATGCGAGTGAATTCATTAGTAACTGATACTCAGATTTTGAAATTACACCTTCAGTTGCTAATTGCTTCACTAAGTAGAGTGGATCAAATCTTTCTAAATATTGATTAGAAGAAGAGTTAACTGAGGAGCGTGACTTGACTTCAATCACTACATTTTCTTCTCCCCGACGTACTATCATGTCGGGGCGATAGTGATTAAGAAAGTCAGGTAAGTCTTCTGGATTTGGATGAAAAAAAACTTCGTATCTTGAAGCCGATTGCCCTTACTGCGCTTACGAGCCTGTTGTGATACTGGTGGCCCATCTACTATGAACTCAAATCTGGTCAATGCACTTTTCAATAATAGATTACAGGTTATTCTATGTTACTAACCTCGAACACAAGCAAATAACTCAAGTTCTCATGACAAAGGAATACTGCCGTTACTAACTGTTCCTGCGTTTCCCTAGTAGCTTCGCTGAGTGCTTCACTAATTATCTCATCACCCACACTAAGTCCTTTCAGCCTCAACCTGTGCAAAGTGGACAACACAAGGTTAACTTACCAGCTTACCGACGCGATCGCCTCAAATTCAAAGGATGGGAATAGAATTTTGCTAGGGGAAGGGTTAAGGATGTAAAAACAACAATAGTTTACACCCAAACTTCTAACTTCTAACTCTTATACTTCATCAGAATTTTCTCTTTTATGTCCTGGGGATGCTTCGTAAAGTGCATCGAGATGTTGACGCGCATCTTCAACGTTAATCGAACGCATTACCAAAAGTGGCTCTTTAATTAAGTTACCCGCGCTATCTAATAACTCTGGATGGGGTACAAACTGTTTTTTTGATGAATAATAACCATAGTTGCCTTGATTATTCATTGGCGAGGAATTCGTCGGGTAAGTTCGCTCCCGATCAAAACTGAACATGATCAGGTTACGAATTAAGTTGCCAACAGCTATAAATGCAAGGATTGTAAAAGCAAGAATGTAAAGCAGGTGTAACATTGGATTTTCCTCCAGAACAGCAATTTTTAAAACTTTATTTTGATTTTTCTAACGCTTTGCTTCGCCGACACTGTAACTCACAGTTAAGACGAGCATTTGACGCACAAAGAGTGCGTTTACATTTATATGGGGCTATTTGTCAACCGTCATTTCACTTACGGTAGCATAGGATACATTATCTTGTTAATCCAAATAATGTTAAGAAAGTGTTAAGAGTTTTTTACTATTTCTTTGACGGCTGATTGACCGTCTTGTGTAGACGCAAAGGGGCTTGTCGTTAGAGATCGCTAAGTAGTCTGCCAAAATTTAGCAGATGCTTCTATCTGTTGCTTAGACTTCACGCGCTTGACGAAAGCGCATTGCGACATTCCAGCATTCTGTTACTAATTGATGCCAAGGCATTAACGTTGCCATATCAATTCCGACTTGTTTATCAGTAGCAGTAAACAGCATCTTCGCCGTATTTAGTTCATCCTGTGCTTGCTTAACCCGCAAGAGCAAGTCAGATTGCTCTTGGTGACTCATAAATGATAGTTGCTCGGTTTCGAGTAAATGGCGCGATCGCATAAACCAATGCTGAAAATCTTCCAGCAGGGGTTCTAAAACCGTTTTCAGCAAATCAGTCCCTGGTAAATTCGAGTCTGACATAAATGAGAAGAATATTTCAAACTTTCTTACTAATATTAACGTTATTTACGTTTCTTAACATTTTTATTATTTCTCTCATAATTCCGAGGATATGAAAATATGTAACAAAGAACACAGAATTCATTATATAGTCTTGCTCATGGGTTTGTACAGTTCCTTTGGATAGGTGTCTACATATCATATCGGGAGTTAGCTGACACCGAGCTGCAATTCATAAGTTAATTTAGCGATGTCTACGACGGGCTACGCCTACGCGTGGAATCCTGAATTTGATATTCACCGAACCGATCAAAAATTTATCTTTATCCCCTATCACAAATGAAGTCAGTAGTTGGAAGATAAAGCTGATCTGGCAAAAATCAAAGTCGTTATAGTTGAATAAGCCTACAGATTCAGATAAATCACCTTTTGTAATCACTTCGCCAATGGTTCAGCAGCCAATGTCGCTAAATTCATCAAATCAGTCACAACAGTCAGAACAAGTTGAAAAAATTTATTTACCGCGTACTAGCGAATCAGACAACTTAAAAAAGATTCGCCACACTGCTTCCCATGTAATGGCAATGGCAGTACAGAAGCTGTTTCCCAAGGCGCAAGTTACAATCGGCCCTTGGATTGAAAACGGTTTTTACTACGACTTCGACAATCCAGAACCATTTAGCGAAAATGATCTCAAAGTCATCAAGAAAGAGATGGCTAAGATTATCAATCGCAAACTGGCAGTAATTCGGGAAGAAGTCAGCCGCGAAGAAGCCGAACGCCGGATTCAAGGAATTAACGAACCTTACAAGCTAGAAATCCTAGCAGATATCAAACAGGAACCAATCACGATTTACCACCTGGGGAATGAATGGTGGGATTTGTGTGCGGGGCCTCATCTGGAAAACACCGGTGAATTAAACCCGAAGGCAATTGAACTAGAAAGCGTTGCTGGTGCTTATTGGCGTGGGGATGAAACCAAAGCCCAATTACAACGCATCTACGCCACCGCTTGGGAAAGTCCAGAACAACTCGCTGAATATAAGCGACGCAAAGAAGAAGCACTGCGCCGAGATCACCGGAAACTGGGTAAGGAACTGGGATTATTTATATTTTCTGACCAAGTGGGGCCGGGTTTACCTTTGTGGACACCCAAAGGCACTCTGTTAAGGAGTACTTTAGAAGATTTCCTTAAGCAGGAACAGCTAAAACGGGGTTATTTACCTGTAGTAACACCTCACATTGCCAGAGTAGATTTATTTAAAACCTCTGGACATTGGCAGAAATATAAAGAAGATATGTTCCCTCTAATGGCGGATGATGAGGAGTCCGCGGTCAATGAACAAGGCTTTGTTATGAAGCCGATGAATTGCCCTTTTCACATCCAATTATATAAGAGTGAGTTACGCTCCTATCGGGAACTACCTTTGCGATTTGCAGAATTTGGCACTGTTTACCGCTATGAACAATCAGGAGAATTGGGCGGTTTAACGCGGGTGCGCGGTTTTACTGTGGATGATTCTCACCTGTTCGTCACCCCAGAACAGCTAGATAGTGAGTTTCTCAGTGTGGTGGATTTGATTTTGTCAGTGTTCAATAGTCTACAACTGAAGAACTTTAAAGCTAGACTCAGTTTCCGCGATCCAGCTAGTGATAAGTACATTGGTTCAGATGAAGTTTGGGACAAAGCCGAGAGTGCGATTCGCCGTGCAGTTGAAACCTTGGGAATGGAACACTTTGAAGGAATTGGAGAAGCGGCTTTTTATGGGCCAAAACTCGACTTTATCTTTAGTGATGCCCTAGATCGAGAGTGGCAATTAGGAACCGTGCAGGTAGATTACAATTTGCCAGAACGCTTTGAGTTAGAGTATGTTGCCGAAGATGGTGTTCGCAAACGCCCAGTGATGATTCACCGTGCTCCTTTTGGTTCACTGGAACGACTAATTGGGATCTTAATTGAAGAATATGCGGGCGATTTCCCTCTGTGGTTAGCGCCAGTGCAAGCTAGATTACTGCCAGTGGGTGATACACAGCTAGACTTTGCTAAAGATGTGGTGGCGAAGATGAGAGCGTTGGGCATCCGTGCAGAAGTTGATACTAGTGGCGATCGCTTGGGTAAACAGATTCGCAATGCAGAGAAAGAAAAAATACCCGTGATGGCAGTGGTGGGAGCTAAGGAAGTGGAAACCAACACCTTGAGTATCCGTACCCGCGCCTCTGGAGAATTGGGAGTTATCCCTGTAGATGAGGTGGTGGATAAAATCAAGGATGCGATCGCTAAGTTCGAGACTTTCTAAAATCTAACTACAGACGCACACTAATTATCATTGGTGTGCGTCTGTGGTTAGTAGATCACACCATTGACTAGCTGGTGGGTTTTGGTCAAGGTGCGATCGCAATGTATTTAATATCAAAGACTCATTAACGGAGTTCAAAGGTGGATTCATCCACTTCAAAGACTCATTTTAATTTTAACTTTTGACGGGTTCTGGAAGGTTATAAAGTATCACAGACAACAAAACTTTTCTTAATCACCGCACCCAAGAAAACTTTTCGAGTTATTCAACATTGATAGGATTGATCTAAAGACTTGTGGAATCTGCTCTTCCTAAACAGACTGGACTTGCATAAATTACTGTCAACAATTTTTGACTCACATCATGAATCGCTTTACCTCTATTTTGCTTGCCGGCTTGATAGCATCTGCTTCAGCTTTGGCTATTTCTCCAAAAGCTGATGCTAATATACCAGTGTCTTATATTGCTGAGTTAGATAGCAACAGCTATCAACGCAACGATGATGGTAACTACGAGCTTCTGAGTCGTCACTACAGAAATGGTGATTATGACCGCCAGAACGACCTTCGCAACATTCGTGACAATAATCGCCGCTATGACCGCGACAATAACCGTCGCTATGACCGCGACAATAATCGTCGCTATGACCACGATAATAATCGCCGCTATGACCGCGATAATAACCGTCGCTATGACCGCGATAATAATCGCCGCTATGACCGCGATAATAACCGTCGCTATGACCGCGATAATAACCTTCGCAACATTCGTGATAATTACCGTCGCTATGAGCGCGATCGCGACTGGGGTCGTAGTTAATCCCTTTGCCTATCTATTAAGCTTAGTTCCAAGTGAACTGAGCATTGATTCTACTTGGCGTTAGGACAGACACAATCTCTTTTTCCACTCATTCCTAATATCTGACTTTTCACTCTTATCTAGAAAACCTCGCTTCTATTCCCTAGTAAGGAAGCTTGCTCAGGGGTTAGGTTTAGCGTTAGCTTTCCTCTATGACGTGAAAAGCCAGATTTTTATTAAATCAGGAATTTGCCCTCAGCCTAGAAGTCTCTTTCTTATACCAATTCAATTAATGATTGCAACACATCCTTGGATAAAGATGCGATGAATCGCGTCTCTACAAATGGTCTATTTGTCGCATTATTTTTTCAAATTGGTATTAATTACGAATTAATATCACGACCTTGGGCGCAATAATTGCACGAAGGTATCACTCACAGTATGGTCTTTGGTATCGGCGGCGTATTGAACTAATTTTTCCTTCAGTTCTTTGGCAGCATCTAACGGGAGTAAGGTTGCTAGCAAAAAGTAGACACCACGAAAACGGGGGTCGTTCATGTGGTCAATGAGACGGTTTTTAGCTTCTTCGCTCTCGCCGAGAAAGTTTTGCACCAAAAAGAAATCCATAATCTTATCGTGGCGGAAGTACCATTCTCTCTTGGCTTCGCCTTTTTCGTCTTGCCACTGACGGCTGACAACCATTTTATATTTATCGTCTTCCAATGACTGTAATAGCTGGTAAAATTCATCCGCAGGTAACGCTTGCTCATCCTTCAACCGCATTTGATAGACAGCATCGGAGAATTTTTTTAGCGGAAATTCCTGGTTCCATTCTTGCAAATATTCTGCTGCCATCAATTGATATTGATGTTGTTGCAAGTGAAACAAATCGGGGTATTCGCCTTGGGATAGCATCAGGGCTACCACAGTTAAATCCATTGGATTAGAGAGAACCTTCTCAATCGCGCTTAATTCTTGTGGTGATTGCTGATTAGTGAGGGCTTTGGTTAAAAAACTAGCAGTGGCTTGCTCATAATCAGTACCTTGAACTTTGGCATTTTTGGGCAATCGTGGTTGACGGGAAATCAGAAATTGCTGAATTTGTGGTTCCTCAAGGGGCAGCAATTTATATATTTTGGCTGTTGAGGGTGGTGTCCACTCTAGGGGTTGGGTGGTCATGATGATGTTACCCCGGAAATAGCTTTCGGCAAACTGACAGATTTTTGCCCTGGTGTCGGCGCTAACTTCATTCAGTCCGTCAATGCAAATATCTAATGCGCCACTGTAAATTAAATTCTTGAGAAAATCAGCATCTTGTGCTTGTCCGTGCAGCTTGGCTTGAATTGCCTCAATTACCCCTTTGTCACACTTCTGGGCAGGTAGATAAACCACAAGCCGCCCAGAAGTTTTTACCAAATAGCGCAGATACATTGACTTACCCAAGCCAGAATCACCTTCCAAGATGACTTGTCCTTTGATGTTAGGTAGCACTTGGGTAATTGGTACGGGTTCATCTACACCGGGAACTTTCACTTTAGAATTTGGGAAGTAAGCTTCCGGGTTAAAATTATCTAACCCAGCATCGGCTAGTAGGGAAGGCTTGAAGGGTTCAAATAACTTTTCGCGGAAAAAGGGAACCCAGGTGAGAATTAAGCCGACGTAGCCAATACCAAGAATGCGCCTCACCCAAGGGTTCCAGAAGAAGATGGCTTGAACTTGGGGAAATTTGGGATAAGCGAAGATGAGGGCAAGCCAAAAAGCAGCATGAATCAAAATAGTCGTTCTGGCGTTGAACAACCACTGCCAAGTTTTGAGGTTAACTATGACTGATTGCAGCGAATCAGCTTCGTTGTAGCCAGCGTTTTTGAGGTTGTTGTAGTGAGTTTCTAAAATAACAATATCTTGTGGTTGCCAAGAGACTTTTCTCGCAACTACAGCAATTTGTTTGGCTAAGTCTTCGCGTACTCGTACAAAATCTCGACTCGGTTCCCAGGCTTGGGCAAAGATTTTGAGAGTTTTATCACCGCGATCGTGGCTTAATTGACGAGGAATTGTTTTGTTATCAGGAAAACTCAGCCATGTAAGCAGTGTTTTGACTTCATTTGTGCCACCACCCAAAAAATAGCTTAAAAACCGCCACTGTACAAATTCTGATTGACCTACGTAATAGACTCTATCCAGAATTGGTACAACATTATTAAGGTTGAGTTGTTCTATCTTACCCAATGCTTCTGCTGCATCTTTACGAAAATTTTTATCAACGGTTTCATCCTTGAAGAAGTCGAGGATATCTTTGACATAGGGTTTGGCTGCCTCCCCAATATTTGCCAATGCCACGACTGCACCGGAACGAATATCTTGGCCAATGGTTTGATCTTTGAGGATGTCAGCAATATCTTTAACATAGAGTTTGCCAACGTCCCCCACACCCAGATGTGCCAATGCTTCTGCTGCACCGGAACGGATTCTGGAGTCATTAACATAGGTAAGAGTGCTAGAAGTTTCATCCTTGAAGAAGTCGAAGATGTCTTTGATGTAGGGTTTGGCAGTCTCTCCCAAATTTGCCAATGCTACTGCTGCACTGGAACGAACATCAGAGTCAACGGATTTATCCTTGAGGATGTCAGCGATGTCTTTGACGTAGGGTTTGGCTGGCTCCCCCAGATTTCCCAATGCCGATGCTGCACCGGAACGAACATTTGAGTCAACAGATTTATCCTTGAGGAAGTCGAGGATGTCTTTGATGTAGGGTTTGGCTGGCTCCCCCAGATTTCCCAATGCCGATGCTGCATCGGAACGAACATTTGAGTCAACAGATTTATCCTTGAGGAAGTCGAGGATGTCTTTGATATAGGGTTTGGCTGGCTCCCCCAGATTTCCCAATGTCTTTGCTGCACTGGAACGAACATAGGGGTCAACGGATTTATCCTTGAGGATGTCAGCGATGTCTTTGACGTAGGGTTTGGCTACCTCCCCCAGATTTCCCAATGTCTTTGCTGCACTGGAACGAACATAGGGGTCAACGGATTTATCCTTGAGGATGTCAGCGATGTCTTTGACGTAGGGTTTGGCTACCTCCCCCAGATTTCCTAATGCCGATGCTGCATCGGAACGAACATTTGAGTCAACGGATTTATCCTTGAGGATGTCAGCGATGTCTTTGATGTAGGGTTTGGCTGGCTCCCCCAGATTTCTCAATGCCGATGCTGCACTGGAACGAACATAGGGGTCAGCGGATTTATCCTTGAGGATGTCAGCGATGTCTTTGACGTAGGGTTTGGCTACCTCCCCCAGATTTCTCAATGCCGATGCTGCACCATAACGAACATAGGGGTCAACGGATTTATCCTTGAGGAAGTCGAGGATATCTTTGATGTAGGGTTTGGCTGGCTCCCCCAGATTTCCCAATGCCGATGCTGCACCATAACGAACATCTTGATCAACGGTTTTATTCTTGAGGAGTTTGGCAGCTTTCTGAGCAATATCTTCTGGTTTCTGAACCACCAGGTTCAAATTTTTGAGATCGTATTCATTGAATTTTTCAAAAGCGAGTTTCTTTACTCCGTTATGCCCATCATCAAGGGCAGCTACGATACCGTTAATCTGCCACGCTTCTGGCTTCGGCTTCGGCTGTTCTTTCGCACTTACCCAAGGCAGGGCGAGGAGGAGTGTCAACAGCAAGATAAAGGGAAAAAGGAAAAAGGGGGACGATCGCTTTTTAATTATGTGCAGATGCATTTGTATAATTCGTAATTCGTAATTCGTAATTTATTTAGAAATAAAGGCTGTTTCTGTTCTTTCCTTGGTAGAAAAAGAGAAGGGGGTTAGGTTTTTATTAGTAAATCAGGAATCGCTACAGTTATCTTTTTATCGTCTGATAACTCAACCTAGCCAGAAATGGAATATTAATGTAAATATTACAGGAATTTAAAAAGATACGCTCAGAGTATAGTACTGAGCTTCCTTGAGCGATGGTGCGACGCCGTAAGCTTTGCATTAGCGAGTCCGCGAGCGTCATAGCCCGTCGTAGACATGGCTTACTCAAACCACTGCACGAGATAATAACAATACTTCGTTCAATTGTTAGCGATCGCAAATGTCTTTTGATAACCTTTGCAAACTACTGTCCGAAAAACATCCTGCTACCTTTGCCAGTTGGGTTTTGGGTACACCACAAACAAGCGTCACAGTCCTCAAAACCGAATTGAGTATCGAACCAATTCGCGCTGATTATGTCACATTTTTACAACTACAAGGACGCATTCTCCATCTGGAATTTCAAACCAAACTAGAATCTACGCCACCCCTACCCCTGCGGATGCTAGATTACTGGGTACGCTTATATCGTTTATATCGTTTACCAATAACGCAAGTTGTCGTATTATTGCTTCCCCCTGCACCAGGAACAGTAATTGAAACTGTCTTCTGTGTCGAAACTACCCGTCATGAATATCGCGTGATTCGCTTATGGGAAGAAAATCCTGAACCATTCCTCAATGAGCCAGCTTTGTTACCATTAGCACCACTGGCCGCAACCACGCAACCCCAAGCTTTGTTGCAACAAGTTGTGGGAAAAGTTAATCAACTTGAGCCAAGACAACGACCAGAAATTTCCGCGTATACCCAAATCTTAGCGGGGTTAAAATACAATCAAGACTTGATTCGACAATTATTTCGGGAGGGTATGATGCGCGAGTCAGTGATTTATCAAGAAATTCTCGCTGAAGGTGAACAACGCGGACGGGAAGAAGGACGAAAAGCAGAAGGGCAATTGCTCATTCTCCGTCAACTTACTCGACGGGTGGGAGAATTACCCCAAGAGATGCTAGACCGGATTGAAAATCTCTCCTTAGAACAATTAGAAAATCTCGGTGAAGCATTGTTGGATTTTCAGGCGATCGCGGATTTAGAAACCTGGTTTGGTACATTAGACGTAGGAGTGAAAATAACGTAGGTACAATTTATGAATTATGCCTACCAAGGATTTCGGGCAACGCATAATTAATTTCACTCCTATGTCTATTTGAGCCAATGTCTGATGGTGCTAGGGAAAAAATAGTTTCAGAAGAACGAAAGTGAGTTGAGCTTGTCAGATTGCCATATTAAAGCTCAATTAACTTGAAGCCCCAAGGTTTGAGAGCCGCTAAAGCTATTTCTTCATTTACACCCTCATAAGCTTCCCATTCCAACGGATGTTCTTTGGGATGTCCGTCGCCGACATTACCTGCAACTTTAATTATTGGACAGTTGGCGATGCGATCGCGCTCCAACCCTCTTGGAATTGCTAGTTCGATTTTGTGCCCGATAAACTTCGCTGTACTATCATTAGCTACAGATTCACGGATTAAACAAATATCACCCGCAGTCCCCCAAGTAGTTTGGTAAATGTGGAGGAACGATATATAAGTTGCTGGTTTGATGGATCTTTTTAGAACGTGCATTATCTGTAATCCTTACACTATGAGGGAAAAATCATAAATCATATGAGTATTTTGTATCACGTTCGTAGGGAAGAATGTTTTTAAATCACATTTTGCACCTAGCCCAGGCGATTAGAAACCGCCTGGTAGAAAATGTGAAGCTTAAAATACAATAATTGCCCACATACTAACTCCCAACCCAATAGCTGCTAGGTGTTGCCAAAGGAGCGATCGCACTGGTTGCTTTGCAATCTTTTGCGTTAATAATATAGTCAGCAACACTGATAAAATTATCGTTGCACCTTGCAAAAAGGCAATCACCGCTGGGTGAGCAACCAATATTGGTAATTGTTCTCCACTCAGACCAAGAGTAGCAAAGGTAACTGGTAAAATCCGCCCGCCTTCGCCTAAGCCCAAACGCAGGTAGTGAGCCAAGTTTCCCCCCAAAACTAATGGTAGGTAGCCATAGGCAAGTTCTACAAATGATCGCGACTTACGGTTAAAGTTGAACACTTGGAGCAAGCCATAAGCCCCAAAGGTAAAAATCGCTGGGATAATTAACACTAGCAGGGATAATCCCAAGTGCTGCCAAAACTGAGTTAAATCCAGTTGTAACCCCAACCAAGATTGCAATTCTGGCAAGCGATGCAGATATATCCCACCCAACAGCAAAAACAATAATGCTACTTCATAGCTGCGGGGTACATGAGTTGTCCACAGTTCAATACCAGGGGGACGCAAGTTGAATTCGACGGAACGATGAGGACAGGCTTTGAGGCAAGTCATACATAAAACACAATCTCGGTTATCTTCTAACTGCGCTGGGTGGGAGTATAAAGGACATCCATTCGTTTCCATCCCTTCGCCCTTTTGTGGCCCACCTTTATAGCACTGATACGTGGTGCAACTGGCAGAACAAATACCTTGTTGTGCGCGGAGTTCCGTCATTGAGAGTTTGGCAAATAAACCATTCATCCCGCCGATGGGACAGAGATAACGACACCAAAACCGCCGCTCAAAAATGGCAGAGAAAATCATTGCCCCAGCAGTAATTAACAGTAACAAACAAGCGCTGAGGTAGGCGGTATTTTCTAAATGCCAGAGTTCTTCCCATAAGAAAATTAGGGAGAACAAACCAAACATGAACCATCCGCCCCATTTCTCAGCTTGCTGTCTCGGCCAGCGCTTGAGTTGTCGAGGCCATAGCCAGAGAGATAACTTTTGGGTAATTTCGCCGTAAATCATGAAGGGACAAACAGAACACCAGATACGTCCCAAAAAGGGAAAGAGAAATAGGAAGAAAGGCCACCACCAAGCCCAAAATAGATTTAATACGAAATTGCGATCACGAGTTTGTGGCCCAATAAATAACACCGCAACTATAATCGCAAAAGCCGTTGCAGTAAAACCATAGTTAATGCGATCGGGCCACCAAGGACTCCGTAAAAACCGCCGCAAACGAGGATAGGCATTTAACAGATTCACCCGAAATCGTTTTTTCTTCGCTTCGGCTGGCCAGAAAATTTCTTCTGTTAATTCATTAGCACCCTCCGCTTGCACGATCGCTCTTTCAACCAGATTTTTCAATTCTTTGAGGTTCCCAGGAAAATCATAAGACTGGAGGCGACGTAAAGCTTCTGGGGTAATATGCGGTTTCGGAACGCCTCTAGATCGAATGTAGAGACTAGTGTAATATTCTACCTGTGCCTGAATATCAGCTTTCCGCACCCGTAGCGGTGGTACTTTAATAATGTGACCAATACAGCGTTCAATTGTCGGCTGGGTTTTTTCGGAAACAATCAAAATTCTGGCTTTACTAAGACGAGGTTCAGGTACTGGTTCTCCTGGACGAGTGACGGGGGTATATGTGCCAGTTTTGAGCAACTGTGTCACGGAAGGTAATAATTCTTGTGGCAATTCTTGGATATTATTGAGAACTAAAGTACCTTCTCCCAGCCATTCCAACAGTCCTGGTTTACCGCCAGCACGACCGAATAAATCTGCACCGCTCGTTTGCAGAATACCGCAATTTACTTTAATAATTGGTTCTCGTCGTTTTGGAGAACCAAAGTGGATGAGAGCTGCTATATTGTCTTTTTCTAACCCTGGTTCTCCAAAAATATCCACTGATTTTCGGTCAGCCGCCGCTTCTCGAATTTGCTCGCGCAGCCTCACAGCATAGCGACTTGTACCAACAATTCCGCGTTGCGCTTTGGTAACTAAATATGGTCGCAAAGCTACGGAACGTTCTTGTTCATAGCCAAGTGCAGATGTAGCCTGAGCTAATTCTTGAGCCAATTGACGCGAAAAAGCCTGAGCAATTTCTGGGTATTGGGTGGCTAATTCACGAAATTTAGCAGCAGGCACAACCCACAAATGACATTCTGTTACCGTAGTAATTGTGAATGGAGTTAATTCATCCAACAGCAATTCTTTGAGTTCAATCACTGCACCGGGGAGGAATCCACAAGCTAAGGCTGGGTTGGTTTGATTGGTGCTATTGCTTTCGAGTTGACCTTGTACAAGAATATAAAGTGCTTCTGGAGGAGTGCCTTCGCTAACTAAGTCAGTTTCGGCACTCACTACTTGTTCTTCAATTACTTGTGCGATCGCATTTAACACCCCAGGCGAGAGAATTCCTAAACTGGTGCGTTCTTGTAGCCATATAACCGTTTCTGGAGATGTCATATTAATTTCTCCGTGTAGGCTGTTATGTATAACTGTTTTCAATTTGGCGGAATACAGTAGGGGCGCACAGTTCTGTGCCTCTATTGGGTATCACATCCAAACAATAACCGCTATCAAAGAAATTATCCTCTGAAAGGAATGTCAAAATATCTGTGTGCGGCTGTTATAAATTAATATCTGAGAATTGATCGGGGACAAATTATGGCAATTTATCTAGACTCAGCGATCGCATCTGAAGCTGAAGTTGTTAAGCTTTGGGGATGGGTGAAAGGCATTACCACAAATCCTACGCTGTTGGCTCAAAGCGATACGCCACCAGAAACCACGCTCAAAAAATTGCTTGCCTTGACTTCTGGCCCGTTATACTATCAACTTGTGGCATCTGATAAAGCCGGAATGCTAGCTGAAGGTAGAAAAGCTTTCGAGATTATTGGTTCACAAACGATTTTAAAGATTCCCGCAACACCGTTGGGTTTTGAAGTGGTGGCGAGTCTATCACCAGAAATTACCTGTTCGGTGACAGCAATTTACAGTGCAGCACAGGCAGCAGTAGCACGGGAAGCAGGAGCTAAAATCGCTATAGCTTATGTAAATCGCGCTACGCGGTTGTTAGGTGACGGTATTGCCTTAGTGCGAGATATGGCTAGCGTCCTCAAAGGCAGTGATACGCAAATTTTGGCAGCTAGTATCAAATCTCCCGAAGAAGCAGCCGCCTCATTGCAAGCCGGGGCGGATCATTTGACTTTACCATTGGCAATGTTGCAAGCGATCGCAACTCACGAATTCTCACAGAAAACTGTTGAAGAATTCGCTAAAGGAGGCATCGGCTTAAGATAATTCGTAATTCGTAATTAAATATGAGTTTGTCAGATATCCCTAATCTCTGGGTTCCTCTAGTACTTTTAGGTTTAATTATTGTCGCTGCTGTATTTTTCAGCCGCAGCAGTTGATATTTAAATATTCAGCTTGTGATTTACAGGTTGCAGGCGATCACTACACTGTTGAAACCAGTAGCCGTTATTTTCCCAACATAAATGTGTCAGAGGTAGTCACAGAGTGTTTAAAAATTGCCTATGAGCGTAATACTAGCGCTGCTATTCGGGGATTGCGCCAGAAATTGACGAGTGAGAATTAAATATTTTGCGATCGCTTCTATACGTTCTGGTTGCAGTTATGTGGCTCATCCCCGACCGTCGCATTGAAAATACTCTCACTTCCTGAACATATTTGTTCAATATGCGATTGTATCGACTGACAATGCGATTGTATCGACTAACAATGTGATTGTATCGACTAACAATGCGATTGTATCGACTAACAATGCGATTGTATCGACTGACAATGCGATTGTATCGACTAACAATGCGATTGTATCGACTAACAATGCCATTGTATCGACTAACAATGCCATTGTTTCGACTAGCAAAAACAAACTTCCCCTTTCTTGTAACTTGCCTTATCTAAAAACCTCGCCCAATCACACAGAAATATAAAATAGGATGGGATAAAGTTTTTTGTATTGTTATGCAAATGAGAACCGCCATAATCTAATGAGCGAATTTTAGGAGGAAATGGTTAAACTCCTTTTACACAAGTGCAATACCTAAACACAAAAAATATCAGAATCGCAAAACCAGTCGCCGCATAAAACACGCTACTAATTCCGCCAAAACCAAACGCATAGCCCATCAACAACGGCCCTAATGTTTGCCCTAACCCAAAGAATGTCCCGTTTACCGATATAATCGTCGCTAAATATTCTCTTGGTGCTAAATCTGCTAAAAGTGTTTGGATACTAGGAAAACCCATACCAAGCCCAATACCAAAAATTGTGCTGGGGATTAATAGTAACCAGATATTTTGCACAAAGGGAATAATTAACATAGCTAAAGCATAAAAAATATAAGATGCACTAATCAAATTTGTGGCAGGAAATCTTCTAGCCAATCTGCCTAACTGGGAAGATGTGATAGTAATTGCCACGGAAACACTAGAAAGTAGCAATCCAATAATGGTGGGCGGCGCTTTGAAGGTATCGTTCATGAGCTGTGGTAAATAGGTAACGTAAGCGCCATACAGGAAAACAAAGTTAGCCGCACTGGCAATAAAAAGTCCAAATAGCTGACGATTTTTGAGAACTTTTACTGCATTGCTTAAATACTCTTTGAGATTGCGATTGCCTTTTGGTTCTGGATTCTTGAGTGCAAACAACACCAGTAACCCTAGAGGAATCGCTAATATGGGCAGCATGAAGGGATAATACCAGCCCATTGTTGCTAATGCGCCACCGATTATTGGATAACTTGATGTGCCGACGCTGCTGATACTTGCATTGTAACCCATTGCCGTAATCCGTCTGTCACCTGTGTATAAATCGCCGATTAAGGTGATACTCAGAGAAAGCAAAGAAGCAGCACCAATTCCTTGCAGCAAACGCAACCATAGCAATAAATTAAAATCGCGGGCAAAGGCGCAAGCTGTACCAGCTATGCCAAATAAAAACAGTGAAGGAACGATAATTCTCTTTCTACCCCATCTATCGGCAAAAATACCAATAATTGGCCCTAAAATCAAAGATGGTAATGTAAATGCTGTAATCAATAAACCCAAATTTTTAGGATTGATATTTAAGTCTTTGGCTAACTTGGGAAAAGCCGGAGTCACGCTAGAAACTCCGATAACAGCAATCAATGCAACTGCACAAATAATCTGGAAATTTAACTCTAGATAAATTGGCTTCTGTCGTTCAAATTGACTGTTATCTTCTGGTGAATTCATGATCCTACCTTGTGTATAAATAATCAAAAACGCGAAGCATCTCTGAAGACGCTTCGCGTTGATGTACTAAAAAAGAGTGCCTACTTGATTGTCGTCTTAAGCTGCAACTTTTTCCTCAAATGGTTTAAAGGTTTTTTTGCTAGCACCGCAAATTGGACATTCCCAGTCATCGGGAATTTCTTCAAAAGGTGTACCCGGTGCAATTCCCGAATCAGGATCGCCAGCGACTGGATCGTAAATCATGCTGCATTGTCTACAAATCCATTTCCGAGTTTTAGGATCTTCACCTGCAACTCTGGTTGCTGTTTGTCCTCCATTTAATACTTCTAAGGCTTCAGCGTAGCGATCTGCGTGGTAATTTTCGATGAATTTTAACAAGCCAAAACGGTGTGCAGCTTCCCGAAATGTGTTGGCATGATCGGTAGATTCTTTAACTTGTTTAAGAAATTCTTCAGCCGCAGGATTGTCGCGATCGCGTTGAGCATCTGCGGCAAATTCTGGATACATTGTGGTATATTCGTAAGTCTCCCCTTCAATTGCTAAAGATAAGCAGCGAGATAT
This sequence comes from Nostoc foliaceum FACHB-393, assembly GCF_014698505.1. Lineage (GTDB taxonomy): Bacteria > Cyanobacteriota > Cyanobacteriia > Cyanobacteriales > Nostocaceae > Nostoc > Nostoc foliaceum_A. The sequence goes on along the minus strand of NZ_JACJTD010000054.1, from coordinate 12,762 downwards.
AATTTCCCGCTTTTGTTCATCAGTTAAAGCAGCTGAATCTTCTACCACCAGTTCTGGATGCAGCAACTTAAAATGTGCAAAAGCGTGTTCGGTTTCTTGATCTGCTGTTTCTTTAAAGAGTTTCGCCAAGTCTGTAAACCCAAGTTGACGCGCCACGTCAGCAAAAAACAGATACTTGCGATTTGCCATCGATTCACCACCGAAAGCAGCTTCTAAGTTTTGAAGTGTAGTAAAGTTGGATAAATCCATAATTTTTGGATGCCTGCAAAGTGATATTTAGCGTGAGAATACAGACTTTACAACCGGATACACGAGCCGTTATTTGTATAAGTTATAAATGATTTATACAAACTTTTTCAGCTCATATTTAGCAATCCGTTTTGTTAGCTGCTCTTGGACAATTATAAAACCGAAAAGTTTTACAGATGACAAATTCTACTTTTGATTTAGAGATACAGCAAATTTAAAGTTTGTGAGGTACACAAGCTAAGTCTATTACCCAGATATAAAGCGTGTTTTACTCCTGAATTCTGAATTTTGCTGTAATTGTGATTCTTTCAAGTGGTCTGAAGTTCTAAAAATGGGTAATCGGTATATCCTGTTGCGTCAGGTGCATAAAATGTCTTTGGCTCTGGGGTGTTCAAATGTGCGTTCAGTTCTAAGCGTTTTGGTAAGTCAGGATTAGCAAGAAATAACTTGCCAAAAGAAACTAAATCTGCGTTGCTGCTGGCAAGAATACTATCTCCTGTTGGGCGATCGTAGCCACCATTGGTAATCAAAGTACCTTGGAATATTTGGCGAAAGTAAGGTGTAACAGGGTTCATGACTTCGCGGGTTGCTAAATCGACTTCGTTCGGTTCCATCAGGTGAAGATAGGCAAGTCCAAAGGGATTAAGAGCTTTGATGACATAACTAAAAGTTTCTTGAGGGTTGGAGTCATGCATTCCGTAGAAAGTGTTACTTGGTGAAAGCTTGATACCAACACGGTTGGCACCCCAAACGCTAGCGACTGCTTCCACAACTTCTAAGAGGAATCGGCTACGCTTTTCTATGGAACCGCCATACTCATCTGTGCGCTGGTTCGAGCTATCTTGGAGGAATTGGTCGATTAAATAGCCAAATGCACCATGAAGTTCAATCCCATCAAATCCAGCCGCCAGGGCATTTTCTGCGCCTTTGCCAAATTGCTCGACAATCTCAGAAATTTCTTGGGTTTCTAAAGCACGGGGAGTTTCCAATGATACTTTACCTATGGGTGTATGGAGTGAGCCAACTCCTGCGATCGCACTAGGAGCAACTGGCAATTCTCCACCAATTAAAGCCGAGTGAGAAACTCTCCCAGAATGCCAAAGTTGCAAAAAAATTCTGCCCCCTTGTTCATGTACTGCATTAGTTGTCAACTGCCATCCTGCCACTTGTTCTTCTGAGTAAATACCTGGGCAGTTGATGTATCCTAAACTTAAAGGTGAAACCATTGTACATTCGGTAACGACCAGCCCAGCACTAGCGCGTTGCGCGTAGTAAGTTGCCATGAGCGAGTTTGGGATGCTTGCAATTGCCCGTAAACGCGTCATCGGTGCCATTACGATCCGGTTTGGTAAGGTGTAAGGGCCAAGCTGAACTGGGGTGAAAAGATTGATATTGGAATTCATGGCTGAAATTTCTATTGGTAGATTAACGGCGTTGCACATTATCGGCTGAGGTTTTGAAACGGGGAATATCGCTTTTATGAGGAAAGCTTTAATCGCCTCACGCGATTCCACCGTTTACGCGGATGTTTTGCCCGGTGATCCACCTGGCTTCGTCGCTACCAAGAAATGCTACTATGTCGGCGATTTCTTGCACATCTCCAAGTTTGCCAAAGGCAGCCATTTGGGCTAAACGGTCTATCTGTTCTTGTGTTTTGCCTTCTCAAAACAGTTCTGTATCGGTGGGGCCAGGAGAAATAACATTAACTGCGATCGCTTTTGCACCCAATTCTTTAGCTAACTTGAGTGCAACAGCTCGTCCAATTCCCCGCGATGCACCAGTAATAATTGCAACTTTCCCGGCTATTGATGCCATAGATTAATCTGGTTTTATTTTGCCAAAGTGATTATCTGCTGTTAAAGTACTGCACCAAGGTTAAATTTAGCGATCGCTGTCATTAGTAATTAGTTATTTCTTCCCTGCGTCCCTGTTCCCCATTCCCCTTAATTAACTTTCTGGAACGATCGCAACACCATCTCTGAGATTGAGTAACCCTGAAATAATAACTTTATCTTCTGGCTGTAATCCGTCAATAACTTGGTAATTATTGTCTTTGATCTCGCCTAGCTTCACTCGCTTTTGCCGAGCTACTTGTTGAGATCCACCTTGGGGAGACGTTTCTGTTTCAACTACATAAACAAAAGTGTCCCCACCTACACGAGTCATGGCTGTTGTGGGGATTAAAATTCCGGGACGCTGATTCCAGAACACTCTAGCCCTTACCAATTGATCTGCACGTAGCTGCCCATTAGGGTTATCAAAAAGTGCTTTGATCAGTATCCCTTGTGTTTCATTACTGGCGCTAGGCGCAATGAAAAAGACCCTACTTCTACCTAGCTTTTGACCTTGTGTGTTCATAACCTCCACTGGCATTCCCTTACGCAATTGCGGCCCTTGCTGTAATGGCACAGAGATATTCACTTCTAAAGGTCGATTTTGCGTAATATTAACTAATTGTGTGGATGTATTAACTAAATCACCGACTTTCAGAGCGATGTTGCCAACTGTGCCACTAAAGGGAGCAGTAATTTTGTCGGACTGGGGCTGTTGTGTTTGAATATTTACATTAGCTTGCTGTAAGGTTTTTTCAGCCTGCAATATGTTGGCTCGTTGTGCTTGAATCCTGGAATCAATTGCATCAAGACTAGTCTTAGCATTGGCGAGCCTATCAGCGAACTGATTGCTAGTTTGTCGAGATACGGCTCCTTGTTCAGCTAGAGTGACAAACTTTTCATAATTCTGCTGATACAATTGCACATTTGCAACATAGGATGATCGTTCTGCTTCCAGAGATTTGAGTGTAGCGCGGGCATTTGCCAGTTGCATTAAAAATGCTGGAGGCACAGCATTGCTTCCACTAGCACCTGTTTGTCGCGTAGGATCTACTTGGAGAATTGCTGCTCCTTCGGCGACTGGATCTCCCGATTTCACAAATATCTGAGTAATTTGGCCCTGAATCCTCGGCTGGAGCGTGACTGAGCGCTGGGACTTTAGGCTAGCAATAAAATCTGAACTTTCCTCAATTATGCCGCTTTGTACTGTCGATATTTTGACTCTTACCCCTTGAGGTTGAGTATTAGCAGTTGAAGGTGCTGAATTTTGCGGAGTGAGCAAGCGCCAAACTAGAGTTGCTCCGCCCCCTAACAATAGTAGTGCTGCTAAAAACAACCAAAGCCACCGCCGTTTTCCAGAAGGTGGCTCAAATGAGGTTTGTGGAGCTTTGTCTCCAAAATCAGTTTGAGGCTCAGGGGATGTCATGGCTTGTGAGGAACTTAAGGAACAAATTAACTAGAATTAAATCAAAATTTCATCTGTTGATATAGAAATTACTGATTTGGCATGAGGTTTTGTGGCAAATTATGTGTTACCCCATCCAAATATACTGTTTTAATAATTCTGTCTAAATCTACCGAAAGGTGAATCCGCTCCTTAAAACCTATGGAAATCTTAGCCCTTCATCAAAAAAAGGATGAATATGACTATGCGTGAACTATGCAAATAGACTTGCACACAAGCCAGAAATCAGCAAAAGCTGACTGGCCCTAACTGGTTCAGTATTAAGTGCGATGTCTACGACCGGCTGCGCCTACACACACATTACCCACCGCAGCGATCGCGATCGCACTCATAGAACGCACTTTTGTCAACTAACTGTAATAACTGTTCCCACACTTTCATTCGCTAATCTATCCACCGCACATACGGCATAGGTTCCCGCTTGTTGAACGGTTGCGAAGGTTGTGCCAGCAGACAAAATTCGCTGAATTGTCCAAGTATCGCCACTTAGCCGATAAAGTGTCCAAGAACGAACTGGCTGATTATCACCAGGCTGCCAACTCAGTTTGCGGTTATTGACTTGTAGTCCAATGGGTGGAGGGGGCGGTGTTTTATCCTGCCAAGACAAAGTTGGAGGTAGAGCAGGTTTGTTATAAAGCAGACTTTGGAATTTATCAGCAATACCCTGACTATTTTCCGTCAAAACACCGACATTAAAAAAGATATTCCCCAGTGACAACCGTCCAGCCTGACTACGACTAATTTTCACCTGCTTTTCAATCTCATCACTCTCGCGACTCTTGTTGCTTGGTTCTGTCAAATTGTTACCAGCGTAAACGTGTCTTTGCTTTGTGTTTACCTGTGTCCACCACTGTAGCAACGCCGAATAACTTTGTTGCGGTTGGTCTGTGCGCCAGTAAAGTTGAGGCGCGATATAATCAATCCAGCCTTCTTCTAACCATTTCTTTGCGTCAGCATACAGCACATTGTAAGCATCTAACCCAGTAATACCAGTGGGTTGTCCGGGACGATAAATCCCAAAGGGACTAATACCAAATTTAACGTCAGGTTTAGTTGCTTTAATTCCCTGCCAGAGGCGCTGTACCATTCTGTTAACATTATCCCGTCGCCAGTCGCCAAGGCTGAGTGTACCACCAGCTGCTTTATATGCAGCGTAGGTTTTGTCATCGGGAAAAGGTTGTCCCTCAATGGGATATGGATAAAAATAATCATCTAAGTGAATGCCATCAACATCGTAGCGCTTCACTACATCAAGAATTACGTTGTAAGCTCTATCCTGAACTATTTTCAGTCCTGGGTCCATCCAGCGTTGAGTTTTCCACAAATAAACGCTTTCTGGATTGGTAGCTGCTATGTGGGGACGGACTGTTTTGGCTGGGTCTGTAGAAGTGCTGGCGCGGTAGGGGTTGAACCAAGCATGAAGTTCAATGTTGCGCTTATGACATTCTGCGATCGCAAACGCTAAAGGATCATAAAATGGTTCCGGTACTTTTCCCTGAGTTCCGGTAATCCAAGCACTCCAAGGCTCTAATTGAGATTCATATAAAGCGTCTCCCTCCGGTCGCACCTGGAAGATGAGGGCATTGAAGTTTAGTGCTTGTAATTTACTAATAATTTCGCTAAGTTCAGCTTTTTGTTGGGCAACAGAAAGTCCCGCCTTGGAAGGCCAATTGCTATACCACACGGATGCTACCCATGCCCCCCGAAATTCCCGGCTATGATTTACCTTAACGCTACCAACAGGTGTGGGTGTCGGCGTTGGTATTGGTATGGGTGTTGGCGTTGGTGTTGGTGTCGGCGTTGGTAATGGCGGCTGCACTAGGTAACTAGAAGCAATTTTTTCTGCCTCACCTAAATACACCAAAGCTTGATAAATAATCACTGCCACATCTGCACGGGTGGCTGCGAGATTAGGATTGAGTAATTTCACATTTGGGGAACTAACCACCAATCCAGCACTGGTGGCAATAGCTACCTGATTTCTACCATACCCAGGAATCTGAACAGAATCTTGATAAATTTGTGGGAGTTGTGAGAGGAGGTCAGGTTTTACCTTGGTGGCAATTTCTAAACCTGCTACCAAAGAAACTAAAACTTCCACGCGAGTAATTCGGTTAGCGGAACGGAAACTTTTATCAGGAAACCCGCTAATAAATGCTTTTTCGTAAGCTGTTTGAATGGCGGCTGCTGCCCAATAATTAGTGGGTACATCAACAAAAGGCACATACTGCCGCTTCTTGGAAACTGTCGGAAATGCCTTGGCGATGATGGCGGCAAATTCAGCGCGGGTGAGTGAGTTATCGGGGCGATAGGTGCCATTCGGCAACCCACTGACAATACCACGTTGGGCTAAGGCTGTAATAAATAAGCGTGCCCAATGGTTTTGAATATCCGAGAAGGGAGTAGCAGTAGATACCATTGTTGATTGCAGCTAACTGGCATGGATTTTCATTTCCTTAGTTAATTTAGCAATATCAGAGCGATCGCTGCTGCAATCTCTTGTAAACTTTGACTATTGAACTTTGGGATGGGGCATTGGTAATTGTTTTTCCTATTCCCTACTCCCCATGCCCAATCTACTAAATAGCATTTGCAGTTTGGTCAGGAGGATTCGAGGTAGAACGCGCATTAAACGACATCATCACCCGTGAAATGCCAGTGAAAACAATACTGACACCAACTAGTGTCCCAAGAAGCCAGGGCGCATTGAAGGGCCACTGGAACCAAATCATTGCGCCTAAGACCAGCGTAATAATCCCATCACCTAGTATCCACGTCCAGTTTTCTTGTGGACGTAACCGGAATGCCAAAATTAATTCGAATGTACCTTCAGCCAGCAAAAAGCTGCCAAGCAACAGAGTTAGTGTGAGCACACCTGTAAAAGGATAAACAAACAGCATGATGCCGGTTGCTATATAGAGTCCGCTCAATAGAAGTTTCCAAATAAAAGCTCCTTGGTGGCGGGTTTGAGTGGCATAAACTAGTTTTGTGAATCCTGCGAAAATCAAAATCACCGCAATCCAAGTTTCGGCGAATATGGTTGAGAGATTAGGCGCTGCGATCGCAATAACCCCTAAAATACTCAGAAGAACACCACTGATCAGTGACCCATTAACATCCTTCTTAATATCTCTAGAAACATCGGTTGTCATACAGATATTTTCCCTATTTTTAGACTAAACTCTACTTTTAGATTAGGGAATTTCTAAGTAACAGAGTATGAACCCTAAGATAGACTCATAAGTATTAACTTCATTGCGATCGCGACTAAAATTCACCACAATTGAGACACTAAACCAATCATCTGATCACATAACCTTTATAAGAGTTTTGCAAGATTGCTTAGGCGTTCATAAACAGGGATGAGACGATCTCCTTCAAGTTCAACAGAAGTATTTGGATAATTTTGAATGGCTCCAAGTAGTGTAACTTCACCATTTTGTTTAATAGATGCACTTAAAGCGCTTCGTAGCGCCTGCTGATCTAGTTGTCCTGCGGGAGGGTGAACTACCTCACCAATTTGGTCAACCAAAACTGGCCCAGCCCAGCTAGACAGTAAGCTATTTAAAAAGGCAGGATCGGCTTTTATCGATGCTTTCAGTGCCTTACGAGCTAATGCGGGATCTTGTTGCGCCGCCTGTAAATAAGCTCTTAACGTCGGGGTAGTCTTGCCAGTTTCTGTAAACTGAGTTAATTCTTGAACAGATATTTGCCCTTGAAAAGTACCATACTTTAAAACAACTTGCTCGGCAGCATCAGCATTAGTACTCGATAGGAGAACAACAGCACCTACACCTAAAGCTACTGTTTGAGTCAGTAACTTAGTGAATTTCCTATTGTTTAATCGGTTGAAAAGTTGAGAAATCTGCATTCTGTCTAACTTGATAATGGTGCGGAGCGTGCATAGGCACAAAATGCCCAAGCGTTATATTCTTTCAGAAAATTCCTGCTACAGATACATGATTAGGGACGTATAACTGTACGTCCCTACAGCCAATTTGTTGCAAAGATTTTTGGAAATGCTGTTATTAAGGCTTTTCATTAGGCGAAGCTAATGAGGTAGTATTGGCTTATCTTCGTCTAAGGTTGGTGCAGGTATACCCAAATGCTTCCTTGCAGATTCTTCAGCTAGCTTTCGGTCTTGCTCGTTATCGAATTGACTCTCATCTAACAAATGAGGGTTTTTTGCCGCTTCATCTCGGCTTGGTCGATAGCCATTCTTCCACTTGTACTTCAAGTCCATAAGTTGAAAGGCAGATATACTGCAATTTGATTTTCTAGTTATTCATAGTAGGCGCTTAATGGAGCGTGATACTCCTGCTATAGGTTGAAGAGGCTCATTCAGAAGGTACAAATTTAACATAAACTTTGGGTAACAATACTCTAGGGCAGGGCTTGATAGATTAGCACGCTGATGATAAATTATAAAAGAGAGTTTATAAAGCGATAATTACTCCTAATTTAAAGGTAGCCAGGAGTGCCAATCGCAAGTATTATAAATTAAGTTAAATTAACTTTATACAGATAGTACTCCGATTGTGGGTTAGCTACTTCCTGGTTTTGAAATAATAACTAACCTGATATTCTAAGAAGCAGAATTGATTTTATTTTCTATTTTTCTCAAAAATTATATTTTTACTACCAAGAAAATGATTATTTTATACTAATTTTATACTCTGGACTGATTTGATCGGCAGCAGCAGCCACCTTTGTAATGACGTTTTGGGGTAGAGGAACATACCCTAGTGCAGCAGCCTGCTTTTGACCATCGGTTAAGACGTATTCGATCGCAGCTTCGACTGCCTTAGCTTTTGCCACATCGGGATATTTCTTGTAAGCCAAAATCCAGGTGTAAGCAACGATAGGATAGGAATCAGCCCCTTCTGGATCAGAAATGAAGACGCGGAGATCAGGCGGTAGATATGTTGATGCCAGAGTTCTAGAGGCTGACTCCTCACTAGGTACAATAAACTTACCGCCTTTGTTTTCTAAAGCAGCAAGCTTGAGACTATTTTGTTTGCCATAGCCGTACTCGACATAACCAATAGAACCTTGTGTTTGTTGGATTTGGGCTGTAACACCTTCATTCCCTTTCGCACCAACTCCCACAGACCAGTTGACAGTTTTGCCTTCACCAACTTTAGCCTTCCACTCTGCACTAATAGCGCTGAGGTGTTTGGTAAACACACCTGTTGTTCCGCTACCATCAGAACGATAAACAACTGTGATTGGCTGGTTAGGAAGGTTTACACCTGGGTTAGCCTTGGCAATTTGGGGATCATTCCAAAACTTGATTTTGCCTAGTAGAATATCAGCGTAAACGGCTCGTCGTAGCTTTAGTTCTGGAACATCGGGCAAGTTGTAAGCTAACACTATGCTACCAGCTGTTACAGGCAGTAAAATAACGCCCTTATCTGCTGGCACCTTCTGGATTTCTTCATCCTTCATAGCAACATCGCTGGCACCAAAGTCTACAGTCCCTTTGATAAATTGCTCAACTCCAGCACCGCTACCAACTGAGGCATAGTTAACTTGCAGATTTGGATATTTTTTGTTTAGATCCGTGAACCATGTATCATACAGTGGTGCTGGGAAAGACGTACCAGCCCCGCTTAAGCTGACATTTCCACCGATATCTAGTTTGGTTGGTATGAAGGAGGGATTATTGCTGGACTCTTGTGATTCAGAAGAGGAATTTGATGGTTCGCTTGAGATGGACTGGATTACAATTCCAGCAGTAATTGCTGCCCCAGCTAAACTCGATGCAACTTTCCAAGGTATTTGCTGTGAAGTTTTCGGCTTAGTTATAGAAGCATCTAGTGATTTGGGAACTTGTTCAGGTACAGCTATAGATTTTACATTTGGAATAGTCTGAGCTTTTTGTTCCTGAACTGGCTGCTGATTTGGTTGAACTTCGCGGCTTTTAAATACTCGTTCCTCAATCAAACTAACTTCTAAATTAGTAATATTTAATGTTTGCTGAAACCGTTGTAAATCTTTGCGATTTTCATCACTAATCGGATACTCGTATTGAATTAATTGACGCAGTACTTGTTCATATTGCCGCAATTTTTGTTGGTAGGCTTGAATCTCAGCCGTAATTCGTTCTACTATTGGGGCAATATCTTCATCTTTTAAACCTAAGATTTGCTGGTGCTGTTGCAGTTCATTCCGCTTAACTTCACTTAGGGGGTATTCCTGCTGTGTTGCTCTAGTAAATACTTGTTCATACTGCTGTAATTTTTGTCTAAATGTCTCTCTTTCAGCAGTAACGCGATTTTCAAGTGAAGCTATATCTTTATCAGTGAGTTTCCATACTTGTTGCATCTTCTGCAAACGCTCCTGAGTAGCTTGACTAAGAGGATATTCTCGTTGCATTTCTTTAGCTAATGCCTGCTCATAGGATTGCAGTTTTTGGTTATATGCTTCAATTGTTGTCTTAACCCGTGCCTCTATTGGCATGGTATCCTCATTCCTCAGCCCCAAAATTTGCTGAAGATTTTGTCGTAGTTCATTGATATCCTCTTCGCGAGAAGCTACTTGTTGCTGAAATGCATTAGTGATAGCCTGTTCATATTGCAGTAACTTTTCTCTAAATTCCTGGCGACCAACCGCCAAAATCTCGTCTTCAATTGCAGTGGCTTCCACCTGAGACAACCCTAAGCGAGTTCTCAGCACATCTAAAGTCTGGCGACCAACAAAAGAAATTTCGCCGCGCTTGATATACCGCGCTACTTCTTTGCCATACTTTTGCTTGGGATCACCAAGCGGAACTTTTGCTAACCGAATTGTATAACCTTCTTTGCCAGGATGAATCTCCGGCTTCATCGTTGGCTGTATTTCTCTCACTTTACCGCTAGCATACTCATGCAACTCACCAATTGACACAAACCCATCATCATCTCGGTCTGCCGCCCCAGTTGTAATTCCTTCAATCAAATAACGAGTATAAATTGAGAGGTCTGACCCCTGCTGCTCAAAGGAATATTGAGTCGAACTGGATGAAGTGAGAACAGCCCGCCCCTCTCCTCCTAATTGCTCACGGATATTTACACTGCCGTCATCTTTGGCTGATAAACCTTCAGCAAAAGCACCACTAAAGCAACTATCCAAAATGACAACTTGCCGCTTAGAACGGCTGCGGCTCATGCTTTCATGGACAACACTGGCTGCTACTGCCGATGAGCGAATTAAATCACCTCTGGGAGTTTTGCGTGTGGTGCGGGTTGCTAAAAACAGTCTGCCAGTGTCATCCTTAATGCCATGACCGGAGAAAAAGAGAAATAACAAATCATCTTTTTGACGATGAGCAAACAGACTTTCAATTGCTTCCTCCATATCTTGGCGCTGGGGATTTTTTAGCACCATAATATCTGTTTCAGCAAAGCCGCCCATTTCTGGGTGTAACAGCACTTGCTGCATCGCTTCAACATCTTTTACCGCAGCAGGTAGCGGGTTTAACCCAGGCTCATATTCACTCACCCCAATCAGCAATGCTACTTTGGCCATTTGAAATACTCTACCCTGTTACAAATTTCTGTGCTGCCTCTATTGCTGCTTCTAACTCTTGCCGACTGCTGGCTTTGACTTTCAGTTTTTTACCATTGGCCTCGATTTCTAATTCAATAATTTTGTTACCAAGGCGATCGCCTAAAAATCCCATCAGTGCTTTAATATTCTTGGCATTCACCTGCGTTGTTAGCCAACCCACAGCTAGCCCTGTAAGTGACTTGCTTCCTTCCGGTGCTTCTGCTTCACGGTAAAGACTAGCATCTTCCACTTCATCCAGTTCCAGCATCTGTTGCAATAGTCTCTGCGTTTGGTCTTGCAGTTCATCGTCATCTAAATCAGGCTCTTGCAAGGCGATGGTAATCTGGACGTTGGATCTACTCGCCATTTTCAACCTCTAATTGTGGTTAATGCTTAAATTATCACAAGTATCTTATACAATCCAACTAGTAATAATTCCGGTCTGGATTATCATAAAATACAAATTTTGCCAAGATTCATCGCACCGTATGAATAGGAAGAGTATTGCGAAGTAAAAATAGATACTATTGCTGACCACAGCAAGCTAGGCTTGATTTTGATTTATCTTGGTTAATTTAGCAATACGAGAGCGATCGCTACTGGGTGTCATATAAAATTTTACAGTTGCAGAATTTGTTTGATTTTATATTTTTATTAAAAAACCGATATGATCAATATTATTTTAGATATTGCTGAAACATAAAATAAGACAATTATGCTTAAAGAACAAATAACACAAGAACTAGACAAATTACCTGAACCTCTGTTACAGGAAATTTTAGATTTTGTTCAGTTTTTACAAGTCAAGTACCAGAAAGATAAAGTCTTAGAAATCACAATTATGAGTGAAACATCACTGCAAAAAGATTGGTTAAGTCCAGAGGAAGATGCAGCATGGCAGGATTTGTAAACGGAGATATTGTTATTGTTCCATTTCCATTTTCGGACTTAACCCAAACAAAACGCAGACCTGCTTTAGTTATTGCTACTCTTCAGGGGGATGACCTGATTTTTTGCCAAATTACTAGCCAATCTGTTGGCGATATCTATGCTATTAAACTGGATAAGAGTAATTTTAAGTTTGGTCGTTTAAATCAGCCAAGTAATCTCAGACCAAATCGAATTTTTACTGTCGATAAACAAATTGTTTTATACCAAACAGGTCAAATAAAACGTGAAAAGTTAACAAAGGTGATTAATAAAATTATTGAAATTATACAGTAGTGAAAGGAGAAGAATTGATTAGATTTTGGTTGTTAGTAACAATCTATTAATCCCCGTTCAAAAAACATCAACTTTATCTACTTTTTCCCAAGGAAGCTCTATATCAATTCTGCCTACATGACCATAAGCAGCAAGTTTCCTGTAGAAGCCACCTTTGGTTAATGAAGGCAAATGTCTCAAGTTAAACTGTTTAATTATCCCTGCAAGACGAAAATCAAAATACTTTTCTAAAACTGTCGTGATTTCTTCGTCAGCAATTTTGCCTGTGCCAAAAGTTTCGACTTGGACACTAACAGGTCTAGAAAGTCCTATAGAACCCATTTGACATCTAAGAAGGTGCAGCAAGCCTCTTAACCATCAACCGAATAAAACAAAGATTAACCTTGGCAGTCGCATTCGCTAAAGTTCTCTCAAAGTTCTTGACGAGGATTTTGCATCTTTCCATCCAAGCATTTGACCGCT
>NZ_JACJTD010000053.1 GCF_014698505.1 Nostoc foliaceum FACHB-393 | reverse complement strand
TTTGCTTTCCAATTATTTAATTCAGCAACTAAAACGCCCAAGTATTCCTATGTGCTTGGTTTGATTTAAGTTGTCGTGTGGCAGGGCTACGCCCCGCCCGCTATTTGTGCCAGTTGCGTAAGTCCTGTGTTATTACCGATATTGATTCTGCAACCTGATATTAACAAATGTTTAAATAATCCAGTTGACTTAGACAACCAAAAAGGTTTGAGCACGTGGGTCTGGAAAGTTATTGACGCGATTATTGCCCAATTTTGCTACCTACCTGTTGCTGCAACTCCCTCTGGAAAAATCAACTATTTACCAAATTGGCTGCAACAAAATCCAAATAAGGCATACACTGACAAGTACATCTATGTATTTGCCAGTCACACCCAAAAAAGCCAACAGAATTTTCAGGAGATGACTCCACCAGAAAGACAAGGATTATTAAGACAGCTTAAATCAGATTACAGTCTAATCCTTATAAATTATTTTACCACAGACAAAACACTCCAAGAAAAAATTGATAAATTTATCAATACTATATTTTATGCTAATATTCCTGTGCCCCAAATCATCGAAATCCACATGGAGGTAATTGAAGAATTTTCTAACCAGCTAAAATTAGAAGGAAGGAGCAATGAAACGTTACTTGATTACCGCCTAACGTTGATAGATATCCTGGCTCACCTTTGCGAAGTCTATAGGAATTCGATTTATAAATAAAAACTTTAATTTTGTAATTGGAGAAGGCACGAGGAAAGAATTATGAATGAAAATTTTAGTTTTGGATATAAAAGCCAGTTTAATAAAGCAAAATTGGATCGAGACGCATTGCGCGATAGACATTCGTAGCCAGTGTGGTCTTCTAAGGAGACGCTACGCGTAGCTAGCTTCCCCGTAGGGGTACGGCCATCCTACGGTATGTCTAGCCTCTTTTTTTGGGAGAAGAGGAGACGATGCCGCACATAGCGCAGCATTAGAGAGTCTGCGTCATGAGAAAAGCAAGCTATGAGCACCGCCTCTTAGAGAGCGTTTGAGATGCATCCCAAGTGGAATAACTGGCACGTCTACAACCTAAGTCCCACCCTTTTAAACGTTGGTTACTTCAGTCATAACTGCCTCCTGAACAATGTTCAACTTGGAATAAGCTACCGCTGTTAGTGACTCCCAATGCGCGATAGCTGCGCCAACGCCAAGAGCGAACGCATCTTTTATTTCTATGAGCATAACTAGCCATTAAGTATATGAATAAAGCCAGAAAAACCTACGTTCTCAAGCTTTACGTAGCAGGGAATACCCCTAATTCAGTCCGAGCATTAAAAACGCTCAAAGATATTTTAGAACAGGAGTTTGAAGGCGTTTATGCTTTAAAAGTGATCGATGTACTGAAAAGTCCGCAACTGGCGGAAGAAGATAAAATATTGGCAACGCCAACATTATCTAAAATTTTGCCTCCACCCGTTCGCAAAATTATTGGGGATCTTTCAGATAGAGAAAGAGTCTTGATTGGATTAGATTTGCTCTATGAAGAACTGAGTGAGGAAGACTTTGAAGAGTAAAATTTTAATCATAAAGAAATTGAGTACAAACTTTTAGTCATAAAAAAACAGTTTTTAATACCCTTTTGTTATCAAGCAATGATTGAAAACGAGCAATTAGAACCAAAGCAACCACCAAAAATTGGGGGTGTAGAAAAAATTCGCACGATGATCGAAGGGTTTGACGATATTAGTCATGGTGGTTTACCAATTGGTAGAACTACCTTGATCAGCGGCACATCTGGTACAGGTAAAACTTTATTCTCTCTTCAGTTTCTCTATAACGGTATCACCTACTTTGATGAAGCAGGAGTATTTGTTACTTTTGAAGAATCACCCAGTGATATTATTAAAAATGCCCATGTTTTTGGTTGGAACTTGCCACGTCTAATAGAAGAAGGCAAGTTGTTTATTCTTGATGCATCTCCAGATCCAGAAGGTCAAGATATTGTTGGAAATTTTGACCTTTCTGCACTCATTGAACGTCTGCAATATGCCATTCGCAAATACAAAGCTAAACGAGTTTCAATCGACTCAATAACAGCGGTATTTCAGCAGTATGAAGCAATGGGAGTAGTGCGACGCGAGATTTTTCGCCTAGTAGCACGTTTGAAACTACTGAGTGTCACCACTGTAATTACCACTGAACGTAGTGAAGAATATGGGCCTGTTGCCTCTTTTGGAGTAGAAGAATTTGTTTCCGATAATGTGGTAATTGTTCGCAACGTTTTAGAAGGAGAACGCCGCCGTCGCACAATTGAAATTCTCAAGTTGCGCGGCACAACTCATATGAAAGGCGAGTATCCGTTCACGATTACTAATGAAGGAGTTAATATCTTCCCGCTGGGAGCAATGCGCTTAACTCAACGGTCTTCTAATGTCAGGGTATCTTCTGGTGTCAAAATCTTAGATGAAATGTGCGGTGGTGGTTTCTTTAAAGATTCGATTATTTTGGCAACAGGAGCCACAGGTACTGGTAAAACGCTGTTAGTCAGTAAGTTTATTCAAGATGGCTGCCTTAATGGAGAACAGGCAATATTATTTGCTTATGAAGAATCACGTGCCCAACTATCTCGTAATGCTTCCTCTTGGGGAATTGATTTTGAAGAATTAGAACATCAAGGTTTACTCAAAATAATTTGCACTTATCCAGAATCAACTGGTTTAGAAGATCATTTACAAATTATTAAATCAGAAATTGCCGTCTTCAAACCAGCTCGAATCGCCATTGACTCTCTATCAGCACTAGCGAGAGGAGTAAGCAATAATGCATTTAGGCAGTTTGTAATTGGTGTGACAGGTTATGCTAAACAAGAAGAAATTACTGGTTTCTTTACTAACACTACTGACCAATTTCTGGGAGCGCATTCAATTACTGACTCTCATATTTCCACGATTACCGATACAATTCTGATGTTACAGTACGTAGAAATTCGTGGAGAAATGTCGCGGGCAATTAACGTATTTAAAATGCGCGGGTCTTGGCATGATAAGGGAATTCGTGAGTATAATATCACTGCGGATGGCCCCGATATTAAAGATTCTTTCCGAAACTACGAACGGATTATCAGCGGTGCTCCTACTCGCGTTAATATCGATGAAAAGGCGGAACTTTCTCGCATTGTTAGACGTTTTGAAGACAAACAGAGTTCCGAACCCTAAATTTAGTATCGTAGTATATTCTTTCCTAAATTTAGTATCGTGCTATATTCTGTGGTGAAGAAAGGTTTTCTGCCGCTAGATTGATTTTCGTGTGAGGGATGCGGTGAAAGGACAGCAATTATTCCATAGCTTCTTACCTGGTGTGACAGCAGCGGTCTTAACAACTCAGCCTGCTTGGGCTGGTACTGTGAAACTACCTGGGGTACAGCTGGCGTCTTCTCCTAGTGTTTTGACTTCTAATTATGGTCAAGACTTGGTTGTGGACATCACAAATACGCAACTGCCTAACGGCGGAGATGTTAGTGTTCCAACCCTAGTACCTGCTTTCGGTTTCAGTAAACTTAGCATGAAGCCTTTAAGTAATAACAGTATTCCAGTGTTTACGGCTGGAAATACTGTTGTGCCAATAAAACAAGTACTTAAAAAAGATGAAGGTAGATTTTTCAGTTTGACACCTACCTCTAATCCTCCCCAACAGCTTGGTGTCAGCCGTTCTGCTCAAAATAACCAAAAACAGAGTAATTCAAGCGCTTATGGACAAGAATCAAAGAAGATAGTAGTTCCCAACTACACTTCCAAACCTTCTTCTGTCCAAAAAGAAATTTTTTCCCTGTCTTCTGCACAGCAGCCAGTGGTTCAAAAGATAAATACTGCTACTCAGTTGCAGACTTTTTTACAAACTTCAGCTACAGGTGTACGATCAGCGAAACTGTTGTCAGCGCAAAGATGTCCACAGGAGTTGGGGAAAAGCAAAACTGATTCCTCAGCCGCTTTGCTACTGACCTCAAGCAGCTGCTTACAACAAAATGCTGTTGGCCGCCTAGCCCAGAGTAATACCCCTATTCCGACAGATTTGACGCCAACTCCCACTGTGCCAGGAACCGTAACTCCTGCGCCTGGGGGTTCGGTACAACCTCCCACTGTGCCAAGCACCGTAACTCCTGCGCCGTCAAACCCGGTGCAAATTCCAGAGAACCTGATTCCCAGCTCAAATCCCTTACAATTTCCCACCAAACCGGAGGAAGTGACACTTCAGGGAAATCAGCCAATTACTTTGGCACAGGCTCTGGAGCTAGCACGGCGTAATAATCGGGATTTACAGGTGTCCTTGTTGGAGCTAGAACGCAATCGAGCATCTCTACGCGAGGCGCAAGCGGCCTTATTACCCACTCTTAATGTTAGTACGGATGTTACTCGCAGTCAGTCTGCTGGAAGTCAGCTCTCGTCGGAACTCCAAGAACAACAGACGGGTATATCATCCCCAGATGAAGCTGGTACATCTTTTTCAGGTCAAGCACAACTTTCATATAACATCTACACTTCTGGGAGAGTGCAAGCTAACATCCGAGCGGCTGAAGAACAGGTACGTTTCAATGAATTGGCTGTAGAAACCCAGTCCGAGGAAATCCGCCTGAATGTTGCCACTGAATACTACAATCTGCAACAAGCAGATGAACAAGTACGCATTGCCCAGTCAGCTGTGCAGAACTCTGAGGCTAGTTTGCGTGATGCAGAAGCTTTAGAGCGAGCTGGAGTTGGTACGCGGTTTGATGTGTTGCGATCGCAAGTGAATTTAGCAAATGCCCAACAAGATTTGACTAATGCTAGATCGCAGCAGGCAATAGCCCGTCGTCGTTTAGCAACTCGGTTGAGTTTGCCCCAGGCAGTGAATATCAGTGCGGCTGACCCTGTACAATTAGCTGGTCTTTGGAACCAATCGCTAGAACAAAGTATTGTGTTGGCTTTTCAAAATCGTCCCGAACTACAACAACAGTTGGCACAACGCAATATCAGCGAGCAACAGCGTAGGCAGGCCCTTGGGGAGCTAGGCCCTCAAGTTAGTTTGGTAGCCAGCTACAACCTACTAGATCAGTTCGATGATGGTGTCAGCATTACTGATGGTTATTCATTAGGAGTTAGGGCAAGTCTAAATTTGTATGATGGAGGAGCCGCAAGAGCAAGAGCAGATCAATCAAAAGCTAATATTGCGATCGCAGAAACTCAATTTGCTGAACAGCGCAACCAAATTCGCTTTCAGGTAGAACAAGCCTATTCCACCCAGCAATCTAGTTTGGAGAATGTTCAAACCGCTAATACTGCTTTAGAACAAGCTAGGGAAGCTCTACGTTTAGCGCGTTTGCGATTCCAAGCTGGTGTAGGCACTCAAACTGATGTCATTAACTCTGAAAACGACCTCACAAGAGCTGAAGGTAATCGAGTCACAGCAATTTTGGATTACAACCGTGCTCTAGCTCAGTTACAACGGTCTGTTACCCTCAGAGCACTACGCTAGTACTGCTGACTCATCTCTCAATTAAAAATTCTAAAAGCCTCATTTTTCAATAATTACATTGAAGAATGAGGCTTTTTGGTAAAAAAAACGTATTTGTAACAGCAATTTTGTGAAATGATGTAGCATAACTGAGTGTCCGTAGTTTACCCCCGTAGGCATCGCTCGCCTTGTCAAAGACTCATGACTAAAGTAACATCTCAAGAAATTGCACAGTTTCGTTCTCAATTGGCAGATGATCCTAGCGATATGGAAGCGCTGGATTTGATTGAAGACTGTGATGGAGATTTAGAAGATGCGGCGATGACGCTAGCTATCCGGGCAGGACAACAGCCAGAAAGAGCAAATGCCGAGTGGTTAGATGCTTTGGCTAGAAAATGGCGGGCGGTCATTTGCGAACAAGAATATCGGGAAGATTTGCTTAATACTTCACTTCAAAAGATGATGGAACGTCTAAAAGCAATGCCGACGTTTCCTAAGATTTTGGCAACGCCAGTTTTGATTTATGTCCTTAAGCAAGGCGTGAACAATTTTTGTGAGCCACTAGATTCGCTAAAGTGAATCAGCCCATGTACATTTAACTTCTGCTTAACTTGTGCGATGCCTGCGGTTCTTGCTAGCCTACGCGGTTTGTAGTTGAGTTCAATACAGATTTGATTTAACCCCCAACCCCTTAAGAGCTAGCGTTGGGGAGTAAGAATCAAAGCCTTCCAAAATTCCAAACTCCAACTCAAGACAAGATTGATTCGACCAGGACTGATACGCTGTTAATTAAGGCAAAACTTCTATTAGACAAATTGTAAAATCAATGAATTACCTTGTTGCCGTATTACCAGACCGCATTCAAGCCGAAGCTGCTTACTTAGCTTTAGAAGAAGAAGGCATAAACAGTACTATCCTGGGGAAAGGATATAAAACGGCTGACGAGTTTGGCTTAATTGACCCCAAAGACCAAGCCAAAAAGCAAGCACAACTGATGGCAACCTGGCTGATACCATTCGGCTTTTTTGCAGGTTTTACGTTCAGCCTCATCACTGGTTTAGATACTTTTGCCTGGGCGGGTGAAGTTGGCAATCACATCGTTGGCGGACTGCTGGGTGCTGCTAGTGGTGCTATGGGTGGTGTGTTGGTTGGTGGCGGAGTCGGTTTACTTGTAGGTAGTGGTGATGCTTTACCTTATCGGAACCGCTTAGATGCGGGTAAATACTTGGTTGCCGTTCAAGGTTCTGAAACTCTGACTCGACAAGCAACCCGAATATTACGTCAGTTTGATCCAGAAAATATCCAAGGTTATGCTGACACGAGTGGTGTGTAATGAATCATACTTTACACATCGTGACACAGCGACTTGAGTTGCTTCCCTGTTCTTTGGAAGTGGCGCAAGCCGTTGTGACAAGAAATAAATCTCAAATAGAGAAGCTTTTGGGGGTAAGGGTTCCTGATGATTGGTATGGATCTGAGGTGTTAGATATTTTCCCAATGTATGCTCAGATGCTAATAGATGATCCTTCCCAGTTAGGTTGGGGTGTCTGGCTAATGATTCACATTGCCGATTCTACTTTAATTGGCGATTTGGGTTTTATTGGCAAACCCGATCAAACAGGAACTGTAGAAATGGGTTATGAAGTGCTATCAGCTTATCGCCAGCAGGGATTTGCTTTTGAAGCAGTAGAAGCACTGGTTGATTTTGCCTTTACTCAGCAAGAACTCAAGAGAATTATCGCTCATTCTCCAGATGATCATGTTGCCTCGATTCGCATTTTGGAAAAACTGGGAATGCAACAAATTGCTAGGGATGAAAACCTGCTGAAATGGGAATTAAAGTTAGAATCAAGATAGTTATAGCTAATTAATTCTCAATTCATAACTCATAATTTTTAAGAATGTTGCCACGAGAAGAACTTTTAAAAGGTGTTGAAAATCGAGATAGTGTAGCTCGTGTAATTGACCAAGCAGAGCAAGCCATCAAAACTTGGGAAGTGGTTTTGACTGATTTTCTATCTCCCCCCGAATTAGCGGAAATTCAACGAGTGTTTAATCGATTAACAGAAGTGCAATTAGTTGCGTGGGGTGGATATCCGCAAGCTGAACGCCAAAGAATAGCGATCGCTCGTTCGGAACTTCCCTTAGATCAATCTCAGGTCAGCCTTGTCGCCGTAGAAATTGCTGGTAATTTCCTGTTTGATACTGCCTCTCACCGTGACTTTTTAGGCGCAATGTTGGGCACAGGAATTGTTCGTGAAAAGACGGGAGATGTAATTGTCTTGGGAGAACGAGGGGCGCAGGCGATTGTTGCACCGGAGTTGGTGGAATTTTTGGAAATGAGTCTGAAACAGGTGCGATCGGTTCCTGTGAAAACTCAGAAGATTGAGGTAACTGAATTAAGGGTTCGGGAACCCAAGAAAAAAGAATTAACTACTGTGGAGGCTTCATTGCGATTAGATGCGATCGCATCTGCTGGTTTTGGCATGTCGCGCAGCAAAATGGTTGATTTTATTGATGCTGGTGATGTCCGTGTCAATTGGAAGGAAGTTACCCAAGCTAGTTCTCAAGTCAAATCAGGCGACTTAATCGCCATTCGCTCTAAAGGGCGTTTAGAAGTTGGAGAAATTGCCGTTACAAAAAAAGACCGTTTCCGAGTTCAATTAACAAGATATATGTAATCAGTGAGCAGATCAGAGTAAAAAGTTAGGAGTTTCAAATTCAGCACTTTGTTTAACTCCTAACTATATACTTAGGCTTTAAAGTGTTTTGCTAACATATTTAGCAGAAGTTTTCGCGGTACGAGCCGAGATAATTTGCTTCTAATTTGAGTGTTAGTATCAGAACTAATAACAGTTGGATACCCTTTTTCCAAAGCCTCTAAAGATTCCCAAACCACTTTTTCAGAAGAATACACTTTATCTGTACTGCTTGCCAACGCTGGAGGAAAATTAGCTTCTGCAAAAAAGTTTGTTTCTATTGGCCCTGGACAAGTAACTAAAATACGTACACCATATTGACGATTTTCTGCCCACAGTGCTTCACTAAAGCTGAGAATAAAAGCTTTACTGGCAGCATAAACAGAAAGATATGGTATTGGTTGAAATGCAGTAATAGAAGATACGTTAATAATACTTCCAGAACGACGTTCCCGCATTAAAGGTAGAAATTTATGAGTTAAATCTACCAATGCTAAAATGTTTAATTGTACGATTTTGATTTGTCTTTCTCCATCCCCTTCAGCAAAGTCGCCATAGTAACCAAAACCAGCATTGTTGATTAATAAGTCAATGGTTAATCCCTTTTCTTTAGTGACATCAAATACAGCAGATGCTGCATTAGGTTCTGTGAGGTCTTTGACTATAACCTCTACTTGAATTTTGTGTTGCTCTTGTAGCTGTTTAGCTAATTGGCTTAGTTTCTCTTCAGAACGAGCAACGAGTACAAGATTTGTCTTGCGTGCAGCTAGTTCCTGGGCAAAAGCTTTACCAATACCACTAGAGGCACCAGTAATTAAAGCAGTTGGCATTCTACATATTAAGATAATTGTTAAGCACCATTAGAATCTTAGCTATGCTGGCTATAAGTTTTAACTACCCAAAGTGATATGTCCAAAAGGGTAAAAGCAGTATCTAGTAATAAAGTTTTGAGTGCAGGCTTCTTGCACTCAAAACTTGTTCTTCCCTAATTATTGACTTTCGGAATGGATGTAAATTCACCAACTACACCGATATGGGAAATTCTTAAATCTTCTTCATCTGTATATTGAATAGACGAGTCGATTTTGTCTGGTAATTCTCTGTCCTTACACGACCACTCAAAGATAAATCTAGAGTCCAAGTGCTTGAGGTTAGAAAATATCTGCTTCCATTGGCTTCGTCTAATTCGATTTCCCCACCTTGATTGTAACTCTCTCGAATAGCCTTCCTGTTGATAAACAAAGAAATCAAATGGTTTTTCAGCCAAATCTTTGTGATCCAGTAAATGAATGAGATGGAACATAAAGCCATCTTCTGAAAGGCTACTTACCAGATTTTCTAAAAGCGGCACAATATCATCAACTGGCACGTGTTCTAACACAGATTTACCGTCTTCCCAATCTCAAAAAATGGTTTGTAGAAATTGTTGCTAAATCAGCCTAGCTATTGGATCATTCTTGTTTTAGAGTTTTACCCATTCACAATTATCACTACTTTACATCTTTCTAAAGTAGGATATCCCAAATAATAATTTTTATTATCACGATTCAAAATTAATTTTAATTGCTAATTACCATTTTTCAGACCAATAAATAATTTCTGATGCTGAACTATTAATAGCGACACCATAGCTATCTCCATGATTCCACTTGAAGCCAGGTCTACCTTTGTCCTCTGTATTTAATACCAAGATTTCATAAGTAGCTGGGAAAGATTCTGTAGGAGAGTCACTAGTGTAAAAAAAAGTTGTTGGCACACCGTTAGGCTGATTTATATGTTCGTTTGTGTTACCACCCCTATATTTGTGCTTTGCACTACTTCTGTATTGTGAAAGTAATTGTTCTACTTTTTTTGGTGGCTGTTTCAACCTAATTTGAAAAAAACTATTTCCTTGTAAAAATTCGGGTGAGTAAGCAATGCGAACGCCTTTGGCATCAGCGGGAATCTCATTAGGAAAATGTTTTACTTGGTCATTATCAGACCATAGTTGATTACGAATCTCTTGGTAACGTGATGTATCAGTGATAATTTTAGTTTCGCTAGTACTGCTAAAATTTGTTTTCAGAAAAAAGCTTACCCCGACAATACAAAGACTAGCAAGGGCTAATAGAAATTGCGATCGCTTCATCTAATTGGGTGCGTCTAACTTTCATAGTCGTATACCCAACTAATAAACTAAATTCGTACTATTGCGGATATAGCGTCAGAGATATTAACAGAAACTTTGTGTATTTAGGGGAAATTCAGGGTATTTGTAAAATTACTGTGAAGTTACTCAATGATTACCTAGTCAAAAACCGCAGGTTATTGCCTTTGAAACTAGTACTTCTTTTGTAGCTAAGGAAATCAATTACATAGTCATCCATTTTTTTTCAATTCTTCCTGATGCAGCAATAACTAAGGCGGATATATAAATAGTAGATGCACCTTAATTAAATCACAGCCCTCAGCTTTTAGTTGGGGGCTTTTTTTTGCTGATATTTTTTAACTTAGGAATAAAACAAATTTTCTTAGAAATATAAATTTTCCCGGATATGGCAATCAATCAAGCGGATTAATAAATGGTAGATGCACCTTAATTAAATTACGCCTTCAGCTTTTAGTTGAAGGCTTTTTTATTGCTGATATTTTTTAATGTATGAATAAAAAAATAACTTTGTAGACAATTTAAATCTACCCGGATATGGCAATCAATCAAGCGGATTAATAAATGGTAGATGCACCCTAATAAATTACAGCCTTCGGCTTTTAGTTGAAGGCTTTTTTTATTTAAATATAGATGGCAGCAAACTGGGAGCTAACCATACTGCATAACCAAGAAATCCAAAGAGCAAGGTAATTAGGACAGTAATACCGTAGCTGATGCAAATTAATAAACCATCAGATTCGATAGTGGCAACAGTCAAAAATAAAATTCCTACAGTGGGAATGGGATTTGTAAAGGGAATTGGTAATATTAGTAATACTGTTAACAAAGAGATACAAAGCCCATTAATTCGCCAAATCAAAGGATTATGGGCTATTTTTGCAAATCGGGGACGGGCGATTTTTTGTAACACTTTGGTAAGACGTCCCAAATTTTGCAAAAGTAACAGAGCAAAGGGACGAGGAAACTTGTAGTTAGCAATTCTTTTAGGCAGCCAAGGCGATCGCCTTCCTAAAAGCATTTGCGCTGACAATAGTAAACAAGCACCACCAAAAGGGCCAGTTAATCCCGGTGGCATAGGAAATAAAAATGGCAAAACTAATAATGTAATTACCAAGCAGAACCCTCGTTCTGAGGTTTCTGCCAGAATATCACCTAGAGTCAGCGGTTGTTCAGCTAGGCGTTGCAACAGGGACTTTATATCTTGAGAAAATCTCAGATGCATTTGGCGTGAGTTGATGCGAATTCCCACATTTGTAGTAGAGGGAGATAGGGGAGAATAACTCCTAACTCCTGATTTCTGGAGGTACTAAAACAGCTATAGCTTTAGGTATAACCCGAAAATGGGCAGGTGTGTAGGTAGTAATTTCACCATCTGTGTTGATAGGGCGAGGTTTGCGAGTCCGTACTTCTATTTCTTGACCTTGAAGAGAGCGTACACTCTTCCAATGTATATGTCGCCCTTGTCGCATCGCAGGGAGTAATAGTATAATCTGCCACCAATGTTTGATCTCCAAGCTATAGAGGTCTAGTCTTTGGTCATCTATTGTCGCATCGTCAGCTACTGCCATACCGCCCCCGTAATAGCGGCCGTTACCCACAGCAATTTGCACTGTTTTCACGCGAACTGATTCACCATTGATTACAATCTCCGCAGTAAAAGGTCTAGCTTCCCAAATTACTTGCAATGCAGTGGTGGCATAAGCAAATATTCCCCAACGACGCTTGACTTCTTTGGTAAGGCGTTGGGTAATTTTTACACTCAATCCCAGACTGGCAACGTTAAAAAAGTGCTTGCCATTCACCCACCCTAAGTCGATGCGGTGTAAATTTCCATAGGCAATAATTTTGCAAGCTTCGCTGAGGGAATTTGGGATTCCTAAAGTTCTCGCTAGATCGTTGGCAGTTCCTAGAGGCAAGATTGCTAAAGGCAACTGAGTATCAACTAAAGTATCTACTGCGGCATTAAGAGTGCCATCTCCTCCGCCAATGATTACCAAATCAACTTGATGCTGATAGCGAAGTATAACTTCAGCAAGATGTTTGGGGTCTTCTGTAGACTCCTCAATTAAATCAAAGCCGAGTGTCTTCAGATATTCAATCGCTTCCGACAGACCCTTTTGCCCTTGGCGGGCATGACGATTTACTAACAGCAGTGCGCGGGAACTCATGGGTAGTACCTTTTGTAGTTGATATGTCCAATTATCCGCATCTATGTATTCTGCTTGAAGTTGACTATAGAAAAGTGTTTAAGCTGTTATGACAGTTATCAACAATTCATTTCTTCAATGCTTATTATGTTGCAGTTACTAATTTTTAATTTCTATTTTATCTAGTTTATCTTTATTAGCCCTCGGTGTGTTGATACTCAGTAAATATATTTTTACTTGCTAAATGGCTGGATTTAGGTATTTTTTATAAAAAAGAGATTTATTTCAATATTACAATACCCAGAAAATAATACCAAATTATGAGATATTTTTTATTGGTATAGAAACATATTTCTATATTAAATTTGTATTAATACTATTAAAAATTACAATTATTTAACTTTTGTTTGAGAATAATTTATATATATCAACTCCTGCTGTGGCAGATTGGAAATTGGCTACGGCTTTGAAGGCACTATTTATACTAATCCTCTTATTAACCAGTTATAAACTAAGGAAGCCTGACCTACTCCCGCTCCCTTAGCTTAAATTTTACCTACTTAGTGCTTGACCATCTAAGCGACATAATTTTACTTTGTTGATGATCTTCGCACCTATTCTTTCATAGAACTTGATTCCACGCTTGTTAGATACAGCTACAGTCCAATCAATTCTGCCACAGCCTTTTTCCTGCCCAATCTGGCGTAAGCGTAGCATCAGCGCCTGACCGAATCGGTGGCTTCGATGTTCAGCCTTGACATATAAATCATCAAGCCAAATACCAGGTTTTGCTAAAAAAGTTGAATAGATAAAGTGATAGGTTGCTAATCCAATAGTATCTCCATCAACCTCAGCTAAAAGTACAAAAGCAAGGGGGTTTTCTCCAAATAGATCAATTTCTAACTTTTGAGGTGTTGCTTCTACAGAATTAGGACACCCATCAAATTCAGCTTTCAAATGAATCAATTCTATAATGGTAGGAATATCCCTTTGATTTGCATCTCGAATTGAAATATCCCTGCTGTTCATGTTCTTTTTTACCCTTTACCTAAAACTCGTATTGAGAAAGAATTTCTGTCTCACTCTTTGCTACCTTTATCCACTCTTGCATGGCTGGAAGCGCTAAAACTGCCTCTACATAATTTCTAGAAACAGGATCTAACTGCACATCATAGGTTACAAACCGCAGGACAACTGGAGCAAAAAATGCATCAGCAATCGCAAAATTTCCAAATAAAAAATTCCCACTAGTCCCAAATTTCTGGCGTGATTCTTGCCAGATACTGGTGATGCGATCAATATCTTGTTGTACGCCGGGTGCTAAACCTTTACCAGGATATTTAGTACGGCAGTTCATCGGCATGTTCTGACGCAGATTTTGAAAGCCTGAGTGCATTTCCGCAGTTATGGAGCGGGCTAATGCCCTTGCAGCCTTATCCTCTGGCCACCATTGCAGAGTCGGAAACGTTTCAGCTAGATATTCACAAATAGCCAGAGAATCCCACACAGTTTGCGTATCGTGCAACAACACAGGTACTTTTCCTGATGAAGAGTATTGCCGAATTTTTGAGGAAGAATCTGGACTATTGTAGAGAGGAATCCGAATTTCATTGAATTCCAAACCAAATTGTTTCATCGCCAGCCAAGGGCGGAGTGACCAAGATGAATAATTTCTATTGCCAATTACCAAAGTTAGTTGCGTCATATTTTTAATACCTATAAAGCTGCTCAATCCACATACACACATCAGCTTGAGAACCTGAAGAGAAAGATTTTCCAGTTGCAGGATCGTAAGCTTGCCAATAGATATTACCGTAGCGGTCAACCTTTTGCCAAACTTGTAAATCGTTAGGATCTGCTAGGATTGTTTTGACAATTTTTTTCCATAAATTATGTAGGAATTTCCAAAATTTGGAGTCTAATTCTTTATTGAATAACGGACTACAATTGATTTTTGCATCTTCTTTTGGTAGACATCTAATGTCGTTTTTCATAAAATTATTCCTGAAAGTTGCTCAGTAAATAAAACATTAGCAACATCTCAATTAGGAATCAAATCATGGCTTGCATAGGTTCCATAAATATGATTTATAGATATAAAAAATCACGAATACAACCTTTTTGTCACAATTAAATCAGAATGTGTATACCCTTGTTTTCACCGATTGCCCATGAAATTCTCCCAACTTCGAGCCATAGTTGCAGTAGCAGATCGTGGTAACTTTAGTGAGGCAGCCTTAGAATTGCAGCTTTCCCAGCCTGCGATTAGTCATGCGATCGCTACCTTAGAAGAAGAATTAGGTGTGCCTTTGTTTGCCAGAGGTCGTCATGGTGCTGTGCTGACACCAGCTGGAGAGCGCATTTTGTATCATGCTCGTCAAGCTATGCAGCATCTAGAGATGATGCAGCACGAAGCAAACTTGCATAAAGGTTTACATGGTGGTCATGTACGAATTGCGGCTTTTCGCAGCGTCGCCACCCATTTATTACCAAAAGCGATCGCACAATTTCATAATCAATTCCCAGAAATTGCTGTCACAATCATAGAGTGTCCTGCTTTCACCGATGTAGAACAGTGTTTGCGTGACGGACGTACCGATATTGGTATTACCTGTCTACCAACTGGTGAAGAATTTGACACCTGGGAAATTTTTCAGGATGAGTATCTAGCTTTACTACCACCACATACCAAAATTAGCAACCCAGAAATTACTTGGGAAGACATAGCGGCCTATCCACCTGTTTTACTTCCTTGCACACCCTGTGGACGCATTCTTCACAACCACTTAAAGACTTTAGCAATCCCAATAACTACTGCTAGCGACATCCAAGAAGATTCCACAGTCGTTAGTATGGTGAATCAAGGGCTGAGAGCGGCTATTATGCCTCGTTTAGCAGCTGTACCCATTCCCCCAAATGTGCAGGTATATAGTTTACCTGCACCGCTCAAGAGAGTAATTGCAACTGCAATTCTATCTAATTCCCTCCATGTGCCTGCGGTGTTCACATTTTTGGAAATGTTGAAAAATTTTGATTTTTATAGTTTAGCTAAATCCACTTTCGTTTAAACTCATTACTCCCACTCTGCACTACTTAAAGGTACTCGCGCAAGAAATCAAACGGATCATCTTCCCAACAAGGTTCAGGTATCAGCCAAAACAAACTCCTGTTGATGTCGGCTTCAATTTCATCACCGTCGTCTCTATCAAATAGTTCTATCAAAGCTGTCCAATCACGTTCTCTCAGAGACGTTAACGATGGGGCATATACCTGGAAATTATTTGAGTAATTCACGCGCAAAGTTGTGCTTGACAGCCGTAAAAATTTAGTATAAAAGTTTGTAAATAATCAAATTTTAGCTTTGACAACCGCAGTTAAATAGTTATTTTAATACTATTAAATATGGACTACTCTTATCAGTGTCTCACAATTTAAATAGGACTGCTATAGTATTTATTACATAATTACAAGCTGAATTTACTCAGAACGGAAAAATTCTTTAGGCTGCGACTCGACTAATTCCACACCAAAGACTTCAGAAAAGGACTGTGCTACATAAAAACGCACTTCTTCGCAGGTGATATCTGGAATCCATTCGGCTAAACTGCCTACAGCTTTATCAGAAATACCGCAGGGTACAATGCGCTCAAACCCTGTCATATCTGGACAAACATTTAATGCAAAGCCGTGCATGGTAATCCAACGGCTGACTTTAATACCAATAGCCGCAACTTTTCGCCCTTGTAACCAAACGCCAGTAAAAGCCGGAATTCTTTCTCCCAGCAACCCATAAACTGCCAATACGCGAATTATTACTTCTTCGAGTTCGCGTAAGTACCAATGGAGGTCTTTACGATAACGTTGCAGATTTAAAATTGGATACCCCACCAGTTGGCCTGGACAATGGTAAGTAACCTCACCGCCCCGTTCAACTCTGTGCACATCATATTGACCTTTGTCAATATCAAATTTGAGAAAATCTGAGTTGCTTCCTTGCCCCAGAGTGTAGACAGGTGGATGTTCTAGCAAAATTAACACATCATCTAGACTGGGGTCATGGATACGCTCAGTGAGGAGCGATCGCTGCCATCCATGAGCATCTAAGTAAGGCATTAATCCTTTGTTATATAACAAACAACTTTTTTTGTATGGATTATTACTATAGAACATGCCAAAAATCAACTGGTATTGGGAACAAAATATATTGCAAGTTAGAGGATTAGAGACAAAAAATGTCAAGATTTGCAAAGGATTTTAAAGGAAAGTCAAGGGAACATGCATTAGAAAATACAAAGTGCTAGCTTGAATATACAACCTCAATAGGTTTTAGGAGGAATTCTCTGCAATAAGCATCATGCCAATATAATCAGAACGAATGCACTGGCTGATGGCTCTAATAATCTTGTTTGCATATCAAACAAGATCAACTTCTATAAAATACTCGTGTTCTTGATCAAAAGTGAGCAAACCTCAACCGGACACAGAAGGAGCAACTATTAACAGTTCTGTAAGCGTTGTTTTAACACAGAAGACAGTTACGAGAGCTACGGCTCAAATTTCCTCACCAAAGGGTTTTATGTGGAAATCCAATTGGATCTCAGCGCAGAGATGAGGAGGAAAATCAAGGGTATAATCAGCGAAAACCCATATCAGTAAGCTTAGACACAGTTTACCAGCAGTACATAGAAAGAGTTCACAATTTGTTTTGGCGGGAGTAATAGACCTTACCGCAATTTCTTTTCATACAAAGCAAATTCACACATCAAATATTCAGTGGGAGAGTTTACATGAAGCTTGTCATCCACGGCAAAAATATTGAAATAACCGATGCGATTCGGGAATATGTACATCAAAAGATTGAAAAAGCAGTTAGTCACTTTCAGAGCATTACAAATGAAGTGGATGTGCATCTTAGCGTAGCCCGTAATCCTCGAATTAATCCTAGACAAGCGGCTGAAGTAACTATTTATGCTAACGGTAGCGTTATCCGTGCCGAGGAAAGCAGTGAAAACCTATATGCCAGCATTGACTTAGTTGCAGATAAAATTGCCCGTCAACTGCGGAAATACAAAGAACGCCGTCAAGACCAGAAAACTCACGCCCAGCCAACAGAAGTAGTTGTTGCAGAGTCGGTAGTCACAGATTTAATTGGCGATCGCACCCCCGAATTACCCAACGAAGTCGTCCGCACTAAATATTTTTCCATGCCGCCGATGACCCTTGCAGAAGCCCTGGAACAATTGCAACTCGTGGGACACGACTTTTATATGTTCCGCAATTCTGAAACTGGAGAGATTAATGTAATTTACGAACGCAACCACGGCGGTTATGGTGTGATCCATCCCCGCAATGGTAACGGTTATACTAACGGCAAGAATGGCAAATCAACCCACGCTAACATTGTCATGCCGGAAAAATCGCATTCCAGTAAATAGGAATTAGGGAGTAGGGAGATCAGGGAGATTGGGAAAAAATAACCTAACTCCCAACTCCTACTCAGCGGCACTTAAACAAAAATTATTTAATTTCCTTCTCGTCCATTCCTTTTTTATTGTCTTCGTTCATTGCCCAATGTAAATCGAAGGTAGCATCAATTTCATAATATTCTTTGTAAGACCAGTCTGTTCTTTGACTAGCAGTTATGATTAACAAGTTTGAGATATTTAATATTTAGGTGATTACTAGTTGTTCCTAAAGAAGCTTCTTTGTTTTGTATCAAGAGATGGATTTTTGGAAATAAACTTTTAACCATACAAGAATTACCTGAGAAAGCAGAAGTGAAAACTAGAGTTATATGTTTCCCTGCATTTCTCCCCACATTGCAGTAATAAGTATTAAAAGTTAAACTTTCCTATACTGCTATAGTTCTCCTATTTCTCGGAGATAAGCAGGTCGAGTTGTGAGTTGTCTAACCAGTGCAGCATCAGCCGTCCAAAACTCCGCAGACGCACTCTCAGCACAAGCAAGAAAGGCCGCATCATAAAGGGTAGATAATCCATATTTATCGGCAATTTTCCAGGTTATTGCCCTAATTGCCTCTTCTTCAATGTAATCAATAGGCAGTTCGCAGAAGTCTTCAAAAAAATCTAGCGCTTCCTCTGTTGTAATTACTCCCATGCGGTTTTTTTTTCTTAGCACAGATCCGACTTCTGTCCAAACAAAAGCTGGAGTCACTAACCGTATACTCAGACTTAAAGCTTCTGCTACTAGTTTTCTGAACTGGGGTTGATAAACTTCTGGTACAAGATAAGGTATCCAAACACTGGTATCTAAACACAAAACTCTATAGGACTAGTATTTGATTTTTGAAAAGATACGTAGGGTGCGTTAGCGACAGCGTAACGCACCATTCTTAAGGCTTTGGTGCGTTACGGCTTACGCCTAACACACCCTACAAATACTTAGATTTTTTCAGAAATCAAATATGATTCCTATAGTATTGATAACATTTATTGTAACCACTCTATGGCACAGTCTCCAATCATTTCACCTGTTGCCTTGAGTTCAATCACCAGCTGATACCACTCAACACACTTTGTATTGACTGCTTGATCAATTCTATAAATGCGATCGCTTCGACTTTTGGGTAAGGCACATTCCAACTCTGATACTTTGCAACTTCTGAGTCACAGCGATGGCTAAGAACGGCATCATGTCACTATCCTGAAATGTAGGTAGCATCAATCGTGGTGTTTCCAGCCGGATGGTAACTTGTGACATGACTTAGCATTAAATAATTACCATGATTACTCAAATGCAAAATTAAAAATGAGAGGTTTTGGAATTTTGGAAATTGAACCTTTGCATTTCTTCTTTAATTGTGTTTTGTCAACTTGAATTTCGTATTGCTTATGAAGCTACGCTCATATATGATTATCGGGTTTTTACTCAGCCTTCTCCTAAGTATTGTGCCTTTTTCGGGCAATTTCACCACTGCTGCAACACCAACAGCAGTCGCACCTGGATCTGCTCTCTCATTCACCCAAGGGGTGCAAAAAACGGTATTGGACAACGGCTTAACAGTGCTAACTAAGGAAGTCCATACCGCTCCAGTAGTGAGCGTACAAGTTTGGTATAAAGTTGGTTCACGTAACGAAGTTAAGGGAGAAAATGGCATTTCTCACCAGCTAGAACATTTAATGTTCAAAGGTACAACTTCCCGTCCAGTGCAGTTCGGAAGGTTGTTTAGTGCCTTGGGTAGCCAGTTCAATGCCTTTACTAGTTATGACGAAACAGCTTACTTTGGCACAGTGCAACGAGACAAACTCGAAGCATTGTTGACACTGGAAGCCGATCGCATGGAAAACTCTTTAGTTGGGCCTGAACAGCTCACAAGTGAAAAGCGGGTGGTGATCTCCGAATTACAGGGGTACGAAAATTCACCAGACTATCGTCTGAGTCGGGCAGTGATGCGAGATGCTTTTCCTAGCAGAGCCTATGGCTTACCTGTAGGAGGTACAAAAGCCGATGTAGAAAAATTCACGGTGGAGCAGGTGCGGAATTATTACCGAACCTACTACAGCCCAGAAAATGCCACATTGGTAATTACAGGGGATTTTGCCACAGAACCTGTACTCAAAGTTGTTAAAGAAACTTATGGGAAGTTGGCAAAACGAGGAAAAGAGGACATTGGGACGCAAGGACGTGGAGACGTGGTGAGGGGAAATATCACCGCCTCTTCTCCGGTTACCCCTACTACTAAAAAAGCGCCTATTGTTTTAAAGCAACCTGGAAGCGCGGCACTACTGCAAGCAGTGTATCCTCTGCCAGATATCAAACATCCTGATGTCCCGGCAATTGATATGATGGATGCCATTCTCACAGGTGGACGTAGCTCTAGACTTTATCAGGCTTTGGTAGAATCTGGACTCGCTAGTTCAGTTAGTGGCGGTGCTGCCGAACTCATCGAACCCGGTTGGTATGAAATTAATGCTACGGCAGTTCCGGGTCAAGAGTTAGGGAAAATTGCTCAGGTGCTCCAGCAAACCTTAACAAAATTGCAACAGCAGCCAGTTACTACAGAAGAATTAAACCGGGCGAAGACGCAACTACAAGCCTCCTTTGTTTTAGGTAACCAAGACATCACTAGTCAAGCTAGCCAACTTGGATATAACCAAACTGTGGCCGGCGATTATCGTTTTATTGAAAAGTATCTGACTGCGATCGCAAAAGTCACCCCAGCCCAGGTGCAGCAAGCAGCGAAAACCTACCTAAATCCGGCTAAACAAACCATCGGCTTCTTTGAGCCAACTCAACCAGATGGCAAACCAGGGGCTTCTAGCGCTGGTTCTGGTCGCACAGTGGAAAATTTCAGCCCCGGTAAACCTGTAGATCCAGCAGAACTGGCTAAATATCTGCCACCTGCCACATCAGCTACAGATTCGAGCAAACAATCACTACCAGAAGAGTTTACCTTAAATAATGGTTTGCGGGTTTTGCTTTTGCGCGATCGCAACCTTCCCACCATTAACCTGAGTGGACAAATTGATGCTGGTACTGAATTTGATGGTAATCAAAAAGCTGGATTAGCGAATCTGACTGCAAACAACTTAATGAATGGGACACAGACTAAAAATGCTCTTACCCTAGCAAAAACCTTAGAAGACCGGGGAGCCGGTTTGAACTTCAGTGCCAGCCGCGAGGGAGTTAGCATAAGCGGTGAGGGACTTTCAGCGAACCTGCCGATATTGATTCAAACTCTGGCAGATGTGTTAGAAAACGCCACTTTCCCTGCCGAACAGTTAGAACTGAGTCGCCAACGGGCGTTGACAAATCTTAAAGTCCAGCTAGATGACCCCAGAGGATTGGGACGACAAGTATTCCAGCAAGTAATTTACCCTGAGAATCATCCATTCCATAGCTTTCCCACGGCTGAGAGTTTAAAGAGTATTACTCGTGATGATTTGCTTGCTTTCTATCAGACACACTACCGACCAGATAGCACGACGATCGCAATAGTTGGAGACTTTGATCCAGTTAAGGTAAAAGATTTGCTGAATCAGGCGTTTGGCAAATGGGAAGCCACAGGTAAGCCACCTGTGCTTAAAATTCCAACCGTGCCATTACCGCAAAATTTGACACGTGTAAACAAAGTAATTCCTGGTAAAGCAGAGGCTGTTACCTACATTGGCTACAACGGCATCTCTCGGAAAGACCCACGTTATTATGCAGCACTGGTACTGAATCAAATTTTGGGTGGTGATACCTTATCGAGTCGCTTGGGTACGGAAGTGCGCGATCGCCTTGGTCTAACCTACGGTATCTATAGTGCTTTTGCCGCCGGAATCAATCCCGGCCCGTTCTTGATTCAGATGCAGACTGCTCCTCTTGATACCCAAAAAGCGATCACCAGTACTCTCGCTTTACTCAAACAGTTGCGCGAGCAAGGAGTGACTGAGGCTGAATTCAACACGGCAAAGCGCTCAATTACTAATAGCTACCCCGTGGATTTAGCTAATCCCAGTAATGTATCAAGCATCATTTTGAATAATGCTGTCTTAGGACTTTCACGATCAGAAATCCGAGAGTTTCCCCAGCGGATTCAAGCAGTCACTATGCCTCAGATGCAACAGGCAATTGAGGATTTAATTAAGCCAGGAAATTTGGTAATTGTCACCGCTGGGCCTGGATATACTGTACCCAAGGGAGGTTAATTACTAGTTGAGGCGGTAATTTTTCGATTACTAACGAAGATGCTTATTTCTTGCTTATGGGTTTGACAAAATCCGTTCCTTCTCGAATGAAATAGCCCTGTTTTAAAAAGGCTTATTCTAGTTCCCTCTTTTTTAAGGAGTGTTAGGAAGGATCAATTCTTAACCTAAGGTTATTGTCAGATATAGCGGTTTTCAGTTGCAATAAATAACAGGTTTTTTGTAGGGGTGTACAGCTAGCTGTGCGCCCCTAATACATCTCTATTATTCTTAAAATTAACCTTATAGTGCTAAGAGATACATACCTGAACATATTAATAGAATATTTATCTATCTAGCGGAGGAATTGAGAAAGATGGTATCAAGACAAAATAAACAGATATTCCGATCACCTGACGAACTTTAACTCATATTTCCCCATTGCTATCTAGAAATGGGGATTTTTTTTTAAGCTACCAACATATAATTCCAATGATATATTTATATGTCTTAAGGAGGAATCAGATAAAGTCCATAAATAATAAAAACATAAGTAGCCCGATTACCCTACCGGACTTTGGTTTTAGCTCTCCTCATGTTTTTATCTAACGGGGGAGAGTTTATTTAAAAAAGTGATAATTTCTATCTCCTAGCTCTGCCTGCGGCGGCCTGCGCCAACGCAGATGAGAGTGGTTTTAAATCAATACGTTTGGATTAATTCTTTATCCTCCCTAACCCATCCTTAAAAACGAGGTAACTAGAGCAAATTTTGCTCCCAACTCTAAACTCTTGCTATATATTGGTTTCTTGATTTTATTCTTCTTCTTTCTTTTCTTCCAAATTGGTTATCTTTGTATTTGGCATCAGAAAATAGTTTTCCTGACTCTGTTTTTCTTCTTTCTTTTCTTGTACAACTTGAGTGGCATATATTTCCACATCTCGTTGGATAATATCTTCTACATGACCTGCAAAAACATTAAACGCCTGTTCATGGGTTGTATAATTACGATAAGGCCCTGTCAATTGTGAGAATTGCCACCCTTGGGTTTTCAAAGATTCGACTGTCCGGCGATAGTGTCGCCAACGTTCTCCATAGTGAAAAAACTCTTCAATGGCAGCACTAATAGCAACTATTTGGCTTAAACCAAAAGTTGACCAGAGAATGAGATCCCTGGCTCTATTATTGTTAACTTGTAGAGTACTGTTAATGTTTAAGCTTACTAACGCTGGGAGAATTACACCACCAATAATAGTTGTTATCCGCCAAAAATAGTGGCGATCGCGTGAGAAATTTGCCTTACCTTCCATCCAGAGTACTTGATCTAACCAGCGCGATCGCAGAAAATGTCTTTGCACATCGCCTAACTTCATACCTTCAAATAACTTGTTAAAATCTTCCTTTAAAAATTCCTGATAACTATCTTTTTTTGCCATTATTAACTCCTAATTAGAAAGCAAATTTTGAATTGTTTTGCTTAAGCTTTCAACTCCCTTCTCTATATCGATTAAGTCGATGTATTGTAATGTACCAGATTTCGCTAATTTTTTAGCTCGTTCATCGGTAGCCTGTCCACGCAAAGCATCTGCAAGTATATCTGCGGTTCTACCACTACCAGCAATCACAACAACTAACCTTCCAGTATTAACGCTAGAAAACGCATCCTCAAAGGTAATCTCACCACCGTTTAAAAGTACAGTTACCGAAGGTGCCTTATTGGCCAGTACAGTTGCAACGCCAGATATCCAAGGAGACTCGTCGCCCCAATTATTGCCAGGAACTAGTATAAAATGAGTATGGTTTGGCTCTAACGGTGTTAAATCAGCAGCAGGTTCTTGTTCATTAGGTAAAACCACTTTGCTTTCGGGAGTTACACCAATCAAAGCAAACTTAGCACCTATGTGGGTACGAGCCTGACCTATCAATTGCATGACTCCCGCATCCGTACCTCCATCCACAACATAAGCCCCCAAACTTTCGGCGATGGGGGCTAAAACTTCCGTAAACAACCGTTGAATGCGGAGAAAGTCAGCTTCACTGATGTTACTTGCACCACCCACTACTACTAAAACAGGACGCGAACCGCCAAGCCCTATTCGCTCAAGAGCATTTGGTAATTCAGTTTGTTGATCAACTCGAATAGCTAATGCTGTTTGTTCGTTGTTAAAGGTAAGTTTCAAAAAATTTTTCATTTGTCAAGAATCCCGACTGCTTAAGTTTTCCAGGGTAGAGCTTCACAGTCATGTTCCGCAAGCGTCGTATTACGCACAGTCAATTGCCGAAACGTTCAGCTTTTTGTCCTACAGAGAGACGCTTTATTTAGCGCAGCTTCATAAAGCAACGTTATGATAATTAATCGTCTAATAATAAATAAGTTGGCACAAATAAACCTCAATAGTACGGAGACGATTAATCGCCTGTGTAGAGCAGTCAAAAATCATTGAACTATAGACTTTGGGCTATGGACTCTTGAGAGTGGACTGTTAGGTGCTGCGCCCAACCAAAATCAGCCGTTGTACAAATTTCCACAAGGATAATTGAAGTGACTAAGACTAATTCAGATTTTCTTACCTCCACCGATCCAGCGATCGCGGAGTTAATCAACGACGAACTACAGCGTCAGCGAGACCACTTAGAGTTGATTGCTAGTGAAAACTTTACTTCCGCCGCTGTACTGGCGGCTCAAGGTTCGGTACTGACAAATAAATATGCCGAGGGATTACCTGGTAAACGCTATTATGGCGGTTGTGAGTTTATCGACAAAATCGAGCAACTAGCGATCAATCGCGCTAAACAGATATTTGGCGCTGCTCATGCGAATGTGCAACCTCATTCTGGCGCCCAAGCCAATTTTGCAGTGTTCCTGTCGCTGTTAGAACCAGGAGACAAAATTATGGGGATGGATTTGTCTCATGGGGGACATCTCACCCACGGTTCACCTGTAAATGTCTCAGGTAAGTGGTTCCAAGTTAGTCACTACGGTGTCAGCCAACAAACAGAACAACTTGACTACGATCAAATTCGGGAGCTGGCGCTGAGGGAGCGTCCTAAGCTGCTGATTTGTGGTTATTCGGCTTATCCCCGTATAATTGACTTTGAAAAGTTCCGTAGCATTGCTGATGAAATCGGCGCTTACTTACTTGCTGATATTGCTCATATTGCTGGTTTAGTTGCTACTGGTCTTCATCCCGATCCCATTCCTCATTGTCATGTAGTAACAACAACTACCCATAAGACTCTACGCGGCCCTAGAGGTGGTTTAATCTTGACTAGCGACGCAGAACTAGGTAAAAAGCTAGATAAATCTGTTTTTCCTGGCACCCAAGGCGGGCCATTGGAACACGTTATTGCTGGTAAAGCAGTAGCTTTTGGAGAAGCCCTGAAGCCTGAGTTTAAAACCTATTCTGCCCAAGTGATTGAAAATGCTCGTGCTTTGGCAGAACAACTACAAAATCGAGGTTTAAAGTTAGTGTCAAATGGCACTGACAATCATTTAATTCTCGTGGATTTACGCTCTGTCGGTCTAACTGGTAAGCAGGCAGATCAGCTAGTCAGTACTGTGAATATTACTGCTAACAAAAATACTATTCCCTTTGATCCGCAATCGCCATTTGTTACCAGTGGACTGAGGTTAGGTTCGCCTGCAATGACCACACGGGGCTTAGGAGTAGCAGAATTTACTGAAATTGGAAATATTATTAGCGATCGCCTGCTTTCTCCAGATTCCGACGTAGTAACCCAAGATTGTCGGCAACGAGTAGCAGCATTGTGCGATCGCTTCCCCTTATATCCTCACCTGGAAATTCCTGTACCAGCCCTAGCCTGAGATCATAGTTAAGAGTTAACAGTTAGGAGTGATGAGTTTTAAGTTTTGAACTCCTAACTTCTAACTCCTAACTCCTAACTTCTAACTTCTAACTCCTAACTCCTAACTCCTAACTATTCCTAATGAGTGCAGAAATTATTTGTGTTGGTACTGAACTGCTGCTAGGAGATATTCTCAACGGCAATGCTCAATTTTTGGCGCAACAATTAGCGCAGCTAGGTATCCCCCACTACTATCAAACAGTAGTTGGGGATAATCCAGAACGGTTGAAGCAAGTTATAGAAATTGCTATTTCCAGAGCGCAAATTCTCATTTTTACTGGTGGACTCGGCCCGACACCAGATGATCTCACCTGCGAAACAATCGCCGATTTTTTTAAAGTCCCCTTGGTAGAACGCTCTGAGATCATCGAAGACATAACCCAGAAATTCGCCCAACGTGGTCGGGTTATGTCACCAAGTAACCGCAAGCAGGCTTTGATTCCCCAAGGTGCAGATATTCTTCCCAACCCCAGTGGAACAGCACCCGGTATTATTTGGCAGCCTCGCCCTGAAATCACGATTTTTACCTTTCCCGGTGTTCCTAGTGAAATGCACCTGATGTGGGAAGAAACAGCTGTGCCATTTCTCAAAAGTCAAGGTTGGGGTAAGGAAACTATTTACAGCCGGAGTTTAAAGTTTTGGGGTATTGGTGAATCTGCTTTGGCAGAAAAAGTTGCTTCTTATTTGAAGTTACCAAATCCGACAGTAGCCCCTTATGCAGGTAAGGGGGAAGTAAGATTGCGAGTCTCTGCTAAAGCCACTTCAGAAGCAGCCGCAGAAGACCTAATTGCTCCCATTGAAAAACAACTTACAGAAATTGCCGGACTAGATTTCTACGGCGTTAATAATGATACTCTTGCTTCCGTGGTTGGCCAGTTATTGCGGGCATCGAAAGAAACGCTTTCGGTGGCAGAATCTTGCACTGGTGGCGGTTTAGGGCAAATGTTGACTGAGATTTCTGGGAGTTCTGATTACTTTTGGGGTGGAGTAATTTCTTATGACAATTCGGTGAAGGTTGGGCTGCTGGGGGTTAACCAGGAAGATTTAGATAAATTTGGGGCGGTAAGCGCGATCGTTGCAGAGCAAATGGCAGTTGGGGTAAAAACCCGCCTTGCAACCACTTGGGGATTGAGTATCACTGGTATTGCTGGCCCAACTGGAGGGACAGATACAAAGCCGGTGGGTTTAGTTTACATTGGTTTAGCTGGACCAAAGGATGAAGTGACAAGTTTTGAGTATCAGTTTGGTGCAATGCGAGGACGCGCTCTAATTCGTCATGTGAGTGCGAATGCAGCGTTAGATAATCTGCGGCGGAAGTTGTTGACGAGGTAGAAAAGGGTGCGATGCCTACGGCGGGTTGCGCCTACGCACTTTGTGTAGAGGTTGCAATGTTTAACAACAAGCCACTCCACATCTACGCACTTCTAGTTTGACGAAGATAGGGTGTAAAAATGTCAAAAAAGCGTAATTTGCTAGAGAAAGTTCTTTCTGGTTCCAAGAATATTCAATTTATGAACTGGTTACTCTGGTTGAGGCATTTGGATTTTCTCTATCACGCGTTAATGGCAGTCATCACATCTTTACTCACCAGGATATTCCTGAGCTTGTTAACTTGCAAACTCGAAAGGGCGAAGCTGTTCCGTATCAAATTCGTCAATTTCTGATTTTGATTGAAAAATATGCACTTACTTTGGAGGATGAAGGATGAAGCATTATCACATCAATATCTTCTACAGTGAAGAAGATGATGGCTACATTGCTGATATTCCTGATCTGAAATATTGTTCAGTATTTGGTCTAACTGAAAAAGAA
This sequence comes from Nostoc foliaceum FACHB-393, assembly GCF_014698505.1. GTDB lineage: Bacteria > Cyanobacteriota > Cyanobacteriia > Cyanobacteriales > Nostocaceae > Nostoc > Nostoc foliaceum_A. Next base: position 20,308 of record NZ_JACJTD010000053.1, on the reverse strand, counting down.
GCACTTCGTGAAGTCTTGCAAGCAAAAGCAGCATGGTTAAATGCTTCCAAAGTGGAGGGTAAACCAACTCCTGAACCAAGATATCGACCTGCAATTTACCAAGTAGCCTCATGATTAATGGATGTGCTGCGATGGCGTACCCGCCCGCCGCAGGCGATCGCACTTTTGTAAAGATGGTTTTTGTAGTGATGATTGACCACCAGTTGTTGTAATGGTATTGAAGGATACAATGTCAACTTTTGCTTGAGCTATCGATGAAGGTGTAATTAGCTGTACTTTTAACTCAAACTCTTGTTGCCAATCTAGAAAATCCTCGCCTGTTACTCTACCGTATATTTTGACATTATTAAAAGATTGGATGCCTAAATTAATTAATCCGTCACAAATAAGTGGAACTACTAACTGTTGTACTGGAACTTCAAATGATTCCAGCATTATCTGTAGACAATTTTGTTTGAAACTAGTTTTTGGCGTAATGCTGGGTAAATTTAACCACTGACTTACCAAAGTGTTAATCGCATTTGTATCACCCTGCTTGGCAAGTTCTAGAATATTTAGCTGTATCATACTTAGTAATGGTGAGAATCTTAGCAATAACTTAGTTCAATTATTCCCACTCACTAGATCGAAAGTAACATTTAACACATTTAGCTTCTAACCATCAGCTATCTAACTCCTATCCATCAGCACAATTAATCACGGGATCGCTTGCTGTATTCTTCACAGTTTGTTACAAAAGTATAAAGAACTTCTAGAGACTAAAAACCACATGTTCGGCGGACTTACTGGTTTACAAGATCCTAAAGGCACTGATTGGGGAGAGCGGATGCTCAATACGGTCGCCAGCCAAACGATTCGCCACCTGTTTACGCAAAGCGAGTCAGTAGAAGTCTTTGTGCGCTGCTATCCCTCCAGCAAACTGTTGCAAGGCAGCATTGATAGCTTCAAAATGAGCGGTCGTGGCTTGGTGATTCGGAGAGATTTTGCGGTTGAGGAGATGTCTTTTGAAACCGATGCGGTGGCAATTGACTTCGGCTCGGTTTTAAGTGGCAAACTTAGTCTTAAGCAACCGACTCAAGCGATCGCTCAAGTAATTTTATCAGAAGCGGGCATAAACCAAGCCTTTAATGCGGAACTGGTGAAAAAGCGCCTGCTTAACCTCACCGTACCATCACTGACGGCATTATCTGGCGGTGAACCAGTCTCCTTTACGGAAGTCCAGGTACAGCTATTGCCAGAAAATCGCTTACAGCTTGTAGCAAAAGCGGATTTAAATAATGGCGAACTTGTACCCCTGAGCATGATCCTAACTATAGGCATTGAAAGGCGGCGGCGGGTTTCTTTCAAAGATCCAAAAATCGAACTTGATCAAGTACCAGAAGCACAACGGGAAATCTCGCAAACCTTAAGCGTGGCACTGGTAGAAATTTTAGATAATATGGTCGATTTGGATCGTTTTGACCTTGATGGAGTGAAAATGCGGCTCAACCGATTAGAAACTGAAGGTCAAAAACTTATTTTCAGTGGATATGCTGAAATCGAACGTATTCCACATAGCGCTTGATATAGTGTCACGCAAAAAAGCAAGGTAAAGTTAAAACAAATTAAATACCGCCTAGATCACTCTGGACGGTACTGTAAATTTTTAAGTTTTGAACGGAGTTAGGAGTTATTGATTATTCCTAGCTCCTAACTCCTAACTCCTAAATATCTATCTTCCCACGCCTACATATTGGAATCCAGCCCGGATCATTGCTTCGGGGTCGAGGAAGTTACGACCGTCGATGATAACGGGGTGGGCCATCAATTTTGCCATCTTCACATAGTCAAGAGTGCTGAACTGCTTCCATTCGGTCACGAGTACTAAAGCATCGCAGCCATCAGCTAGTCTTTCAGCATCGGTTTCTACTAACACTCCAGAAAGACCATGACGCATACCTGTTTGGGAAATAATGGGGTCGTAGGCTTTGACTTTGGCTCCCAGTCGGTTTAGCTGCTCAATTAGGATGAGTGCTGGGGCATCGCGCAAGTCGTCGGTATCTGGTTTGAAAGTCAGTCCGAGTAGTCCGACTGTTTTGCCTTTGAGAATTTTCAGAACTTGTTGGAGTTTCTCCAAAGCAATCAATCGCTGACGTTCGTTGACACTGACAGCAGCTTTCATTAGCTGGGCTTCATAGCCATAATCATCAGCAGTGTGAATTAGGGCGGAGACATCTTTGGGAAAGCAAGAACCGCCCCAACCAATACCAGCTTGTAAAAACTTGTTACCAATGCGGGAGTCTAGACCAATACCTCTGGCTACTTGCGTGACATCAGCACCGACGCGATCGCAAATATTAGCAACTTCGTTAATAAAACTAATCTTAGTGGCTAAAAAGGCATTAGCGGCATATTTGATCATCTCCGCCGAACTCAGGTCTGTCGCCAGAATTGGCACAGGAGGTAAAGATTGATCATCAGCGTACTTGCGTTCCACAATTGGGGCATACAGTTGTTGCATTAAAGCTACTGCTTTTTGACTATTGCCTCCTAGTACAATGCGATCGGGGTTGAAGGTATCGTGAACTGCCGAACCTTCGCGCAAAAACTCTGGATTGCTCACCACATCAAACTCGGCTACAAACTCAGGTAATTTATCATCACTCGACACCCCACCTGCGGGTACCAATGTTTTCTGACGTTCAGCAACACCATCTAGAACAAGCATCCGCACCCAGTCACCTGAGCCAATGGGTACGGTAGATTTATTCACTATGACTTTATAACCACCGTTGAGATTTTCGCCAATCCCACGAGCTACAGCTTCAACATAACGAGTATCACTTTCACCAGTGGGTAAAGGTGGCGTTCCCACAGCAATAAACAGAATTTCTCCGTGGGAAACTCCAGCAGCGAGATCACTAGTAAAATGAATCTTCTCTGTTTGAATGGCAGACTGCATAATTTCTGAGAGTCCCGGTTCAAAAATTGGGGACTGCCCAGACTTCATTAACTTAACTTTTTCTTCGTTGTTGTCTACGCAAATGACATCATGCCCAATATGAGCCAAGCAAGCACCTGTAACTAAACCAACGTAACCAGTACCAATAACGCAAACACGCATTTTTTAACTCCTCACTTTTTTAGGGGTTAGTCTTCAAAAAGAAGTCTGAATATGACACTTAGACACTGACATAAAACTCAGCCACCAAGCATACTAGCTACCGATAGGGTAAAGCCTGCATGAAAATTCAGAGCGACGCTAGGTGCCACTCAGGTGGTTGAATTATTGACATCGCTTTGAATGCGATCGCGAAAATCTTCTATTGTTAGTTTTAACCCCTCTTGCAGAGGAATGGTTGGTTCCCAATTTAACCAAGTTTTTGCCTTTGTAATATCAGGCTGGCGACGGCGGGGGTCGTCCGAAGGTAGTGCCTCGAACTTAATCTGCGCGTCTGGGTTGATCATATTTTGCACAGCTTGTGCCAATTGTAAAATCGTGTATTCACCAGGATTGCCCAAATTTACTGGGCCAATGTAGTCGCCATTCATTAGACGGATGAATCCTTCTACCAAATCGGAAACGTAGCAGAAACTACGAGTTTGCGAACCATCCCCATACACGGTTAAAGGATTACCCCGCAAGGCTTGAACAATAAAGTTGCTCACCACCCGACCATCGTTTTCTAACATTCTTGGGCCGTAGGTGTTAAATATCCGAACAACTCGAATATCAACTTTATTTTGCCTGTAATAATCGAATGCTAGAGTCTCAGCAATTCTTTTTCCTTCGTCGTAACATGAACGTATCCCAATGGGATTAACGCTACCCCTATACTCTTCAGTTTGGGGATGAACTTCTGGATCACCGTATACTTCACTAGTTGAAGCCAAGAAAAACCTAGCTTTTACCCGTTTAGCCAGCCCCAACATATTCAGTGTTCCCATCACGTTAGTTTTAACGGTTTTAACTGGGTTGTACTGGTAATGTACTGGTGAAGCAGGACAAGCTAAATGATAAATTTGATCAACTTCCAACCGAATTGGTTCGGTAATATCGTGGCGTATCAGTTCAAAGTACGGATTATCTAACCATTTAAGGATGTTCCGTTTGTGACCAGTGTAAAAATTATCCAAGCATATTACTTCATGCCCATCGGTCATTAGTCGGTCGATGAGATGGGAACCAATAAACCCAGCACCACCCGTCACCAAAATTCTCATAGTTTCCCAGTTAGTTACAGATATTTTCAGTAGCTATTGCACTTATCTTTTAGATTACCCAGCTTGGGGACAAAAATACAGAACGAAAAACTAACAAGGCTTAATCAAAAAGTGTTCTTGAACTTACCTATTATTCTACGGTTGTACTTTTGTGATATTTTTACCTACTTTCCTTAACAATTTAACTAGCAAAATAACAAACATTGTCTAAAAATTGTCAGTCTTCCATCTAAGTTCATCAAATCTTCAACAATATAAAGTGTTTTTACAGTTACGACTGTTTTCAGCACCTACGCTGATTCATTTGTTGCAAAGTTTATTGCCAGTTCTATGGCTACGCCAAGGCAGCCTAAGCTCAGGTGAGTTGACTAAAGTATGCCTCATATCATACAGCAGATGTAATGCCAGTAACCGTGTTAGACATAACTACATTTGTGGTTTGAGTCCGTTGCGGTTCTCCAAGCATGACAATAGAGCAGGTAAGTTGTCTGGCTAACTGGGTTGTGACATCGCTAATGGCTAACCCTCCAGGACTGGTACGATTACGTATAAAAGGTAAAACTACTAAATCATATAATCGTGCTGCTTGCAAAATTGCTTGAGCAACATTTTCATGAGCGATAATTTGAATTTCTGGGGCATTGTTCAAAGCTAATTTAGATACTAGTAGGGAAAGATGCGATCGCCTCCAAGCAATTTTACTGGAACTAGTGCGGCGATCGCATACATTCAGCACAGTAATGTGGCTCTGATTTGCCTCTGCCAACATCTGGGCAAATTGCACAGGCTGTAATGTAGGAGCTGTTAAATTTTCTATTGGTACTAAGATGCGCTGAATTTTTTTCGGTGATTCTACTAGACGTGTCACCGCTACTGGACAATGGGATGCCCAAAGCACACCATCAATCACATTCCCAAATAAACGCGCTCGCAACCCAGTCCGTTTACCCCAACCCATAACAATTAAATTAGCTTTTTGTTCACGAGCGGCTCTGCTAATTCCTTGAGCAAAGGCATCATCAATTCGCAGCACTGGTTCTGCCGCTACGCCTAATACTCGACTTTGTGCTGTAGCTTTGGTTAATAACCGCTCACTCCGTTGTAGAGAGGCTTCTAACTGGGGTGTATCCATCTGAGCAGCAGCATTAGCGATCGCAAGCGGTATAATTTTTCCCTTAGATTGACGCGCTAATAACGCCGCCATTTCAATCAAATACTGCTCGGTCTGAGGATTATAGACAGGTACGACTATAGTAAAAGCACTGTTTGTCTCTGGTGCGTTTTGATCGGGTAGGGGCGGTGCTGAATCTTCGGCTGGTGAGGAATTCAATCCAACAGCTATTCGACTAGTTATCAACGGCCCCAAGGTTGATGTGACAACCATTAAGACAATGACGCTGTGTAACACTTCTAGTGGCAGCAACCCTGCCCGATATCCCACTAGCGTTGCTGCTAACGTTGTACCAACCTGGGGAAGTGATAGCGACCACATGGTTAGCATTTCTTGCCAGTTATAGCGGTAAACCAATTTTGTGAACAAAGCTGCAATTAATTTACTGACAATCAAACCGACTATCATTAACAGCGTTAACTTGAATGTGTCCAGGTTGTTCACAAAAGCAGGCAAATTGATCAGCAAACCAAGATCAACAAAGAAAATGGGAATGAATAGCACACTGCCAATAAATACCACCTTTTCTTTGACTGGGCCTTCACCTACAGCTTCATTAACTGCCAAACCCGCTAAAAAGGCACCAACAATTTTTTCTACCCCAATCAATTGAGCGCCCACAGCTGCCAGAAAGACAGAAAGCAACACAAACAAAAACTTGTTTCCTTCGTCGTCTCCAGACCGTTTGAAAAATTCTTTGCCTGCCCAATCAAAGCCTGTGACAACGGCAACAGAGTAAATAGTTAACCAACCCGACAAGGTGAGTAGTTTAGCAAAGCTGAATGCTCCAGCATGAGTAACAGCTACACAGATGGCTAAAATTAGTACTGCGCCAATATCTGTAAAAATCGTAGCTCCAATAGTGACAGTAACAGCTTCGTTGTTTACCACTCCCAAACGGCTGATTATGGGATATGCCAAAAGGGTATAGGAAGCGAATAAAGAGCCAATTAATATTGATGTATTCCAGCCATAGCCTAAAATCAGCCCTACTAAGGTTCCTACCACCAGGGGTACACTGAAAGTCAAGCTAGCAAAGCCAAAGGCACGACTTTTTTGCTGGCGAAACTTTTCTAGATCAACTTCTAGCCCGGCGACAAACAGCAAGTAAATTAACCCAATATCTGATAGCAGGTTAATCATCGGTGAGTCAGACTGAAATAGATTCCAGCCTGAGGGCCCAAGTACTAGCCCTGAGAAAACCAAACCCACTAATCCTGGTAATCTTAGCCGCTCAAATATGATCGGTATAACTAAGATGACCACCAGCAAAATAGCAAAGGGAACAATTGGTTCCTTGCCAAGAACTTGGGAAGTTGGTTCCAGAGCAAGAACTTGTGATATGAGTTCCATAGGTAGGAATTGAAGGGGCTATGGTAAAACTGCGATTACCTTGGGGGCGATCGCTTGATCGATATAAATAAATGGAGAAGCCACCTGACGAGAAATCAAATATCTTAACTTACACTAACTAGGCAATTGTCTCAGAACTAACTACCTACGGATGGATTTGACTCAAAATGAACCGCAGGCGATCGTAGTCGTCTTTAAGTAGCACGCTCAGGCTACGTCCAGCTTTAATTAGCCACTCTCGGTCAGCTTTGCGTAACTGGTATACATCTCGTATGGCGGCTGCGGTCAAAGACTCTACTGGCGCACCGTTAATACAAAGGAGTGTCCGCAAAAAATCTAGTTCTTCTGTAAATTTAATGATAGCTTCTGGTTCACACCGATAAACAGCTTGATGAATTTGCGGGGGACGGGGTGGTAGATACTGATATACTCTTTGGTTATAACTTTGATTTTGCGAAGATAGTTCAAATCCAACGATCGCAGCTCGGAATTCTGTTCTCAGCATGGCAAATATCTGAGGTTGTTCCTCGCGTAAGTCTTGTAATGACAACCCCAAAGCTCTGGCCCGGTGTACTGAATCTATCGGCATAGTTGTGGCATAATATACCACGGCATAAACTTGATTGCCAGATTCTTCATCCACAGAACAGACCCAACTACCAAAGGGTGGCATGGAGGGAAAGCTCAAATCTTCTGGTTCCAAACACTGAGCTAAAAATTCTGTACTTGTAGTCTCAATCACCTCCGCAATGTGGTTGGGATGGCGATCGCCAGTAGCAAACTGTGGTAGAGGGAGGCGCATGGGAGTGCTGAGTTTGGAGTTAAGAGTTAGGAGTGATGAGTTAAGAGTTAAGAGTGAGGAGTGATGAGTTGAAGAATCATAATTCCTAACTCCTAACTTCTCACTCCTAACTAATCTCACTCCTAACTGCTAACTAAATATTATTTGGCTTTTTTACGTCCGGCTGTGGTCTCTACGAGTTCCAATTCACTCAGACGGAAGGTAACTAATTTATCCCAGTTACCACCTTCAAATAATACGGCTACTTTGCCATCACTCACCCGTTGTACGAGTCCTTCGTAGCGATAATAGGTATCTGCGGGATTATTGACGCGAACAGTTGCTCCAGGCAGAATCATGTTTTTAGCCTCGCTTGTTTCCTTTTAATAGCTTAATACTTCTTATTAGTCATTAGTCCTTGGGGAAGTGCAAATGACAAATGACGAATCAATAATACTTCTGTCTTTGCCGAAAATTTGCTACCGATTCTACTATTCCCAAGGAAATGAAATTAGTCAGCATAGCAGAACGCCCATAACTCATCCAAGGTAGGGGAATTCCTGCCACGGGCGCTAAACCAACAGTCATGCCAACGTTGACAATCAGCTGAAACACAATCATGGACAAAACGCCAATAGCCAACAAGGAACCAAAGTTATCTTTGGCGGTTTGGGCAACATGCAGTAGACGGAAGCAAATTAAGCAGAAGACAAACAGCACTACCAAACAACCGACAAAACCAAATTCTTCCCCCACTGCGGAGAAAATAAAGTCTGTATGCTGTTCCGGTACGAAATTCAGTTGCGTCATTGGCCCCTTGAAAAGACCCCATCCCCAAATTTCACCAGCACCAATAGCAATGCGAGATTGAATTAGGTGATATCCAGCGCCGAGTGGATCGTGATCGGGATTCATGAATACAGTTAGCCGATCTTTTTGATACTCTTTCAAAATATGCTTCCAGGCGAAGACTCCTAATTCGCCACCCAGTATATTTAGAGTCCAGGCACCGATAGTGCCCAAACCAAATCGTCGCCAGGGAAGAGTTTTCCAGCCCACAATAGCCATCGCAACTGACCAAACTATCCCTAATGGGCCAAAAGATAGTTCTTTGAATAAAACTATCGGCTCTGATAAAGGCCAAGATATACTAAACAAAATAGCGGCAACCACAGGAGAAATCATCAGAATTAACCAGCCTGGGTTAGCATTTGCCCAGTAAAGCATTCCTAAAACGATCGCACAAAAAACCATTGATGTTGCTAAATCTGGCTGTAAAAATATTAATCCCCAAGGTATAGCAGTGATGGCCAGAACGCGGAAAACACCCTCAAGGGTAGAAGCAGTGCGCCTGTGTAGCAAAGCAGCTAAGGTGATGATCATGCCGACTTTGGCAAATTCTGAGGGTTGCACGTTAAAGCCGGCGATACTAATCCACCGCTGTGCCCCTTTGGCGCTACTACCAGCAATCATCACTATGATTAAGCTGAAGTTCGTTAGTGCGTATGTTACCCAGTGCCACTGCATCAAAAGTTCGTAACGGATACGAGATAAAAACAGGGCAATAAGCACGCCAATACCCGCTACCATCCAGTGCCACCACCAGTCAGTTACTGGCTGCTTCAGTTCCGTACTGAGAATCATCAGTCCGCCAAAGATACTGACAGCAATCGGCAAACAAAAAAGTAGCCAATCTATATGCTGCCAGGGCTTAACCCAAGACTTCCAGCGAATTTTGGGGAGCGATCGTTTTAACAACATGGTGCCAGTTTAGACTTTAGCTTTTAGATTTTATATTTAAGTGTTGGGGTATTAGGCATAGGGCATGGGGCATTGAACAATAATCAATTCCCATCTCCCTTGTCCCTAATCCCAGTCCCTAGTATTCCCACGACATAGCCCAGGAAATAGATAGAAATTAAAATTAATTATGTCAGGGCAGCAACTGATACTTTACCAGCAATAGTAAGAGCGATCGCTGTTAATGCTTTTGCTGAAGCTGAATCTGGATCACCAACCACTATAGGCACACCATTGTCACCACCAACTCGTGTGGAAATCTCTAGCGGTACGCACCCCAACAGTGGTACTCCCAATTCAGCGGCTGTTTTGGAGCCACCACCGGAACCAAATATGTCATACTGCTTATCCGGTTGGTCGGGAGGTATAAAATAGCTCATATTTTCCACGATCCCTAATACCGGGACATTCATCTGCTGGAACATCCGCAATCCCTTGCGAGAATCTAACAGAGCTACGTTTTGCGGCGTGGTGACAATTACGGCCCCTGCCATCGGCACTGCTTGGGTTAAAGTTAACTGAGCATCTCCGGTTCCTGGTGGCATATCTACAATCAAATAATCCAGTTCTCCCCATTGCACTTGATAAAGAAATTGGCGAATTACACCATTGAGCATAGGCCCCCGCCAAATTACTGGCTGATCTCGGTCAATTAGAAAGCCCATTGAAACTAATTTGACACCGTGATTAAAAGCAGGTTCCAGGATGTCGCCTGTTTCAGTTGAGCGCACTACAATTTGGGCATCAGCTAAACCCAGCATAGTGGGATCATTGGGGCCATAGATATCAGCATCTAACAAGCCGACTTTCGCTCCCGTTTGGGCTAGAGCCACTGCTACATTCACCGCTACTGTACTTTTACCAACGCCACCTTTGCCGCTGGAAACAGCAATGATATTTTTCACCCCAGAAATGCCAGTGCGGTCGGGCAAACTTTTTTGTTGTGGTGTTTCTGCAGTCACTTCTATGCTTACATCTGTAACCCCTGGTAGCTTTTTGACAGCTTTCTGACAGTCTTCAACAATAAATTCACGTAAAGGGCAGGCGGGAGTGGTTAACACCAAAGTGAAACTTACCTTACCATCATCAATTTTGACGTTGCGAATCATATTGAGTTCTACCAGACTTTTGCGGAGTTCTGGGTCTTCCACTGGTCGCAATACTTCTAAGACAGATCGGGAATCGAGGACATCGTACATAAAAATTCAAAATTCAAAATGAATAAATACAGTTGTGGAGAACGTCTTAGCTATTAACTGGATGCTTTCTTAAGCAAGGTCAGCTTAGTGTTTTCACTGTTACTGCCGTAATAAAACTTAGCAAATGGCATTATTACCTAATAGAATCTTAACTTTCTTTAGGGATGGGGAACATAAGAAAATAATAGGTAATAGGGAATAATCTCTCCCCTGTTACCTGTTACTTGTACCCTAGCCCTAATCCCCATCAGCTAAAAATCAAAACAACTGTTATTAAGGGATTTTTTCTTCCCAGATACCGCTGGCAACGCCGTCTTTTCTACTGCTTCTACTAAAGACCGTGCTACGCGGTCTGCGTAAGGACGGGATAAAGACCAAATCAAGGGCGATAACCATCCGCGTAGTGTTACAGAATAAGACAAACAAGTACCACAAACTGTTGACTCTACTTGATAAGTTACCCGTTCCTCTATCCCAGGAATCGCCAGTACTCGGATACTCAGCATCTCTTTATGATTGACGCGCTCCACAAAAATGCGGATGGGAATCGGTGAAAAGCGTGTTACAGCATGAAAAATCAATCCTGGTTTTGGTACTAATCCATAGGGCACGTTAGTACTCTTAAGTAGTGGATGCCAGGAAACATCCGTTAAGTCAGCAACTTTTTGCCACAGTTCATCTACAGAAGCAGAACTAATCTCTCGATACGTCCGCACCAGAGAAGCGCAAAACCGACGACGTTTGCGGTGGATGAATTTGGATAACCAACCTTGCATTTTCCTAATCCTCCTCCTCGCTAGACACTTTCTGGTAACTCTGGTATTGTGGGCAACTACGATCAGATCCTAAATTAAAACTTTCTCAAAAACGCCCCAAACATAGCAAGCCTCGATTCGGCGCAGATGCCAACAGCCAACATAATATTACGGCAAAGAAGTTTTGATCAGGCCAGTCAAACCCTTGATACTTCCAGGTTATGACTAAAGTCTAGTGTTTATACCAGAATATTCCAAGTGACATGCTCCACACACTGATTTGGAGTACCAAATGAGCGTGGGGGACAAGGGCGCGAAATCATTAAAATTAACAAAAAAAACTCAGACAACATACAAGCCTATACTCATTTGAGGGAAAATAACTCTAATGATGCCCATCAATCGTATAAATGCTTAACCAGTAAGAAAAAGCGGGTTGGGCAAATAGAGCTTGATTGTTGGCGTGTGTTTCCCCCAAATTTTAAGATAAGAAATTTGTGGCTTTCTGGAAATTGTAATTTAGGTTCGGGAATCTATGTTGACCAACTCGCAAATACCAGCTGTAGCAGCAGAATCATCCAAATCTTTGCCAGCACCTGAGGCTCAGACTAGAGTCAGTCAGTTTATGAAACAGCTGCAAGACGAAATTACCGAATCATTGGCAAAACTAGATGGTGTGGGTAAGTTTCATGAAGATAGTTGGGAACGCCCAGAAGGGGGTGGAGGGCGATCGCGCGTGCTGCGCGAAGGTGCAATATTTGAACAAGCAGGTGTAAATTTTTCTGAAGTTTGGGGTTCCCATTTGCCAGCCTCAATTTTAACCCAACGCCCTGAAGCCGCAGGACATGGCTTTTATGCCACGGGCACTTCAATGGTGTTACATCCTCACAATCCTTACGTGCCCACAGTTCATCTAAATTATCGCTACTTTGAAGCGGGGCCAGTCTGGTGGTTCGGTGGTGGTCTTGACTTGACACCTTATTACCCTTTTGCTGAAGATGCGGCACATTTACACAAGACATTAAAACAGGCTTGTGACAAACACCACCCAGACTATTACCCGGTTTTTAAGCGGTGGTGTGATGAATATTTCTACCTCAAGCATCGTGATGAGACACGCGGTGTAGGCGGTCTGTTTTTTGATTACCAAGATGGTCAAGGTGCTTTATATCGCGGGCCAAATCCCAATGGGGAAGCGGCTATTCATAGCAATCAGGTGGGAACACCAGCAACCCGTAATTGGGAAGATTTGTTTGCCTTTGTGCAAGACTGTGGTAGGGCATTTTTACCAGCCTACGTACCAATTGTAGAACGGCGACATGGGATGGAGTATGGCGATCGCCAACGGAATTTTCAACTCTACCGCCGGGGAAGGTATGTAGAATTTAACTTGGTTTATGACCGAGGCACTATTTTTGGTCTGCAAACTAACGGACGCACTGAATCAATTCTCATGTCTCTACCACCCTTAGTGCGCTGGGAATACGGCTATCAGCCAGAACCTAATTCCCCCGAAGCCGAGTTGTATGAAACCTTTCTTAAGCCTCAAGATTGGAGCAATTGGACACCACCTCAATAAAAACTAGGCATTGGGCATTGGGCATTGGGCATAGAGAATAGAAAAGGGAGACAAGGAAGAGACTTGTTCAATAATTCCCCTTGTCCCCCATGTCCCCTGCTTCCCTGCTCCCCCTGCTTCTTCCCCACTCCCCACTCCCCCACTCCCTCTTTGAATTGCTACTCAGCACTATTTCGGTGAGTTAAACTACTAAAAGTAAGCACTTAGAAGAAAAAAGTGACAATTTTAGCTATAGCTTGTTAATCTCAAGTGACAGCATTAGACAATTCTGTAACTAGTTAATCTTAAAAGGAATGCCACGGGGAGGGCTTTAGTGATTCATATAGACCAAAAAAGTTATACAACCCAAGACGGAAACGCCGTTATTGTCCTGACACCAGCAGGTCGCTTAGACATTACCACTGCTTGGCAATTTCGCCTGAAGTTACAGGAGTGTATTTCCAAACTCAGTCGCCATGTAGTTGTAAATCTGGCTCAGGTAAATTTTATTGATAGTTCTGGTCTTACATCTTTGGTGGCTGGGATGCGTGATGCTGATAAAGTCAAGGGCAGTTTCCGCATCTGCAATGTACATCCAGAAGCCAAACTCGTGTTTGAAGTTACGATGATGGATACTGTCTTTGAAATCTTTGAAACAGAAGAGGAAGCTTTAGAAGGTGTACCTCGCAGCATCGCTAGCTAAAAAAGAATTAGGAGTTAATTCAGAACTCATAATTCATAATTCATGAATCATAAATTTATCTTATCAATATTGATTTCGCTTGGTGTAGCGATAAGGCCCCATAATCGCTCCCCAAGTTGCTTTTCCAGTTGCTGGATCAATTCCTTTGTCGTAGCTGTGAAATTCTGTCGCAGTGGTTTCAAACCCCAAGGAAACATATCGGCTACTGCCAAGATAAGTAAAGCTGCAACGAGCCTCTGGTAGCGGGGTAGCTGTAAACTTATAGCGATCGCAAGCTAGTGTTTCCTGAGCTACTGTTAGGATACAACCTGGTAGTAAATCTAATTGTTCGGGTGTCAGTGTGTCCAGTAGAGCAGGATTATGACCTGCACCTCTTAGTGAACCTGGATCTTGCGGCATGTAGTATTGTACTTCCAGAGATGTGTCATTGCTACCCTGACGCAACCGCATAATTCGCTGGCGGTAAGATTGATCTGGGGTTATAACGTTAGCCTGTTCGGCAAACAGGGTAATGCTATCTTCTGTGAACAGATTAATTGGTCTTTGCCACAGACGGAGATGGACATACCAAATTGGTTCTCCTATGGCTTGTTCCTGATTATCAAATTCACCGGCTAAATACTCACCTAAAGCAATTAACTGTGGCGAGAAGTTCATAAATGGGATCAACAAATTATTAAGGAATCAAATTTTCGGCTAGTTTTTTAGAAGAAAGGGTCTTAATCCCCTGTGGCTACTAGCTTATAAAATACTTCTAATTTGTCTCCATTGTAAATGAAACCGTCACCAGCCAAAAGCTCAACTTGGCAAAGTAGCCTTTAAGCGAGAAAATAAAGATACGTCGCCCTTAACATTTTCTTTGTGAATAACGTCCGTACTGTCTCTGATACAAAACGAACTTTTTACAATCTTCACACCCGTCCGATTAACACTATTTATCGTCGGGTAGTAGAAGAATTGATGGTGGAAATGCATCTGCTGTCAGTAAATATCGATTTTAGCTACAATCCAATTTATGCCTTGGGCGTCGTCACTACCTTTGACCGCTTCATGCAAGGCTATCAACCAGAACGGGATCAAGAATCAATTTTTAACGCCCTATGTCGGGCTATAGAACAAGATCCGCAACATTATCGACAGGATGCTCAAAGACTGCAAACTGTAGCTAAAGGTTTGCCAGTTAAAGATTTAATTGCGTGGCTGGGTCAAACCACTTACTTAGACCGAGATGCTGACTTGCAGGCACAACTGCAAGCGATCGCCAACAATCCTAACTTTAAATACAACCGTTTGTTCGCAATTGGTGTATTTTCGTTATTGGAACAGTCAGATCCTGAATTAGTCAAAGATGAAAAGCAACTCACGGAGGCGCTGAAAGCGATCGCTGCTGGCTTGCACTTATCTGATGACAAACTCAATAAGGATTTGGAGCTATACCGTTCTAACCTAGAAAAAATGGCGCAAGCACTGGTGGTGATGGCAGATATGCTCTCAGCCGATCGCAAAAAACGCGAACAACGTAAACAACAATCAACTACCCCCGTTGCTCCCCCAAGTTCCAACGAATAGTTAGGAGATAGTAGTTAGGAGTTAGGAGTTATTAACAACTCATCACTCCTAACTTCTCACTCCTCACTATTTATTTTAAACACCCAATAATTTGTAGATTATGCTGTTAATTATAGTCAGCGCAAATGCTCCAATAACAGCACTCCAAATCCCGTAACGCAAGCGAAAGCCTTCTACTAACCAAGCAGCAATACTAAAACAAACCACGGCAATCATAAATGTGAAAATGCCGGATAACAAGTCCAATGTGAGTAAATTCGGTACTGCAAAGACAAGGCTTAAAATCGGTCTGACTATTGCCGTCACGATACCAAGCACTGCGGCAGAAAGGAAGGCTTTACCAGGAGTATCAATTTCAACTCCTAAAGGTAATTTACTAATTATCAACAGGCTGATAGCTGTTACTACCCAAACAATTAAAAGCGTCACGATATTCATGCCACAACCCCTGAAACGTGAATGGCAATTGGTGATAAATTACTTCAGTTTATCGATGAAAAAATCTTTAAAGCTCAACCAATTATTTGTAAATTAGCAGAAATTTTGTCGCTAACTGAATTTTGTTTTAGATGTCTTTAGGATTGGGAAAAAGCTTTAGGGGAAGTGGGGAGTAGGGAATGAGGAAGCAGGGGAGGCAAGGGGAGAAATAACCAATACCCCATGCCCCATGCCCCTATCTCATCTTTGAAGAGGAGGTTGGGTTTGCTGAGGTGCTACAGGCGCTTGGGATGCTGGTGGGTTGGAAATACCAGGATTGATAGGACTGATGCCTTGTCCAGTTGGAGGCTGGCTGATGCCAGGAAGAGGTGCGGAATTAGGTGCTAAGGGAAATTTAGGGGCAAGATTACCTTCGGGATTAATGCCGGGAACTGGTGCGGTTGTGGGTAGAGGTGCTGCACCAGGATTGATTGGGAAAGAGGGGATATTTGGCTGGTTAAGTGAGTTTGTGGGTAGTTGAGATGGGCCAGGAATAATTCCTAAAGAAACGCGATCGCCTCCTACTTGCCGTAGCAAATCTAATGTCTCAATCACATCATTATAAGTTGCTGTCCGCGAAGCATTCAACACCACAACAGCACTAGGATTTTGTTGGAGATATTGTTTTAACCTCACTCCCAAATCATCCCGTTTTACAGGCTGTTTTTCTATGTAAGTATTGCCAACGGCATCGATAGTTACAATCAAATTTCCACTTTGTGATGTTATTCCAGATACTGTACTGGGGCTGGCTTTGGGCAAATCAACATTTATTGCCTGTTGGCGCGTAAATTGTAATGCCGCTAACAAAAAAAACGTCAGGATACAAAAAACAACATCAATTAAAGGGATGATTTGAATTTGGACTTCTTCAATCGGGGTATGTAGATTAACTTTCATTTTCTCAATTTAAACGCCTGGATTTGGAGTTGAATTATTGACTAATTAGGTGCATTTGGGGGATCAGGTGGTTCAGAAAACCTAGTCTTTCCTGGCTTGCGGGGTGGAGTGAAATTTTCCCGCACCATTGCTGATGCACTATTACTAAAATCAGGTGGGGACTGGCGGTAGAGCAATTCCATCTCATTCCCTGCCTTACGAAAAACTTTGACTTGGTTGACTACAAAACTTTGAAATAGGCGGTAAAATACCAAACTAATGATGGCAACTATTAGTCCCGCTGCCGTACTAATTAAGGATTCACCAATACCAGTAGTTACCCCAGCGGTAGATTCTGTTCCCAAATCGCCAATCCGAATTGAGCGCAGAGACTGAATTAGACCCAGAACTGTACCTAATAATCCCAGCAGGGGCGCGAGGGCAATCACAGCTTCTAAAAGCTTTTCGCCCCGCCGCATTCCAGCTAATTCATCTTCTGCTGTGGACTCCAATGCTAGTCGAAAGGTTTCTGCATCAGTTTTGGGAAAACGTAAGGGGGCGTAGAGAAAACGCCCGACAGGCTGATGGCTTGCTTGTCTGGCAATATCCGCAGCTATTTGCCAATTATCCTGGGCAGCAACTAGGATGCGATCGACTATTTGCTTTTCCTGAGTCAAAATTCGCAGCCAAAACCACAAACGCTCAAAAATCACACTCAAAGACAGAATCGACAGAACAAGTAAAGGCCACATCGCTGGCCCGCCCTTATAAAACAAATCTAAAATATCCACTGTTTAAGTTTCCTCCCTCCATGACTAGAGCAAATGTGCTTAGGCATTTTAATTCTAGAGATTAATGCAAAATGAGGGACTTCCAAAATATAAATTTACCGAAAACCTAAAAATACAGTGCAAGCATGGCGTATTTGACTTAGACTGCTGGAAAAACTTACTGCTGGGTAGGCAATTGAATGATAAACTCACTTCCTTCACCAAGAGTAGAAAAACATTCCAATTTGCCACCATGTTTTTCGGTGATAATTTGATAGCTAATTGCCATGCCCATGCCCGTTCCTTTGCCTACAGGTTTGGTGGTGAAGAAAGGATTGAAAATGCGGTTTTTAACCTGTTCTGGCATTCCCCCGGCATTATCAGCGATCGCAATTTCCACTGACTGCGAATTGCTCATTGAGGTGCGGATGATAATCTGACTGGGATTTGCCCCCATTTCCTGAACAGTGCGATTGGCGTTTACTTCGTCTAAGGCATCGATCGCATTCACCAGAATATTCATCAAAACTTGATTGAGTTGTCCGGGATAGCATTCTACTTTGGGTAACTTGCCATAATCTCGAATCAATACAATTGCTGGGCGTTCTGGTTTGTCTTTCAGACGGTATTGCAAAATCAACAGCGTACTTTCAATTCCTTCATGAAGGTCAACTGCTTTGAATTCTGCTTCATCTATCCGAGAAAAGTTCCGCAGTGATAACACAATGTTCCGAATCCGATCAGTCCCCATTTTCATAGAAGTTAGCATCTTCTGTAAATCCTCGATCAAAAACTCCAGATCGATTTCTTCAGCTAACGCTTGCACCTCTGGATCATTGCTGGGATGACGTTCTTGGTAAAGCTGGATCATCCTGAGCAAATCTTGAGTGTATTCGTTTAAATAAGTAATATTGCCATGAATAAAGTTTACTGGGTTGTTGATTTCATGGGCCACACCTGCCACCAGTTGACCCAGGCTAGACATCTTTTCACTTTGAACCATTTGGGCTTGAGTGTGCTGCAATTCAGTCAAGGCGGTTTTAAGTTCGGTGGTGCGTTCTTCTACCCTGTCTTCTAACTCTGCTTTACCATTTTCTAGTGCTGTAAAAGATTCGCGCAATTGCCCTGCCATGTGATTAAAGGAGTGAGCAAGTACATTGAGTTCTTGAATGTTTTTGATATCTAAGGTTTGGTCTAAATTGCCTGATGCCATTGCCTGACTGGCTCGGTTCATTTGCAGAATCGGCTGTGTAATCCAACGGGAGGTTAAATAGCCCATGCAGGTTGCTACAGCCAATGCTCCGAGACAGAGCAAAATGGTAGTGCGGCTGTTGGCATTGATTTGTGCCATAAAAACGTGTTCAGGCACACTCACTACTACTAGCCAATCCAATCCATATTGGTCACGCCAGGGGGTGACATTAACAAAAATTGGTTCTCCTTGCCAATTAAGTTGCAGTTTTTTGGATTCGGTGATGGATTCAAAGCCATTGAAGGTTTGTTGAATTTGTTTGGCAATGGACTGAACTGAAGGATCAGGACTGTCGGTGGCTTTTACTCGTCGAATATCTTCCTTGACCAGGGTAAAAGGCTGCTGTGTGCTAGAGTTCGCTATCAGCATCCCATTCCGCTCCAGAATGAAAACCTGTCCAGAGCGGCTAACATCTAAACGCCGTAAAAATTCGCTCAATTTTATTAAATGGATATCTGCTGCAACCATCCCCAGTAATCGATTCTGCGCGTCATAAATGGGATGACCTGCTGAAGCAGCGATGTATGGATGATTGGGATAATTCAAAATATAAATTCGTGACCAGATGGGTTTACCAGCTTTTACGGGTTCGGTATACCAAGTTTCCTTGAAGTTGTCCCAATCAAAAATAGTAGTGACATGGGTGCGATCGCCTTGGTCATCTGTGGCGTAGTTGTAGGCATTTTTCGGAGGCTTGGCGCTCCAATCATCAATCGTCACAGTTTTGCCATCGTAACGGGCGGCTCCTGTGCCTTCACCTGTGGTCAGTCCGATGCCGATGTAGGTAAGGTCATAAGCCTGCATTTGTTTGGAGAAATACTTTCCCACAGTTTTGCGATCGCGCACATCTAATAATCCCATCTGAATAGCATCAGCATTAATCTGGCTTACTTTATGGGGAATAGATAGATAAGAATTTAAATGTTGATCTACTATATTACTAGTTCGCTCCATCAACTGGTCTGCCAAGTCGTTGACAGCTTTCTGTCCATTCTTAAATGACAAATAACCTACTAAACCCACTGCTCCAAATATTTGTAAGACAAAAGGAATAATTAGAACTATCTGTAGTGGGATTTTAGATATGCCAAAGTGATACTTCATCATCAGTAGGTTTCGTCCTGCGTTAGTGCTTCGCCTTCTTAAAAGCAGTTAAATCTCCACTAAAAAGGCGAAACTTGAGATTTATATAGCTAGGATTCCCCTCTAAAATCCACAATCAACATCCATACAATTTATTTGTTGTCAGGGAATTACTAGACTGTTGTGCAGAATCACAGAGTTGGTTTTTGATGACAGATTACGAGTAGCGTCTTCCAGACTAACTAGGGCGGTTATTCCCACCGGGAGTTTTTAAGATAATTTGTCAAAATAAAAGATAACTGGAGGTTCAAAATATGAAATTTTCAATCCAATCACTTTACACTTGGTATCGCAATTTGCTTCGTAACCCCAAGTACCGTTGGTGGGTAATTTTAGGAACGTTAGTTTATTTGGTCAGCCCAATTGATATTGCCCCTGATTTTATACCTGTTGTGGGACAGATTGATGATGTTTTCCTTTTGACCCTGCTAGTTAGTGAAGTATCTGGACTGGTAATTGAAGGCTGGAAAGCTCGTAAGGGTGATGTGGGCACTGAAGCATCTAATAGTACTGAGGCTTCTACCTCCACTGCAAGCACCATTGATGTTGATGCTGTTTCTGTTAAGTATTGACACTCCCCGCTCTAAAGAGACGGGGATTCTTGGTTCTCTGACTCGCCGTTAGGCAGCAGGCTTGCGCCAACGGCCCAAGAGGGCAAATCTCCCCAAGCGTAGCTTCCGGTGTGCCCCACCGTA
>NZ_JACJTD010000052.1 GCF_014698505.1 Nostoc foliaceum FACHB-393 | reverse complement strand
CCTTTCTACCAAATCATCCAAACTTTCTTTAACTTCTATTGAGGTGACACCAACCATCGGTAGAGGTATCTTAACAACGATTCTCAGTTTACCTTATCTGCCCTGTATCCCATTTAAATTGGTATCAGTACTACATAAAGAATACAAAAGAGACTGAATGGGTTACAATTCCAACGTCAGACCTGAGTTTTTGTAGTTTATTGAGTGACAAGAAATGACATCCAGGGTACTTGCAAGACCTGGGATTTAAAAAAAGCCTCTTTCTGTTAAAAACTCAAGTCCTGCTCCAAGTTGCGCTGTTGCTTATGTTCGTGTAGATAATCGAGTAGCTGCTGATTCCAATCTGTCGCTTTGCACTTGAGCCGCTTGGACTGTAGCAGTAGTTTCTTGACAACTCGTGCAGCAACTTAACTTCTCCTTCTTCCGAAGGCTCAAACGCCACCTGTACAGTAGGAATATTCTGCAATTGGTTCACTGGCAAGCTATTGGGGTTGTCTAGTGGCATATAATATACACCGATCACGCTTTTGGTATCGCGCCTGTGACCTGATACTCTAGCATGACAAAAGACATGGCATCGATAGGAGAAAAACACAGCACCACTTTATAGACTTGGTTTGTTGGCTGTCCGCCCAAGTGGAAGTAAAACTAGATATCATGGCGACGAGTTCCTTTCTCATCTCTCTTGAAGTTGTTTTCTCCCCATGTCCCCCTCAAAAATGCACCCCTGACTTTACTAACTATATTCTTCATGCCAAATACAGCGTTTGCCTTTGCATCAGCGTAAACTAAATAAGAAAAAAAGAGTGGAATTATTTGAATTTATCAAAACCTCACCATTGAGGATTTGCCATAATTAATGCTGACGCATCTGAGGTACCCAATGGAGGCGAGAAAAAATATCCTTGAGCATATTCACAGTTTAACTTTCTAATAAAAGCTAGTTGGTCTTTTGTCTCTACTCCTTCGACGGTCACGTTTATACCCAGTTTGTGTGCTAGGGTGACAATGATCTCAATAATTTCTAAATTTCTGCTATTAGTATCCATCGGATTGAGGAAGGATTTGTCAATCTTCAACACACTAATCGGAAAGCTAGAAAGACGGGCCAATGAAGAGTAGCCTGTACCAAAGTCATCAATTGATATTTCAACGCCCAACTCCCGAATTTGTGAGAGAGTAGCAGTTGTTTCATCGCCATTTTCCATAATTACGCTTTCAGTAATCTCTAGAATTAGAATGTTGGGGTCAAGACCAGTTGAGTGTAAAATATGCTCAATCTGCTTAATCAAATCCGATTGAGAAAACTGCTTAATAGAGAGATTAACAATAATTTTCTCTAGCAAGGTGGGATGCTCGTTGAGTCGCCAAGTTTGCATCTGGAGGCACGCCTTATGCAGTGTCCAGTAGCCAATCTCGATAATTAGTCCAGTTTCTTCTGCTAAAGGAATAAAATCTGCCGGATTCAGCAAACCACGTTCTGGGTGTTGCCAGCGCAGCAGAGCTTCAAAACCTATAATAGAGCCACTAGTGAGCGAAACAATCGGTTGATAATAAACTCGGAATTCTCGACGTTCAATTGCACGGCGCAAATCGGTTTCTAAATGCAATCTGGCTATAGCCGACGCATACATATCTAAGTTGAATAGCTCATAGCGCGCTCTGCCCAATGCCTTGGCTTGATACATCGCTGTATCAGCATCTCTAAGCAGGTCTTCTGGTTGGTCATAGTCTACTGTTGAACTTAAAGCGATGCCAATACTGGCCGTCGTGAACACTTCTTGCCCATCAAGCTCAATAGGTAACACCAGTTCCTGTTGAATACGTTCAGCTACTTTGATAGCGTCTGAGGCATCTTGAATTTGCTCAAGTAAAATAGTAAATTCATCTCCCCCAAGCCTTGCCGCTAGATCGGTGGGTCGCAGACATACTTCTAGCCTACTGGCGATAGCAAGCAAGAATTGGTCTCCAATTATGTGTCCAAGACTGTCATTAATTACCTTAAATCTATCCAGGTCAATAAACAGCACAGCAAATAAATAGTTCTCCTGTAGTTTAGCTTGCTGGAGTGCATATTGTAAGCGTTCTATAAACAAAGCTCGGTTTGGTAAACCTGTCAGTGCATCATGAAAAGCATTATGCAACAATCGTTCTTCTACTCGTTTGCGCTCGGTAATATCATAAGTATGCGCGAGAATTTGATAAATTTCCCCATGTTCATTCAACAGTGGAACGTAAGTAACAACTATAGTAAAAGTCCCATCAGGCAAGTGAATCTTACACTCTTTAGTTTGTAAGGTGCATGTCTCTACAGTTTTTTGAAGCAGTGGTAAATAAGTATTTGTAACTTCAGGCGGGAATAATTCTTCATCTGTATGACCAATAAGTGCTTCCTCAGAATAACCACTGCGGTTAACGCCAAAAGCATTGACAAACTGCAACCGCCGCTCGGCATCATAAATTACAAATGGATGGGGGATATTATCAATTGCCAATCGGAATCGCTGTTCGCTCAGACGCAAAGCTTCCTCTACCTGCCTACGCTCGACAATCTCAGTTTCTAGTTGCTTGTTAGTCTCTAATAGTTCAGCAAATGACTCTTGTAATTGAGTAGCCATTTGGTTATGAGCCTGAGCAAGAACTCTTAGTTCTTTAATACCCTCTACTGCAACAGTTTGGTCTAATCTTCCATTAGCAATTTCCTTAGAAGCTGAACTTAAGCGGATAATTGGTTGGGTAATCCAATGAGAAGTAATCACTCCCGTTACTGTAGTCAGTATTAATGTTCCTAAGCACAGCAAAATAGTGATTCGTGTATTGGCTTCGATATGTTCCATAAAGTCGGCTTCTGGAACCACTACGACAATTACCCAATTTAGTCCGTAGCCATCTGTGAACGGCATTAGCTGTATGAATTGCCGCTTACCGTCAATTTCAAAGTCGAGCTGCTGGCTAGAATGAATGTTGTTAAAGTTAACAAAGCGTGCATTCAAATATTTTGCTGTCAAATGAGTTACACGATCTCTACTGGCGAGAGGTGTAAGGCGTCTGTGCTTCCCCTTGACTTCCCGATTGTTAAGTATAAAAAGTGGCTCAATTGTTGAACTTGCTACCAAGTTTCCAGAGCGCTCGATAATAAATGTCTTTCCTGAACGTCCGATTTTTAAACTATGCAAAAACTTACTTAGTTGAGATAGAGGTAATGTTGCATTTGTCACGCCAAGCAAAGTGTTTTTCTGTCCATAAAGAGGTCGGGTAGCGCTGATTGCTAGCCCTGATGAAGAAAAATACGGATAAATTTGAGTCCAAGTAGTTTTACCTGCTTTTACAGCTTCTATGTACCAAGGACGAGTGCGAGGATCAAAGGTTGTGCTAACTTGAATTAAATTAGTGCGATTACCTTGGCTATCAGTGGTATAGGTATGGTATTTACCACCTGTTAATTGATTTTGGATTCGGATTACTAGTGAACCATCATTCAGGCGATCTACTGAATAAATTTCTCCCTGTTCACTTGCAAAAGCGATCGGGCTGAGAGATTTGAATAATTGCATTTGGTGCCAAAAATGGCGTTCTAGACTTTTGGGTTCTTTCAAATTCAGCTCACCAAAACGAATGGCATTGGCGTTAATTTGAGTGAGGAGTTGGGGTTTCTCCATGTAATCTGTGACATATTGATGAATCCGATTTGCTAGTTCATTTCTCAAAGGAATAGCAACCTCATCAACAGATTTCTGCCCATTTTTTAACGAAAAGAATGCTGTTAGTCCTACAGATGCAAAAATTTGCAGTACAAAAGGTACTATCACCACTACACGGAGCGGCATTCTCATAAACCCAATAAAAATTGGAGACGAGAAATTTCGCCATGTCATCAGCGGACAAATCCAAAAATTATTTTATTAAAGATGAATTCTTGAGAAGTTTTCCTATTTAACATAGCGATGTCTCCATTCTAATTAAGCTTATTCGACAAGCGGTAGTTCGTACACCATGCTCATAAAAAAGGAGAAAATCAGCCCTATGCTACCCCCTAAAGATAGAGGTTTAAACTATTAGGTTGGCATGATGTGATGGAAGACAGATATTTTTCGTCATATCTCAGCAATCACTAGCAATTTTTGAGATAAGCATTATAACTATTAAAGACTCAAATCCTGTTCTTGTCTTAGCTGTTGCTTTTTCTGTTTCAAATAATCTATAAGCTGCTGATTCCAATCGTCAGCCTTGCATTTGAGCCGCTTGGACTGTGGCAGTAGTTCCTTAACAACTCGTGCAGCTGCATTACCCTCATCGTCCGAGTCAAACGCCACTTGTAAATTAGGAATATGCTGCAATTGCTCTACTGGCAAGCTTTTGGGATTATCAAGAGCCATGTACAAAGTTCTATTGGGTGGCACGTCGCCTCTAAGCTGATACTCCAGCATGGCAAAAGACACGGCATCGATGGGCGATTTCAAAAGCACCACTTTCTCTACAGGATCAGTTGGCTGTCCGCCCAAGTGAAAGTAAAACCAGCCCTCACGCCGCTTAGGTATTGAGCCGAGATACAAGTAAAAAGCAGCAATATGGTCTGAGAAAGCTTGCTGTATATAAGTTTGAGCGTTTTTGAAGCGAAAGTAGGATTTTGCTTGAAGATACTTGCAGTCTGAGGGTCAATAATTGCTTTTCGCCTACCAAAGAGAATTATAAATACTCTGTGGTAGAAGGCTAATATTTTGGGCTATAATCCTTTGCCTGTAGGAGTTACAGACAATTCTTTGCGAAAGATACTCAAAGTCCTTGCTGTAAAACCTGTAAATAAAATTAATAAATACTCCAGTTTTTGTAGCGATACATACCCAAGATTTGCGCTCTCCTGTCAATTTTACTTATAAATGGCTGAACCCTATATATAGTAGGAGTTTCCAGACTATCTTGCAGGTTTTTACTCATATCTCGGCTCAATACCGCTTAGTCCCAAACTCGTAGCCTTTGAAAGTGTTGTTTTCTCCCCGTGTTCCCCGCAGGAATGCTCCTATTGCCTGGGGTTCTTCGCTAAGATTCCGCATGACGAACACAGCGTTTTGCTGGTCATCAGCGTAAACTAACCCCCTTTTATGCAGAAGTTCCACAAAATTTGATGGTATTCCCCGTTTCTGGGTGAGGTAGTTGCAGACAGAAGACCACTTGCTTTTTTCCTCAACAGGTAGCTGAAACGGGGTTCGCGGTTCTAACTCTATAATCTCAGCCGCCACTTGACGAGTTTTTGCGATCGCTGCACGTTCTGCCCCAGCTTCACCAAAACGCTCATGCAACCAGACGACCGCCTGCCGTAGATTGCAATAGTTAACGTGCATTACCAAGTCAATCGCACCACCGCCACCCTTTTGTTGATCGGGTGCGAAGTCGTAAAATTTGGGCCCATCTATATTAATGATGTGTCCGTGACCCTTCCATCTGCTCTGATGAGTGCGATCGCAATTTAGCCCCAACTCCCAGGCGACATCCTCCAGGGGCAAATCGCGCAGTTGTTGGGTTTTCAATTCCAGCGTTCGCACAATTTCTTCTAGCCGTTGTCGCTCCTTCTCGCTGGCTCTCGCCCGTTGCTCTGCCCTCTCCAATCGCTCTGCCATGAAGGAACGGTCAGCCAGTTGGTGGTTGATCGCTTGGAAGTGTTCATCAGACTGAATCCTGGTTACATAACTACTAGCTGATTCAAATGGTGTCGGTGCTAATTGGTTATTTGTAATGACTGCGGTGAGTGGTTCACTGTTAACCGCTTGGTAATATTCCTTTACTTTGGTGTGGGTTGCCTTACTGCCCTTGACCCCTCGTTCAATGCCCAAAGGAGCAAGTGCACCAGCATAACTGTCTTGGAGTTTGGATAACTTAATTCTTCCCTGTCCACCTCTGCCGCCGAACATCGCGTCATGGCTTACTCTGCCAGTTTTTTCATTCACTGGCACGATGTAGGCGTGGATGTGTGGGGTACTTTCATCTAGGTGAAGCTCTGCCCTGACGCACTTTGACCCATAGTTTTGATCTAGCCAGTCACGAGATGCGATCGCCCATTGCTGCATCAGTGAATCAGACCACTGCCCAGAAAGAGATGGATCAACGGGACGAAAATATTCAGGTGATGCCGAGAGAAACATTTCCGTGCATAACACCGCATCATGCCGAGGGCGATGCTTGAGCGTAGAGATTTTTTCTTTAACTATTTCCTCTAATGCGCGGTCGTCTTCCCCAATTAACCGGACATTCTCTTTAGTTGGATCTGCGTTGGGTGTTTCTCTATTCCTGGTAACATGGTCATCACTTCCCGCAACGTTGCCGAATGTTTTTAGTTTTTCAATTCTGAGAATTGTTAGTGGCGACATAAAAAAATTATGCTACAAATGCAGTATTTTTGTATTACGAAAAAAACCCTCCAAGCGAACGGCGGTTTCATGTCATGAGCGCAGCGAGAGATGGCGCAGCCACCCGCAGGGCATGAAACCATAGTGAGTATGGTATCACTTATACAAAACCCTGAAATCCACTTTTTGGGGAGAAATCGCGCTTACTGCCGACTGTCAAAATACGCCCAAAAGCACCTCTAGGGGACATAACGACAGTCGTTTGACAGTCATCGGGTTTTTGGGCAATGACTGTCAAACGACTGTCATTTGGTACAGTAGAGGGGTACTAGGGGTAGTTTACGGCGCATTTTGACAGTCATTGGAATTTGGTATCAATCAACACGATGCCTTACACACAATCTCCTTTAATTCGGTAGGAATGCAGGACATGGAGCAACCTAATTTAGAAGTGCTTTCGATTAAGCGCAGTCACGACAGTAGCGATGGCCAGTTGCTGCAATTTTTACGAGAGCGTGAGCGTCGAATGTCGGGCAGAGGTCTGACTAAAATTGTTTTGAGTACTTTAAGGATGTGCTGGGGGCCTTTTGTCATAAAGCGCATTGGTGCTGACAGCGACACTCTCAAGACTGCTGTGATTTACTCTATCTCACAGTTGGAATTACAGATTTACTTGCTTAAGCAGTTACTTGAGTAGACACTTGCTTTAACAAAGTCGCAAGTGAAGAACTCTCAAACGGTTCAGTTTAAGTCCCAGGCTTCTATCAAGCCGCAAGTATGTGTTTGCGGGGTCTAAATCCCCGTTACAAAACTTACTTGCGACTGCGAAAAAGTCACTTGCGACTTGAGTTTGATGGTGAGAGCGATTTGCAGTCTATCTCGAATGCTGGGTTGGCAAGTTGAAGTTAGGGAGAGGGATTTTTGAAGTATAAGTGCAACACAGCCGTAATATAGAAAAACCGCCCGAAATTGGGCGAAAAAGTAGCTCCAAGCTAGTGGCAACAAGGATTATAGGCTTTTTTCTAAGAAATAGCAGATGCTTTTGGCTTAGTGCAGACTAAGCCCAGGCTTAGTCTACAACAACTTTTTTGAATGACAAACAGAAATTACTCAAACCCTAGAATTAGTCTAGGCTTAGTCTACGACTATCCTGGACTAAGCCTAGACTAAGCCAAAAGAAATTGTGATTGGATATACAATTTGGTGATTTAAAGACCACTAATTGCATAGACTTAGTGGTGATTATAAATGTGTAGCTAGTGTCCACTGATAATGACCAAACCTGGGATGAGGACAGTGACGGTTTGATCGATTTAGAACTGTCATCGGAAATGAAACAGAAATACAAGCTGTTTGGTGTCGAGTAGTAGTTGAGAAAAAGCTCATTTCTTCAATTCCCTTGGACATTTCCTCAAACACCCCTGGGTGTGTTGCTGAGGAGCAACTTGATTCAATACGAGAAGATGCTGCACATTGGGCATGATTTTCTTTCACTGGTTATCGAGTCGCGCTTCAATAGCGAAGAACTAGAGAAGAATCGCCCCAGTTTTCAGAGGGGTGAACTCATTGGGGGAGACCGCTTTCACTCCTATACCAGCCGTGTTTCGAGTTTATTCGTTGTGTAGCGTGGATCTTGGTTGTGACGGCTGGTATCTTTTTTCAAGGCTTGTGCCTTGGTGGCTTTTGTCGTGACTGTGTAGTTCTTCAGTAGTATTTTTTGATGGCTATTGCTTATGCTTCTGCTTTTCAATTTTGGCTCTCAAAAACTTTCCGCCAAATATGGCGTACTGTGCGTCAGAAAAAGATGGATTAGCGGGCTTAAAAGCTTTTAAGTGATTTTCAGGGTAATTGACCAATTATTGGGAGCAAATGGGAGACTTCTTATAAGTATTGGGAACTGTTCGGATTTATTGGGAATTTTTGAGCTAATGAGAATTCCGTTACTGGATGATGTAAAAGGTGTAAAAAGGTAAGAAAAAATTGGAGATTTGGGAGATATTGTCTAGATATTGGGAGATGTTGAATGTAGTTGCTAAGAATTGGGAAAATGGATGTTTTGTGGAGGTTTTATCTCAGACGCACGAATTTAGTCAAATCAATCAACTAGTGCCAAAACTGTAATATTTCTTGATAAATGTGTCAAAAATCACGGTTTGGGCGGTTTATCTTGAGAGTAATTATCAATTAGATAGACGAAAAAAGGGTCAAAAACAGGGGTAAATTTTTTTTGTGGATTTTGTTTTTTAATGTTGAGTCTTGGTTCTCGTTCAAGCCGAATGCTCAACGTTCAATTTGTTTGTGATCAACTACGATAGTCAAGCGATCGCGCATCTTGTGGTCAACCTAATCCAAGATAAAATCAGGAACGAAAAAATGAAATTGATGATGAGCTAGGGGTAAGCGATGGAAGCCAAAAGTGAAGTGACAATAAAATTTAGCGGCTCACTACCAACAGCCACACCAGCAGAGAATAAGAAAGTTGCAATCGAGTTGACTGATCAGAACGGCATAGTCTTTACCGCTCAAGTTAATGCCAAAAGCTGGCGCAAGGCTGAAACTAGCGCCTCAGAATTTGCAGACTGGGCCGGGGCCGTTTCGGGCAAGCTTGGTCAACGAACAGAAAACGGTTTTGAAGTGATTGACGCGGGAATTCAGATTTTTGAAAAGAAAGTGCGATCCGTTGACGAGAAATCAAGCCAAGTCCCGGCTTGAGGGATTCGTCGCTAGGTTAAAAAAAAAAAAAAAAAATTTTTTTTTTTTTTTTACAGAACCTAGACAACTGTAAATCCGTGCAAGTGTAATTCTTGCCCTCCTTGGTGAGGGAGTGAAAGCAATACCCCTGAGGTAGCGACTAGTCATCAATCCTCAAAGCGGGGTGTAATGGAGGTAACTGGGAACCTAACCTAGAATCCCTTCTAGCACAGATGTGTATGGGTAAAGTGAGTGAAGGCGGTTTACTGTCGTAACGAATAACCAGCGAAATTAGGTTGAGACGCTGGAGCCAAAAGGCAATGGTTATAAGAAAGTCCATTTCTGCGACATTCAAGGGCTGGTCATATTTCTTGTGACAAGCAATCACCCCACAGATAATCCGGCAGGGTACGCCACCCTAAATACATCGCCAAACGGATATACGGAACGGAGTAAACCTTGAAATGCTCTCAGGCAAAAGGTCGATGACCTGAGCAGGTGCTAACCGTATGCAATCAAGGTGAAGATTGAGTCAGAAGCTAAAGCCCCGTTGTAATAACGAGGATATGCTGACGGACTCACGGTTGATTGAAAGAAATAGCTACTAAGTAGAGTGGAAATGTTATGGACACGGTGTCACCACCGATGTATAGATGGAATACAATCCCTTGGCGTAAGCTAGAAAGGACAGTATTTAAGCTCCAAAAGCGGATATTTCAAGCCTCTCAACGTGGAGATGTCCGAGCAATCCACAGGCTACAACGTCTTCTAATACACTCCAAAGCAGCTAAATACTTAGCGGTAAGAAGGGTAACACAGGATAATCAAGGTAAGAAAACCGCAGGTGTGGATGGAGTAAAATCTCTAACCCCAGAAGCGCGTTTGAAACTGGTAAATAACCTGAAATTGAAACCCTCCGGTAAAGCAACGCGACGCGTTTGGATTCCCAAGCCAGGCAAAAACGAAAAACGCCCATTAGGAATACCAACCATGTATGACCGGGCATTACAAGCATTGGTCAAAATGGCAATGGAACCCGAATGGGAAGCTAAGTTTGAAGCAAAAAGCTATGGTTTTAGACCCGGACGTTCAGCCCATGATGCAATACAAGCAATATTTTCGAGTATTAAGCAATGTCCAAAGTACGTTTTGGATGCTGATATATCGAAATGCTTCGACCGCATTAACCACTCGAAACTGCTCCAAAAAACTGAGACATTTCCAAAACTCAAACGAATTCTCAGTCAATGGCTCAAAGCAGGCGTAAAGGATGGAAACAATTGGTTGACAACAGAAGAAGGCACTCCACAAGGAGGTGTCATCTCACCTTTACTAGCGAATATAGCCCTTCATGGACTGGAAACAGCAGTGAGGGCAGCTATCCCTGGTTCAATTACCGTTAATGGTAAACGCCAACACAATTGGAAACCAGAAGTTGTTAGGTATGCCGATGACTTTGTAATCCTACATAGAGATGTACAAGTTCTCAAAAAGTGCCAACAAGTAGCACAAGAGTGGTTAAAACAAATTGGGTTGGAAATTAATTGGGAGAAAACACAAATTGTTCACTCCCTGGAATCCGGCAAGGGCTATCAAACAGGTTTTGACTTCTTAGGGTTTGAAATCCGGCAATATCACACTGATAAACATAATTCAGCCAGAAATTACCAGAACGAACCTTTAGGGTTTAAAACCATCATAAAACCTAGCTTCCAAGCCATACAAAGGCATTATGAACACTTAGCCACAATCGTAGATCAACATCGCTCGACACCTCAATATGTCTTAATACAGCGACTCAACTCAGTGATAACGGGATGGACTAACTACTATAGAACTGCTTGTAGTGGAAAAACTTTCCGTAAGCTGGATGAACTGATCTACAAGAAATTGCTGGCATGGGCAATCAGAAGACATCAAAATATAGGAATCAGGGAAGTAGTCAATAAGTATTGGCGACAAATTGGTAAGGCGAAATGGACTTTTGCAACTACAGAAGGACTATATCTGGGAAGGCATTCAGCTACACCCAAAATCCGACATTTAATTGTCAAAGGTTCATCATCCCCATTCGACGGTAATTGGCAATACTGGACTACTCGATTAAGAAAACACCCTGAAATAAATCCAAAAGTAGCAAAATTACTTAAACTCCAGAAAGGAGTTTGTGTACATTGTGGATTGCTCTTCAAATCGGGAGATTTAATTGAAGTCCATCATCAGGACGGTTGTACCTCAAACAACCACGTCAATAATCTCATGGCTTTACACCGTCACTGTCACGACCAAATTCACGGACAGAAGGTTTATAAATAGAAGCCAAATCTCAACCAACCAGAGGTATACATGACAGGTATCAATCGACTGAGGAGCCGTGTGAGTTGGAAACTCTCATGCACGGTTTTGAAGACCAGTGAGGTTGGCGACAGCCTCACTGAGTTTAATGCGAAGGAGGTAAAACCAGATGTAGGATCTGCGGTGGCTGAAGCTGGCGCTTCTTCATAGACAGATTTTCTGTCGCGTTTCGGTTTTCTTTAAAAGCGATCACAATAGTATGGTTAGTGTTTTCAATACACCTTGATGGGAGCAACGCATGATAGACTCCAGGAAAATTGCCACCATGCGTCGATGGGTGATGATTTCACTGTTGGGCTTACTTGCCCTGATCATCGGTCATGGGATGGCATTGATTTACCGCATTCAGCCTGGAGTCTCGCTGTGGTTCCCCCCATCAGGGGTAGCGATCGCCTTAACTTTCTGGTTTGGCCCTTTTGGTATTATTCTCACCGGACTAGCATCTTTTTTGATGTCCCCCGCTTGGGGGTTTCATGGTTGGGAGCGATTAAGTGCTTTGGCGGATATGATAGAACCTCTAGTTGCCTGGTTGCTTTACCGTCGTTTTTGGAGAGGTTCTCGAACACTAAATACCCTCAAAGATGCTGCCGTTTTTATTGTCAGTGTACCTCTGATTGCCAGTGCTACCTTGGCGATCATTGGTAACTTAACTTTTTTCGCAATAGGTAAAATGCCTATTAGCAGCTTAGGTACTAATATTCCCCATTGGTGGTTAGGCAATGCAATGGGAGTCATGGCTATTGCACCTACTGCCTTGTTAGTCATCACCCCTTATCTCCAGTCTCAGGGCTGGTTATTAAATGCTGAACCATTAAACTCTTCATTTGTTTCGCCCATTTTTCCACGTTCTCGTCGCTTTATACTAGAATTCAGCACTATAATACTGCTTTGTGTAGTAATAGCAACCATCACTGTTGCCGAAACTAATCAGAATGGCTTTAGATTTCAGCAATTATCTTTTTTGAGTTTTGTGCCTGTAATTTGGGCAGCAACTCGCTTTGGTGTCACCTGTGGGATGTTAACCTCCACTTTTTGTGTACTGGTGACGTTGTTTTCCTATCTAGTTGCATACCCCAACGCTATATCCTTGTCCACGTTTCCCTTAGAGGCGGAAGTACTGCACGTTCACAAGTTGAGTTTATTGGTACAGTGTATTGTTAGTTTATTAGTGGGCATTGCCATTACAGAACGGTCAAAAATTCAAGTAGAGTTAGCAGTAGAAAGAGTCAGACTGGGGGAATATCAGTCCCGTGCTGAATTATCAGAACAACTTATCCAACTCAATAAATCACTGGCGCAAACCAATACTTCCTTAGAAGAATCCCACCAAGAAAAAGATGAATTAATCAAGCGCGAACAAGCCCTCCGCAGCCGTTTGAGTAATATTTTGTCAAGCATGACTGATGCTTTTATTGCCGTGAATCGAAATTGGGAGATTACCTATGCTAATCACCAAGCGGCAAAAATTCATAATTTAGCACCAGCAGACTTGATTGGTAAAAATTACTGGGAACAGTGGACTGGGGCTAGAGGTACAGAGTTTGAGCGAGAATATCAGCGATCGCTTTTAGAAAATATCCCCGTTCATTTTCACGCATTATACGCACCGTGGGATATGTGGTTGGAAATTCACGTCTACCCTGCTGAAGATGGACTGGGGATATTTTTTAGAGATATCACTGAACGCAAACACGTAGAACAAGAACGTGAATATCTGCTCATGCGTGAGCAGATTGCTAGAAGTGAAGCAGAAAAAGCCAATCGTTTAAAAGATGAATTCTTAGCAGTTCTTTCCCATGAATTGCGTACTCCCCTGAACCCAATTTTGGGTTGGGCAACGCTGCTGAAAAAGAATAATTTGGAAGAAGCTAGAAAAATACGGGGAATAGAAACTATTGAGCGCAATGCTAAATTACAAATTCAACTAATTGATGACTTATTAGATGTCTCCCGCATCCAACAGGGGAAAATGGCTTTAAATATGCAGCCTGTGAATTTAGCTAATACTATTGAAGAAGCCAAGGAAACTGTAAGACTAGCAATTGAAGCTAAAAACATTAGTCTGGAAACTGTACTAGACCATAATATCGGCATGATTGCAGGTGATTCAGGTCGTTTACAGCAAATTATCTGGAACCTGCTTTCTAATGCCGTTAAATTCACTCCCTCAGCCGGAAAGATAAAAATCATATTAGAACAAGTTAATAGTTATGCCCAAGTTCAAGTTCAAGATAATGGTAAAGGCATTAGCCCAGAATTTCTCCCCTATGTATTTGATTATTTCCGTCAAGCAGATGGCACAACCACAAGACAATTTGGAGGGCTAGGTTTAGGGCTAGCTATTGTTAAGCATCTGACAGAATTACATGGTGGTACTGTGAAAGTAGACAGTGCAGGAGAAGGCATGGGGGCAACATTTACAGTCAGATTACTATTAATGCCTGATAGTGCCCAAATAATACCAAAAATCCGACAATCCAATAATGCTTTAAGTTTGCCAGGGTTGCATATATTAGTGGTAGATGATGATCTAGATACAGGTGAATTTCTCACCTACATATTGGCACAATCTGGAGCAAAAGTGACAGCGGTTGCATCAGCAGGTGAGGCTTTAGAAATTTTAGCCAAAACTAAAGTAGATTTACTATTGAGTGATATTGGTATGCCAGGAATAGATGGTTATATGCTGATGCGATTAATTCGAGCTATGCCGTTAGAAAAAGGAGGGAAAATCCCAGCGATCGCACTCACAGCTTATGCTGGAGAAATTAACCAAAAACAAGCATTAGCTGCCGGATTCCAAATCCACTTAGTTAAGCCTGTAGAAACAGAGAGATTATTTCAAGCAATATCAGAAGTTTTAGCTACATGTCTATAGGGTTATCGGCATTCCTGAAGATACCCACGGGGGGGGGGAACTGGCATAGAGGTTAGGCGAACGCTGAGAAATGAGTCGAGCTTGATGTTACCCAAACAGGTGATAACTCTTACACTACCAGGATTACATCTTCACCAATATTGAAAAGTTGTTGTGAAGCGATTTTGAAGAGTCAGCGATCACCGAAGACATTCACCGACAGTTCATTCTAAGATGGGCATATATACAGAAATCCTTATAGCGAACTCGAATTATTCGATTGTGTCCTTTTAGGCACATCAACCACATCAATCGCCCCCAGAAGGGGGTATTTTTATGGCGGTAGTGGCTCAAGCAGTGCCTCGCAATATTGGGCTGTGTTAGCGTCTGGTACATAGTATTCTAGTTAGACACTCATGGTAATAATAGGGGATGAAGTATGGGAGAAGCTAAACGCAGAAAACAGCTTTTGGGCGATGTCTACGGTTCACGAGTTAATTTAGAAAAATGCCCCATACCTTCAGAAATTAGCCTTGGATATGTCAGTGATGAAGCATTGGCAACCACAAAAGCCCAACTGCATAGGATGCCTAATGATTTTAAATCCACCTTTTTCATCGCCTTGACAAAAGCTAAAACTATAGTTGAGCCAGGAATTGTTTTCTCTGAAGCTCTAAAGTTTTCTGGTGGGGTTGGTGTCGAAGTTACATTCCGCTCCGACATTGAAACTTTTATCAAATCCCGGTGTAATACTCCAGTTCTGGGTTTACGCCTGATACAAAAGCTCAAAAGTATAGACTACAATACTCATCGAGTAATAGCTATCCTTGCTGGCTCTGATACTCCCATGCTCCCGATTAACGTCTATTCTGTTCAGCAAATCGAAACTCTGCTTAAGTACCTCAATGAAGACAGATAAACACAACTTTAGTGGCAATAAATAGAAAACCGCCTTCTTCAGATGAAAAATCGTTGACAGATACTCAAAGACACAGGGGCGGCGCGAACAATATAATTTCTACCTCTGCCATGAGGTATTGGCAGAGATAGAAGCACTTTCAATAGTCTATTCCACGAATGACTAATTACGTGGAATCCCTAGAATCTAAGAAAAATTAAGGTTTACTGGGAAGCGATCGCTTCTGAGCAAGCCTCTATGCTTGAAGGGTGAATGTGTTGAAATCGATCGATGCTAAATGTTAATCCAGAACGAGGCATTGCATATACTTGGGGGTCTACACCACAAGAGCGACTGATGTCCTTCCCTTGCGATCGCTACATGTCGAATGCTGACGAAGCATATTTTCGAGCTATTGATGTGCAAGCACCAGCGCCGGTATTATTTCGGTGGTTATGCCAATTGAAAGTAGGTTCTTACAGTTATGACTGGCTTGACCACCTCGAACGAATATTTTTTCATGGTGCTGAGTCAATTCCCACTCATCCCAGTCCAAAGCAACTGCTTTCGGGTGTGGAAAATTTAGCTGTTGGTCAAACAATCATGGGCATTTTTAAATTAGTTGAGTTTGAACCAAATCAACATTTGACGATAGTAACTGATGATGAGCAAGCCATTTCTATTTTTGGTGATATCGCTGCAAGCTATATCGTAATCCCAAGAACGGCAAATGCTTGTCGCCTTATTCTTAAGGGGAATATTCGCTATCCCAGAAATCGCTTTTGGTCATGGATACGCTATTTTTTGCCGTGGGCAGACTTATTAATGATGCGTCAGCAATTTTTGAGATTAAAAAATTTAGCTGAGAACCAAGTTTGATAAGTGGCTATTTGCCGTGTCCACTTGTTTCCCAACAATATATAACGTTATGTATGAGGAAATAGCTAATCCCACCAAGCATATAACTGTTGAGAATTAATCTCTAATTCATCACAACCCCAGACGAATTTTACAAATTCACCTGCAAAGTCTAAGTCTTTCACCCCTTTAACTGTAATTGCATCAATCACCAAATTCGGGCCGTCTGTATCATTGATGACTACACCATCAAAAATCGCTGTCGCTTCTAATATTTTGCAACGTTGTCCAAATTCAATAAATGAACCGACTGATGGAGCAGCATTAAAATGAGTATCTAGTGTAGTATAGCCTGATTGAATAACTTGCTCTAATGATTCTAAAGATAAACTCTGAAATTTGACCGCGTTGGGAGTATATTCAGTAATTGAGTTCCCTAAAATTTCTTCAATCCGTTGAACCATATATTTATATTCATATTAAATAAATTGTCAGTATAAGCATATTCCTTAGTCTAGTAGATGCAGATGGTAACGAACTAGAGGAATACAAGGTAAGTTTACCAAGTTGGCTAAGACCAGAGATATTTACAAACTCTTCAATGGTAAACCTATTATTTTTAAGGATTAATTATGGCTCAAGATTTCATTAAGCTAAGTGATTTACTTAATCAATTATAATTAATTTTAAAGGAAATAAAACAGCATACCGACTACAAAAAGGTAAAATATTCACTAGATTTTACAGTTGCAGACGCGATTGCAGCTTTAGAAGAACTACGAATAAAGATACAAGAATGAAACCAGGGTACATTTATTTAATTCATAGTGTAGGCACATATAGATACAAAATAGGGCTAACTGTAGCACCACGGACACCAGAGGAGAGATTAAAAGAACTGAATAGCCGTCAAAGTCCCTACCCTTTGAAACTCATTCATTATGTGTTTGTTACTGACGTTTACAAAGTAGAGAAAGAAATTCATCAAGCTTGTAAGTCATTTAATGTTTATAGGGAGTGGTTTGAATTTACAAAGAACGCATATTTGCAACAAGCTATTCAGTTAATGGAGCGTAGTAATGTAGCGCAAAGATCAAATAATAATTATCAGGCTTACGGTCAAAATCATCAAAAAATAAATGTTTATTTGCCTATAATTCCTAGAGATATTGAACGTGCAAGTCAAGAGAGAGAGGAAATCCCAAAATATTTAATATCCAGACGATATGAACCCCAGAATCGTTTGAGACAAGGCATAGTCGGGGAGAAAAACAAGAAGAAGAAAATTAAGAAAAGGGAACCTACTGTTTTAGGTAAAGTTTTCAATAATAATTTTTTATTTTTAGTAGCAATAGTCATTTGTATTATTTTATTTTTATATGTTGTGAGTAGATTGATTTAAAAGTGCGTGAATGGGATGATACAGCAAGGGTTTGAAGTCCTTAAATTTTAGAAACTTCAATTGATACAGTTTTATCCCTAAGTTAAATTTTTCGTTTCAACTCTTAGTAGCTGGCAAATAAACTCACAGACACTGTACTAACTAATAGACCATCCTCAGAGAGCTAAATAACATGACAGTTAGGCATAAAGTCAAACTGTCTTCTGTTCAGGTTTAGTCCGTCCAAGCTGACGGTTGCTACTTAGGATATTTTATATTTTTGAATTGGCGAAATGTTATATTGTCGCCAATTGAACATTCTATAAATAAAGAAATACAAATTTTCGCCATTTTAAGAGTAAACTAGCAGCATTTACTGGAGTACATCTCGTGATAATCACCCTTGCCAGTTTCAAGGGAGGTGTCGCTAAAACGACAAGCGCCATCCATATTGCTTGCTTTCTATCTCAGCTAGGCAGTACTTTGCTAGTTGATGGCGACCCAAACCATAGTGCTACAGGATGGGCAAAGCGAGGAGCATTACCTTTTAAAGTTGTGGATTTACTACAGGCTCCTATGCACAGCCGTAATTTTGACCATGTAGTTATTGACACAGCCGCTAGACCAAGCCACGAAGATTTGGAAGCACTCGCTGATGGGTGTAATTTATTAATCTTGCCCACTACCCCTGATGCTTTAGCGATGGATGCACTGTTGCAGACTGTAGGCGCACTTAAATCATTGGGCAGCTCGCGCTATCGTGTGTTGCTCACAATTATTCCCCCTGCCCCTCGCTTAACAGGACAGCAGGCACGGGAAGCATTAGAGGCAGAGGGAATACCACTATTTCAACATGGGATTAGACGATTTGCTGTTTATGAAAAAGCGGCACTGGAGGGGCTGCCAGTTTACCAAGTAAAAGACCGCAGCAGCAAAATAGCATGGCGGGAGTATCAAGAGGTGGGTAAGGAGATATTGTCATGAGCAACCCTAAACCTAGCCCTTTTAAAAAGTTATTTGAAACCAAAGAGGAAGCACAAATTGAGCCAGAACTTCCGACTGAGCCAACTACAGAGAGTAACGTGACACAGACTCCAACACCACAAAAGACAGCGCCAATTCAAGAAGAACCCCGTAAACGTGGCAGACCTGCAACAGGTAAGCGGTCTGATGATGCTTGGATTGGGCGCACCTATTATGTGAAACGCTCAACAGATTTAGATGTAGAGGAAGAGTTACTTAAACTAAAAAGACGTGGCGTAGAGATTGATAAAAGCGAATTGGTAGATTTTCTCATGGCTGTCTGGGTGAAATGGCAGCAAGGTGAAAATATAGATTTACTAATTGACGAATTTACGCCAAGGCGAAATTCTGAATAAAATTGAGTCTTTGCTGAATGAGGAGAGCGTGCAGGTGAACTAGCACGGGAGAAAGTGCGTCAGCAGCACAGCCCCTGAACCGCTATTCCTACCGTTTACAATGTGGAAAGTAAGGACAATGATTAGAGGTAGAAGATGACTAGCAAAGAATTATTAATCCAAGAAATAGAAACTTTACCACCAGAATTGTTAACAGAAGCACTTAATTTTATTCGAGAAATCAAAACCAGTCATACAGCAAAACAGTCAAATACAAATAACTTACGTGGTTCTACAGCTGAAGATTTACTAGAATTTGCAGGAACTTGGTCAGGTGATGATATCAGAGAATGTCTTCAGCTTGTTCATGATACTCGTATGCCACTGGAATTTTAAGAATGTATTTGCTTGACACAAATCATTGCACTTTTTTGATAGAAGGTGAACCAAAAGTTGTCAATCACTTTCGGGAACTAGGTAAGGTTACACTCGCCACCAGTGCTATTGTCGCAGGTGAACTCAGATTCATGGCACAAAACTCCCAACAAAAAACTGCAAATCTCATCAAAATTCACGCATTTCTCAACCGAATTGATATTTATCCAATTGATGATGAAACGGCAGAAATTTACGGAGATTTCAAGTCGGAAATTATTAAAAGATTTGCAGCCAAAGAAAAGAGTAAACGCAAAACAACTCAACTACAAGAAATTGGCATCGGTGAAAATGACCTGTGGATTGCTGCGACAGCTTTACGCCATTCATTAATTCTCGTTACATCAGATAGTGATTTTAAAAGAATGCGTCAAGTCAGGGAATTTCCTGTAGAAAGTTGGATTTGATTTATTTTATTTTATTTTATTTAATTCGCTAGTAGTCTGCCAAGGCAACTATTAATAATTCTTTAAATTCTAACTTTACCCCTATGTCCTAAATAAGTTCTGATATTGAATCGCTCATCTGCTTTTGCAAACGCTGGCGGTTATCATCATATTTCAAAACCGTCTGCACTTGGGCGTGTCTGCTGAAGCGCTGGGTAGCACGGTAGTTGCCATTATTCAGATCCAATACTGTAGTAATCGCACTGTGGCGGACACGATGCGGTGACATCTTCTTAGTAATTCCGGCTTGCTTACATAGCCCATCTACCAGTCGCCTGATTGCCTCCCCGGTTAATCTCGATCCATTCTTGTGGTATGCCAGCACGGTGAAAAGCGGTTCATTGCTACGTTTCTTCTTACTTGCTTTTATCCAACTGGCGATTGCGTCGGTGGTTCTGTCTGATAGGTCAAGAATTTCTTTCTGGCTACCCTTGCCTTTACCCAGGATTGCAAGAGTTTTCTCTTTGGGGTTAAAGTCACGCACATTTAGATTGACTATCTCCTGACGACGCAAGCCATTATCCCAGAGTAACCGCATAATGGCATAATCGCGCTTGCCCTTAAGGGTACTGCGGTCAACTAAAGCTATGACTAGGGCATAGTCCTCGGCTGGAATGCCCATTGTGTCACGGTAGGTTTCGACCTTTTCACCTTTGACATCATCCAGGGAGAAATTGCAGACTCCCAGCCGTCGCCCCATCTCAACCATTGACTTGATAGCACTAAGGCGACGATTCACCGTAGCTTCAGCCAGTTTTTTCTTAATCAGGTGTGCCTTGTATTTCAAAACTACAGCGACGGCATGACGCTGTTCCAAGTGCAGAAACTCTAGAACCAAATCCCGACTGGGTTCTTTCTTAACGACAAACAGAAAGAAATCTCTTAAATCTTTTTGGTATTCGCGCTTAGTGTTCTCACTACGCTTATCCCCAATTAACTGCTGAATAACATCGGGGTCATTTTCTAAAGAAAAATCCTCGCCGATCGCTAGGGCAAGTGAGTTTTCGAGAACGCTTAGGTTTTCGGGATGGATCGATGTCATGGTTTTAAGCAGGGGGGGCAGGGGGAGCAGGGGAAGCAGGGGGGGCAGGGGGAGCAGGGGAAGCAGGGGGGGCAGGGGGAGCAGGGGAAGCAGGGGGGGCAGGGGGAGCAGGGGAGGCAGGGGAGGCAGGGGAGGCAGGGGAGGTTTAACGCTTTATCAACCAAGGTGTTGGGTTGTTAATCATAGTCACCAAACCAGATAAAACACGATTGTAAGTACCATAAAGTTCTCTACCGATTTCAACATTTATGTAATTGCATTTAACAGCAAATTCAATCCATGTCTGCGTTTCAGCCGCTTCAGCTTGTCTACGACACGCTCCGCGAACACAGTCATTCAGTTTTGCTACAAATGCTGCTTCGTATCGACGTTTTCGCCATGCTTCTGCAAAATTGGCACACACAGACCGTGAAGACCGACGAATTTGGTCAGTTAACGAGTATCGTTCCTCTACTGGAAATTTTTTGGATACTTCAAAAATCTTCATGGCTGTGTCAAAAGCCATCTTGTAGACTTCTAAATCCTTATGGTCTTTAATTGCTTCTTTATTCATCTCCCCCTGCCTCCCCTGCCTCCCCTGCTCCCCCTGCTCCCCCTGCTCTCTCTACTCCCTAATCATAGTATTTTTTGCTCTAAGTGGTGTGAAAATCACTATTGTCGCACTATTGCTTGAAGCAGCTGGAGAAGGGAGTTGGGGAGTTATTGTCAGTTGATTGACATTGATTGAGGGCAATGAAGAGAAATTAAATTAGATGACAGTGTAAGGGCTGACGATTTGACTAAGTAATAATGCTGTATGAATCTGGAAATTGCGGTTTTGCCCTAAGCTCACTCAGGAGAGTCCCGATCGCTCTTTGTGGGGCTTTGATATCAATTGTGATATCAAAAGGAAATTCACCGGAATGTCGATAGTCATAAGCAATAGCAGCTTGTATTCCAGTGGGGTCAAAGTTTTGCGGTAGTGAGCATTGGCTGCTACTTTGGGCTTGATTCCGGGCAATATTTATATGTAGGGTTGCACAAAAACTACTGAGTTAACACTCAGTAGTATCAATTACACAACTGTTGAAGATAAATTTGATGAATATCTCTAGCTCAGAAATGGATTTAGCATCTTTAGCTGCACGGATAGAACAGTTGGAAGCGGAGCAAAACCTGCGAAGGAAAAATATTGTCTGGCTAAAAAACTATTTTGATGCCTTGAAACAGGAGTTCCAAGACAGACCTGAGTTACAGCAGATTCAATGTATGGAAGAGGCGATCTCGCAGTTAACTGCACAAGTTGCTGAATTGCAACAGCACTTCAATCATTCATCTAGTTTGAGTAACAGTTTGGATAATTTAAATAATAATGATGTTACGGGAACAACTACTGAGAAAGTAAATATTGATGATGACGAAATAGTAAAAAAGTTTTTTGAAAGGGTTGAGCAGCAAAAAGAAACACCAGTATTGACAGAGACAGCTACTATTATCGAAAATGCTAGCCTTACCGAAACAGAGCAAGATAATCTAATTAATATAGCTGAAGAACAGGCTCAAAATAGCAGAGCTTTTAACGAGCAAGACTTCAAGATTGAGAGAATGATGTGGCTAGCCAATAGAATTTATGCAGCCGAGGAGTCAGTCCAGGAAATACCTATTAACTCTGAAGAATTCTTCAGGTTATATGATGCTAGAGAACGTGATTTTAGTGAGAGGAATCTGAGGAGAATAAATTTGAATGGTAAAAATTTCAGCAGCCTGAATTTTAGTAAAGCAAATCTAGCTGAATCAAATCTTAGTGAGGTAAATTTATCTAGTACAAAGTTGAGTGAAGCCAACTTAGATGGTGCATCCCTTTATAAGATAAAACTAACCTCGGTAAATCTAGAGAAAGCAACACTAAGAAAAGCTAATCTCACTGGAGCTTATATTTATGATATCAACCTCAGCGGAGCCAACTTAAGCGGAGCCAACTTAAGCGGAGCCAACTTAACTGGTGCTAACTTGAGAAAAGCAAAGCTGAATGGCTCTGACTTGAGTAATGCTAATTTAAGTAATGCTAATCTTTTGGAAGCAAATTTGGAAGGAGCAAACCTAACTGGAGCTAATCTAGAACAAGCGATTTACAATGAAAATACTGTCTTTCCTAAAGATTTTGTTCCTGAAAAAAATGCCTATTTGATAGCTCCAGGTTCATCATTGACAAATGCTAATTTAGCTGGTGCTGACTTAAAACAAGTTAACCTAACTGGAGCAAACTTAAAATGGGCAAACATCAACTCAGCCAGCCTGGAAGGTGCAGATTTAAGTGAAGCTAACTTAAGTGGAGCGAATTTAACTAGGGCAAATCTTTCTCACACAAAACTAATTCAAGCGGATATGAGTGGAGCAAAATTGAATGAGATAAAGCTGGTTAGTGCTAACTTAACTGCTGCCAACCTCAATACAGCCAACCTGATGCAAGCAGACTTAAATTGCACTAACTTAACAGCCGCAGAATTGTGCCATGCAAACTTGAAAAACGCAAAACTTAATGCTCCAAATTTCAGCGGTGCTAACCTTAGTGGGGTAAATTTGGTTGGTTTAAGTATTAACGCTAACTTCAGTGGAGCAAATTTAAGTAAAGCAAATCTCTGTGGGGCAACTCTCTATGGATTGAACCTGATAGGAGCTAACCTAACTGGAGCAGACTTGCGTGGATCAAATTTGAGTTATGCCAAGCTAGAAAAAGCCAATCTAAAAGACGCAAACCTAAGTGGAGCTACCTTGGAAAATGCAAAGCTCACTGGTGCGATCATGCCGGATGGCACAACTCACGAGTAGCTTTATAGTATATCTAATATTTAATTCTGAAGTGATCCCAGAGGTGGACGACTCGCACGCATATCTTAGAACGATTCAAAACAGTCACCATGTCACCCCACAGGGTTAGGCACTCGGCGATTACTGCGGCGCTTGATGCAACTGATGGGAATATCAGAAAGGTGCAGAAGTTGAGCCGTCATGCTGACCCGCGAACGCTGATGATTTATGATGACAACCGGAATAAAGACCTGTGGGAGATGTCGGAATTGTTGACGGGTATGTTGAAGAATTCGGA
Organism: Nostoc foliaceum FACHB-393; assembly: GCF_014698505.1. Classification (GTDB taxonomy): domain Bacteria; phylum Cyanobacteriota; class Cyanobacteriia; order Cyanobacteriales; family Nostocaceae; genus Nostoc; species Nostoc foliaceum_A. The sequence goes on along the minus strand of NZ_JACJTD010000052.1, from coordinate 24,481 downwards.
GTAAGAAAAAGTTCTTAGTGAACTAATTTAACTAGAAGCAATTCTCTGCTGAATCTCCAACGCTAGTGTGTTTTGAAAATCAGCAAGTTTCTTGAGAATATTTTTAAATGCATTAAAGGAATCATTATGCTGACGTAGCTTTGATTCCTGATATCGCCAACAAACGTCAAGTAGAGATGCTAACTTTTCTTGAATGTTGTCCTCAGTCCAAAACTGCTCATTAGATTGACTAACAGTATAAAGCCAGGAAAGGCTATCGATCCGAAGTTCCTCAGCAGATGGCTTCAACAGAAATGCAACAAACTGCAACGCACACCCTGGTTTATTCAAGTGTTGTCTAGCCCATTTCTCGTAAATTTTATGCATTTGCTTGATAATCGGCTTATGAGCTATTGTCCACATATTGTAAATGCTGGAGTTTAAGCCAACTAAATGACACCACAACTCCTCTAAACCGTACTGGCGGAGTCTTGGGTCAAACTCCCAGTTGGGCGATGAGAATGCAAAATCTACCATTGCATGACATTCTTTAATAAATCTGTCAGAAATAGGTTCAGAATTAAGGCCATTAATAAACCACTGTGTCAAAAATTTTTCAATCCAGTGATCCTCTTCCATTCCTAAATCAAGGATTGGCTTCCAAAAATCCTCCGGTTTTTCTGTAGGGGGCAATTGCAAAATTAAGGAAGAAATATGCTGAGAAAGCCAATCATTCCAGCCACTAAGTGTTCTGTTTTTCTCTGGAATCTGAAGGGAATATTTGAGTGCCTCTTTCCAAAACGTAATCCATTCTTGACGCTCAGTTCTGCTGATTGCCTGATCTAGTGAAGGTAGCCAAGTATAAGCGGCTTGAATTAGCCTAAAATTTAAGCTAGGAAATTGGTTAGGTGTAATATCTCCAAAGAGACCAGGTTGGCTGTAATTTTGGTGAGGTTTCTTGTCTGCTAGTTCTTCCCAAACCTGGATTGCTACTTCTTCCCAACTAGGTAGGTTAGGAGAAATAAGCTTGTCCAGAAAAGCTTTTATTTCTCGATGTCGTTCAACCTCAATATCAAAGGAGTATTCCAAACCATAACGAGTGCTATCCCACTTCCACCTTACTGCTGCCCAACGAAAAAGTAGATGTTGGAGTCGCTTAAAGTCTTCATAAAAAGAACTCCTAAATTTAGCAGCATGAGCAAAGACAGTACTGACAACTGCATAGCGCGAGCTTGTAACCAACAACGCTACACATTCTCGCCATTTATTAGAGCCTGGAAACTTAAACCAAATAAGCGGGATTATTTTGGCACAGAAAACGTCCCACTCCCATTCTGAATTAATTTCTTCATAACCAAATTTGTTTGCTTTTGGTGGTTCGTGGATAATCTTGATAAGTTGCTCAAAGCACCATTCTTCTCTCTGTGGATATTGTTGAAGCCAATTCCAATGAAACTGAATAAGAACAGCTATACCTCCACAAATGCTGTTCTCGATGTCATATAATCCAGACTCATCCTCGACAGTTGTAAATCCTGCAATTTGTTGAAGGAAATTCCAAGACTGCTCAAGCTGCTCATCTGGTAGTGGTTGGCCTGCATTGAGGATTTGTTGACAACGAAAAGGAAAAGACAAAAGTTGTAGCCGACGCTCAGAGTCTTGTGTAATAGCTTTTTCCTTATCGTTTGGTTTTTTAGGAGATTCAAATACCCAAAAATCACCATACCCAGAGTAATTCTGAATTCTGTAATTCTCAATGTTGTAACTGTCAACAAGTTCCTCTAAAAACCATTTAAGTCCGTCTTCTTTAGAATTTCCCTGAAGGCGCTTGAGCCAGTGTGAACGAGCATCTTCAAAAAAAGTCTGCATCTCTAGAGTATTTAGGAAAAGGTATTGTGCCCATTGATGCAATCCCTGCTTTCGATGAGGCAGTTCGTACCACTCACGAACTAACTCGATAATCTCCTCGCTTTGCCCTAAGTAACGTCTCATCCCAGTTATATCTGGCACAGACAAAGGTCGATGTTGGTATTCCCAAAGATGAAATTCAGGAACTGTAAGCAGCAGTCTTAGCACTCCTTGCAAAAGAAAAGGAGCTTTACGAGCTAATGCACTTAGTAATCCCGCAAATGCTACAGAATTAGAGCGTTGCAGGATTAACTGAAGTACATCATTCACCGGTTTATTTGCATCAATTTCGTCATAAAGCCATTTTTCTAATGCCATTAAGGCTACGGCTATCGGATATGGGCATAAATGGTGGTTACAGTACCAGTAGTAAACTTCTTGATTACCAATCCATTTATATTCATTATTTTCTACATTTATTAATACTTCTGGAATTTTTTGGTTTTCACGTCGCCAACTATCTGACCATCTTTCCGTTGCAAAATTAACTAAACGTAGGATTAATTCTAGTCCTTCTTGAGGCTGATTTTTTAGGAAAAAGAAGAACGTCCCTTGATTATAGAGAGGAAAACCCCACTCTTGAATATAGACAATTTCTAATCGTTGTTTATGAATACCGGATTCTCTGCGATAGATATGAGGTTCTTCTATTAGCAGAGCTAATAGAACTTCGCGTGCAACGCTTGGGTTGGCAATAATTAGTGAATAGATAGCATCTGTTGTTAAGCAGACCTGGCGAAATGCAGAGTGTACTTTCTGACTTGGGCCATCCGGCCAAGCAACGGGTTCCTCTTCCTCCTCATCTCCGAATTCCCAGCTAAAGTTTCTGAAGATTATTGGATCTATTTCCTGCTCATCTATTCTTGACCAGGAGGATTCATCAAGTTCTAATTCATAGGTTCCATATTCTGGATCATCAATAATTCTTTTAATAAGAGGTTCGGATTGAGTTTCTGTTTCAGTCTTTTGTGCTGTGACTTCTTTCCTAGCACTAGCTTTTAGTGCAAAATTGGCTACACGGTCAGGAAGTTCATAAACTCCTGCAAGTGCAGCATGATAAATTTTTTTACTTAGATCATCTTTCTCATAGAAAAATCTGCCAGATTTTGTGGACTCTAAAAGTCGTTCAGCAGTGGCTAAAGCTAGCTCGGCAGCTTCCCGGCGCAGTGGCCATTTTGTATCCAATCGTCGTAGCCATGTGTTTGCTATCTCTGCAATATATCCAGGTGCTAGTTCAATGACATCTGTTAAATGTCGGTGGAGAAACTGAAGTATTGGTACCCAGTAGGGAAAGTATGGAATCCGCTGTATTGTAGCGGCCGTGGTTTCCAAGTCTGAATCAAGTTGGGAAGCAATAGCCAAAATCGCAGGATTGGGTAATGTGGCAATGAAAAGGAACCTGGCTAGTAACCGACGTAACAACAAACCATCGTTTGCAGCTAAATCAGCCCAGATACGCTCTAAAAGTGGAAGTGGGTTGGCAGCGAAAACAACCGCTTCCAAGAGTAAGTCCGAAGTTAAATCAGGAGTATTATCGTCTCCGCATAAAGAAACCAGCGCAGAGCGCCATTGTGCCGTATCTTCATTTTTCTCCAGAAGATGAAGTCCGTAAAGCCTTACAGCGCGATGCCAAAGAGGAGAAGAGACTCGATGTTTAATATAGTCCCGCAGGTTGTTTTTTTGTCCTAAGAGAACTCGCTGCCTTGCCCAATCACCATAGAGGTCATGACAAAAAGATAGGCGCTCCTCTCGTTCTTGACAGAGGCGATCTCTAATTAAACTGTCTACTTGCGCTAAGTCAGAAATAGAAAATGCGTCCGTTGCCGTTTCAGATTCCAAATTATCTGCCTGCTTTTCACCCAATGATTTTAGTAGACCAGCTCGCATTCTAGCATTGGGCTGTTTACAAACTTCTGTCTCCCAAAACCATTCAATCAAGTTAGATTCTCCAACCCACTGAGTAGTATCCACAGAGCCGCCAGTAGACAATTTTGTTGCTAGTAAGTCAAGGACTTTTGGCTTGAACAATAGGGACTGTAGTTGAGGTTGAAAATTTAAACGTTTCAAAGCAGGAAATGTTTCCCAGACTGGTTCAAAGTCATTAATAGAAGGAGCGCCAACTTGAAGCATTTTCCAGTCTTCAGTCAAGACATTGGCGCGTGCCAAAAGCATTTGAACTCTGTTCCACTCTTCTAACTGGCAAGGAATAAGGAGTCGCCAAGGGCTGTCCTCCACATTTAGTCGAAGTGTATGAATTAGCACAGATAAATTCTGAAATGCAGCTTCCGAGAAGATGCGATCTAGTCCATCAATTACCACATAGACGAGAGGAGCAGAAACAGCAGCTAGAACATCTCGAAGCGGAGAAGATAACCCTAAACGATTCTGAAAAGATGAAAAGTCTGAAACATCAAAGCTGCTAGCCTTCCACCAGATGGTTTTGTTAGCATTCTGTTCTTTTTCAGCCCAAGATTTAGAAATTACAGTTTTTCCACAGCCTGAAGCCCCCAAAAGAACAACTACCTTGTTGTTCTCAAAAGCTGTTTCTATTGCTTCTAATTCTACTAGACGATAAATAAAAATTTTATTACCAATTCTGTCTGGGATTATTGTGAGATTTTCTCTTGTTTGTTCTATAAGTTTTATCCAATCGGTTTGATAATTTGGAGAACTATTAGGATGAAAAATAAATTGAATCTGGAAATTACCATCACCGATTGCAGCCTGCATTCCACCACCTAATATGGAACTATCAGCCTGCTGCTTAATATTTGGCTCAGACGAGGGTAGTGGACTAGATTCAGGTTGCTCTGACTGATTCATTAGCTTATCTCACTAGAATCCAAAGAAACTTTTAGCGACACCCAGCCAGCCGGGTAGTTCCAACAAAATTGGTTTAACATTCTCCCAAAGGTTTTTAGTTGATGCTACAGTTTCGCTTGTAGTTTTCAGTGTTTCTGCCATCCGTTTTAGATTCCCAGATGCCAACTGTTTATCAGGTTCAGGAACTTGAGCTTCTTCTTTAGCGGCTCCTAGATATTTGAGTGACTTTTCTTTAACTGCTTCTGGTAGTTCTGGGTTTGCACCTACTAATTGTTCTATCTGCGCTAACATCCGAATTACATCTTCCTGAGTTAGCTGTTTTTCACCAGATGCGACTACATTGGTCTCCATTGTTTGCTGGTTTTTGTCGCCCTGCGCCGCTTGCATACCACCGTACACATTACCGCCGCTTACATTTTGGGAAATTCCACCAGGATTATTAGTCATTATATTTATCTTGTCTACTTAGATGCTTGAATAAAAATTGAGTATAGCTCACTAAGACAAATCCAGTGACGGTATCAGCTACATCAAAGCGCAGATTTTCACGGCTCAAGCCTTCGATAAATTTAAAGGCGACGGGATTGGCGATCGCCCTGCGTGAGTTGGTTGTATCTTCCTAATTTCGTTTGAATTCCATTTTGGCGAAGTGGTCTTGCAGTAGTTTGTGGATGAAGCGGTAACGACCACCAACACGCTGGAGAAATAATCGCTCGGTGCAGTAGTCAAGGAAACGGGCATAGTTCCAGGGGATGTAGCCGTTGAAGTAGAGGATGAGGCGTAGGGTGAAGTGTTGAAGGCACGTTATACCACCATAAATTACCCAAGAAAACAGCCCTATACCCAGCCCGCCACTCAGCCCGCCACTCAGCCCGTTACTCAGCCCTAAAATCAACCCAGAAATCAACCCTAAAATCGACCCAAAAAAAACAGCATTGGAAGCAGATGTCCAAATACCTTGATTAGTAAATTTTTTATTTTCTATAGCTGGGTCAGACTGAAATCCAATCATCCCAAAAATCACCCAAGAAAACAGTCCTATAAACAGCCCTAAAAACAGCCCTAAAATCAGCCTAGTAATAAGATATCCACTGTTCATTAGCCCTAAAAGCAGCCCTAAAAGCAGCCAAAAAATCATCTGTTGTTTATCTATTTTTCTTAGATAAATTTTTTCATGTAATTTTATTTTGTGAGACTGCACTCCAGCCTGCCCTGCAATTAGACAAATAATCAGACCAAAAATCAACCCAAAAATCAACAAATTAAGCAGCCCAAAAATCAACAAATTAAACAGCCCAAAAATCAACCCAAAAATCCAAGTATAGCTCTTTTGTTGACTTTTGCTCATTAAGTAATTAGGCTGTATTTCTTCAATAATAAAAAACTCCGTTTTAGATTCTCGCTGCATTTGTTGGGCTAACCAAACAAGCCACATTCGGGTTCGTTTAGCATTAGGTGGTTTGTTTTTATATGCCCTACTGTTAATACCCCGTGTCAACATTCGCCCTACATAAGCATCAAACAAATACTGACGACGGTCTGCTGTAGACTTTAACTGCTGCCATTCTTCAACAGATATTTCTTGAGACGTTAGAACAGTAATGCTAAGTAGTAAGGGAGTCTTTACTAACTCTAGTAAATCTAAGTCGCTACTGATGGTTAACCACAGTTCTATACAATTTATAGCGGTTAGATAATCACAAATTTGATTGTTGGTTAAAGGCTGTAAGTAGATAGCACCGTTAAGCTGTAGCTGAGTTGTGTAGTTACCATATTCCTCAATCCGGCTACAAACAACTAGATAAAGCGGTTTAGTTTCACTTGCTAAAAATTGATTAATTGCATCAACACAAAGTTCTTGGCGTTGTGGCTCAAGTTCATCTAAACCATCCAGCATTGGTAGTAATTGATGATTGTTTACCCACTCTTGACCAAGTTTAGTTGAAACACCATATTTAGATTTAAGTTCAGCCACTAACCAATCAGTTATAGATTGTCGGTCATCTTTCCACGAAGACAAGTTGAATAAAACAGGAACGGGATACTCAGGCTGTTCTTCTGCACGTTTAATTAATTCTTGAGCCAGTTCTAATTGTGTGGTGGTCTTACCTGCTCCTGGCGCACCCAGTATTAACAGCTTTCCTGCAATTTCTTTTAAATCAAAAACTTCTAAATTTGTTGTGGTATCTGGGAGAGGTTCAGCAGGCTTTATGCCACTTTTTATCTCAAAATACCAATCTGGCTTAACCTGGTGGGGTTGCAGCTCCTTCCCTAAATTAATCAACACGACATTGTGTAGAGATTGCCTTAATCGTGCAGTAACTTCTTGCTTGACTGCGGCTAATAGTATCCGTTCATTCTTTGGTCGAGCCGTGTTGCCTATTGGCGTTATCTGCTGCCCAAAGAAAAAATTTAAGGTATTACCTAACCAGTTATTGTTCCCCTGATTTTGGATATTATCATTACCTATTGCAGCCTGCTGTCCACCACCGAACGTTGAATTATTAGCCTCCTGTCTTATACCAGTTTCAGGCAAAGATACTTGATTATCGTCAGGAGACTTCGGCTGATCCATAGTTAAAATTTGATAGCAGTAAATAAAACGCTTTTTCACACCAAACCAATCTTGGATTGTTCTAAATTGGTCTAGTGTTCCTAATTCAACTTAATAATTTATTGATTGTTTTTATTCCAATCATCTAAAGCAGCAATGACAAAGCTGGCTGCGGGATGGCTAAGGGCTTGTTCTAGAGCCGCCGTACCACCAGCCCTCAACGCGCTGATTGTTTTCTGCATTAAAGTTGGGTTATTTTCGATGCGTTGCGTGGCTTCTGTTGCCAGTGCCATTTTTCCTGACATTGTTTCAGTAGGATAAGATTGACTTAATTGGTCTAGTAATTGCTGAATTTCGGCTGCGGCTTCTGCAAGGTTTTGTTTTTGTTCTGGTGAAGAATAAGTGGTTGAGGTTTGCACGTTATTATTACCCTGTGCTGCTTGCATCCCACCATTCACACTACCGCCGCTTACATTTTGAGAAATTCCACCAGGATTATTAGTCATTGTATTTACCTTTTCTATTTGGGTGTTTGAATAAAAACTAGGACGCTCAAGTGCCGTCATTACCATATTCTCTAATCTGCGGATTTGATTATCTTTTTCTGCTAAAAGTAATTTAATTTCTCTCTCTGGTAAACCTTTAAGCTGATTATAACTATCAAAATATTCTGCACTCAGTTGCGACTTGTCAGCCGTTCCTGCGGTTTTGGCACGAAGTAAAAACTTGTCCTGTCCCCGTTTCTCCATTGCCACAATTTCTAGTTCAGCTTCCGGGTGGTTCTCTGCTAACTGCTTAAAGGAAATTGCGATCGCTCTGGGGTCAACACCTTGGTTGTGGTAGAGGTCAAGGGTGTCGAAAATAGGTTGAATAAAATCGCCAAACTCACCATCTGCAAACACCTCCTTGTGGTTATCAGGTTTGCGAAGTGGGTCAGGATTTTCTTTTGTGGGCAGTCGCATATAAACGTATTCACATCGCACTCCATCAAACTTAGTGTCAGTGGTAATACCCCAATCTTGAATGTATGCCCCGGTGAGAGTAGCCCCTGTTAAATCTGTTCCATTAAGTTGTGTTTGTACTAATTTCGCCCTGGATAAATCTGCATCTTGTAAATTAGCCCCGCTCAAATCTGCACCAATAAAACTGGCATCTACCAAATTGGCTTCTTGAAAATTGACTCCTCGCAAGTCGTCACGGTCAAAATTCTTGTCTTGTCCCTGACCTGTAACTAGCACGTTTACCACTTTTGCTTTTTGCAGGTAAGTTGTTCCTGGACGAACAAGGTCAAGTTTTTTAGTTTTATTGAAACAAGTGCGAGTCAAATTAGCTTTTCTAAAATCTGTACTTTTTAGTGTCGCTGCGGTGAAATTAGCATCAGTTAAATCCGCGTTGTAAAAGCTTGTACCACCACTCGCTGCAAAAGCAACAGCTATATTCCAAATTAAAGAGTATTTTTCATCTCCCTCCATTGCTTGGAGAACAATGTAAGAAATGAATAAGCATCCGGCGCACATGATGGCGGCGGTGATATCATCAATGGCTGCGAGAATGGCGGTGCCGATGATTACGACAATCAATCCGGCTCCGACATCGACAATGGCTCCGGCAATGGCTCCGGCAATGGCGATGCCGATGGTTCCGACAAGAACTCCGGTCATGACTCCGGCGAAGACGATGGTTCTGGCTCCAGCAATGGCTCCAGCAATAGCTGCGGCGAAGGTGATGGGGATGGCTCCGACGACGGCTGAGTTGAATCCTTGGCGAAGAATAACTATAAAGGCAACAATTATTACTATTAAGGCAGCCCAGCCAGCAATCTGATTTTTTTGACTTGAACTGTCAAATATTATATTTATGAGTTCGTGAGCGAAGGCTAACAAAATTCCTGAAAATCCAGACAACAACAAAGATACACAGACTAAAAATATAGCCCAATGCCTTTGCAGCCCAGCAGTAGCATGACTGAAATTTGCACCTTTGAGATTCGCCCCTGTAAAATCTGCCCCTCGAATATCTGCACCGCTAAAATTTACACCCTCAAGGTTTTGACCTTTGAAAGAGCGCCCTCTGAGATTTCGACCGGAGAAGTCCTGGGACATGGCTGGGTGCTGTATACAAATTTCTTTTTGGATACAGATATACCATGAACAATTTCGTAATTACAAAGTTTTAAAGCGATTCTTTTTTCTTAACGCCAGTTTTTATGCTTCCATCCCCGACTTAATTGTTTCGCTCTCCTCACCGATAAATCATTCATTCACAATCAAGTTATAGTCAATATAACCCAGCATCGCCCCTCTTTTTATTGCCTCATAACGGTTCTTGACGTGCCACTTACTATACAAATCACTGGCATAATTTTTGACTGTACTAATAGAGAGAAACATTTCTTTGGCAATCTGTTCAAAAACTAAACCCTGAGCCAGTAATCGCAGGACTTGTATTTGTCGCTCAGTGGGAGGTTCAAACAAGTTTTTGTCAGCAAAACTAGGGTCGATATATCTGTTTTGATAAAGGCTTTATAACAGTTTTTTAGCCAGATCGGGTCAAGCAGGCATTCATCAAAGTAAGCTCTCTTGATGGCTAGTTCAATCAATTCTATATCAGCACTTTTGAGCATATAAGAATCAGCCCCATGACGGAAAGCTGAGTTAATAAAGTCTGAATGAGTCTGATTAGTAAAAATTACCACTTTACTATTAGTTTTCCTTTTGATTGAGCGAGTCAGTTCTAAACCACTCATGTCGGGTAATAATAAATCAACTAACACAACATCAGGGTTGGTTTGTTCAATTAACTGAAAACCTATCTTCCCGCAAGTCGCATCACCTATAACTTCTATCTCTGGAGATTGTGAAATAGCGCCTTTGATGCCCAAGAGCGTGAATATTTCTGGTTCAACAATTACTATTTTCAGCATAATTTTGATAATTCTCTAATAATAAATGGCTGTTTATTGGCGGACTTATTATTGATGCTTCTGCCGTGGGTGTCCGTGCTGCCGTAGCAGTGCCGTAGGCTACGACCTATAGAGGGCATGGATTGCCGTGATTGCTGCCGTATGCCGTGGACACTCAGGAAAGCCAGTAAGACATCCCTTTTTATGACCACGGCATTACGGCAATCCGTTTACCAATTAGGCAGAGAGTAGCTATCATTCCCATCAGGATTTACCCTCTCAGTCTTAACTAATTCAGCTAAACCATCAATTAATTCTGGCTCTGAATAACCAGATAACCTGTCTGCTTTCTTCAAATCGCGTAATGTTTTTGGTGTTTTAGACTTCACATTTTGGAAGTATTCATAAATCTTTTTAGCTACTTCAGATAATGGTTTGGGATGTACATTATGAGCAGCATTTAAATTAAATTCTAGGTCAAACACTCTATCTAGATATTCCTGCTCCGAAGCAATTGAATTGACTTGATTAGATAAGAGAGGCATCAATGCCACAACAAAACCACCAACGGAAGCAATCATAACTGGACGGAGGTTTTGATAAGAGACTGCTTTAATATCCAAGTACTTAGATTTGATTTGTTCTCTCTCTTGTTTACCCGGAATAATGTCACCTCTATTTAAAATCAACTCCAGCACCCCATAAGATTCTTGCTCCCTTCCGTTCTTGATATACCTGTTACCTAACAACAATAAATTGAGACAGAGACGAGTTTGAGCATCCATCTTTTCAATGCCCAATGCCGCCAGATTAAAAGACTGTAGGGAGGCAATGAACTTAGTATTAAACTCTCGACCAATCAGCAGAACATCAAGCAATTTACTCCCATAATTCCAATCAGAGTAATGCTTGCTTAATTGGTCAGCAATCACTAACCAATCATCCAGAATTAAAATCAATGGCGGTAAGGATTCGCGCTTTGATTCTGGTAGTTGCTTACGCTGTTTGTAGCTCAGGTAAAAGTTGTCAATTACCTCTTTGGCTAAATCTGGGTTTTCCCCGTCAAAGACAATTACCCTTTCTTTCTCCCGTAACCCGCAGAAACTATCATTCTTAGCACTAATTACCCAAATGTCCGCCTCTGGGGAATCAGCCAAAATCCGCCCAATTAAGTAATTGAGGGTTACTGATTTACCGCTTCCCGGTGCGGCAACTAAAGCAGTGGAACTATCTGCTCTGGCTAGGGCTTGCAAAGTATTCAGGGCAAGAGCTTCTGATGGGTCAAGGCTACCATTCGTATTTTGTTGTAATGTCTGCTGTTCAGAGCCAGTTACTTTATCGTCACCCCTGGCGATATCCTGCATTGACTGCCCCGGTAATGCTGCGGCTGGTTGTCCAGTTGCCTGTTGCAGTTGCACCCGTGCTTCGGCTTCTGCCTTTAACCTGACTTGCTCTTGAAATATGGCTAATTCTTCCGGTGTCATCTTTGATAATTGTGCTGCTCTTACCCGTCGATTCTCAGACCATTGGTGAAACTCGTAGTCTAGCTGTGCGGTGTAACTTTCCTTGTGCAGTCTCAAGCCGAACCGGAGCTTGCTGATTAACCAGTTGGCTTTTAGCTCATTCCTCAGTTCGGGTAACATCTGCATCAATCGCCATTCCCTAGCCTTAGACAATGCGAAAGCACCACCTGTGGCCACTACTGCGGCTAGACCCCAAAGCGGCTTATCTGGGTTACTTGGGGGAATAATTCTTAGACGGGTTGCCTTAGTTGGCAGAAAGCTATCACGTTGAAACTCTGGGTTAGCTGGTGCATAAGAAGAGGCATAAAACTCCGACTCTGGCATAATGTACCGCTTGTCAGGTGTGCAGTACCGCAAACGGTTAACTGGATTTTTTAGCGTTTGGGGGATGAAGCAATACTCAACCAAACTAATTTGAGTGCCAGTAAATGACTTTGCCCCACAAATCAACCCGATGGCCGCCAGCACCCCCACAGTAATATTGTTGGCTGTTCCCGAACGCAAGTATTCTTCAAATTGTTTGCGTTTCATTGGTTTGTTCCCCTGACGATTGCTGCAATCACCAACAACACAAAAGCACCTACCCCAATCCACAGCCAAGGTATTTCACTCTTGGGAGTTGGCTTAACTTCGTAGGTTTTAACCTCCTGATAGAACCGTGTCTTACCTGTATTAGTTGCTTCTGACACTGCCCTATATTCATCAAAGGCAATCCACAACGAAGCCCCTACACTCACCGTCTGAGCAGTGGCTACCATGAAGTCTTTACCAATGTGGATTCTGCCGTCATAGTGAATTTTAGTAAGGGTATCAGCGAAAAATAGCCCTAGTACAATGCTGCTTAAAGTGCCAGAAGCGATCGCGGAAATTCCCAAACTTGTTAGTAGGCTGACTCCAGCATTGGCAGTAAACACACCCAGAAATGTAGCCAGTGCTTTGTTTAGCAGTTGCTTGTTACTGAAGACATCACGAATGGATTGCTCTAACCGTTCGCCGTCTTCGCTCTCTGGGGTCGGTTTTTCTGAAGTAGTTTCACCCCACATTAACGGTGTGGACTGTTCACTGGTGTTTTGGAACTGTGATAATAGGGAATCAATTTCATTCATGTTTACCTCGCGTGGGTGAAACAGAAAAAGCCAGAGTTTACTGTCACTACTGGCTTTCGACTTACTTATGGTTTAAATGCCCATGAAGTTGCGGAACCACTGCCCTACTCGGCTAATCCCAGCAGTGCGCGAGTAATTGGGCTTGGGTATGCGGTCGGTTTTCGCTTCACTGCCATTAGTCCACAGTGCGCTAGTTACCGCAGTTTCATAAGCGCGATCTGCTGCATCTTGGGCTTCTGGGACTTTGTTAGAAGCTTTGATTAAATCAGCCTCATATTTTGCTAGAGCCATTAAATCCGCAGTGGCCCCAGATATCTGAATCAAGGATGAGCGTTGAGCGTGACGGGTGGCCTCGGCAGTAGTAGCATTGACGTGTTCCGCCTGCATCTCGGACATCTCGTTTTTGAAACGCTGCTCTCCTGTCTTACTGGTGTTGATAGCTTTCAGGGTTTGCGTACCGTGTTTTTGGGTGAGTTGCACCAATTCAGCGTAGGCTTGGTTTACATCGCCAGTTGTTTCAATAATCTTCCGATATGCCTCCAAAGCTTTAGGCAGATTAGCCTTAGCTGTGTCAGACAGTCGCGCCATGTCTGCAATTTTGGTGATTACCGTTTGATCTCCGTGTAAGGCTTTGTTGAACTCCTCAGCTGACACATCAAACAGTCTCCCCATTGCTCCTAACGTACCGGGGGCATTGTTGGGAATATGGTTTTTGAGTTTCGCTCCTCCAAAATTACGTGCCATTTAATCTCCTAATAAGGTATTAAGTCGTAGTTGATATCATCGTCATCAGAGGGCGCTTCATCCCAATAGTCCATGTCCTCAAATCGGCTATAAATTCTCGTTGCTAATTGCCTTACGGGGTCGTCAAAATCTTCAGAGATTAAATCAAATCTCTTCTCACCAAACGCCAAGATATTTGCAATGTCCGCGTCAATCCCATTACCCAAGAATTGACCAAATGCAGCAGAGTATGGATGGTCATCAATGGTTTTATGAGTTGCTAAGAATTCCGTTCCTGTAAAGGGTGGGTAATCTTCACTCTCGAATATTGGTGTGGAAAGTGCCTCAATATCAGACTCAATCCTTGCTGCCCATTGTTCAGGATTTTCTACTTTGAATTGCTGCTTTCTTAGGGCGGAGTCGGTCAGAGGTGAACGTCCCCAATCGTTGGGATTTTTGTAATCAAGTGCCATGTTAAAATCCTTCTGTACTTTCGTTTTTGCGGCGAGAGATACGTCCCCTAGTGAGGCGATTGCAATGATTGGTCGTCGGTGCAATCGCTTCATCATCAGTTTTCACAAAACTCAACAAGTTCAAAAACCTCCCTCTGCACTTGGTTTTGGCTTAATTCTTTGCGTCTGCCTTTGGAGTCATTAAATATGAAAGGGGCATTGACTCGACAATTAGAACGGTGGCTGTAGCGCAATTGTTGACCACGGAATTGGTACAAATGGTTACGCTGTAAGGCTGTCGTTAAAAGCATAAGTTTGTCCCTCAACTTGGGAATAGAACTCGATATTTAGGATGGCTTCATGAATCTCCATCAAGGCTTGGACAGCATCACCAATTTTTAGATCATTCGATGTACTGAACCGTTCAGAGGCTTCAATTTGTTTGTAATTTGGCGATGCTTGCACGAACCTTAGAATCTGTTCGCAACCGAGGATGATGGTCATGATTTCGGTTGTTGTTAGGCTTGGTTGTGTCTTTTGGGTGTCTTGGTCGCTCATGACTTCCTTCCTTTTCTTTGGGTTTTCATCGGTGTGGGTTGGGGTTCTGGCTGATTACTTGGGGCTTGTGGCTGGTTCGGTTTTTGAAGTACATAGCTGATGGCCCCTGCACCACCCACGGCTGCGGCGATGGTGAACATATTGTTTCTGCCAAGCTGCTGCACTCCGAAGTAGCCAACTGCGATCGCTGCTGCTGTTGCTCCAATGCCTAAAACCGTGTTTCTAAATCTGGATTTGGTCATGCTGCCCCTTTGAAATTAGTGACCATTGCGCTAAGTGCCGATTTATTGGGCTGTGTAGATGTTGCTGTTTCAACTTTGGGCGATGTTTGCACATTACCGTGTTGAAAAATCAGTTTCTCTACACCTGCTGAAAGGGCTTGTGTCGGTGCATCTTGGGGTAAATCAAACATCTTGCACAATTCAATTACTGCTAGGTAGGAGATGGTTATACGCCGAGATTCGTAATTCATTGATTAGGCTCCCAAAGAGATTTGAGTTAATAGTTTCAACCCCAAGGCATTGATGAATTGGGGATTATTCAAGACCACAAAGCCTAAACCGGCTAAGTTTTGATCCACCACTGGCAAGGAAACACCCCCACCCCAGGCGACAAGGTATTTAGCGCGGTCTAGATAATTGCCAGCAGTCACAAAGTTGGCGAATTTCTCAATCCTGTTTGACCACCACTCATCTAGACACTGGCTGTACTCTGCCTCGAACTTCTTGCCTGTAAGGTGGTTGCCGCCGTATGTGAAAGTGGCTTCGATAATCCCCTGGTTCACTAAGCTGGGTGAGTGCTTCACATCCTTGGACAGCAAGCTCACTCGGTCGTTCCGCTTGTCGAGCGCTTCTGCAATCATGCTGTGCAGTTCACCGGCTCCACCTTCAATCAAGTGACGGTCAATCACCGCACCGCTACCGTTGAACACGGTTACAAGCCAAGTTGATGAACCGATATCAAGAGCGATCGCTAATTCTGACGGGTCAAGTACCAGGGATGCTTCACCGAATAAGCAGTGGGCAATGCTTCCAAATCCTTCGGGGTAAATGCCTGTGACTACGATTTCAACTGTCTTGGTGACAATGGAACGAGTTACAGGATGCAGATGCTCAAAGGTATGAGTCCCTTCAACCCTGCGCTTAATCTCAGTCGCCCAGCGTTCCGGGTTATGGTTGCTCAAACTAATTGAAAGTTTGACACCATCGGGAATATTGAGAACTGCTAAGTCTGCAAGAATGCTTTCTAGTGCGAGTTCTGCTTTTTTGGCTTTGTCCTCGTGTAACAGGGTGTGGTCACTTTGCGCTAGAGCAGCACTGCCCCAAAAGAATTGAACGTCTTTTAAGTCTAGGCGCGTTCCTTCTACATATCGAACCCATGCCCCATCTTTTGAGATGGTTTCGTGGTGCATAATATTGCGATTGCGAACAAGTGAGTATGCAGCTGGCATCATGATCGAAAAATCACCGATGATTGCCTTGCCATACCCTGCACCTGAGTCTTTTCCGGCGATCAGGTCAGTTAGCCCGGATTTGGCTAACAAGTCTGCTTGAACTAGCCAATTTTTGGCATTGGAATATATAGCTGTCATGGTTCAGATGATTGTTAAAGTCTTGATTTTTCTGGCTTGGCGTTGATTTTTAGGCAAATCACGATAAATCCAAATATCCAGTTTGGGGCTTGCCATCACTTCGCTTTCCGGCTTCTATCACCTCTGTTCTGCGTCGTTTTTTGGCTTGCTAATGTTATGCTAACGCAACATTGCGCTGTTGCAACAGCGTGTTAAATGATGTTTTGTTATTGCAACAGTAAAATGAAGCAATAAATCTTATGAGTAATGGCATGGGGAGACGTAATAATCCAGACTATTCACAAATAACCGCTTTAATATCAAAAGATATAGCTAAAAAGTTTCGCCTCTACTGCACGGATCAGGAAATTCAGATTACAGACGCGGTTGAAGAAGCAATTAAAGAGTATCTGAGTAAAAGAGGTGTCTCACTAACTTGATGTTGCAACATTGCGCTAAAATCGCTGTGAAGCTGAAAAGCGATCGCAGAACATAAACAGACTAATCAAAACAAACCAGTATGACGATGACTATATAAAACGTTTGATACTGCCTGCACTGGATAAAGAGTCTAACAAATGGCTATTAGTTCAGAAATGCAGTGTCAAGCATTAGTATCAGTACAGCCCGTATTAATTTCACATCATTAATTTTGATGCTGCCAATGTTAGCCGTGAAAGACCCACAAAGCGATTTTCAACTCCCCCTGCATAACGAAGCAGCATTAAAGTGGATTAGGGAGACGAAAAATTACTACTCCACTGTTGCTCTAGCAGTTGGTGGTACTGCGCTGGTATCTGGCAGCTTCATTAATCCGGCTGCCTGGGCTGCTTTTGCATTGGCTTACAAACCGTTGGTGATCATTCAAAAACTTGCACGGTTGGAAAAATTAACCGACCTACTTTTACAAGAGTTTAAAAGCCAGGGGATAGAAATCTTTCCATTTCCGGGAGGAGAGAAAAACCCTATTGACTTGTTTATTAGATTTCCACGAACAACTCACCTGTTTATCTCCATTCGTTCGATAGGAGATAGGGAGGTAGTCTACAACGAAGCCAGGGAAGCTTTACAACTCAGAAAGAAGGATAAGAATGGTTTGACAACCTGGAAACCTTGTCCACTACTTGAGTTGGCTGATTACGAAAAGTGGCTTAACAAAAACAGAGACTTGTTCGCAATGTCTTCTCGTGAAGCTACAAAAACGCCAACAGCAAAAGTTTTAGCCCTATGGCCTCCTACTAGAGCGGCTTCAAATCTCAATGAACATTTATATTCGTCCGTGGGAAGTATGAGAATTCTGGCTCTTAGGAGAAAAGGTACTATGTTTGTGATTCAAGAGGGGGAAGTAATCGAGTTTGTTAGGGCTTGGTTAGCCCAATACAAATAGGCTAAAAGTTGAAAACCCCTTCGTCCAGTGTGGACAACGGGGCTTTCAAAATTAATTCCATTGGAATTGGGGATTGGGTTTCGCAGCCTAATTAGTATCCCTAATAGTAATTTTATCTTACACGATCAGGTGTAAAGCCAATGTAATACTGGCTCACCAGATGTAAAGAGCGTTTCAAGAATTTTAGCAAATTAGATTTTTGAACGTTTGTACTAGAAAATTACTGCCACGGGATAGCTCCAATTCCTCCAATACACATAATGGAGGATTTGTAAAGTGTCAAAAAAACAGCTATTTCATACCTCAGCTACCAACAAGCTGCTATTCGCAACTATTGCGAACCCTTGCCCCCACTGCGGTAAACCAGACTGGTGCTACTCAATAGGAGAATTTACAGTTTGCGATCGTGATCGCTTTCATCAGCCTAACTATGCACTGGCTCAACCTAAACAATCGCCAATTTATGTATTAAGTAATTGTCAAAAATTAAATAATGTTCAAGGAGGTATCGCGTAATGGTTGCACAATTCCCCAATCAACAGGCGTTCGCCTCCTTTGATATTCGCAATTTTGTAGACCAGCTAGAACCAGCCAAAGAGAAAAATAAATACATCTGCCCAGTTTGCGGTGGGCATAATTTATCCATTGTCCAAGAAACTGGGAAGTACAGCTGCTTTAACCAGTGTGAGTGCAAAGACATCCGGGAGGCGATTAAACCCTGGGCTGAAGTGGTGGCAGAAAGAGCAGGGGCTAATTACACTCCATCCCTAAACCGTTTGGCTGCGAAGCCCAAGAGAATCTTGCCCAAAAGTGCGCCAATTCCAGATGGTGAATTAGCACTGGTGATGTTGACCCAAGCGGCGACTGACATACCCCAAACTCAAAACATAACTTGCAAGCTCCCAAAGGGAATACCAGGGAATGCAACACAAACAATCTATCCTTACTCACAAACCCAATGGGTAATTCGCTATGAATGGGCGGATTACATCAAAGAGAAGGGTTATGATAAGTCCTTCCGCCAATGGCACAGGCTTCCAGATGGCACTCCAGAAATGAGAAAAGGGGATGAACCTTGGGGAGCATATCGTATTGATGAAGCGATCGCCGCCGCTAAATCTGTGACGGGAACCTCAGCACTACTCCAACACGAAGGGGAGGGGTGCGTAGAAGTTGGTCGAGAGCATGGGCTTGCTGGAATTACGTTTCAGGGCAGTGGGTGGGATAAGAAAACCATCACCCCAGAATATCAACTCTTGAAAGATTCAGGCATAGGATTAATCGTTTTTCTGCACGATGCCGATGACACTGGACTAAAGAAACTTGCGACCTGCCAAGAATGCGCGGCTGAAGTAGGAATCGCATTGATCGGAATTAACCCTCACGACATCTGCCCTGGCTTACCATATAAATCAAGTGATATCAAAGAAATTTTGGGGCAGATGGAAGTACCAGAGTTTATCCGCAGGCTAGAGCAGGAGATCCACGCGGCTGTGGCAGAACGGCAAGAAATAGAAGCTAGCGTGTCCAATGTCCAAAATAATGACTCTGTAGGGACGAACTTTACCCAGCAAGCTTTTCACGCTTTATATACAGATAAGCATTGGATTACTATTAACGATGAACTTTATTTCCACACTGGGAGCTACTACAAATTATCTCCAGACTCCAAAGAACGTAAGCGCATTACTGACTTCTGCGATTCTTACTCAATCGAAGATGCCAATGGTAAAAAAGATTATCCTTATGCAACACCAAACTGGGTTAAAAAGGTTCTTGAATGGGCGAAGCTACGAACAGAAATTGACCCAGAACTAGTTAACCCTCCCGGAACAAACTGCACTAATGGAGTCCTAAAAATTATTTGGGATAAAAAAGATTTTACTGTTGAACTAAAACCACACACACCAGAGGATTACTACACTTACAAGCCATTAGTGGAGTACAACCCTAACGCAGATGATACCTATTGTGAGCAATTACTATCATGTTTGGATAAGCCACAACAAGAGATATTTATAAGGATCGTAGCCGCATCTCTTGATTTAGAAACTGTCAGAAAATTTAAGGGTAGACAGGTAAGGGCATTATTAGCAGTTGGTCTGGGTTCTAATGGTAAAGATGCTTTACGTAGGTGTTTGTCCTCTATTTATGGGGAAGAGAAAGCCTTTACATCTGTTCCCCTGACTGACTTCCAGCTATACGATGAAGGTCGAAAATTTAATTTACATCCATTAATGGGTAGCCGTGTTAATTGGGCTTCAGAAAATGCCCAAACTTGCAGAATTGATAGAATTCAAAGTTTAAAGCTTTTCATTACTGGAGACAAATTACATTATGAACGCAAGGGGAAAGACCATACAGAATTTACGCCGAATGGAATAGGTATCTTTAACTTAAATGAAACCCCAGCAATTCAAGGAGTACTAAAAGCAATTGAAGATAGAATTGCAGTTTTAGAGTTTAGAAAGACTTTCACCGATAACCCTGACCCCAATAATCCAAACGAGTTAAAAGCTGACTCTCGATTTGTTTATGACTTGGATTTCATTAAATCTAACGTAGCCCCAGCATTTCTAAACAGGATGATAAAAGGGCTGAGGGATTTAATAGAACAAGGCATAGATTATAGCTGTACTTCTGATGCTTTTCGCAATCTCCAGAAAGAAAATAATCATCTTTTTGAATTCATTGAATCCAACAATATAGGTTACGTAGAGGGTGGAGAAATAGCGGTAAGCGCTTTGTGGTCAAGGTTGGAGCAATGGTATATCCAAAACGGGACATTAACTATGGACTCTGACGGCAACAGGAGAAGCTGGATAGACCAAGCCCGACCCAGTGACAAGAATGTTAAAGGGGCGAACCAAGTTGCTCCAAGATTTATGCAACTTTTCCCCAAAGCCATTAGAGGTACTAAGTACTGCAACGTTGCGAAAAAAGATATTCCTATACTCAAAGGAATTGGTATTACTGAAGTTACCCGACCCAGTTTGACCGAAACCCGACCCAGTTCCGACCCAGTTTCCGACCCAGAAAACCAGCTACAGCAAGCATCCCGACCCACCCGACCCACTTTTTCTAACTTTCATGAAAGTAACGTTGAAAAGGAAGATATGAAAATTGAATTGCCTTCTCTTCCAGTGCAAAAGGAGGAATACCCCCCCATAACTGGGTCGGGTGGGTCGGAAGTCTTACCCAGTAATGATTATTGCCCCGGTGAGTGGGTCGTAACTGGGTCGGATGACTTAGAAAGTGGGTCGGGTCAATCTGAGGATGAAGAGGTTGAACTTCTCGATAACCCAATCTCGCTGCTACAGGCTGAGAGCGAGGGCGACAACATCAATTTATATATTGGGCATCTGGTAGAAGTGCGATCGCTCGGTGGGTCAGTCAAATTTGCAGGTGAGATGACTAACTACGACTCTAAGAATGGAATTGTGACTGTGACCAACGAGCAGGGCAACCGAGATGCACTCCTCTGTGAAACTTTTGTGATTGGGTGAGACGGCATTTTAATCTTTCGGTTGGGTACTCTAACCCCAGAGTGCCTTAAAAAAACATGAAAAAAGCTGCCTTTCTATTTATTGCATCGATTTTAATGCTTTGTAGCCGACCCTTATTTTCTCATTTCCAATTACAGTTTAACCAGTCGCCAAGTTTATCTTTTCGATTTATACACATCCTATTAACTCTCTAACAGGTGAACGTCTGAATTGGCTTGATCTCCCAGTAGTAGACAAACTGTGGAATTCCAAACGTGCTGATAAAGGTGGATTTATTCAACAAGTTACAAATTGGAAACCTTCTATCCTTCAGCCCTATGTTTACCTGCCTGCATTAACGAATTTTTTGTAGACGTAAAACTTTTGGTGCGATTATCTCCATCCAAAAAGCTCACCATAGCCTCTAATAGGCATCAGCACAGAGCAATAAAAAACCCCTTCCTGGGGGACAGGAGAGGGAGATAGGGAAAAATAACCTATGGTAGCCTTGCCAGTATTCGCCGTGAGTCTGTTTGGGGTTCAGCCGGGATACGCGCAAAATAGGACACGTTGTAAATAAATGTTGCAGAGCGTGTTTTAGTGATTTACCAACTTGCCCATAAATGATATTGGGACAATCAAAATTTTGCACGAGGAAATCAACTCTTCACCCCAATAGCCCCTCAAGCTTGCCCATCAACAATCATTTTTGGGAATGTTTCAACTGGAGGAATAAAGTAAAGCTTGGGATTGAAACAACCGTAGATCAAGGGTTTGGCAAGATGTCCGTTACAGAACTTTACAACGTGTTCTGTTTTGCGCTTATCCCGGCTGAACCGCATCATCTTGCCAAGAGTAGGCTGGCACAGAATTTCTTACTAATGGTTGTTAAGTCCGGTGAAATCAATGCTTTTGGGAGCCAATGCAGCGCACTGTTCTTGCACTGTCGGGACTATTTCGCAAAATAGCCCCACCTAAGCTTTAGACGATGTTAGGCAGCTGAGGAGATGAGGCAATTTTCTTCAAGTATTTGGATTCACCCCTAGTTCTACCCGATTTATTTGTATCTATTGAATTACACAAGCAAATAAACAAGGAGAAGATTATGCAAAATAAAAAAACTCCAACCTCAACAGACTATTTCTGTTGAACTTCCACTTGAATTTACCCTTGTAGTTGCAAACATCAAAATTCACTAAATCATCAAATCAAATTTTCAAAAGGAGACATAGTTATGGCTTTGATTAAAGGTGATCCTTCGTGGCGGTTTTGGACTCGTGATGACTCTCTAAATGGTACTTCTGAGTCCGATCAAATTTACGGATATGAAGGGAAAGATACGCTCTATGGTAATGGAGGAAACGATCAACTCTTTGGAGGAAATGACAATGATAACCTCTATGGTGGTGATGGTTCTGACAGTCTTTTTGGCGAAGCAGGAAACGATCAACTCAATGGAGGTAATGGCAATGATTCACTTTATGGAGGCGATGGCAACGACTCTTTTTATGGAGGAGCAGACAGCGACTATTTAGATGGTGGGAATGGAGATGATTATCTGCTTGGTGAGTCAGGAAATGATCAATTGTTTGGCTGGTACGGTAACGATGTTCTGAATGGAGGCGATGGTTATGATTCCCTTTATGGCGAAGGAAATAACGACACCCTCTATGGTTACTCTGGTGATGATTACCTGAATGGAGGCGATGGTTATGACACCCTTTATGGAGGTGTAGGAAACGATACTTACATTGTTGACAGCCCTACTTATGACACAGTTATAGAATACGCTAACGAGGGAATTGATACTGTTCGTGCCAGTTCTGACTATACTTTGGGGGCGAACGTAGAGAACTTAGTATTAATAGGAATAACTGTTAGTGGTTCTGGCAATCAACTGAACAATTCAATTACTGGTAATGAAGCAAATAATTACCTGTCCGGCAATGACGGTGATGACAAACTAAGTGGTGCAACTGGTAACGACACCTTACTTGGTGGGAATGGCAACGATGAGCTTTATGGAGGAGCTGATAACGACTATTTAGATGGGTGGAATGGCAACGATAAACTCTATGGAGAAGTCGGTAACGACTACTTATTAGGATACTTCGGTAATGATTCCCTCTATGGTGGTGTAGGAGACGACATAGTTTTTGGGGAAGCAGATCATGATGATTTATCTGGAGATCAGGGCAATGACTTTTTAGATGGTGGAGATGGTAATGACTATCTATATGGTGATCTATATGGTCAAATTGGAAATGATACTTTGATTGGTGGTGAAGGAAGTGATTACCTTGTGGGTGGAGATGGTACTGATACTTTAACCGGCGGCAATGGAGCTGATGCCTTCAAATTCTCTTATGGAGCGAATGCTGGTATCGACAGTATTGTAGACTTTAACGTATTTGAAGATAAAATATATTTTAGCGATGTTTTTGGTTCTGGATTAGCTTGGGGTAATCTGAGTGGCGATCGTTTTGTCTTAGGTTCCGCAGCAGTTGATAGTAACAACCGATTTATCTACGACACTAACACAGGTGCTCTCTTCTTTGATTACGATGGAGCAGGTGGTGTAGCACAAGTGCAATTTGCTCAACTTTCTACAGGTTTAGCTTTAAGTGCTGCCAACTTCTTCATTACTCCTGCTGGTTAGTCCATCTTCAATACGTTCGGTTAAGAAATTTATCTGTAGAGGCGAGTTTTTGAAGCAGGGGTAGCTCTTATAGCTAGGGAAGATCAGAATCATTGAACAGTAACTTTCTTTTCTCCCCCCAGCCTCAAGAGCTTATTCAAATTGAAACTGGTTCTAGCTCTGCCAATACCTCATGGCAGAGCTAGAAATTTGCTCGTGAGCGCTTGACATGCTTCAAGAAGCGCCAGCTTCGGAAGGCATCAACAAAAAAAAGTTTTAGCTGAAATGGAATCACCCGATAAATTATTTTGGTAGATGAAATTCCTGGTTCAAGCGTCATCATCAGTATCAATTAATTTACATTCATTCTCTACTTGTAGTCACTAATTTTGTATTAAATTAATGCCAAACAACACCAAATATTTGCCCTTTAGGAGCAGAAAAATACCATTTTCTTACCAAACTGTTGCAATCTGACCAAATAGTTACCAAATCGTTGCGGAATTCTCACAAATTTTTGCTAAATCGAGTTTTTTCAAGGGTTTCAAAAACATTTTTAAAAATTGACGGGAGTCAGTGACCAAATCGTTGCCAGATTTAGACCGTTTGCAACTACGTAGCACCAAATTTTGACCAAATAAAATTTGGGATTTTGACGCACAGTACGCCATCTTTGGCTGAAAGTTTTTTTGAGCCAAATTTTGATTTGAGTGATTTTCAAATCACTTGGAGCAATTTTTACTACTTCATACCAATTTAAATGGTGTTTAGGGCAGATAGGGCATCAAGAATGAAGGAATACCCAGTAATGGACATAATCACGGATGGTGTTAACTCAGCCAAGAGTTGATCAACTTTGGCTTGCAGTTGATC
>NZ_JACJTD010000051.1 GCF_014698505.1 Nostoc foliaceum FACHB-393 | reverse complement strand
TGGCTGGTCTGGTTATAGGTCTCAAAAACCTGCGGGAATTATTACTTTAGTTCGTGGACTTTATCAGTTTGAATCCACCTTTCTTGGCTGGAAACTCGCTCTAGGTCTACTTGTGTGTACACCGTAGCTCTATAAACAGGAGGTAAGCGAATGAAATTACTATCTATAGCGGAACTCGAAAAACTGGCAAAGCAACCTAGAACTATTTGTGTATCGATTTTTCTACCAACTTACCATGCAGGGTCAGACACGCAACAGAACCCAATCCGGTTTAGGAATTTAATTCGGGAGGCTGAAGAACGCCTGATTGAACATGGTTGCCGTTCTGAAGATGCTAACAACTTACTCGAACCAGTCAAAGAACTAGATGAGTATGAATTTTGGCAGCATCAAAGTGATGGTTTAGCAATCTTCCGCTCCCAGGACTTGTTGCGGTATTATTCTCTACCCATAGATTTTGCAGAATTAGCAATTGTTAGTGACCGTTTTTACCTTAAACCTCTATTTCCCCTCTTTAATAGCGATGGACATTTCTATGTTCTTGCTCTCAGCCATCATCTGATTCGCCTATTAGAAGGTACGCACCATCACATTGAAGAGATTGATCTGACTGGTGTGTTGCCAAGTTTGGAAGAAGTATTGCGGTTTGAGGAGCCAGAACGGCAAACCCCTTCCCATACAGGCACTCCAGGAGCAGTAGGTGGAAGACGCGCCGCTCCTGGTGGAGTTACTGTATTTCACGGTCATGGTGCTGGTGATGAGGATGAAAAAGAAAATCTCAGCCTGTACTTTCATCGGGTAAATGAGGCGTTGCAGGAGTTACTAAAAGAGGAACATGCTCCTTTGGTGCTGGCTGGAGTCGAATATCTCTTGCCGATTTATCGAGAGGCGAATACTTACGCTTATCTTATGGATGCTGGTATAACAGGCAATCCAGAACTCCTGACAGCAGAGGAATTACACACCCAAGCCTGGGAAATAGTAAAACCTTACTTTTTACAAGCACAGCAAGAGGCGATCGCTCAATACAGGGAATTGTTGGGAACTGGAAAAGCCACCAGCCAAATTACCGAAACTATTCCAGCGGCTTCTCAGGGACGCGTTGACAAGTTAATTGTCGCTCTCAATCAGCAGCAGTGGGGTACTTTTGACTCAGATACCCAAACGGTTCAGGTGCATCCCAATGCAGAACCTAACGATGAAGAGTTATTAGATTTGGCTGCAACTCAGACTATCTTGAATGGCGGTATTGTCTATGCGGTTGAGTCGGAAGATATGCCAGATGATACACCGTTAGCTGCGGTATTTCGCTATTAATGGGTCAGTACGTTTCTAGTAATGGTCTTAGTTTTGTTTAATCATTCTGGTAAAAGAAAAATAAGAGCCAATTTTTCAATTGTAGATATAGCGATGATTTGAGCGTTGATTTTCTAATATATCAAGAAAGACAGGGGACAGAGGACAGCTGGATCTTACCGAAAACTGCCCTCTGCTTCCTGCCGCGATTATCTACGGCACGCTACGCAAACGCACTCTGTTGTGTTGAGTTACCTACTCGATCGCATTGTAAACAAACATTGATATAAAACGACATTTCATCTTGATTTCATTCTGAAATGAAAAGCTAGAAATGTAGACTCCTGTCAAACGAATAACTTAAACAAGAGTTAGGTTTTATAAGTAATGTTTTGTAGCAGCAACTTAACTTTCCACTTGAGTAGAGATTTGATAATTGAAGTTAAGAATTAATTAATGAGGAGAAAAGGCAAATAAAACTGCTTTATACTCACAACTTCCTTATAAATGACAGCAAATTTCAATTATAAAAACAAAGTATTAAGTTTACATTCACTCAAAGAGGTGAAGTTATGAAGAACAAAAATTTGATTTATCGTCTTATAGGGTTATTGAGTACTAGTGCTGTTGGAGGATTTTTAATCATCAATAACACGCAAGCTCAGTCTCCAAATTCACAACAGAATACTCATCACCCATCTGCTCAGGTTATTCCTTCTCAACAAGGGATGATGGGTGAGGTTGATCAGCATTTCATCAAAATGATGATTTCTCACCATCAGCAAGCAGTGGAGATGGCTAATCTAGCTTTAACGCGTGCTAAACATCCTGAAATCAAAAAACTAGCTCAAGCCATTAAAAATGACCAAAACCGCGAAATTCAACAAATGCAAACTTGGTACAAGGCATGGTACGGGAAAGATGTACCTGCAACAGCCATGACTCATCAAGAAATGATGGCAATGCATCAGCGTATGTGTCAACAGATGAACCCAGGTATGATGAAAATGCCGATGAACCAGAACAGGAGAGGTATGAATGTAGATTTGGCAGCATTGAAAAATGCACCAGATTTCGACAAAGAATTTATCCGTCAGATGATTCCTCATCATCGCATGGCTGTAATGATGTCGCAGATGGCTACTAAAAAAGCTACCAAACCAGAAATTCGTAACTTAGCTCAGTCCATCATTAAAACTCAAACGGCTGAAATTAACCAGATGCAGCAATGGTATCAGGCTTGGTATAAATCCAACCCCGAAGCAAGTTGAATTCCAGAGGGATTTTTGAACTGAGACGATTGACATCTGCTCTAAAGGAGGTCAATTATGTGGAATTTTTTTAGACACAAACGTCAATAAGATAGTGACAAAAGTGCTGTAGATCCAATATGTGGCATGACTGTAGAAAAGGCTACAGCATTAAAGCCCGAGCGAGACGGACAGACTTACTATTTTTGCAGCCAGACTTGCCTGCATACTTTTGAATCACAACCAGCAGGATGAAGGAGTTCATTCAAAGATGGCAAGAACTCACGAGCATCACGGACATAGATACGCAAACATAGTATCCCAAGGTGGGATGGCGAAAGATCCTATCTGTGGCATGACAGTACCTAAAGCCACATCCTTGAAGACAGAACGGGGTGGACGCACTTACTATTTTTGCAGCCAAACTTGCTTAAACACATTTTTAGATCCTGAGAAGGAACTCAAATCAATGCGGACTCGCGTCACCGTTGCCATGACGGGGGTACTGCTTTTAGCAATTCTGCGAGCGGCTGCATTTTTGGGACTAGCAGCAGGTGTAAGTATCTTAAGTTGGGTGCCAATTTCTGCTCTACCCTGGTTCACCTGGGGAGTCTGGCTTTTCATTTTAGCTACACCTGTACAGTTTATTGGTGGCTGGTCATTTTATGTAGGAGCGTGGAATGCCATCAAAAGCCGCAGTATCAACATGGATTTCCTGATTGCTTTAGGAACCAGCGTTGCATATTTCTATAGTGTGGCAGTTATTTTCTTTCCTAATGCTCTGCCTGTCCGAGTTGAAGAGCGCGACGTTTATTTTGAAGTTTCTGCTGTGATCATTGCCTTTGTTTTACTAGGCAAGTATATGGAAGAAATTATCAAAAAGAACTCATCGGCAGCAGTACGCAAACTTCTAGATTTAAAACCTGCCACCGCCAGAGTCATCCGAGACGGCATGGAGATGGATATTCCGGCAGAGCAAGTAATGGTAGGCGAAACCGTTATTGTCCGTCCAGGAGAAAAAGTACCAACGGATGGAATTGTGCTGGATGGATCTTCATCTATGGATGAGTCAATGCTGACAGGGGAGTCACTACCAGTGGAGAAGCAAAGCGGGGGTGCAGTGATTGGTGGTACTTTGAACCGAACAGGAGCGTTCAGTTTCCAAGCGACTCGTGTCGGCTCTGAAACTGCTCTGGCTCAAATCATCAAAATTGTGGAGGAAGCCCAAACAAGTACGGCGCAAGTCCAACGGTTGGCGGATAAAGTGACGGGTTATTTTGTCCCTGCGGTTGTGGGAGTTGCCGTGCTTGCTTTTCTCGGTTGGTTATTAGTGGGAAATTTCCCGCAAGCTTTACTGGCATTTATTGCTGTGTTAATTATTTCTTGTCCCTGTGCTTTGGGTATTGCTACTCCAGCCGCTTTGATGGTTGGCGTGGGTAAAGGAGCAGAAGGCGGGATTTTAATTCGGGGTGGTGAAATTTTAGAACGAGCTGAAAAGCTTTCTACTGTAATTTTCGACAAAACTGGCACCTTGACTCGTGGTGAGCCTAGTGTTACCGATATTGTAGCTTTGGCAGAACGTCCAAAAGATGAAATTCTCCGGCTGGCTGCGGCAGTAGAAGCGGGTTCAGAACATCCTTTGGGTGAAGCAATTGTGCGAGCAGCCAGACATCAGATGCTAGATATTCCCAAAGTGAGTAATTTTGAGGCAATTCCCGGACATGGGATTCGGGGAGAAATAAACCGCGATGGGCGTAGCCCCGCCGGAGGCGATCGCATTTTGCTTGGTAATCGCCGCTTGTTCCGAGAGCAAGGCTATCAGATAAATCCGGCAACAGAAGAGATACTGACTCGCCTAGAATCTGATGGTAAAACAGCAATGCTGGTTGGTTGTAATGGTCTGCTGATGGGGATTGTAGCAGTAGCGGACACCCTCAAACCTGAAGCCAAGGAAGCGATCGCTGCCCTGCGGCGAGAAAAAGTCAAAGTCGTGATGCTCACTGGAGATAACCAGCGTACTGCTGAAGCGATCGCTCGTCAACTAGGAATCGATCGAGTGATTGCTGAGGTATTACCCGGTGATAAAGCCCAAGTCGTTAAAGATATTCAACGACGCGGTGAAGTTGTGGCAATGGTGGGAGATGGAGTTAATGATGCACCAGCTCTCGCAACTGCTGACATTGGTATTGCTATTGGTTCTGGTGCAGATGTTGCCAAGGAAACAGGCGGCATAATTCTGGTTAAAAACGATGTGCGGGATGTTGTCACCTCAATTCGCCTATCTCGTGCCACGATGCTCAAAATTAAACAAAATCTATTCTGGGCGTTTATTTACAACTCGATTGGCATTCCTATCGCTGCCTTCGGTTTCCTTAACCCAATTATTGCCGCAGCTGCGATGGCTTTGAGTTCCTTATCAGTGATTATTAATTCATCGCTGTTGAAAGGATTCAAATTATCAATCCGGCAACTACTAGTGGCAATCGCCCGCCAAAATATCCTTTCAGGAAGACGCTGGTAATCTTTACTGTTCCCATTTCACCTAATTACCAACCTTTAGATTTACTTGATAAATAGCTTTTTAGCTACAAGGAAGATAAAATTATGAACCTGAAACAGAGAGGCATTCTATTCATCATCTTGATTGCGATTATTGGTCTGTCTCTATCTAAAACACTGGTGCATATTCTAACTGAGATATGGTGGTTTGATACTGTCGGTTTTTCGGAAGTATTTTGGACAAAGTTAACTTGGCAAATTCTCACTTCGATTGTCACCTTTGCTTTTTATACCCTGTTTCTCTGGATAAACTATCAGATTGCTATGCACCACACTCGGCATAGTTCCTTTCGCTTTTTTGAAGACAGCACATTGGTAGACTATACCGATAAATTTGCCAATTTCATGGCTTTAGTGTTGATTTTGTTCATTGGGTTTGGTGCAGCAAGTGCTAGTACCTCTGCGTGGGAAACTATTCTTAAGTATCTGCATCCTACTAGTTTTAGCGAAGGGCTACGCCCCGGTGGAAGCGATCGCGATCCGATATTTCAACAGGATATTGACTTTTATGTCTTCCAGTTACCGCTTTACGAAGCTATTCGGAACTGGTTGTTATTCGCTTTTGTCTGGGGGCTAATAGTATCTTTTCTAGTTTATTTCCTCAAAGACAGTTTTACACTACGGCAGCGTGACGGACGAATTACCCTGAATGGTAAAGCCAAAAACCATTTAAGTTTGCTTTTTGCGGGAATCGCTGCATTGATTGCCGTTGATTTCTGGCTCAAACGTTACAGCCTGCTTTACTCAAGCAATGGTGTTGTGTTTGGTGCTGGTTACACAGATGTCCACGCGCGGTTGTTTGCCTACTCGGTGACAAGTATCATTGCGTTACTAGTAGCAGTTCTGTTGCTTCTCTCAATTGGGCGGAGGAGTTCTGCCTTACCTATGTCGGGGATTGTATTATTTTTTATGGCTTTAGTGTTGCTCAACGGTGTTTACCCTTGGTTTGTCCAACAATTTATCGTTGAACCCAACGAATTAACTAAAGAAAAGCCCTATATCGCCAACAACATCAGATTTACCCAGAATGCCTATCATTTGCATGATGTGCAAAGGCAAAACTATACAGCCGTAAGCCAATTGAATCGCCAAGTTTTGCAGTCAAATCAGCCAACTATCCGCAACATTCGCTTATGGGACTACCGCCCGCTTCTTAGTACATACCGCCAAATTCAAGAGATGCGCCTGTATTACCAATTTCAGAGTGTGGATGTAGATCGCTATACCCTGAATGGCAATTATCAACAGGTGATGCTATCAGGAAGGGAACTGGCCTATTCTCAGTTACCCCAAGAGGCTAAAACTTGGGTTAACCAGCGTTTGAAATATACCCACGGCTACGGTTTGGTGATGAGTCCAGTTAATCAAGTCACCTCCGATGGTTTACCGGAACTGTATATCAAAGATATTCCCCCCGTCTCTAAGGTCAATCTACAGGTGAGCCAGCCGGCAATTTATTATGGTGAAAAAACTGATAACTATATTTTTACTGGTACAAAAACTCAAGAGTTTGACTATCCTTTAGGGGATGGGAATGCTTATACTAACTACAAAGGTAAAGGCGGCGTACCAATACCAACGATGTGGCACAGGCTAGCTTATGCTTACGACTTGGGCAGCCTTCAGATTTTAATTTCCAATTACTTTAATCAACAGTCGCGTATCCATTACTATCGATTGCTTCAGGAAAGGGTGAGTCATGTTGCGCCATTTCTGCACTTGGATAGCGATCCTTACTTAGTAGTAATTAATGGTAGATTACAGTGGATTGTGGATGGGTATACAACGAGCGATCGCTATCCCTATTCTGAACCATTAGCCCAGACTCACAAAGCCACCGAAATTTTTCAAGGTGGGAATATCGAACAGATTCTAGACCGTGATATAAACTATATTCGCAACTCGCTTAAAGTATTAATTGATGCTTGCGATGACACAATGCAGTTTTTTGTCGTCGATGAAACTGACCCCGTACTCCGTACCTACCAAAAGATTTTTCCTCACCTATTTACACCTAACTCAGCAATTCCATCTGAGGTGAAGGCGCATTTTCGTTATCCGCAAGACTTATTCAAAATCCAAACGCAGATGTATCTTGTCTACCACATGAACGACCCGGAATTATTTTACAACCGGGAAGACTTGTGGCGTTTGCCTACCGAAACTTATGAAGGGAATGAACATATCATGCAGCCTTATTATATGATAATGCGCTTACCAGGAGCAGCGAAGGAGGAATTTATCCAAATTTTACCGTTCACCCCTGCCAACAAAGACAACATGATTGCCTGGATGGCGGCGCGTTCCAATAGTAAGGAGTACGGTAAGTTACTACTGTACGAATTTCCCAAACAAAAACTCATCTTTGGCCCTCGGCAAATTGAAGCGCGAATTGACCAGGAACCGCAAATTTCCCAGCAGTTTACTTTATGGAGTCAAGCAGGTTCTAAAGTAATTCGCGGAGATTTGTTAGTGATTCCCATTGACCAATCTTTACTCTACGTCGAGCCAGTATATCTGCGGGCAGAACAGGGCGAATTACCTGAACTGAAACGGGTAATTGTTGCCTATGATAAAGCCGTATTGATGGAAGAGACTTTAGAAGAATCTCTAGCAGCAATTTTCGGTGGTGTTCAAGAACAGAAGCCAGTACCTAGTCCCGTAACTGGAGAAGTATCAAATTTAGCTAAATCTGCGTTGGCAACTTATCAAAAAACGCAGGAAGCACTGCGTCAAGGTAATTGGGCTGAATATGGACGTTATCAGCAAGAATTGGAAGATATTTTAGAGAAATTGAATCAGGGTAGTAAATCTTGAAATGTCACGTTTTTTGAGTTATGAGTTGCAAGAACTATCGCAAGAATCTAAAGGTGTTTGCTTAATAACTTTCCCAGTGTTGATATCTACAATTTCATCGATACATTGATTCGGTTTTATTTCAACTCTTCTAAGAATTTGGTCATTGTTAATTTGTTTCTGACAAATCACTCTTCCATCTTGTTCTGATAAAAATTGATTTTCTTTATTATTGAGCTTATTTTTTTCTATGTTGGACGCAACTACAGAATTTATAAAAATTTCAGTAAGTTGCCAATTAATTTTATATTTATCGAAAGAACTTTGTAAGTCCAATTCAGATTTTTCAATCCAGTGATAAATAGGGTATCTCGTTGGAGTTTGGATAGCTACTAAGAGAGCACCATCTGGACAATATTGTAATCCAACTTTAACTAATGTCTTTTTTAGAGGATAGTAGGTTAAATCTGTATTACAATTTAGATGTGCAATAAAATTATTTCTTCATTGAATTATTCCTGTGGCTTCTTCAGAATTCCCAACGAATCTTTTTGTTGCCCAAGAGGCTTGTATCATCGGGACAAAGTTATCTATCGCTCCAACTAATATAGTAATAATAGTTGGATAAACTATTATCCATTGCCACCATTTGTGAGGTGGAAGTGGAGGTATCGGTGGTTTTTGATCGCTTTGAAGTTCTTGAGTAGTCATAATAATATCCTTATAATGTACTTCATTATATAGATAATTGGAACAAGAAACTTTTAAATTAATTAGAAATATCCGAAATATAATCTAGACACTAGAAATAGTATAAATAAAGAAAATCAGGTGCAAAAAATACTTTTGACTGTCACATACTTTTGTAAAAAAATTGCTTTCATTATATTCTTGATTGGCTACCCTATTAGGATCAGAACATAAAATTCCATACGACAAAACTATGTTAATATATAAGTGAGATTGATCGCAGGGAACTTCCAACATAGATGAAGAAAGTGGCAACACCCTTTACTGAAAGCTGAAGTAAGAGTAACGCCAAACCAGGATCTAGGAAGATGCGACTATGGGAGGTTCGAGTGAGGAGACTGCGAGAGGTGTAAACCCAAGTTGGTTGTGGAGGAAACCTTTGTATAGAATAGACAGTGATGGCTGAAGGGTCTGGTTAAACGTAACCAGACCCTTCAGTTTATGATTTTATGACTTACGCATTGTGCATAAGTAATACACCCAATTTATCTGTTTCAGCTATGTTTTGCACCTAACAAGCGCAAATATGCTAATAAGTCAGGGTTATGTGAAGCGCCGGAAACGACTAAATACGGTTATGGATATTATGGTTAATTTGTACAGTGCGCAAATCCTAACTATAACTGCCTGTAAGGCTTGATTTGTAAGGCAAGTTACGAACTTTAATTATAATACGTACCGAAGAACCAAAATATTTGAGAATTTTTATTTTTATCTATCTAAAGTTATGAAAGATTAAGTAAATATCACAACTCAAGATAGATAAAAACTAATTAGAGATTAGTAATTATTGTTGTAATAATTACATGCTTTTCAATAGTAATTCTTTTTCTAAGTATGCAACCTATTAAAGTTAAAGAAAAGAGAAAAATATTTGGACTTATGCTGGTTTCTCTAGCAATAACTACTGGAACAATCACTACTAGATTTTTTTTTAATTTAGGAATTGATTTTACTCACAATATTCCGAGCCATAATCTACAAATTGCTCAAGGACAATGTCCCGAAAAATGTTGTGAATATCGAGGTCAATATTATCCTGTTGGTTATAAGCTAGGTCAACTTACTTGCACAGCTACTGGAGTATGGGTATAAGATGGTAAAATATAGAGTCTTAATATAAACTTGTGGTTTCTCTTAATTATTATTAGAGTGTTAGCATAAACCTCTGGCTTTTCTTAATTAAGCTTGAAATTCTTTAATTTAAAGGATAAATCATAAAAAATGAATATTCTTCCTTTTGAAAAGTCTAGTGACAACCAGATTAATAGATGGTCAGGTATTAAAAAATGTCTAGGTTTTTTTTAAAGTCTAGTTTTTTGCAATCTAGTGTAATTGCTACTCTAATTACTTTGCTAGCTGGTGCGATAGGTTGGTATATTACAGAGCGAACGCGAAAGCAAATGATTATGACAGATTACATAAAAGAAATATCAGAGCTAATGTTAACTGAAGATTCAATTCCATCAGGAATAGCAGATTTAAATAAAGAAAAGAAATTGTTTATCCACGCTTTGACATTAAGTACATTACGCCGTTTTAAAGATGATGCTTATTTAAAAGGACAAGTAATACAATTTCTTTACGAATCTGAATTAATAGGTTTTTGTAAGAAGCCAGATAACATAGTACACCCAAGCGAATTTAAATGTTTACCAAAACCAATTATTGAACTCGATTATGCTGAAATAGACAAAGCTGACATAAAAAGAGCTAGATCTTTATTACCTGGGTTAACTCTTAAACAAGCCCATCTTGAGGGTGCTATTTTTAGTGAAATGACTTTAGGATCTGCAAATTTTGAATATGCTTTTTTAAATAAAGCTGATTTTTCGGGAGCTGTTTTAGATAATGCAAATTTTACAGGAGCTAATTTAAATGAAGCTAATTTTTCACGAGCTGTTTTACATGATACAAATTTTAAAGGTACTTGCTTAATAGGAACTGATTTTCGCAATGCTATAGGAATAGATGGAGAAAAATTTGAAGGTGCTATATATAGTAAAGAAACAAATTTTCCTCCTAACTTTAAAATTCCGGGTTCTATGAAAGAAGCTCATTTTAAAATTAAAATGCAAGATTCCAAGACTCTATTCATAGGTTATGACTTCTGTTAAATATTTATCCTTTGACAACAGCAACGGGATGTAGACGCGCTACTTTCCTAGCAATTCCCGCTTGGCTGACTACATTTACCACTCGGCTAACATCTTTGTATGCTTGGGGTGCTTCTTCTGCTAAACCAGACATGGAACCAGCCCGGATGCTAATACCTTCGTGTTCAAGTTCACCCTTGAGGCGATCGCCTCTAATTTCTCGCTTGGCTTTGTGACGACTCATCACCCGTCCCGCACCGTGACAACTCGAACCAAAGGAAAGGCGATCGCTTGTTTCTGTCCCCAGCAAAATCCAACTCTGTGTACCCATCGAACCAGGAACTAAAACAGGTTGCCCCAAAGAACGATATTCCGCAGGTAAATCCGCAAATCCTGGGCCAAATGCTCGTGTTGCTCCCTTACGATGGACGCAAACTGTCAGGTTTTCTCCCTCAATTTCGTGGGTTTCAATTTTGGCCATGTTGTGAGCAATATCATAAACTTGGCGTAGTGTAGAGTTTTGTGTACCAAACACCTCCTGAAAACTCCGCCGTGTATGCCATGCCAAAACTTGGCGGTTAGCAAAGGCATAGTTAGCGGCTGACTTCATCGCTGCTAGATAGCCTTGTCCTTCTGGCGACTCAATCGGCGCACAAACTAATTCCCGGTCTGGTAAATCAATCCCATAGCGGATGACGGCAAATTGCAAATCCTGTACATAATCGGTGCAGATTTGATGCCCAAAGCCACGAGAACCGCAATGAATTTGCACCGCCAAACAACCTTCGTGCAAACCCATAACTTCCGCTGCTTCGTAGTCAAATACTTTCTCCACCACATCCACCTCTAGGAAGTGATTACCCGCACCCAAAGTTCCTAGTTGACCTTTACCTCGCTCTTTTGCCCGCTTACTCGCAGCATCTGGGTCTGCCCCTTCCAGACAACCAAATTCCTCCGTGCGTTCCAAATCTTCTGCTTGGGCGTATCCCTGAGTCAGCGCCCAACGAGCGCCTTGTTGACATACTTGGTCTAATTCTTCACTTGTCAGGGGGACGCTGCCTTTTTCTCCCACACCGCTAGGACAATTGCGGTAAAGGACACTTGCCAGATTACTTAAATAAGGTTTGGCATTCTCATACTCAATTGCAGATGCCAAAACACGTACACCACAGTTGATATCATAACCAACTGCTCCCGGTGAAATTATTCCCCCAGGTACTCGTGTTGCCATCACGCCACCAATTGGCATCCCATAACCTTGGTGAACATCAGGCATAACAACTACATGACCTACTAACCCAGGTAAACGGGCAACATTAACGGCTTGAGTTGCTGATAAATCTCCCAAAGCATCTTCGAGAATTTCTTGATCGGCAAAAATCCAGACGGGAACTTTCATCTCTGGATGAAACGACGTAGGAATTTCCCACAAATAGTCACTAATGCGGCGAAAATCTTGTTTATTGACCATATCCCCTCCTAATTTGAGGATTTGGTAATGGACTGGGAATTGGGGATTGGGAGATGGGGAATTAACTAATGACTAATGACCAATGACCAATGACCAATGACCAATTCAAACATCTAATACTAATGTAGCTTCCAATCCTGTTTCTGTTTGCTGAATAGAGAGATTGTGATAGGTTACTGCTTTAATGAATTTATTCCAATTTTGAACATTAACGCCTGTGACTTCCGCCTCTAGAGAGTGGACATCGAGATGCAGGATTTTAAATTGGTTAAATCCTAAGTTTTCACTCTCGTGTAGATACAAAAGTTCATTCAACCAAGCAACCAATAGGCTTACATGGTCAACCCCTTGGAGTTGAATTTTCCGCTTAATTGCAGACTCTGAGGCTAACTGGACATCAGCTAATGTATAAAGTGCGATCGCAGCTTGGATAAATAACTCGGTTAAATTTTGTCCCCAAACGCGATAAGCCCAGTCAGCTGTATGTTCAACCTCCTCAAAGCCTGCCGAATTGATAAAATTTGGACTGTTCATAACATTTACAGAATTTATTGGCAAATGTTAGAGGCTACAACTAAAAACTAACAAAAGGAAAAGTAAAAATTCTAATTTGAATGTTTTTATTCACTTTGACGAACAAAAATTAATTCTTTCTCGTAGATAGGATTCTGCCCTTAATTGTCAGCACCACTATTAACCTCTCCCATACTGAAAAACAGATTCTCCAAGGTAAGCTTTATGAACCCTTACCTCAAACTGTTATTTTTTGTATCCATCTATTAGAAAAAAGTGGACGTTTCGAGAAGCGCTAGGGAGTTTAAAAATATTTAGCGCCTGTGGATAAAAATAGCTTTGCGGAATTCTTCTACTCCCAGCAGGATAGGTGGATAGGCTAGCAATAGCAAACATTGCCAAGGAGTCAGAGGTGTAGTACCAAAGATGTGTCTCAGAGAAGGGATATAAATAATTGCCACAATTAGCGCCCACTCTATAGCAATGCCGAGCCAGATTAAACGGTTGGAAAATAATCCCAATCGAAATATCGAGGTTTGTTCAGAACGGCAAGCAAAAACATTTCCACTTTGACAGGCAACAATGGTTGCTAATGTCACGGTAGTGGCTTGGGTATAAATGGTAACTATAGTCATATCTGGCGAGTGAGACATAATAGCGGGAGTAATAGCTTGCAATTGAGCAAGTCCATAGCCATTGCTCCACCAGACAATAAAAAAAGCTAACATCGCCAAAGCAGCCTCAATTAATCCCAGAAAACAATAGGCACGTAACAGTAGGGAGCGATCGAGCAGGGGTTTAGATTTGGCACGAGCGGGTTGCAGCATTATACCTGTTTCTGCACGTTCTGCACCGAGTGCCAATGCAGGTATCATGTCCGTTCCTAAGTCAATTGCCAGAATTTGCATGATTACCAAGGCTGGTGGAATTTTCATGGCTACCATTGCCAAGAAAGGTACTACTTCAGGCACGTTAGATGCCAAGATGTAAGTCATGAACTTGCGGATATTTTGATAGATCGCTCTCCCCTGCTCAATAGCACTCACGATGGTAGCAAAGTTATCATCGGTTAAAACAATATCAGCCGCTTCCCTTGCCACATCAGTGCCGTTCATGCCCATAGCAATGCCAATATTGGCCGATCGCAATGCGGGAGCATCATTCACACCATCCCCGGTAACCGCTACTACTTCACCTGAGTCTTGGTAAGCCTGTACTAGCCGTAACTTGTGTTCGGGAGACATCCGAGCAAACACCAAGCCGGAACGATATTGCAAAATTTGCCGCAGTTGAGCATCCGAAAGATGACCCATGTCTTCACCAGTCACAACCCGCACCCGCTCGTTTGCGAGGCCGATATTGCGGGCGATCGCTTCGGCAGTTAGTCCATAATCTCCAGTCACCATCGTTACCTTGATCCCGGCTGTACGGCAACGAGCGATCGCGTCTCTCACTTCTGGACGTGGGGGGTCAAACATCGCCACCAAACCAATGAAGATCAGATTTTGCTCCAACTCCTGTGTTTGTTCCTTTAGCAACTGCTCATCACCGGGACGAGCTGCAACTCCCAGTACCCGAAATCCCTGTCTGGCCAAGTCATCATTTGCTCTCACCACCATGTCCCGGTCAGCCTGAGTGAGAGTCTGAACTGTTCCCTCTCGCAGAATATACTGGCAGTGTCGCAATACTTCCAGTGGCGCTCCTTTGGTGAAACCGAGATAGGGAGATTCATTGGTCCACAACTGTGAAGATTGCCAGTCCAGCACTACCGTCATCATCCGTCTGCGAGAATCAAAGGGGATTTCCCGCAAGCGAGGAAACTGATGTTGCAGTTGTTCCAGGTTCAATCCGGCTTTCGCCGCAGCCACCAGCAACGCTGCTTCCGTCGGATCGCCAATTTCTTGCCAACGACTAGGTGCAGTGAGATGAATCAAACGAGCATTGGAACAAAGAGCAGCCCCTGTTAACAATAAATTCAACTGCCAAGAGGCGGCAAAATGCTCAGGAATTACAACTGTACCGTTAGTAGGGTCATAGCCTGCGCCTGTAACTTCAATTAGCAAAGGGGAAACTGACTTGTGTTTGGGTTTTTCGTTGCTACCTTGTTGCTGTGAGGGAACCCATAGATGACGTACCGTCATTTCATTTTTGGTTAAAGTTCCTGTTTTATCTGTACAAACGACTGTGATTGCACTGAGAGTTTCCACCGCAGAAAGGCGACGGACTAAGGCATTGCGTCGTGCCATGCGCTGTACTCCCATAGCCAATGCCAGGGTGACGGTTGGTAGCAATCCTTCAGGAACTAGCGCCACAATAATCCCGATCGCAAAAATGAAGCTCTCTTTCACCTCCATACCTACTAACCAGGCAGTGAGAAAGAACACAATTATACCCATGCTCAAAGCGATCGCTGTGATTAGGCGCACAATCTGGGCAACTTGTACTTCTAAGGTGCTGGGTTCTCGCTTCACCATTGTGGTCAGGTGTGCGACTTGTCCAAATTCCGTCTGGGCACCAGTTCCATAGACCACGCCTATTGCTCGTCCCGATGCAACATTAGAGCCTGCCAATACTAAATTAGCGATTTCAGCCGGATGAACCCGCTCTTGCAAAGGCTGTTCTCCAGGATGAAGCAATGTTTTGCCAGCACGAATTGGTACGACCTGGCGGGGATTTACAGGGTCAGGATTACGAGTAACTGGTAGAGATTCCCCTGTGAGTACTGAGACATCCACGTATAGATTATCAGCAGAAACTAGGCGTGCATCGGCAGAAATGCGATCGCCTTCTTCAAGTTGCATGACATCACCCCGAACTAACTCTCGTGCCGGGATCTGCTTCAATTGCCCATCTCGGTATACCCGAACTTGTATTGGCAATACTTTTTTCAATGCTGCCAGTGCTTGTTCTGCTTGATATTCTTGCCAAAAGCTAAAGATAGCGTTGATCCAGATGACAGCCCAGATTGCCCAACCTAGTTGAGGAGTATTGGACAAAAATGCCAAAATTCCCGCACTCCATAGCAATAGTGCCATAAAGTGGGTGAGCTGATCCGTGAAGCGGAGCCACATTGGCCGATGAGCAGTTTCTGGCAGTTCATTTGCACCATAGCGCTCAAATCGTTGCGCTGCGTCATATTCAGTTAAGCCATTGATAGTGGTTCCTAGTGATTCATAGACACCTTCAATGGACAATTCCCACACTGGTTGATGGAACGATACCATATTTTCCAAACCTTGTGCTGCATTCAATCACATAACTTGATTGCTTGATTGCGCTTGTATCTGGAATGATATACCTAAAATTGAGTAGATGAACGTTATTTAAAAAATCTAAAATTCTGACTTTTGCATTATGCCAGCACTCTGGTTACGCTACCGATTAATAGAAATTAGACGATGCGATCAGGATTTTTTACGGGCATATATCACTGCTATTGAATCAGAATTATGCAAGATTGGACTTTGGTAGAAAGGGTTTTTTGCAGCCCTTGCTCAACTTTGCTAATCAGTTTATCAAAAGCCTCTTGATCTGCTGTCAATTGTTCTTGAAGAACTTTCTCTAACTCAGGCTTTATTTGCTCACACATATCCTCGATTTTTCTATCACTCAAAAAACTAGAACGAACCCAACTAGGTACATCCACATTTGTCTTGATTACTTCTTGAACACTCTTGCGATTTAGCTCCATTCCTGCCGCCATCACCGAAGCCCCATATACTAGGGCAATAGGCCAGGTTAAATGTCCAGTTAATATAAGAGTGATGATGCTAGCTACAGTGCCTCCACCAATTACTACATTGACAATAAAGCCCACTGTCTCAGCCAGGATAGCATCTCCAATGCGTAGCTCTGGGTTAACAAAATTTGGGTCAATGCTATCCTGAAACCTTAAGCTGCTTCTAGGTATCTGAAACTTTCGGCATATTGGATCGGTTTGTGCAGCTAAATCGGGTTGGATTTTATTGCTAAACCAAGAAGCGCATTGATGATTAATTATCTGCACAGCGAGATCGCTTTTGAGCCACTGTTCTGCCCGACTGATTAAAGATGTTTCCAAATCTGCTAAAGTTCGTATTTTGTTTTTTTGCCAATCTTTTAAACCTGGTTTAACTGCATTGACAATCAAGCCATCTGTCAAAGGCTTAGTTAGTGATTCTATTAACTCAGGGATATGCCTTTCAATCAAACCTTTAAGCTTGTTCGAGGTAAATAGTTTGTTGACTTCTTCTTTAAAAGCAGCAGCACGCAGATCCCATCGTCCTACTCGTGCTAAACCCAGTGCAATGCAACGTTCCGGTTCAGGATCAGGGCGAAGCAGCGTTTCTGGCTCGGGAAACATTTCCTGACAAAGAAAGTGCGTAAACTTCATGCGAGATGCACCGCCAGTCATCAGCAAAAGTTTCGGCACAATTCCAAGTTTTTCTAGCTTTTCTTTCGCCTCCTTTAAAGAGTCGTGAAACGATCGCACCCAACTATGATGCCCCAGTTCCGGTAAGGGTTGGTTTAAAATTTCCTCCATCATCAATTTATTTACTTGGGGAATAAAATAAATCTGTTCGTTGATCGACTCGAAGCCACGCGCAAAGGATTCAGGATCGCTGTATAACTGTTCATTAGAAAAGTAATCTTCTTTAGCTTTACGACAAGCAAGTTCACAACGAGCTTGGTGATGCGGATATTCCTGAAATACTTTTTCGAGTAATGCTTTTTGTTCGTGGTTGGCGAGAGTCCGGGCAAAAATAGCTTTGTCAATTAGAGATGCACCTAAAGTATTACTCCCAAAATCTATAGGTATCTCTTCTAAGCTCTTAACCAGAGTAAAATCTGTGGTTGAAGAACCAATATCGACAATTAACACCGATGCAACAAGTTTGTCATACTCCAACTTCCCGGCTTCCTTGGCTTGCATGAAAGCAGCCCGCGATTCGGGTACAACATTTAGTTGGGGAATACCAGCTTCTTGAAGTAGCTTTTGGTATTCGGTGCGATCGCTAACTGACCATCCTGAAGGGCAACCTATGTAAAAATAGCTACCTTCCCCACCTTCAAGTTGTTTGCTTTCTTTCAAAAGGCGGTAGTAGGTTGCTACAAAAGTGCTAATTGTTTCCCGATATTTGGGATCGTTGTTGGGTTTTTGCTTGAAAGAAATTGTCAGTTGGGTAACGCCAGCTTGAATTAATGCTTGTTCGCCGACAAGATAACCGAGTTTGGGATGCCAACCAAGTGCTGTAATTTGGTTCTTCTTGTTATTAATTTCCAGCATCTGGGGGGGGTCGATGCTTTCCACGATCGCTTTAGCTACAGCCGTTTCACCGTGTCCTAAATCAAAACCGATTGTTTCTAAAATTTCCATACCCTTATTGTCTATTATTCTCTAGAAGCGGAATATGCTGGCTCAATTACCCTACCGCGCCTAATCAAGCGATCGCCTTTCAACAAAGCAGGAGTTAGAGTTACGTGATCTTTGGTATCGGGGTCGATACTTGGCTCGAAGTCAAAATAATTGCGATCGCTGTGAGGGTCATTTGGTCGATAAATTTGAGCGTTAATTCCCTGAGACATTAAAATCTGTGGCAGAAGTTTGGCAAGTTCATAAGCCATTTGGGGTTTATCAAGTTTTGATGCGCCCATTAGCCTTTGCAGAAAATTCAATAACTCTGGCAGTTCTTCTATTGCTAGGTCGCCTTCATGTTTATTCCATTCTTCTACTCTAGCCACTGCTAGGTCGATAGTGTTGAGAGCATCGCCAAGATGATCTAAAAATACTTTGCTATCAACCCGGAGCATAGGTTTAGGTAATTCCAATAGCTCTGAAGACATAGAATTTTGCTGGTTGTTTAATTCGAGTTGAAGCACAACTTCTACTCCTATAAGTAGAGAGGTTAGTAAGATAGCCATCCATACACTTGGGGTAGTTTTAGTTAAGGAGAATAACGAACCTAAGATGCCTATGTAAATTAGTCCCTTTAGTAGTTTCAGAATTAATCTGCTGGAAAAAAACTTTGTACCTGAGTTAGTAAATTGCTTTTGCTCTGTTGGAACAACTTGAGAATAGTTAGCCGCAGCAAGAGTGGCGATGGACTGCCGCAGCGTATCCAGGAAAAAGGAAGCCAGACGAACTTGAGCCAGATTAAGTTTTTCAATGTAAATTCTTTCGAGATTATCAAGTCGATTCTGAACCAACTTAACTATCTCCTCAATGTTGGTTGTGTTATCAATATCTGTCTTTAGTTGGTTGCGTTCTTCGCTAAAAAGTGAACTTATTGTTTTCATTGCGTTGGCTAAGACTTTAAGGTTAATAAATAGTGGTGAAA
Source organism: Nostoc foliaceum FACHB-393 (assembly GCF_014698505.1). Classification (GTDB taxonomy): domain Bacteria; phylum Cyanobacteriota; class Cyanobacteriia; order Cyanobacteriales; family Nostocaceae; genus Nostoc; species Nostoc foliaceum_A. The sequence goes on along the minus strand of NZ_JACJTD010000051.1, from coordinate 29,772 downwards.
TGAACTGACAACTGCTCATTTCACCCTGTAATCACATGATGACTGATGTAATTAACTGAGTTGAATGGTTCCAGCATCTTTTTACTGGAAAATTACGCTCAATGTTATGTAGAAATATTGCATATAGTTGAGATCACATTTAGACTGCTGATGAGGCAGATTAACTGGCAAGACGGTTCGGTTAACGTTTTAATATTTTGAAGATCCCCCCAACCTTCCTTAAAAAGGCTTGCTCATAAACCTCTTTTACCCCCTTTTTAAGGGGGTCGCCGCAGGCGGGAAAATCTTAACCGAACTGTTTTGGATTCACTGGCGCGTTTGAAGCCACCTATTGTCTAACCATTGATTGCAAATTACTACCCATCAGAAGGAGAAGCAAAATGTTTATCTGCGTCATTGCAGACTACGGTACAGGAGATCCAGCATTTACAGAAGTCACACAACGTCTGCTGATGGCTTTTCCTCATGCCCAAATTCATTTGCTTTCGGTTCCAGCATTTAGTACATTGGCAACGGGATTTTGGATTGCCCAACTAGGACTCAACCCAGGCCCTAGCGATCGCTTAATTTATCACAACTGTGCGCCTCGTCAAGATGATCCCGAAGCCCGTCGAGATAATGAAGGTGAAGGACTAACTTATGCCCTTTTATCCAATGGTGTAAAAGTAGTGGGTGTGAATGCAGGCTACACCCTCTCGTTTATCAAAGAGTATACAAAGGAGTTGCGAGTGGTCAACGTTTCTCGTGGTGGATCGCAATTTCGCTCACGGGATGTATTTCCTCCGGCTGCGGCTGCCATTATGAGTGAAGATTTTAGCCTTTTGGGAGATAGCCTTAAGAGTGAGCAAATCCCAGATGTTCCACCAGATCGAATTGCCTGGATTGATGGCTACGGCAACATCAAAACAACTATTGGGGCCCATACACTTAACTTGGAGCCTCAAACCAAGATCGTGATCCGGATTGGAGATGTAGTGAGTGATGCCGTGTATTCTGATGGCAGCTTCAAGGTGTCTGAAGGAACTTTAGCCTTTGCTCCTGGTAGTTCCGGTTGGTCAAGAGGCGATTCAGGAGAACCATTGCGCTTTTTAGAGTTGTTTCTGCGAGGAGGGAGTGCTTGGGAGCGCTTTGGTCGTCCCCGTGTGAATCAGCAAGTAACTCGAATTGCCTAAAATCGGGTAGTTGGCTTCTGTCTGTGGCTGAGTGCGGGCTGGCTTTACTTGAGTTACCCCCACCAAAAGCGATTAGATTTGTACCACACCGCCATCGACGAACAATTCAATGCCAGTAATATAATTGCTGTCGTCCGAAGCCAGGAACACGACAGCTTTTGCTATTGTTTTAAACCCTTACTCTAAGGGCGTTGGCGCAGCCCGCCGCATGTCACATTTATTGAAGTTCAAAACAGTAATTGCGGGCAGACAAAGAGTTAAACGCCAAAATATAGAAAAAAAATTAAGAATGTGATTAAATATCATAGCAATCATTTTAGTGTGGCATCTCTAGCTCACAATAAAAAGAAAGCGATTCAGGAGTTGAGTGAGCAGTTTATGCTCTATCCTGGCAACAGGAGGATACTCCAGGTCTACTACCAGCAGTAGAACAAGAGTAGTGGTGCATCCCAACGTGGGTAGGAAATGCTGGGGCAATGTTTAACCACAAGCCGCTACGCGTATAAAGCAAAAAAAACCCCCAGTGGGTGTTAGCCAACCAGGGGAGTTAGTTATCAGGGTGCATCTACCAATTAAATGTTCTCAGGTTGAACACCATACTCCGGATAAATTTGTACAAAAGTCAGTTATTTTTTTAAATAAAAAACCCCAGTTGGTGTTAGCCTACTAGGGGAGTGAGTTATCAGGGTGCATCTACCAATTAAATATTCTCAGGGTGAACACCATACTCCGGATAAATTTGTATAAAGGTCAGTTATTTTTTTAAATAAAAAACCCCCAGATGATGTTAGTCTACTAGGGGAGTTAGTTATCAGGGTGCATCTACCAATTAAATGTTCTCAGGGTGAACACCATACTCCGGATAAATTTGTACAAAGGTCAGTTATTTTTTTAAATAAAAAACCCCCAGATGATGTTAGTCTACTAGGGGAGTTAGTTATCAGGGTGCATCTACCAGTAATGTTTTCTAGGGATAGCCAGTATCCTCCGGAGAAAATGGTCAAAATCAGGGTTGATGGCGACATCTACAACTGGCTATGCCTACTAACTATAAAAAACCCCCAGTGGGTGTTAGCCAACCAGGGGAGTTAGTTATCAGGGTGCATCTATCAATAATATTTTCTAAAGTAAATGGGTCTCTACCGGATAAATTAACAGAGGTTGAAATTGTTAGTATTTGCTTACCCAATAAAACCTCAGCGGGCGTTTGCCAACCAGAGGAGTTAGTTATCAGTACAGACCTACCAATTAAATTATCGGTGCGCTGCCTGAAAAATGGGTGTGTCAGAAATGATTGCGGCTTTAGGACTTATGCACAAAAGATCCACTAACCCCTTAAAAAGGGCGCTTTTATCCCTCTTTTAAGGAAAGTTGGTCAATTAATGTTAGCGATAGCTAGGTTTCAGGTTTTCAGTGCGTTTTTATGCTTACTTCCTTCATAAAAAACCCCCCAGTGGGTGTTAGCCAACCAGGGGAGCTAGTTATCAGGGTGCATCTACCAATTAAATGTTCTAGGTTTAACCACCATGCTCCGGATAAATTTACTAGAAGGTTGATTATTGTTGTGTGCCAACAAAACTCTAGTAGATGTGAAATGAATTAGAGGAGTTAAAGATCAAGGTACATCCATCTAGTAATCAAGTATTCTAGGGTTAAGCACTATTTTTTGGTAGAGAATATCTGCGTTATAAGTTGCTGTTGTTTGCCAAAATAAAAAAAACCCCTAGTGGGTGTTAGCCAACTAGGGGAGTTGAAGATCAAGGTGCATCTACCAATTAAGTGTTCTAGTTCCAAGTAATCCGATCCGGATAAAGTTGTAAAGGCAGAAAAAGCAAAACAACTAGAATCAGAAACATTCAGGGGTGGGATGCATCTAAGTTATCAGAGGGAGCGAAAAATCGACTTGAAACTTTCGCGTTTCAAACCAGATTTAGGAGGCGGACAGGAGAAGCTGTGACCCAGGAATTCCACATTTCGGTAACTCCTGTAGGGCAAAATGACTACTTGGTGCGGACGGAACAAGTCGCGCCTGGGGTGCCATTGGCAGAAGAATTGGTGACTTGGCCAATAGTTGATTGGTTGATGGCTGCTGGGCATTTGATGAATGATCCGTTGAAGTCGGTGTTGCAAGGAGATCCATTCGCTTCTGGCGGGCATGAAAGCGATATTGCCAGAAACTCTGTTAATTTGGTAACTTTGGGTCAACAATTTTATAACGCCCTATTTCAAGGCACTCTCAGAGATAGTTGGATTACTGCTCAAGGTATTGCCCAAAACCACCAACAAGTACTACGCTTACGCTTGGGGCTAAAAGACACTAGGTTAGCTCGTCTGCCTTGGGAAGTTATGCACGCAGGCGATCGCCCGCTGGCTACTGGGCCTTATGTCGCTTTTTCTCGTTTCCAAAGTGGAATTTTGGGGGCTTCGCCTTTGCGGTCGCAAAATATGCCCACACCACTACAACAAGGTAGTGTAAAAGTATTGATGGTAATTGCTTCCCCCTCAGATCAAGTCCGTCTTGACTTACAGAAACAAGAAGCTATCAAACTGCAAGCAGAACTTCACCGTCAACTACCACGAATTGCTGAAGGTAGCAATCGTTTTCCCCAAATTGAACTGACTGTGTTAGACCAACCAGGGCGGGAAGAACTAACGCAAGCTCTAGAACAGGGCAGATACAACGTTTTACACTACTCTGGTCATAGTAATTTAGGCTCCAATGGTGGAGAAATTTATCTTGCTAGTCGCAGAACTGGCTTAACAGAAATCTTGACTGGGGACGATCTGGCAGGTTTGCTCGTCAACAATAACATTCAAATGGCAGTGTTTAACTCCTGCTTGGGGGCGTACACAGCTGCATCCGATCCCTCTGGAGATACTGGCGAACGAAACTTGGCAGAAAGTTTGGTGAAGCGCGGAATTAGAAGCGTCTTGGCTATGTCAGAACGGATTCCTGATGAAGTGGCATTGACACTCACACAATTGTTTTACCGCAACTTGAGTCAGGGATATCCAGTAGATTTGTGCGTCAGTCGGGTACGCCAAGGATTAATTTCTGCCTATGGTTCTCACCAGATGTACTGGGCATTACCGATTTTATATCTCCAGCCAGAATTTGACGGTTTCTTGAGCCAGGAAACGGAAATATCCGAAAGTGCGGAGTCGCCCAAGCAGTATAATTCGCCTTTAGGGATAACTTCCACAATGTACTCTGCTATGGCAGATGATAGCGAGATGCATTTAGGAATGGAGGAAATGATTCCTTCTGGTTTGGCGCGTGACCCTTCAGGGTTAGACTGGCTAGGCGAAGACACTTGGGGCGATCTAGTTGATGAAATTGAGTATGATGACCCAAGTTATGAGGAAGATTCTGCGATCGTTTCGGATTTGTTTCGTCAGCTAGATAACCAAAAAACTGCAACTGAACTAGATCAACAAATTCCAGACAATAATCTTCACCAAGGACAGGTTTCAGAGGGAATGACTTCTCTGGAAGAGGAAGGAGATTTGTGGGGAGAAATCCCAGCACCGCCACCTCCAATTACTGGGAACCTTGAAGGAAAGTGGCAAAATTCTGATTTTTCGCATAGGCATAGCCCGCCGCAGGCATCGCAACCAGCCCCACTAAGACCTCGTACTCGTCGCCGCCAGCTGTGGCCGATTTTGGGTATTGTAGCAATCAGTGCGTTAGCAGCTGCGATCGCTTTAAATTGGTGGTGGCAAAATCGATCCCAGCAGGCAATGCCTAACATCCCAGGAATTCCTACCCAGTCTCTACCTATCCAAAAGCAGCCAAACATCGATTTAGAAATAGCAACCACTGGTATTGTCACCGCCACCGCTACCGAAAAATTGAGCCAGGGGGACTTACAAGGTGGGTTATTAGCTGTAGAAGAACTACTTAATCGTGGCGCAGTGGCTGCGGCTGACACTGCCCTGAAACTAATTCCAAATCAACAAGCTGACGATCCATCTGTCAACTTTTACAAGGGACGATTAGCGTGGCAGTCTATCCAAACTGGAGACAATAACTATAGCGTCGATGATGCCCGCCGTTACTGGGAAACTGCTGCAAAAGCTAAACCAGAATCGCTTTTGTATAATAACGCTTTGGCATTTGCCTACTACACAGAAGGCAATCTAAATCGAGCCAATGATTCTTGGTTCAAGGCTTTGAATTTAGCTCTCAAAGAGCAGAACACAGACTCTAGCGCCGAAACATCTACAAATACGGCAGTCCCTCAAGATGCTTTAACTTCTTATGCTGGGTTAGCTCTGGGACTGTATAAATCTGCACTGAGTCAATCTAGTGGTAAGCAGACACAATATTTGAATGAAGCGATCAAGTTGCGGCAAATGGTTCTCAAGTCTGATCCAGTCAATTTCCAGGTAGATAAATTAGCTAAAAATTGGCTGTGGACAGAGAAGGCGATTGAAGATTGGCGATCGCTCCTTCAGGAAAAGAGCGAAGAACAGTAATATGTTGGGGTGGTGCGATCGTTTGCACACCAAAAACTTTACTTTCAGCATCCCTAATCAAGACAAACCTTGCATCTAAGAGCAAAGACAGCGTTTTCACACATCACTACCGAGAGAAAATCTTCTCTATCTTTTACCGAGAGATTGCTGCTGCTTTGATCTTCTTACAGATATTCACCCAAGCTTTATTCTCTTCTGATGCGTTCAGGCTATCTAAAGGTTGATTGGGAGGGTGCGCTGATTGATACTTTTCAATTTCTGTTTCTTCATAGTTGCTAGAACTCAACGGTATCCAAATAATCGTGAGTCCTTTAGCTTGTGCCGCATTCAATAATGGGGGTAACTCATTCTCGTGAATAAAGTCTGATGCTAGAAAGTTAGGGCTAACCAACAATACTGCTATTTTTGCTGCTGCTAAAGCATTTTCAATTTCTTTACTCCACTCAGCACCAGCTTGTATTTTGGTATCGTCCCACACAAGCAGATTTTGGTTGCGAATTATTGGTTTGAGGTGTTTCTGAAGTTTGGTAAGCCATTCCTGATCTTGATGACTATAGCTGATGAAAACTTCAACCCCTAAATGCTCTACAAGCAAGCTCTCTTTATCTTTATCTATCACATCATCAATTAAACTCAAAACATTCGCTTTTTCATAGCTAATATCACATTCAACATCATATTTTTGTTTAGCAAGGCGATTTCTTAAATTTTCAAGCTTATAAAAATGTGGCTCTTGGCTATCTTTGCAAGTAACACAATTACAGGGAATTAACTTGTTGTACTTTAGTCGCTTGTACGAGTCATGAATTTTATCAAGTTCATGTGTAACTATCGTCATTAAATCTCTTTTGTGACGACCTGAAACTCGAATCTTAATCTCCCGTTTGCCGTAATATTCAATCACCTCTGCCTTGGTTTCGTCTTTGCTCAGAACAAGACCGCTTTTCCAGATACATTGTTGTTCATTAATCGACTCATGCATGAGGACAATTAACTGGGTGATGATGCCCTTGGGCATGAACTCGTAAGTGTAACGCAGTATCAGGTTATTGGTTTCATTCCATTGATAGGAGGGTTGATCGGGAGATAGCAGTTGTGGGGCAATATACCTTCCTTGGCTTCTAGGAATTTCGTAGCACAGCTTGAAGTTGATCATCAGGCGTAAAAGTTCATCATGCATCGTGGCGTATTCGTCTTCATACCAGATGTTTGCCAAATCAGATCGGGTGAAATTGCCCAGGTTACGAATCACTTCTTCATTATCCAGCACTTTGTAGACTGCATCAGTTCCCCACTTGGGTTTGAGGATGACAGTCTTGTTCAAAAGTGAGTCTTGCTGGAAGTGCAAGCATACTCCCAAATCGTGCAGATAGCTGCTCAACTGCAACTTGTCATTTCTTTCGGTGAACCCATTTTGTTGGCAGATATTCAGGTATTCATCCAAGCCGATATAATTGCGTGCGTCACTCTCCAAAGCTTCCCGGACTCTAACCCAGGTTCTTGGGAGCGGACTACCAATATGGGGCAGGTTTTGAACGTAATGCTTGATTTTTTGTAAAACTTGTTCTAAACCTGTGTTGTTAGCAAGGTTGGTTGGTAAAATCTCCTTCAAATTAGCAAACTGCCCCCGCAACTGGGGTTCATTAATCTCCCAAGGATGTTTTAGCTTCTCATTTTTGATGATCAGTAGCGGACTGTTATCGCTGAACAGTTCCACCACATTCAGCCAATAGTGGAAATTGGTATCTTCCTTGCGATTATCTGCTACTAGGGCATAGAGTGAACGGTTGGTAAGGAAAAACTGGTGAGTAGCATGGTAAATCTCTTGTCCCCCAAAGTCCCAGATGTTGACTCGAAATTTTCGCCCATTTTCCATTGGGAAACGCCACTGGATAACCTCAATTCCCTTGGTAGAGTCTTCCTCTCGGAGTTCATAATTTGGATCTTCAATCTTTTTCGCCAGTGTTGTTTTCCCTGCTCCGCCTTCGCCGATAATGAGTAACTTCGCTTCATATATATAATCTGTGCCTTCTGCTTTCAGTTGCCGGAAATAATTCTTAATCGCCTTAGTACCTTTTGCAACAATTTCTAGTGGTGGCTTTTCGATGGGATTATAGCTTAAATCCAGGTAAGTGAGTTGTTGCAGGCTGGCGATCGCTTCTGGCAGCGTCGTTAATTGGTTTTCGCTTAAATTTAGGTAAGTGAGTTGTTGCAGGCGGGCGATCGCTTCTGGCAGCGTCGTTAATTTGTTGTGGCTTAAATACAGGTAAGTGAGTTGTTGCAGGCTAGCGATCGCTTCTGGCAGCGTCGTTAATTGGTTTTCGCTTAAATCCAGGGTAGTGAGTTGTTGCAGGCAGGCGATCGCTTCTGGTAGCGTCGTTAATTGGTTGCTCCTTAAATCCAGGGTAGTGAGTTGTTGCAGGCAGGCGATCGCTTCTGGTAGCGTCGTTAATTGGTTGCTGCTTAAATACAGGGTAGTGAGTTGTTGCAGGCGGGCGATCGCTTCTGGCAGCATCGTTAATTGGTTGCTCCTTAAATCCAGAGTAGTGAGTTGTTGCAGGCGGGCGATCGCTTCTGGCAGCGTCGTTAATTGGTTGCTCCTTAAATCCAGGGTAGTGAGTTGTTGCAGGCAGGCGATCGCTTCTGGTAGCATCGTTAATTGGTTGCTCCTTAAATCTAGGGTAGTGAGTTGTTGCAGGCGGGCGATCGTTTCTGGCAGCGTCGTTAATTTGTTTTTGCTTAAATCCAGGGTAGTGAGTTGTTGCAGGCGGGTGATGGCTTCTGGCAGTGTCTTTAATTGGTTGTTGCCTAAATCCAGGGAGGTGAGTTGTTGCAGACGGGCGATCACTTCTGGCAGCGTCGTTAATTTGTTTTTGCTTAAATCCAAAACCTCCAACCATTCCAGTTCAAACACCTCAGCAGGAATCTCTGTTAATTTTTCCTTGTCATCAGTATTCCAATCATTGCTTAAATCTAATTTTTTAAGCTGTTTCTCTTTCGCTTCTCGTATTTTTTTAAGGAAACGTTGAGGCGTATTTGCCATACTGAGGTTCACCTGTTAACGAAAGTTATATGTAATGCCCCTGATTCGCTGGACAATTTCGCAACCACTAATATTTTGCACTAATCCCAACAACCGCCGCAGTTTAGAAACCTCTGGCTGATAGAGAAAGTCCTCTTAAGAGGGCTAAATTCTTTCCAGACTTGGATTTTAGTCCACATTGAGTAGACTTTCGCTATAAGAAAGCAAATTCGAGTTCCAGGCGGAAGTAGGTGCTAATTAAGAATGCTGCAAGATATCAAAGCAATCTACTATCCTGTGTAACACTACACGAGTGCTAATAATTTTTACTGAATCTAAAAATAATTTATCATTCCCAATGGTTCAGATTGCCTTGTCAACTAGTCTTTGATACTCATTAATGAGGCTCAGAACTTCGTTAATGAGTCTTTGATACTCGCCGATGAGTCTTTGATACTCGCGGACGAGTCTTTGATACTCGTGGATGAGTCTTTGATACTCGCGGACGAGTCTTTGATGACTCTTTTACTTCTTTAGCCCTTGTTTACGCGACTTCTCCAGCCCGAAAAATCTGTTCAGCAGTTAAATTCAACTCTGGGAACGCTGGCGACTGAATGCGATCGCTTCCCCGAAATTGCCTAACTTGATACTCACCTTCAATTAATTGGTAAATCGAGATAGTTGGTTGTTTAGGATTGCCAATAAAGCGCCTACCACCTAAACCTAGATAATCTACAATCCAATATTCAGGTATTCCGACCTCCTCGTATTTACCTGCTTTGGTAAAATAGTCATCTCGCCAGTTGGTACTTACCACTTCAATTACTAAAGGAATTGATGCCGCTTGGCTTACAGTAGATTCTTTTTTCCACAGAGGTTCATTGACTAAATTAGAGTTATTCAACAACAGTACATCTGGTGAGTAAGCTGCTTCGCTCTGATTCGGTTTCATGAATGCTGTTTTGGGAATGAAATAAGGTAGTTTTAAACGTTTGTATTCTGTAACTATTTCCCCAACTAAAAATCCAACAATCTGTTCATTTTCACCTGTGGGAGGAGCCATTTCTACAATTACTCCGTCATGCAGTTCATAGCGTCGTTGTGAGTTTTCTGGATACCAAGAGATAAATTCATCAAATGTTACTAGTTTGCGTAAGGTTTGAGTCATATTTTCCTCTTACTTTAGCGTTAAGTAAAACCTCAATCTATGAATGCAATACACTTTGACCTCTCTCCAAACCTCTCTCCTTTTAGGAGAGAGGCTTTGAATATTACTCCCCTTCCCTTGTAGGGAAGGGGTTGGGGGTTAGGTCTGTCTTGCACTCAACCCAGAAGCGCTATAGATAAAAATTTAAGCATTAGCCACCTAAATTACGCGACTTCTCCAGCTTGAAAAATCTGTTCAGCAGTTAAATTCAACTCTGGGAACGCTAGCGACTGAATGCGGTCATTTCCCCTAAATTGCTTAACTTGATACTCACCTTCAATTATTTGGTAAATCGAGATAGTTGGTTGTTTAGAATTACCAATAAAGCGCCTACCACCTAAACCTAGATAGTCTACAATCCAATATTCAGGAATACCCAAAGACTCGTAATCTTCTAGCTTCAAAGCATAATCATCACTCCAGTTAGTTGAAACAACTTCTACAACCAACTTGACGGAACTACCCAGCGTGATGATAGATTCTTTTTTCCAACGAGGTTCATCCCTAACAGCTTGTCTATCAAGAACGATTACATCTGGTTCATAACCTGAATCAGTGTTAAGTGATTTGATGACGCATTCTTTAGGAATAAAACAAGGAATGGACAAACGAGTGATTTCAATAAACAAAGAACCATTTATAAACCCCGCTATCTCTGAGTGCTTCCCTCTTGGCTTAGGCATTTCAACAATTACCCCATCATGTAGTTCATAATGCCTGTCTGAAGATTCGGGATACCAAGCGATAAATTCATCAAATGGTACTAGTTGGCGTAAGGCTTGAGTCATACTTTGCCCTCTTGCTTGATGTCAAATTTGACCCCTCTCCAAACCTCTCCCCGACACGGAGAGAGGCTTAATCAGCGAACTTAGGTTAAACTTTCGCCGCAGCCGCAGCAGGTAAACTCACTTTCAATCGCTTAAACATCGCTTCTCGTGCTTGTGCAGCGAGGCTATCGTCAAAAGGTTTTAAGGTAATTTCCTGCTGATACTTTAGCCGCAACGCTGTTTGAATTAACCAATCGGCGACAAAAGGATTTTTCGGTAATAAAGGGCCGTGGGAATAAGTAGCGATCGCATTCTGATAAAATGCTCCTTCTGTCCCATCTTCACCATTATTTCCCAAACCGTACACCACTCGCCCCAATGCTTCCACTTTCCCCAGTTTTGTACGTCCGCCGTGATTTTCAAAGCCTACTAAATACGGTGTGCTACCCGTCATCTCTTTTAAATCTCGCGCTAGACGTGAAGCTGTCACTTCAATTACCAAGTTACCAATACAGCGCTTAGTATTATCACCAGGATGCACGGAAACTAAATCGAGGATTCCTAAACCTTCAATCCGTTGTCCCAAACCTGGTTCATAATAATGTCCGAGTAATTGGGGTGAACCACAAGTAAATACTCCTGGTGTTCCATTTTCGATTTTTTCGCGCATCGCGTCAGCTTTCGCACCTTGCAAATCACGCATGACAATTTCTTGCTGACGATCTTGTGCGCCACCACCGACTATGACATCTACAGTTTTAATATCTGCGGCTGTAGCATTTTGATCCAGGGGTAACACTTTAACATCGTATCCCCGCCACTGAGCGCGACGTTCTATAGTAATTACATTACCGCGATCGCCATAGGTACTCATCAGGGTTGGGTACAACCAACCAATTGTTAATTCTAAATTTTGAGAACTCACATTCATAATTCGTAATTCGTAATTCGTAATTCGTAATTGGATTAGGTGTTGGGAACTGGGTAATGGGAAAAATTTCTCTCATTCCCACTACCAAATTTAAAGAATTTTCCGCCCAGTTAGAACTTCTCGCACTTCTAACATGGCTGAGTAGGTGGGCAGAATGTGCAGAGTTTCATTCTCTGGTGTATGCTCTAATGCAGTTGCGATCGCTTGTCGCAAATCTTCTTCGACAATTAAATTTAAGTTACTGTCAGGGGACTCTTGACTGTAACGTAGACGTAGTGCCATATCGTAGACGCGATCGCCACTCACTACTAAAGTCCCGCCGCGTTCGACTAATTTCTCGGTATCTACGTCCCAAATCCAGGATACATCAGTGCCATCGGGCGTGCGATCGTTCAATACTAGCAGTGTGGTTTTATCTGTGCTTTGAGTAACTACGCGAATGGTTTCATTCGTCCCCACAGGATTTTTTGATAACAATATCCGCACGCGTTTACCATTAATTACTAAATCTTCAGCACGACCAAAAGCCGCTTGAAAGGTATTAATAGTATCTCTGATTGTTACTTCATCAACTCCCAACTCAATAGCCGCAGTAGCAGCAGCTAAAGTATTGTATTTGTTGTACAAACCAACCAGAATTTGCGACCATTCACTACTTTCTAGAGTCGGTTTACTTTTACTAAAACCACACTTGGGACAAGTAAAATCTCCCAAATGAGACAAATAAACACCTTTGTAATCTAGAGAATGTCCACATTTGGGACAATAAATAGAATCAACAGCGTGAGGAATTGCTTCTAAATAATGTTCTGGTTCATTCAAGCCAAAGAATAATACCCGTTGGGGTAACTGCTGACCAAGGTTAGATAAAGTTGGGTCATCAGCATTAGGAATTACCACGGTTTCTGCTGGTAGCGTAGAAATAACTTTTGTCCAACGTTTACTAATTGTATCTACTTCGCCGTACCTATCGAGTTGGTCGCGGAACAAGTTTAAACAAAGAATAATTCGCGGCTGGAGTGGCGCTAATACTCTTGGTACAATATTTTCATCAACTTCTAAAATGGCGTAATCAGTATTTAGCGTGCCTAGTAAGTTGGTGCTTTCTAACAGCGCCGTCATCAAGCCATTTTCGAGATTTGCACCTGTAGAATTATGAGTGACACGAAAACCCTTGCGTTCTAGGATTGTGCATAAAAGCAGCGCTGTAGTGGTTTTGCCATTAGTACCAACAATTAAAATCACCCCGTTTTTAACTTGCTGACTCAATAATTGTAAAAGTCGGGGTTCAATGCGACGAGCAATCGAGCCTGGTAATACACTAGCAGCACCTAGACGCAGCGATCGCACTATAAAAGTTACACTTTTTGCCACTGACACCGCGAAACCTAGTCGCAGCCTATCTATGAATTGTATTTTGTTTCCCACATCTATACCCTAGTCTTCTGGCGGTTGCTAATTGATAGTCTTTAAGTTGCAAATTTAATATGCGTGAGTTTAGCGAATCCTAGCTGAAAAAGCCAGCCTCAAAATCAAGATGCAGGAGATGAGGGGGACAAGGGGACAAGGTGGACAAGAAAAATTAGATACTCATTCATCCACCTCAGAACCTCGAACTACTTCCCCTGCCCCTCTGCCTCCAACTCCTCATCTCCATCATCCACTTACGAGAGATAATCTCAGTAGGCGTTATCTTAAAAAATAGTGCGCGGGCGTAATTAGATATCCAGCCCAGTTTGCCGAATTCAGCACAAACTCAGACAAGTAGTAGCTTGCAAGGTTCCTTTTGATGAATAGCACAAAGTTTCTTTTTTTACATAAACAAATTACTGGCTGGCAAAGGTGGTTGTCCAAATGCCTGTTGTTGCTTGCAAGTCTTTTCATTATAAGTATGCAACCTGCATATGCTGGTCTCAATAATGATTTATATGATGGCAACATCTTTGTCGTTTATGCTGGCAATGGTTCTTTGGTTCCTCCCAAACAGACACTGGCACAGACTTTAGCAGAACATAAACCCATATTTTTGGCCTTTTATTTGGATGACAGCAGCGATTCCAAAAGATATGCCATTTCCATATCACGGGTACAGGAATTCTATGGTCGGGTAGCAGAGATTATGCCGATTAATGTAGATACTATCCCGGCTAAAGAGACCTACGACCCTACAGAACCAGGATATTACTATTCTGGGGCTGTTCCTCAAGTCGTGGTGTTTAATAAATCAGGTGAGGTAGTTTTGAATAAGAAGGGTCAAGTACCTTTTGAAGAAATAGACGATGAATTTCGCAAAATATTTGATTTATTACCACGCACTGAAACAGCACAGCTAAAGCGGCGAGCCTTCAATGAGTTCAGCAGTGAGTTAGCTAAGTAACTAATGGGGTAGGCCAAATTGGTCTACCCTAGTTTTTCGTGCTATCTGTTACTACATTTCTGCCGATGCCAAAGCATAATATTGAAATATCTGTGTTAACAGATTAGAAAGTTAATCCATAGTCTATAGTTCGTAATAAATGACTAATGACTAACGACTAATGACCAATGACTAACTAGAGTGTATTCTCATGTCAAAGGTTTACACCACCCAGGAGCTAATTCAAATTTTGGCAGCCGAACGCCAAGCCTGCCTCAAGGGAAAACGCCTAAAATTAGAAATACCAGTCTCTGGCAATCCCGTAATTGACCAGTTTCTCAAAACTGATGGGCTGCAACAATTTACTGCCTATCAAGATTTCAAAACTGCAATTCATGACTATCAAAGGGAAAATCAAGTTTCAGGTATTATCTGGCGGGAGGTAACTGTCAAAGGTAAAAACTTGAACTATCCCGAAGTAGACAGCGAGTTGATAGCCCTCCCAAGTGACTTAGAGATATTAAAAACTGCTAAAAATTCTATCGTAGAATTTTGGTATGAAGTCTCTATAGGAATGGATTTATACTTGAGTTTCAATAATAGTAAACAGTACCAACAAATTGCCACATCTGATGTAGAAAGAATTGTTCAAAGAACAGAATGGGCAGGTTTGTGCAAGTGGGAAAATTCTAGCTTTTTGGAAATGATTTTGCAGCTAGGATGGGGTCAACCAGAAGAAGCTTACTATAAACGAGGAAGACCGCGATCGGGTAGTGAATATATTCATGCAGTCAATCCCGGAAATCGCCCCATTGGTTGAGCAAACAATTCGTAATTCGTAATTAAAAAACTGATACAGAGCCGCCCACTAAATTTTTTAATTTATTGGTCAACAAAATAGTGGAGAGTTCAAAGCTAACACTGATTGGAATTATGAATTATAGCCGTTCTCGTTTACGTGAAGTACACCCGTAGGGGCACGGCATTGCCGTGCCCCTACACCTAGCGATATAATGTTGTACCGCATCTGAATGGGAACCGCTATATGAATTACGCATTATCAATTACCAAGCCCTCCTGTCTGCTTCAAGGTTGATTTTGCTCGATAAGATTAATGATCGCTGTAGCTAATTCTGCTGGTTCGACGGGTTTAGGTAGGTGTTTTTGAAATCCTGCTGCCATTGCTTGGTTGTAGTTAATCTCTCCAGCATAAGCAGTCAAAGCGATCGCTGGAATTTGTCCGCCTTGTTCTGGTGGTAATTTTCTCACCTCGCGCAGCAGCATATAGCCATCCATCAAGGGCATTCCAATATCGCTTAACAAAATATCTGGCTTTGATTGGGCTAGTATTTCCAGTGCTTCACTGGCTGATTCAGCTGCTGTTACAGTTGCGCCATATTGTTCCAGTGCAAAGCTAAAAAACTCTCGCACATCAGCTTGATCATCCACAAGCAAGATTTGCACTCCAGCAAGTAATGTGTCTTCAGTACTGACTTCTGGTTGAGAAGCCTCATCGCTGCTGACTCGCAACTCAGAATTTTTCAGCAAAGGTAGTCTGACTGTAAAAGTAGCCCCTTGCCCTTCTCCCAGACTCTCTGCTTGAACTGTACCACCATGAAGTTCTACGAGATGGCGCACAATTGCCAGTCCTAATCCCAATCCGCCAAATACTCTAGTTGTTTTGGCATCTGCTTGGCGGAAGTAATCAAAGACGTAGGGCAAAAATTCCGTGTTGATTCCCTTACCTGTATCAATCACCTGGATTTGGGCATCTAAGCCAACTTTCTCTAGACGCACTTCTACTCGTCCTTCTGTAGGTGTGAATTTAACGGCATTGGAGAGGAGATTCCACATTACTTGTTGCAAGCGATCGCTATCACCGAGAACTTTGCCGATATCATTACTTAACACCGTTTGAATTTGAATTGACTTGGCTTCTGCTGCTAAACGCACCGTTTCTAGTGCAGATGCGATCGCTACTTTCAAATCCACTGCATAGAGATTTAACCTGACTTTACCTTGTAAAATCCGCGAAACATCAAGTAAATCTCCAATCAATTGGGTTTGTAACTTAGCATTCCGCTCGATTGTTTCCAATGCCCGGATTTTGGTGGGTTCGTCGAACTTGCGGGTTCTGAGTAACTTTGCCCACCCTAAAATCGGATTCAGGGGAGTTCTGAGTTCATGGGAAAGGACAGCGAGGAATTCATCTTTAATTCGGTTGGCTGTCTCGGCTTGTGCCCTTGCAGTCTTTTCGGCTTCGTAAAGTTGAGCGCGGGCGATGGCTTGTGCACACTGTTGTCCCAGTGTCAACATAAATCCCCGGTCTTCTTCGTTAAATATTTGCACGGTGGCAAAACTTAATCCCAGTGCCCCAATTACTTTGCCTTCTGCGATCAAGGGAATGGTAGCCCAGGCATTATTTCCGGTGAGAGTCACAGCATCTCTTAAGTTGGGATATCTAGCAATCAAGGCTGCTAAATTTTCTAAAAAAATCGGCTGACTAGTTCTGACTGTTTCCGCGATTTGGTTAGGTGCTGTAATCGGAAAAGTTGTCCAAGCATCCATAAGCGATTGTGGATAGCCAATTGCTTGCACAACCTTCAGTTCTGTACCTCCCTCAGTAAGTAAGGCAACGGAACCAGCAGTGGCTTCCAAAGCGGCAATCCCTTGGTTCACTACTACATCAGCGACCTGTTGGGGAGTTAGGGCTTCCGAGAGGGCAGCAGTTATTCTTTGTAAAAGTACCGTGCGATTAACAGACCGTTCAGCTGCCTGTTTTGCATGTTGAGTTTCTTGGTAAAGTCTAGCGTTGTCGATAGCTGTCGCCGCCCGACGAGCAATATCCTCTGCTAAAGCCAAGTCTGTTTGTTTGTAGTGCCGACCCGATTCGGCTGTAAAAAAAGAAATCGCTCCAAATAATTGCCCACGGGAACGAACTGGAATCACCATTAGAGAACGAATACCCAGATTTCGCAGCAATTGCAGATGTTCTTCATCTTGAGCCATCTGGACAAGATTAGAGTCAGATAATTCGGGATAAAAGATAGATATTCCTAGCCTTAGCTGCTGTACAAGCTGTTTGGCTTTGGTTTTGGGCCGATAACGCCATCGGATTTCGTCTAATGTATTTTGTTTTGTGGGATCGGCAATTGCGATCGCAATTTGTTTACTTGACCAATCTTCCTGGAAAACATCTACAATACACCAGTCAGCTAAGGTAGGAACTGCTAAATTAGCCACATTTTCTAAGGTGATTTCATAATCTAATGAGGCAGCTAGTAAGGTGCTGGCTTCGACTAGAAAGCTTTGTGTCGTTTCAACTCGTTTGCGTTCGCTAATATCTTCAATAATGCCTAATGCATACTTTGGAACTCCCTTCGCATCCCAAACTGCTGATGAAGTTAGGTTTACCCAAACGATGGAACCATCTTTGCGGATGTAGCGCTTCTCTAGGGAATAACCACTAATTTCTTTTGCCAAGACTCGCCGAGCATTTTCCCAATCAATTTCTAAGTCGTCAGGGTGGGTAATTTCCTGGAAGTTTAATTGGATTAACTCTTCATGGCTGTATCCAGTAATCTCACATAGAGCAGGATTAATTTGCAGAAATTGTCCATCCAACCCTACCAATGTAATCCCGACAGCTGCCTGGTTGAACATTGCCCGGAACCTTTCTTCGCTTTCGCGTAAGGCAACTTCTGTTAGCTTTGCTGTTGTCACATCTGCCAAAATAATCCCAATTCCTACTGTTTCCCCCATTGCGTTGTTGACCGGGTAATAGTTGCCCAGCCAATAACCGTAACGTTCGGGTTGCTCTCTTGTCTCACCGCTAATTTCTACATTCAGCTGGGGTTCTCCAGTATCCAACACGTGCTGTAACTGTTGCTCCAACTCAGCCGCCATTGCTGGCAAAACTTCCCCAAACTTGCGTCCGAGATGTTCTTCTATCGCCAAACCATTAATGTCAGCGAAAACTTGATTAATTCGGATATATCGTAGTTCCCGATCCAAAAAGCATACGGCAACAGGAGCAGCTTCGAGCAGCGCATCTAAAAGAGATAGAGATTCGGCATAATGGACTAAAGCCTGCTGGATATCTCGATAAAGTCGGGCATTTTCCACTGCTAAAGCAGCATGATGGGTAATATCTGTTGCTAAAGTTAGGTCAGTGCGATCGTAGCGACGGTTTGATTGGGTGGTGACAAAGCTGATGCTGCCGAGGACTCGCCCTTGTGCAATTAAAGGCACAATCATCACAGACTTCATCCCCAATTGCCGAACCAGTTCTAAGTGTTCTTGATTCTGAGTACTTGCCACTAATAGCGAGTCAGATATCTCTGAAATTAATTCACTTTGCCCGGTTTGCAGTACTCTAGTAATTGCACTTACACCCTTGTAATCTGTTGCATACTCCCGAAGTTTACGCGCCAACTCCGCTTTGGATGAGTCTGCATGGGCAATGGGTAGGCGGCGAATGGAACCATCTTCATTTAAAATGTCAACACTACACCAATCAGCAAGCTGAGGAACTGAGATTTTAGCGATTTGTTCTAAGGTTTCTTCATAATCTAGGGAAGTAGAGAGTAAACTACTAATTTGGGCGATATAGCGGAGTCTTTCTTCAGCCTGCTTGCGCTCTGTAATATCAACAACAAAAAAAGCTCCTCCATTTACATTGCCTTCAAAGCGGCTAGCACCTACCAAAATTGGGAAGCGTGAGCCGTCTTTACGCATATATTCCTTTTCATAGGGTGTGCAAAAGGAACTGTCTTGAAATTGAGTTAGTGCTTGCTTATCAAGTTGCACGTACTCTGTAGGAGTTAAGTCTTGCCAGCGAAGTGTTCCGGCAAGTAATTCTTCACGGGTATAACCCACCATCTTCAGCAAGGCATCGTTAGCGTCTGTAATCCTGCCGTCTCTATTCCAGAAGCCAATACCAATCATATTGGACTCAACCACACTGCGAAACTTTGCTTCGCTTTCCCGCAGTGCTTGTTCAGTTTGTTTCAGTTGAGTAATATCAATTGAACTAATACCCACTCCCAACAACTGCCCATCCGGCAAACACACCGGATAATAGCTGACAAGACCATAACGATATACTCCAGGCGGATAAGTTTCACCGCTCACTTCCTGGTTGAGTAAGGGCTGCCCGGTTTGCATCACTTGCTCAAAAACAGGCTCAATTTGCGCCGCCCATTCCGGTAATACTTCCCTAAAGGTGCGACCAATATGTTGACTTTGCGGTACACCATTGGTAGCTGCCAACGCTTCATTAGCATGAACGTAACGAAGTTCACTATCGAGAAAAGCCAGCGCCACTGGTGAACTAGTAAGCCAAGCATTGAGTAATGCCAGAGATTCGTCTTTTTGCTGAATAGCTTGCTGAAGTTCCTGGTACAACGTGGCTTTTTCTAGTTCTGCCTGCTTGCGCTCAGTAATATTCACACCTACACAGGCAATACCCTGAATGCTATCGCTATTGTCTATATCCTTTAATGGTTCAACCAGCAAATCATAGTAGCGGTCTTCTCCACAAATTGTCAGAGAAATCTCTTCACGGGTTGAAACACCAGTCTCTAGTACCTTTAGCTTAATTGCCTTCAATTGCTCTGCTACTAAAGCTGGAAACAATTCATAATCAGTCTTACCTAACATTTCCTCAGTTGTGTTTAGACTTTGAGGATTATGAATCCACTGATATCGTAAATCGCGATCGTGCTGAAAGATGACGATATCTGAACTACTTAACGCTAATCGAAATCGCTCCTCACTAACTCTCAGCTTTTGTAGATTTCCATCAGCCCGTTTTTTAGCAGTCTTTAATGCCTCACATAACACACTAAAGAGTAATCCTTGTAATGCAAACAACCCAATTCGCACAAAATTGGATAAGTCAAAACTCAGCTCATAAGCTGGGGGGAGAAAGAAGTAATTGCTCAGTAACGCAGACAAGCCGGTTGCTAACAGCCCTGACTTTAAACCACCATACCAAGCACTCACCATTACAGCGCTAAAAAACAGCAAAAAAGGAGTTCCACTCATGCTTAACCAGGGGTCTAGTATCAGCATTACCACTAATGCAGTTGCAACAATTAATACAGTAGCGCTATAACGGAGTAACAGGGAATAATGAATATAGGGCATGAAAATGTTTTGGAACAACCAATACTTATTGCAAAGGCTGTATACACCCTAAGCTAGTTTGCAAATTTTAGTAATTTATCTTCAGATAGATTTTTCTTTATTTAAAAAAGCTTCTTTTGTGAGAGGTTAATTACTCACTAATATAGTATTCAAAGCCAAAATTGATTGCTATTTTTATATATCCATAACATCAGTTTGGCGATCATAAATACTTAAATCGAAGAAATGCAGTGACCCAAGCTTATAACAAATCTCAAAATGAAGCATCGGAATGAACTGAAGTTGAGGAATGTTGCATCTGGGTATAAAATTGCTCAGAAAGCTCTGAATCGGTTCAGTTTAGCTGTCTGTTTGGGGAATTCGCCAACGGTATCCGTATCCCGGCTCAAACTAGAGTAGTAGCTGAAACCGCTACTTTTGTCTTCGATTTCAAAAGTTTGTGGTTGATTAACTTTTTTGGTTGATTACTTTGTCCTGGTGTCACATACTCGATTGCGAGATTGATGGTATTTTATTTTTGCACAAACTCTTTTATCCCAATCACGATACAAGCTATGACACTCAATTTATATTTACTGCGACATGGAGAAACTACTTTTAGTCAAAGTGGTAATTTCTGCGGTGAAACTGATGCGGAGTTGACAACAGAGGGGATGCAGATGGCATCTGGTTTTGCCGATGTTTATCAAAAATTGAAGTGGGAGGCAGTTTATGTTAGCCCGATGAAGCGCACAATTGCAACTGCCAAGCCATTTTGTGATGCTATCGGTATGGATATGCAGTTGCGTGACGGACTTAGAGAAGGTAGTTACGGCGAATGGGAAACTAAGAGTAAATCGTTTGCCCAAGAGAATTACGCAGAAAACTATGTAAAATGGTTGACAGAACCCGCTTGGAATGCACCCATTGGTGGAGAAACTGCGGTAGATATTGCTAACCGTTCTATGCCTGTAATTGCTGAAATTCAAGAAAAACATCACCAAGGTAATGTTTTAGTAGTTTCCCATAAAGCCACGATTCGGATTATGCTTTGCAGTTTACTGGGAATTGATTTGGGACGCTATCGCTATCGAGTGAATATTTTGGTCGCGTCGGTAAGTATGGTTAAATTTGACGTTAATGGCCCTTTGTTAGAAATATTAGGCGATCGCCATCATATACCCGATCATATTCGCTCTCGTCCGGGAACATAATAGTCCCTTAAATAAAAACTGAAGACCAACATAAAAGTTGCAAATTGTAGCTTGTTGCCAAAACTTTGCTAGAGTCAATCTTCAATTAATCCCCAACCTACTGTGATCAATTCACATAAAATTCGCTGTAATTGACATCCTTCAGTACTGCTACCAATTTGTCAATATGTGCTGCTTCATGAGTTGCCATTAAAGATATTCTGATCCGACTTGTGGGAACTGTGGGAGGACGAATTGCTGGGGCAAAAATGCCAGCATCTCTTAGCTGTTTTCCAGCTTTGAGGGCATCTGTTGCACTAGGCAATTGAAAACATAATATCGGTGATTCTGAAGGCAATAATTTTAAATTAGGTAGCTGTTGTTGCAGCAAATTTTTCAAGTAATGTACATTTTGCCACAATTGGGCCCGGCGTTGCGGTTCTTGTTGGACTATCTTGAGTGCTGCTAAAGCCGCCGCCGTATCAGCAGGCGAAAGCCCAGTGGTGTAAATCCAAGTGGGTGCGCGGTTCCGTAAAAAGTCAATTAGGGCACTACTTGCTGCCACATACCCGCCTAAACTACCCAAAGCTTTACTCAAGGTACCAACTTGAATTAACGGCTTTCCTGTGCATCCAAAATGTTCGACACACCCAGCGCCAGTTTTTCCTAGTACCCCAGTGGCATGAGCTTCATCAACTAGCAGCATACAGTTAAATTCATCAGCGAGATTCAACAGTGCTGGCAACGGACATAAATCGCCATCCATGCTGAAGACGCTATCAGTAAGAATCAAGCAGCGTCGGTAGTTCTGTCGGTGTTGACTCAACTGAGTTTTTAATACCGCGATATCACAGTGCGGATATTCCACAAATACTGCACCGCTGAGAGTCGCCCCATTTTTCAGACTGGAATGATTGTACTGGTCAGATAAAATTAAATCACGCTTGCCAACAAGGGCGGTAATTGCACCTAAATTGGCTAGATACCCAGAACTAAATATCAAGGCATCTTCTGTTTGTTTGGTAGATGCGATCGCCTCTTCTAAATCCCTGTGCAATTCCCTATGCCCACTGAGTAATCTAGAACCAGTACTACCAGTCCCAAATTCTGCGATCGCAGCAGTTGCGGCTGCCATCAACCGCTCATCTCCAGTCAGCCCCAAATAGTCATTGCTGGCAAAATTAATTACCTCTTGCCCAGCTAAAACCACCGTTGCACCCGGACGACCGTGGATTGTTTGTACCGAACGATACCAGTCTGCCCGATGAATTGTTGCTAAGGACTGTTCTAGCCAAGCATAAGGGTCTGTGGACATTGGGAATTGGGAATTGGGCATTGCACACCTGACAAATGAAAATTAAACTTGTTCGCTACTGAGATGAGCGATCGCTTGTTTAATCCAATCTTCGACATAGGCATCTTTGGGTAGTCCAATATCTTCACTCACGACATGCAGGGCGTGACTGACCTCATGGGCAGTATATCCCAAGGCGAAGAGGGTCATTTGCACCTCTTCGAGAATGCCCGGTGCTGGCCCACCTGTGGCGACGAAGAACCCGGCTGATTTGCGCCACTCGACCAATTTGCTTTTCAGTTCCAAACAGATGCGTTCTGCGATTTTTTTACCGACACCTGGAGCCTGAATTAGGATTTGTGTATTGCCAGCGATAATTGCTTGGACTAAATCTGGTAGTTCCAGAGTGTCCAACAGTGCGATCGCTAAGGCTGCACCAATACCTGTGACAGTCAGCAAGTGGCGAAATAAATCGCGTTCGGCTGGCGAAGCAAAGCCATAAAGTAACGGCACTTCTTCACGAATTTGGAAATGGGTAAAAATTTGCGCTACTCCTCCTGACTCTGGTAACTGGTTTGCTAGCCGTTGGGGAACTTGCAAATCATACCCCAAGCCATTCACTTCCAGAGTCAGAATCACGCGATTAGCGCCAATTGTTTGGATACCAGCGACTATACCTTTTAGATAACTAATCATTACAAGAGACCAAAATAATTTAAGCCTTCAATAATTCCACCTGCACAAAAACCTTTTGCCAGGTAGCGATGATCAACGGGATACTCATCGTGCCATTGGAGTAACTCTTTTCGGGCATTCCCCACAATGATTCCCCGTTCGTTGCCTACAGCAAATAAAGCAATATCATTACCTGAATCACCACAGACAACTGTTTGTTCTGCTGCAAATTTCCACTTTTGGCGTAAAAACTGCATTGCCTGACCTTTATCGCTGCTATGGGGTACAATGTCAAGGTCAATACCGCTACTGTAGATTAACTTTACATTTAATTTATATTTCTGCAACTCTGCTTCAAGTTGTGGTATCACTCTGACAGATGCCTCTTGTTGTAAGAAAAAACTCACTTTGAAGGGACGCTGTTCTGAATCTGGTTGCCGAACTAACTCACGGTATTTCTTAGTAATAGATAAGACAGTTTCCCGTTCCCATCCCGGAGAGAGGATTTCTGACCAACCTGAGTCTGGAGTATCAGTATCATCTAAGTAAATTTCCGTACCCACAGAAAGGACGAGGGCATCCGGTTGCAAAAGATTTTTTTGAGCTTGGAGTTCTTTGTAAAGTACAGGCGATCGCCCGGTAGAATAAACGATTTTAGTACCGTATTCTTGGCGATGTTGACTCAGCAGTTGATTTAGTTCTGCTAAGGCGCTGTCATCGCCCACGGTGCGATACACGAGGGTGTCATCCAAATCAGTGACAAAAAGGAATGGTTTCATATAGCGGTTCTCAGTTGAGTGCAATATTGCAGAAACAGTGAGTGAACCAAATAATGATATCTTTTTGAGTCACAGTATTCCGATGTTCTAAAAGCGAAAATTACTTCCTTGTTATTGCTACATAACCGTATTTATTTAAAATGATAAATTGAATCAAATTTTGGAATTTTATACTGATATTCGACAAAGCTTAAACAGTTAACTGTATCTGTGATACTCCTTGGCGCAACTGGCGCTGTCGCTTAAGCCAAGACTGGCGAACGGGTCGGGAAATTAGGGGAGCTAGCTTGCTTACTGCCCATTGCATTGGTGGGCTTTTAGTAAGTCGTTCAGCCTGAGCCGCTTCTTCACTTTGAAGCTGCTGCGATCGCACAATTTCTGGCTCTCGTTCAGCTTGAATCTGTGGCAATATCGCATCAATCTCTGCATATTCTGCTCCCTGACGCAACTGGGGAACCAGATAATTTGTTGCAACAATCACATCCCGCAATGCCATATTAATACCCTGAGCGCGGATAGGTGACATTGGATGAGCAGCATCGCCCAAGAGTAGTAACCCTGGCACAGACCAGCGGGGACACCGCCCGACCACAACGGATAATAATACAGGTCGCTCAATACTTTCTGCATTTTCCTGGAAATGCTCTGCTAACCAAAGAGGTGATACAGACGCAAACATTTCAGCCCAATTGATTTGCTTCCAATCCATCGGGGAACCCTCATAGAGCGACCAACCCACTTGAAGATT
This sequence comes from Nostoc foliaceum FACHB-393, assembly GCF_014698505.1. Lineage (GTDB taxonomy): Bacteria > Cyanobacteriota > Cyanobacteriia > Cyanobacteriales > Nostocaceae > Nostoc > Nostoc foliaceum_A. Next base: position 5,020 of record NZ_JACJTD010000051.1, on the reverse strand, counting down.
GCCCTCTGTACCACGAAATAATCCAAAAGCGTGACGACCGTTAACAATTGAGTAAAAGACATTTTCCGACTCAAAACGCGGACTATCTGACAATTTGAACCAAAGAATATTGAAACTTTGGGACTGTTGCTCTAAAGTTAAGTTTGCTCGTTGCCGAACAATGGAATTACGACCATCTGCCCCAATAACTAAATCCGCAGAAATAGTCCGATTATCCCCTAGCTTTACGCCAGAAACCCGGCTTTCGCTCCACATTAAATCTTGTACAGGTTCACTCTGCACCAACTCAAAATTGGGATAAGTGCTGGCTTCCTGAATCAGCGCTTCCAGGAGGGCTGGCTGTGAAACAAGCATAGTGGACTTTCCACCAAGTTCCATTGGTTCCTCAACTCGAAATAGCGATCGCTTATTGATAATGAACTCCCAGGCATCCAAAGGGCGATGAGGAATGCGTTCTAACATGGGTGACAATCCCATCTGCTCTAGGGCATCCAGCCCACTAGGCATCAGCCCCTCACCGCGAAAAACTCGCCGGAAATTACGGGATGCTTCAATCAGTTTGACTGCAATGCCCCGTTTGGCAAGCAGGAGTGCAAGCGTTGCACCAGTAGGGCCAGCCCCAACAATTACAACTTGAGTCATCACTTTATAAATGTTATCTCTGCGTTAGAGAAATAGTTGTATTACTGTTACTAATTTAACAATCAAGAGTTATTTATCTCCATCCAGGAGAAATACAAAAATCTGAGCATATAAACTCACACGAGTAGACTCTCATTTCTACTCATCGCTTAATGTTTCAATTAACAAATCTACCTGCTGCTGTCGTTGCTGCAAAAAACTTTCGCACTGACGCAAATACTCCACAGCACTTGCAAATTGCTCAAACACAGCTTCTAAATCCAACTCACCCGCCTCGATGCGAGCGATAATTCCCTCTATTTCAGCAACCTTCGCCTCATAATTCCAACCTTCCTCAGAACTAGAAGCACTCTTACGTTTAACCATCAACCTCTCTGTGTCCTCTGCGCCTCTGTGGTTCGTTCACTTCCATAACCTTAACTTTAACCCCACCCTGCCCCAACTGAATCACTAACTCTTGTCCCACAGCCAACTGTGCCGCATCACGAGCGATCGCCCCATCTTCCCGCCTAACCACCGCATAACCACGCTGTAACACAGCTTTCGGGTCAAGACTTGCCAACTTTTGCCGTAACAACTCTAGATGCTGCGTTGCTTGCTGCGATCGCCCCGTCGTAATTTGCACCAAACGCTGACGCTTCCAAGCTAGCTTGTCCACCTCCAGCTGCACTTGCCGATCTAACCGCAAACGTCGCAAACGGTTTCGCAATGCTTGCAGTTTATTTTCAGCAGTTTCCCCAAAGTCATGCACCGCTTCATGTAAAACTACAACTCGCTGTCGATGCTCAGTATACAACTCTGAAAGTGCTGGCACAACCATTTCCGCCGCCGCCGTCGGTGTATGTGCACAAGCATCTGCAACTAAATCTGCTAAAGATTCATCTCTTTGATGGCCAATACCAGTAATTACAGGAATAGAACAACTAGCCAGCGATCGCACCACACGTTCATCATTAAAGCAAGCCAATTCTTCCACTGCGCCACCACCCCGCGATAAAATTAGCACTTCGGCGCGACCATCTCTTTCCACCCGATCAATTGCTTTGATGATAGATTCCGGCGCTTGCTCACCTTGCACTGTAGCCGGAGAAAATAAAACGTGTAAACCTGGATACCTTTGTCTGAGAGTTTTTTGAATATCACCCCAAGCCGCCGCCGTTGGTGAAGTGACGACAGCGATCGTTTGGGGGTGAGTTGGGAGCGATCGCTTTCTTTGAGCATCGAACAACCCCTCAGCCAGCAAGCGATTTTTTAGTTGTTGATAGCGCAACGCCTGTAAACCAACGCCAGCAGGTAAAGTCTGCCAAACTGATAACTGATACTCTCCCCGTTGCGGATACACGCGAATACTACCCAAAATAATTATCTGCTCACCGGGAACGGGTATTTGGGCGAGTTTAGGTAATTGGGTATTCCATACCACACACTTAATTCCGGCGGTGCGATCGGTATCTTGCAGCGTAAAAAATAAACCACTGCGATGGTGGTTAGCGCTGGAAACTTCACCAGTTACCCAAACTTGCCGCAATTGTTCATCTTGCTCTAACAGCAAGCGGATATAGTCAGTTAATCCAGATACTGAAAGTGCAGTATCGAGAATCAGAGAGTCGGGAAGGTCGAAAGTCATCAAAGATGCCTGAAAGCATTTGTGCTGGAGAGATTCTAGCATTTTAATGAAAACCAAAGCCTAACCCAGTAAACGCTTCAATTTTTTGTAGACATCATCATCATTGCGCTTACCAACTAAAATAACTTCTATTAAATCGCGATCGGGAAAATACCTGTAAACAATTCGATATTCACCACTATCAACTCGATATAAATCCTGATAACCAGATAGCTGCTTACTATCAGTGGGTAAAGGCTCAACATTTAAAGCCAAAACCTTTTTTGCAATCTGGGCTGCTATTTTAGGCTGTAAACCGTTGAGAACATCAAGAACAGTTGCTAGACCATCAAGCTTCGCCATTAGCTAAATGCTCTAATGCAGATGTAAAAGGCTCTGTACCAATCATTTTGGACTGACTCAGAGCAACTTCAGCAGCTTGACCAAAAACCATATCCTCTAATTCTTCCAACCGATTAATTAATTTTTGGTAGCTCTCTGCTGAAATAATCACATGGCTAGGCCGTGATTGCTTAGTGAGTAGAACTGGCTCAGTAGTAGCCTTATCAAAAACCTCACCGTGTTTGTTACGAGCATCTGTGAGAGTATAGGTCTGCATAGACATTTTGACTATTTTAGACATTTTGACTATATTTTAGCAGATAAATCTTCTCATCTCAATTCTGGCTTCACAGAACTTGCTGCTTGTTTATGTAAATAGAGTAGAGAAGAATTCAGCAATGAGCATAACTTACTATTTTGTTATGGTCAGTTTATAACTGCTAGTCCTGTTGTCAATGCCCTCAATGAGTTGATATACAGATATTAGGTGAGCAGAGCGTTTGAATTTTGGTTAAGTAGAAATGTTTTCATCACTTAATTTTTATATCCTGCATGATGTTTTCTCCTGTATTGCTACAATTATACGTCAAGCTCATAGGCAGCAAGTACGACTGAGCATCATAGCTTCTCAAAGCTAAAAGTTACCTAAAGTATTGAAAATCCCTTTACTACTACCCTCAAAGCTTTCTACATCAATCCCGACCCAATGAAGTCGCTGTAGATGATATGCTGATTGGCATGGCGATCGCTCCTAATTTAGCAACCACTGCAAATGCTCACGAGTACGGCTCTACTGACAGTGTTGTTTAGGTAATTTATTTTTTCTTTAAAATCCCTTGCTTACCCAGCCAAAAAAAGCTATCTCTGAATGCAAGTTGGTATCATATTGCAAAACTACCCTAATCTGGTAGTGATCGAGTTACGATCTTGTCACACCCTTTTTTTGATTTGAGAAGTCCTATTCCAGAATTTTCTGGTTAAAATAGTATATCTGTTCTACTCAAACTCCCAGAGAAACACTCCTTAAAACCATATATTTAGAGGCATTAGAAGCAGGAATGGCTATCAACACTGATACTTCTGGCAAGCAAAAAGCGCTGACTATGGTGCTCAACCAGATTGAGCGCAGCTTTGGTAAAGGAGCAATCATGCGCCTGGGCGATGCTACCCGGATGCGGGTGGAGACAATTTCCAGTGGGGCGCTTACCCTAGATTTAGCATTGGGTGGTGGTTTACCCAAAGGGCGGGTAATTGAAATTTATGGGCCGGAAAGTTCCGGTAAGACTACAGTAGCGCTACATGCACTCGCTGAAGTGCAAAGAAATGGCGGTATTGCTGCCTTTGTTGATGCAGAACACGCCCTTGATCCCACCTATGCTGCGGCATTGGGTGTAGATATTGACAATTTGCTGATTTCCCAACCAGACACTGGCGAATCAGCTTTGGAAATTGTCGATCAGCTTGTTCGTTCTGCTGCGGTTGATATTGTAGTCATTGACTCAGTAGCAGCACTAGTTCCCCGCGCTGAAATTGAAGGCGATATGGGTGACATCCACGTCGGTTTACAGGCGCGGTTAATGAGCCAAGCCCTACGTAAGATTACGGGCAATATTGGTAAATCTGGTTGTACAGTAATTTTCATTAACCAATTGCGGCAAAAAATCGGTGTTACCTACGGTAGCCCAGAAACTACTACTGGCGGTAACGCATTGAAATTTTACGCTTCAGTACGCTTAGATATTCGCCGAATTCAAACTTTGAAGAAAGGTACAGATGAATTTGGTAACCGCGTTAAAGTTAAAGTCGCCAAAAATAAAGTAGCGCCGCCCTTCAGAATAGCGGAATTCGATATTATTTTTGGCAAGGGTATTTCTACCTTGGGTTGTCTTGTTGACTTAGCAGAAGAAACTGCCATTATTGTCCGCAAAGGAGCTTGGTATAGTTACAACGGCGATAATATCTCCCAAGGACGAGACAACGCTATTAAGTATCTAGAAGAAAAGCCTGAATTTGCTGAACAAATTAAGCAACTGGTGCGTGAAAAGCTAGATAAAGGCGCTATTGTTTCTGCTAACTCTGTAGCTAAAGCCAGTGAAGGAGATGAAGAGGAAGAAGTCGAATTAGAGCCAGAAGAATAAGAAATGTGGATTTATCAATCTGCAAGTTTTAATGTGTAGTGGGTTGCAAAGACAACTAACCCAACTTTTGCAACATGTTGATGAGTTACAGCAAGCCTAAAAAAATGATTGCCACTATATGACGAGCAATCATTTTATTTTTATAGCGTTTGTCGTTGGAATAAGGTGAACTACCCACACTGACTTGGAGTACCAAGTACAGTGTCGGCTTCTGTAATCACGGGGGAGTGCCTAAACTTAGACTTTCGTCCAAGAGTAGGACTTAGCTCCCCTCCTACAGCAGAGACGGCTG
>NZ_JACJTD010000050.1 GCF_014698505.1 Nostoc foliaceum FACHB-393 | reverse complement strand
CGGTTGAAATTCTCAATCAGGGTTTAAAAGATTTGGTTGAGGAAGCTTCTAAATATAAAAAGTCACAGTGATTCGCGAATATCATTCGCGAACCAATTTCCCCTTTCCACATCCCGTGAAAAGTCAGATACTGATGAATCCAGACCCCAGATTCAGACATTGGTTCATTGACCAGATGCTGCCTGATTTCCTTTAATTGTTGAAGCTTCTCTATGATTTGGTCAATGCGATCTGTCATGGTAGTTACAAGAGTTATGCCTATTGAAAATTTTAAGGCATAACTACTTTAACTGCGAAGCGGTGTCCGCGATGGCTACACCCGCCAAAGGCATCGCCTACCGAGCGCGAGAGCATCTCTAAGACGGCTGGCAATTTCCCCAGGTGTGTATGGCAGCTACGCTCCATATTGCATCTATCCGGTTAGACATTTTTACTAACTAGTTTTGAGATTGATAACAGGTTGTGAATATTGGCTAGGAGGTGAACTGCGATCGCTTGCCTCACCCCTTCAGACGTTAAAGCCACCGCTCTTGATTTTGCTCCCGGCAGTAGTTAGACAATGGCCGCGATGCCTGCGGTTCTTGCTAGCCGAAGCACCTTCTTCGGCCTATGCTTAATTCCCGAAGCGATCGCTTTATCCCAATTAATTCTCTAGCAACTTACTGATGCTAGCTTTTATACGGTTTTTGGTAGTCACCACTGAGAATAGCCGTATTTTGTATCAAGCTCTGATACCGTAGTCACGCCCTCTATATAAATAGATATTAATCATCATGACTACCAAATTCATCGTGACTACCAAACCATGACTACCAAACCCCAAATCCCCAATCTCAATTCTTGGCTTGGCTACGGGCAACCACTTCATTTCTGTACTAGCTTGGCAATGCTGGTTTTTATACGGTTTTTGGTAGTCACCACTGAGAATAGCCGTATTTTGTATCAAATTCTGATACCGTAGTCACGCCTTCTATATAAATAGATATTAACTATCATGACTACCAAATTCATCGTGACTACCAGACCATGACTACCAAAACCCTAAACCTCCAATCTCAATTCTTAGCATGACTACGGACGAGCGCATCATTTCTGTACCCACTTGGTAATGCTGGGTTTTATACAAAATTGGTAGTCACCACTGAGAATAGCCGCATTTTGTATCAAATTCTGATACCGTAGTCACGCCTTCTATATAAATAGATATTAACTATCATGACTACCAAATTCATCGTGACTACCAAACCATGACTACCAAAAACCCAAATCCCCAATCTCAATTCTTGAGGTGACTACGGGCGTAGCTTGCCGCCAACTCTTGGAGACGCACTCACGTTTGGCATCGCTTCATTTTTGTACTCACTTAGCAATGCTAGTTTTTATACAATACTTAGTAGTCACCACTGAGAATAGCGGCATTTTGTATCAAATTCTGATACCGTAGTCACGCCCTCTATATAAATAGATATTAACCATCATGACTACCAAATTCATCATGACTACCAGACCATGACTACCAAAACCCTAAATCTCCAATATATTTTTAGGTTATTGGGCCACCAGGGCAGGGCGATCGCTCCTACTCCCTTGACACTAGCTTGACTGTATTGAACATTAGACGTTAGACGTTAGACGTTAGGCGTTGGGCGTTGGGCGTTGGGTGTTGGGCGTTGGGCGTTGGGTGTTGGGCGTTGGTCATTAGTCATTGGTCATTGGTCATTGGGTGTTGGGTGTTGGGTGTTGGGTGTTGAATGTTGGGTGTTGGGTGTTGGGTGTTGGGTGTTGGGTGTTGGGTGTTGGGTGTTGGGTGTTGGGTGTTGGGTGTTGGGTGTTGGGTGTTGGGTGTTGGGTGTTGGGTGTTGGGTGTTGGGTGTTGGGGGTTGGGGAAGAGGCGATGCCAAAGGCAAGCTACGCTCTACTCCCCTGGTGGCCCGATTAAACATTGAAGATTAGGGATTGGGTGAAATGGGCGTTGTCATTCCATCTGTGAAACCTGATCTTGTTTTGTCGTTCTTTTGTCGTTCTTTTGTAGTCAATTTGATCTGATTGCGATCGCCTCTGCCATCTCACCCAATACTGCTAAAATAATTTTTTACTCGAAATTTTCATTTTTTCGCCTCAAACGCCATGCAAAAATGGCTCAAATTTAAGTTACCCAAAATAAGCGTAATGGGTACGGTTATTTTATTCTCTAAACGAAGAATTGTTGACAGCAAAAAATAGCGATTCCCCAAACTAGTCCTAGAGCTGTCCTAGAACAGTCGTAGACTAGTCGTAGAGAAATTAGCAATTGCTCCCCGTGATTCCCGAAACTAGTCATACAGCAATCCTAGAGCAGTCGCAGACTAGTCCTAGAACAGTCCTAGAGAAATTGTGATTTGGTATACAATTTTGCTATTTAAAACCCACTAATTACATAGACTTAGTGGGGATTATGACTGAGTTTGTAAAGGAAAATATTTCGGTTAGACTTTAATTCAGTTCTGCATTTTGATTCTGCAAAGTGATATTGCTCCCGCGACGCTGCTGTGATTAATCCACACAAATTTTTGCATAAAAAAATGAAACAGAGCCAACAAGTAATTCTTTCAATTAAGCGAAGGGTAGACACTATCGACGGGCAGATAATTAGTTATCTGAAAACAGAACCTTTTGGTTTAGGCAACTTACCTCAAATAGTGATGTTGACCCTCAAACAATATTGGTTGCCTTTCACCATCTCTGCTGATTCCGTCGATGGTGAAGAACTCAGGCAGAAGGCAATTTGGTCAATTAAAAAATTAGAAGCACAGGCGGCTTTGATTCGTGAGGTTTTTCTGGAATCTCATGTCAAAGACGACGCTGGTGATAGTCTACCCGCCCACCGGAGGTGATCTCTCCTAACAGTGGCGTGGTCAGGTGACACGATCGCTCTGTGTTACCTTGCCTCCCAATTGAGATTTTGGTTGTCACACAAAGCGATCGCTTCTCTCCACTCCCAATACCAAACGGTATTGGGAACTTTTGCATTGAGGGAAGCAGGAGGGAAAGAACTAATTGTCTATCAACTCTTTCCTCCCCTGCCCCTCTGCTCTAGACCTCTGCTTTGATTGGATATTGCAGTTGTAAAACCTCAGTCGCTTTTGTAGTCCTTTTGTAGTTTTATCGGACTCATTTTTGGCTGATTCTTGATTTTTACCTCAACAAACTTTCCGCCAAATATGGCGTACTGTGCGTCAAAAAAAGATGGATTACAGCGCTTAAAACCTTTTAAGCTTGTTTAAAATTAGTAGGTAAATATGGGGATAAATCGGGTGACTTTTGGGATTTATTGGGAATTATTGAGCTAATGAGAATTTGGTGACTGGAAGATGTTGAAGAGGTAAAAAAATCAGCGATGAATTTGAATTTGCGTTCTGGAGGATTGGGATATATTGAGTTTAATTGGTGAGAATTGGGGAAAATCGGGAATTTTGGCGATTTTCGGTGTCATGCACAAAACAGCAAAATCAAAGCACAATTGTAATCTTTCACAAGATTTATTTACAAAGGCTGAAGGTATTACGGTATAGGCGTTTTCGCCTTTTAGGAACCATTCTTAACAAGGGGTCAAAAACGGGGTAAATTTTTGTAGATTTAATGTTGAATCTTGGTTCTCTTTCCAGGGGAATGCTCAACGTTCACTTTGTTTGTGATCTCCAGCCCGATAACGCCGCTTTAGTTTCTCCCTGCCTTAAAACCTTCACCGTTCAAAAATTCTTCATTTATCAGCAACAGAATTTTATCTGTACACTTCCCCTTGTTGGCATAGCTGGCATAGACAATAAAAAGCCCTCTAAAAATTGATTCTAAAGGGCAGTGGGAAAAATTATTTGGTGTGAAGAGCTAGATGTACTAGGTTCTGTTGCTAGATACGATCAGAGTTGTCCCCAATCGGATCTTCAGTAACTACAGGTTGAAATTCATCAAATCCGGTTATTGCTGGGGGAAATGTTGTCCAGAAGTTCCATTCCACTGCGGATAATTTAGGAAATTTCGGGGCATCGAAAGAAGGGAGCAGTTGCAAAGATATCTGGAAGTAACGGATGAGCAGGTATTGGGTGCGGCTGCGAGTTTGGCGATGCTGTCACCTGTTGGTAGAGGTGGTGTAGAGATAGAAGTTGATGAAAAGCTAGAAATTAATGCGAATAGTTCCCGCTAGGGGTAATAGGTTGTGGAACCGTCTAATTTCAACTAACTTAGTTAGTCCAAATCTAAGTTTCAATCCCCTTGCCCCGCAAGGTGTTTGTAAAGAATGCCGGATGTCAAGGTAGCTGTCGTTCTGGATGTGTTTCCATCCCCGTTAGGGGAAGAAATTATGTAAAGTTGAAACAAAAGTTAGAATTGCCTAAAGTCTCGTAGGGTTTCCATTGTAAATATACTTTCTGAACATCAAATAAAAGTTAAACGTTGGCTAAAATAGAACTATAGATTGAAAACAGCTGACGGATAACAGAAAATCAAAGACCGAGCAGCTTTTATCAGGTTAAAACCGCAAGGCTGGTACGTATAAAAATAGCGGTTCATGTCAATTGGACTTCTCAGAAAGTCAGAAAGGTTTTATACAGATAGGAATTTTTGCTTAAATATTGCTCTCAAATGAACCCAATTTTATTGGTATGACAATACATCAAAAAAGACGAACTAGCAGAAAAAATGTTTTACGTTGAGCTAGACCTTGCTTATGCCGCAATTGATGGTATTCAAACTAGAGGGGAAAAAGAAACTATAGTACCTAAGGTATTAAATTTAACTGTAATCACTTTGGTTAAATTTTCGTCATATACTTGTAAGTTTTGCTGGTGGCTTGCTTTTCAAATTGAAAGATTTTTAACTTAGTCCATGTTTCTAGATACTTTATAAACAAGCAATTTATTTAATTAGGACAATTTACAAATGATAGCGGAAATCATTGCATTAGTTGATTTTATTTTTAATCGGAGCGATAAATTTAAAGAAAATAAGCAAAATTATTTAGACAATTTTATCGAACCAGTTTTTTCTCAATTTAAAATAGTTCATAATAATTATTTAGAAACATTCAATAATTATCGGTTTGAAATAGAGTCAAGTCGAATATTAGATATTAAAACAATTATTAATAAAATTAAAAAGGATAGTTTGTTTTCTCAAAATTTGCGTGATGAACTTTTAGCGCCAATAGAAAACAAGTTAGATAATGACTTTATACGCGCAATTTATGATTACTTACAATTACCATATTTTATAACTCAGATATCTACTTCGTATCCACTTCCAAATTTTCAGAGAGAGAACTTAATTGAAGTTTTAGAAATTGTTGATCAAGAAATACCTGAAATAATAATTGGAGATTTAAAATTAACTGAAGTAAAAAAAATTTTTAAAATTGATCCTAATTATGGTGGGTTTGCGGGATCAATAAGGACATATATTGCTTATTATCGGTATGGGATAGAAGCAGAAAGGATACAAGCTAACTATAACGATTTAGAAAAAGTAGCAAGAGAACAAAATGAAATAAAAAAAATACTTGCACTAGAATGTATAGATTTCTTAGTTAAGAATATTCAAGGAAGCTATTCTTATGTTGTTCAAAATTATTGGCAAGAAAAATCAAAATTTTTTTAACATTTTAAGTATGTATGAATAAGTACCTTTATGGTTACTATTTCATATACTTTTTGAGAAAAATTACTTGAATCTATCCCACTAAGAATATTTTGTTAATCCAGCTGTGGATGGTAGCAAGGTCAATGAATGCATCAAAAAAACCTTTTGCCGTTCCCATCTAACAACGATTTTGCTTAACTCAGCCTCTACAAGAAGTTGGGTAACTTTCCCTTGCCTTCTATATCATTGCTGCTAAATGCCAATTAGTCCAAACTCGGTGAGAAGTCGGGAAATATGACTTAAACGACATCAAGGTAAAACAGATATAGAGTAAGGATTAAGACCATACTACACTCCTGAAACAACATCCTGAATCAAGAGGTTATTTTTGGCGATCACAATTTATAGATTGGGTGATAGAATTCTTCTCAAGCCCAAGAATCCTTTTGCAAAAACCCATTAAATCATGTTGCAGGCTGCTTAAAATATTAAGGCATACCAAATTTTTAGAAGATATCTTATTATTAATAATAATTAATCGCACTTGAGATACCTACCAAGACCTTTTCCGGTTGGAGGCTCAAACTTAGTACATTCTTGTTGTTGCGGCACTACAGAATTTCTACTTAAGAAATCCATATTCCAAAAGATAGAAACAACTATACACAGCATAATTAATAAAAAATAAACCTTATATAAAAAACTTTTGTTTTTTGTTCTTCATTAAAATTTATTCTTAATATTTTGATTAGGAACTTTAAAACATTAGAAAAAATATAAGTAAATAAAATTACCAAAGACCATAAAAAAATAAAATTACCCACATTATCAAGATTCTGCCAATGATTTATTTCTCCTATTGGATGGTATAAAGTGTCAAAATTACGATACATCCAAATCATTGGCGGAACAACGATCAAAGAAGTAACTACAATCGTAACTATATTGAAAATAGATTTATTGTTAGAAATAGCTTTTGGGAGCAAATCAAACACAGCAGATGATAAAATTAAAAGAACAAAAAAAGTAATTATTGCCGTTAAAAATAAAAACATAAATGTAAATATCTATAAAATAATTATACTTAATATGTCTGCATATTCTTAATATATAGCCCTTAAAATCTTAATTCTCACTTCATGCTTTACGTTTATCAGCTATTTTAAATATCGCTAAATCCCAACAGATGAGAAGAACATCGTTCAACTTACCTATCCTCAATTTTTATTTTTGCGAAAACTTTCACCACTGAGAAACTCTTCATTAATCAGCAACAAAATTTTATCTGTGTTCTTTCCTTTATTAGCATAGCTGGCAGGGTTACTGGGGTCTTTCTTATTTTCCATGCCGAACTTAGCATTATGGCTGATTATTTCGTCTTTGTCCTGTTCAATCCAATCACGTACTAGCAAGCTCTTACAGCCTGATAAATCCCTGAGCGCTTGGTTAGTAATTGCAAGGCGATCACTTCCGCTCCCCTACCGCCAATACTTTTGTCGTACTTCTGTAGTTTGTGCATAGTAGGCGATGGGTTTGAAAAATAGGTTATGGAAACTGTCTTTTACCAAACTTATTTCTTCCCAAGGCGATCACCTACCGAGCGGTTACATCATCACCCCAATAGTTATGCTTATTATTTTTCTGTGGCATAACTCCTGTAACCGCGCTCCAAAGTTGGCTGATAGCTATAGCAATCGCTTGCCAACTTCAGTTTTAATATCTGGAAAATTAGCATAACTTTTGAAGTTTCAATTTCTGACCGCGAATAAAATCGCCTCATCTAATTGGGACTCCGGCGCGATCGCTTCCGGCATCTTCCTCTACTAAAATAATTTTTGACCCGAATAAATCATTTTTTCGCTTTAAATGCTCTGCGAAAATGGCTGAAATGAAAATAACCTAAAATAACCATAGTGAGTATGGTTATCTTATTCTTTAATCGAAGAATTGTTGCAGACAAAAAATAGTGATTCCCTACGCTAAGTTGTGGCATAGTCTAAGGATAGTCCAAGCTTAGTCTAGGGAATTTACAAATTGAAAAAACTGATTAAGAGCGCTAAGTTGTGGCATAGTCTAGGAATAGTCCAAGCTAAGTTGTGGCATAGTCTGGAGAAAATGTAGTTTGGTATACAATTTCGTCATTTAAAATCCACTAATTACATAAACTTAGTGGTGATTATGTAATTAGTTTGTAAGGGAAAAAATAACTTTAATTTCTCCCCGCCTTAAAGCCTTCCCCACTTAGAAATTCTTCATTTATCAGCAACAGAATTTTATCTGTGTCCTTGCCCTTGTTGGCATAGCTGGCAGGATTACTGGGGTCTTTCTTGTTTTCCATACCGAACTTAGCATTATGGCTAATCACCTCATCCTTTACTGCTTTCTCCTGTTGTAATTGTTGGTTAGTTGTTTCTAATTGGTTATTGACTTGCTCTAACTGGTTATTGGCTTGCCGTAACTGCTTAACTTCCGCCTCTAGTTGAGCAGTTACGCGCTGTGCTGACTGTAATTGCTTGGCTGTATCTAAACGGTCAGAGGAGCTATACAATTACCGAAGTCTGAAGGTTGTATGTAGTATGGGGGATAAAAATGGCGCAAGATGATCGTTATACACTTGCCACAGGGGAGTTAGGCGCACATCGGCTTTCAATCCTCAACATCATCCACAAGCCCTATACAGAATTCTTATTCCGGCAAGTTGGACTTGAGCGAGGAATGTTAGTAGCTGACATTGGTTGCGGAACTGGTAATGTTTCTAACTGGCTGGCCCAACAGGTTGGTTCTGGCGGCTCCGTTTTTGGTGTAGATATGAGTGCTGCACAGCTAGAAAAGGCGCAGCAGAATTCACAGGCTCAGGGTTTAAGCAATATAAAATTTACCCTTGGCAATGCCTACGATATAGGATTACCTAAAGAATCTTTTGACTTGGTTTACTGCCGCTTTTTGCTAATGCACTTAACTCGTCCTGCTGATGCACTCGACCAAATGCGATCGCTTCTTAAGCCTGGTGGATTAATGGTGTGCGAGGAAGCAGACTTTAGCTGTGCCTTTTGTGATCCGCCATCCCCAGCTTATGAGCGTTGTTTTGAACTTTTCTTAGCTATCAGCGACATTCGCGGTCAGCATTTTCGTCTTGGAACCACGCTATACCGAGTTTTTCAGGATGTTGGGTTGGTTGCACCATCCGTTTCTTTGGTGCAACCCGTTGTAGTGCGCTCTAACACCAAGCGCCTAGTTGATTTATCATTATTTGAGGCAGTTGATGCTTTCATTGAAGCTGGACTGACAACACAAGAAGAGATTGACCAGACGATTGCCCAAATAAGGGCATTGGCTGCTGACGAAACAACAATATTTTGCATCCCTCGCGTCACGCAGGTTTGGGCGCAAAAATAAGTTTATTGTTCCGGTTCCGGTTTCAAAGAATGCGATGGCGTACCCGCCCGCCGTAGGCATCGCCCTCCTAAACCCTTTAACAGGTTTATCTCACTTCAGTTCTGGGGGATAATCAGCTAGTCGGCACGCTCCCCGTAATACCCTTGGAACCCAATCAACTAAACCTATTTCCAGAAGTGAAACCCACACCAGCACGTAGAGCAGAGGGGCTGGTGATGAGTGCTGATGCCCTGCTGAAGTGGAAAGCTCAAATTTTGGACTATCAGCAACGGGTAAGGGAAACCAAGCCAGTGCAGCAGGCGACATTATTCGACATTGCACCCAACCACTGCGACCCAGACCGGATTGATCCGTTGCAGTTACAGGTGCAATCGCTCTCTTTTTGGAGGATGCCAGCTGATAGCCCCGGCGATGCGTGTCTGTACTTCATCGTTGACTCTGCGGCTGACCTGATTTTATATGTGGGGGAAACTTGCAGAAGTAACAAGCGCTGGAAAGGGATTCACGCCTGCAAGGATTACATAGCAAGCTATCAGGACTTACATTATCGCTATGGGTTGCAAACAGCAGTAAACGCCGCTTTTTGGTGGGATACGCCTATTGAACGACGCTCACGGCAAGAATTGGAATTGAACTTGATTTTGAAGTGGCGATCGCCGTTCAACAAAGAGAATTGGGAGAGATGGGGTCAGCCGTTTAGTTAGAAAAAGTAAAGTTTAGTATCAAAGTAAACCTGCTCTTTTAATAGAGTGATAACTTATTAATTGAAGCCCTATAGCTTCATAGGCAGATTTGACAGCCGATGTTCAATTTAGTAAGAGGTAAAGACGCTGTTATATTGCAATCTGTCTCGTCAACTAACAACACCCAACTCGAACGCTGATATTTCCTCCTAGTGGTAAACAGAGGGCGCTGTAACTGATTGCTCAGTAGACTTTAATCAGTACAACCCTGAACGAATGATGGATGTGAGGAAATAACTAAGTGACTAGAGCTTGGGTGTTGTTGTTTTGGAAATATAAGCAACGCCTGGCTGCACTATCCCTTTCAACAGCAGAATAATTAGTTGATTATTATTGGTATTAATAGTTCTTATTCGGGTTTGCCGAACCTTAAAATTCGAGTAAACCGTAATCTTTTTTCATACCTAAGATAGTGCGGTAATCATCCTTTTATTAGGTGGTGAGAACCGAATTTACAGGAATTTTAACCATACTTATTATGAATACATAAGCACAAAACCAAGTGCAAAAACGATTAAACAAGAACTGAATTTTTCCGAAAAAGAGTTATGGCACTAGTTCGTTACAACCCCTGGCAAGAATTGAACGCTTTAGAACGTCACATCAATGGCTTACTTGGAGATACCAGAGTACCATCTGCACGGTTTGACAGAGATTTTATCAGAGTTCCGGCGGCTGAGTTGCACGAAACTGATGATGCGATTCATCTCAAGCTAGAACTGCCAGGACTAGAGGCTAAAGACCTGGATATTCAAGTCACCCAAGACGCTGTTCACATTAGCGGTGAACGCAAGTCCCAAACTAAAACCCAAAACAATGGCACTACAAGAAGTGAATTCTACTATGGTAAATTCCAACGTGTAATTCCTCTATCTGCTCGAATTCAAAATACCAATGTCACCGCAGATTATAAAGACGGCATTTTGAATTTGACACTGCCAAAAACTGAGCAAGAAAAGAACAAAGTTGTCAAGGTTAATTTAGAACTTCCTGCTACCTAATTGGTTCTGATGAGACTACTCTACCTCCAATAATTGATTGAGATAGCTAAGAGCTTGGTTATGACATGACCAAGCCCTTTTGTATGCGATGTCTACTTTGAGGGGCTGTCCGGTGTTGCTCTTTGGGCTTTCCTCTTGTGAAAAAGTTGAAGTTACACCGCTATGTTCAAAGGTTCTGGCAATTTGGCATCACAACTCTCTGAATTGCCGTTTAAATGAGATATCAACAGAACAGAACAGCCACAAATCGCCAGTTGTTGACCCAACGCTGTAGAACTCAGCAGCCAACCCACAGCGCTCGGTCATCGCTTCGCTACATACAACTGGCTAGTAATGTACTAGAAAATACATAGTAAATGTGCAATGGCGTACCCATCCGCCGTAGGCATCGCACCGAAGATACTGGTACGTTATGGATAATTGAAGTATCACCTGTTATATGTTCAGATGAGAGTCTGTAACTATGGATTCATGGATATCAGATGTTCAATTCAACTATGACCCAACTAAACGAACGCCACGCTCTTGTCATTGGGGGAAGTATCGCTGGACTGTTAGCAGCGCAAGTGCTGACTAAATACTTTAACCGGGTAACAATTATCGAACGCGATCATTTGAGCGCTCAACCAGAACAGCGTCCTGGTGTACCCCAAGCTCATCATCTCCACGTCTTACTCAAACGGGGTTTGGATATCTTAGAACAGCTTTTTCCAGGTATCCAGACTGAATTAGCGGCATCCGGCGCAGTCGCCATTAACGCCAGTGCTGATTACCTGTGGTATGGCTTAGGAGGATGGACACCCCGCTTTAATTCCGATTTGAACGTCTACAGTTTAAGTCGGAACTTACTCGAATGGATTATCCGCCGTCGTTTAGCTACTAATAACCGTGTTGTATTTGTACAAGCAGCAATTGTTACTGGATTGCTGTCTAACCCCAACAAAACTCAGGTCACGGGTGTGCAGGTACGTCGAAAATTTGATGAGAGGCAAGATAGCTCTCCTAGACAAACAGATTTCACTGCTGATTTAGTAGTAGATGCTAGCGGACGTAATTCTCTCGCTCCTCGGTGGTTAGAAGCAATGGGTTATACACCACCCAAAGAAACTGTGATTAATTCCTTTTTGGGCTATGCTAGTCGCTTATATGAACTTCCAGAAAACTTTCAGACTGATTGGCAAGGTGCATTAGTAACGGCAAAAGCCCCAGGCACACGCAGTGGTGGAATGTTTGCGATTGAAGGAAATCGTTGGATAGTTACACTTGCTGGAATTGGTCGAGATTATCCACCAACTGACGAAGCTGGGTTTTTAGACTTTGCTCGTAGCTTACGCAATCCAATTATCTACGAAGCAATTAAAGATGCTCAAGCCATTTCGCCCGTGAGAGCCTATCACCGCACGGAAAATAGGTGGCTTCACTATGAAAAACTGTCGAGATTGCCGTCAGGGTTTGTGGTAATAGGTGATGCTGTTTGTGCTTTCAATCCCGTCTATGGACAAGGCATGACTACTGCGGCTCTAGGTGCATTGACGTTAGATGAGTCTTTGAGTAAGCAATTATCTCGCCATGCTGATGGAAATTTAGTCGGGCTATCCCAAAGCTTTCAAAAGCAACTTAGCAAAATAATTGCAGTCCCTTGGCTAATGGCAACAGGTGAAGATTTTCGCTGGCATACTACTGTGGGCGGACGACCCAATTGGATGACGCAACTCATGCAGTACTATCTAGATCAAATGTTGCTGCTGGCTGCCCAAAGCCCTGACATCCACAAGCTTTTCTTAGAAGTGATGCACCTACTTAAACCCCCCAGTGTATTTTTACATCCCAGTGTTCTAAGGCAGGTGTTACAGCGAATCATCAAGAAGAGTGATCAAAACTGGAATAGAAGTGGGGACAACCTGTTGGTAGATCAGTGATTTTCTGATTGCTTACCGAATGAACCGTCAGCGATCGCTTTAAATAAATTCCAGTTCATCTTAAACTACTTTGTTAAATAAGGCGAAACAATGTACATGAAAATTATATATGAGGAAATTATAGAAAAACTATGTCAATTTTCTTGACTGCGATACCTGCGGTGGGCTACGCCTACGCTCATCATAACCTACATATAAAGTTTCCTCTCTTGATTGGAGAGAGCGATGGCGTACCCGCCCGCCGCAGGCATCGCGTTGGTGGTTTTCATGTTCTCGAATGGTGTTATGCGCTTGATGTATGCTCCAATGTCTGCTGTAGCAAAATAAGGGATTATCTAGGTAGGTAATATATAATAATTAAACTAATTTAAATATACTGGCAATTACAACGATAGATTTAATCCAATGGAACCATTAAATCAAAAGTCCAGATGCGAAGAATGGAAGAGATTGAGAGAGGCTGGGCATGACTATAGAACAGCTTATACTCTATCTTCAGATAATCCTTTAGCTACTCATAATAGATTGAATAAGTTAAGGAAAGATATTTTAAACTATATTAATAGCGGTAAAAAAGATAAATCTTCACCCATACATCAAAAACTTAAAAGGCATCAAGAGAGTAATAGTAAATATCTGCAAGAAAATAGTGAATCAATGAATGATATTCCAGAAGAATACCGAAATCCTTATTATATATATGGTATGGATTTAACGGAATTATTATCAGATTAACAATAGGTTTAAATTGTTTCTGTAATTGAGTTTCATAAATTTGTAGATTTTTTGAAAAGCGGGTGAGCGCTAATGTCACGGCCGCTGGAAGTGATTGCTTTAATTCCTGACAACTTCTTAATTATGGAAGGAGAGATGTCTGTGACAGTAAACTACGCATCCTTAACTTGGTTGAGCGATCGCCTGTCTCCTGAAATTCTTAGAGGATAAACACCAAAATTGAAATAGCAATTAGGAATTAGTGAGTTGAGGGAAAGCTATCTGTTTCCATCAAGGATAAAAATGATAGGGGCTGACTCATATTAGCAGCAAAGCCCAAAATTCCTGGATCTCGATGAGAGTAAAGTAACTGGCCTTTGTTATCAAACAGAAAAGTTCCACCACGCTGAGTTAAGTAGGCAGAATTAGGTACATAAGTTCGCCAATTGCTCAGAACTTCCACCATATTCCGTAGCCGTAGAGTAGCTAATTCAAAGGGACGTTGAAAACCATTGCCGCCAGCTAATTGGAAAAATGAGCCTTTAAAAGCAGGTAGAGGAGTACCTTGAATAATTTCATCATCAAGAATTAGTTGAGGGGCTTGACGATCTCCCCTGTATCCCCGAAAAACTTCTCTTAGCGTTCCAGGACTTCCAAACCCTGCACACATTAACAGTAGATTTAGCCAAGCTTTCTGAGCAGGGTCAAGTCCAGGGAGAGAAAGATTGAGACCTGAATAAAGATTGAGTTGGTGATGTAGTTCTCCATTAGGTTCAATAAATAAATTTTGGGGTGGAAATCCTGTATATTCACAGAATCTTGTTCCAGAGGCGCGTGAGCCAATTCCTACTGCACGAATAGCAAGTTTTTCAGGAGGCAATTTTTCACCTTCGCGCTGTAACCACCATGCATATTCCAGACTATCAAAATCCCCAAGTTGTGGCCAGACTAAAATAAGGATATGTGAGGCAGTCTCGCAATTTTCTAGTAGGGGTCGGGTCATGCCATCACTAACACGCTGAAGTTCGGTCTGATTAAAGATAGTGTAGGGATTCATTTACAAGCTATTAACTGCTATTTAGCTATCCAATTTTAGTCCAATTTATTGTCAAAAGAAATACAATCCCCCTTCAAAGAGCCAGTATGACTCCATCCTCCGCACATCCTGACAACCACTCCTATTGAGAAACTCGCCTGACCCATTACGTTATAAAGCGATGGCGCTCTTGCGCCCACCATAAGCGATCGCCCTCCATAAAATCAAGCGAGGAAAAAGTAGGGTGTATAACTGGTACTATGACTAAAATTCCTCAATGCGATCGCTGTCTCCTCTACTCACATGATCCTCACCTCGTCTGTGTCGTTCACCCAGCAGGGCCAAAGGGGGATAGTTGTTTGGACTTTCGACTTGACCCCAACGCCGAACCAGCAGAACTGTGGGAACCGGAGGGGGCCAGTTATTACAACGATGAATTAATACTGCAACCACAGCAGCGCTTGACTCAACAGCAACAGCTAGAACTGCTAGATACCCATCCTTTATTTACTGGCAAGTGTCCCCAGTGCCAGCATGAGTTTGACCGCGACTACACAGCACGGGTGCATTGGGATTGCTCTGAGTGTGGCTGGATGGATGATACCGTGTAGGGCGAACCGATAACGCGCAGCGCTCACCCGATGGAACATGACCTGAACTGCTGTAATCGTACCAGTCTTACAAAGAGAACCGATACAAAACATTACCATCCTCATTTACTTCAAAAGAAGCATTGAGTTCCTTGGCTTTCTCATCTAAATATTGTTTAGCAGACTGGGTTGATATGTTAGCATTTCTCGCCAGTTGCAATACCGTTATTCTGCCAGCATTTTGCTCAATTAATTCTAAGAACACTAACTGAAGACGCTGTTGTTCTGATTCAACAAGTAATGCTTGTTGTTTTCGGTTCTGCTGCACTAAAGACCAACTCAAATAGCTTCCTAAAATTGTCGATGGAATAGTAAGAATAGTTAAAGCAGCTACAGCATTTTGTTTGTCTTGAGAAGCCGTTTTTGGATTAAGAATGTCCAGAATCATCACAGCAGAAAAGGGAATGCCAAATAATAGAAAACAGATTGCTAAAACTTTTTTAATTAGTTTCATATAACTTTTTCCCTTACTAGAGTTGGCTGGAGGAAATTCAAAAATAATGGCTTTATTATACAAGGTATAATAAAATACTTGCCACCCGAATATTTTGCACAGTGTATGAGGCGATGCCTGCGGCGGGCTATGACGCTCCTGCGTCGCTAACGCTACGCTATCGGTGTCGCTTGTAAATCTATCTGCCAAGCAGCGTTCGCCTCGGTTAATAAATGCGGCTTACGGGTGTGGTGGATGCACGGCGAGGTGGATAGTATTTTATGTGCGATGCCTAACCTGCGGCGGTAAACTACGCTCTATTAAGTGCTTATGACTAAAACTAATTCAGAAATTTTAGAACAGCTAAAACGCGCATCTGACGGCTTGCTGTTTATGAGCGAGTCGGAGTACCCGTTTGAAGTTTTATTGTGGTCAAATATTGCACCTGCAACGCCTGAAAAAGTCTTAAAACTGACAAATCATCCTCAAGATACGCCCGTTCAAGTCGAGGAGGTTGACGATTTTTTTAGTGTAGCAACGACAGCAGAAGATTGGCATGAGGAAGAAGAGAAAGCAACCGTCAAACGATTTCAAACTCTTGTGCAGACACTCGAAGAAAACCTGAGCAATCTACAGGTGTATCGCCTTGGGAAAATAGAGATTGATGTCTATGTTATTGGTCAAACTCCATCGGGAGACAGTATCGGACTGTCCACAAAAGTTGTTGAAACTTGACCTGTTTACAAATTATCTACTTTGCTTTCAATAACTTCTTGAATATTTGGGGAAATATTAGAGAGAAAATCATAGCCTGTGAGTTTTTCTAATTCATCAACACTTACTTTATAAGCTCTCCAATCGTTGTTGATTTCTTGCTCGTTGGGAATATTAACCGCAATAACGCGAGTATTAGCAGTAATACCATCAAGTCCAGAGCCGGGGCTATCTAAAACCACAATTATCTTCCAAGTTGATTTAGGAACTGTCACCTTACCTTTGAGGGGTTCACCTTGACTTCCCGCAGGCCCAGCTACAATATAAAGTTCTTTTCCAAGACTTACCAGTTCTCGACAATAGTCTTCTAAATTCCCCCAAGTGTTCCGGTTGTTGTCCGGTGTCTGGGGCATCATGTTGGTCATCAGGAAAGTGGCAGCATTATCCTCTATCGTCTTGGTGCGATCGCCCGATGGTGCAATATGGCCTCGGTCGTAACCTGAGCCTGTGTAAGCACTGGGAGTTATTCGCGTCCAACCAGTAGGCAAAGTATTATCAGGGCGGAAGTTATTTTGGCGTTCAGCATCGCCAAGCCATGACTTATTTAACTGCCAAACTACCCAGTTGGCAGTTCCCTTGCTTTGATTGTAGGAAAGTGCGTACTGGTTTTTTACCATGAGGTAATTATCAGGCGTAAGCTTTGTGGGAGTTGCGCTGCTGGGATTGCCCAACAGCAGGTGAGGGCTTATTGAGGTAGATACAATCGGCGTTGGCTGTAATGGTTTTTCTATTGTCGGTGTTGGCACCTGGGTTTGCGCTGGCGAACATCCCAACAGAGCAATTAATGCAGTGGCAACAGCTAAACCCTGAAAATGATTGATTAAACGCATAAATTTTAGAAAAAGATTGCAGATTAAATTAATCATCACCATTTTTGAGGGGATGTCCAGTTTTTCAATACAAGAGCGTAGCTTGCTGCCGTCCTACTTTCCTCTAAGAAATTGAAGAGGGCGATCGCGCAATCATTGGCTAATTACTGCCCCATGTCGTCAAACTACACATTACTGTGCAACCGGATTGTTATACTTCAGAAACTAGATTTAGATACACCAAGCATAGAACTCTGTAGTTCATTTTTGAGCGCACTATTGCTTTTGATATCAATGGAAATTTTTTGTATTGTGTTTTTTCTTTCATCATGCCAGGTTAACTCTAAAGGAACTATGACTTGACCAAAATATCTGTTACTTCCTGAGATATGAGCAAGAGGAATAAGCATCTGAGTCTTAAGCAATTCTTTCTGAGAAGATTCTGCTAAATCACCAATTTCTATTTCTTTATTCTGCCAAATTAATTCATTTGTATCTACCTCATAGTAAGGCTTTTGAAATTTACCACTTATATTATCAAAGTTTGCTTGTTTAGCTATCACCTTAATCTTTCTTGCAGGAATATTTCCAGCATTTATAATTCGCAAACAAACTATTTGACGAGCAAATAGTCCACCTTTGGATGAACCTGTCATAAGTCTATTGTAATTTATCCAATCTCCAAGCCACTTTTCTATATCCTGCTGAATCTTGTTATCTAGCCACATAATTTGCAAGCTATTTTCTCTATAATTACTTGCGAAAGCATTAGCATTAAAAATTTTAAACTCAGATTCAAGACGAACTGAATTATCAAATTTATCTTTAATTAACGCATTTTCTTTCATTTGTACATCCATTCCCTTAAGTTGTTTATCCAAATTCAAATTCGCTTTTTGAAGTTCGTTTATCTTTTCATTTATAGATATTGTATTAATAGTAATAAATATACCTAACCCTGTAGATAGAATTCCTAAAAAGGCTGCTGTATATTCAAGGTATTTCTTCCATGTATTATTTTCGTTATTTTTTGTATTACTCATTTGCTATTAGCTCCTAACTATTTGTATAAGCTTTGTATTTCACAACAAGTATTACTACTAATCTTGCTCATATGCTGAAGCACAATAATTACATTGTATTCCTGACACTCGCTTTGGCTTTACAATTATTTCATTGCTATCAAAACTGATATCAAATGGCTGACGACAAGACCCCACCAAGCGAAATGATTCGCGTCCCTACTGCCCTAATTCCAGTAGTCAGAGAACTATCGCGGCTGCATCGCCAAGGGCATACAATTGCCTTACTGCAAGGCTTAGAAGAATTGATCTCCAAGTTTGATAGCAATATTGATATCGATGTTGCCCCAAGCAGTAAATCAGTTAAGCAGCTGGAGGAGAAGCTGGAAACCAAACTAGAGGCTATCTCCAAGCATCTGGAAAAATTGGAACGGGCTATTTCATCAACTCGATACAACAGTCAACCCAAACAAAGAAGACAAGCTAACCTATACCAACTTTCCCCAGTTGAACTGCTTGCATTGCCCCCTGAAAATCTAGCGCCGCGACTAGGTTTAAGTCCGTCGAGCCTCGCACCGGAACGAGAAAAACTCACCACCAAAGAATTTATCAGTTGGACTCGTAACCGTGACCCCAGAGGCATAGGTTGGGAATGGAATGCAAAAGACGGACTTTACCATCCAGTGAAATAAACGATTTGGCGCAACCTTTGGCTAATTAATTGTGCTTAAAGCGATAAGGCACAGTGCCGCTTCATACTGCCTTATCGCTTCAAGCATCTTCAATGTGGCTTACCCAGGCAATACCCGCATATCCACTGCGCTATCGTAGAATATAAAAGCTTCCTGAAACAGCACTTCCAGGAAGCTATATATTTATCATTGCGTAACCCTAAAGACCAGATGGATGTTACTAATATTGAGGTGGCGCAGGTCGAAATTCTCTCTACTACTCCACAACCAAGTGTAATTAAAAACACTAATCCTAATCCTCAAGTAACGCCGGAGTTGGTAGAGGAGGTAATTCGGCAATATTATTACCGCACGCCTGCGGTTGCTAATGATGAGGAATTAATTTTAGCTTGGGCTGGAAGCCAAAACCGCGAGCAAACTAAGCGGAAATACTATCATTTTGGTCAAAAATTACTCGATTGGGTATGCAATGAAGGTATACCTGATTTAAGATTAATTCAGCAACCAAAGTTACTTGAATTTATTGCCTCTTGGGGTGAGGTTTCCCCTTATACTAAATCTAACCAAGTATTGATGTTGCGTTCTCTGTGGAGTTACGGCAGTGCGGAGAATGTTGGGTACTTTTTGCGGAATATTGCAAGTACGATAAGCTACGACAACTTCAGCGATTTGCCCAAAGCGGAGCGGTATCTTGAAGATTTTGAGATGGCGAAGTTGGCTCATGCTGCCAAGCAGTTGGGAGGGAAGCACTGGCTGGTTTTCTGTCTGCTTTTTTACAGTGGGATGCGGGTTGGCGAGGTGGGTCGGGTGACGGTTCCAGGTAACGAACCCAGGTTACCCAAGGAAGATTATCCAGGTTTGTATTGGAGCAATTTTAAATGGCAGCCAGACCCAACACCGGATGATAGGCAGTGGGGGTATTACACAATTAAGTTTCGAGGGAAGGGGGGAAAGTACCGGGAGATAGGGTTAGACCACGAGACATCATCGCAGTTTAAGAAGTATCGGGGTATGGCTGGGGACAAGGTGCCGGTGTTTCCCAATATGTCGCCAGACCCTGCAAAAAGGGGGTTGCCGTTGAGCGATCGGGCAATAAAAAGGTTGATTCAGGATATCTCCGAGGTGGCAAAGGTGAAGTTTTCATGTCACTGGTTACGCCATTCTCACGCGACAAGAGCAGTCGAGCATAAAAATGTTTTTGAGGTGCAAAACCAGTTGGGGCACAGTAAAACCGATACAACAAAGGCTTATGTCCGCACGAAGAAAGACGCGGGCACGGGTACAGTGCTGCCGAGGTTTTGATTGGATAATTAAGTCATTACTTGTTCTAATTTAATAGAGGAGCAATGACAGTGGGCGAATGTCAGACTATCTGCAATGATTGTGCTTTCCATGCCTTAGTAGAAGGAGCGATAGAGTGCATTCACCCAGAAGAATTTGGGGTTAATTGTTCTACCGTCATTTTCTGCAATTCATTTGAGCCAGCACTCATAATTGACAGTCCTTGCGTGACATACGGCAATGATGAAGAATAGGCTTTTGCACTGTTATTCATATTACAATTAGTCAAGCCTCAGTTGTATTACAAGCAATGACGTTTACCCATTCTCTGTACCCAGATAATTGGTCAGAACTTGCCACTGCAATTAAGCAACAAGCCCAGTGGCGTTGTCAAAAGTGCGGGTTACAGTGCATTGCCCCTGGTGAAAAAACATCAGAGATTACACGCTCAAAACGTAGAGTGTACACGCTACAGGTACACCATTGGGACAGAAATCCAGCAAATAATCACAGAGGCAACCTTATAGCTCTGTGCAGTGCTTGTCACCTTCATTACCATCAAGGTGGTAAATCAAATGTTTCACCGGGGCAGTTATCTTTGTGGTAAGTATGGATGATGATACTCAAGAACTAATCGCAATTCAGCGATCGCCTGAGAAAGATTTTTCCGTCAACCCATCCCCAATTTGACAGCGTGTTTGAAGACCTGAGCGCGGCTGGATATTACAAACGCGCAGGCTGGTTATCGTCTGGAAAACTATGTAGTAGACAAAACTATACTACAAATGTATTATTAAAATAATTCTTAATTACAAATACTACAAATCTTCAATGATCAGCAGATTCTCTTCAACCATTAGTAGCACGGTGCATTGCCGACCCGACAAGGGTTTAGGTAGAGTATTCGCGCTGTTTGCGTTTGAGGAAATGTATCTGTTTGTCGGCGATAAATCTGCAAGTGTTGGCATTTTCGGAGCAATTGCCGAATGGCTGAATCTAGACCAACTTATCCAAAGCGGGAGGTGCAAATGTCTTACAGCACCAACATAGGGCAAAAAGTATCAACTATCTGACCCCCGCTCCTGAATCTCAGAGGCGGGGGTTGTTTTTTGAGGAGTGAATCAAGGTATGCAAGCTCAACAGCAAAGTCAGCAACCACATATATTACAAAATTCGGTGGTGGTGTTCTCTAAGAACTACCTACCACTGGCACGTATCAACATCAAACGAGCAATCGTGCTGTTAGTTACTGGTCAGGCTGAGTCGTTGGATTTTGGCAGTACAAAGCAGTGGGAAGTTCGTTCACCCAGCGTCGTACTACAAGTTCCTGAACATATTCGCTTGACCGTTGGTAATCCCGAACGCCACTGGAAAGTACCACCTGTAAATCGGCGTGAAGTACTCAAGCGAGACAACCACACCTGCCAATACTGCGGCAGCAGCAAGCGTCTGACGCTCGACCATGTAATTCCCCGCTCAAAAGGTGGGCAGCACAGTTGGGACAACGTTGTAACAGCGTGTGAGAAGTGTAATTCAATCAAGAGCGATCGGTTATCTCATGAAGCTGGAATGGTTCTCAAAAGTAAGCCTAAAGCCCCAATTCACCCAGCAGTAGCATTTGCTGAACAGTTTTGGAACGCACAACGCCTGAGTGAGAACGAGTAATTAACTTCAAACCTAGTCAGAGAGGGCAATAAGCTCGATTACATAACACTGCCCTCTCAGTTCTTTGAAAAAGTTTGTAGTATGCCCTTGACATCTTGTAATACGTTATGTAGTATAAATGTAGTGAAGCACTACAGCCTCTCAAAAAGGCATAGCGCAAACACTTCTGAACCATGAAAACTAAATAATTGCCATCCAACGTGGGGGTGTAGCTTAGTCTGGTTTAAAGCAGTCGCCTGTCGAGCGAAAGATCGTGAGTTCAAATCTCATCATCCCCGTGTAGCCTTGTGGACAAATAGACAAGTCGCTTTGATTCTCAGTCAAGGAGAAGCGGGTGCAACTCCCGTCAAGGCTTCCAAATGAGGATGTAGCTCAGTCGGAAAGAGCGCTTGTTTCCGAGGCAAGTGGTCACAGGTTCGATTCCTGTCGTCCTCGTAGTATGTCCAGGTCGCCTAATGGTACGGTGTTGGTCTGCAAAACCGACTGTGCGAGTTCGACTCTCGCCCTGGACTCCAAACGTTGCAGCGTCACCTAACGGCAAGGTACTCGGCTCATAACCGAGAATATGCGGGTTCAACTCCCGTCGCTGCTACCAATGCACAGATGGTGTAATGGCAGCATCAGGGTCTCCAAAACCTTTGGTCAGGGTTCAAATCCTTGTCTGTGCGTTGCCGTGTCCTGACCGAAAAAGCTTACATACTCGCCTAATGGTAAGGCAACTGTCTCTTAAACAGTCGTGAGCAGGTTCAATTCCTGTGTGTGAATCAATAGCTTTTTCAACTTACATGGCATACATGGGGTTCAAATCCTACCCGGCCCATTATGGAGAGATTGCTATTGGCAGGGCAAGCTGTTTGCTAAACAGTCGTGGGATTCAGCATCTCACTGTGGGTTCAACTCCCTCTCTCTCCGCCTTATGAGAACGTGGTGTAACTGGATAACACATCAGTCTACGAAACTGAAGAGTGAAGGTTCAAGTCCTTCCGTTCTCGCCTTATCCCCTGGTAGCTCAGTTGGTAGTAGCGTCTGTCTGAAGAACAGAAGGTCGTCAGTTCGATACTGACCTGGGGGACTGGCACATTGCCCCATAGCTCAATGGCAGAGCAAGCGGCTGTTAACCGCGAGGTTGTAAGTTCGACTCTTACTGGGGCAGCCATTTATTGGGAAGTAGGCAAACAGGCAAAGCCGTCGCACTTTGAATGCGAAGTTTGAGGGTTCGATTCCTTCCTTCCCAGCCTATATATACTCCTGTAGCCCAATTGGAAGAGGTAGCTGTGTTGACTGTGGCGAGGCAGATCCCATCGTTCTTGAATTCGATCACATTCAACAAAAGAAATATGGCATATCAAGAATGGTTTATGCAGGAATGGGTGTTGACAGCATTTCAAAAGAAATTGAAAAGTGTGAAGTTCGATGCGCTAACTGTCATCGAAGAGCAACTGCAAAGCGTAGTGGATGGAGT
Source organism: Nostoc foliaceum FACHB-393 (assembly GCF_014698505.1). Taxonomy (GTDB): domain Bacteria; phylum Cyanobacteriota; class Cyanobacteriia; order Cyanobacteriales; family Nostocaceae; genus Nostoc; species Nostoc foliaceum_A. Next base: position 25,966 of record NZ_JACJTD010000050.1, on the reverse strand, counting down.
ATAAGAACTTTTGAGTCTGATGCCTTGGGCTATTAGCTAAGTGGTAAAGCAGTCGCCTCTTAAGCGAAAGATGCGTAGGTTCGATCCCTACATAGCCTACTTAATCAGGCGCTCCACAGGTTCAACTCCTGTAGCGCCCACCAAATTTTACCCCTGTGACGCAATTGGCAGACGTAGCCCGCTTAAACCGGGTTTGTTGCAGGTTCGATTCCTGTCAGGGGTACTCGCGGAGATGGAGCTATGGTGCGCTCTGGGGTCTCATAAGCCTTCACATACCGGGTTCAAATCCCGGCTCCGCTACCAAATGCTGGTGTAGCTCAATTGGCAGAGCAACTGACTTGTAATCAGTAGGTTGCAGGTTCAACTCCTGTCACCAGCTTGACTAATGCGATCGTGGTGTAACGGCAGCATCAGAGTCTTCCAAACTCACGGTACGAGTTCAAATCTCGTCGATCGCTTTCTTAGCCCTGTAACTCAGTTGGGAGAGTGCCTCTCTTACAAAGAGGAAGTCGCGGGTTCAATCCCTGCCGGGGCTACCAATTTATGGGAGTGTCGCCTAATGGATGAGGGCATCGATCTTCTAAATCGACCAATGTAGGTTCGACCCCTACCACTCCTGCTCATGGGTCTGTAGCTTAACTGGGAAAGCGTCTGCCTTGCAAGCAGAAAGATGTCGGTTCAAATCCGACCAGTATCCACTCTTGGTATCTGAAGCCAAAGCGGTCGCGGCGCTGGTTTGTGGAACCAGTCATTAGGGAGTTCAAGTCTCCTCAGATACCCCTTGTTTATATGGAAGATGCTGCTCAAGGGAGGGCAACTAGTCTTGAAAACTAGAGCAGGGTAACACCTGGGGGTTCAATTCCTCCATCTTCCGCCTTCCACCTGAAGCCGAAAAGTGAGGCGCTGTGCTGATAACACAGACATAGGAGGGGCAGTACCTCCTTGGTGGATTTTTTTGTGTAGGCGTAGGCCGCCGCAGGCATCGCTCAGGCTTTCAACTAACGATTTTTCTTAGAGGAAAGGCGATCTAGTGTTTCCTGCTGCGATCGCCTTTTTGTTTGAGTCAAGCATCGCACAAAACAAAAGAAGTGCGATCGTCTTCTGACCAAGAAGCTTGACAACTACCTTACAGCTCTTACAACCTTAATTTGTGATAAATGTACTGTTTCCAGTTGTATTACCTTTATTCCAGAGCTACAATCTGCCTGTATTAGAGGCATTTTAATTACAACTGTAATTTATCACTCGTGAGCAAAACCCGTATTATTGCGCTATTTAATCAATCAGGGGGAGTAGGAAAGACAAGTTTAACAATGAACTTGGGCTATCACCTCGCTCAAAAAAAGAAAAACCGCGTTCTTCTGATAGACCTTGACCCCCAAGCGTCACTCACAACATTTATGGGGTTAGAACCGGAAAGTACCACCAAAACTGTCTATGAGGCAGTGGTGGGTGAAGAACCGTTAGCAATTCATCCTGAACTGATTCACAGCATGGGTTTGGTTCCAGCTAACATCAACTTAAGCGCTGCTGAACTTGAACTGGTTGCCGCCTTGATGCGGGAAATGCGCCTCAAAAATGCACTTGCCCCCATTTTAGACAACTATGATTTTATTTTGATAGATTGTCCTCCATCTTTAGGCATCCTCAGCGTTATTAGCTTAGTAGCAGCAACCCATGTCTTAGTACCTATTCAGTGCCAATTCAAATCCTTTCAAGGAACTGACTTACTATTAAGAACTGTAGCCACACTCCGCAAAGGTGCTAATAAAACACTTACAATTGCTGGCTTCATCCCCACAATGTATGATGCACGTACTGCCCAAGAAAGCAGAACCATGAAAGCTATCACAGAACAACTTTCACCCCTGGCCACAGTTTACGAACCCATTCCTAAATCTATTGCCTTTGCTGATGCAAGTGAGGCACGCATACCCTTAGCACTATACAATCCCAAACATCCTGCCGTCGCTGTACTAAAAAAAATCGCCCTCAGTTTAGAAAAACTACAGTGAGCAAAAAAGACCAACCCTATACCAGCCAGTTAAAAGGTGTAGCTGCCCTACTAGGCGAAAGCTTTAACCAAACCCAAAGTACTGCTAATTCACCAACTACTGTTGCCATCAACTTAATCAAACTGCCACAGTCCCAGCCCCGGCGCTACTTCGACCTTAAAAAGCTTGAAGAACTATCACGCTCGATAAAAGAACTGGGTATTCTCGAACCTTTATTAGTGCGTCCCCTTCCTGGAGGCGGTTATGAAGTAGTCGCAGGGGAAAGACGCTATAGAGCCGCATCAATGGCAGCATTAACTGAGGTTCTCATTATTTCCAGGGAAATGGACGATGCAACTGCATACCAAGTGCGCCTCGTTGAAAACCTGCAACGCGAAGACCTCAACCCCCTAGAAGAAACTGAAGGTATCCTGGAATTGTTGGTGTTGCGGTTAGAGATGACACGAGATGAAGTAATTAGTCATCTCAACCGGATGAGAAACGTTTGCGATCGCTATGAGGAAAATTCCGAACTGAGACATAACGTTATGTCTCAACCAGAAACCAAGATAATTGAAGAGTTATTTTCATCTTTGGGACGGATGAGTTGGCAATCGTTTGTCAAAAATCGCCTACCATTACTCAATTTACCTCCAGATGTGCTGGAAGTGCTACGTTATGGACAGATTGAATATACCAAAGCACTGGCGATCGCCCGAATTCAAGATGAAAAAACAAGAAAACAATTTTTAGAAGATGCGAAAGTCTTAAATCTCTCATTGAGCGAAATTAAACGCAAAATCAAAGAAATTGAACAGCAGACTAAATCAGAAACACCATCATTAAAAGACCTAGCTGATGACACATTTCGCCGCTTAAAAAAATCTCAAGTTTGGGACGACCCAAAGAAAAAAGCGAAGGTAGAGAAGTTGTTAGCTCAGTTAGATGCACTGATCCAAGACGACAATCCAAAGTAAACCAATGTGGTAATTCTTGAAACTATTCAATTTGCTGTCTTAAGGATGGCGACATAATCATTAGCCCTCGGACAACCTCTTCAGGAGTAGCCGTGCCATCAATTACCTTTGGCATAATCGCCATCACTTCTAAAGCTAGGTTTGTGGGAATTCCCCTTGCTTCTAACCGCTTCAATTCCAAAACATCAATCCCTGCTGCCAATCCATCCAAATATTCCTCTACACTCACTCCTAAGTTTTCAATTTCTGACATGGGTATAATTGGTTTTTGTTGACTTCTATATTCAAGCATCTATTACGTGGCTATCTCACAGTGCGATCGCTCCCCTCAACCATTCCACCTTTCAAACCCATTGAGTATCAAACGCATCTTGCCCAGTTCCATAAATTAAGTTCCCGTATGAGTGCCATTTAGCTACTTCTTGGGCTTCAATTTGGGGTGCGTACAGAACAGCAAGATTTTCTTCTAATTGCTGCCTAGTTTTGGGGGCGGTCAGCGCCAGACGCACCCCTGAATGATTTAACGCATAGCGATAACAATCTGCTGCCGTGGGTAACTTTCCGTACCAGTTGTGATGACCTTTGAGTAACGTTCCCCAGCGCGTGCAAGTGAATGCCACCACGGGAATACCAACTTTTTGAGCGGCAGGCAAAACGTTTTGTTCAGCCTTGCGATGTGCCATATTGTAACGGTGCATTAACACATCACACTGATGACGTTCTATCATTTCTAAAGCTATGGCTTGATTGTGTGTGGTAACTCCCACGTAGCGTACAAGTCCAGAATCCTTCCACAAACGAAGTTCATCAAGCAACACCTGAACCTGGGTCATGTCATCAGCAGGGGAGACATATTCAATAAAAAATACATCTACCATTTCGACATTTAAACAATGGCGCACAGAGTCGAGGTAAAGGCGTAAAGATTGTATATCTCGGTTTTCACTCCCCGTTGCCACCAAGACTTGCTCACGCTTTGTTAGCAACAGAGGTTTTAAGCCACCCAAAAAGTTTTCAGATTCCAGATTGTAAAAGAAAAAGTAATTAATTCCCGCCTCAAATGCCAACAAAACAGTTGCAGCATCTATCGATTGCCCTGCTAAACCGAGAATACTTGCTGGTTGTCCTTGTAGTGTTGATAATTCCACGGTCAACTACCCGACTTCTTACTTTGAGTGTATTACGCCAATAGGGTGCTAGTGAGGACATCATCAATGAATGTTAATTTTTGGGCGTGAGCCTACAGTGGGCGGGTACGCCATCGCACTTAAATATGTTCTTGTTGGGGGCGTAAGCTGTTAATCGTAGCGGTCAAAACTAGGACAATTGCCAAAACCAACGCAGCATTTCTGAGCATTGAGTTATCAAAGTGTTTGAGTGCGTTGGTCGCAGACCTTGGCGCAGCCATCGCTACCAATGCCCAGAGTATTACTCCTGTATAAGCGATGTCTCGACGCTGGATGACAATAAATGCTGCAACTGCTGTTGCTATCAATAACATTATGAGAGTCCAGATTACAGCAGAAATCCCCCAACCATTCCACCCGTGAAAATACAAGGCACACGCTACGTTGACAATGGTTGCCACGCTAATCCAGCCTAGATAAATGCTAATCGGAAACTGAATACACCATTTCTTGAGCCGAGGTACACGCTTATTGCCAATTTCTAACTGCACATAGACAGCAATCAGGGGCAACAGAATCAAAAGCATTGCAATTACAGAAAGAGCAAACAGCCGAGACAAAAACAGATAAACCCAGATACTTTGAGCAACACAGGCAATCACCAACAGATAACCTGTCTTACGTAAATCAGGGTCATCTCGTTGGTCAGGTAGAGCTTGGTATACCCCAAAAGCAAACAACCCAAGGTAAATCAGCCCCCAAATAGCAAAGGCGTAATTAGCAGGGATAATCAGGACATTTTTAAACAAAGTATTGGAAATTTCCCCTATGCTGAGTCCATTGAGCGGAAAAATGTTCGATACTACGTTGATAACGAAAGCACCAAAGATTGCAGCCAAAGTAACAAGCTGCCGCCAAAGATCCCGGTAATTGCCTTTTGTGGACTGCTGCATAGGATGTTAACTCATATCTTTTGTGCTTTTAGCTTACATCCCAAAAAGAGCGACGCATATAAACCACAGTCATATTGAGCAAGTCAATGAGGAAAAAGAGCGATCCCTGCATGACCAGACCGAAGTGGAATCTACAACGAAACTTCCAGATTCCCAAATTGGGAATCCCAGTAAGTTGCAAGTATGGTCTGATTCAATCTTAATTGTCTACAATTATGACTTTTCAGAATTTTATCAAGTCTTTAGAGCGTGTTCATGATTCAATCCCAAAGTTAAGCGTTCGCCTTCTTGCCTTGCCTGCTGGGTGGTAAATTCTAAATTCGACTTTCCCGTTTCTTCCCTTCTCCCCCTAAAACCCAATTGGCAGAAATTTCGAGTTATTATTAATCACATCTTTACCAATTCTTGCTGCCACTCCTTCAGCAACGCCATTGATCAAAAAGCAAGATAACTGCAATCTATACTCTTCTCCTTCTACTTTGATAATTGGTAAATCAGCATATTTTTGGTAAATTTTAGCAAAATAAGCGTACTCTGGGTCTGGGTTACAAGCTATTTCTTGATTACTTTTAATAACTTTAACTTCTCTCCCTTCTCTCCCCCAAGTAGGTTTTGACACTAAGGGAGGATTGATTTTATCTTGTTCCATAAATGTAGGTAAAAAATGTTCAAATCCTGCCAAATTATTCTGACTAAAAAAATCAACTCCTAATTCTGTAATTAAAGCCATTAACGCTTTATTTTGCATTACAAAAGCACTGACAGGATTAATTAAAGCTAGCTTCCTTGAATAGACTAATGGTTCAAAATAATCCCAGAGACTTACTCCAAATTCGGGATCTTTATCTTCTACCATCCATTCTGTTGGGTATATGCGGTAGATTATATCGACTGCTTCACCTCTATGGTCGTAGCAGCCATCCTCATCCATTGCAATACTTTCGATTGGACAAAAAGCAGATTGATAATGGCACAAAGACATTAAATATTCAACAGTACCAATATCTTCGAGAGCTTCAGATAGGGCTGCAAAGATAATATTGCAGTCTTCAGGAGATTTATTGAGATATTTGGCAGATTCTTCAATATATTGATTAAGCCCTATTTGAAGAACTGCTTCAGCGTTAATATTCGGGTCTACTTTCCCAAAATGTTTAGCGACTATCCCATTTATTTTGAATGTTTCGACTATAAAAGTCGCCACTTCCGCATTACATTCAAGCAGGTAGATATTATCACCAACAACTGCAAAATCGCATCGGGCAATAAAAGGCACTTGCTTATTATTTTTGATTAATCGTAGGGTTGATTGAGGATAATCAAATTCAATTAGAGTCCGTTCATCAAACTGTTTCATAACCAGAGCCGCATGGTTTAAAACCTGCCAAACTCTTGTTGCTGCTTGCTTGATTTTTTCTATGGTTTCCGGTGCAACCATTAACACCTCATAGCAAGCATATTCATCGGCATCGTACCAGCTAAATATATCTTGATGCTGCTGGTAAAACTTATTCCTAACATCGTTCATGAACTCGCTCCTCCAGAACGAAAACTACCAAAACCACTTACACGAGAACCTGGAGCGCTGCGGGTGTGACTATTGACGTAAGTTCCATCTCTACGAGTGTATCCATTTACGGAAACTGAACCGGAATGGCTACGATAACCACTACTGTAACCACCACTATAGCCGCTATAGTTACTACTGCTAGATTCATCTGAAGTATCTGAGGAAGTACCAGATGTACTGTTAAATTCAGAAGAAGCAATTTGATTATTAGCATCTTCTTCTTTTTTGATATCTTCGAGCAATGCGGTTAGGGTTTCAGGAGGACTAATATATAATGAGATGTTTGCTGTACATTCACTCTCAAAACTAGTTTTTTGTGTTAGACATTTTTTAATTTCATCAATTGCATTACTAACTTGGCGATAATTATTGCGATAAATGCTAAGTTGGGATTGTGCTTTCAAAGATAGATTAGTTGCCGAAGAAACATTTGCAAGTAAATTAATTGCCTGCTGCCATTGCAACTTTGCATTCAATAATTCAGGTAATGTGATTAATGTAGTATCTTTAGTAAGGTTAGTAGCTTTTTGAGCTAATTCAACTGCTGATGAAAAGTTTTGAAGTGATTTCTGTTCACTTGTAATCACCTTATCTACATCATTAAAGTTGCGTTTTACAGATAATATTCCAAGCTTTGCTGTATCGGAAACATAGGTAGCTGTAGGAATTTTTTCTAAAATGCTAATTGCCTGCTGCCATTTACCTTTCGCTTCTTGCCAATTATTGGAGTAAGCTTTCTCTTGGACTAGTATTGCTGCTTCCTCATCTAATTTAAGTGCAGCTTGTAAATTATTGAAAGCTGCTTCTTCAACCTGGATTTTTGAGTCAAGTTTAGCAAGTAATTGATTTAACTGTGATATTTGATTTTGGGCATTTTGATATGGATATCCTGGTAGATTTGGAACTATTTTTAGCTGTTCAATTGTTTGCTGTATCTTGGTTTGGTTTGCTTTTAAAGCATCCAAATTGGGAATACTATTAATATTACTATTTTCATTAACGATTGCCTGTACATCGGTAATTGCTTGTTGGTGTGCTGAATAATCTTTCGTAATTTGCAGGATTTTACTAACGCCAAACCAACTTAAAACTGCTGCGATAACTATAGGCAGCCAGGGTTTCTTTTTTCCACTCATTGTTATTTTATATATTTATACATCTACATAATTATTGTTCCCGTTATTTATCAAGTTTGAACACGAAATTAGCGAGTGATGGATTTCAACTGTTTTTTATCTGGTCTAATCCATCAGAAAGTCTGCAAAAGGACTTGCCAATACTCCGCTACCTCTTCAGGGGTTGCTAAATATGATATTTTTGTTTTTGTCATGATTGTTTGGTGTTCTGAAAATTGACTAGGTACACAAACTCTAACCAGTGGCTAGCAATAGTTGATTTAAAGGTATTGAGCATTCTTGCTTGTCGCCCCAGCATTTCCTCGCGATCGCTATTCCCCTGAAGACAGCTTTCAAAACATAGCTTCGGAAGTGGGAACCAAAACCCGTTTCCTTAATTTCAGCTTGTGTAGCGATCGCCTGCTGTGCCAATTCCTCTAAAGACAATTGCTGCTGATATTTTTGATGAAGTTGCCACAGATGCGAACGCTGGTTTTCTGAGAGTAGGGGCCAAACTTCATTAATCTCGGCTTGGCTCACCGCAACTTCTCCCCAGTTAGAAATTTTTAGTAGTTTTTCAATTACCGCTTCTCTTGGTTGCTGATTTTCAACTGGTAACTCAACCGAGATGCCTGCTCTGGGCGTAGCCATCGCCTGATTTCCTGAGTTATGAGTGATGACTATTGACTCAACTTCTTCTGTTAGGGTCTGTGTTTTTTGCTCTGCGTACTGTTCTTGTAATGTGGTCAGCGTATTAATTTCGGTTTCTGCAAGTGCTGACAATTGGCAATTGGGAATTGTTGCTTGTACTTGTGCCTCTAGTTTTGCTTTGGCGGCTTTTTCTCTGGCTAGGATATCGCGCTCTACCCATGCCGTGAAAACTTCCTCTCGGCGATCGCTAACGGGAACAGCGCGACCATCGACCAAAACCAGATTCCCCTCATCATCTTTTTGGAAGTCTGGCGCGGGAACACCGTAAATCCAGACTTGGTTGCCTCGTGTTCCCTCTCGCCGCAATCGAGGGAATTTATACCCAGTAAGAGATGCTAGTTTTTGACAGACTTGCATGGGAGTATTTAGCTTTGCAAACATATTACTCTTAGCGCCAAGAATTAAGCTCAAATCGGACTGATGAGTTTTTGCTTTCTCAAATACTGCTTGTGCTAATGGGTGATTGTTGCTCAATCCGTCCGTTTCTCGAAGCTCTTTGTACCCAATCCAGTCTAAAGCATCAATTTTTTTCCCAATAAAGCTTTTATTAGTATCGGGAATGAAATAATCTCCACCGCCATTTTTTAAAGCGGTAGACATGACGTTTATTTCTCTATCCGGTAGAAATTCCCTACCCACGCCAAGGTAGTAATCTAGTCGAATTATAGAATACCAGTTTTTATCATCTTTCTCTACTAATTCGGGAGTAACGGTCACGTTATAACGCCTTTCAATCTCACCTTTTCTGTGTTTTAACTGTTCGGACTCAGTTTTGCAATTCTGTTTATCTAGTTTCAAAAACTGTTCATCTGTAATGCTTTCAGATGTGGTGACGTTTTCACAGTGTCCCGCATATTCTGATTTGCAGTTTTTGTAAATTTCTTGCTTAGTAGTTTCTACTTCTGCGGGTTCGGGTAACTCATCTGCGCTGACTTCACAGATGATATGTCCCTCAGATTTCAAATCACTAATAATTTGCGATTCATAGCTATTCATTCCATCATTGATGATTGCCCCTAACTTCGCCCAAGTATTAATGCAAATGCTCTCAAAATTGCCTTCTATCGATTCCTCAAATCCCAAATCAACGAGCTTTTTAATATTGGCTTTATTCTTGATGTACTCACCTGCTAGTAATGCCTTGACACTATTGGAGCCATTGCCTACCCTATTGATGCCTACTGGATTAAGCCAGATGTAACGAGGGACTGGAGGGCGGTAACGTGATAAATGCTGTCTGACACCATCGGTAGTTTGTACGCCTTGAAAAATCCCAAAAACATAATCAAAATGCTTTTCTTCAATTGATACCCCAGTCTCAATGGTCGAGGTAGTTAGAACGAGGTCATAGTTTTTAATTACTTCATTTAAATCATCTGTACAGCCAAAAGCCGGATGACCAAGAGTAGTTGTACTTTTAGAATCAATTCGTAAAATTCTCAGGTGTGGCAGCAGTTTTTTATAGTACGCCTCCAAATTGCGAGAACCCCATTTAGAACTAGCCCGTTGTCCAGACAAAGCAACAAAACACTTATCCCCATTCTCTAGTTTTTGGGTAAGGATTTTTACTAATTGTGCTGGATTATTACCCTGTACTAAATTTACCTGCCAAGGCTCTACAAACTGAAATGTATTTTCCACGATAAAAGTGTCAATCTCTTGCCCAATTAGTCCTTTGATAAAGTCAATGCCAATATCGTTTAAGTCAGCATCAGCAATGAAGATTTTCCCACCATAATTAACAACATTCATTAGCAGGCGTTTGAAATTTTTGATGATGGCTACGCGATCGCTCTGACAAGTCGAACTGCTCAACAAATGCCAGATTAGCTGCATGATTTCATCCAAAATCAACCAGCACCCTTTCCACTCATCAGGGTTAAATTTGGCTTGGCTTTTTGGATGTAAGCTATCAATTACTAACCCCATTCCGAAATGTGAGCCTTGCTCAGTCTGCTTCACTTCGGTAATGAAAGGTAATCCCAGTTTTTTTACAAGCTGGGTTGCCAGTTGCACCCGATGGGTAATTACTAACACTCTCCTCTCACCAGCGCGAATTATCGGGTCAGTTAGCCACTGAAGCAAGTGAGTTTTACCTGTGTTCTTTGGCGATTTCAAGCCTATTAGCTGCTTACCCAAAGGAATAGCCAACTCACCCAAGTAACGCTGATTTAAGTTCAAATCTGGGGTGTATGTGAGCCGCCTTAGTTGCTTGGTGTTCCACTCATCTAATTTCAGAGCATCGCAGTAAATAGTATCAAATTGGTCGCGGCCGTAAGCAGCTAGTACATCATCAATCCCTTTGCCTAATGCCAAATGCCACCCCATTACTCGGACTTCACAGCCACGCAAAGATAAAAGCTTGGCAGTTTTAGCGATCGCACCATTCACGCTTCTAACCGTGGTGCGCTTCACATCGGCATCGAAACAGAAATAAATTCGCCTGCCTGATTGAGCATAAGCGGCTAACTGTGGGATTAGGTACGGTGCGCCGTTATTTTCGCCATATTCATCCTTTGGTTGGCGACGGCCTCCCCATACTCCGGGTATACCAATGGCGACATAACCACAAGATAAGATTGCAGCTGCTTTTTTAGCACCCTCGCAGATGATAACGGGAATTTGGGTATTCTCTCTCACCCATCGCCAAAAATCACCAAAAGGTAAACTTTGGTAATTTTCTGGTAGTGTCACATCGTAGTGGCGGCTAATTAATTCCCAGATCCGGGCGGGAATCCGTAAGGCAAAAATTTCTGTGTCAACTTTGGGGGGATGCTCATACTTAATTGCCTTGCTGTTACCCTCATCTATTCTTGGCGTGTTGGGCTTGAAGCATCCCCAATCGGAATCTTCACCAGTGATAATATTTATTCCGCTACACCACCAACCACCATTAGACAGGTGAGCATATCGCCGCATATCCCCATCGCGTAGCCGCCCATCGTTACGGCGGCTGATTTTATCGGAGTAGAGCAAGTAATCAAAAGCGGCATTCCCTGACAGCGATTTGAAGTTAAGTGCCGCTATCTCACTGTCAATCCCACTCTCACCCCACTCTTGCCAGTGGCTTGCTTCAAAATCTTCTCTGGCTGGCAAAGTATAAGGTGCGGATGGCTCTTTGAATCCTTGATAATTACCCAGTGGTTGAATTTCGCTATCATGGTGATGGCTACGCCCAGAGCAGGCATCGCCTTGCGCCATGTCATTTTGGTTGTCGGCTACAACAACTTGATGGACTTTTCCATCTCTGGACTCAAGTCTTGAGACTTCATGCAAAGCCCAAGGGGTACTTCTGAGCTTACCTCGCTTGTTGAATTTTCTAAAAACCTGCCTTAGTTCTTGATTTAGTGATTTTTGGGGTGAGGCTATCTTGCCGAATCCTTTGTGATTCATACTGCCACCCCTCCAACCTTGGCTTCAATTTGGAGAAGTACGGCGGCCACCTGACCACTAAACATGCCTTGCTTTACTAATCGCTGTAAGTAAAAGGACTCCTCTAAGTTGAGGTTGGGCGATCGCAGTAAATCCGGGTCGGGGCATGGTCTTAGAGCAACGTCACAGCAACCCGCTTTTAAATATTTGGTGCTAGTTCGGCGATCGCTTATATGGTTTGATAATTCCGAAATTCGAGATTCTTGATTGTTGGGGAAAGTTTGCGTTAGAATACTAGGCTTTTCATTCGCAAACCCCTGTCTGTCAAAAGTGAGGGGTTTATTCATTGGGTTGTCCTTTGTTGGTTTGGACAGCCCCTTAACTTTTAAATTTGCAGATTGTAGGGATTAGTCGGTAAGCTTGAAATAGTTATAAATTTAATTAGACTTGCTGGTTGCAGAGTCCGGGGGCTGAAACGTCTACTAAACGTTTCTTTGTGCGCTGCTTTTGCTTACCGTGGTGGATTGATTGACTAATCCCTGCGATCGCACTCAAAAAGCTGAGGGCTGTGTAGCTAGCATTTTTTTTGCTAGTTATTTTGTGAACTCTAGATGAATTAAGCTAAGATTTTATATCTTTTGTGTAGTCCTCAAAAATACAAACTATTGGTAAGGGGATCGCATACTTTGGAAATCTCTTCATATACCAGTACCGCCATTGCGTAGCTTGCCGCCTTTTGCATCGCGGAGTATCCGTAAAACTTCTTCTAAAAGTACTGTCTGACAGGACAAGGTTCTATTTGTGTTCGCCTCAAATCGCTCTAATCTCTCGTAGAGTTGAGCGATCGCGGCGCTATCTGTTTCACTCATTGTCCGCTTTTAGCCCCTGTTCAAATTCATCAATAGCTTGAATTGAATCTGAAATTGTAATGCATTGCTCTAGCAAGGAAATGTCTAATCCTGGCAGTATTTCGCTTGCTGCCCTAAGCTCATAGCCATAAGTATCAGGGTAAATGGTGGCAAGCTCAGTCTGGGAATTGTCCCGTAGGTGGTATAGCTTAAACTGGTTTCTCTCCCAGAACCAAACTTCTGCAACTCCTAATCTTCGGTAGATTTCCAATTTACTTATGTTGCCACTGGTGAGAACTACTTCTATGGCTAAGTCCGGTACACTTTTCTCTTCACCTATGCAGTAACATTCGTCTGGTTCCGCACCTGCTTTTTTTGCTTTGTTTCTAAAAGTAGAACTTCCCATAGGTACAAAACGAATACGCTTGCTGTAAAAGAAACGCTCTAACAGCATCCCTAAATTCGTTTTGATTTTTTCATGTCTGATTGATGGCGACACTATCTCTAATATTCCATCTAAATAAGTAACACGGTAATGAGAGTTGTTTTCTAGTTTGACTAGTAGCGATTCATAACTCTCCCAACTCACACCACTGCTGATAAACCTTTCCTCTGGGTCTGAGGTATGACCCAATTCTGGCTCATCAATTAGTTCTTTAAGACTGCTGACCATTGTCAATTCTCCCGTTTTATCTTTTGGCGATCGCTACTTAGATTTGTGCTTCTGTCATGCTGATTTATTTTGTTCTAGTTTCTTTTGTTCGGCGATCGCGCGTTTTACTAGCACCCTAGTCAATTGGGGAACCGTTAAAAACTCTTTATTCGCCCAGCTTTGTAGATATTTATATTCATCCTCTTCTATACGGATTGTCATTTGTGGTTTTTTAGAAGGCATACATAACAGTGAGTCACTATGCCTAATTATCATTCCTCTTGAGTTTTATTGACCAGTTTTGAATCATAGTATTGACAGGTGACTCACCTTTAATTACTATATCAACAGAGAAGCAATCGATCAACAACAAGTCACTAATTAGCGTCCTACGAGTACCCCAGCGACTTACACAGTAAGGGGTTTAGCGTTTAGGTGCTACATCGTGATGTGTACTTCTTCTGATTGCTAGCTAGTTACTATCTGATTCACATTGATTACTGTAGTAAACCCATGAAACCTAGACGGAGTAAACACTCTACAGATTTAGATTTATTTTTAGATTTTCCATCTACCAAGACATATTTAGCTGAGGTTTTGGGTGTAAGCCGTTCTACTTTGGTCACTTGGGAGAATTTAGCCTTCTGGAGAATTCCCAGTTTCAGAGATGCCTACCCAAAAAACCACGATGGCAGCTACGACCGGGAATCACCCTTATCACCCTACCAAGCATGGGTTTTGGGCAGAGTAGGGCGGCTAATGGCACAGCTACGACGCAGCGAACGGGTCAAAGGCTATATCGCCAAAAACCCGAATGATTTTTCTAGATACCGCTATCAGCAAGCATTCCAGCAAATCCAAAAAATCCAAAAGGGAGCGTAAATCATGGCAACACGGAAGAGAACCACAGCACCAACAGCAGACACAGTAAGCATTCATGATGCTTGCTTAAGATATATGACCACGGAACAGAGCTTGAGACTGGCTTTAAGCCATGTTCGCCCTGATGATTTCGACACTGTAAAGGCAGTTTCGGAATTAGATTTAGAAGCGATCGCCTTATACTTTCAACCAGAATTGCCAGTTGTGGCTAGCACCTCAGAGTTACCTGAAAATTCACAAAATTTAACACAGCAAACATCTGAGCCAGCTACAGAACAGCCACAAAATGCCCTATCCCTACAAGGGCAACAGCAACATCTAACAGCCCCTACCCCCGGCTCAAGCCCTAACGCCCAAATGACGCTGATTGAACAGCTAACTAGGCAGGCATCAGAAGAAATTGCAGCAGTAGACGCTATAGCCCAAGTTAAGAACCAACTGATTCTAAATAACTTAGCTGTGCGAGATACGGAACTAACAGAGAGTATCAATCAGCACTGGCAACACCAAAAGCAAGGATATTTGGGAGCGATTAGAGATTTGGCTGGACTTGCACAACAAAAGCCAGAAGTTACCCCAGATGAAACTGACCTGACCCAAGAAATTGAAGGCATCATCACCGAACTGGGAAAAAAGCTAATCGCGTGAGAGCGATCAACATCCTGTTATCTCCCCTCGACTTTGTTAACTGGTTATTAGAAAGAGTACTAACGCCATGACTTTTACAATTTCCGGCATTGAATCAGAGGTAAATATGAGCGGTAATTCCTTACCAGAGCTAGTTGCTCAAGCTCAGGAATTACTTGGGCAAATTCGCCAGCATCCACAGTTTAAAGGCTTGCGTTTTGATTGTGATGTAGCTCTTGGTGACGTTAAGCAATATTTCAACTACTTGGAATCGGCTGCTAATGCTGAGTTAGAAGTATCTCGGTTTGAAGGTTTTACAGAATGATTTTCGGTGGCAATACAAAGCAATCGCTGTCTTGGACAAAGTAAGCGATCGCCTGTGAATAGCAAATGGAATGCAGTCTCCGCCGATGAAAACTACAGAAAAATTATCTCATGAATACAGAACAAATCAAAGCAATTCTGAGAGGTTGTTCAGCATCCTTACAAGTAGTTTTGAGCGATGCTAACTATCAGAAAATCCAACAGCATGAATATTTTTCAACTAACAATGATTTGATGTTAGGCGACGCAGTTCAAGCACTAAATGAGGTGTTAGCGGCTATTGATGATGTTGAATATCTAGCTCTCACAAAGCTCAACTAATTTGCTAAAAAATATCAAAGCCATGACGCATATTCAGATAAGTTCGCTGATTGGCTTTTTTAATTTTGCAATTTCTTATTAGCAATATGGACGAACTAAATAGTCAAATTGAGAATGCAAAGACGGATGAGAAAGAGCTAAACAAAGTCCTGAAAAAATATGACTTAGATGAGGAATTAGCACTTGAATTTAGCGAAATAGACAAGGCATTTAGGCAATTAGAAATTAAATATCAATCCTTACTGAACACTAGAAAGTTTTTGAGCAATGGCAAGAATTGACACTACAAAAGCAGCCGCGAAAGCTGTAGCTGAGAAGTTAGCAGGGCGTAACCAAAACTCGACATCTAGCACTAATTCCACATCTGCTACCCCTGCGACTACTCCCATAGATAGCCGCATCCCTGGCTTACTAACTGTCACCCCTGACTTAGTACCGGGAATGATGCCACCATTCCAACCCAATCAATACCATATTTCAGATCCCCTAAATCCTCCCGAAACTCTCCCACAGGCAACTCAAAGCCAGCTTGATAAAGGGATGAAAATCTATGAAGGTGCAACGCGATCGCTCAAATTGACCGGGGCAGCGCTCGACCTAACACGCGAGAAATTTACTGTAATTGGTAAACACTCAAAGGCTTTTGGCGCTGGCATCCAAGCAGCTACCGAGATTGAAAAAGTCAAGGGTAATTATTTGGATTACCTTAATCAAAAAGAGGTAACTACCCAAAAATCAGTTGCTTTAGATGTTAGTCAAGTTAAGACGAGCGCTGACACGAATATCTCGGTTTATAGCAAAGACGAACTAAATCAAAAGTTGTTACAAGCACAAATTAAAGCTGAAGAATTGCGACTAAAAACTGTTGAATCACAGGGCAATCTAGCAAGCTTCAAAGCCCAATTGGGTGATTATCTGGAGGTAAAATCATGAGATTATCCTACAGCTTAGGGCTAAGTGCTTTTAGCTTGTGCGCTGGCTTGGCAGTAGCTTCTGGAGGGTTCACCAACGATATAGCCAAAGTAATCTCTATGCTTGGTGTGGGAGCATTCCCAGCAAGTTTTATTACTTACTTTATCGCGGATAATAAATCACAGAGATTGCTAAATGATGCTGAAAGTAAAAACGAACAAGCAGGTAAGACACTGCATAAAATAATTAGGGATTTTGACACTTGCAAGTCAAAGTTAACTAACGCTAGCAGCCAGCTAGAATCCTTGAGAGATGAACTCAAAGAAGCAAGAAATACCATCAACTCGTTAGGTCACAGCAAGCTAGAAAACACGGGTTTAATTGCCCAACTGCAAGCTAAGTTGAACCAAGCGTTTACCCAATCACAGCAAGAAAAACAACGTATTGAATATTTAGAATCCGAATGTGAGCAATGGGAATTTAACTTTAAATCTCAAGTAGAAACGGAAGCTAATCAACGTTTTCAACTTGCTAAGTCTCAGGAATTAGAGAAAATTTACTTAGAGCATGACTCGATAACCAGTGAAGCTATGCAGTTATTTAGACGGCTGCAATCCTGGGGTGAGAAGGTAGCGCACGGACATCAAAGCAAAGCAGAAATTATCAAGAGTTTAGCAAGTAGCTACAACGAAAATTTAGATGAGGTTGGGGAGGCAATCGCTAGTGAGCGCCAAAATTATCTTTTGCAAATCGAATTACTAAACGAGCGTATAGGTCAGCTACAGCAACAATTGCTTGGTGATTTAATAGAACCCGTGTATGGTGAATTTGGCTTTGATATCAACGGGAAAATCGCCAACGAAATAGCGCGTACCTTGTTTAGTGATCTCAGGCTAGCTTTGAGCGTTAAAGGCTTTCAGGTGAAGCCTGACGGTGTTGTAGACATTGGCTATGGCTATTCCCGGTCTGTGCATCCCAAAGCCATTGCAGAAGCAATCAGCAAACATTCTGACACGCTGGCTAAAAAGTTAGGACTATTCAAAATAACAAGCGTTCGCAAGCTAGAAATAACCGATTGTATTGTGGTCAGTTACCGTATGGGCCCAGCCATCAAAACAGATGAAATTAAGCTGATGGTTGGGACTCCTGACGAATTTATAAACTACGTCACTTCTCACCCTATCCGCTATCGGCTGATTGCAGATCCGGGCGTTGGTAAAACCCCAACCACTGCGGTAATGATTAGCGAAATTCTCAAAGCTGGTTGTACTCGTGGCAATACTGGCAAGGGCGAGAAAGTGCCTAATACTCTGGTTACAGTGTCTTATCCTGGTGCTGTTGCTTCACTCAAAGATAGCAACTATCCTTTAGAGCATTTCCTTAAGTATGGCGACACAACAGCCGCGATTAAATCCTTTGATGATTGCCTAGACGACGGAAATTTTCGAGTTCAAAACCCCACATTCGCTGCTAACTTCTTTCAAATTTGGGCATGGGATGAATTAGATAACACCCTAAATTCTTGCAGTGAGCCATACAAGGCAGGGGAAAACCTCAAGAAGATTCTGAAACAGTTTGGTCATAATAACATCGGCTGGATTGTGTCTGGTCAATCAGTGATGACCAAACAAATCCCAGGTTTTACTAATGATGATCGGTCACTTTTTACCGAAATAATCATTGGCATTCCCAAAATCAGACATTATCTGAATACCTACGGCAAGGGGAAAAACAGCGAGTCTAACTTGGCTAAGTTGATTCGGAACTTAGACGCAATTGAAGAATACATCGACCATAAAAATGAGTTAGTTACCGATGATGCGAGATTATTAAGAGTAGCCTTAGTAGTCGATTCTCGCTCACCCAAACTTTATTTTTTACCTAATTTAGATAAAGTCAGTTTTAACTATCAAGAAATAGAGGATACAAAGCGACTGGCAAGGGTTGCCAAGTCCCCTGACACGAATGACACGAGATTGACAAGGGATACTTTAAAGCCAAGCACAGTAAGCACTGACACGGTGATGTCAGTCGCGTCATTTCCGACTATAGGGGGTAGCCGCCAAAGTGACACAAAGCCTTATTGTCCCCACTGTGGTCACGCAAATCTAACCGTGAGAAAGGATAAAAGATATTACTGTTTGAACTGCAAAAAAATAACAGTTTCTAACAAAATAGTTTGGAAATAAATATATGGACTTGGATGATATTACGACACTTATCTATCAGCCTAAAAATGACCATGAGCCGGGATTTATCTATTTAATGGAAGCAGAGGGCTATCACGGGCTAATTCCTGGTTGTTACCTCCGTCGTTGCAAAATTGGGTTATCTCGTAATCCCGAAGCTCGACTTGATAACTTTCATAGGAATCAACCACCTTGTAACGTGAAAATCCTCAAGACTATTTATGTAGAGGATATGGCAGATGTAGAGGGTGAATTACATCAACAATTTAGCCAATGCAATGTTGAGTTAATCAAAAGTCAAGAGTGGTTTGATTTTAATCCAGTGCAATTTCTGATGGTTAACTGGGAATTTGAGAAGCGATCGCTACACGTCTTTAGCATTAGCGACTTGCCAATTAAGCTAATCATTTTCAGCATGATCGGGCTATTGTCCGTGGGTGCGATCGCTGGCAGATTTACAAATCAACCAGTTAACTCCGTGATACAGCCACAAGAGAAATTGACAAAGTAAGCAAAATTAAGGGAGGTTGTTAGCCTCCCTTTGGGTTTTAGAACGGTGTGTTACCAGTCTCGTTTACCTTGGCGAGATATCCCCGCCAGTAGTCTCCATCCTGGCTTTTGGGTGGTAATCCAATCGCCGCGTCGAATTCTCCGTCAAAGTAGTCGCTAGTAGGTTGGAATTGTTGAGGTTTAGCAATTGTGAGTAACATGAGAATACCTTTTATTTTTAAGCTGCGGGTTAGTAGCCCGCTTTTTCTGTGGTTTTTTCAACCTGTTATTAGCGTAGCTTAACCTGTTATTTAACTTCAATAACCTGTTAAATATATCTTACAGGTTATTGACATTAAATAACTTGTTAGTTAGATTAATAACAGTTTAGAAATAAAAGGGAGTCAGTCAGATGTCAAAAGCAGTTCAAGAGCAAGTGGAGCAACTTTTTGAAGCGGTCAAGGATTTGCAAAGCCTTGAAGATATCAAGCCACACTGCGAAGCTTTTAACGAGTTTATTAACACCAAAACCAGCTACAGCATTAAAAGCTTAGGTACTGTGCTGAGTCGGGCTGGCTTCTATAAAAAATTCAAGTCACTCCCCTTAGATCAAGGGAAAAACGCTGATTCTGTACCCAAGCATGATGCCCAAGGCAACGTAACAGGTTATGAGTTAAAGCACTATGTTTTATTGCTGTGTGGTCTGGATAAGAAAGACTGGGAAGAACGCAACGAAACCACACGGGTAAGCTTACGCCTAGACAATGCTCAAGAAATCAGCCCAGACGAATATTTAGAGGTAACGGGTAAACTGCTAGAATCCCAAGACCTCCATGAGGTAGCAGTAGGCTTGATTGCTGCCACCGGCCGCCGTCCCCATGAAATTCTCGCTCGTGCTAAGTTTGCAGCTGTTGAGGGTCAAAGCTATCAGGTAATGTTCACTGGACAAGGGAAGAAACGGGGAGATCAGCCAGTATTTGCGATCGCTACCCTTTACCCTGCTAGTTACGTCATCGAGCGGTTGAACTGGCTAAGAAAAGAACCATCAACTAAAGCACTTTTAACAGAGGTGGCTAACGAAAATCTTACAGATGTAGCAGCACAAAACCGCGCCATTGACAGCCGCCGCAACGGTTCATTGAATCGGGTAGTACGGGCGTACTTTGGGGATAAGGGAGACATTGCCCCCATCTTAAATTTCCGACACGGGGAAGAACAAGACAACTGCAAAGCGCTCCGGGCTGCATATTTAGCGCTGGCTACAGAGAGGGATTGCCAGGGTTCAACAGGTTCTAAAATGCTCCATGCTGCAAGGTTAGCTGGACACTTTGTCAAGGATGCTCCCACTGATCGGGATTTACAAAACCTTGTAACCACTTTGGGGTATGCAGACTACTACACCATAAAGCCTGTAGGCTTCCCAGATGCACCAGAGAAAGAAAAACTAGTTCAAGTTCGGGCTATCCCTGCTGATTTTGAATATCTCAAGGAATTGCAAGCCCAATGGAATTTACCAAATCAGCAATCGGTAGTCAGCCGTTTGATTGAACACCACAAAAACCGCGTTGATGTTGCGAAGCAGTTACAGGAATCACAGCGATTAATTGCCCAGTTAGAAGCAGAAATTAAGCAGTTAACTGAAACAAATAACCAGTTAGAGCAAGCCAATAACCAATTACAACAGGAGAAAGCAGCAATGGAAACCACAGCACCACAGCAACCACAAACAGTTACTCTCAACGTTACCGAGCTAGATTCTTGGTTAGAAGCGAAAATTATTGAAGTGGTGAACAAGGTTACTCTTGGGGGAGCAATCGCCCCGTCTGCCAAGGCTACGGCCGCCAAAGTCACACCCATCAAAGAAGAGATTGACTGGCAAGCCAAAACTGATGCTGAGGTCTGGGGGAGCAAGGCAACCTTAGCAGCTGTAGAAAAAATTCGTAGGTCTTATCAGGCAATTTGTCTTTATAACGATACTGTGGCAACTGGGGACAGCGATCGCCTAGCAATTACTAACCAAGCTTTGAGAGATTTATCAGGCTGTAACGGCTTGTTGGTACGCGACTGGATTGAGCAACACAAAGACGAAATAATCAGCCATAACGCGAAATTCGGTATGGAGAATAAAAAAGATCCCAGTAACCCTGCTAGCTATGCCAACAAAGGCAAGGACACAAATAAAATTTTGTTGCTAGTAAATGAAGAATTTCTAAGCGGGGAAGGCTTTAAGGCAGGGAGAAGCTGAAACGGATCTGGAGTAGGATAATGATTACTTATCAAAACGTGATTTCTTATAAGCAAGATTCTGATAAATGAAGATCAGCGCGTCGCTATAATCATCTTTCCCCCGAATCTTGATACCCTTGTGCTGCTAGTCTTAAAAAATATACTGCTGTTTTTCTTTATATTACGAGTAGCTAGCGAGGATCAAATTTTAAATATGGCTTTTGAGCAAATCGAAGCATTTTTAAAGAAAATGCAGTCTGAACCTGAACTTAAAAACGAGGTGCTTGCAGCACCAACCGCAGATGATATTGCGCGAATAGCACTAAAGCTTGGTTTTGAATTTTCAGGTGATGAATTATTGAGAATGTCAGGCAAGAAAGTTGGCAGCATTACTGTTAGAAAAACTGATCTTCCTGGAGAGTACAACTAGGGGTCACGCGAGAATTTTTGAAAAAGGCAGAAGGCAGAGGGATGAATAGCGATCGCTTTTAGGTTCTCCCCAGGATGAGAAATAAGCCGCGTAAATGTAGTGAATGGGCAAATATCTCTACATGACTTCTACCCACAGGCGACAACATCGCCAAACTCGCCGCCGCCCCCAACACCTGCTCATCCGTTACTTCCAGATATCTTTGCAACTGCTCCCTTCTTTCGATGCCCCGAAATTTCCTAAATTATCCGCAGTGGAATGGAACTTCTGGACAACATTTCCCCCAGCAATAACCGGATTTGATGAATTTCAACCTGTAGTTACTGAAGATCCGATTGGGGACAACTCTGATCGTATCTAGCAACAGAACCTAGTACATCTAGCTCTTCACACCAAATAATTTTTCCCACTGCCCTTTAGAATCAATTTTTAGAGGGCTTTTTATTGTCTATGCCAGCTATGCCAACAAGGGGAAGTGTACAGATAAAATTCTGTTGCTGATAAATGAAGAATTTTTGAACGGTGAAGGTTTTAAGGCAGGGAGAAACTAAAGCGGCGTTATCGGGCTGGAGATCACAAACAAAGTGAACGTTGAGCATTCCCCTGGAAAGAGAACCAAGATTCAACATTAAATCTACAAAAATTTACCCCGTTTTTGACCCCTTGTTAAGAATGGTTCCTAAAAGGCGAAAACGCCTATACCGTAATACCTTCAGCCTTTGTAAATAAATCTTGTGAAAGATTACAATTGTGCTTTGATTTTGCTGTTTTGTGCATGACACCGAAAATCGCCAAAATTCCCGATTTTCCCCAATTCTCACCAATTAAACTCAATATATCCCAATCCTCCAGAACGCAAATTCAAATTCATCGCTGATTTTTTTACCTCTTCAACATCTTCCAGTCACCAAATTCTCATTAGCTCAATAATTCCCAATAAATCCCAAAAGTCACCCGATTTATCCCCATATTTACCTACTAATTTTAAACAAGCTTAAAAGGTTTTAAGCGCTGTAATCCATCTTTTTTTGACGCACAGTACGCCATATTTGGCGGAAAGTTTGTTGAGGTAAAAATCAAGAATCAGCCAAAAATGAGTCCGATAAAACTACAAAAGGACTACAAAAGCGACTGAGGTTTTACAACTGCAATATCCAATCAAAGCAGAGGTCTAGAGCAGAGGGGCAGGGGAGGAAAGAGTTGATAGACAATTAGTTCTTTCCCTCCTGCTTCCCTCAATGCAAAAGTTCCCAATACCGTTTGGTATTGGGAGTGGAGAGAAGCGATCGCTTTGTGTGACAACCAAAATCTCAATTGGGAGGCAAGGTAACACAGAGCGATCGTGTCACCTGACCACGCCACTGTTAGGAGAGATCACCTCCGGTGGGCGGGTAGACTATCACCAGCGTCGTCTTTGACATGAGATTCCAGAAAAACCTCACGAATCAAAGCCGCCTGTGCTTCTAATTTTTTAATTGACCAAATTGCCTTCTGCCTGAGTTCTTCACCATCGACGGAATCAGCAGAGATGGTGAAAGGCAACCAATATTGTTTGAGGGTCAACATCACTATTTGAGGTAAGTTGCCTAAACCAAAAGGTTCTGTTTTCAGATAACTAATTATCTGCCCGTCGATAGTGTCTACCCTTCGCTTAATTGAAAGAATTACTTGTTGGCTCTGTTTCATTTTTTTATGCAAAAATTTGTGTGGATTAATCACAGCAGCGTCGCGGGAGCAATATCACTTTGCAGAATCAAAATGCAGAACTGAATTAAAGTCTAACCGAAATATTTTCCTTTACAAACTCAGTCATAATCCCCACTAAGTCTATGTAATTAGTGGGTTTTAAATAGCAAAATTGTATACCAAATCACAATTTCTCTAGGACTGTTCTAGGACTAGTCTGCGACTGCTCTAGGATTGCTGTATGACTAGTTTCGGGAATCACGGGGAGCAATTGCTAATTTCTCTACGACTAGTCTACGACTGTTCTAGGACAGCTCTAGGACTAGTTTGGGGAATCGCTATTTTTTGCTGTCAACAATTCTTCGTTTAGAGAATAAAATAACCGTACCCATTACGCTTATTTTGGGTAACTTAAATTTGAGCCATTTTTGCATGGCGTTTGAGGCGAAAAAATGAAAATTTCGAGTAAAAAATTATTTTAGCAGTATTGGGTGAGATGGCAGAGGCGATCGCAATCAGATCAAATTGACTACAAAAGAACGACAAAAGAACGACAAAACAAGATCAGGTTTCACAGATGGAATGACAACGCCCATTTCACCCAATCCCTAATCTTCAATGTTTAATCGGGCCACCAGGGGAGTAGAGCGTAGCTTGCCTTTGGCATCGCCTCTTCCCCAACACCCAACACCCAACACCCAACACCCAACACCCAACACCCAACACCCAACACCCAACACCCAACACCCAACACCCAACACCCAACACCCAACACCCAACACCCAACACCCAACACCCAACACCCAACATTCAACACCCAACACCCAACACCCAACACCCAATGACCAATGACCAATGACTAATGACCAACGCCCAACACCCAACGCCCAACGCCCAACACCCAACGCCCAACGCCCAACGCCTAACGTCTAACGTCTAACGTCTAATGTTCAATACAGTCAAGCTAGTGTCAAGGGAGTAGGAGCGATCGCCCTGCCCTGGTGGCCCAATAACCTAAAAATATATTGGAGATTTAGGGTTTTGGTAGTCATGGTCTGGTAGTCATGATGAATTTGGTAGTCATGATGGTTAATATCTATTTATATAGAGGGCGTGACTACGGTATCAGAATTTGATACAAAATGCCGCTATTCTCAGTGGTGACTACTAAGTATTGTATAAAAACTAGCATTGCTAAGTGAGTACAAAAATGAAGCGATGCCAAACGTGAGTGCGTCTCCAAGAGTTGGCGGCAAGCTACGCCCGTAGTCACCTCAAGAATTGAGATTGGGGATTTGGGTTTTTGGTAGTCATGGTTTGGTAGTCACGATGAATTTGGTAGTCATGATAGTTAATATCTATTTATATAGAAGGCGTGACTACGGTATCAGAATTTGATACAAAATGCGGCTATTCTCAGTGGTGACTACCAATTTTGTATAAAACCCAGCATTACCAAGTGGGTACAGAAATGATGCGCTCGTCCGTAGTCATGCTAAGAATTGAGATTGGAGGTTTAGGGTTTTGGTAGTCATGGTCTGGTAGTCACGATGAATTTGGTAGTCATGATAGTTAATATCTATTTATATAGAAGGCGTGACTACGGTATCAGAATTTGATACAAAATACGGCTATTCTCAGTGGTGACTACCAAAAACCGTATAAAAACCAGCATTGCCAAGCTAGTACAGAAATGAAGTGGTTGCCCGTAGCCAAGCCAAGAATTGAGATTGGGGATTTGGGGTTTGGTAGTCATGGTTTGGTAGTCACGATGAATTTGGTAGTCATGATGATTAATATCTATTTATATAGAGGGCGTGACTACGGTATCAGAGCTTGATACAAAATACGGCTATTCTCAGTGGTGACTACCAAAAACCGTATAAAAGCTAGCATCAGTAAGTTGCTAGAGAATTAATTGGGATAAAGCGATCGCTTCGGGAATTAAGCATAGGCCGAAGAAGGTGCTTCGGCTAGCAAGAACCGCAGGCATCGCGGCCATTGTCTAACTACTGCCGGGAGCAAAATCAAGAGCGGTGGCTTTAACGTCTGAAGGGGTGAGGCAAGCGATCGCAGTTCACCTCCTAGCCAATATTCACAACCTGTTATCAATCTCAAAACTAGTTAGTAAAAATGTCTAACCGGATAGATGCAATATGGAGCGTAGCTGCCATACACACCTGGGGAAATTGCCAGCCGTCTTAGAGATGCTCTCGCGCTCGGTAGGCGATGCCTTTGGCGGGTGTAGCCATCGCGGACACCGCTTCGCAGTTAAAGTAGTTATGCCTTAAAATTTTCAATAGGCATAACTCTTGTAACTACCATGACAGATCGCATTGACCAAATCATAGAGAAGCTTCAACAATTAAAGGAAATCAGGCAGCATCTGGTCAATGAACCAATGTCTGAATCTGGGGTCTGGATTCATCAGTATCTGACTTTTCACGGGATGTGGAAAGGGGAAATTGGTTCGCGAATGATATTCGCGAATCACTGTGACTTTTTATATTTAGAAGCTTCCTCAACCAAATCTTTTAAACCCTGATTGAGAATTTCAACCG
>NZ_JACJTD010000005.1 GCF_014698505.1 Nostoc foliaceum FACHB-393 | reverse complement strand
TCGGCAGTAGGGGTTCAAGGATTTCCCACTCTTCGTCTGTTAGGCTGCTAGAGTACGGCATGACTGCTGGATACGGCTTTTGCGGTAACTGTACTTCAAGATAGTAAAAGATGTCAAATGGATTCTATAAGATTACGCCTACAGCTAGAGTTACAGCAATGCGGAGAGCATGGCGAAATATTGCTGATTCTAAAGTGAGGTTTTCTTTGAGTAAATTTAAGAGCGATCGCTGTTCGTTGTTAACTAAAAGATGTGTATCTACATCTCGGCGACTGATTTTGCTGTGATCTACCAGAGATTTAGCTGTCTGAGCGGTATATTGCAATTGCTTGATCAGCTTTTCAATCATCAGCACTAGGTTAGTGAAAGCAACGAGAGTTGTGTAGTCTGTCTCACTCCCAGCAATTGCTTTTCTTTGCAGATTTTCTTGTTCCTTCAGTGCCTCGCAGATGCGGCTAAGATTTCCCAGATCGATGCTGGCAGGCTTACCTGATATGACTTTTGCTATGGCTTGCAGAACGACTGATATTTGTTCGAGTGCATCGTCTACTAATTGCTGGACTGCGTGATATTGCTGATGTTGGAAATGAGTTTCGAGTAACTCTGTTAAGGCAATAACTGAGCCAAGCAAGCGATCGCCATCCTGAATGAGCACTAACAATTGCTCATCCATCCAACTCCGAGCCGGCTGTCCAATCCGTACAGTACCTAAAGTAGTCCGTGCTGTCTCTAATGCCTGTCTAATTTCGAGAATATTTTCAGGTGTTGTCACCTTACCGAGAAATGCCTGAATGTAGTTGGCAATTGCGCTGAAGCAGTTAGCCAAAGCTATTCGTAGTGGGTCATAAGGTCTAAAAGGCCACATTACTAAGGAAAGTAACATCGCCCATCCACCTGCAATGAGACATAACAGCGATCGCATCAGTGCAATTTCCAAGTTTCCTGGCTGTGCGATCGTGGAAATAAATGATACCCCTACCACCAGACCGACATTTGCACCAGCATTACCGTACAGCGACGCAAAACCTGAAGCAAGTCCCCAGGCAAATGTCAGCACCACAGCTAACGCTGGAACTCTAGCGACTAGAGTACCTACAAATACTGAAACAGCGATTCCTAAAGTAGCTGCCGCCATCGCCTTAGCTTTGATTTGGTAAGGGCCACCAACATTCGCTAAGTTGACAAAGTAAGCCATCAAACCCACAAATAATCCGCTTTCCCTTTGGTTGATTAGTTGCCCAATTAGCATGGGAACTCCCAACGCTAATGCAGCTCGTAAGCCGTTGGATATTGCTGGTTTTCCTGGCTCTGACTGGATCAGCAACCTGAGAAAATTACTTCGATTCAACTGCATTGTTTTTCTTAAAAAAACAAAATTTTTATCTGGATTTGATTAAAAATCTTATATATTTAGATTTATTTTAATTCATAGTGTGAAAGTAAAAGCTTTTCAAAAAACTGAACACCTTTCCTCTTTAACCGAAGCGTATTGACCATACTCCTACGGGGAAGAAAGCTACGCGCAGCGTCTCCTTTAGGAGAACTTCTAATTTAAACAAGCCTTTGCTCAGACTTTCCTCCGTGTCCCGTCAGTTGCTACAAGTCGGGGAACCCGCCCAATGTTATTTCCTAACTCGTGTGTAAGTCCTATGAATATTAAGATGCACATTTTGCCACTTGATGATTCAACCTTCATTCTTATTTAACAGATATGATCTTTACCAGTAATAACGGTAAAATTGCTGTAATTGCCGTATAAAAAGCATTATCTTGATGCAAATAGTTGTAGTCAAAAGTGAGTGCCATCAAGACATATCAATAATTTTAGTTGCTGATTGTTAATATTTAAATAAATATTAACAATAAAACAAAATAATTAAAATAATGTCAACGAATTTGATAGAAAAAAATATCAAACCTGTCCAAAAGTAGAGATAATTTTTAGAAGACGAAAACAATAACAACCATTTACTTGGATAAGGTTTGATGTCGATAAACTGCTCTGACTTCAGGGGAGGATTCATTTATGAATCCTCCGGGGTCATAAACCTGAAGAGGAATCGATTGTGAGCAGGTGAAATAGAGAAAAGTTAAGCGCGAGGACATTGATTAAGTATGGCTAATAGTAGTGCAATCAACGCAGCACGACGCTTGAGTGAAAAGTTACCTTTGCCGCTCAAGCGTTTAGCAGACTTGGCTTATAACTACTGGTGGAGTTGGAGTGGCGATCGCATCTCTTTATTCCAAACAATTGATCCCCAAGAATGGGAACGCTGTGGGCATAATCCAGTAGCAATTTTAGAATCAGCTAGCTATGAGCGTCTCACCCAACTAGCAGAAGACCCATTTTACTTAAAGCAGATATCCGCCCTCGCGCGTGAGTTTGACCAATACATCAACCAGCAAGATACTTGGGTCAGTCGAGTTGCACCGCAAGTATCCAAAGACCACCCCATTGCCTACTTTTGCGCCGAATTTGGCATCCATGAATCCCTACCCGTCTACTCTGGTGGCTTAGGCATTCTCGCCGGGGATCACCTGAAATCATCATCAGATTTGGGTGTACCGATGGTTGGTGTTGGCTTGTTGTATCGCCAAGGTTATTTTCGGCAACGCTTGAACCGGCACGGTTGGCAAGAAGATTATTATATTGACAATCCCTTCCAGAAGATGCCCTTGGAGTTAATTAAAAATGAGCAAGGGGAACCAGTCACTATCCAGCTACAAGTTCGCCAACGGTTTGTGAAAGTGCAAATCTGGCGAGTGCAAGTTGGGCGAGTGACATTATATTTATTAGATAGCGATCGCAACGATAACGATCCCATTGACCGTTGGCTAACGGGACATCTATACGGCGGTAACTTGGAAACCCGCATCGCCCAAGAAGTCGTTTTGGGAATTGGTGGTGTTCGCGCCCTACACGCCTTAGGAATTGAACCTTCTGTCTATCACCTCAACGAAGGACACGCTGCATTCTGCACCTTAGAAATTGCGCGGCTAGAAATTGAACGCACTGGTAAATCTTTCTACGACATCGAAGCCAAGGTGCGAAACAGTTGTGTATTTACCACCCATACGCCCGTTCCCGCCGGTCATGATGTCTTCTCTCCCGATTTAATAGATTCTTTCTTTGCCAGCTATTGGCCGCAATTGCGACTTTCCCGCGAACAATTTTTAGCATTGGGTGCAAGGCGACTGGGCGATCCTTGGGAACCCTTTGGGATGACCGTTTTAGCATTACGGATGTCTCGTGCTTGCAATGGCGTGAGTGAATTGCACGGTCAAGTTTCCCGTAAAATGTGGACAGTTCTCTATCCGCAGCGATCGGAAGACAAAGTACCAATTGGTTACATTACCAATGGCGTTCATGCACCCACTTGGACTGCGCCTCTATTGGGCGATTTATATAATGAGTATCTGGGAGAAGACTGGAAAACTCGTGCCGTTGATCCTAAGATGTGGGCTAAAGTTGATGACATTCCCGACGAGGAACTGTGGTCACGGCATCTTATTCTCAAAGAAAGATTGGTTGCCTTCACCCGTTATAAGGTGAAGAAAGCGCGGGAGTTGCGTGGCGAAAATTACGAACTCATTCAAGCAACTGAAAGCTTACTCGACCCCAACGTTTTGACCATTGGATTTGCCAGACGCTTCAGCCCTTACAAACGCGGGGATCTGATTTTGCGCGATGCTCAACGCGCACTGAAGATTTTTGGTAATCCCCAACGTCCAGTACAGATTATCTTTGCAGGGAAAGCGCACCCAGCCGATGAAGAAGGTAAGCGGATTATTCAGCGTTTGATGGAATGGTGTCACAATTCCGGGATTATCAATCGAGTCGCTTTTATTGAAGATTACGACATTTACACTGGTCAAAAACTGGTGCAAGGTGTTGATGTTTGGTTGAATAATCCTCGTCGTCCCTTGGAAGCGTCTGGTACAAGTGGGCAAAAAGTCTGCTTTAACGGCGGTCTTAATTGCAGCGTCTTGGATGGCTGGTGGTGCGAAGGCTACCAAGCTGGAAAGGATGGCAAAGGAATTAACGGTTGGGCAATTGGTGAAGATGCTCATACTAGCGATCAAGAATTGCAAGATCGGATTGATTCGCGATCGCTTTATCAGCTCTTAGAAGAAGAAATCGTTCCTCTATACTATGACCAAGATGCCCAAGGCATTCCCCACCGCTGGGTACAGATGATGAAAACGTCCATTAAGACAAATGCGCCGTTATTCAACACCGACAGAATGATTGCTGACTACGTTTCACAAGTGTATGTCCCAGAGATTTCTAAAAGTGTGGAACCGATTTTAGCTAAAGTTCTGCTTTGATAGGACTTAGGCAAAACTACACGGTGTAGGGGCAATTCATGAACATTGGTGTCAACTTAACGTGAAATCTCCTTGCTAAAAACGTTTTGTCCTCACCCCCAGCCCCTCTCCCCAAGGGCTACGGTGTACACACAAGTCTTTTAAAGTGGCTGTGTAACGTAGGGTAGGTTAATTTTTGCAGGTCGATGCATCAAAGGTGCAGGTCGATGCATCAAAGGTGCAGGTCGATGCATCAAAGGTGCAGGTCGATGCATCAAAGGTGCAGGTCGATGCATCAAAGATGCAGGTCGATGCATCAAAGGTGCAGGTCGATGCATCAAAGGTGCAGGTCGATGCATCAAAGGTGCAGGTCGATGCATCAAAGGTGCAGGTCGATGCATCAAAGGTGCAGGTCAAGAGACTTATATGTAGACCGTAGCTCCCCAAGGGAGAGGGGAGGCAGATATCTAATTCCCCTTCTTCCAAGGGAGAAGGGGTTAGGGGATGAGGGCGTGAGGTGATGTGTAAAACACATACCTGATATAGCTTTCAGCTTAAGTTGACACCATTTATAAATTGCCCCTACTTATCTAAACTGTATTGGAGTATAAACAGCGTTCTACGAAACTTTACGGTAGTCCCAAAACCTTAGTAATAATTGGTAATAATTTACCGCAAATCTCAACCAGGTTTGTAGCTTCCGACAAACTTGCAATTGTTCCCTTGAGAACCTTAACCGCTGTATTTGCCATTTTCTTAAGTGGTGCATCCTGAGGCTTTTGACCAGCTTCTGCCAATACCTTAAGTTGTTCTAATGCCTCAGCTTTATCTTCTTGACTTAACTGGGTTTCAGCTTCGATCGCCCCTTGCAATTGAGTCAGTAATTCCTTCAGTCCTGGTTGATCTGGTTCATCGCTACTGGGTAGTTGTCCGATGGCATTTGTGACATCGCCACTAATTGCCCCTAAATTCACCACACCACTGACATCAGTGATATTACCTTGCACTAAACCACTAACAGTACTGCCTTCGATGTTGATTGAGCTTTTTTCAGACACGGTATCCCCCAGGTTGTAATAGGTTTCTACGTAAAATTTGTTACTATCGATTGCTGTCTTGACCATTTGCTCTAGACTCCGAATTCGCTCATCTTTTTGGGCGATTTCTGTCAATAGAGTTTGTATATCACGATAAGATAACTCTTTAATTTCATCATAGGTAGCAAAATAACGGGCACTGAGTTGAGATCGATCGACCGCATCCGTAACAACTGCTTGGAGGCGAATCTTCTCTCGTCCCCTTCCCTCCAAAGCAACTACTTCTAGCCCAGCTTCTGGATACTGCTGTGAAAGTTGCTTCAAGGCGATCGCCGCAGCCGCAGGATCGATGCCCTGATGGTGATAGAGGTCTAGAGTTTTGAATGTATGGGCGATCGCCCGCGGATCGACATTCTGCTGGCGATATAATCCCAGCGTTTTCAGGATGGGAGCCATGAAATCTGAAAAGTCACCGTCTTTAAAGGTTTCCTGGCGATTGTCCGGTTTACGGCAGGGATCGGGATCGTCTTTAGTAGGTAGTTGCATATAGATGTATTCACACTTCACCTCCTCCATACAAGTATCAGTGGAAATACCCCAATCCTGAATGTAGGCTCCCGTCAAGCAGGTATCGGTCAAATTAGCCCGGTAAAGCTGAGTTTGTACTAATTTTGCTCTGGAAAGGTCAGCATTTTGTAGGTTTGCTTCACTTAAATCAGCCCCAATCAAGCTGATATCGATTAAATTTGCATCTTGCAGATTTACTCCCCGCAGATTGCAGTAGTCAAAATTCTGTT
The DNA here is from genome assembly GCF_014698505.1 of Nostoc foliaceum FACHB-393. Taxonomy (GTDB): domain Bacteria; phylum Cyanobacteriota; class Cyanobacteriia; order Cyanobacteriales; family Nostocaceae; genus Nostoc; species Nostoc foliaceum_A. The sequence continues at coordinate 215,682 of NZ_JACJTD010000005.1, read as the reverse complement.
CTCGACCATCTTTGGTGACTACCAATTGCCGAATTGCAGCATCGTCGAGATAGGTGTCTTCTAACCGTCCCTGCTCTAGTTGCTTTGCTTGAAACCAACAGGTACGAGTTAGTGTTGCCCCGCGAAAATCTGTGTTTTTGAGAATCGCTCCTGTAAAATCAGTATTGGTGAGGTTAGCTCCTCGAAACATTGTTCCCTGAGTCGATATTGCCACCGCAAGACTGCGGAGTAGGGTATAACGTCTGCTTCCTTTCCAAGCACGCCATCCAGTATAACCACTTAGGCAGAGCATCACCAGCGCGATCGCTCCTGCAACTACACAGGCAATCACAAAGATTTGGTCAGACTCAATTCCAGCAATACCAAATTGAGTGCCTACAGCCGCACTGAGAACAGCCAGAATAGCCATAATTACTAAAGCTCTGGTTGCAATCATCACTAGCATTAGGGCAACTGCTAAGGCTCCCACCATTACCCCGGCGACAGCACTCACAATCCCAATGGTTTGAACAAGGGCAACAACAGCAACCTCTTGGGAGGCGATCGCCGCAAATAGCGCCGCAATCACAGCAATAGAAACGGCTGTTCCCCCAGCTGAGGCTAACCCTTTACGAAAAGTGATTGCAGTAAACACTCCCAGGAGAGTCAGAGCCACAACTCCAGAGGGAAACGAGTGTGGGTTGAGCTTATTTCCTAATGCAATCAAGCTGGCGATAACTCCTGCGCCATAGCCACTCATGAAACCTGAGAGGATTGCCAAAAAAAGCGCAAGCGCAACAAGTGCGATCGCCACTCGTCGTCGTAGACCTGCTTTCGTTTGGCTGAAATTAGCCCCAACTAATGTAGCGTTAGTAAAGTTTGCACCTCGAATATCAGCACCACTGAAGTCCTGTCCAGACAAATCCTGTCCCTTGAAGGAACGCCCTCGCAAATTCTGATATTGGAACGTTGTCGGCTGCATCTTTGAGTACAAACCATTGCTTAAATTGAGTCTACATCTCAGGTAGCCAGATTATGCTTAATTTTTGCACCTTGGTATCACTCGCTTCAACCAACTGACTCGGCAAATAGCAGGACGATTACTGTTTATATGGGATTGGAGGTTTGCAGCTAACTTTACTCCACCCTCTAAACACTCAAAATCACTGACTCCTTCAGGACATTGGTTGAGTTCAGCATACAAATAATCAATCATACCAATCGCTTCCATTGCATCAACAATACTAAGAAAGGCAGTCTCAGCATTAATATCTCTATTCCAAGCTTGGCGATTATCGGTACGGGCAATGTAAAGTTTATTTAAGGCATCAAACAGGGTTTCGTATAGTTGAAAAGAAAAAGTTTGCAGCCTTGCTTCGCCTTCCTTAGATAAGTTGACGTAGCGATAACCATTTTGCTCAGTCACCACCGTATACATTTCTTCATATCGCTGTAAAGCTGATGCGCCAATTTGCCCAATCGCATAAGCAGCACTGGTAATCACTGCTCGATCTTCATCCTTTAATCGTTGACTCAAGCTAGGAATAGCAGCTTCAGCAGCCCATCCCATTTGTCCAAGTGCATAGGCAGCATTTATTTGGACAGCGTTACTTTCATCGTCTAACACCTCTATTAAAGCTGGAATTGCGGCGATCGCTTTTGTACCAATTTCGCCAATTGCCAAAGCAGCATTTGCTCGGATATTTTCACGTTTACTCTTTAATGCCTCAATCAAGGCTGGTACGGCTGATACTTTACATTGAGATACTAAGGTATAATAAGACGCTCTATAAATAGCGAGTTGCGAAGGAAAATCTAGCTGTTTAATGTAGGTTTGAATCTCAGAATTAGAACAGATTCGTGGTGCCGGAATTGGCACATCCTTGAATAGAAATTCTGAATTTTCCTCATTATTGGATTGAGAAATTTGTGGAAAGACTTGTGAAGAGAATAGAACAAAAGCAGCCAGCCATGATGAAAGTACAAGAAAAGCTTGCAAAGTTATTTTGAAGAATTGTTGGTAATGAAACATCAACGACATCTCCATAAAATTCGACGCATTAAGCTAAATCGACATATAGCGGGTTGTCTTGCAATTCCTCGTGAAGTCGCTGCTTCTAGGGCAAGTTCTGCTCCACCTGATTGCAATCCAGATATGCAATATTCATCACGGTTTTCTAATGCAGAAAGCACTTCTTCCGCTGCCCTTCTCTGACCATTAGAATACAGAAAATAAACTAAATCACATGTATTTTCAAGAGTTATTCTATTCTTACGGAAGGAATCAAGCAAAAATGGAGTAGCTCTCTCTACCGCATCCCTCACGTTTGGATTCTTCTCTAATTGTATGAGAGCTATAGCTCCAAAATTAAAACTTATTTTCCCGTGCTTAATTGCTTCTATCAAAGCATTAATTCCTTCCTTTCCCGTCTGTCCTAATGCGTTAATAGCTTCAGCCTGAACAATTCTGGTGTCATTTCCAATGAGTCTGATTAAGTTTGGAATGGCAATCCGGGCATCTAGACCAATTTCACTTAAAGCTTCAGCAGCAGCAGATCGAATATTTTCATCGTCATGACTTAACGCTTTCACAAGAAGCGGAACAGCATTTTGGATATCAATATAAACTTGCTGTGGAGGGTTAGTAGTAATTAAGAATATGAGTCCCAAGGCAGAATCATCTAAAGCTCTAATAGCACTGTCATAAAGAGGTGACTTTTTCTTTATAGCTGCTTTAACTAATACAGAGATAGCTTCTTCTGAGCCGATTTGTCCTAATGCTCTAGCTACAATCCGACGAACTATTATTTTTTCTTTTTCATTCTCAAAAACTTTAATCAAAGCAGGAACAGCCTGTGATCCACAACTAACCAACTCCTTAAGGATAGAAGCGATTTCAATTGATGAACCTTTTAAAGTCTGTAATTGATTAATTAAATTCTCAATTCTGGTGTTTGTGCATATCCTTTTACTTTCTTTCTGGAGCTTTTGGTTATTATTCAAGTTAATTACCGAGTAATTAAAATTAATTTTAAAAAAATAACAATTAGTAAAACATGAAAATAAAATAACTGAATTTAGACTAAATTGAATTACAAAATTAATCATAACTAACTAATTTTGAGTGGTTTACGACATCTCCAAAGAAATCTTTGCATAAAGGTGATACGACAAATAGCTGGTGTTGGTGAAGTTTCTTGCAATAAACGCACCATTGCTGGCCCATCTGCACCGTTAACCAGAGAAATCAAATTCTTTAGTTCAGAAAATAATACTGAATTCTCTTGCTCGAATTGATTGAAAAACAAATTTGCTTCATTGGAAGTATGAAATTTTAGCAGCGTTATAAAAGTAAAACCAAGTAGATTTAACTCATCATTTGATAATTTAGAGAATAAATATTCTCGCAATTGTTCCTTGGAAAGGCGCAACCCCAGATGATAAGCCGGATGTTGTCTTACAAATTTAATTAAACTGGAAATTGCAACAGATGAACCACTTGTGAATCCTAAAGCGATCACTGCATCAGTACGCAGTGCTATATCCTGATTTTCATCCTCTAAAATTTTGATTAGTGGAGATTCTAAATCTGCCAAACCTATTGCCATAGATGCATTTCCCCGAAGGCGGATATCTTGATTTCCGTCTTTTAGAATCTCTACTAATTGAGAAATTACTTGAGGAGTCAACTGTCTCTTGAAATAAGAGGAAGAGGTTACTAATCCTTTTGTATAGTAGTTATAGGGATAAAGAAGTTCAGAATAACGCCGAAGTACTGCCGGAATCAGCAAAAGACTTGCTTCAGAAGTCAAACTAGGTAGGATTGTGGGGTTAAAGCGACCTACCAGCGTATCAGCTATCATTACATTTTGCCAACTCTTATCAAATGCAATAATTTCCAGTAGTGTAGGCATTGCGGCTGGAGTAATTTGCCTCAGTGTTTCAGCAGCATTGTTCAGTACTGTCAAATCTGACTCTAAAGAACTTTGTCTAACGATCGCCCGAATTACTCTTGGGTCATCTGGCGCAATCTGTCCCAACGCATGAATGGCAGATCCGCGTATACTAGGATTGCGATCGCTCAATACTCCCAATAATGCAGGAATAGCTCGACGTGCGTGTTTCTCCATTTGCCCCAACGCATAGGCTGCCATGCTGCGAACCTTTTCATTGTCGTCTCGTAGTGCTGCAATTAAGACGGGAAGTGCTTCTCTTGCTTCAGCCGTCAGAGAACTTAGCCCGATCGCTGCACTGGTTTGAGTCGCTTCATTTCCTGTTTTTAACTGTGTAATTAAAACGGTAATAGCTTCCCTTGAACCGATTCGCCCTAACGCACAAGCAGCCGTGTCTCGAACCGAGCTACTTTCATCAAACAGAGCTGCGGTGAGAACTGGAATTGCAACTTGTGCTTTGTTTCCTAGCTGAACCAGAACATAGGCTGCGATCGCTCGTGTCGGCTCGTGTTGGCTTTCGAGTGCTTGGGTTAACAAGGAAATATCGGGTTGAGAATTTGAACTCAGTTGATCCAGTAGAGAACGAACTGTGCTGCGTCTTTGTGCATTGTTGCTTCTAAGTGCTTCTTGAAGAAAACTGATAACTTGATTTGGCACTGCTGGATCAATGCGACGTAATGCTTCCATTCCCACTTTGCTGACTTCTAGATTCTTATCTGCGACAGCCACAGTTAGAATAGGAACGGCATCTCTTGCTTGTGGATTAATATCAGCGATCGCTCTCAATGCACTATCACGGATATCTGAGCGATTCTGCTGAACGAGCCTAATTAGTGCAGCAATAGCCTCTTGAGAACCGATCTGACTCAAAACTCTAGCCGCAGCACGACGACTAAGGGTATTTTTGCTTTCATCTTCAAGCAGTTGAATCAGAGGGACAGTTGCCGCAGTGCCACACTCTAATAAAATTTGAGTGGGTTCAACAATTTGAGATTGCAGCCGTTCAATAGTCTGAGAAATTTTCAGGGAGCTACACGCTTGTTTGTTAATCTGTGCAGAAGCCATTAATATAGTGACCTCTGCGTGATCGACTTCTGATAAACGAGTGTGAGTAGCTTGAGTAGTAGAGGGAACAAACATAATCGGTAAAGTTGTCATAATTGCAATTTCTAGAATTGCTAACAAGACACTTGGCTGCTTGTCATTACCAAATGTCATTATCCTCCCAACTACTCTTTTCCTCAAAGACATTGACGGATTTTCCTAACCTTTATCCCTACTGCTGCAAGGCTAGCATAGTTCAGTAGGTAGATAAGATCATACCAATTAAAAATTAAGAAAGCCTAATTTAATCTGGTTTTTCAGGCTTTTATGTGTCATATTATTTTTTCAAATTGGTATCAGTAAACCGAAAAGTAGGGAAAAAGGGAAAGGGTAAATTTATTCCTGTTTTCCCTTCCCTTTTCCCCTTTCCCAATTCATGAATTGCAGGGTGGTTTCATACAAGCAGAAAAAAACTAAAACTGGGTTTCAAAGCCTCTACCACTGTGGGGGAGAGGTTTGGAGAGAGGGAAAAAGCCTGGATACAAAACGAGAAATCAAGACTTATGTATTTTTCTTTTTTTGTATTAAACCACCTTGCTTTCCCAATTCATCAATTGCCCCTACGAAAATTATGCGATTTTACAAAACAAACCAGTTTTAAAATTAAGCAGTCAAAATATAAGGCGAGTCAATCGCAGCTACACGACCAGCATCTACCAAGGCTTGATAGACCATCACCGCTACCTCTGCGCGTGTAGCATCGCGGGTAGGATTGAGTTGTTTGAGGTTCGGATGATTGACGATAATTTCCTTTTGAGTAGCCTTGATGACTTCATCCTTAGCATAATCAGGAATCTTTGCTTGGTCATCGAAAGTTTTGGTAGCGGTTGCACTATCAGCAGATAACCCCAATCCATTCACCAAGGAAACAATCACTTGCACGCGCTGGATATTTTTGTTAGGGGCAAAGGTATTGTCAGGAAAACCAGAGAGAAATGAACCTTGATATGCCTGCTGAATTACCTTGGATGCCCAGAAATCTGCTGGTACATCTTTGAATTTGATTACGGGGCGGTTTGGCGATGGGTTGAAAGCTTTTACCAGTAATGCGGCGTATTGCGCCCGTGTCATCGTAGCATCAGGTTTAAATGTGCGATCGGGAAAACCATTAACTATCCCAAATTTGACTAATTCCCGAATAAAGCCACCTGCCCAATGATTACTAATATCGGTTAATTCGATAGTAGGCGTGGGTGTCGGAGTGGGAGTCGGAGTCGGAGTGGGAGTCGGAGTCGGAGTCGGAGTCGGAGTCGGAGTCGGAGTGGGAGTCGGAGTGGGAGTCGGAGTGGGAGTCGGAGTGGGAGTCGGAGTGGGAGTCGGAGTGGGAGTCGGTGTCGGAGTGGGAGTCGGCGTAGGCGTAGGAGTCGGTGTCGGAATGGGAGTCGGCGTAGGCGTGGGAGTAGGAGTGGGAGCCGGAGTTGGTGTTGGAACCGAACTATCTGCAAACTCTACGTTTCCTGTGACTTTAGACGCATCTATTTTATTTCCCACAGAAACCAGCTTGTTGGAACTGGCATTTTGCAAATCAAATTTACCATTACTGCGTAGAGTATTGCCTCCTAAATTATTGGTAGTGCCGATATCCGGTAGGGCGGTTCCAATTACTGTGATACCATCGTCAGTGTTATTTTCACAGACATTGTTACGCAATACAGGACGAGCACTGCCAGAGATGACGATTCCAGAACGGTTTTCGGAAATTTTGTTATCTCGAAGAATGGGTGATGCAGTATCACTAATGGCAATGCCAAAACCTGTTTTGAAGCAGGTATTACCTTGAATTTGACCTTTGGAATTTTTAGCGATCGCAATTCCATTGGCTGCATTCTCACTGAACACATTACCTAGAATAACTGGGTTAGCATCACCTGTAGCAAAAACTCCCTCCCGCTTACAGTTTTTGAAGGTGCTATTAGCAACAGTAGGGGCAGTTGATTCAATCCAGATACCAGTACCGCGACTAGCAAAATTTGTTACAGTCACTCCCCGCAGTTCGGCTTTATCCAGCAGCACGAATGTGACATTCTGACCAGCAAAAGTACGGCTTAGATAATTACCACTCCCTTCAATCAAAATGCCACTGCCTTTATTGGTTTCATTACCCACCACAGTTACCCCAGATGGAACCGTTAGGGGAAAGACTTCACCGCTAGCAGCATTATAATTACCATCTGCCAGTTGAATCTTAGTGTTATCTGTAGCTACCTTAAGGCTTTGGGTAATAGTTTTGAATGGGGCTTGTTGGCTACCAGGGTTGATATCATTACCTGATACAGGATTTACGTAAAAAGCTTGAGCCATATTTATACTTTAATAAAATACATAGCTATCCTAGCGCTAACCATGAAAGTGGGTAGCGGTTGATGCATTAAGTAACTTAAAGTACTTCTCGCCGCAAAGTTAAAAAGTTATGCAAATTCTTTCTACAAAACCAAAGTCGTTGTAAATCCTCCTTTTTAAGGAGGACTTTGAGAGGTCTTTGCTCCCTTTTTTAAGCTACGGTGTACACACAAGTATTTTGACTTGCACCTTAGTTGCATCGATTTGCACCTTAGTTGCATTGACTTGCACCTTAGTTGCATCGACTTAAACCTTAGTTGCATCGACTTGCACCTTAGTTGCATCGATTTGCACCTTAGTGGCATCGACTTGCACCTTAGTTACATCGATTTGCACCTTAGTTGCGATCTGCAAAAATTAACCTACCTACATTACGCAGTAACTCTAAAAAACTTGTGTGTATACGGTAGCCTTTTTAAAGGAGAGTTGGGTGGATTAAAATCCTGTGGGGCAACTCTAGAAGACTTGTGTGTACACCACGTAGCCCTTTGAGAGAAGACCACACTACTTCACCGCGCTGGCTTCCCTTAAAAACAGGACTTAATTCTCACCTTCTCAAGCAGGGTTAGGGAAGAGCAAGCCTTAATCCAAAGCATTGCGATTGGTTTGATGAAGTTAATAAAAAGTAGCAAACAGCTAAATATTTATTAACTCCTTCCGCATGAGTCGTAGGAAACAAACTCTAAGTTCGAGAATTTATTGCCCCGTTTAGACACGCCCGTTTTATTATTGAACACTTACACACTAATGTCTTCAGCTACCTGAGATATAAATATCATCGCCAGTGTTTTAGATCAAGAGATTTTAGCGTTGCTGAAATGAAGCCCGGCGAACTAAATCTGAATGTGCAAGGATTTAAGTTTTGACTCTGGCGGGAATAATTAAAGAAGGATAATCTACATAGAATACCTGTTTTATTGAAAGCTATAAACAAGTTGTAAATGAAATTCCAAAGAGTCCATAAATCTACCTCTCAGAATCCTCAAACATTTCAAGAAAACTCCAAGTTAGCGTCTCGGCCCTTCGGTATCCAGAGTAAAGAGACATCGAGGAAGCCTCCCACGCAGGGGGAAATAGAGAATCAAGCCCTCCAACATCAAAAAATGGAGGCAACAAAACTAGAGATCCAGGCAAAGTATGGCACGATAACGCCAGAGGGACAGGAACGCTTGGGTGTATTGCAAGGTAAGATGAATGACTTCTGGGTGCAGAGAAAAGAAAGTAGTAAGGGTCAGCCTAACTTATTAGAAATCCCTGGTATATTTACACGGCGTGAAACACGTTTAGCACAACAGATTCAGCCACAACTGACAATTGGACAGCCTGGGGATAAGTATGAGCAGGAAGCGGACAAGGTAGCCGCAGATGTCATAAAAGAAATACATCAGAATCAGAGTACGGTGCAAAGGCAAAAGGGGGATGAGCAGGAGCAAATAAACACTCATACAACTGAGTTAGTGCACCACAATCAGATCAATATGAATGCAGCAGCTTTGAGCCTACAGGGTAATATAGTTCAGTGTCAGTATTTAAATCCCGGTGAATACAATTCCTGGCTCAACGAAACTCAAGCTAAAGCAAAAGTGGGAAGAAAGGGATATAGATTTAGTAAAACTGCGAGCAGAGATGCTTTAAAAGCAATAGATGAAAGATTATTTTATTTTGTCCATTACCCATCAAAAAATGGAGATAGACAAGAAGATTTAAAAGAGAGAATCTCACTACTCAAAGGTATTAAACAAGTAATCAAGTCTTCAAGATATTTCACAGAAGATAAAAAAACTGAAATTTTTCTACTTCGTCAGCAAGCAGTAAATGCTCTGTTGAATGAAGTCCAAAGTATGTTAACACAACTTAAAAGTGAATTAAATCAGGATAAGAACGAAGTAGAATACAAGGAATCTGAAGAATATAGAACAGATATTGAAGTTGAAGCGGATTTGGATAATGAATCTTTCGATGGTAAATACTCTCAATATTCTGACAAACTTGAGGAATCTCAAGAAAATAAAAAAACTACTCAGCCAGAAGAGCAAAAAAATGATGACTATATAGAACCTCAAGTAGAAGAGCAAAATGATGGCTATTCACAACCCCAACTAGAAGAGCAAAATGATGACTATATAGAACCTCAAGTAGAAGAGCAAAATGATGACTATATAGAACCTCAAGTAGAAGAGCAAAATGATGGCTATTCACAACCCCAACTAGAAGAGCAAAATGATGGCTATTCACAACCTCAACTAGAAGAGCAAAATGATGGCTATTCACAACCCCAACTAGAAGAGCAAAATGATGGCTATTCACAACCCCAACTAGAAGAGCAAAATGATGGCTATTCACAACCCCAACTAGAAGAGCAAAATGATGGCTATTCACAACCTCAACTAGAAGAACAAAAGTCTAAAGATTATTTCAATAGAAAAGACTCACAATTTTTGGAAAACAAGTTTGAACAAGAAGATGGTAAATTTGAAATTTCAGAAACAAAGTTTCAGGAATCTAAAAAAATAGATGACAACAAGTTTAAATTAAATAAAAAACTAGGAGTATATGGAGAAAGAAAAGCATCTAATCAAAAAAATAAAACGCAGCAAGAAAACCAAGGTGAAGTTAAAGATGATAATGGCAAAATCATTGGTCAAATGCAGAACTGGCATCCGGCTTATAAGGGTAAAGCTATCAGACATTTATATGGACAAGATCGCAAAGCTAAAAAGCTCAAGATTCAAGATGGCAAACTCTACGGTCATGATTCAGAGTCTAAAGAACAAGATAAAGAGGATCAAAACAAGTTTCTTTGGAAAGGAAAGCCCTATAAGACGAAAGAAATGAAAACTCTATGGGGTTCAAGCAGTGGTAAAGCAATATTTGTAATGACCGTTAACGGTAAGATTTACGCCGCAGACCAGGCGGCTGAGTATCAACAAGGACTAGACCCGCGTCAAAAGCAACAATGGATTTTTCACCACTCAAGTTTTGTAGCTGGGGCTGAAGTTGCTGCCGCAGGCGAAATAGAAATTAAAGATGGAGTGCTGCAAGGTATTACTGATGCAAGTGGTCACTATCATCCCGATGCAGCGATGACTCGCCAAGTTCTACAAATGCTTCAAGATGGTGGAGTAAGCCTTGAAGGTGTATACGTCCAAATTACAATTCCTCAAGAGAATTCTAATCTTATATATCCAGCTGATAAGTTTTTGGAACATACAACTGCTAAACAAGAACCTCAAGAGATTATTGAAAATCTGCGAGAAAAACAGGATCTAGATACTTCCATTCTTTCAGAAAGTGCTGAACTTGCTGAGAAAGCAGGTAATTTAATCAGGCAAGTAAAATATATTTCACAACTTTTTGAAGATATGAATGAACTTCTACAGCCAGGTCAAAAGGAAAAAATAGAAATACAAATGAGGAATTTGTACGAGTTGGCGCTTAGAAAAGGTTGGAAAGCATACAAAGCAGGATTAACTAATCAAAGTAATCCAGATAATGATTATTTAGAAGCTTATATATCATTTGAAGCGGCAAAAGAGATTGAGGCTTTTAATGTCTTGAAAGATGTGGAATTCAAGAAGCCCGGTGATGTTCCTCAAAATGCAAAAACATCTTTACAAACAATGGAAAACACTCCTATGGGAGCAACTAATGCCTTGGATAGGATGCAGAGACTAGCTAAGGAAAAAAATATGCTTTAAATTAATGTATAAAAATGAAAAACTTTTATTTAAGCTTTGTTGATTATTATTTAGAAAAAATAATCCCGATTAAAAGCTTTCTGAGGTAATTTATATGGCGCAAATGTTTGAAACGGTTATTAAGTTCTTTGAAGAAGATAACTGGCTGTTTGAAAAGCTAGAGGGGGAGTCAGCTTTAGGAATGGGGTTTCAGGGTGATAATGGAGAATGGAGTTGCTACGCCCTAGTTAGAGAGGAGCAAAAGCAATTTATTTTTTATTCTGTAAGTCCATTAGAAACACCAAAAGAGAAACGCTTCCAAGTGGCTGAGTTTTTAACTAGAGCAAACTACGGTATGATGGTTGGCAACTTTGAACTAGATTTTGCTGATGGAGAAGTTCGTTATAAAACAAGCGTTGAAGCTGAGGTAACTAATCTGAATTCAGCACTAATTAAAACAATGGTTTATACCAATCTACGAATGATGGATAAATACTTACCAGTTCTGATGTCTGTCATTGATGGTGATTTATCGCCAACTGAGGCGATCGCTCAAGTTGAAGGTTAATATGAGCGAGGTATGTTAGAAGTACTAAGTGCGATCGCTTGTTGATCTAGTTTTGAGAACTGTACCTGCTTCACTGACATAGACGAAAACTCCCTTTCCGACAAAGTAAGGGAGTGGGCAAAGTTGTGTATTCTCTTCAATTGAAAAAGCGTGTTTTCCTCTTAATACGGCCACTTCCAATCGCGAATTTCCGGCATATCGTCGCCGTACTTCTCAATGTAATGTTTGTGTTCGATGAGCTTATCTTGCATCTCCTGTTTGACATAAGCTGCCCTATATCCTAGCTTTGGCACGCGAGCAATAACATCCATCACCAAATGGAAGCGATCTAGATCGTTAAGAACAACCATATCAAAGGGAGTGGTGGTGGTTCCTTCTTCCTTGTAGCCACGCACATGCAAATTATTATGGTTGGTGTGGCGATAGGTTAGGCGATGAATCAGCCAGGGATAGCCATGAAAGGCAAAGATAATCGGTTTGTCTGTGGTGAAAATCGTGTCAAAGTCTTTTTCGCTCAAACCGTGGGGATGTTCGCTTTTTGGCTGTAGTGTCATCAAATCGACTACGTTCACTACCCGCACCTTTAACTCAGGGAAGCGCTGGCGCAGAATGTCTACAGCCGCCAAAGTTTCTAAGGTGGGAATATCCCCAGCACAAGCCAGCACTACATCTGGTTCGTCGCCTTGGTCGTTGCTTGCCCATTCCCAAATACCGATGCCTTTGGTGCAGTGCTTGATAGCAGCATCCATGTCGAGGTATTGCAATGCTGGTTGCTTTCCAGCAACAATAACGTTGACATAGTTACGGCTTCTTAAACAATGGTCAGTTACCGATAGCAGAGTGTTTGCATCGGGGGGCAAATACACGCGAACAATTTCTGCTTTCTTATTGACTACATGGTCAATAAAACCGGGGTCTTGGTGCGAGAAGCCGTTGTGGTCTTGCCGCCAAACGTGGGAGGTGAGTAGATAATTGAGAGAAGCTATTGGTCTACGCCAGGGAATATCTCTGGTCGTTTTTAGCCATTTGGCGTGCTGATTGAACATTGAGTCAATGATGTGGATGAACGCCTCGTAGCATGAGAAGAACCCGTGGCGGCCTGTGAGAAGGTAGCCTTCTAACCATCCTTGACAACAAGTTTCGCTGAGAATTTCCATTATCCGACCATTGGGGGAAAGGTGGTCATCTTCTGGGAGTTTCTCGGCTACCCAAGTCCGGTCTGTGACTTCCAACACACCGCCTAAGCGATTTGATACCGTTTCGTCGGGGCCGACGATGCGGAAGTTGCGGCTTTCTTGGTTAAGTTGCATGATATCCCGCAGGAAAATTCCGGCAACTTGGGTAGCTTCAGCGATCGCTTGCCCTGGTTTGAGAACATCTACGGCATAGTCTTGAAAGTCGGGCATTTTCAGGTCGCGCAGCAAAATACCGCCGTTGGCGTGGGGATTGTCACCCATGCGCCGATGACCTTTGGGAGCCAATTCTGCTAGTTCTGGGATCAGTGTGCCGTTAGCGTCGAAGAGTTCTTCCGGTTGGTAACTCTTCATCCAATCTTCTAAGAGTTTCAGGTGTTCTGGCTGTTTGGCTATGTTGCCAAAGGGAACTTGGTGCGATCGCCAATAACCTTCGGTTTTTTTACCATCTACTTCCTTGGGGCCTGTCCAACCTTTGGGGGTTCTCAAAACAATCATCGGCCACTGAGGACGTTCAGTGAAACCATGTACGCGGGCTTCTCTCTGAATGTTTTGAATTTCTGCGATCGCTATATCTAGAGTCGCCGCCATCTGCTGATGTACATCTGCGGGATCGTCACCTTCAACAAAGTATGGCTTGTAGCCGTAGCCTACAAATAAGCTTTCTAATTCCTCATGACTTATCCGTGCCAATACTGTTGGATTAGCAATTTTATACCCATTCAAGTGGAGGATCGGCAGTACAGCCCCATCATGCACAGGGTTAAGAAACTTATTGGAATGCCAGCTAGTTGCTAAAGCACCTGTTTCAGCTTCGCCGTCACCCACAACAGCAGCAACGATCAAGTCAGGGTTATCAAAGGCAGCACCGAAAGCATGGACCAGGGCATAACCTAGCTCCCCGCCTTCGTGGATCGAACCGGGAGTTTCCGGTGCAACATGGCTAGGAATACCACCAGGGAAAGAAAATTGTTTGAAGAGTTTCTGGATTCCTTCAGCATCCTGGGAGATGTTGTGATAATACTCAGTGTAAGTGCCTTCTAGGTAGGTGTTGGCTACCAGTCCAGGGCCTCCATGACCAGGGCCAGCAATATAAATAGTGTTGAGGTCATATTTTTTGATGACCCGATTCAGGTGAACATAGATCAAGTTCAGCCCTGGTGTTGTTCCCCAGTGACCCAAGAGTCTGGGTTTGACGTGTTCCAGCTTTAGGGGTTCTCTCAGTAGCGGATTGTCCAGTAGATATATCTGCCCAACGGAAAGATAGTTAGCAGCACGCCAATAGGCGTTTATCTTCTGTAATTCTTCATCTGTTAAAGGCTTTGTTTGTGGAGTTGTAGCTAATGTCATTTCGACACTCCATTACAAAAAGGATTTTGACGGCTTCATCAGTAAGCAATTATACTTTTTTTGCAAATGATGGCCATCTACCCATGATGATTTTTTTCAGCCTTTGTGGCTAAATTGCTTGGTTTTGGGCACAGGATGGAAAGCAATGTCTACGAAGGGCTATGCCTACTAGTCTGTCAAATTCATTTTGACGGTTAGAGAGACGCGATAAATCGCCTCAAGACGAAAGATTCATCCTTGTAGAGACGGCGATTTATCGCGTCTTTGGATCTAGAGTTTTCATCAAAAAACATTAACCGAACCGTATTGTATTAATACCAATACCCTTGGGTTAAGGGTTATTGGTGTAGGTAATTGGTCTTTGAAGACGCGATAAATCGCGTCTCTACATGAGGGTTTTGTTGCTCATTCTGAACTGTATTGGTATTAATACTGCAAAAGTTACGATTTTTGGTAAAGCTTTAGTCACGTCGCTTTGCTCCGAATTAAAAATTAATAATTTCCATTCAATTAATACTCTAATTATTAATTTCCAATAACCCAGGTGGTGGGGTAATTTCAATGCGATTAGATTTCAAGTCTACTACTGGTGCGATCGCTTCCACAAATGGAATCAAAACAGTCTTTTGTTTTTTGTCAGTAGCAAATGATTCATGGAATTTTACTTCTAACAAATCATTACCAGCCGGGATAATATCTACCACCGTACCAACGAGTTCGCCAGATGCTTGCATGAAGACTTCCACGCCAATCAAATCGAGGACATGATATTCATCTTCGCTTAATTGGGGGCGATCGCTCACTGGCACCATTAACTTACAACCACGCAACGCCTCAGCCTGATCGCAATTTTCCACACCAGCTAATTTGATTACATACAAGTTTTTGTTACTGATATAACGTCCTGTTAATAATTCGATTGGTTGTGGTTCTGTGCCATCTAAACGCAACAACCA
Source organism: Nostoc foliaceum FACHB-393 (assembly GCF_014698505.1). Classification (GTDB taxonomy): domain Bacteria; phylum Cyanobacteriota; class Cyanobacteriia; order Cyanobacteriales; family Nostocaceae; genus Nostoc; species Nostoc foliaceum_A. The sequence continues at coordinate 200,562 of NZ_JACJTD010000005.1, read as the reverse complement.
ACGTTTTCCCGGCACCTCAAATCTTTCGGGAAAGTCAGATACAGGATAAACTTTTAATTCTCCAGACAATCCTTGAGGGGAAACAATCTTACCAATTTCTAGCCAATCGTCGAGATTGGGGATTGGGGATTGGGGACTGGCAACTAAGGGTTTGGGATTAGGGGCTGGAGATTGAACATTTTTAATTTTTGAATTTCCTCCTACTCTCTTGCCCCTCTGCTTCTCTGCCCCTCTGTCTCCCTTCTCTTTGTTAGCTTCTTCGTGTTTCATTGCCATTTTCCCTACTAGTACAACACGGCGGAAATAAACCACCCATTCCAAATTAATGAAACACTTACACTGTATTCATTTTTAATTTTTAATTCCGCCTTGCGCTACTAAGCAGTTACTGCTGCACTTTTATAAGCTTCTTCAGCCACTTTGGCTAAACGTTGCATAGCAGTAGCTATCTCTTCATCCGTACCTGTAAGGCTGATGCGGAAACATTGGTGTTTGTGGGCCCATTCTTCCTCTAAACCGGGGAAGAAGCTACTTCCTGGGACAATAATCACACCTACTTGCTTAAGTTGCTGGTAAAATTCCCAATCACTGATGGGTAAATCCTGTAACCACAACCAAGCAAAAATTGCTCCTTCACCGCGATGGAGGAACCAAGGTAAATCCTTGGGCATCGCTTGTTCTAAGCTGGTTTCTAAAACGGTAAATTTATTTTGGTAAAAGGGACGGATGACAGTATGAGAAATTTCGACTAAAGCACCTGAATTGATTGCAAGAGCTGCGATCGCTTGGCCGTAACGTGAAGAATGGAGACTAATATTTGCTTGGAAACACTCCAGCACTTCAATCCACTTTTCATCCCCAATGGCAATACCAACCCTTTCTCCTGGTAATCCCGCTTTTGATAAACTCATGCAGTGGAGGATGTTATCACCAAACACTGGTGTCATTTCGGTAAAGTTCAATGCCGGGAAGGGAGGCGCATAAGCTGAGTCAATTAACACGGGTAGATTGTAAGGCGCAGCTAGGGCAGCAATCTTTCTCACCTCATCCTCAGTGAGGACATTACCAGTGGGATTACAGGGGCGTGAGAAGAGGATACAACCCGTATTTTCTGTAATCGACAGTTGGCTGAAGTCGGGGCGATATTTAAATCGGTGGGCGGCTTCATCAATATCGAGAGTTGGTTTGTAAGCAGTTAAGGCTTTTGGAACTAAGGAGAGGCCGCCGTAACCTGTGTAGTCAGGGCTGAGAGGCAAAACGATTTCTTTTAACTCGCCGCTAGGGGTGTAGCCACCGAAGCTATTCACAGCGTAGAAGTAGAGGGTTTGACTACCGGGGGTGATGAGGATATTGCGATCGCTTAAGTTTAAACCGTAGCGTTTGTTAAAATCATTAGCGATCGCTTCAACTAACGGTGCATAACCCTGACTTGAGCCGTAGCGACAAACTACCTCACCATATTCTGGGCTAGTCAAAAGCTGTGCAGTGCAATCCCGCCATAACTGCTCTACCTCTGGCAAAATCAACGGATTACCAGCACTCAAATTAATAAATTGCTGCCCTGCACCCGCTCGTAATGTTTCGATAATATCCTTCATGATTGCTCTGACGCCAGTCAGGTTGGACATTTGAGCGCCAATTTGAGTTAGGGCAGGGTTCATAAGCTGTGACAAAATGTATTAATCGAGAGGTGGACAAATTATTTGGGGTGTTGCTGCTGACATTCAGTTTACATTGTTGTCAAAACAGCTGTTGCCGCCTTTAACCAATCTAGCTAGAGAATGATATTTTGACAAAGTAATATTTATCGTTATAGCGGCGATTTTCCTTAATAAATACGATGAAGTGATACAAAAGTGTATCATGCGTTCAATATGTTTAAGTGAAAGAATCCCCAGTGCTGAAGTATGGGGATAACGTCAAATAACTATACAGGAGGGCTGATGTTGCAAGTTAAAGCAGCAGTAGCTTACAGCGCAGGTAAGCCGTTGACAATTGAAACCGTTCAACTATCGGGGCCACAAGCTGGCGAAGTGTTAGTTGAGGTGAAAGCCAGCGGGGTTTGTCATACCGATGCTTTTACCTTATCTGGCGATGATCCCGAAGGTTTGTTTCCGGCTATTTTAGGACATGAAGGCGCTGGTGTGGTAGTGGAGGTAGGCGCTGGTGTCACCAGCCTCAAACCAGGGGATCATGTGATTCCTCTCTACACTCCCGAATGTCGTCAGTGCGAATATTGTTTGAGTTTCAAAACTAATCTTTGTCAAGCCATTCGCTTAACTCAAGGACGCGGTGTGATGCCCGATGGCACCAGTCGTTTTAGCATCGATGGGCAGATGATTCATCATTATATGGGTACATCAACTTTTGCTAACTATACGGTGCTGCCAGAAATTGCCCTAGCAAAAATTCGGGAAGATGCCCCATTTGATAAGGTTTGTTATATAGGCTGTGGTGTGACTACTGGTGTTGGTGCAGTCATCAATACTGCCAAGGTGGAACCGGGAGCAAATGTAGTGGTTTTCGGCTTGGGTGGTATTGGTTTAAATGTCATCCAAGCGGCGCGGATGGTAGGGGCAAATATGATTGTCGGGGTGGATATTAATCCCAGTAAACGCGCCTTGGCGGAAAAGTTTGGCATGACGCACTTTGTCAATCCGCAGGAAGTAGAGGGGGATTTAGTTCCCTATTTGGTTGATTTAACAAAAGGTGGGGCTGATTACAGTTTTGAATGTATCGGTAATGTCAAAATTATGCGTCAAGCATTAGAATGCTGCCACAAAGGTTGGGGCGTTAGTGTAATTATTGGTGTTGCTGGTGCTGGACAAGAAATTAGTACTCGTCCTTTTCAATTAGTAACTGGGCGCGTTTGGAAAGGTTCGGCATTCGGTGGCGCAAGAGGACGTACAGATGTGCCGAAAATTGTTGATTGGTATATGGAAGGTAAGATAAATATTGATGATTTGATTACCCATGTGATGCCTATTGAGCAAATTAATGATGCCTTTGAATTGATGCACAAAGGTGAATCAATTCGGAGTGTGGTAACTTTCTAATTCGTAATTCGTAATTCGTAATTCGTAACTGATGCTTATGCAGACAGTACTTTTTCAAATAAGGTTTAAATCTCTGAACCCGAAGGGTTAGCAACAATTAGAGTACAACGACGATAAATTCTCAAGTTGTTAAGCGAAAATCCTAGCCTGAGAGGATGTTTGAAAAGTCCTCTTATCGGTATCAAATAGTTTTAGATCCCCCTAAATCCCCCTTTTTAAGGGGGACTTTGATTCTGGTTCCCCCCTTTTTAAGGGGGGTTAGGGGGGATCTAAAAGTGCTTAAAGTAACAGCGAAACACTTTTCAAACAACCTCTGAGGACTTACCTTGAAGAAGCACTCCAGGAATCTTATGAAAATGGTAGGGATTTAGCATCAGGAGAAACAAATCTGCCACTCTCAACTTTTCCCCAGCTATGTTTATATGCTTTTGAGGAAATTTTGAGCGATCGCTTTTATCCAGGTGAGGCTGCGACAGATGATTTAATGGGATAAAAGCGATGTCTACGATGGGCTACGCTTACGCACTCATGAGAAAGTATTGATCAATTTCTGCCGTAAGTATTTCAAAGTCCACAGGCTTGGTCAAGTGGCATTTAAAACCAGACTTAAGCGCAAGCTCTTTATCCATCTGGCCACCGTAACCGGTGAGCGCAATCAGAATTGAGCGAGTAAATTTGGGGTCTTTACTCAGTTCCTGTGCAACGGCGAATCCATCCATTTCGGGAAGTCCGATGTCACAAATAATCACATTAGGTTCAAATTTCCTTGCAGTTTCTACCCCTAAAATTCCATTCTTGGCAATGGAAACTTCATGCCCAAAATGCTCAAGTACTGCTTGTAATGATACGGCTGAATCGTCGTTATCTTCAATAACTAAAATCTTCAACGATTTTTTAGCCGCTTCTATAATCTCTAAGTCGTTGTCCAAGGTTGTAATCTCTTCGCATACAGGGAGAGTGACTTTAAATTCTGCTCCCAAATTGACCCCTCTACTTGAGGCTTCAACATTACCGCCATGAAGTTCGACAAGACTTTTGACTACTGAGAGTCCTAAACCTAGCCCGCCCCTTGAACGATCTAGGCTGCGATCGGCTTGGGTAAATGGCTCAAAGAGTTCTGGTAAGATTGTCGGGTCTATCCCTATGCCTGAGTCTCTTACAGATAAGACCGCTACACTACCTGAGCTATGTTCACCGGGAAGGAATGAGAGATCGACCCAAATCGTCCCATCTGGCTTGGAAAACTTTAAGGCGTTATCAAGAAGGTTTCTAAAGACCTGGAAGAAACGGGTCGGGTCAACATAAGTCCACAGAGGCTTGTTTGGCAAGTTTTCTACTATGGTAAGATTCGATTTCTTTATTGCTTGTGCATAGTCATTAAGACTCTGGCGAACTAATTCCACCAGATTAAGCTTCTCAAGGTTTAATGAAATCTTACCGTAGGTGATGGACGATACGTCAAGTAACTCATCGATCAATTTCGAGAGGTGCTTAATCTGGTGTTGCATCATTAAAACTGTTTCTCCGACTGAGCCAGTCTCGCCCAGTTTTAACTTGAGAAGCTGAACTCCGTTCGAGATGGGGGCAACGGGATTCCTCAACTCGTGAGCTAGCATTGCAATGAATTTGTCTTTAAGCGCGTTTTGGTTCGTAAGTTTCTGGAAAAGTTGAACGTTCGCGATCGCCACTGCTGTAGTATCAGTCAAAATCTCAAGCATTTCTATCTCTTGGGGCGTGGCTCGGTGTTGTCTACTCCAGTACGCTCCGATCGCACCCAGTGGATCAGAAACCCGTATGGGAACCATCACTAAACTCTTGACAAAAGTAACTTTGTAAGCATCAAGAGGAATTCGAGCATCCTGGTAAATGTCTTCAATTACGGCTGCTTGTTTATTGAGCATTGCCCAACCGGAGATGCAAGATTTGAGCGGAAAACGCATACCTTTCCAAAGCGGCCCGATGGCGTTCTCATCGACATAGTGGCAACATTCACCATCGCGCAATACAAAAGTTACTCCATCAGCATTAGTGAGATCGCGGGCTGCCAAACGCACAATCTCGATAATTTCTTCAATAGTTCGCACACAAGCCAAATCTTTCACGACGACAAGCAGCCGATTGTAACAGGAAATGTTATAGCTCTGATGTGAATCCTGTTCTTGAGAGATGGAGGTTTGTAATATATTTTTCATAAAAAACTCCGAACAAAAGGGATGTCTCTGTAAAAACTCAGGTAAAGCGGGTAGGTTTCAGCAGACACCTACTCTTAATCGTAATCTTAACTTTGATGTTAAGATTACGACCTGTTAACGCATTTTTTGTTAACTTATTTCTGGGTATAAATATTTTTAACGCTGCTGAGTAAATATTCGTAAAATACTGGAGGGCTAACGCAACTTGTGATTTTAATATACAGGGGGAACGTAGTTAGCAAACTCGCTATTTAGGCGTAGCAGTTGCAAGAGAATGGAAGATGTGTCACCGATAGCGTAGCATTAGCGTTAGCAAAGCGGTAGCGAGGAACGAGCGTCCGCAGGAGCGTCACAGCCCGTCGTAGACATCGCTTATCGCAGACAAATTATTTGGCAATCGACAGATAATATTCAAATCGCTCTCGGAGTTGTTCAACTGTCAAATTCTGAGTCCAGTACTCCACTAGAGCGTGACCAAATGCCCAAGCGTTGCGGTCGGGTGAAGCGGAGTTTTCTAGCAGTAGCGGCCAGAGGGATAGCAATTCAAAGTTGAGCGGGTTAGGGTTAGCTGTATTCAAGAGCGAGAAAAGCTCATATCCCATTTGGAGTTTGCCAATCACAATCGGCAACTGTTCCACGGGAATTTGCTCGGCCAGCACATAGGCTAGGGTTGGAGATCCGGTTGATAGGGTAGAAACAAACTGGAGAACGGGACTTTTGAGCAAAGACGTTAGTCCTTGTGTTGTCGCCATTTGAAAGGTGTAGTGGTCGATGATTTTGGCTGCGGCGACGGTGCGGGCTTCTAGGTTACGTAAAAAGCGGGCGAGACGAAGTTGCTTGGTTGGTGCGATCGCATCTACTAATCCCAGTGAAAGCGCCTCCACTCCCCAAGCGACTCGACCCGTTTTGCTGTCACCTGTAACCACAGGTAGAACTAGATTACAGAAGTTTCCCAGCAGTTTGGCGCGATACTCAGTGGCTTCTCGAATGGCAATTTCTTTGGAGCGATCGCCCCATTCCCAATCATAAGGCGGTTGCCATTCGCGGATGGGGCGTAAACGATCTACTTGAGTGACGATCGCGATCGCAGGTAAATCTGCAACTTCTGCTTTGATATCTTGCAGAAAGTCCACATCCATTTGCAGGGCAGGATCGAGGGCAGGGGTGACTAACAGCAGCAAATCTGCATTAATGGCATAATCAAGTACCAAGTTTCGGAGATCGGCACGGTTAACTTGTTCATAACCAGGTGTGTCCCAAAGCGTCAGGGATTCTCCGCTTTGAGTCTGCCATTGATAATTTTGAATGCGATCGGTACTAGGTAAAACATCAACGGCTGCTAAATCTGCCTGAAATAGCGTGTTAATCAGGCTACTTTTTCCTGATCCCGTGCGCCCTACCAGCAGAATATTCACGGGTTTTTGCTCAACCGCCTCGGCTGGTTGAGCTTGAGTCATGATTTCTCGGAGTGTTTGAGTTTTTGCCTTGGGTAAAGTTGGTGTGGAAACAACGGTTGCTGAAACTGGTAATGTGCTACGTCCGTAGAGTGCGATCGCTTGCCGACATAAGTTTCTCAGGGCAGCTTCTCGGAATAACTGGCTCAAATTCCCCAATAATTGCTGAGTTGCTTGGTTACTAGAACCCTGAGTAGCTTGTTTTGCCACCGCCGCCACCGGATTTAAGACCCACTGTGCCCAGTTCCAAACACGCCAGAATTTCCGAGCTGATGGCTCCAACTTCCGGTAGACTTCGTATCCTTGGTATGCTTGTCCAATCGTTACCTGATTGAGGACAGGCGATAACTTTTGCATCCACTGATCCATATCATCCACCGTTCCCCGAATCAGCCCGTAAGCTTGGGGGACGTAAATATTCAGCAGGGGATATTGAATCTGAGGATTATAGATATGAGCGATCGCTATCACTAAATCCTGGCATCGCGTCCAAAAAGTTTGCCAGTCTTCCCAAATCGGGCGATCGCTTTGTGCTGCTTGCAGAATTTCTTGGAGTGCGGCTTCTGCAAGCTTTGTGGTGTCACTTCCCACTGGTGGCGTTACTGTATTCTCTGCTGTCGATTCCAATTCTTCTTGGACTTGGGCTAATACAGCCTCCACTTGGTTAACAGCTGGTTGAGTCCATTTGACCAATAGCCAACGCCAACCAACGAATAAAAGGGTGAATACACCCCAAATCCAATTAATGCCCCACGCATGAATTTGCGTACCGGCGGATACCAGTAAAAAAATGATAATAAACGCGATCGGGATTGCTAAAACGACCCACTGCCACGGTTTTAATCGTACCATTGCCCCATACCTGCTTTGAAATGTTGGGAAATTCGAGTTTTTGCAAAAATTACTCTTTTGACGCTCCCCGCATTCCGCTACGACCTGAAGGTATTTTCTAATATTTTAATATTAGTCATTAATCATTGGAAAAAGACGAAGAGACAAGGAAGAAGCTTGTCTCCTTGTCCCTACTCCCCAGTACCTACCGTGTACACACAAGTCACCAGTTTTATCTCAATACCCTTGGGATAAGCCAGAAAGCCCTCATGTAGAGAGGCGATTTATCGCGTCTCTCCTAAATAGGGCGGTTATTTTCTAATCCTGGTATGTGTTTAGAAAACAACTCGTTAGAGTCAACCTGACCATTTGAGATCACAGAACGCATACCCTCAAAAGCAGCAGGAATAGTACGCGGATCTATAAATAATACCTTGCTGCTATCGCTTTTACCAATTGTTGCGCCCATATCGAGATAACCCAAGGCGAACAGAACTTCAACTGCTTTATTAGCATTGGGATTCGTCTGGAGCTTTTGTGCAATAATTTCTGATGACTCTGCGATCGCCTGCGCTTTCAAAACTTGCTGCTGACGTTCCGCTTGAGCTTTCAGAACGATCGCCTTTTGTTCCGCTTCCGCTTGCAGAACTGTTGATTTTTGCCGAGCTTCGGCATCCAATATTTGCGCCTCTGCTTTACCTCTAGCACTATTGACAGCAGCTTCGCGTTCACCCTCAGAATTTAAAATTGCTGCCCGTTTGCGTCGTTCTGCCGACATTTGCAATTCCATCGATTCTCGCACCGCTTGCGATGGAACAATATCTCGCAGTTCTACCCGCGTCACTTTCACACCCCAAGGATCTGTAGCAATGTCCAAATCCCTCAATAGAAGTTCATTGATTTGGGAACGGGCAGTAAAGGTTTCATCCAACTCTAGTTGTCCCATCTCGGAGCGAATTTGAGTCAGTACCATGTTTACCATTGCAGACTGGAGATTTTCTACCTTATACCAGGCTTTTTCCATATCCACAATGCGCCAGTAAAACACTGCATCTACCTCAATACCAACGTTGTCGCGGGTGATGCATTTTTGGGGAGGAATATCTAAGACTTTTTCCCGGATGGTTTCTCTGTAAACGATTTTATCCAAAAAAGGAATTAAAAAATTCATTCCTGGTTCCAGCTTTTTGTTATAGCTACCCAATCTTTCCACCAAAGCTTCATTACCCTGATTGATGACTTTTACAGACCCCGCTACAGCAGAACCACCAAGGGCTAAAAAGACTAGTAAAAAGAACTGTTCCATTGTAAATCTCCTGATTTTTTAAGTATTAAATTTAACTCAACAGAAGAGGAGAGTGAGAGACAGAGGAGCAGAGGAAGATGAAGAATTACTGCCATCTGCCACCTGCCGACGCTCGCGGACTCGCTACCGCTGCGCTATCCTGCCTTCTGCCTCCTTCCTAAGAATTCAACAGATTTTCTGGTATCACAATCAAGGTAGTACCTTCTCTCCTAACCACATAAACTCTTTGATGGGCTGTTACGGTAAATTTGTCATCATCACATCGTGCTTGCCAAGAGTTTCCTTCATACAGTACCCGCCCTGTCTTCCCAGGCGGAATTTCTGTTAAGGTTTCAGCTATAACTGCATCCTGAATTTTTGATTTGCGTTGTCGCGGTTGCAAAAACCGCCGAGAAAGCACGATTAGTAATGTGGAAAGTAATAGCCAAACTACAACTTGCAACCATACACTTCCCAAACCCACTCCAGACAGCAACGCCACCACAAAAGCGCTAATTCCCATCATGAAGGCGACAAACGCCGATGGTAAAAACAGTTCCGTTAGACACAGAACTGCTCCTGCCAGAAGCCAGATTAAGGTAAAACTTGGCATAGCGCCATCCTAAACTCTACATTGACGTAAATGCATTTCTACGATTAGATACAGCCAGACGTAAGTTATTTACAGAAAACAAAACTTGGTCTTTTTACCAATAATTTTGATTAATTTCAGTAACAAGGTGTAGCTAGCGGTACACAAATCCAGTCTATTCTAGCCTTCAAGTCTTTGCCAGCTAAAGTTAATCGAAGTTCATGAGTTGATTGGTTTCTTATAATTTATACCTTTATGATTTCTACTCAACTGATAATTTATTGTATAAATCCACGCTGTAAGAGTCCCATTAATCCAATGGGAGATAGTGTTTGTGCCAGTTGCCAAACTCCTTTGGTTCACCGCTATCTTTGGGCTACTGGCTCATCGTCTGCTCAAATTACACCAGGCACAACGGTAGCAGACAGGTATGAGGTAATTAGTCCCCAGATTTGGCTGGATACTCAACCGGCACTGCCGCCAGATGTACCTGAAGAATTGCCAACGGAAGTAATTCCTTATCTACGGTTATATCAAGAGCGGTTGCATTTGCCCCAGGCTTATGGATTTGCTAGTAATCTTGAGGAAGATCCAACTGATATCCTCTTGTTGGAAAATGTGCCAATAGATAAGACAGGAAATATCTATCCAACTATTGTTGAGGCATGGGAGCAAGCAACAGCAGTCCGACAAGTTTATTGGCTGTGGCAAATTCTCCAACTTTGGACACCTTTATCAGAATTAGGACTTAGCCGCAGTTTACTAGTAGTAGACAATTTGAGAGTCCAAGGTTGGTGTGTGCGACTGTTAGAACTCTACCAAACACCAGCAGATGAGAAGCTGAGTTTACAAAATTTAGGGGAGTGTTGGCAATTTTGGGTAGCGTCTGCAAAGGCATCAGTAGCCAAAGGCTTACAAAACATAGTCCAGCAGATGTGTGAAACTGAGATTGAGTTAGAGGCTATTAATATTCAACTCAATAATTTACTATTAGCATCTGCGGCAGAATTGCCATTAGTCTCAAAGGTGGCAGGCTCAACAGATATTGGCCCATTGATGGAGCAAAATGAAGACGCTTGCTATCCCAATGCTTTGAGCGATTTAGATGAACCTTTATTGCGCCACTTGTCGATTGTTTGCGATGGCATTGGTGGACACGAAGGCGGTGAAGTTGCCAGCCAGTTGGCAGTGCAGTCTGTAAAGTTGCAAATTCGTGTTTTACTAAGGGAGGTTACAGAACAAACTGTACTTGTACCACCAGAGTTGTTGCAGGAACAACTAGAAGCAAGCTTGCGGGTAGTAAATAATGTGATTTGTGCCCGCAATAATGAACAAAAACGCCAAGGCAAAGAACGCATGGCTACAACTATTGTAATGGCCTTGCAAGTTCCCCAACGAGTGCAGACAAGTACTGGCTGGCAATCAAATAATACCCATGAGCTTTATTTGGCTAATGTTGGCGATAGCCGTGCTTATTGGATTAGTCGCAATTATTGTCAGCTACTGACAGTAGATGATGATGTAGCAATGCGGGAAGTCCGCTTTGCAAAAAGCTTGTATCGAAAGGCACTGTTTAGACCAGATGCTAGTGCTTTAACTCAAGCATTGGGGACAAGAGATTCAGAATCTTTGCGTCTCAAGGTTCAGCGATTTATTGTGGAAGAAGATGGCATCTTGCTACTGTGTTCTGATGGTTTAAGTGATAATAACTGGGTGGAACAATCTTGGCAGGATTATGCAATACCCGTGTTAGCAGGGCAATTGACAGTTGAAGATGCTGTTCGCAACTGGATTAACTTAGCAAACGAAAAAAATGGGCGTGACAATACATCGGTTGTTCTCACTTATTACCGTGTCTCCCCAGAATACGTAGTACCTGTGACTCCGGCGTTGCCAGAAGAGATTATAGAAGCAGAAATACAAGAGGAAGAAGAGCAACTAGATGAACCAGAGGAACAGGAGGAACAAGAGGAACAGGAGGAACAGGAGGAACAGGAGGAACAGGAGGAATTAATTTCCTTTACAGAAAGTTCGCAAACTTTGCTAGATTTGGATCTAGAGTTGGATATGTCAGAGGAACCAATTCTCAGCCCAGAAATTCCACCAACCTTAATTACAAAACCTAATCGGGGCAAACGTTTGGCAATGCTGGGGGGAGTGTTGGCGTTACTTGTTGGAGGTACAAGTCTAGGATTATTTACTTGGTGGCAAATTAATCCTCAAGGATTCCAGCAGATGTGTCGGCAACTTCCCCAAAAAGTGCAGCAACTTTGTTCGCCTGTAAAGTAAAGAATAGAGACTAAGGAATAAATTATACCGAAATGTCGTGATGTTGGTGATGAACATCGTGATGTTGGTGATGAATGTCGCGATGTTGGTGATGAACATCGTGATGTTGGTGATGAACATCGTGATGTTGGTGATGAATGTCGCGATGTTGGTGATGAACATCGTGATGTTGGTGATGAATGTCGTGATGTTGGTGATGAATGTCGCGATGTTGGTGATGAATGTCGCGATGTTGGTGATGAATGTCGTGATGTTGGTGATGAATGTCGTGATGTTGGTAATAACAGCTTCTACATTCAGGGTGAGGGCGAATGAAGTGGCGATCGCTAGTGGGTTAATCTAGATTAGCGATCGCACGCACCACGCATAACTCTAGATCACATCTTGCACCTACGTGGGAGCTTGTCTCCGATTTTTCCAAGTTAGAAATCTGGGACACGCCCAGCTACGGCAACAGGCTATATGTATAATGGGCAAGGTACTGCAATGCCATATCCCTGTGCGTAATCAATTCCTAGAGCCGTAATTCGCTCTAAAATCGCGTCATTCTCCACAAACTCAGCAATCGTCTGAATACCCATCACACAGCTAATGCTCGTGATTGCTGTCACGATCGCATTATCTAGAGGATTCTCGACAATGTTACGAATAAAGCTCCCGTCAATTTTGAGGTAATCCACAGGCAGAGACTTGAGATAGGCAAACGACGACATCCCCACCCCAAAATCGTCTAACGCGAAGCGACAGCCCATCTGTTGAAGTGACTCAATGAACTGCTTGGCTTTTATGAGGTTGGCGATCGCTACGGTTTCGGTAATCTCAAAGCAAATGCACTGGGGTGAGATGGGGTGTAGGGTAAACTGCTCATACAGAAAGTCAATGAACTGATCATCGTTGATGCTAGAGCCAGAAAGGTTAATCGCATAGATGCTTTGTTTATCGCCAACGACCCTTGTCCAATTCCTGAACAGAGTCTGAATCACCCACCGATCAATCAGGTGCATCAAGTTGTAGCGTTCTGCTGCTGGAATAAACGCCATCGGCAGCACTAAATTTCCCTGCTCATCCCGGAGCCGCAGCAGCACTTCATAATGGTCGCCATTTTGATCTGTCGGAGCGATCGCGGTAATTCTTTGAGCATAGAGACAAAACCAATCACTTTCCAAGGCTTGAGAAATGCGGCTGGCCCACTGCATCTCCCCACGCTGTTGCAGTCGCTCCTGGTCGTCAGTCTGAGCAATATACACGCGATTGCGCCCCCGGTTCTTCGCGGCATAGCAAGCTGCGTCAGCCGTGCTGATAATCTCTGCAAGGCTCTTGGTATTCGTGTCGATACCGACCAAGCCAATACTTACTCCAATTGAGAATACCTGCTCTTGCCAAACAAACCGGAACTCTTGAACACATGAAAGCAGATTGTTGGCAACTCCTAAAGCTTCCTCCTGTGTACACTGATTGAGTAATACGCCAAATTCATCGCCGCCTAACCGTGCGAGTGTGTCAGTTTTCCGAATCTTCTCCTGCAATGAGGCAGTAATTTGACGCAGTAATTCGTCTCCAGCCACATGACCACAGGTATCATTTACGATTTTGAAGTGATCGAGATCCAAATAGCACAACCCATAAACCTGGTAGTCTAAAGAAGCAAGGTGCAATGCTTGTTCAACCCGCCGCTCAAACTCCTGGCGATTCACCAATCCGGTTAAGGCATCATGGGTTGCCTGCCAGGATAGCTGACGCGAAAGCTGGCGGTTCTGAGTCACGTCATGAAACACCATAACCGCGCCAATAACTTGTCCCTCACGATTGCGAATGGGCGCGGCGGAATCTTGAATCGCAATCTCTTGATCGTTTTCAGTAATTAAGACGGTATGGTTTGCTAAACTCACAATTCGATTTTCCTTTAACGCTTGCTCAATTGGGTTCTGAACTACCTCCCGTGTCGTTTCATGCACAATTCTCAAGATTTCTTTTAACGGCAACCCTTGTGCAGATGCTTCACTACATCCGAGCAGAGATTCTGCAATGGGATTGAGGTATTGAATCCTGCTAAACGCATCTGTGGTAATAACTGCATCTCCAATCGATTGCAACGTCACCTGAGCTAATTCTTTTTCTTGAAAAAGTGTTTCTTCAATTTGCTTCAGGGCTGTGATATCGCGTCCCACTGATTGAAATTCGATAAAGCATCCTTGCTCGTCAAACAGCATTCGGTTATGCCATTGAGTCCAACGCACTTTATTTGCCACAACGACGCGATTCTCAATAATCACGACAGGATTATCGACACTAATTGAAGCGACTAATTGAACAACTCGCTCCCGATCTTCCTCAAAGATAATCGGTTGATAGCGGCTGCCGATCATTTCCTCGGGCGATTGTCCAAAATAAACTGCATAAGCTTGGTTGACAAACGTAAGTGTACCGTCTGGTAAATATCGGGCAATGAGTTCAGTCTGATCTTCGACAATGGCACGGTAGCGAATCTCACTTTGTTTCAGAGCAATTTCTGCTTGCTTGCGATCGCTAATATCAATCACCACACCCAACATCCGCACAGGTTTACCTACTTCGTTGTAAATACTGCGTCCTTTTCCAACCAACCAGCGCACTTTGCCATCAGGATGAATCACCCGATATTCAGCTTCATAATTAGTATGCTGAGTCATGGCGTTGAATAGAGCCTGTTCAACTCGCTCAACATCCTTTGGATGAATAGCATTGCGCCATACCTGGTATCTAGCTGATGATGTTTCTGGTTCTAACCCTAACAAGCGAAAGTGGTTGTCATTCCAAATGACTGCCCCATCAAGCAAATTCCAATCCCAACTACCGATATAGTTAAATTCCATCGTCAGCCTAAGTTGTTCTTCACTTTTAGCTAAGGCTACTTCTGCTCGTTGGCGTTCTTCTTCGATACGCTTCTTGGGGCTGATATCCGTAACTCGTACTAAATTCATCACTCGGTCAGCAACCCTGATTTGTTTGATTGCTATGTTTCCCCAAAAGCAATTGCCCTGCTTGGTAAAGTATGCAATTTCACGACTCCACAACTCTTGCTGGTTAATTTTTTCGACAATGCTGGTTAGTTCATCAGAAGTAAACTGCTCTTTTTGTAAAGTATGACCTTCAATACCAATGAGTTCAGCTTTGCTTGAGGCTGCAAATAGTTCTACTGCACGATTATTACAGTCAATGGTCAGTAACGTTTCTGTATCTACCAAAAAAAGCGCATCAGCGGATTCGTTAAAGACAGCTTCTAGCAAGTCGCGGCTCTTGGTGATTTCTAACTCGCTTTCTTTACGTTCTGTAATATCTTGAATAGCTCCATACAGTCTAACAGTCTTACCCTGAGTATCATAAGCTACCTCTGCTCTTGACTCCAGGTAGCGCAATGAGCCATCAGGTCGGATAATGCGATATTCAAGATTGAAAGGAGTTTTATTGGCGATCGCCTTTAGTAAACGCCTCTGCAACACTGGTCGGTCTTCTGGGTGAAGCATCTGGAGAAATGCAGCCTGCGTCGGTGCTGATTGAGTAGAATTTAAACCTAAGATACGAAAGGTTTCATCTGACCAAATTTGCTTTTGAGACTCTAAGTACCACTCCCAACTGCCCAGATGGGCAATCTTTTGAGCAGTAGCTAGCAACGTTTCACTGCGTCGGAGTTCTTTCTCGGCTTGTTTGCGTTCGTTGAGTGCGGCAAGCCGTTCTGTAACATCTTGGGCAGTCCCATAGAGGCGAATTACTTTTCCATCCGCGTTGAATTCTGCATGTCCAATCCCCTCAATATAAATAGTAGACCCGTAAGTTGGAGATGCGCGTAGAATAAGTTTGTAGGATTCGCCAGTTGAAATTGCCCGCTCAGTTGCTTGGGCTAATTTTCCTGCATCTTCTGCCCAGTATAGTTGCAGATTTTCTTGGTAGTTCGGCTCAAGAAGTGCTGGATCTCGATTAAAGAGGTCGAAAAGCTGCTTTGACCAGCTAACTTTTTGACTGGCTATATCAAACTCCCAATTACCGAGACGAGCAACTCGCTGAGATTCTTCTAATAAGGCTTCACTCTTGCGTAGTGTTTCTTCAGCACATTTGAGGTTGGTCACATCTACTACCAGTCCATCCCAAACTACACAACCATCCTGCAACTGGCG
The DNA here is from genome assembly GCF_014698505.1 of Nostoc foliaceum FACHB-393. Taxonomy (GTDB): domain Bacteria; phylum Cyanobacteriota; class Cyanobacteriia; order Cyanobacteriales; family Nostocaceae; genus Nostoc; species Nostoc foliaceum_A. The sequence goes on along the minus strand of NZ_JACJTD010000005.1, from coordinate 184,712 downwards.
TGGCGTAGAACGAAAATGAAACCATTTAAGGTGAGCGCTGGGCATTTGAATTCGCACTTGTATATCAAGCACCGAGAGATTCTGCCGGGATTCATCGACTGCTGCCTGAAAGAGTAGTGCGTCTTCTGGGATAAACTGGCGATAAAGTAAACTTGGATCTTTCAGTGCATCTTCTGCCCTGACTTCCGTCAGTCTTTCAATCCCCGCACTGATATAATCAAAGCGATCGCTGCCATCCAATTGGCGGATTACTTTATAAATTGCCCCATTGGGCAGGTTATCGCCAATTCGCCGCAACATAGCTTCCCGCTCTTGTAGTGCGAGTTCTGCCTGTTTGCGATCGCACAGCGCGGCTTGCCGTTCGCTAATTTCCCGCTCTAATTCTCGATTAGCTGCCTCCAGTTGTGCATGACTGGGGAGAGCAAGTGCTTTTGGTATTAAAGGTATAAGTTCACAAGCTGTGTACAGTGAAACTACGGCTGTAATAGCTTTAAGGCAACCACTCAACCAATAAGTTGGATACCAGAGCGTCCAAATCTCCATCAGGTGGGTAGTACCACAAGTAACAATAAATGTTGCAAATAGCAGAAATATCCAGTTGAAGGGCAAATCTTGGCGCTTGCGGACAAAATAAAGTAGCGTGATGGGAATGGAATAATAAGCAAGCGCAATTAAACTATCGGATACAATATGTAACCCCACTAATTCTGTTTTCCAAAGATAGCAATGACCGTGGGGGATAAACTGTTTATAAGCAAGAAGCCTTTTCCCAAATTCCAGCATCAAGTTGTCTCAAACACAAGTTTTTTGGACTATATTGTAGTTAACTATACTTGAATCAAAACTTTTGTTACAATACGCAAAGAAGGACTTATAGCGGTTCTCGTTTACGTGCCGTGCCCCTACACCTCGTGATGTAATGTTGTACCGCATCTAAATGGGAACAGCTATAAATATAGTTACTAGTATAAATAGACTCTTTGTAAAACACAGTAGTAAATTATTTGGGAATTAGGTGAAGTTGAAATTGGGGGTAGTTGCTTTACCGGGATTTCTTAAGCAAGCAAGCAAATTTTGGTTAACAGAAAAAGAGTTTGGAGTAGAGACTAATCCCTCAAAACTTGGGGATTGTTTTAAACTCTAAGTTACTAGAGCAAACTTTAAAAAACTATGCTTGCCCAAGATAAAAAACAACGCAACTGGAAACCCATTATCAAAGCATTCGAGGCTATCCTTGGTAAAAATGGTGTGGTGCAACGCCGCGAAGAACTCATTACCTATGAATGCGATGGTTTAACTGGTTACCGCCAACGTCCGGCTGTAGTGGTGTTACCGAGAACTACAGAACAAGTTGCAGAAATTGTAAAGATATGCAACCAATACTCTATTGCCTTCATAGCACGCGGCTCTGGCACAGGTCTATCTGGTGGCGCTTTGCCACAAAAAGACTCTGTTTTAATTGTCACTTCCTTAATGCGGCAAATCCTGAATATTGATTTGGAAAATCAGCGGGCAATTGTGCAACCAGGAGTGATTAATAGTTGGGTAACACAAGCTGTCAGTGGTGCTGGTTTTTACTATGCTCCTGACCCATCTAGTCAAATTATCTGCTCTATCGGAGGCAATATTGCTGAAAACTCTGGTGGCGTACATTGTCTCAAGTATGGCGTTACCACTAACCACGTTTTGGGATTAAAAATTGTTACGCCAGAAGGGGAAATTATTGATTTAGGCGGGCAAATCCCCGAAATGCCTGGTTATGACTTAACAGGTGTGTTTGTTGGTTCTGAAGGCACTTTAGGAATTGCCACAGAAATTACTTTGCGAATTCTCAAAAGTCCAGAATCAATTTGTGTCTTGTTGGCAGATTTTACCAGTATTGAAGCTGCCGGAGCAACTGTTTCTGACATCATCAGCGCCGGAATTATTCCTGGTGGGATGGAAATGATGGATAACTTCAGCATCAATGCAGTTGAAGATGTTGTTGCAACAAATTGTTATCCCCGTGATGCTACTGCTATTTTGCTAATAGAAATTGACGGTTTAGAAGTGGAAGTTGTAGGAAATAAGCAACGAGTTACTGAAATTTGTCAAAAGAATGGGGCGCGAAATGTCACTTCTGCTAGTGACCCAGAAACTCGATTAAAATTATGGAAAGGACGCAAAGCGGCTTTTGCTGCTGCTGGGCATTTAAGTCCAGATTATTATGTACAAGATGGTGTCATTCCCCGGACTCAGTTGCCTTATGTTCTGCACGAAATTAAGACATTAAGTGAACAATACGGTTATCGGGTTGCTAATGTATTTCATGCTGGCGATGGCAATCTTCATCCGCTAATTCTTTATGATAATTCTGTGCCTGGGGCATTAGAGCAAGTAGAAGAAATGGGTGGAAAAATTCTCAAACTTTGTGTCCAAGTTGGTGGTAGTATTTCTGGTGAGCATGGCATTGGTGAAGAGAAAAAGTGCTATATGCCACAGATGTTTAGCCCAGTTGATTTAGAAACGATGCAATGGGTGCGGCAAGTTTTTAATCCTAAAGGGTTAGCAAATCCTGAAAAGATATTCCCTACACCGCGTACTTGTGGTGAAGCAGCAAATGCATCGGCACTCAAGCAATTTGAAGGTGTGGAAAGATTTTAAGAGTTAGAAGTACCTCTCGTTCCCTGGCAAGAACCAGGGAATGCACTTATAGGACAATACACTTGACTTTTAAGACAGTCGCTACGCCAGTTTTAGTTTTTAGCCTGAAGGGGTGACAAAGGGGCTGAAGCCGATGGGTCAAAAACAGCCGACAATCTCAGAACAAACACCGTTAAATGGGACTACAAAAACTATGTTGGTCGTCTCCAGGAATTACAGCGATCGCAGCACAGACATAGTGTTTTTTGGATCGGTTTCTATGGACAGTTATGGGTAGGTGCAATGGGGTTTTAGGCTGATTTAGCTCATGATTTGATGCGTCTCACACGAATATCAAAGACTGAATAATTACGAATTACGAATTACGAATTATTAACTCCGTTGCCAAATTTTAATCGTCTTATCTAAACTCCCGCTAACCAACATCTCACCGGAAGCTGTGAAGGCTAATGCTGTGACTATATTCCCATGACCTGTAAACGTACCCAGCAATTCCCCGGTTTGTAGATGCCACAACTTAATGGTTTTATCAGCACTACCGCTAGCGATAATTTGACCATCGGGACTTAATGCGATCGCATATACTCTATCTCTATGTCCTTTAAGAGTATGAAGTAATTCCCCAGTCTCCAATTGCCAAACTTTAATTGTTTGATCCCAGCTACCACTCACCAGCATTTTACCATCTGCACTAATCGCCAAGGAACGAACGATGTGAGAATGACCCATGAGGGTATGCAGTGGTTCTGCGTCCTTTAAACTTTTGATACCCGTCTGAGGTAAGGTGCGCCAGACTTTAATTTTGCGATAGCTACCTGTAACTAAAGTTTCCCCGTCTCGACTTAAAACCAGGGAATGAGCAGCTGTATCATCTAAAGAGAGTGCGATCGCAACCTGACGATGCATCAAATCCCAAAACAGAATTTTTCTATCATCTCCACCTGTAGCTAACATTCTGCCATCTGGGGTGAAGGCAGCGCACCGCACTACCCCATTATGTTTGTGCAAAATATCTATCAAGTCTAAAGCGCCTACGTGCCAAAGCTTAATAGTGGAATCTGCACCACAACTCACTAAAGTCTGTCCATCTGAACTAAAAGCCAGGGAATTCACTTCATCCACCAGCCCAGATATCACCCAAGGATACTCTGATAATGTCTCTATTAATTCACCCTTGCTTAAATCCCAGAGTTTCGTTTCTCCACGACTACCACTTGCCAATATGGGTAAGGCTTTGCCATTCTTACACCCGGAACTGAAAGCTAGGCAATTAATGCCTCTGTTGTGCCCTTGCAAAGTCTGCCAGCATTCCCAATCACCAACTATACCCTTAAGGCAATGCTCTGATGGTAGAGTCTGTATTGTATCTGCGATCGCTCTCTCATTAATTAATGGTGATGTGTCTTTTTTGCCAACAAGTGATTCTAAATACCAACTCAACCCCCCTGCATATAACAAGTTACTCGGATTAATGTATATTTTTGGTTCAGTAAGCTCAATTTGATTTGCAGGTAAAAAGCCTGTAATTATGCTCTGTTTTTCGTCGTATCCTAGCTTACCTGTAGATGGATAAAACAAACATAGAAAAATTAATGCTTGGTGCTTTCTTAAATCTTCTTGAGTAACCGACCACCTAATTTTGTCTTTCTTAATACCATTAAAACTTTCTCCGTCAGCAACATAAACTTGAACACTTAGCTGAGGATTATCTTTTAGTAGATAAGAAAATTTGCTTTCGCCACACAAATTTCCCTCATCATCTAAAACCATGTTTTCCAAGGTATCTTGTGATACCTTTTTTACCAACTTCCCCAAGCGTTCAGTTATCACCCGGTCAACAATATGCTCCCGCAAAAGATAATCTTCCGCTTGTCGCTGGAAGTATTTGGGGAAAGGTATCGTCCAGTCGGGAGGCTCAGGATATTCAGGCGGTGTCGGCGGCGGGTTTTTGGCGAGAACTTCTGCTTGTTGGCGAGAAACTTCTTGGAGTCTTGCCAATGGCTCGCCCCAAAAAGCCATGATTTCAGTGTGACAGCCTTTTACTTGACTTTCCAGCAAAGATAAGTCATAAGTTTTAGGCTTTTTCACACGTTGAAGGAAATCAGCTTGTTGAGCTTTAAGTAAGCTAATCCAATCCATCTGCATTCCTGCGGCAAACTCTTGCATACCTACGGTAAACTATACCAATGCAATTACTCAAGTTTATAACCTTAGTTAATTAAAAATTCAGTAATGTTAGTAGTCTAATAAAACACAGCCATTGGCAGATTTTTCCGGGAAAGATAGAGATGGATAGCACTTAGACATTTCATGAACTGATGCAGTTGAAGTATATAGAATTAAATGATGTCAGTCAATTCTAACGGAGATGGAGAACGAGATACTGTTTCCCTAGAAACATTTATAGCCGCAAAGGAAAGTTTAATGTAAGAGGAATTTCAAAGGTTGCCGTAACGAGAAGTCAACAAATACCTACACAAAAACAACCTAGTAACGATAATTCTAGGGTTTATCATCTGAAATCGGCATAAATGGTGAAGATTGGCTAAATTTAACCTTTGCGTTTTGGCTGTCTGGGTGTAGTACTTACATCAGATGAGTCGCCAAAAGTATCCCTTGTCTCAATCTGTTTAATTTTCATTTGCAAGTTCAAGTCATCACTGCTAACAATTGTTTCTAGATTCGCTAATCTCCGCTCTAACAGTTCTATTTGCTGCTGTTGCAAATAGTTAGTTTTTGATTTTTGCTCATCAGAACGCCAAACAGCAACTGTACCAACAGCTGCCCCACCAATTGCAACTAAAGGAAGAATAGCACCGCTTCTAGTCACTGCTGACAGTGGGACGCAAACTCCGAGAATTGCGACTGTAATTACCCAAATTCTTGTGGTGGCAGATAATCTAACATCTTGGTATGGTTCTATATTTGTTTGAGATTTTTTAGCCATAAGTAAATCCAAAGAAAAGTTATTTGCTAGATTGACACAATTGCTTACTAAAATACTTCCTACAATTGGGTTAAATCTAATTACTTACTACAATTTATGTTATTATTGCTGCCACATTATTTCATATCACTAGATTGGCATTGCTAGGAGCAGTTCTGGGCAATAGAAAAATTTTCAATGACATCAGGAACAACCAGATGACAGTTCGTGCTTTTTTCCAAGCTGCTAAAGTCGAGGGTTTCCAGTCTCCTTACGATACCATCCACCTGAAAATTTTCTATCCAGTAGAGATGTCAAGGCATAAGGGAGAAAGAAATAGGGAAATTTTGCCAGTTAATTTAGAAAAGGCACCTTTTCCAGTAGTGATTTTCTTCAACGGCTTTAACTGTGATGCTCAACAATATCAATGGTTGGCAGTTAAACTCGCTGAACGTGGACTAGTGGTGATTCTCTTTAACTGGATTACGGAAATGATACCAGGAATAATTAGTCTGACTCCAGGCGTTGATTTTGAAAAGATGAAACCAACAATTTATCGTACTGTTCCCACTGCTTTGGCTTTGCCAACACTGCTAGCGAAAGTGGAACAGTTACAGTCTGAGGGTATTTTAGCTGGAATGCTTGATCTGCAACGAATAATTTTAGGTGGACACTCCGCAGGTGGTAGAGTAGCAATCGAAAATGCTGATCCCCATTTTTTCCCTCAAGTTGCAGCATCTTTTGGTTATGGTTTACACACTATGGCAACGTTATTATTGGGGTATGAAGCAGGTACTATCTTACCCTTACCAGACTCCCTACCACTTCTACTTATGGGAGGAACCTGCGATGGAGTAATTGCGAACAACAGCGATCGCTACGGTGTAAGTCCTGGAAATACTACCACCCCAGTCATCCGTACATTCCAAGAAGCAATTACTGGAGGACGAAATGATAGCTATCTGATACTTTTGGATGGGGCAAATCACTTTTCAATAGTTGATCAGCTAGACTCCACTCTAGATACACCCTTGTTGGACTTTCCCGCCACCCAACCTCAAGAAAGCTTCCGTTTGCTGATGGGTGAAATCATTAGTTTGTTTATTGACACTTATGTTCGCCATCAACCAGAAGCATCTCAGTCACTTGAGCAATTATTAAATACTGCCAATCCTCTGATAAAATCCTTTGAGCGTAAATAGTTAAATTTATTATGACAAGTACATCTTATATTTTTCTGGCTGGGGCAAGTCGCGGTGTTGGTCGAGAAATTGCTCAATATCTCACAGCGCAACAGCTAAAGGTAAGAGCACTCCTAAGAACAGCATCAGTTGCTGCTGAACTAGAGAAAATCGGTATTGAGGTAGTTCTAGGAGATGCCTTGAATGTTGGCGATGTAGAACACGCAATGCTGACAGATAAACCTATTCACACCGTTATCAGTACAATTGGCGGTTTACCATCAGAGGGAGAAAGGGCAGATTACCCTGGTAATAGAAATCTGATTGATGCAGCAGTTAAAGCTGGGGTGCAAAAGTTTATTCTTATATCTTCCATTGGTGCTGGCAATAGTGTTGTTGCTCTGTCACCCCAAGTTTTAGCAGCACTGGGAACAGTTTTAGTTGAGAAAGACAAAGCTGAACAACACTTAATTGCCAGTGGACTCACCTATACAATTATCCGCCCAGGTGGACTAAAGTCAGAACCAGCAACAGGTAACGGCGTTTTGACCGAAGATCCGCACATTAGTGGTAGCATCAATCGTGCAGATGTCGCGCAGTTAGTTGGTCGCTGTTTAAATAACGAACGCACCAATAATAAAATTTTGTCAGCGGTAGACCGAAATATGCTGTTTGGGCAAAGAGAATTTGCAGAATTTGGCTTGGAGTAATTTAAGCACGCCAGCGGAGTATCTGATCCTTGACAGGGTTCACAAATTCTCGTCGTTCAGCGACAGACCGAGCATACTCCCGCTTTAACTGGTAGTACCACTGTGCCTGCATATCTGAGTCTTTAATCAGCCGTAGCACAGGATTATATTTAAGGCCAATCTGCTGTTTTTCCACAACCGTTCGGTCTTGACCAAGGAAAGTCCGCGCCAGCACATGTAGCAGTGGCTTGAAAAATCCCACCCAAGGAAGTGTCGAGTAAAGAACAAAATTTACCTCGGTTTCCGTGTCTGAAATGGGTGTAACTGCCGTTAAATTAACGACTCGATGGTTGCCAATTGTGGTTTCTTCTATTCTGACTCCAGGTAAACGAAAAGAAATCTCCGTTTCTGGCACACCACCGCCAATCAGCAAGTATAATCTACCCCCATTCGCTGGCAATCGGTGTCGTCGCATCGTGAAGCCGTAAGGCGAAGCATCGAATTGCTTCACTTCTTCATGCAGTTGCTCACTTCGCCACCACCAAGCGCGATGAACGTAGGGTGAATGAGCAGGGTCCATCAGACCTACCACTGCATGATCCACAAAACAGGGGAATCTCATCACCTCTATGAACTGGGGCGATCGCTCATCAAACCCTGGAATTACCGGAATCTCCATCTCAGAAGCAGGTTTAGAATTATCGGGATCAGCCATATATATCCAGATATTTCCTTGCGCTTCCCGGACTTCATAGGAATGTACGTCAAAGCGCCTCAAATCCATTTGCTGCTCCTCTACAAGAGAAGGTATCGCAGTACAGCGCCCAGCCGGATCAAAACGCCAACCGTGATAGCAGCATTCCACCTCCTGCCCATCAAATCTACCACAACTCAAGGGCACACCACGATGGGGACAAATGTCCGTCATTGCAGAAACTTTGCCATCCTGGCTGCGAACTAGCAGCACTGGTTCTCCCAAGAAAATGCGGCTGATCATCATACCTGGCTTGATCTGATTACTAGGCAGAGCATAGTACCAAGTATTGCGTAATACAAAGTTATCGTTATTTTTCATAACTAATTGCGTCTGCCTTTGACACAACGAAAGTCTTGGTTTGTGGAAAGGAAGGTTATGCTGAGAAACATTCTTTCTTTAATTGCTGTAGGTAAATTCAAGTGATACGCTTGTTGGTCGTGTTCGTAATTCTCTCAGATTTGGGTTGTTCTGGGAGGATTGCAGGTGTGAAGTTGCATTATTCGCCAGAAATTTGGACAAATACCGTTCTTTTGCGCGGCCCATCCAACTCAAAAAACAACACAGATTGCCAGGTTCCCAAAGCTAATTTACCATCCACGATGGGAATTATCTCACTCGTGGTCAGCATCATTGCCATTAAATGAGAGTGAGCATTAATCGGCTCATCTTCCGGGACATCTCTTAAATGCAAGTCATTATGCAAATAGCTGTCTGATTCCGGTGCTAATTTTTGCAAGAACACTTTTATATCTTCTAACAATCTGACTTCATTCTCGTTGATGGCTAAAGCTGTTGTTGTGTGTCGAGAAAATACTAAAACTTGTCCATTTTTAATTGATGTTGAAGCAATAAAATCTTTGATTTGTGGCGTGATATTATGAATATTAATTTTTGGTTCAGTTTCAATTTCAATTAACTTATTAATAATTGGCATCTCTGAAATTTGATATTTGGGATTACGGATGAGGTACGCTAACACAGTCTAATATCATGTCCGGTAAAAGACTTATCATTAAGACCGCAGGGGGCAGGGGGCAGGGGGCAGGGAGCAGGGAGCAGGGGGCAGGCAGGGAACAGGGGGCAGGCAGCAGGGGGCAGGGAGCAGGGGGAAAGAGAGTTTTAAGATTTTTGCATAGATGCCCTGAATAATAACTAATTAAGCGGACATGATATAACGCCCTCATAAATTAAATATAAACTTTTAACTCCTAACTCCTAACTCCCAACTATAGTTTCCAAACCTTGCACTAATCTTTCTATACCTTCTTTTACCGTCTCTTTTTGCAGCGCCCCATAGGCAATGCGTAGGTAGCATCCGTCATCCATGCCAAAGGTTGTACCTGGAATGACTGCTACTTTATGTTCCTGGATTAGTCTTTTAACTAGTTCAAAAGCATCCATCTGAGTATTAACTTTGAGAAAAAAATAGAAAGCGCCATTGGCGGGTGTAATGCTACATAAACCTTGTAGACGGTTAAGGGAGTTGAGTACTACTTGCCGCACTTGAGCAATGCCTACGGCGGGCTGCGCCAACGCACCTATATTACTCTCCAAATACTCCGCTTTGGCTTGCAATGCCCCTAAAGCTGCATATTGGGAAATTACTGGCGGACAAATCAAAATTGTATCCTGGACTTTTTTGATGGCGACAAATAAGTGTTTGGGAATCACCATGTAGCCAATGCGCCAACTGGCAAAACCGTATGCTTTGGAAAGGCTAAAGAGAGAAATGGTGTACTCGCTACTACTCTCAAATGCAGCAGGGGAAACGTGTTTTACCCCGTTATAGGTAAAGTATTCATAGGCTTCATCGCTGATGTGGTAAATGCCGCGAGTGCCACAAATTTGATTTACTTGGTGCAATGCTGCTTTTGAATAGACAACTCCAGTCGGATTATTTGGTGAAATTGTTACCACAGCCCGCGTTTTGGGAGTAATTGCTTGAGCGATCGCATCTGGGCGCAATTGGTAATTTTCATCCGTCGCCACTAACACTGCACGACAACCAGCCATTGCGATCGCCATTTCGTGGTTGAAATAGTAGGGCGTATTTAGAATAATCTCATCGCCTGGGTTAGTGATCGCAAGAATGGCATTCATAAATCCCATATTGCTCCCCGCTGTCACGACGATGCAGTTTTCCCCATTGATTTCAATGCCGTTAAAGGCTTGCAATTTCTCTGCAAGTGCTGTCAGCAAAGGGGGAATTCCTTCAACTGATTTGTATAAATTATTAGCAGGCTCGGCTAAGAATTTGGGTAAAAATTCTATCGCTTCCGGTGGTGGATTGTAATAAACAACACCCTGTCCTAAAGAGATTGTTCCAGGAGAGTTTTTAATCAGTTCCCCAACCACAGGAATAATTGGCGACTGTACCGCCTGCATACGAGAGGTTAGGGATTCCATATTTCTTTGCCTATCTACCTAGCTTTAGTATCTCTTAATAGGGGAGCAACCGACTAGTACAGCTACAGCTTGGTGAAAATAAACTACTCCCACACTGTATGCTTGCAACAATGTGGGAGTATGTGACCAAAATAATTAGCCTGATTTGCGATGACTCAAAAATTTAGTCAATCGAAATCTGTTGAGGCCCACTTGCTTTGCCATTGTGTCCGTCTGTTGCGGTGCTGGTGTAACTATTAGAGCGGATCTGTTGATCCAGCCAGCTTTTTACAGGATCGTCTGCAAGATTGAGCCGAAGCACACCAGAGAAGAACCCACCCACAAATGAGACTGGATGCTGGATAAATTCTTTGAATATAGGTGACAATTCATCAATGAACATTTAAAAGACTCCTGGCGGTGCCGTAACAAATTATTACTTCTTAATTGATCGTAACCTGTTGAGCAATATCTGGATGACGGTAACGAAGTTGCTAACTTTTTGAGTTTCAACTCGCACAAAAAAATTCCCCATTTCTTCTTAAAGAAGTGGGGAATCTGAGTCTGCTGCATCAAACTACAGAGAATCTATAAACAGCTGTACTTTTTCTAGGAGTGGCTGATGTTCGATTTGCTCTGCTAACTCTTGGGCGTTTTGGTAGCACGATCGCGCCATTTTTTTGCGTTTCGTTGTAGCGTAAAGGCTTCCCATATTTAGCAAAGTCGAAATTTCTCCAAGGCCATCGCCTAGTTGTTGATAAATCGCAATGGCTTGCTTATAGAACTTCATTGCTTGCCGATGCTCTGCCAGAGTGCTATAGGTAAAACCAATGTTATGAAGGGTTGTTGCCTCACCGGAGCGATCGCTGATTGCTCGACGTGTCAAAAGAACTTGATAGTAAAGCAATAACGCTTGTTTCGGTTTTCCTAAATCACTATAGATTGAGGCAATATTGTTCAAAGTGGTTGCTTCACCAACCAAATTCTTGACAGCTCGTTGAATTGGAAGGGCTGCTTGAAAAAATTCTAGAGCTTCCTCAAACTTGCCTAAGACGTTGTAAGCAAACCCAATGCCATTTAGGGTTGTTGCTTCACCAGAAAAGTCACCTAACAATCGCCGCATCCTCAAAATTTGGTGTTGTAGCAACAGTGCCCGTTTTGGTTCTCCCAATCGGGTATAAATTAGGGCTACATCATTAAGAGTAGAAATTTCACTTTGAGTATCTTGCGATCGCCTAAAGATTGGTAGTGCTTGGTCAAAATATTCTAACGCCTGCGAAAAGCGTCCAAGACGGCTGTAGGTAGAACCCAGATTGCTAAGTGCAGTTGCTTGTGCTGGCGCGTTGCCAATTTCAACAGCAACCGAAAGCGCCTGATGAAAGCGCTCTAATGCTCTTTGAGGTTGCCAGCAACTGAGGTGAGCTAAACCAAGGTCGTTTAATGTATAACCTTCTCTGGCTCGGTCTGGAATTGATCTAGCCAAGTGTAAATTCTTGGTTGCAAGATCGAGAGACTCTTGGAATTTCCCCCGCTGGTAGTAGCGGCTTGCTTCATCACGACGTTGTTCCCACTCTTTGACTCGATTTAAAGATTGCGTCATCTGACCTCAGTTGCATTCTGCGATAAATAGGCAGGACATCTTTTAGGAATGAACCTCTCTTAGGTTTCCCAAATTTTAACCTTTATCTTCTACCTTTAGATATAAGACGTAAAGGGAGAAGTATGGTATTGTTTCATACTTACAGGTATAACAATGACGCAATTGATACAAAAAACATAATAGGGGCGTACATCTGTGCGTCCCTAGGAAATACCTATATTCCAAGTAATTGAAAGGCTCAGATTACCAACTTTCTAGAGAAGTCGGCAATTTTATTGTTATATGTTGGGTGTGGACAAATCGAGGCAAGCTTTGTATATTTTGGCTGAAAACTGAGTTTTTAATTTAAAAAGCCCTGAAAAATTTCAGGGCTTTGTTTTATATGCGGTTTATTAAATGCCAGCTAAAAATCTTTGCCAGCGCTTTCTATACACATAATCATCGCTCAATCGCTTGCTTAAAAATAGCGCGTAACTACCCAATTTTTACCCATATTACCTGGGTATCCCCTTAACAATTTCTTTAGATTTCCACACACCTCTATCGTGAAATCACTTATCTTCAACTTACGTAATTCCTGTTAATGTATTTTTTACCGAGAAAATGGGTTTAAAGCTCCGTGCTTCTAGCACGGCTTTTATTTAACTTCCGAATCATTTGAGTAACGGTTAGTTCTTGCATCAGGGCATCATTTTTTCTCAGCGCAACCTTCTAAAATTTTATTCTCCAAGATAAAAATTGCCGAGTAGGGATACTCTTGATCTGACATACCGTCGCTACAGGCATCGACTTTTTTGATGATTAAGATATTGTTGCCTTTGCCCTTAAGTCGATAGACCCGCACTAGGTCTGCGGGACGCGCCTCTGCTTTCAAGGGTGCAACATAAGAGAAGGTTCGCTTTTGCACATCTGGTGAAGAGTAGACAATTCCCCTCTTGCTCACAGTAACACTCCAAAAAGGTTCTGTACCCCTAGCGATGAATTCTTGATTACTAGCAGTCTCTGCAACAACAAGACTATTCCTAGTAATAGATGATTCATTGGCATTACTGGGACTGTTAGCTAGAAAGCTAGGGCCAAATAAGAGCAGAGCAACACAACAAATGAAAGTTTTCATATATCGAGGTATGTTATTGGACAACTGTAACTATACGGTACTCAAAAGGCGGGGAACAGCTCTGCTCCAATACTTTTGGCTTAAGGGGGAAAAGGAAAAGGGGAAAGAAAAAACCTTTAACCTTTTCCCTAAACCCAATTCCGAGTTGAAAATGCACAAAGCAAGCAGTATTGGATTGCGATCGCTCTCCCTTGCGGGTGCTTTGCACCATAACCGAAGTGCAACAAAACTAAATCATACTTAAGGAGAATGAATTGACGAACAGGTATGCCTCAAGCTAGAGATGGTAGATATGGGAATTTTATGTGCCGATGAGGCGAGTAAATACCTGATTGCGGCAACGAGAAAGCTTGCCAAGGAATAAGACCCTAAATCAAATTGATTCAAAAGCACATTGGCTGAGGATAGTCTTAATTGCTTTGTAACTAACTGTTTTCAATTGTTGCCAAGACGAGTATTAAACTCAATAACCATTTTGTTGAGTCAACATACAATATTATACATGGAGGAAAATCATGAACGCTACAGTCAATTTATCAAAATTACAAAACAATTTGAATGAAGTTAATTACCCAATCAGCAGAAATGAATTGCTGAAATATGCGGAAGAAAAAGGTGTTGATGAGGTTGTTTTGCGAGCTTTGAAGCAATTACCTCCAAAACAGTATCAAAACTTAACTGATATCAATAAAGCTATCGGAGGCAGCGAATAAGTTTTAGTAAAAAAACTAATACTTATTGCGTAGCGTCGAGCTTGGCAATACAGAGTGACTATTTGCCTCCCAATCCTTCTCGGATAAGTACTCTTCACTCTGGTGTGATCGGAGAAAAGGGTAAGGGGTGAATTTAAATCCTTTCCCCTTTAACCGACAAGTATTAGATTGCCGCCTAGCCTTGACATCCTATAGACTATAAGGCCTCAGAAATTGGCAATGGTAGTACAGCGTTATGAGGGAAAGCCCAGAAACGACCTTCAAATATAAATAAATCCGTCCATCCATATTCGTTACACCAGTTAGTAGAAGTTGCTAAAACATCACTATCAATTTGTTGGTGGAGGCGTTCTAAACCGTACTTAATTTTAATTTTTGCCAGGAAGGGAACGCGGACTAAATCACCATCACAAGCGCGAAGGTGTAGAGATTGATGCCATCGCTGCCCTGCTTGGAAACAAGCATTTTGGTAAGTGCTTTGTTCTTGTTCTTTGATGGTCTTAAGCTCAATTAACTCTGTTAAAGAAACAGAGCGGGATAAAATTCGGCAGCTTGGTGGGTCGCTATCTTGTTCTAGCCAGCGTTGAATAATGTCAATGAGGGTTTCATGTAATTCATCTATCATAACTCTTATCTTTTTTGGTTCTGATAGCCATAGGCTAAATCTATAAAATAGATGGAGCAGACATTTTAGAGCTTATTGATTTATCCAAAAAGGAATAGATCCTTGTTTGCGCTTAAGTTTATAAATTCTCACAGGAAAATCATCATTACTCCATCCTGGCTCGATTTCAGAAGCTTCAATCAGCTCACGCAAAGCTTTGTCGAGAACACTATAACTACACTCAAGGGTATCTTTAAGTTCTCCGGCAGTTTTTCCCCCGGAACGCAGCTGTTCGAGGATAATTTTGTTGATATAGTTCATAAACTCTCCAGTTGTAAAATGATAAATTAACTGGATGTAGCAATAAGTTCTTGTCTCAACAGGGTGCTGATGCGTGTAAAGTTGTCTATCTGCCTCGGTTTGTCGCAATCGTTGGGCGCATTCTGAGCAATCAGACTCTTCGCCCACCGAGTACACAGGATGACCACAGTTATTACAATGCTCAGTGTTGCCCAGTTCTGGATTATGTTGCCAATGGCACTGGGAACATATAGATGTATCAGTGATTGTTTTGCTGCGTGCATCAATGGCGGCAAGGGCTTTTTCTTCTGGTTCTACAAGTTGAGTCAGCTTGTCCTGAAGAGTGTTGCTCTCCAGATTCAGTATTGAAAAATACTAAAAATTTCATCCAGGAGTAATCTAGAACACCAATTCAGTAATCCTGGAAGAACTTTTCCCCCAACCCGTCGACCTTGGCGTAAGCCTGCCATTAGATAGCGGAGCGGGGAGTTTGGCGTTTTTGATTACTGAATTGATTCTCTAGCAGAAGTTGTAATCAATCAAAAACTAATAAGATAGCTTTGACTCCAAGATACTACCCTTAGCTCGTGGCTCTGGTTCTACTAAAGGGCATATTCTGTATTTTCTGTGGGAAATTTTTGGCTTACATATCCTGCGATCGCTCCCTCAATGCAAATGACTTATGGGCGCACCAAAGACAGGATGATGCCAACCAGCGAACCCAAGAGTAGCACCATACTGCTGAGGGAACTAATGCCAAAGCCAAGCATCCGCTTTTCGGCAGCCTGATAATATCCCCAAGCGTAGGCAATTCGACCAACAAGCCAGATAGCACCAACAAGCGCCCCCCACAATGGGTTGACGTAGAAGGAGAACAACCATAAAGCGGGTAAGAAAAGAACTAACTGCTCTAGGGTATTTTGCTGAACACGCAGCACTCGTTCAAAGCCGGCATCTCCTGTCGTTTTAGGAGGTGCTACTTTATACTTGGCTCTGGCTCTACCAACATTAATTGTGATGACCAAATAGAGCAAAAGTGTCAAAGCAGTTATAAGACTAATCCAGGGCGACATATTTTCTATCCACGAGTACCAAAAAAAGTATAGTGTATCATCCATTTATCTGCTTTTTAGGCAGTATTCAAGATTTTTATTCATACTTTTTCTTTCTAACGGTACAAGACAAATAACTAAAAATAGTGCAATTTAAAAGTAGTGCAAATATCGAAAATTATGGACGCTGCCAAACGCCTTGCTACTCTAAATCGCATCCGCAAACTCAGCCGCTTGATGGATACATCTATACGCATCCCTCTAACAGGTTTTCACATTGGAATAGACCCAATTATCGGTTTGGTGCCAGGTGCTGGTGATTTAATCAGTACAGCGTTTTCAGCTTACATCATATTTTTAGCTACCCGTTTTGGTATTCCCCGTCAAGATTTAGCCAAAATGATTTTTAATGTTGGTTTGGAAACAGTCGTGGGTACTGTGCCTTTAGTGGGTGATTTATTTGATGCTTTCTATAAGTCTAATATTCGCAATTTGACTATTTTAGAGCAACATTTGACAGTGGTTGAACCAGAACTCAAAGAAGTGTCTGATGAACTTTATTCTCGTAAGTTGAGCCAAGTTTAAGTTGGTTGTCATCCATCACTAATCTTGGCACTCCTCACGGCTACTAAAATCAAATGTTTAAATCGCGTAGAGCCAGACGAATTTGCTCGACTCGTCTGCGGTTGACACCGAGATCCGATTCTCCCACGCGAGATGCCGATCGCAGATGAATTACTGATTCATTGGGAGGGAAATAAAACTCTACATCATCAACAAATTTGAAGATGCGGCTTTTAGAAAGAGCATGGATGTAATTAGGAGTCTGTTCTACAATTTCTGTACGGGGAACAACACCGAGAACTTTTAGTAAGATTTCTCTAGTTGTATTCTGGTCTAGATGATAAGTAATCGGGTCAATGGCGTGTTTAGCATCAGCATTTTGACTCACAACACAGTTGTCTGAAGCCGGGCAAGCAGTAAGATAACCATTATCAACTCCCAAGCTAGAAGAAGCAGCCCAAGTAGCCCCAGGAAGTATGAAACTACTAATCAAAGTTACGAGTATTACAAAAGTAATACTCCGCAAGAATCGCTGCTGGAACGCTTTTAGCAGATGAGACATGATAAATTTTCCCCTCAAGTTTTAAATAGCACTCATTTATTTTCGGTCATTTTGGGTGAGTGCTGCGCCTTATCGGTTCGCCTACACCGAATCATCCATCCAGCCGTACTCCGAGCAATCCCAATGCACAGGCGCAAAAAGAGCATTGTACCGGTCATAGGAGCCATTAAACATCTACGCACTGGGGAAGCTTTTGCATAGTACTAGTGTACTATCCATTCCAAGCGATCGCTCCAGGGGTGCAATTTTTTCCTCTCTATGAGATGCTGAATGCGATCGCTTGAATTTTTTAGGTGAGGCGATCTAGAGTGCAACTTTGACTGCCTAACCTAGTTTGTGCCTAATCCCCTTGCCATGATTGCTGCCAATAACGGAATTAGGGTAAAACCAACCAGTTCAATTCTAATTAGCCAGATTAGACGATTTAGTTTTAGTAATTCCAGCTTGGGTGCTTGCCCCTGTTGCAGACTTTTCAACCAACCAATGAAAGAAAAAGTGGGATAGAGAGATAGCAAACCTACCACGATAAAAACCCCAACTTTGACGTAGAAAACTGGGTTACTCAAATAGTAATCCGTGCCTTTACCAAAGTAGATAACACGCAAAACGCCTGTAACAAGAACAACAGTTGCTGATATGCCATACACTGCATCAGCTATAACAATCTTCCAAGCCTCATTTAAACTCAATTCTTTTTTTAAATTGAATGCTTCTAATACCAGAGCGCCAAAACACAATATGAAGCTTAAATAATGTAAATACGCGACTATGGCACTTACCCACATATTATTTTTAGTTTTTGCTAGTTTACTGTTTTGATATTGGTTTTGAGGTGAATACCCTCACCATCAAGCCCAAACTAGCACTAAGACAACTAGCCAAAAAGTGACCAATAATTCAGATTTTCATTGACTACGAACCCACAATCATTAGCAGGGGTTGCTACTGTATTCCCTGGTGATTCCAGCTTTTTATCGGTTGAATGGCTGGTATCGGCTTTGTTGTGGCCAACTTTAGAAAGTTTGATGGTTGTAGATGAACATAGGAATAATCGAGTCTTACAGTAACGGGTTTTTAGAAGTTGTACCAGAGAGCGATTATTGGCAGATTGTAGGTATACACATCAATGGCCAAGCCTACTGCCCTACTCCTCGGCTTTATCGTTCAGAAAGGGTGGCATTGGCAAAAGCTGCACAAATTTATGATTGGCTAGCTGACCACGAACACCAAATCAGTGATGGAGCTTACAACTGCTCTGAATTACAACTCATCTTATGGCAGCAACCGAAAGTATCTTAGTTGTCCTAAGTGTAGGTGCTTACCTTGAGCAATACATATAGTATTTCTGTATTAATGATTGAGAGTAAGCTTATAGTCCCTGCCTCAAGTGTGGGGATTTTACGAGTCGTAAAGCTTGACTAATTCGCTTATATCGCTGGCTAAGGTCGGAGTGTCGCCACTCCGCCCTTAGGGACTTCCAAATAAAAAAATATACCATCGCTATAGAGGCAGGGGGCAGGGAGCAGGGGGAGGGATAGTCGTAGTGAAGTCCAGAAATTGGATAATTTAATTTCTGGAAGTCCCTTAGCCAGCGTTTTACGCATCACGACTCATAAAAAGCGATCGCACCTATCCCAAGCCTCTAAGTCACCAGAATGAGCTGCCCTTATTCTTAGATAAAAAAATAGAGGAGCATAGTTTACCGCCGCAGGCATTACTTATGCTCATCAAAAGCAGAATTTGAAAAAATACCCCAACACCTAAATGGATCAACGGTTAACAGTACTCATATCAGGGTAACGTTCGCCTGCTGCCACATCTTTTGGTGCAACTGCTTCAAGTCGATTCAACTCTTGTTCAGTCAGGGTAATTTCGGTAGCTGCAACATTCTCCTCCAAGTAAGTACGACGTTTTGTACCAGGAATTGGGACAATATCTTCTCCTTGAGCCAATAGCCACGCTAAAGCAAGCTGACTAGAAGTTACTCCTTTTTCGCTGGCAATTGCCTTGACTTGCTCTACTAATTGCAGGTTCTTATAGAAATTCTCACCTTGAAAGCGAGGAGAATTTCTTCGATAGTCATCAGGTGCAAGATCATCAGGGCTAGTGATTGCACCTGATAAAAACCCTCTTCCTAATGGGCTATAGGGAACAAACCCAATTCCTAATTCCCGGACAGTCGGTAAAATTTCATCCTCTGGCTCTCGACTCCAAAGAGAGTATTCTGTTTGCAATGCAGTAATGGGGTGAACTGCCACAGCCCGTCGAATCGTGGTAGGAGCAGCCTCCGAAAGTCCTAAATAACGAACTTTACCAAGCTTAACTAACTCTGCCATTGCCCCTACAGTATCTTCAATGGGTACGGTTGGATCTACACGATGTTGATAATAGAGGTCAATCACTTCAACTCCCAGGCGTTTTAGCGAGGCATCGCAAGCTTGATGGACATATTCTGGCCTGCCACTAATTCCTTTCCAACCACCATCTTCAGTGCGGACATTGCCAAATTTGGTTGCTAACACTACTTGATCTCGGCGAGCTTTAATTGATCTGCCTACTAGTTGCTCGTTGGTAAACGGCCCATACATATCAGCAGTATCGAGAAAATTAACTCCAAGTTCTAATGCCCGATGGATAGTAGCGATCGCTTCTGATTCATCACGGCCACTATAGAACTCAGACATTCCCATGCAACCAAGTCCGATAGCTGACACCTCTAACCCTTGTTTGCCTAGCTTTCTGGTTTTCATCAAATAATCTCCTAGTCAGTAATTGGTCTTAGGAATTACGTCTTTCAGTATTATCTTTTTCCCAATCACCAAGTCATCTATTATTAGAAGCATTTATTGATACAAGTAGGTTGATTTGCGAGTAATTGACATTTCTATTACCAGCCGTACTGAGGTAGCTTTCTTGTAAAGTAATTTAATTGGTAGCAGTGCGATCGCTCCACCCAATTCAAAGAGGAAACCAAGCGCTCGCCCAGCCCACCCAATCCAATATTGAAGAGAACTAATTAAAAAATGCCCCTACTGATGCGATCGCAAAAGTTGTAAACATCGCTCATCAAAGTTTACCAATCGCGTTCAAGCCTAAAAATAAGCAATTTAACCAAGATAAGGGTTCTGAAAACTTTTCAGCATCATGTAACCAATATATTTGTGCTTGTAGTTCCCCTAATGTAGTGGCTAAAGTCTCATTCATATTCAATCTAACTTTTCCTATAAGGCAATTTAGTAGTGATTGACCACGATATGGTAGCACTTTTGACTTTGCAACTATAGCTTCACTTGAATATTTTTCCAGATTTGGGGCAAACTTAATTGAATCAACCACCCAGTTTGTTAGCAGGTAAAAACTTTACCTTACTAGTGTTTTGGAAGATTCTTGGCTTACCTTTAAATCGCCATCCTCTCTAAAGTAGTAGTAGCTATGAGGTTCGTTTTTAGGAATTACACCATTCACTACCTGTCCCAAGACATTTTGACCAGATTTTTCTAAAAGTTCTTTAGCGAAAGCTGCATTAACCGAATCAACTACTCCTGGACGAACTACGAACAAAACACCGTCAGCCATTTGTCCGAGAGTAGCAGCATCAGCAGCAACATTTAATGAAGGAGCATCAATGATCACAAAATCGTATTTAGCAGCAAGAGTTTTCATCAATGCAGCCATGCGTTTTGAGTCGAGTAAGGATGCTGGACTAGGAGGAACTACTCCAGATGTGAGGACATCCAAATTATTCATTACTTGTTTAATAGCTGCCCTAGGTGTCGCCTGCTCAACAATTAAATTGCTTAGACCTTCATTATTCGTTATTTCCCAAATTTTATGTTGAACTGGACGGTGCAAATCTCCATCTACCAGTAAGACTTTATGCTCCATTTGAGCCATTACTACAGCTAAATTAGCTGCTACTGTTGACTTACCTTCTGTAGGTACGGAACTAGTGATCACGATAACTTTTAATTCCTTATCAGCACTCATAAACCTCAGGTTAGCCCGCAGCATTCGGTATGCTTCACTAACAGGCGATCGCGGAGCATTACAAACCACAAGTCTTTCACTATACAAGTCTGGTTCTTCTTTCCCACGAATGGATTTGTTCGACTTACTAAAGGAAGGAATAATCCCTAATAAAGTCAACCCCAACAACTCTTTCGCTTCATCAACAGTTTTAACTGATTTATCTGTTACCTCCAAAATATATATAGCCGTAAAAGCTGCCATACTAGCCAACAAACCTGTACTTAAATACAAAAACATCCGAGAAGAACTTGGTTCTTCTGGAATTTCAGCTTGGGATATAATGCTGGCATTTCCTACATTTTGATTTTCAGCGATGCGACTTTCTGGCTGCTTTTGTAACAGAAGTGAGTAGGTAGATTGAGCAGCTTGTACTTTACGTTCTAACTGGCGCTGTTGTTGCTCTAATCTGGGAAGATTGTTGAAGCGTTGCTTATAAGAAGTTTGTAAATTGGATAAAGTAGCAACTTGGCTTGCTAAACCCATACGGCTTGATTCAAATTCTACCAGCCTTGCTGAGAGTTGTTGTTGCAATTCTCCAAGTTGAAAGTTCTGATTTATTTGTATTTTATTTTTTCCTGTAACCTGTTCTATCCGTTTTTCTAACAGCCCATTTAAAGACTTTAATTTATTTTCTAAATCTATGATTTGTGGATGGTTATCCTGTAAAATAGTTCGCCTAGCTGCAAGTTCTGACTCTAGCTGTTGAGTTTCTTTGAGAATATCTTGTACCCCAGCAATTTGGCTGAGAGAACTCATCACTACAGCCTGTTGTGAGTTCATACTCAACTGCTTACGAATTTGTTTAGACTGTACATCGACATCAGCAAGTTTAGATTGAGCTTCATTAAGTTGTTTTTCTAACTCTGCAATCACCTCCACTGCTTTAGTTGCTTCTTCTTGTAGGGAAATAACGCGGTACTTTTCTTTAAACCTTGCTTTGCTAGCTCTGCTTCTGCTTGTCGAACAATTAGTTCTGTATTTGGCAGTTGTCGTTCTATAAAATTACGGGCAGCCGCAGTTTCGGCTCTGAGCGAAAACAAGTTTTGCTCTAAATAGATATCCATTAAGGTATTAACAACCTGTGCAGCCCTTTCTGGATCTGAATCTTTATAAGATATTTTTAGAATATCTGTTTTACTAATAGCATTGACTGTCAATTTTTTCAGAAAATCTTTCGGTTTTAAAGGTAATCCTTTGCTATTACTCAGCTTAAGTTTCTTGATGGTCTTTTGTATAACTGGAAGAGAACGTATGACTTCTGCTTCTGTATCAAGAGGATTAGTTGCATTATCCTTAGATACTGGTTCTAATTTGCCAATTTCCGTTCCTAATCCTGTTAATGTCGAAGTAGGATTTATTCTATGAAAGCGTAACTTGCCTTCTGCTATATAAAAAGGCTTCTGTAAAAAATTTGACGCAATAAGGGAAATTAAAAAAACAGGAAGAAAGATATTTAATGCAGGAACGAAACGACGTTTTAAAACTTGCCAGTATTTGTCAAAGCTTGAAGAATTTTCTTGTGGTTCCATAATAAAAAATTGTTGATTTAGATTTAAGATGAATGTTGTATAGTTACAGTAGAATCAACGGATGGCTGGTCATAAATCAAATTGACTCTATACTATCAAATGAATTTTCTAATTAATCTATGAATATATGACGTTGATATTGTTCAGTGTTATGGTGAATTGCTTTAATTCCATTAATAACTCTCTCTAAATCTTTATATGTAAGATTTGAACCAGAAGGCAAACAAAGACCGCGTGCAAATAAATCTTCAGCTACTGCACCACCAACACTTTCGCACTCAGCAAAGACAGGCTGGAGGTGCAAAGGCTTCCAAACAGGACGAGATTCAATTTGTTGTTCGGCAAGTGCTAGACGGATTTTCTCTCGATCTGCACCAAAAGCTTGGGGATCTATTGTCAAACAGGTTAACCAGCGAGTAGCGCGTCCATAGCTAGTTTCTGGCATAAATTCTATACCTGGCAGATTTTTCAAAGCAGAAGCGTAAATCTCAAAATTATGTCGTCTTGCTGCAACTCGTTCACTCAAAACATACAATTGACCACGACCAATGGCAGCCAAGACGTTGCTGAGACGATAATTGTAGCCAATTTCTGAGTGTTGATAGTGAGGAGATGGATCGCGTGCTTGGGTTGCTAAGAAACGGGCTTTTTTTACCAATTGCGGATCTTCGGAAACTAACATCCCACCACCAGAACTAGTAATGATTTTATTACCATTAAAAGAGTAAATACCAATGCGCCCAAAAGTTCCAGGAGCATGACCTTTGTAGGTGGCACCTAAAGCTTCCGCAGCGTCTTCAATTAAGGGAATATCATACTGATTACAAGCTTTTAGAATTGGCTCAATATCTGCACTTTGACCATACAAATGTACAATTACTACCGCTTTAGGTAATTTGCCAAGATGGGCGCGTTTCTCCAATGCTTCCTCTAACAATTCGGGATTCATGTTCCAGGAAGTGCGATCGCTATCAATAAATACTGGTTTTGCCCCTAAGTAGGTAATTGGATTAGCGGTAGCTATAAAGGTCAGGGTAGAGCAAAAAACCTCATCTCCTGATTCAACTCCAACTAATTGTAAAGCTAAATGCAAAGCCGCCGTACCAGAACTGACAGCCGCCCCATAGCCAGCCCCAGTGACTTGACAAAATTCTTGCTCGAAAGCATCTACGTGTGGGCCAACTGGTGCAATCCAGTTGGTATCAAAAGCTTCTTTGACAAATTCTAACTCGCGATCGCCCATATGCGGAGTTGAAAGAAGGATTGGTTTATTCATAATTTTTTATTTTTTACCTACGAACAGTGACAAGGCGATCACATTTTGCACTCATTGTATTAGTTTGAACCGTCAGCCATTGCTCGTTAGAATTTTCACCATTTGCCCAAGCGATCAAGGCTGCTGGAATATTTGCTCCTGCTACATGAGAAAATGGATATCCACCACCAAAACGTGGGTTCATTTCCAACACACACGCACTTTTTTGTCCCACAATTACATCACAGTCTAGATTGCCAATATGTCCGATGTTTTTACCTATTTTTTCACCTAGCTCTCTAAGAGCTTCATGCTCAACAGTTAACGCTCGATCTGTTTCTCCGGCTCGCATACCTAACTTGTGTTTAACAAAAGTAGTGATGTAATTTCCATCTAAATTATTAATAATATCTAAACCATATTCTTGTCCCAATATCTTTTCTTGAATCAGGATATACTCATCAGAATCTGTAGAGCTTATATCTGCCAAAAATGATTTACATATCGTTTTTTTTACACGGCGATATGCAAATTCCAATTCTTCATCATCTTCAGGATATTCAATCCCAATCGATGCACTTCCCCATCGAGGTTTAACGACTAAAGGAAAAGATATTTCTTGATGCTTTATTGCTTCTTTCACCTCTTTAATAGAAAGATAAGTTTTGGGAACAGAAATACCCAAATCAGTTAAAAATTTAAAACTAGCTAATTTGTCAAAACAAATATCAATTACTTCTGAAGACGAAATTACTGGGATAGTCCCTATCTTGAGAAAGCGATCGCGTTGTTTTGCTAACAGGGGTAATTCTAAATCATTTAGTGGTATTAACAAACGAACTTGATGTTGTTCACAGATATAAAGCAGTTTGTCAAAGTAGTCATCGTGATTTACAGCTGGCAACAAAAAACTTTTATCTGCTTCCTGTAATGCTGGAGCCTCTAGGCTAGCATCCCCAACAAACACCAGACCTCGATTTTCTAAAGCTTCTTGAAAGAACTTTACAAGGTAATTTCGTCTTCCCACACAAGTCAACATGACATTCATAAATATCAACCCTCTGTAGCTGATGGTATTTCTGTAAAACTTAGAGATTAGATGAGGTCAATACCTCTTTTGAGGGATCATATAAGCTAACGATGTATTTTCGCTTGCCAGAATTCAAAACTGGAATTTCGTCAACGTAATCAACCTCAATTTGAGCATTGCCTCCTAATATCTGCTTTAGCTTCTCAATAACTGATTCTTCTTCTGAGAATGTTTCGTTAACACAAAGACGGAGGCGGTAGTGAGTTTTATCCTCCTGAATAAACTGAAACTGCTTTAACATACCTAACCTACTCAATGCCTCAAACATGTCATCAAAAATAAAGGAAACAAGCCGTCGTCCCGCAGTGTCATACACTGAATCAAGGCGACGACCTTCTAAGGAATTAAGAATAGGAGTGGCAAATTTAGAGCAGTCATTGGGAACTATCGAGCCTATGTCACCAGTGTCATAGCGGATCATCGGCAGCGCATAGTTATAGAGATCGGTAATGACAATACGTCCTGGTGTACCTGGAGATATTGGTTCATCACCATCCAAAGCAAGGATTTCAAAGAAATAGTTGGCAGTGTTTAGATGGAATCGACCACAGGTAGGGCATTCGTAAGCAAGTACACCACATTCTTGGTTGGAGTACCTTGATAAAATCTGACAATCTAAAGCCTTGCGGATGGTATCCCGCATATTTGGGTAAAGTGGTTCTGCAAGACACAGAACTCCCTTGACTCCGAAATCTTCAGGGCTATTTCCTTGGGAGATTATATGACGAGCAAGGTCATAAATAACGGAGGAGTATCCAATCAGTATCTCAACGCGCTTGTCTTTGAGAAGTGTTAGGCGTTGTTGCTCGAAAGAGGTAACATCTTGGATGCGAACATCGAATTCAACCTCGTTTTGCATGAAGAGTTTGACCGAGCTTTTTCTGGAGTTAAACTCTATGGTTCGGAAAAAGGCGTGTCGGATGCCAATACTATAACCAACAAGAGAATTAAAGTAGATTAGTTCGGCCAAAACTCGTTGACGCTTACTTGAATTCTGAACGACTCGAAAAGGAGTTCCTGTCGAACCACTAGTCTCCATTACCTTCAGTTTTTTGCCCTTGAAGACTGTTGACTCAAACCGTTCAAATGATTCCCTAATAATATTCTTATCGACTACAGGAAAGTCTTCAAGCTGACCAGAAGCATCATAGTTTTTATAAAAATCTGTTGTCTGAACTGCATGGGTTAAGAGTGATTTTAGCTGCTGGGCTTGATGTTCACCTAGAAGAGATACATCTGCTGTCACCTGTTGAATATTGTGAAGGTGGGTGTGGATGGGTGCACCCTGCATATAATCTAGTCCCCAAAACAAAGCTTTGCGTGCACTTGTAGTGATCATACAGTCCCCTTATCTTCTGATTGTCTTAGGCTTTAGCTCCAAATCTATAGATTGTCCTAATTGCTGTTGACGGCATTTAGCAAAATTACCTTCTAGATTTGTATCAATATCAATATCGCTACGAACAATTACTTTCCAAACAGTCATGAACAAGATGTAAATATCTAATGCTAAGGACTGCTTCTCAACATACTGGACATCGAGTTCCAGCCGGTCTTCCCACAGCAATCTATTGCGTCCATTAATTTGGGCTAATCCAGTGATTCCGGGAAGAACTGAATGGCGCTGACACTCTCGTGCCGAATAGTATGGTAAATACTGAACTAGTAAGGGGCGAGGCCCTACAAAAGACATATCTCCTATAAACACACTCCAAAGCTGTGGAAGTTCATCGAGGCTAGTTTTACGCAAAAACTTGCCTAAATTTGTGAGCCTTTCAGCATCAGGTAATAACTCACCATTAGTCCCACGCGTGTTTGTCATTGTGCGAAATTTATAGCAGGTGAAAAGGCGAGTATCTTTACCGGGACGTTGTTGGGTAAAGAGAATTGGGCGACCCATACGAAGATAAATAGCGATCGCAACGCTCAATAGCACAGGAGAAAGAACAATTAATGCGATCGCTGCTGTGACTTTATCTAATACAGACTTGATGAGTCTACTATTCTTTGTTAGACGACGATGGACTGGGAAATTTATAGTCTTCATAAATACACCCTTCGCTCCAAGAATCGAAATAAATAGGAAAGAAGATATGCTATACAGGATGAAGTGAAAAGCAAGTATATGCAGATATACACACTGGTTGTTTCAGGGCAAACACAAGTAAAAAATGAAACACTTGCTGAATAAGGATCTTAATGAAAAAACAGCCTAAATTATGAAACGTCCAAACCCTTGCTATTAAGGGATTCTTGTACTTTAGATGCGTTTGCCATGCTGGTTGCTTTTTATAAGTTCAAAATTGCCGGAATAGTTTTCGTTGCAATTACTAATCTTGTCTAATCATTTTAATGAATAGAAAGTAAGATATAAATTGCTTTATTTTATTTGCGGCGATTACCATTACTAATTAAGTAAGTGGGTTTGATTTTTTAAGCAACTTAAACCAAAAGCTGAATTGGTATTAGTAGTTTTGAGTTGTTACCAATTACAATTAATATAACTGAAATTAGAAAATAAGTGTTGCCAGTTTGGCACTATTCTTAGTTATAGCCAATTTAATTGTCTGGCACGATATTATCCTAATTATTCTAAACTCAATTGATTTAAGAATCAATTAAGTTTAGTCAAAGATTTTTCAACCTGCTTTACCTACTACAGAATATGGATTTGCTAAATTTTCTACAAAATTTGCATATTGCTGGTAGATTGTATTTCCATCCATATTATTCTTGGCATATTCCAAACCTACAGTTCCCATTTCATGTAATAACTTGCGGTTTGTATTGGATTGCAGTAATGCATCTGCTAATGATTTGGGATTTCCTGCCTCATACTGCAAGCCAAACTTATATTCTTTTAATATTTTCTGGAAATTACCTTTGATTGAAGAAATAACTGGAATACCCAGAGAAAGATAATCGAAAACTTTATTTGGAAAATTAGATGGCCAATCTGATGTAAATGGAACCAAGCCTACATCAGATTGCCGCAAAATAGGTAGAGCAACTTCAAAGTTTAAACGACCTTTAAAGTTAACATTTTTTACACCTAGAGTCTCGGCTAGTTGCTTAACTTTATCGTAAGTAGGCCCATCTCCAATCAGAGTAAACTTAATTGGCTGGTCAGCACAAATTTCTGCTGCTTTAATCACGGTTTCCAAGTCATAAAAATGACTAAAGTTACCGATATATGAGACAGTTAAAGGCATTTCCAAATTCTTTTGTTTCACCTCTGACATTTGTATAAAATTACTGTCAAACCCTAAAGGTAATACTAGAGAACCCGCCTGAATCTGGCACTTTCTAAAGTTAAGTAGATAATCTAAATATTCTGGAGAAACTGCCACTAGTCCCTCGGCAATATCAGCTGCCATTTTCACATTTTGTTTTAAAGAATGAAGTAGAGTATCGCTTAAAAAATTCCTGATTGAGTGAGGGAATACAGATGTAATCGCCTTTGTCCAAGCATCTTGCATATCCACTATTCCTACAGCATGGGTTGCAGCACAGAATTCCATAGCAACACGAGATGATTCAATCGGAGGAATACTTGCTATAACTACATCAACGGGTTCTGATGCGTGCAGAGATTTTAAAGCTTGGGAAACTCCATTGGCATAGATACGATGGCTAAGAATACGTTGCAAAGAAACGTTTTTATAATAAGGGGGTACATGAACAAAAATTACTTTTAAACATTGTCTTTCATCAGTTATTATTTGGCTCCTATATTGTTTAGTACTGTGATCAAAATCAGCAACAATCCAACTTAATCTATGTCCTCTAATAATCAGTTCATCAACTAGCATAGTGTATCGATGGCGTCGCTTACTTTCCCAAGGTAGTGAATCAAATGGATTAACAATGACAATATGCATTTTTTGTCTCCTAAAGGTAATTTTTTTGGTTTTTCAAGAATTTATCCAAAATTCTCTTGAGCAGCATCTCAACACTTATTTTTCATTAAATGTTTTCGTTGATGATACTTTTATACTCTTTTAGTAACTGCATACTAATGTGTGACCAAGAGTATTTTTTCTCAACTAAATTTCTTGCGGCCTGTCCACGGACTGAAATTTATGATCGGGCAGCTAGAACGCTAGAAATACCTTCAGCAATAGCTGCTGGGTTTGGTTCAACCTTCCATCCAGCACCAGCAGCCTCCACCTCTTTTGCCATATTTGTCCCAGGCGTAAGGAGGCAAGGTAAGCCATAAGAAAGAGCCTCCAAAACTGCAATTGGATGTCCTTCAAAGCGGGAGGTGTACCTCACGTAAACGAGAACGGCTATAAGCACAAGGCAAGAACCATCACCCGCGCGAACATTCCATTCTTCTGATTGCAATGAAGTGAGAAATAGATCAAGCGATGCCTAGGTTAGGCTACGCCTACGTGGGCACTGTTCGAGTCTATGTTTCAACAGTGGAACGGACACGAGAGAGATTTGTCATCGGTGGGCTAGATTTTGCCCTTAAGGATGAACCTCATCCACCAAAGCTTCGTAGAAAGGAAGAAGCGTAACTGAAAAGCTACAGCTTGTTCTGAACCACCGTCTGGAAGCTTACCTTGTGGTGAGATCCGGGCAATTTGCATTATCCCATCCATTTAAATCAAAAAAATTGATTCGATTATTTGATTTATACTTTTAAATTCGTCTAATTATCAAAAAAAGTTAAGTTGTATGTCCAGCCTGAGTTCAGACATGGTTCGTATCTATTTGCAAGAGATTGGTCGTTACCCAATGCTGACCGCAGACCAAGAAATTGCTTATGGCAGGCAGGTACAGCAAATCATGGCAATTGAGCAAAGAAAAAATGAACTCACCCAACAACTAGATCGAGAGCCAACAATGGTCGAATTAGCTGTTGATATTGACAAAAGTGAAACCGAAATAGCTCAAATACAAAAGCTTGGTCAACGAGCCAAACAGAAAATGGTAACAGCAAACCTGCGTCTGGTGGTTTCGATTGCCAAAAAGTATCAGAAGCGCAATCTCGAATTCTTGGATTTGCTGCAAGAAGGGGCCATAGGTTTACAAAGGGGTGTGGAGAAATTTGACCCCAATCGCGGCTATAAGCTTTCCACCTACGTATACTGGTGGATTACGCAGTCAATCACACGCGCGATCGCAGAGAAATCCCGTACTGTACGCTTGCCAATTCATATCACCGAACAACTCAACAAAATTAAGAAAGTACAGCGAGAACTATTTCAGACACTGGGTCGTCCAGCCAATGTTGTAGAAATTGCTGAAAGTTTAGACTTACAACCAAGCCAGATTAGGGATTTTCTCAGCAACTCTCGTCAGCCAATTTCTCTAGATGTAAAAGTCGGAGATAACCAAGACACAGAACTCAATGAACTTTTACCAGATGAGGGCATATCTCCAAACGACCATATTACCAAAGAACTTCTGCGCCAAGACATGAATAATTTGTTAGCATCACTTAAACCAACTCAGCGTGAAGTATTAGTTTTGCGCTTTGGATTGGAGAATGATCAAGAACTAACTTTGGCTCAGATTGGAGAGAAGTTGAATGTGAGTCGAGAACGAGTTCGCCAAATCCAACAGCAAGCAATCACTGTTCTACGTCGTCAAAAAACTGAAATTAAACAGTATTTATTTTCCTGAAAGATGCCTAGTAACGAATATTGCCTAATTCACAGGTCGCAAAATTTTTCTCCCCACCAGACCAAGATGATTTGTCACCTTTAGCACCCAATTTCAATTACCCTACCGTATATGCTGTACTTGATCCTAAATCTTTTGTGAGCAAGCTTTTCAAGGCTTAACGGGAAAAGTCAAATTCTGTGGACAAATGCTTGATCGCAATCGGGTAACGGTTCAAACATGGTTACGACCATATTGCGATCAAGCAATGGAAGAGTTGTAAGAGAAAAAGCGATCGCTAGAAAGACCTAGAACAATACCAACTTAGGTACAACAGGTACTCGACAAGCAATTAAAAAACTCATAAGGGTTTGATAGTTACGGTGCAATCACAAACAGTTAGGAACAGTTTTGGACACTAGACTAGGGGGCAGGGAGCAGGGGGAAAGAGAGTTTTAAGATTTTTGCATAGATGCCCTGAATAATAACTAATTAAGCGGACATGATATTATACCAATTCACAAAAATCCTGATACATACATATAGATTTCTCGTAGGGGCATGGCATTGCCATGCCCTTACCAGGGTATTTGTATCATTATTAAAGTGAAATGGTATTACACGTTGGATATCACAAATTTGTTACCAAGGCAATTGAGATAGTGGAATATCAACGTTTTCACTGCTAATGCACTGACTGCGGTATTGTTTGTGCTATCGAATGGAGCTATGAAATAATACCTAGGCAGTTTGGTTATTTCAGTATTGCATGTAGCTTCACGTGCTAATAATCACCCATGCTAAACAGATTACTAATTGTGCGGCTCTCTAGATACAAAGAAGTTACACTTGGTAATTATTTTTTATTAACTGTTTTAATTATTTTAAATATTTTAACTATTTGCTTAACTGTCTTAACTGTCCACTTAACTGTCTTAACTGTCTTAACTGTCCATTCAAATGTATTAACTGTCTTAACTATCAACTTAACTATTTGCTTAACTGTCTTAACTGTCCACTTGGATGGTTTTATCTGCTATTGCATTTTATTGATAAAGCTGACATTATTTGAAAGTATAGTTAAGCAATATTGGTTTTAAAAAGCTAGCTTACTTAATGAAGATAATGAAAAAAATTAATTCTTGACTTTAAGAAATACATTCTAATTTACTATATTTATCTATCGCATTCATTTAGATAGCTAGCTATTTACGCCTTGGCGAGTATTATAAATTATCTTATTTTGGAGATTAAAATCTCGTGAAAAACCAGGTATATAGCCAATCAGTCCTGACATTTGATGGTCAAGATGATTACATAGATTTTGGCAAAAACGATTTAGGTGGTGTTTTTGCTCAAGGAAGTTCAGCCTTTACGATTTCAGGATGGGTGAATCCTCATCAGCTAACAGATAAAGCCACTACATACGGGACGCGCAATGTTTTTTTTGCCCGTTCTTCAGATCGATATAGTGATAATTTTGAGTTTGGGATCAGTGAATCGGGAAACCTAGATATATACATTGATGAGAACGTTGCAAAGGTTATCAAAACTTTTGGTAATGGAGAATTAACTATCGGACAATGGCACTTCTTTGCCATTGTTTTTAATAAAGGTCAACTGACCGTATATCTTGATGAGTATGAGTATTTTGGCTATTTTACAGGTGACTCTTTAAACAAAGCAACTAGTTCTCTGACTCTGGGTGCAACTTTACACAACAACATATATTTCACAGGTCAATTAGCTAACCTTAGCGTCTGGAATTACCCTTGCCCCCCAGTGGAAATCCAAGGGCATCGCTATCAGCCTCTAGTCGGGAATGAACAAGGATTAGTAGCTTACTGGACATTAAACGAAGGACAAGGGGCAACTATAAAAGACCAGACTGAAAATGGTCATGATGGAAAATTGCGTGGCAATCCCAGTTGGGATTTAGCACAACTTCCATTTGGAATTACACAATCATCCAACGAAGAACAGACAGCCAGTAGTTCCGAGGAAGAAAAACCTGCGGAAACTGTGGTGCTAGAGGAAGAAAGCCAGTTGATTGCAGAGGTTGTCTCCGTTGAAGTAACTGCGATCGCCCAAGCCGACTTGCAGCAAGAGTCCGTTCAGGTTCCCCCAATTGTAGAAACTGGCATTCCAGCCCAGACAACGATTGTAAATTCCAAAGAAAAAAAAGGGACAAAGAAGCAAAGCGAGAAATCTGCCAATATTCCAACTCCCCAGCCAAAGGGGGAGAAAGCCGAAACAGCTAAGGAAAGTGAAGTTCCAGCCGATATCCAACAGCAGGAACAACCGCAAACATCAACTCAGGAGCGATCGCAAAAAACTATGAATACAAAAGCCAATCCCAAATATAAAATTCTCGCTATTGATGGTGGCGGAATTCGGGGCATTATCCCAGCACTGGTACTAGCAGAAATTGAAAAGCGGACACAAAAGCCCATTTTTAGTTTGTTCGATTTAATTTCTGGCACTTCCAGCGGAGGAATTCTGGCACTCGGATTAACTAAACCCCGATTAGATTTAGAAGCAACTGATACTTCGCCCACCGCTCAATATAGTGCTGAGGATCTGCTGCAAATATATCTTGAGTATGGGGCTGAGATATTTTACGAACCATTCTGGGAACAAGTACTCGGTCAGTTAGAGGATATATTCGTCCAACCAAAATATTCTTCTGAAGGCAGAGAGGAAATTATCAAGCAATATTTTGGTGATACTCCTCTAGAAAAGAATCTCAAAGAAGTCTTCGTAACTAGCTACGATATCGAGCAGCGAATCCCGATATTCTTTACTAACAAACTAGAAAAACAACAGACAGAATCGAAAAAGTTTCGCAAGTTATGCGGAGGTTTTACGCTTACAGATGCGGCATTGGCAACTAGTGCAACTCCGACTTATTTTGCTCCCCATCGCGTTGCAAGTTCTCATAATACCAAAGGCTTTTATACTTTAGTCGATGGCGGAGTAGTTGCTAATAACCCAGCTAACTTGGCTATTTTAGAAGCACAAATTAGCAGACAAGAAAACAAACAAGTCCTAAATACAGAGGATATATTATTAGTATCCTTGGGTACTGGTTCATTGACGAGTGTCTACCCTTATGACGAAGTTAAAAAATGGGGACTATTGCAATGGGCAAAACCACTGTTAAATATTGTGCTTGACGGTGGGAGCGAAGTAGTAGCTGGAGAATTAGAACGGTTGTTTGAGGCTAAGAATAAAGGTAATAAAAGCTCTTATTATCGATTCCAAACATTTTTAAAAAGTGAACTAGAAGCGATAGATAATGCCAAACCAGAAAATCTACGGCAGTTACAACTTTTAGGTAGCACACTGATTCAAGAAAAAAGTCAAGAAATCGATGAGTTGTGTAGTATTTTAACAACCTAAATTTGAGGTTTTCTGAATAAGTTATGTAAAACAACCAGGTATTGGAGTTATAGCAAAATGGGGTTTTTAAGTAAACCATCTTATCGGATCGTCGCTATTCCTGGGGAAGGGATTGGACCAGAAGTTGTGGAAGCTTCCTTAAAAATTCTGCAACACGTCGCTAAAATTGAAGGATTTACCTTGCAGGTAGACTATGGCTGGCTTGGTACAACTGCCTTTGAGGAATTTGGTAGTTACTTCCCTCAAGCCACCGCCGAATTGTGCGATGGAGCCGATGGGATTGTATTTGGTGCAGTTACTAAAGGTGGACTGCTAGAACTCCGAAAGCATTTTGACTTTTTTTGCAATCTTCGTCCGATCCGTAGCGTTAAAAGTCTTCTGCATAAATCTAGCCTTCGACCAGAGAAAATTCAAGAACTTGATATTCTCATTGTTCGAGAACTGGTCAGTGGAATCTATTTTGGCCCGTCTGGACGCTCCTCAGACGAACAAGGAAATTATGGATACCATACAATGCGCTATTACGATGAAGAAATTCGTCGGATTGCTCGCAAGGCTTTAGAACAGGCGCAATGTCGGCGAGGATTACTCACCGTAGCCCACAAAGAAAACGCCTTACCTCATTTGCCTTGGACTCGTCTAGTTCAAGAAGAAGCTACACAGTTTCCCGGCGTTGTTGTCGAACCTATGCTGGTAGATAACTTAGCCATGCAAATGGTTCTGAATCCCCAACAGTTTGATGTAATTTTGGCGGGGAATCTGTTTGGAGATATTCTCAGCGATATTGGCGGTGCATTAGTTGGCTCCATTGGCTTATTAGGATCGGCGAGTCTTAACGATAATGGATTTGGTTTGTACGAGGCCATTCATGGTACAGCCCCAGACATTGCAGGTTTAGGAATTGCTAATCCCCTCGGAACCTTGGAAGCCTGTATTTTAATGCTTCAGCAATGGGGGGAAGTGCAGGCTGCTCAACGGATTATTGCAGCGCAAGACCGAATTTTAGCTAAGGGATACCGAACAGCTGATTTGTTTACCCAAGGGGAGGAAATTTTAGTTAACACTGCAACCTTAGTTGGCCTTTTGTTTGAAGAACTTTCAGTGGTGCAACATTCTCAATTAGGAGTACTTCATGAGTCACACAAATAATGTTTTGCACCTTGGAGATGATATCAATACCGATGATATTATTCCTGCTAATCGGGCGACCAATGATCACCCCGATCGCTTAAAAAACTATGCTTTAGAACATGTTATTGGCGAAGGTGAACTGCTGAAATACGATGTGATTGAAGCAGGAGAAAATTTCGGGTGTGGTTCCAGTCGAGAAGTTGCCCCCATTGCCCTGCAAGCTGCGGGAATTAAAAAGATTCGGGCGCGATCGTTCGCCGAAATTTTTTATCGTAATAGCATCAATATTGGACTTTCCCTAGAAATTCTGGGGGAAAAACAGGAGAATCCTGTAGTTGATGCGATCGCAGCAGCAGGTGGATTAATGTCTTTTAATCAACTGCGTCGTCAGGGACAGATCACCATTCCTCGCAGCCTGACCCCAACTCGATCCATGACTTTAGTCGAAAAACTCTTGGCCAAAGCCTCTGGAAACTCCTACGTCCAGCCGGGAGAAGTGGTTTTTGCTCAAGTCGATTTAGCCTTATCTCATGATGCTGTGGCCGGGCCTGTGGCCAAGACATTTTATAAGCATTATGGAGAAGGAGCAAAGTTGTGGGACTCCCAACGGGTAGTTTTGGTAGCCGATCACTTTATCCAAGTCAACGACATCCGTGCTGATGACAAAGCTCATATCATGTATGAACAGATGATTGAGTTTGCTAAAGTCCAAGGATGCCACCTGTTTGATGTGGTTTCCCCAGGCGAAGCAGCAGGCATCTGTCATGTTTTACTCCCAGAAAAAGGGTTTGTCCGCCCAGGAATGGTAATTGCCGGTACAGATTCCCATACCTGCACATACGGGGCATTAGGAGCCTTTTCCACGGGTGTAGGAACCACCGATATGGCTAATATTTATGCCACAGGAGATATGTGGATTCGTGTTCCTCCAACTCTAGTATTTGAGTTGTCTGGAACCTTGCCTGCTAAAATCAGTGCCAAAGATATTATCTTATTTATCCTGGGAAAAATCGGCTGTGCTGGTGCAACCAGTAAGGTAATGGAGTTTAGAGGATCAATCCTCGCACAACTGCCATTTGATGAACGGTTAACTCTAGCTAATATGGCTGTGGAGTGTGGTGCAATATGTGGCTTGATTGTTCCTGACGAAGTAACCCGTGATTATCTAAAAAACCGAGTTTCAGAGGAATTTGTAGAGGTTATTGGCGATGCTGATGCTGAGTACGAAAAGGTTTATCAATTTGACCTCAGTGATTTAGAACCGCAAGTTGCACGTCCCCCAAAACCGGATCAAGTAGTTGCCATTAGTCAGTTAGAAGACATTCCGATTACCAAAGCTTTTATTGGCTCTTGTACTGGGGGTAAACTCTACGATTTAGCTCAAGCAGCCGAAGTTTTGAATGGTCGCCAACTGGCAGACGGTGTAAACTTGTTTATTGTACCGGCAACCGTTGAAATCCGAGAACAAGCCCAAGAGTTGGGCTATCTCGACATTTTTGAACAAGCAGGGGCGCAGATTCTCAAGACAGGTTGCGGGGCTTGTATAAATTCTGGGCTTGGGGTTTTGGCAAAAGAAGAAACAGGAATTTATGCAACCAATCGCAATTTTAAAGGACGCAGTGGCGATCCAACGGGCAAAAATTATTTAGCCTCACCAAGAACAGTGGCTATCTCTGCTGTAAATGGAAAAATTAGCGATCGCTTTGATTAAAGACTGAACTATCAGATCAGGGTCAATAGAGATAAAACTCAAAAAATATTAACCCAATCGAAGCGTGAATGACTCTTATTGAGCTTAGTCTAGGTTTTGAGATAGGTTTCTTTATTTACAAAGACTCCATTCTCGTACCCTTATTAATGTCTTAACCAAGAAAAAAAGGATTTTAGGTAATTACAATGGACGAAATCGTTAAAAAACTTGCTGGTCTGGGTCTTCCTGGCATAATTCTCGTGATTTTAACAGTCACATCAGCAGGTAGTAATGCTGCTATTGTTGCTGCCCTCACAGCCTTGGGAGGCCCCTTTGGTATTGTTGGAGGTATAGGATTGCTTGGTCTGATAACAGTTGTAGGGGATACTGTAGCTGGATATGGAATTGAAGCTGTTCTCAAGGCTATCTATACAGAACGTAGTAAAACTGAATCCGTGAGATTCCTCCTCAAAGAAATTAAAGATTTACCCATTTCAGATGAGCTAAAACTCAAACTGAAAAATGAACTGAGTCCAGAAATCAATATTGATGTGGAAGAAGTTCAGCCGCCAAAAACAATTGAAATTGTCGAGGAATAATTTCACTATTAGATTATTTAAAATTCCAGACACAATGGGATTAAATTAAGTGCGATCGCTTAATTCATCTCAACGAGAAAAATGGCCTCTGAGTCCGATTGCACCGGAGTAAACCCTCAAAGGCCATCATTTAAAATCATACATATAATTCCCCATCCCTGGAAGGATCTCTAAAATTCGGTAACAGATTCAAACCTATAATTTTAGATAAAATATGAATTTTGTAATTACATCTAATTACAAAATAGTTGAAAAGTTTGTCAAAAGAAGAATTTGATTCACTTCTGAAAATTCTAAATCAGCATTCAGCAAATACTTAGCTTATGTTTAAACAATGTATTCATCAGTTATTTGAAGCCCAGGTTGCACGAACTCCGCAAGCTGTAGCTGTGGAATCTGGACAGAACCAACTAACATACCAGGAATTAAATATTAAAGCTAACCAACTCGCTCATCATTTGCAAAAATTAGGGGTGGGAGCTGAGGTACTGGTCGGAATCTGCGTCGATCGCTCCCTAGAAATGATTGTAGCTTTGTTGGGAATTCTCAAAGCTGGAGGCGCATATGTACCGCTAGATCCCGCTTATCCAGCCGAACGATTGACCTACATGGTGCAAGATGCTCAAATCTCTGTTTTGGTAACACAAGAAAAATGGTCTAGTTTAATATCTGATTATTCAGGCCAAGTAATTTGTTTAGATACTCAACAGGATGAGATTGCTAACGAGAGCGAGTGCAATCTTTTTAACACAGTAAAACTAAATAATCTAGCTTATGTCATCTACACATCGGGATCAACCGGAAAACCCAAAGGGGTAATGATTGAACATCAATCATTGGTGAATTTTACTCAGATGGCGTTGGCTTTGCCCGCCGCAGGCATCGCTCAATACAAAATCTCCGCAAGCGATCGTATTCTTCAGTTCACCTCGATAAATTTTGATGTATCCGCAGAAGAAATTTATCCGTGTCTTAGTTGTGGTGCAACTTTAGTGCTGCGAACTGAAGAAATGGCGAGTTCCTTATCCTTATTTGTACAGAAATCTCAAGATTGGCAAATAACTGTATGGGATTTACCCACAGCTTACTGGCATTTAATAGTAAATGAATTAGTCACTGGTCAAATAAAATTACCCCAATCATTACGCTTGGTGATTATTGGCGGGGAACGAGCGCTTCCAGAACAAGTTAGAATGTGGCTCAAGTTTGTAGGGAATTTCCCTGAGTTGATTAATTCCTACGGCCCCACAGAAATTACTGTTGCAGCTACAATTTGTACTTTATCAAATTTGAGCTATACCCAACTAGAGGGGACAGAAATACCCATTGGCAAACCAATTGGGGATAACATTCAAGTCTATGTCTTGGATCAAAACCTTCAAATAGTCCCCACTGGAACAATAGGAGAAATATACATTGGGGGTGCTGGACTAGCACGAGGCTATTTGAACCGCCCAGAATTGACCGCAGAAAAATTTATTCAAAATCCTTTTAACAATTCAAAATTATATAAAACTGGAGATTTAGGACGCTATCTACTAGATGGCAACCTAGAATTTAAAGGACGGATTGACAATCAGGTAAAAATTAATGGCTTCCGCATTGAGTTAGAAGAAATTGAATCCGTTCTCAATCAACATCCCCAAATATCTCAAACCGTCGTCATTGTTCGTGAAGACACCCCTGGAAACAAACGTCTAGTAGCTTATGTTGTCCCCTACCAAAAGACGGAGATTAACTGCACAAATCTGCAAAGCTTCTTGAAAAACAAGCTACCTAGCTACATGGTGCCAACAGTCTTTGTTTCCCTAGACACTTTACCTCTCAACCCCAATGGGAAAATTGATCGCCAAGCACTTGCCGCCCCCAAACTTCAAGAAAACTTTGTCGCCCCTCGTAATGCCCAGGAAGAAACTCTTGCAAAAATCTGGTGCCAAGTTTTCGGCTTAGAACAGATTGGAGTCGATGACAATTTTTTCCAGTTAGGTGGTCATTCCCTAATCGCCACTCAAATTCTGTCTCGGATACGGGATGTTTTACAAGTTGAGGTATCCTTTGGGCAACTCTTAGAAAACCCAACAATCAACCATTTAGTTCAGGTTATTGTCCAGCAACAGCAATTAAAACAGTCATCCCCCTTAGCTAAAATTCAGCCAATTTCACGCGAGGGTTACTTACCTGTTTCCTTTGCCCAAGAGCGGGTATATTTCATTGAGCAATTAGCCCCCTCCATGAGCGCTTACCAATTTCAAGAGAGTTTGCGTTTCAAAGGATATTTGAATATATCTATCCTTGAACAAAGTCTGAGCGAAATTTTGCGCCGTCATGAAATCTTCCGCACCACGTTTCCCGCGGTAGAAGGAAAGCTGGTACAAGTAATCCACCCTCCTCAAGCAGTTGTTTTAACAGTTATCGATCTGCAAAAATTTCCTAAAGCCGAGCAGGAAGCTGAGGTGCAAAGATTAACTGACGAAGCGATTCAAAAGCCTTTTGATATTAGTCAATTACCCTTAATTCGTTGGAACTTATTAAAGTTAAGTGACCAAGAATATGTGTTAGTTCATGTTGAACAT
This sequence comes from Nostoc foliaceum FACHB-393, assembly GCF_014698505.1. Taxonomy (GTDB): domain Bacteria; phylum Cyanobacteriota; class Cyanobacteriia; order Cyanobacteriales; family Nostocaceae; genus Nostoc; species Nostoc foliaceum_A. The sequence goes on along the minus strand of NZ_JACJTD010000005.1, from coordinate 144,708 downwards.
CACATGGTGCATGATGGTTGGTCATTCAATTTATTTTTGCGAGAATTATTAACACTATATCAAGCATTCTCTGAAGGTAAACCGTCACCTTTAGCTGAACCCTCACTACAGTTTGCAGATTTTGCCCATTGGCAGCGACAGTGGGTATTAACAGAGCCAGCACAAGCCCAATTGGACTATTGGAAACAAAAATTATCTGGCATTCCGCCCTTATTAGAATTACCTGGCGATGGCGCGCGGCCAGCAGAACAAAGTTATCAAGGCGGAATGCTGCGGATGGAGCTTCCCCTAGATGTCTGTGAAGCCCTGAGAAACATGGGTCGCCAAGAAGGCGTAACCTTATTTATGAGTATGTTTGCGGTTTTCGTAACCATGCTCTACCGCTACACAGGACAAGAAGACCTTTGTGTGGGATCTGGGGTAGCTAATCGTCGTTGGCGGGAGACAGAAGGGTTAATTGGCATGATTGTCAACAACATCGTCCTACGCACAGATGTTTCTGGTAATCCCACCTTTCGAGAACTTCTGGCTCAAGTACGTCAAGTAACCCTAGAGGGTTATAGCAACGAAGATTTACCCTTTGACAAGGTTGTAGAAGCTCTTAAACCAGAAAGGAATCTGAGCTATAATCCGCTATTCCAGGTGATGTTCAGCTTTCATGATGCTCTTTTACCTGATTTGAATCTACCTGGATTGACCATTAAACAGCATGAGGCACTCAACAATAAATCAGCCAAATTCGATCTTGATGTTGTGGTTATGCCACGTTCTGAACAACGGGTAGGGCGCAATTCCAAAGACGAAGCCAAAGGAATAGAAACAGAAGGTATAACTCTTGTTTGGGAATATAACAGTGACCTATTTGATGCCGCCACCATAGATCGCATGATGGGTCAATATCAAACATTGGTAGAAGGGATTGTAGCTAACCCCGATCGACGAATTTCCCAATACCCTCTATTAACGCCACAACAGCAGCACCAGTTATTAGTTGACTGGAACCAGACTAAAGCAGCTTATCCCGAAGGGAAATGTATTCATCAATTATTTGAAGAACAGGTAAATAAGACCCCTGATGCAGTAGCAGTGCAATTTGAGGGGCAAAAACTCACCTATCGGCAATTGAATGAACAAGCTAACCAACTCGCTCACTATCTGAAAAGCTTGGGGGTAAAACCTGATTACTTAGTCGCAATCTGCATTGATCGCTCCTTGGAAATGATAGTGGGACTGTTAGGAATTCTCAAAGCTGGGGGTGCTTATGTTCCCTTAGATCCCGCATATCCAGCCGAACGATTAAGGGATATAGTCAATGATGCTCACGTGCAAATTCTAGTGACGATGCAGCAATGGGCAACCGTGGAAGCTGAACATTCCCTACATATGGTTTGTTTAGATACTCAAAAGGCTTTGATTTCAGGCCAGAGTCGAGAAAATCTTGAGTCTAAGGTAGTAGAAAGTAACTTAGCCTATGTTATCTATACATCAGGTTCCACAGGAAAGCCCAAAGGCGTACTGATTGAACATCATTCTTTAGTTAATTTTACGCAAACTGCGATCGCTGAATATAAACTGACAGAGTGCGATGCCTACGGCGGGCAAAGCCAACGCATTCTTCAATTTGCCTCAATTAGTTTTGATGCTGCCGCCGAAGAAATTTATCCCTGTTTAAGTAGCGGTGGGACACTGCTGCTGCGTAACGAGGAAATGTTGCAGTCTGTGTCAGCATTTATACAGCAATCAAAACAGTGGGAATTGACTGTATGGGATTTACCAACAGCTTACTGGCATTTGTTAGTAAGTGAATTAGCCAGTGAAAATTTATCATTACCTGATTCATTACGACTGGTTATTATCGGCGGAGAGCGAGTGCTACCCGAAAAAGTTGCAATGTGGCATCAATTGGTGGGCAATAATCCTCAGTTGGTTAATAGTTATGGGCCAACTGAAACCACTGTGGTGGCAACCTTATCTGATTTGTCAGAAAACGCTCTCAATCGTCAGGAAGTATCTATTGGAAAACCTATTAGTAATGTTCAAGTATATGTGTTAGATAAATATTTGCAACCCGTTCCTATTGGTGTACCAGGGGAACTCCATATTGGCGGTGCAGGTGTAGCACGGGGTTACTTGAACCGTCCAGAATTGACCGCAGAAAAATTTATTTCTAATCCTTTTGAGAAAGCAGAAGAGAATAAGTTATACAAAACTGGGGATTTAGTGCGTTATCAACCCGATGGCAATCTAGAATATCTGGGGCGGATTGATTCTCAGGTGAAGATTCGCGGTTTTCGAATTGAACTTGGTGAGATTGAAACCATCTTAAATCAACATCACCAAGTGACTCAAGCTGTTGTGATTGCCCGTGAAGATATCCCTGATAAGAAGCGTCTCGTAGCTTATGTGGTTGGAAATAAAGGACAAGTTAAAATTGATGAAATTCGCCAATTCCTCAAACAGAAGTTACCCCCGTATATGGTTCCTTCTGCCTTCGTTACATTGGATCAGCTACCGATTACCCCTAATGGGAAATTAGACTATCGTGCTTTGCCTGCCCCAGATACTTCAGACAGAAATTTAGACTTAGGGGTTGTTGTTCCTCGGACTCCGATAGAGGAAAGATTAGCGGCAATTTGGGCTGAAGTGTTGAGGCAACCAAATATCAGCATTTACGATAATTTCTTTGAATTAGGCGGCGATTCAATCATCAGTATTCAGATGATTTCTAAAGCAAATCTTGCCGGGTTACAGCTAACTCCAAAACAACTGTTTCAATATCAAACCATTGCTGAGTTAGCTACCGTTGTCGGCACAACCAGTCAAATTAAAGCCAATCAGGGGTTAGTAACGGGTTCAGTACCGCTAACGCCGATCCAATATTGGTTTTTCGAGCAAAATTTACCCGATGTTCACTACTTTAACCAGTCAGCCTTGCTAGAAATTCCATCAGAAACACAACCGGAGTTATTAAAGCAAGTCTTGCAACAATTATTATTGCATCACGATGCACTGCGATCGCGCTTTGTCTTAGAAACGAATCCCCCGCAACAGATTAATGATGCGCCCCAAGAAACAGTGCCTTTCACCATTGTGGATTTGTCGGCACTTTCTCCAGAAGCACAACAAACTGTAATTAAAGCAAAAGATGCTGAACTTCAAGCTAGCCTAAATCTGTCATCAGGCGAAATTGTACGAGTTGCGTTGTTTCATCTGGGGATGAATCAACCAAGTCAGTTACTATTTGTTATCCATCACCTAGTAGTAGATGGGATCTCATGGCGAATTTTGCTTGAAGATTTGGCAACAGCTTATCAGCAAGTTAGCGGTGGCGAAGCAATCAAATTGCCCCCTAAAACTAGTTCTTTCCAAGAGTGGGCAAATCGACTCCAAGAATACAGTAAATCAGAAGCTATTGCCAGAGAAATTGATTACTGGTTATCTAGCTTTGAAAGCAATATTGCTCCTTTACCGATAGATTATCACTTCGACTTCTCTGCGAGACGCTACGCGAAGGCTCAGTACAAGCCATTCGAAAAAGAAAGCAATAAGTTATCCTCAAATGATTCTTTTACCCTCTTTTTAAATGAGGATGAAACCCGCGCCTTGCTCCAAGATGTTCCTGCTGCCTACAATACACAAATTAACGATATTTTGTTGACTGCTTTAGTACAAAGCTTTAGCCAATGGACAGGAGAAAAATCGTTAGTTGTTGATTTAGAAGGACATGGACGGGAAGACTTATTTGAAGATGTAGACTTGTCCCGTACCGTAGGCTGGTTTACTACCTTATTTCCTATCCAATTAGAACTGAGTTCTGTTGATCAGTTAGGAGATTTAAAATTAGTTAAAGAAAAACTGCGCCGCCTTCCTAAACACGGTATTGGTTATGGTATATTGCGATATTTAAATCAAGATGCGGCAGTTCACAATAAATTCCAGAATTTGCCTCAAGCAGAAGTCAGTTTTAATTATTTAGGTCAATTTGACCAAGTACTATCTGCATCTGCAATGTTTGGATCTGTCAAAGAGTGGAAATCAGAGCAGAGTAAGCGAGGATATCGTAGCCATCTCTTGGCAGTAAGCGGATTAATTCATTCAGGAAAGTTAGAAATCGACTTTGCTTATAGTGACAAACTTCACAAACGTTCGACTATTGAAAAGTTAGCTTTTGGATTTATGAAAGCATTAAGAAACCTGATTGCTCATTGTCAATCAACAGAGTCACAAGGCTATACCCCTTCTGATTTCTCTGCTGCCAAACTTAATCAAAAACAACTTGATAAATTTATAGCTAAAATCAACAAAAAGAAAACTGACCATTAAGTGAATTACTAGTTGAATATCGCAATTTATATACCAAGGTTATGAAAGAAATTGAAATTAACTCTACTCAATCTATTGATGATATTTCTGCTTTAACTGAGCAGGAGCGACATGAAATATTAATTGAATGGAATGATACAAAGGTAGATTATCCTAAGCACTTATGTATACATCAGTTATTTGAAGCACAAGTAGAAAGAACTCCAGACAGTATTGCTGTTGTCTTCAAAGAGCAACAACTAACTTATCAAGAGTTGAACTACCAAGCCAACAAAATAGCAAATTATCTACAAAGTTTGGGTGTAAAACCAGAGGTGTTGGTAGGCATTTGCGTTGAGCGCTCCTTGGAAATGGTAGTGGGATTATTGGGCATCCTCAAGGCGGGTGGAGCTTATGTGCCACTAGATCCAACGTATCCGAAAGAGCGTCTAAGCTTCATGCTGTCAGATTCACAAGTGCAGGTGTTGTTGACCCAGCAAAAGTTCATGGAAGAGTTTGCTGGTAGCGTAACAAAGTTGGTTTGTCTGGATACTGATTGGGAATCGATTAATCACCAGCAAGAGAATCCGACTAGCAACGCTACATCTGAAAATCTGGCTTATGTCATTTATACCTCTGGTTCTACAGGAAAACCAAAGGGAGTAGCTGTGCCGCATCGGGCTGTCAATCGGCTAGTATGCAATACCAACTACGTGAACTTTGTACCTAGCGATGCCTACGGCGGTCAACTACGCGTTGCTCAAGCCTCAAATACTTCATTTGACGCAGCTACATTTGAAATTTGGGGATCTCTCCTTCACGGAGCTAGGTTGGTCGTAATTCCTCAGAATGTTGTGCTTTCGCCCCAGCATTTCGCAGCCTACATCGGCAAACAAAGAATTAGTATATTATTTTTGACGACAGCCTTATTTAATCAGTTAGCCAGCGTTGTGCCCCACGCATTTAAAGAACTCCAATACTTGCTGTTTGGAGGCGAGGCTGTAGATCCTAATTCAGTCAAAGCAGTTTTAAGGAATGGAGCGCCACAGGGATTGCTACATGTATATGGGCCGACTGAGAGTACAACATTTGCTTCTTGGTATCTAGTGCAGGATATTCCAGAAGGGGCTACAAAAGTGCCGATTGGTCGCCCGATTTCCAATACACAAATCTATATCCTTGACTCCAAACTTCAACCAGTTCCTATTGGTACTCCTGGTGAATTATATATTGGTGGCGACGGCTTGGCTAGAGGCTACCTAAACCGTCCAGAATTAACTAAGGAAAAATTTATTACCCATTTATTTGAGAAAGCAGAAGGGAGTAGATTATACAAAACTGGTGACTTAGCCCGCTTCTTACCAGATGGCAACATTGAGTTTTTGGGGCGAATTGATCATCAGGTGAAGATTCGCGGCTTCCGTATTGAACTCGGAGAAATTGAGGCGCTTTTGAGTCAACACCCGGATGTAAAACAGGCAGTGGTAATCGCTCGTGAAGATATCCCTGGTGATAAGCGTCTTGTCGCCTATATTGTGCTTAAGCAAAAAGTTGATGCTAGCGCGACTACCCTCAAACGCTTTCTTCAAGAAAAGCTACCCTACTACATGGTGCCAGCAGTCTTTGTAATCGTAGACTCCTTGCCTCTCACCCCCAATGGTAAAGTTGATCGTCAAAATCTTCCAGCCTGCGATCGCACACGCCCCGATCTCGAAGAAACCTTTGTCGCAGTTCGTAACCCAATTGAGGAGAAATTAGCGGTCATCTGGGGCCAGTTACTCGCACTCGAACAGATTGGAATCAATGACAATTTTTTCCAATTGGGTGGTCATTCCCTCATCGCCACTCAACTCCTTTCTCGCGTGCGCGAAGTTTTCCAAGTCGAGTTGTCCTTTAATCACATATTTGAAAAACCCACCATCGCTGCTCTAGCTCAACTAATTGAACAGCACAGTCACCTAAAGCAGCAGTTGCATCGTCCTGCTATACAACGAATTGGGCGTGAGGGACTCTTGCCAGTCTCTTTTGCTCAAGAGCGAGTGTACTTCATCGAGCAATTGGCTCCTGAAAGTAGTGCCTACCAATTCCAGGCAACTATGCGATTTAAGGGTTATCTCAATGTGGCGGTATTAGAACAATGCCTCAACGAGATTGTGCTACGTCATGAAATTTTTCGCACGACTTATCCGGCGGAGAATGGACGGCTATTTCAGGTAATCCACCCAGCCCAACCAATCAGCTTCAGAGTAGTTGATCTCCAGAGATTCCCTGAATCTGAGCGGGAAGTAGAAGCTCAGTGTCTAGTTGAGACAGAAGTGCAAAAGTCGTTTGACCTGAATCAACTACCATTAGTTAAGTGGGTTTTATTGAGGTTGAGCGACCAAGAACATCTGTTAATCCACAGTGAGCATCATATAGCTCATGATGGTTGGTCATTCAACGTATTCCTGGGTGAGTTGATAGAACTTTATCAAGCTTTCTGTTCGGGTAATCCTTCCCCGCTTCCTCAACCACTCCTCCAGTTCGTGGATTTTGCCCATTGGCAGCGAGAGTGGGTCAAAAGCCAGGAAGCCAAAGCTCAATTGGCCTATTGGCAGCAGAAGTTATCCGGTAGTCCACCCTTGTTGGAATTACCCTATGATCGCCTGCGACCGACAGAACAAACTTACAATGGCGATCAAATCAGGGTGGAACTTCCTATTAACTTGTGCGAATCTCTGCGAGTTCTGAGTCGTCAAGAGGGTGTCACCTTATTTATGACGATGCTGGGAGCTTTCCTGGTCATGTTGCACCGATATACTGGGCAGGACGATCTTAGCGTCGGGACTGCTGTCGCCAATCGGCGGATGCATGAAGTAGAAAAGCTGATTGGCATGATTGTCAATAACTTGGTATTACGCACTGATTTGTCTGGCAATCCCACATTTAAGGAATTACTCGGCCGAGTGCGTCAAGTGACTCTGGAAGCATACACCAATGAAGATTTACCCTTCGATAAGGTGGTGGAGGTTCTCAAGCCGATACGGAACCTGAGCCACAATCCTCTATTTCAAGTAATGTTCAGCTTCCATGATTCCCCCATGCCAGACTTGAATCTCCCTGGTTTGGACATCAGCTTGCATGAACCTATCAGCAATAAATCAGCAAAGTTTGATCTGGATTTACTGGTTATCCCACGTTCTGAGCAACGTGTGCAGAACGGTTCTAAAACGGGAGCTAAGGGAATCACGCTAGTCTTAGAATACAACAGCGACCTATTTGATGCTGCCACAATCCAACAAATGCTAGAGGGGTATCAAACTTTACTAGAAGGGATTGTTGTCAACCCAGAACAGCGAGTTTCCGAATTACCACTGCTAACGCAGACTCAGCAGCAATTACTGGTGGAGTGGAATCAGACTCACAGGGAGTATCCCGCTAAAGAGTGTATTCATGATTTATTTGCGGCTCAGGTGGAGTCAACGCCCGATGCTGTAGCTATTCAGCAAGAAGGTCGACAGCTAACCTACCGTGAATTGAGCGATCGCGCCAATCAATTAGCCCACTATCTGCAAAGTTTGGGAGTCAAACCAGAAACCTTAGTCGGTATCTGCGTTGAGCGTTCCTTGGAGATGATTGTTGGCTTACTCGGAATTCTCAAAGCTGGGGGTGCTTATGTTCCTCTCGATCCAGCTTATCCTCAAGAGCGACTGGCTGATATTCTCGAAGATACCCAACTAAGCATTCTGCTGACTCAAGAAAGATTCCATGACAAACTACCAGATTATGCCGGAAAAACGATCTGTTTAGATACAGACTGGGAAATAATTGCTCAACACAGTACAGCCAATCCGATTACTCACGTTCAACTTCATAACCTCGCCTACATTATTTATACCTCTGGTTCTACGGGTAAACCCAAGGGGGTGATGATTGAACAGCGATCGCTAATGAATTTTGTTATCAACGCGATTCATGAATATGGAATTAATGCAAGCGATAATATTCTGCAATTTGCGTCAATCTGTTTTGATACATCTATTGAAGAAATCTTCCCTTGTCTTTCCGTAGGTGCAACCTTAGTGCTACGCACCGAAGAGATGTTACACTCCAGCGATGAATTTTGGCGGTGTTGCCGAGAATGGCAGTTAACTGTTTTGGATCTTCCCACAGCGTACTGGCACCAGTTAGTAGCAGAACTTAACCCTGAAGATACCCGAATTACCGAAAGTCTCAGAATGGTGATTATTGGCGGAGAAGAAGCTCAACTCGAAAGAGGAAAGCGCTGGCACAGTAGTATTGCTCACCTCTCCCATCCACCCCAATTACTTAATAGTTACGGGCCAACGGAAGCAACGGTTGTCACTACCTTAAAACGCTTAACCCCAACAGCCTCCTCTGTCAGCATTGGACGACCCATCAGCAATACTCAGGTTTATGTTTTAGATAAATATCTGCAAGCTGTACCTATAGGAGTTCCTGGAGAACTGCACATTGGTGGGGCAGGATTAGCGAGAGGATATTGGCAACGTCCTAAACTCACGGCTGAGAAATTTATTGAGAATGCAACCTGCGATCGCCTCTACAAAACGGGTGATTTAGCAAGATTTCGCGCCGATGGCAACCTAGAATATCTCGGTCGAATTGACGATCAGGTGAAAATTCGCGGCTTCCGCATCGAGTTGGGAGAAATCGAAACAGTGCTGAGACAACACCCACGGGTCTTTCAAGCTGTGGTCATTGCTCGTGAAGACATTCCCGGACAAAAGCGACTTGTGGCTTATGTTGTTGCGCACCAGCCGCAACCAACCACCGATGAATTGCGCCAGTTCCTAAAGCAAAAGCTGCCTAATTATATGGTGCCTTCAGCGATCGCGCTGCTGAAAGCTTTACCAATAACTCCGAACCAGAAGGTAGATTACCGCGCCCTCCCAACAGTCGAATTTTCACGGAGGGTAGAAGATAACTTTGTTGCGCCCCAAACCTCTATAGAAGAGAAATTAGCGGCGATCTGGTCAGAAATCTTAAGACTAAAACAAGTCGGCATCCACGATAACTTCTTTGAACTGGGTGGTGACTCTATCCTCAGTATTCAGGTAATTTCTCGTGCCAATCAAGCAGGTATCCAAATTGCCCCTAAACAACTATTTAAGTACCAAACAATTGCTGAATTAGCTGCCGTGGCAGGAATTACTCGCTCTGTCAAAGCCGAACAAGGGTTAGTAACTGGCAAGGTGGCGTTAACACCCATCCAACGGTGGTTTTTCGAGCAGAATTTGCCCGAACCTGATTACTTTAACCAGTCAGTCCTGCTAGAAGTACCGCCAGACTTGCAACCAGAGCTATTGCAGCAAGTCGTGGAACAATTGTTAGTGCATCACGATGCTTTGCGTCTGCGGTTTGTGCAGGAAGGCGAAAACTGGCAGCAGTTTAATGACGAATTACGAATTACGTTAGCGTTCGCGCAGCGTCTCGTAGAGAAGCGGGGCGTAGCCCATTACGAATTATTTAGCGTCATCAATTTGTCGCACTTGTCGGCAGAAGAACAACAAACAGCAATGAAAGCGGAGAACGCTCAACTTCAAGCTAGTTTGAATCTATCTACTGGAGCGATCGCACGAGTGGTGCTGTTTAGGTTGGGCAACAATCAACCTGGTCGGTTACTATTCATCATCCATCACTTAGCAGTAGATGGCATTTCGTGGCGGATTTTGCTCGAAGACTTGGCTACGGCTTACCAGCAAATCAGCTGTGGTAAAGCTATTAAACTACCACCGAAGACAACTTCCTGGCAATATTGGAGCGATCGCCTGACAGAATATGCAAAATCAGAGGCGATATCAGATGAGTTGAATTACTGGCTGGGTGAGTCTAGTTTGAAAGTTACCGCCTTGCCAGTAGATTATCACTTCGACTCCGCTCAGTACAAGCCTTCAGGTAAAGAGGACAACACCATCGCCTCAACTGCTTCTGTGTCCCTTTCTTTAACTGAAGAACAGACCCGCGCCCTCTTGCAGGATGTACCCTCTGCCTACAACACTCAAATTAATGATGTGCTGTTGACTGCCCTAGCGCAAAGCTTTGCCCAATGGACGGGAGAACGTTCTCTGCTTGTTGATTTAGAGGGACATGGACGAGAAGACTTGTTTGAGGATGTAGATTTGTCGCGGACTGTAGGCTGGTTTACCACCTTATTCCCCGTTCACTTAAAGCTAGAAGAAGTTGACCATCCAGGAGAGGTTTTAAAGTCAGTTAAAGAACAACTGCGGCGCATTCCCAACCGAGGCATCGGCTATGGTGTGTTGCGATATTTGCAGCAGGATGAAACAATACGCACGAAACTACAAGCCCTACCCCAAGCACAGGTAAGTTTTAACTACCTTGGTCAATTCGATCAGGTGCTTAAAGCGTCTGGTGTATTGGGTTTGGCTGAAGAATTCAAAGCTGAACAGAGTTTACTTAATAAGCGCAGTCACCTATTAGGAATAAGCGGATTTATTCGTGCAGGAAGGCTGGAAATGACTTGGGCTTACAGCGAGAAAGTTCATAAACGAGACACCATTGAGCATTTGGCTTTTGGGTTTATGGAGGCGTTGCGATCGCTTATTGTCCACTGTCAATCTCCTGATGCGATCGGTCATACACCTTCAGATTTTTCAGCAGCCAGACTCAGCCAAAAACAGCTTGACACATTCCTAGCCAAAATTAACAAAAATAATTAGTCATTGGTCATTTGTCAAGAATCATTTTTTATTCTCCCCAGTTCCAACTCAGAGGTAGTTTCATGAACAATATCGATGATCTTTATGAACTTTCGCCCATGCAACAGGGGATGCTGTTTCATACCCTTTATGCGCCAGAATCGGAAGTTTATTTTGAGCAGTTGCTTTGCATCCTCTCTGGAGAATTAAATTTTATTGCCTTCCAGCAAGCTTGGGAACAGGTTGTTGCACGACACCCAATTTTACGCAGTTCCTTTTATTGGGAAGAGATAGAAAAGCCCTTGCAAATGGTGAGTAAGCAAGTGGATCTTCCGTGGGAAAAACTGGACTGGCGGAATTTCACGCCCGATGAACAACAACAGCATCTAGAGGATTTTTTGAAATGCGATCGCCAAAAAGGATTTGAACTGGATGTTGCTCCCCTGATGCGCTTCACTATCATCCAGTTAGGGGAGGAAACCTACCAATTTATCTGGAGCCATCATCATATCCTCTTTGATGGCTGGTCGATGCAGATTATCCTCAAAGAAGTTTTAGCTTTTTATGAAGCACATCAGCGAGGCGAACATTTACGCCTCCAGTCTGTTCGCCCCTATCGAGAATATATTGAGTGGTTACAGCAACAGGATATCGATCAAGCAAAGAACTTTTGGCAAACAACTCTCCAGGGTTTTGAAACTCCTACTTTTTTGGGAGGGAACAGGGGACTGGAAACATATAATGAACAACGTTTTCAATTATCTCAAACGGTAACTGAAAAATTGCAATATGCAGCGCGACAGTACCATTTAACTTTGAATAATTTGGTGCAGGGAGCATGGGCGTTACTAATGTCACGCTACAGTGGGGAAAGCGATGTGGTCTTTGGTGCGACTGTATCCGGTCGTCCACCAACCCTTGAGCAAGTAGACTCGATGGTAGGGCTATTTATCAATACTCTTCCGATCAGGGTGAAAGTTACAAATAAGACAGAATTATTACCCTGGCTCAAGCAATTACAAACCCAAGCATTAGAACAGCAACAGTATGCTTATTGTTCCCTAGCAGAAATTCAAAAACTCAGTGATATTCCTCCAGGAATGCCATTATTTGAAAGTATTTTAGTATTTGAAAATTATCCGCTAGATTCTGCTAAACAGGAAACCAAAAAAACTTTAGAAATTAGTCATATTAGTTGTTTTGAACGCACAAATTATCCTTTGACTGTAGTTATTAATCCTGCTTTACAATTGTCTGGCAGAATTGTTTATGATACTAGCCGCTTCGAGGAACAGACAATTGCCCGCATGATTGGACATTTCCAAACATTGCTAACAGGAATGTCAGTTGATTTACAACGGAATATTTCCCAATTATCTTTACTCAGCGCAGATGAAGAATATCAATTGATTCTGCTAGAAAATCAGCAAAAAATAGATTCTATTAATTACAAATGTATTCATATTTTATTTGAACAGCAGGTAGAAAAAACTCCTGATGCAGTAGCAATTGTATATAAGCAACAAAATTTAACTTATCGAGAACTAAATAATCGTGCTAATCAATTAGCCCATTATTTACAATCACTGGGAGTTAAACCCAAAGTCCGGGTGGGAATTTGTGTAGAGCGATCGCTAGAAATGGTGGTAGGAATACTGGCTATCCTCAAAGCGGGTGGAGCATACATCCCTCTAGATCCAGCTTACCCTTCAGAAAGACTGGCGTTCATGATGGAAGATGTACAGACACCCATCTTACTAACGCAAACTCATTTGCAAGATAGGCTCCCAATCAATAATCAAACTGTGGTTAATCTTGACTCAGATTGGAAAATCATTGCCCAATACAAAGAAGACAATTTACATAGCGAAGTTAATCCAGAAAACTTAGCTTATATCATTTATACCTCTGGTTCAACAGGAACACCAAAAGGAACAAAAGTTCCCCATTGTAGCTTCATTGGATTTATGTTTGGGGTTGATTATATTCACCTTGATGCAGAACAAATTTGGCTACAACATTCATCGATTTCCTGGGATGCCTCAACCCTAGAACTCTTGCCGCCCTTGCTTTACGGGGGGTGTTGTGTGCTGTACCCAGACAAAATTCCTACACCAGAAGGCTTAAGCCGCATCATCCAAGAACAAAAAGTTAATATCCTCTGGCTAACTTCTGCCTTCTTCAATCTCATGATTGATACAATACCACAAGGTTTGTCAGGAGTTAAACAACTGCTCATTGGGGGAGAATCTCTTTCTGTAGATCATGTTCGTCGTGCCTTAAAACTATTACCGGAAACGCAAATAATTAATGGCTATGGCCCTTCGGAATGTACAGTTTTTACCTGCTGTTACCCGATTCCCAAACAACTTGCTGAAAATGTGCATTCAATTCCCATTGGGAAACCCATCGGCGACAGAAAAGTTTACCTACTAGATAAAGATTTACATAGAGTTCCGATTGGCATTCCTGGGGAACTTTATGTGGGTGGGGCGAGTGTTGCTGGAGGTTACTTAAATCAACCAACATTAAACCGTGAAAAATTTATTCTTAATCCTTTTTTTGAGGGAGATAGACTTTACAAAACCGGAGATTTAGCCCGCCGTCTTCCTGATGGAAACCTGGAATTTATCGGTCGAATTGATACACAAGTAAAAATTCGCGGTTTTCGCATTGAATTAGCAGAAATTGAAGCGATTTTAATTCAACATTCTGACATAAATCAAGTCGTTGCCATTGTGCGGGAAGATGAACCTGGGAACAAGTATTTAGTGGCATATCTTATTACCAAAAATAATCAGCCAACGCCTAGCACCCTGCGAAACTTCCTCAAGAAAAAGCTGCCTGATTATCTGATTCCCACGGCTTTCGTATTTCTAGAAGTATTTCCCTTAACACCCAATGGTAAAATCAATCGCCGTGCTTTGCCTGCCCCAGATACTTCTCAAAGAAATCTAGAGGTTGATTTTGTTGCTCCTCGCACATCTACGGAACAAGAATTAGCCACGATTTGGGTTGAAGTTCTCAAAGTCAAACAGGTGGGAATTCACGATAACTTTTTTGAGTTAGGGGGACATTCTTTACTAGCTACACAAATTATTTCTCGCTTGAGAGAGGTCTTTTCTCTAGATTTTGCTTTGCGTTATTTATTTGAAAATCCCACCATTGCTGAACTCGCCGAAAAAGTGAGCGATCAACAAATTGAGCAAGCAGAGAATGATGATTTAGCAAGTATTTTGCAAGAGGTAGAGCATTTATCAGAACAAGAGGTAACGCATCAATTACTATTTTGATGATTAAAAGTCATGCAATAACCTTTATGATACCCAACTTATCTAAAATCGGTGTTCAAATGTCGAGTCTTACAGGTGTTAAGGCCATCGCAAAAGACATTATCGAAACACTACAAACCAAGCAAAAGCAAGATTTTATTAATTTAAGTGCTGGAAATCCAGTGTTATTGCCAAAAGTTGAGCAGATGTGGCGTGACTGTACCGCAGAACTTTTAGCTAGTTCTGAGTATGGTGAAGTAGTTTGTCGTTATGGTTCAAGTCAGGGATACATTCTATTAATTCAAGCGATCGCCAACGATTTTAATCGTCGCTACGGACTTTCTTTAAATGAAAGCAATATCTTGATTACTCCTGGTAGTCAAATGCTTTATTTCTATGCTGTTAATGCTTTTGGCGGCTACACAAGCAACGGAGATTTAAAGCAAATTGTTTTACCAATGAGTCCTGAATACACAGGTTACGACGGAATCTGTTTAGCACCAGAGGCGTTAATCTCGTATAAACCAGCTTTAGATATTGATACCAAAGCTCACAGGTTCAAGTATCACCCTGATTTCAGCAACCTAGCAATTACAGCAAATACGGGCTGTATCCTCTTCTCTCGCCCCTGTAATCCTACAGGCAATATCTTATCTAACGATGAAATCAAAAAAATTGCGGCTCTTGCTAAACCCTACAATATCCCCGTGTTCATAGATTCTGCCTATGGCCCCCCCTTTCCAGCAATAAATTTTAGGGATATGACACTCATGTTTGGTGAAAATATTGTACATTGCATGAGTTTATCAAAAGTGGGTTTGCCAGGGGAGCGAATTGGCATTGCGATTGGGGACTCTAAAATTATTCAAGTTCTCCAATCTTTTCAGACGAATCTATGTCTCCAACCTCCTCATTATGGGCAAGCGATCGCTGCTCGTGCTATTAATTCTGGTGCTATTGAATATATATCGAAAGAAGTTATAAGACCTTTTTACAAAAATAAAATTTCACTTCTCGAAGCCAAACTTGACCAAGAGATACCCAAAGATTTACCTTGGTTTCTGCATTGGGGCGAGGGGGCAATGTTTGCTTGGTTGTGGTTCAATAACTTACCTATCAGTGACTTAGATTTATACCAAAAACTCAAGCAAGTGGGTGTAATTGTTGTGGCTGGAAGGTTTTTCTTTCCAGGGTTACAGGAAAATTGGTCACACAAACATCAATGTATTCGTATTAGCCTGACAGCAAGCGATGAACAAATCGAAACTGCTATGGAACGTTTAGCCGAGGTCATACAACAGGTTTACAAACAAACGCAGTAGTTTCAAGAACTCATATACCGCTATTTCATTATTATCGTCAGGTGATTTTCAACATAATTGTCAGGAATAAAATTATGAGCGATCTACTAAAACGTCTTGAAAATCTTTCACCAGAAAAACGAGAATTAGTCCTACAAAAACTAAAAAAGCAACAGCAACTATTTGGACAGGATAATGATAGGAAAACTCCACTTCTAACACCCACATCGAGACAACAATCTCTTCCTCTCTCTTTTGCACAAGCTCGACTGTGGTTTCTCGACCAACTAGAAGGCGAAAATTGTGCCTATAATGTCCCTTTTTTCTGGCAACTTAGTGGATTTCTGAATATAGCTGCTTTAGAACAAGCTCTTAGAGAAGTTGTTCAACGTCATGAAGTCTTACGCACTAGTTTTGCAGTTGTCGATGGCGAACCAATACAGGTGATTCACGCTCATCCCCAACTGACGATGCAAGTGCTAGATTGGCGACAATTGACGGAAGAGAACCAGTTAAGCAAAGCGCAGCAGTTAGCGACAGAAGAGTTACAACAGCCATTTGACTTATCAAACCCTCCTTTACTGCGGGTAAAGTTGTTGCAACTGACTGACCAATCTCATCTGTTGTTGCTCGTCATCCATCATATTGTTTGTGATGGCTGGTCAATGCAGATATTCAGGCGTGAATTGTTCAGCATTTATAGCGCACTTTGCGCCAAAGAAACGTCTCCATTACCCGAATTATCTCTGCAATATGCCGATTTCGCTCACTGGCAAAGACAATGGCTACAGGGAGAGGTACTCGAAACCCAACTTAATTACTGGCAAAAACAATTAGCCGCAGTTCCACCCCTGTTAGAATTGCCCACAGATAGACCCCGCCCATCAGTTCAAAGTTTCAGAGGGCGTAGTGAGTTTTTAGAACTGAATCAGGATTTAACGCAGAAGTTGAAGCGTTTAAGCCAGGAATCAGGAACCACTCTCTTTATGACTTTACTGACAGTATTTACGCTGTTACTGTCGCGCTACAGTGGACAGGAAGATATTGTTGTTGGTTCTGCGATCGCTAATCGCAATCGTCGAGAGACAGAATCATTAATTGGATTTTTTGTCAACACCCTAGCTTTACGTACCAATCTGCAAGGAAATCCAACTTTCTTAGAATTACTGCAACGGGTGAAGCAAGCAACTCTAGATGCTTATGACCATCAAGATTTACCCTTTGAGAAACTAGTCGATGAATTAGGTTTAGAGCGATCGCTCTCTCATCATCCCCTATTTCAAGTGGCTTTTAGCTTGCAAAATGAAACCCAACAGCAACTAGAAACCAATGGATTAACTCTGACCCCCTTCAAGTGGGAAAACACAACGACTCTGCTTGATTTGTCGCTGATTTTCCGCGAAACTCCTCAAGGTTTAATAGGAGAGTGGGAATATGCAACCGATTTGTTTGCAGCTAAAACTATTCAACGGATGACGGGACATTTTGCAGTTTTACTTCAGCGAATTGTCGATAATCCTCAACAACCCATCGATACTCTACCGTTGATTACAGAAGCTGAACGTCAGCAACTGCAAAACTGGAATCAAACTCAAACTGATTACCCGGACGATAAAACTTTGGTTGACTTGTTTGAAGCTCAAGTCGCCAAAACTCCTGATAATCTCGCCTTGGTTTTTGAATCTCAAAGCTTAACTTACCAACAACTCAATCATAAAGCCAACCAACTCGCTCATTATCTAATTCAAAATCACCAAATTCAGCCAGATACCTTAATTGGTATCTGCGTTGAACGGTCTTTAGAAATGATTATTGGTGTACTCGGTATCCTCAAAGCAGGTGGTGCATACCTGCCGATTGACCCTAGTTATCCAGAAGATCGGATTCAGTGGATGTTACAAGATAGTGGAACTTCGGTGTTGTTAACCCAAAGTTTCCTGACAGAAAAATTAGCTCTAACTCAACTAGAAAATCCCTGTCAGATAATTTGTTTAGATCAGACAGATTTTTCTGAGACGTTAATAGATAATCTCAGTCCAAAAAGTACACCTGATAATTTAGCGTATGTAATTTATACTTCTGGTTCGACGGGACGACCCAAGGGGGTGATGATTGAGCATCGAGGGTTGACTAATCTGGCTTCTTCTGTAGCTAACACTTTGCAAGTTCAACCCCAAAGCCGTTTTCTTCAGTTTGCTTCTTTTAGTTTTGATATTTCTGTTGCTGAAATTGCTCCCACTCTAGCCACGGGTGCTTGTTTATATCTTGCTAAAAAAGACACTTTGTTACCCGGTCAGGGCTTGGTTGATTTTTTAGGCGATCGCAAAATTTCTCACATTATTGTACCGCCTTCGGCTTTATCGGTATTACCTCAAGCGACCTTACCCGATTTGCAAACTATAGGCGTTGGTGGTGAAGCTTGCCCAGCAGAATTAGTGGCACAATGGGCAACTGGGCGACGTTTATTCAATGGCTATGGCCCTACGGAATCTACAGTTAGTGCGAGTATAGCCATTTGTCAACCTAATGGCAAAAAACCACCCATTGGTAAACCGTTATCCAATGTCCGCATCTACATTTTGGATACTCACAATCAACCATTACCCCCAGGAATACCTGGAGAATTATGCATTGCTGGCGTTGGTTTAGCACGAGGCTATCTCAACCGTCCCGATTTAACCGCCAAAAAATTCATTGAAGTTGAATTATTTGGCAAAATTGAGCGAATTTATAAAACTGGCGACTTGGCAAGATGGGAAGATAATGGCAACCTTGAGTATCTCGGTCGCATTGACGATCAGATTAAACTACGGGGCTTCAGAATAGAGCTTGGTGAAATTGAATCGCTATTATTGCAACACCCTTCAGTTAAAGAAGCGGTTGTTATTTTATACGAAACTGATCATAATCCCAGGTTAGTTGGTTATATTACGGCGGCAGAAAAATCCAGCAATTTAGGCAGTCAACTCAAGGATTATCTGAAAATTCGCCTGCCGAATTATATGGTTCCTAGCCAGATTATGGTGTTGGATCAGTTGCCCCTTACACCTAACGGTAAGCTAGATCGCAGAGCGCTACCAGCACCAGATACAGTCACTTCGACTAACTTTGAAATACCAGTCACGCCAACGGAAAAACTGCTGGCGACTTTATGGCAAAGTCTCCTGAAAGCTAAGTCCGTTAGCCGCCAAGATAACTTCTTTGAATTGGGTGGACATTCTCTGTTAGCAACCCAATTAGTTACCCGCATTCGTGACAGTTTTGGAGTGGAATTGCCTGTCCGCAAGGTATTTGAGCAAAGCATTTTATCTGAGTTGGCAATAGAAATTGACAAAGCATCTTCAGTAATTGCTTTACCTCCCATCACACCACAACCTGAAAATGCTCCTAAAACTCTGTCCTTTGCTCAATCGAGGCTCTGGTTTTTAGCCCAACTTGAAGGCACTGGAACCTCGGCTACCTACAATATGTCAACGGCTCTGCAACTTGAAGGCAAGTTGAATATAGAAGCGTTACGTGCAAGCTTTGATTATCTCCTCGATCGCCATCCCATTTTACGCACCTATTTCCCAGCCTTGGAGGGACAGCCGCAAGTAGTCGCCCAAAATCTAGAGGATATAGAAGTACTGGCAATCGCAGATTTACAATCACTTAATCCCCAAACTCAAGCAGAAACTGTACAACGGTTATCAGATACCCACGCCCAAGAACCCTTTGACTTAAATACCGGCCCTCTGTTCAAAGCGAAATTGCTGCAACTGGGCGAACAGAAAAACGTACTGCTCTTGAATATGCACCACATTATTAGTGATGGCTGGTCAATGGGGGTATTTAAGCGGGAATGGGAACAGGCTTATTCAGCTTTTGCTGCGGGGGATGCTCCAAATTTGCCACCGTTGCCGATTCAGTATAGCGATTATGCAGCTTGGCAGCGCAGTTGGTTACAAGGAGAGATTTTAGAAAATCAGAAAAATTATTGGAAACAACAACTAGGCGATGCTCCCCGATTGCTAGATTTGCCTACCGATCATCCCCGTCCAGCACAACAAAGTTACGAAGGTGGGCGCGAGGAATATTGTTTGAGTGGCGAATTGACTGAGAAACTCAAAATCGTCAGTCAAAAACACGGGGTTAGTTTGTTTATGACCCTGTTGACGGCTTTTAATATT
This sequence comes from Nostoc foliaceum FACHB-393, assembly GCF_014698505.1. GTDB lineage: Bacteria > Cyanobacteriota > Cyanobacteriia > Cyanobacteriales > Nostocaceae > Nostoc > Nostoc foliaceum_A. Next base: position 124,984 of record NZ_JACJTD010000005.1, on the reverse strand, counting down.
TTGCTATTGCGTTACAGCCGTCAAGAGGATTTATGTGTTGGTTCTGCGATCGCTAACCGCACCCACAGCCACACAGAAGGGTTAATTGGCTTTTTCGTCAATACATTGGTATTACGGAGCAAAATCAAGCCAGAGCAAGCATTTAGCCAGTTACTCCAAGAAACTCGCCAAACTTGCTTAGATGCTTATGCTCATCAAGATATTCCCTTTGAATATTTGGTAGAACAGTTACAACCAGAGCGCAGTTTGAGCCATAATCCCTTATTCCAAGTGATGATCGTGTTGCAAAACACCGAAGGGGCGGGGACAAATGTTAGTTTACCAGGGCTTGATATTCAATGGTTGGATCAAGATTATCCATTTGCCAAGTTTGACTTGACACTTGACCTTTGCGAAAGGGATGGTCAACTACGCTGTATGTGGGAATATGCCACCGATTTATTTGAGGCAGAAACCATTCGGCGCATGGCGGGACACTTTGAAGCCTTGCTGGAAGCAATCACTGAAAATCCCCAGCAGATGGTCAGTAAGCTGCCCTTGATGACAACAGCAGAAATCCAACAACTGCAACTTTGGAATAAAACTAATACCGATTATCCCAAAAATCAGACTTTAGTTACTCTGTTTGAACAACAAGCAGCACAAACGCCCGATAACATTGCGGTGGTGTTTGAAGACCAAAGCCTGAGTTATCAAGAACTGAACCAAAAAGCTAATCAGCTAGCGTATTCTCTATTAGAACTCAAAGCAGAGCAACAATTACCTGATAATCCATTGATAGCGATTTGCGTAGAGCGATCGCCAGAAATGGTTGTTGGCTTGTTTGGTATCCTCAAAGCAGGTGGGGCGTATGTACCAATTGACCCCAATTACCCACAAGAACGCATTCATTTCATGCTCGAAGACTGTGGAGCAAGGGTTTTGCTAACCCATAGTCAACTCAAAGATAAATTAGCGATCGCAAATAAAGAAACTCTCCCCCACCCCCTAGTAGAGACGCGATTAACCGCGTCTCTACCGAAGGTACTATGTTTAGATAAAGATAACTTTGCCAATCAATCTACAGATAACCCAAGTTGCCAAAGTCAACCCAATGATTTAGCTTATGTCATTTACACATCAGGCTCCACTGGGCAACCCAAAGGTGTACAACTACTACACCGTGGTTTAACTAACTATTTGCACTGGGCCAAAGACTTTTATGCAGTAGCGCAAGGGCAAGGTACACCTGTGCAGTCTTCCCTTAGCTTTGATGCAACCATTACCTCTCTTTACCTACCTCTAATTTGTGGGCGTACCACCACATTAGTCAGAGAAAAACAAGAAATTGAAGCTTTAGCAAACATCGTCAAACAGAACAAACATCTCTCCCTTGTCAAAATCACACCGTCCCATCTGGAAATCCTAAATCAGCAACTCAATGCTGATGCTATGCCAAATCGGGTTAATGCCTTTGTTTTAGGCGGTGAGGCATTACATACCAACCAGATAAGACCGTGGCTGACTTATGCCCCCAATACCCGTTTGATCAACGAATATGGGCCAACAGAAGCGGTTGTGGGGTGTTGTGTCTACGAAGCAACTGGGAAAATCGATCTAATTGGCGATTTATTAATCGGACAGCCAATTGCTAATGCACGTATTTACATTTTGGACAACCAAAACCAACCCCTACCTCCTGGTATTCCTGGCGAACTTTGTATTGCGGGTGCTGGTTTAGCCCGTGGCTATCTCAACCGTCCCGAACTGACAGCAGAAAAATTTATAGAACTCGACTTATTTGGCGAACGAGAACGAGTCTACAAAACCGGAGATTTAGCCAGATGGTTGCCTGACGGTAATTTAGAATATCTGGGGCGAATTGACAACCAAGTAAAACTGCGCGGCTTTCGGATTGAATTGGGTGAAATTGAAGCCTTGTTAGCCAAACACCCGAAAATTCAGCAAGCAGTTGTGATTTTACAAAGAGAAGATGCGATCGCTCAACGCTTGCTAGCTTATATTGTACCCACACCAACAGATAAAGACTTTGAAGATAAAAGTCTGCAAGTTGAACAAGTCGAATTATGGCAACAAGTTTTCAGTGATAGCTATTCTCAGCAACAAACCCCAATCGATGATCCAACTCTGAATCTAGCTGGTTGGAATGATAGCTACACAGGAAAACCCATTCCCCAAGCAGCGATGCGGGAATGGCGAGATACAACGGTTGCCCAAATTTTGGAACTTGAACCCAAACGGATCTGGGAAATCGGTTGCGGGACAGGGATGTTGTTGTTTAAAATTGCGCCCCATTGTCAGCATTATTTGGGTACAGATTTTTCACTTGAAGCGTTGCAGTATATTGAACAACATCTCAAACAGCAGTCTCTTAACGATAAAGTTACTTTAAAAACCAGTGCAGCTAACCAATTTGATGCTATTGAGACAAATGCTTATGACTTGGTAATCATCAATTCTGTTATCCAGTATTTTCCCTCTCTGGATTACTTTTTACAAGTGTTGGAGGGAGTTGTTAAAGCTGTGACAACTCAGGGTTCGATCTTTATTGGAGATGTGCGTAATCTTCAACTACTAGAAGCTTTTCACACCGCAGTCGAGTTTTATGGCGCCCCCGATGATCTGTCAATTAGAGACTTGCGTCAACAGATTAAAAAAAGCATTGACACCGAAGGCGAATTACTAATTGATCCTGATTTCTTTATCGCCCTAAAACAAAGAATTCCTCGGATTACTCAGGTGCAAATTCAATTACAACGGGGTTATGCTCAAACGGAAATGAGTCGTTTTCGTTATGACGTTGTTTTACACCTAGATCAGACAGATACTCCCGTTGCCGAACCACAATGCTTAGATTGGCAAGGTGAAAAGCTGAATTTGGAAACAATAGGAAGAATTTTAACAACTCAGCAACCGGATTTGTTACGCATTAACAATATTCCGAATGCTCGTCTAACCTCAGAAATGGCGCTGTTAGAAGAAATTGCCCAATTAGATAGTACTGTTTCAGATTTAAAAGCCGCAATTGCCCAAGCCAAACCGGGGATAGAACCCGAAGTGTTCCGAATAGCGGGAGATTTACCTTATACCCTTTTTATCCAATACAGTTCCACAGGGTTTGCTAATTACGATGTTGTTTTTCAACGAAATATCCCCGGACAAGTTACATTGCCACGATTTACTCAAGGGGAAAATTTACGACTCAAACCTTGGCAAGATTACGCAAATCAACCGTTGCAATATCGCACCAATCAAGTTGATCCAACAATATTCGCCGAATGGCGGGAATTTCTCGGAAAAACTCTCCCTGATTATATGATTCCTAGCCATTTCACTGTCTTAGAAAAACTACCACTAACACCAAATGGAAAAGTAGACCGGAAAGCTTTACCTGCACCAAATGCAACCGTTTTATCAACAGACATTGAATTACCTGTAACCTCGACAGAAAAATTGCTGGCCCAATTGTGGGCGAAGCTGCTTAAATATGCAGCAATCGCCCGCCATGATAACTTCTTCGACTTGGGGGGTCATTCTTTATTAGCCACTCAACTGTGCTACCGCATCCGCGACATATTCAAAGTAGAACTACCTCTGCGTAGGGTATTTGAGTATCCCACCCTCACTGAATTAGCAAATTATCTCGATACCTGCATTTGGATTAATGCCTCCACCGCAGATATGCAACCTTTAAACTCAGACGAAGAGGAGATTGAACTGTGACGCAAGTATGACCTGGAAAAGGATCAATTGCCAATTACAGCAGTAGTCTTTTGTCAAACGAAATCTGAATGTTTTCTTTTTTAAGGAGTATAAAACAATGGAAACCCTTCCTATCAAAATTTACGATGATACCCTGCGCGATGGAGAACAACAAGCGGGCGTTTTCTTCTCTTATCCAACTAAACATCAACTTGCCTATTTAATTGCCCAGACGGGGGTTCATGGCATCGACGTTATGCCCTTTATCTGTGAGCAAGAAACTGAACTAGCTAAAACATTAATATCAAAAGGATTGGATGGTCTGATTTTTTCGGCTACCTTAATGAACAAGAAGTTCATTGATCAAGTAAAAGACTGCGGTATTAAGCGAATCGTCATGATCTATGCGCTTTCTGACCGACTACTCTTTTTGAGAGATCCTCAGATCCGTTTGATGAGCGAGTTTCAAGGAAAAACCATTGATGATGACATCCCAGCCAAAGTAATCGATAGAATTCGCCAAAATGCTATTGATTCAATTGTCGAAAATTTGCACTATGCCACAAAGGTTGCGGGACTCACCGTAGACTTTGCAGGCGAGGACACCTCAAGAGCCGATTTTGACTTTTTAGTGCAATGTATCCGCTCTTTTAGTCCTTATATCGAACACTTTGTCCTCTGTGATACAGTGGGAATTCTCACTCCAGAAAAGAGCTATGTCTGGCTTAATGACCTGCTCCAATCTACTACAGGAGTAGCATTGGGTGTACACTACCACAATGATATGGGTATGGCTCTCGAAAATACCCTCCAGTCCCTGATGGCGGGAGCGACTTTAATATCGGGTACTTTTTGCGGGATTGGAGAGCGAGCCGGAAATGTTGCCATTGAGCAGGTGTTAAATGGGTTGCGAGTCCGCTTTGGAATTGAAGTCAGTGGAATTAATTATGATGCGATCGCAGCAGTAACTGATTACATTGATCAATTAGGAGTTCGTCCCGCTCGTCCTTACTCTCAAGGTGCTCAAAGGCATGAAACGGGTGTTCATATCAATTCTTTGTTGTCTGACTCCAAAAGCTATGATGCTTTTGCTCACAGCACTATAGACGTTATTTTCGGCAAATGGAGTGGAGCTAGTAATTTCCAATATCTGTTTGAAAAACAACTCCACAATCCCCAATCTAGAGAGCAATATGAGAAAATGCGCTCCGCAATCAAATCTCTTGCTATTGAAGAAGAACGCTATTTTACAGCAAACGAAGTGTTGGAGTTATGGAAAAATGGGGCTTTTAATTAATCCGTGCGATCGCGCAGCGTCTCCGTTCGCGCAGCGTCTCCGCCAGGAGAAGGAGAATCGCATTACCTGTGGGAACGAAAAGAAAATTGAACTATGACACAAAAAGAGCAAGTAGTTTCTTTAATGCTGCGTTTGCAGAATATCGGATGCCGAATTTGGGCTGAAGATGATAAATTACGTCTGCGTACAACCAAAAACGCCTTAACTTCTGAACTCAAGCAGGAAATTCAAGCCAACAAAGCAGAGATATTAGCCTTCTTAAATTCTGCCAAAGCCGGATCTGTCATTGCAGAAGAAATTCCAACCTTGCCAGATGATGCCCCAAAGCCCCTTTCCTTTGCTCAACAACGCCTCTGGCTGTTAGCACAACTCCAAGGGCCATCAGCTAGTTACAATATGCCGATGGTTTTACAACTAGATGGAAACCTCAATATTGATGCTTTGCATTCTAGTTTGGCCTATCTGCTGAATCGGCATGAGAGTCTGAGGATGTATTTTCCCACAGTGACGGGACAACCTCAAATTGCGATCAAAAATTTAGATGACATCGAAGTTTTAACTGTACAAGACTGGCGAAACCTTAATGAACAAATTCCGTCTCCAACTATCCAGCATTTTATCGATGCTCATGTTCAAGAACCCTTTGACTTAAATACTGGGCCTTTATTTAAAGCAAAATTGCTGCAATTCAAAGGGCAGAAATATGTGTTGCTCATCAATATGCACCACATTATCAGTGATGGCTGGTCAATGGGAATCTTTGTCCGTGAGTTACGACAAGTTTATACCGCCTTTTCTGAAAGTAAGACCCCAAAGCTGTCTCCATTAGCCATTCAATACAGCGACTACGCAAACTGGCAACGAAACTGGTTACAAGGAGAAGTCTTAGAAACCCAGATCAAGTACTGGAAAAATCAACTCAGCGATGCTCCCCCATTATTGGAGTTACCTACCGATTATCCCCGTCCAGCATTACAAAGCTACCGAGGCGATCGCGATCGCTATTCCTTACCGTCTGAGTTGACTCTTGCCATTAAAACTTTAAGTCAACAGCAAGGCGCAAGTCTATTTATGACTTTGTTGGCAGCTTTCAGTATTCTGCTTTCTCGTTACAGTCGCCAAGAAGATTTATGTATTGGTTCTCCTATTGCTAATCGCACCCACAGCCAAACAGAAGGATTAATCGGCTTTTTTGTCAATACTTTGATACTACGTAGCCAAATCAAACCTGAGCAAAGTTTTATCAAGTTCCTACAACAAACTAGCCAAACTTGTTTAGATGCATACTCTCATCAAGACATTCCCTTTGAGTATCTGGTAGAACAGTTGCAACCAGAACGCAGCATGAGCCATAATCCCTTATTTCAGGTCATGTTAGCACTGGAAAATAACGAAAGTCCCGACCTAAGTTTGCCAGGACTAGAGATTGAATGGCTCCCATTAACCTATCCGTTTGCTAAGTTTGACCTAGCAATTCTGGTCATAGAATCTGATAACCAGCTAGATTTAACTTGGGAATACGCCACTGATCTCTTTGATCAGAGCACTATACAAAGGATGGCGGAACAGTTTGAAGTTTTACTGAAGGGAATTGTTGATAATCCTGGGAAACCTATCAATACTCTGCCTTTGATGACAGCGCCTGAACTTCTACAACTGCAACGCTGGAATCAAACGGAAAATGATTATCCCCACGATAAAACTCTAGTTGAGATATTTGAACAACAAGTTGAAAAAAATCCTCATAATATTGCTTTAGTATTTGAATCTCAACAGTTAACTTATCGAGAACTGAATCAAAAAGCGAACCAACTAGCTCATTATCTAATTCAAAATCACCAAATTAAGCCAGACACTTTAATTGGTATCTGTGTTGAACGGTCTTTAGAAATGATTATTGGTGTACTCAGTATCCTGAAAGCAGGTGCGGCTTATGTGCCGATTGATCCCAATTATCCTAAAGAACGGATTGGGTTCATGTTAGAAGATTCTGGGACATCGGTGTTACTGACGCAAAGTTTCCTATTAGACCAATTACCCTTAGCTAACCTCAAAAAACCCTGTCAGATAATTTGTTTAAATAAGGTAACTTTTGCCGAAGCTTCAAAAGAAAATCCTAGCCCTCAAAGTACGCCTAATAATTTAGTTTATGTAATTTATACCTCTGGTTCGACGGGACGACCAAAGGGGGTGATGATTGAGCATCGCGCAATTGTCAATTTAAGTTTGGCTTGGGCTGAAACTTTTCAAGTTCAATCCCAAAGCCGTTTACTTCAGTTTGGTTCTTTTAGTTTTGATCTATCTATTGCTGAAATTGCGACTAGCTTCGTCACGGGTGCTTGCTTGTATCTTGCGAAAAAAGAAACCTTGTTACCCAGTCAAATCTTAGTTGACTTTTTAGCTGATCACAAAATTACCCACAGCTTTTTATCTCCCTCGGCCTTATCTATTTTACCTTCAGCAACCTTACCCGATTTGCAATCCCTAACTGTTGGTGGCGAGGCTTGTTCAGCCGAATTAGTTACTCAGTGGGGAAAGGGAGTGCGTTTCTTTAATTGCTACGGGCCTACGGAATCTACGGTTAATGCTGCGTTAGCTATGCTTGCCCCAGGCATCGCACTCTGTCATCCTAATGGAAAAAAACCACCCATTGGTCAACCATTACCTAATATCCGTATCTATATATTAGATGCTCAAAATCAACCATTACCCCCAGGAATACCTGGAGAATTGTGCATCGCTGGTGTGGGTTTAGCACGAGGCTATCTCAACCGTCCCGATTTAACCGCCGAAAAATTTATCAACATTGAGTTATTCGGTAAACTTGAGCGAATTTATAAAACAGGCGACTTAGCAAGATGGCGAGATGATGGAAACCTTGAATATTTAGGTCGCATTGACGATCAGATTAAATTACGGGGCTTTAGAATTGAACTTGGTGAAATTGAATCGATTTTGTTGCAACACTCATCAGTTAAAGAAGCAATTGTCATTTTATATAAAACTGAGAGCAACCAGAGTTTAATTGCTTATGTAACGGGAATCAACAATGATTTGTCTACCCAACTTAAAAATCATCTTAAATCCCGTCTGCCCGATTATATGATACCTGCTCAGATAATCGTATTGGATGAGTTGCCTTTAACTCCCAATGGCAAAGTTGACCGGAAATCTTTACCTGCTCCAAATGGTGTAGTTGAGGGCTTATATGAATCCCCACGCAACGCAGTTGAACAGCAATTGGCACAAGTTTGGTCTACTGTCCTCGAACATCAAAACATTGGAATTCATGATAACTTTTTCGACTTGGGCGGTCATTCTTTATTAGCTATCAAACTACTCAATAATATTCAACAAGTCTTCGAACAAAAACTTTCTTTAAGTAATTTATTTCAAAATCCTACTATTGCTCAACTCGCAGAACAACTTTGGAACACTGAGGTTCAACAGTCAAATCCCGATTTACTTTCACTTCAACCTCAAGGAAATGCAACCCCTCTATTTATTCTTCCTGGCGCAAACGGACACGGCTTCTATTTTCGAGATTTGGCAATCAATTTAGGAACTAAGCGGCCAGTGTATGGACTCGAAACTCCGGGACGAGATGGCTCTAGCGCACTCCCTGATTCAGTAGCAACTCATGCGAGTCAACTGATTGAGCTATTACGTAAACAGCAACCTAAAAGTCCATACATATTAGCAGGATACTCTTCAGGTTGTGCCGTTGCTTTTGAAATAGTTTCCCAACTCGAACAGCAAGGTGAAACGGTGAGTTTACTAGCTATTTTGGACGCTGGACTAGTTTCTAAGCCAGAGTATTTTACTGATAGATCAGAGCTTGATTGGATTTGGCAATTGATTCGACGAATTGAAGTCTTAAAGGGAGTTTCTTTAGGACTGCAATACGACGATTTAGCGACTCAACCCAATGACCGAGCTAGGTGGGATTTAGCAGCAAACTATCTATACCGACATAATGTTTTACCGGAGCACTCCACCCTTTCTTTACTCAAAACTAATATGAAAGTGATGAAAGTGCTAACGCTCAATTACGCAAATTATCAGCCTACTCATGGAATTTCTGCTCCCATTGTTTTATTCCGCGCTCAAGAAGTTCAGGAGATTGTTTTGCAAGAACTCCAAGCTATTTCTGATTACGACCTACCCGATTGGGGATGGCAAGCCTATACTCAAAAGCCTGTAAAGGTGATTTCTGTACCTGGAAACCACGGACTTATGCTTTATGAACCCAATGTCAAACTATTAGCCACACAATTACAAGTCTTGATGCTAGAGGGAGCAAAGTAGAGTATTCTGACTCCTTATTTATCCCACCCTAAAATAATTTTGCGAGAGGTCTAATGGAAACACTTCCGATCAAAATTTACGATGAAACCCTGCGGGATGGAGAACAACAAGCAGGCATTTTCTTCTCTTACCCAACTAAACAAAAACTTGCCCATCTAATTGCTCAAACAGGAGTTGCTGGATTCAACGTTATGCCCTGTGTATGTGAGCAAGAATCTGAACTGACTAAAACATTAGTATCAGAGGGATTTGATAGATTGATTACTGCCGCTACCTTAATGCAAAAGCAGTATATTGATCATGCAAAAGACTGTGGTGTTAAGCGTATTATTCTTTTTCATGGTCTTTCCGATCGCCTACTCTTTCTACGAGATCCTCAGATCCGTTTGTTGAATGAGTTTAAAGGAAAAACCATTGATGACGATATCCCAGCAAAAATAATCGAGAGAATTCGCCAAAACGCCATTGATGTAATTGTCGAAAATTTGCACTATGCAACTACGGTTGCTGGTCTCAGAGTAGACTTTGCCGCCGAGGATGCCTCAAGAGCCGATTTTGACTTTTTAGTGCAATGTATCCGTTCTTTTGGCCCTTATATCGAACACTTCATGCTCTGCGATACTGTCGGAGTCCTGACTCCAGAAAAGAGCTATATCTGGATTAACGACCTGCTCCAACGGACAACAGGGGTTGCTTTCGGAGTACACTACCACAATGACATGGGCTTGGCTCTCGAAAATACTCTCCAGTCCATCATGTCCGGGGCTAGTTACGTATCGGGTACATTTTGCGGAATTGGTGAACGAGCCGGAAATGTTGCCATTGAGCAAGTGTTAAATGGGTTGCGAGTCCGCTTCGGAATTGAAGTCAAGGGGATTAACTATGATGCGATCGCTACTGTGACTGATTACATGGAGGAATTGGGTGTTTATCCAGCTTCACCTTACTCTCAAACTGCTCAACGCCACGAATCAGGTATCCATGTCAATTCTTTGTTTAGCGACCCTCAAAGCTATGCTGCTTTGCCTTACAACAGCATAGAGGTTCTCTTCGGCAAATGGAGTGGAGTCAGTAATTTTCAATATCTATTTGAAAAGCAACTGCAAAATCCTCAACCAAGGAAGCTATATGAAAAAATGCGCTCAGTGATTAAATCTCTTGCTGTTGAGCAAGAACGCTATTTTACAGCAAACGAAGTGTTGGAGTTATGGAAAAATGGAGTCTTTAAATAATCTTTTTTGTCATGTAGTAGCTCGCAGTTATTGTGGAGTGGGAAAGAATATCTGCGATCTACACTACATCCCACAGCTAAAGCATATAGGTTTTGTTTGCAAACTACTGTACACAACCTAAAAGCATTGCAAAATAAAAGATGTAGTCAATATAGTAAAATACCAAAGTTATTCAGTCAGCCTCAAGAGCCTCAACTGATTTTTACAACATGCAATCTAAAACTGTTCTTAATCAACCCATAAAAAATACTACTTCAGCTTTTACTCAATTTTGGGAGAATGTCAAAGCGATCGCAGGCCCTTACTGGTATCCCACAGAGGCATGGGGACGAGCATTTTCAGATGTGATTCGTGCATGGGGAATGCTCATTCTCTTGATATTATTAATCATCACGCTCGTGGGTGTAACTGCCTTTAATAGCTTCGTTAGCCGCTATTTGGTCGATGTCATTATTGAAGATAAAGATTTTAATAAATTTGTTGATACATTATTGGTTTATGGTGCTGCCCTGATCTGCGTAACGCTCTTAGTAGGATTTACTAAATTTATCAGAAAACAAATTGCTCTTGATTGGTATAATTGGCTAAATAATCAAATTTTAGAAAAATATTTTAGCAATCGTGCTTATTATAAAATAAACTTCAAGTCTGATATTGATAACCCAGATCAACGTCTAGCCCAAGAAATCGAACCTATTACCCGAAATGCCCTTAGCTTTTCAGCTACTTTCCTAGAAAAAGTGCTGGAAATGGCGACTTTTTTAATAATTGTCTGGTCAATTTCTCGATTTGTTGCACTTTGTCTCGTTGTGTATACGATTCTAGGCAATGTGATTGCTGTTTACTTGACTCAAGAATTGAATAAGATTAGTCAAGAAGAACTTGAATTTAAAGCCGATTACAGTTATGCACTGACTCATGTTCGTAATCACGCTGAATCGATAGCTTTTTTTCAGGGAGAAAATCAAGAATCAAATATAATTCAGCGAAGATTTAGTAATCTCATAAAAAGTGCTAAACGCAAAATTGATTGGGAAAGAAACAAGGATATTTTTAGCAGAGGATATCAGGCTATTATCCAAATATTTCCATTTATAGTACTCGGCCCTTTACATATTAGAGATGAAATTGATTTTGGAGAAGTTGGCCAAGCCAGTTTAGCTTGCAATCTCTTTGCCAATGCTCTGGCAGAATTAATCAATGAATTTGGAACTTCTGGACGATTTTCTAGTTATGTTGAGCGTTTGGGTGAGTTTACAGATGCGTTAGAATTTGTTACCAAAGAACCAGAGAAAGTAAGTACTATTAAAACAGTAGAAGAAAACCATCTCGCTTTTGAGAATGTTACTTTACAAACGCCCAACTATGAGCAGGTGATCGTTGAAGATTTGTCATTGTCTGTTCAGCCAGGAGAAGGTTTATTGATTGTTGGGCCCAGTGGTCGAGGTAAAAGTTCTCTGTTGAGAGCGATCGCTGGTTTGTGGAACGCAGGAACTGGTCGTCTGGTGCGACCTTCCTTAGAAGAAGTTTTATTTTTGCCCCAACGTCCTTATATAATTTTGGGAACTTTGCGCGAACAGTTACTCTATCCTAATACGAATCGTGAAATGAGCGATGCAGAACTCAAAGAAATTTTGAAACAAGTTAATCTGCAAAATTTGCTCAGTCGAGTGGATGGTTTTGATACTGAAGTTCCTTGGGAAAATATCCTCTCATTGGGAGAACAACAACGTCTTGCATTCGCACGGCTATTAGTTACTCGTCCTAGCTTTACTATATTAGATGAAGCAACGAGTGCTCTGGATTTGATTAATGAAGAAAAGTTATATCAACAGTTACAATCAACAAAAACAACTTTTATTAGTGTTGGACACAGAGAAAGCCTGTTTAATTACCATCAATGGGTTTTAGAACTATCACAAGATTCAAGTTGGCAACTTGTAACCGTTCAGGATTATCGGCTTCAAAAAGCAAAAGAATTTGTCACTAATCCTCCCAAAAAAGGTGAAATTACAATAGATGTTTTACCCAATAGTGAATCCCAAAGTCAACCAAAAATATCGACACAGATAGACACGATCATAGGGCTTTCTCATAAGGAAATGCAGACATTAACAGACTCTAGCATTAGCACCATCAGGAGCAAGGCTAGCCTTGGTAAGTCCATTACTACTAAAGATGGCTTTACGTACCGCTATGAAAAAGACCCGAAAGTGTTGAAATGGGTAAAAGCTTAATAACTATTCATAGTTTTGAAAATCAAGGTCATGCTAACTAAACAGCAAAAACAACTAATTACTTACGAAACTATTTCAATTTACGAACAAACCTATCAATTACCTGTCCTAAAAAATAAGGGTGTAAAAGCAGTTCAGAAAAATATTCGAGAACGGCAAAGATTAATCAAGGAAGGTGTTAAATATCATCATCATTTTGGGGGAATAATTAAGCGAAAAGAAGAAATAAGCCAGGGAGAAATTTTTAATGAAATCCAATTATTTATTAAAGATTATAGTCATATCATTGATTTTTTAGAAAGTTATAAGAATAATTATCATAATTTTTTATTAATCCTTGCAGATAATTTGAAAAAATTATTCAAACAGAAATATTTAGAAATAAAAAATTTAGAAGATGAAAGAATAAAATTGGAGCTAAAAAATAATAAAAATCTAAAAATAATTGATGAACTAAGATGGGAGAAGCAAGAAAACTTTAGATCAGTTTTACTGTTGAGCAATGCTTATTTTTTAATGTTAGAAAAAATAAGATTGCTTGGCGAAGGAATTAAAAAGCTTGCAGAGGACACAAAAAATCAACAAGAGATTGTTCAGCAGATAGTTAAAGATGTGGAAGTATATCAAGAGATTTACGAATATCAAAGAAAAGCCTATAAGATTCGCCAAGAGATAGCAAAAATTGCCCATACCGCAATCAATTTTGAAAATTCTTTACAAGATTACTTTAGTCCCTTTCAATCTTTAATAGATGAAGTCGTAAAAGTAGATGAATATTTTTACGCAACTGTCGGAGATATTAAAATTTTAGGGGATAATGTTTTAAAGTATCAGTCAAATTTATTTAACCTTGAAGAGAATGAGGCAATTTCTGAAACTTTCCTCGATTTTATGGTGACAAGTTACGATAAAAAAGCGAGATTAAAAGATGCTTTTATTCAATCTCAATTATTAGATTGGCAAATCCATAATTTTGATTTGAGCGAAAATGGTGTCTTTTTAGATAAGGGTATTGATTTAATATCTGACTATATATCCAAGCAACTCACTGATCAAAGAGAAGTGCTAGGCATAGCAGAAGTAAATTTTGTCTCTACAGTGACTCTATCTACTGTTGAAGACACAGGATTCATGGGACTGACTAACAACAGCGTTACATTAACAAAAGAACTTTTAAACAATGAAAATATTAATTATACCCAATTGCGGCATCTCCTCGCGCAGCATAAGTGGAAAGAAGCCGACATTGAAACCACCAAATTAATGCTAAAAGTCATGAAAAAGAATTATTGGAATGAAGTCTATAAGGAAGATATTGATAATTTTCCTTGTCAAGAACTCCACACCATTGATCAACTTTGGGATCAATATAGTTATGGTTATTTCGGCTTCAGTATTCAGCAAACTATCTGGAGCGAAATGGGTGGTAAAGTAGACTATGAAACAGAAAAGAGACTTGGCGATCGCCTTGGTTGGCGAAAAGAGGGAAAATGGTTAGACTATGAGCAATTAACTTTTAAATTGTCCCCCATGACACCGATGGGACACCTACCAGCCAAATGGTTACACTATGACCAAGAGAGCTTTGACTTATCCCCAAAATCATCTACAGAACACCTTTCAATGGGAGCTTGGCGGGTAAAGTCTTGGTTAGTTTGGCAGATGCATTTATTTTTTTCTCGTGTAAAAAATTGTAAGAGGATGTTTTAAAAGTCCTGTTGTTGGTAGCAAAAAGTTTTAGATCCCCCTAAATCCCCCTTAAAAAAGGGGGACTTTGATTCCGGTTCCCCCCTTTTTAAGGGGGGCTAGGGGGGATCAAGAGGGACTGAAAATCACAGCTAACCACTTTTCAAACAACCTCTAACGAAAGTTACCTATGAATTAATTGCATACTTATTAATAATATAAAAAAATTTAATAGTTTTAGGATAAATATGAGTAATAGTAAACATTCTGATATAGAAATAGAAATTTTACTTTTGGGAAAATGGCGTTTTGATACGTATTCCGAAAAAATTACTATTGAATTTAAAGATGATATGACTTATGAGCAAAACAGGGTTCAAATACTTCTTTTCTCTAAACCTAAAGAATTTCTAACAGGTAATAAATTTACTGGTGTATGGTACGTAACTCAAAAAAAGTTACATTTAAATGTTAGAACTATGCCAAAATCATTTTTTAATTTAAAGGTGCCACTAGCTTTTAAGATTTCTTTGGCAGATATGATAGCTACTTTAGGTTCTGTGTTTATGCCAGAAAATTATGAAGTTCTTAGAATTAATAGCTCTAAATTTCTCATAAAAGATAAAGAGCAATCAATTATTGGGACAAGAATAAATAGTACTAGGAAGTAATATAGTTCGCAAATTCTCTTTCCTATGACTGCAAACTCAAACGTAACAACATTTCTGGCTAGAGGGACTGATACTTTTAAGATTTAAAAATATAAAGGGAATCATCCGCCTGCCATTCTGTGTGTGAGATAGCGAAATATACGACATCATGACCGTAATAGCTAGCATTCTTTTCGTACTTCATCCCTACCTTTTGAATAACGCGCACTGAAGCGATGTTTTCTGGATGTGCGATCGCTACTATCCGATCTAGCTTTGCTTGCCAAAATCCAAACTTTAAAGTTGCTTGTGAGGCTTCAGTCCCCAGTCCCATGTTCCAATAGGACTTGTCAAACACATAGCCAAGCTCAACTTCCGGTGTATTTTCTAGAAAACTAAGTCCACAACGACCAATCATCTTACCAGTTTCTTTGTATATTACCGCCCACATCCCAAAGTTGTGTTTTTGCCACTGTTGGATATGTTTGCTTAAACTTGCCTGGGTTTGTTCTCTTGTTCTTGGCAACAGATACCTCATGATTTCTACATCGCTGTAGAGGCGAAATAGGTAATCAAAGTCGTTTAGAGAGAAGTGCCTTAGTTGCAGCCGCGCAGTTTCGATTTCCATAATTACCCCAATTCAGAATTAAATTTACAAAATTTAATTCTGAATCATCTGAGCGCCATTATGAACGAGCCAGAGAATAATACACTGCATCTAAGTTATAAAACTGAGCATTTTTCTTGTATTTCAAGCCGCATTTCTCCATTACACGACGCGAAGCTGTATGTTCTGGTGCAGTGATAGCTTCCTCAAAGCCATACCTCAAGCTTGCCTTTGCGGCTTCGCTGGCAATTCTTTGATTTCAATGAGGTACACCCGTAGGGGCACGGCACTGCCGTGCCCCTACACCTGACTACAGCCCACACACCAAAACCATGCTGTTGCCGGTGTGTAATAAAAAATTGTAAGTAATGTTTCGTGGGTTACTTCTTTGACTTGATCTTTAGGTATAGAACCTCTAGGTGAATACCTCATAACTGCTGGGTTGCTCAAAATGGGAGCAGTTCATCCAAATCTTGAGGAGTATAGAGTCTTAGTAGTAGTCTTGCGGTTTCTATCTGAGGCATGGTATCAGAATAGGAAGATAAATGCTACTTTAAACAAGCGTATTTTTTTACAAACATTAATATAAAATATAATGCTCTTACTATGAGCATCTATCAATCTCTCAAAAAATCTTATACGCAAGACCGTCGGCGTGAAAATGACTGGCGGTTGTTTTTGCGTCTAGTTCCTTATGCCCGTCGTAGCAGACGGCTATTGGCGCTGTCAATGTGCCTACTTGTACCGCTTGCCCTAGCTAATGCCGTACAACCGCTGTTGATTGGCCAAGTTATCTCTCTGATTCGCAATGAACCAAACACTTACGAATTTCTCAGGAATCGTCCCTTGTCCGAAGGGCTAAATATTCTGGAGGGATTATTGTTGGTTGCGATCGCAATCCGCTTGATTTTGACGGGCTACCAAGGTTACATAGTACAGAAGCTAGGGCAAGAAATCACCGCAGCAATTCGCCAAGACTTATTCCAGCATGTGACATCTCTCGCAGTACGCTTTTTTGACCGCACACCCGTAGGTAAATTAATCACCAGAATCACCAGCGATGTGGAAGTTTTAGGCGATGTGTTTTCTACCGGGGCAATTGGCATTGTGTCCAATTTGTTTTCCATGCTGGTGATTTTGGGTTTAATGTTTTCCATCGAATGGCAACTCACTTGCTTGCTGCTATTGATGTTGTTACCAGTTACCTGGTTAATAGTTTATATTCAGCAACAGTACCGCAAAGCCAATTACAAAGGGCGGGAAGAACTTTCTATCCTAAACTCACAGCTACAAGAAAATGTGCTGGGCATTAACGTAGTGCAGTTATTTCGCAGGGAAAAATTTAATGCCGAATTGTTTCGCGCCACAAACAGCCGCTACACTCAGCAAATGGATCAAACCATCTTTTATGATTCATTTATTTCAGCAACCTTAGAATGGATTGGTTTGATTGCGATCGCAGCTGTTTTGTGCATGGGTGGTTGGTTACTGTTAGGAAAAACTTTGGCTTTTGGGACTTTATCTGCATTTATCTTGTATGCCCAACGATTATTTGATCCTTTAAGGGATTTTGCCGAAAAATTTACAGTAATTCAAGCTGGTTTCACTGCCATTGAACGGGTAGGCGACATATTGGATGAACCAATAGAAATCCGCGATCGCGCCAACGTGCGCTTCTCGATATTTGATGCCAAATTTGGCTACATAGACGAGATAGTTGCAAATCTAGAATCCCCAGACCTCACTTCCCCCCCTGAACTGGGAGAAATCCGCTTTGATCATGTTTGGTTTGCTTACAAAAACGATGAATACGTAATTAAAGACTTAGATTTTACGATTCATCCTGGTGAAAAAGTGGCATTAGTTGGCCCCACAGGTGCGGGTAAAACTTCGATCATCCGTCTTTTGTGCCGCCTCTACGAACCTACCCAAGGGCGCATTCTCATAGATGGCGTAGATATTCGAGAGGTACCACAGGCAGAACTGCGGCGTTATATGGCAGTAATTCTACAAGAAGGCTTTTTGTTTGCAGGGGATGTTAAAAGCAATATTTCTTTAGGAGATGGCTATACCGTTGAACAGATTCAACAAGCAGCACAGGAAACCAACATTGCCCAGTTTATAGAAGAACTACCCCAAGGTTATGATACTCAACTTCGAGAACGGGGCACAAATATTTCTAGTGGTCAAAAGCAACTTTTAGCCTTTGCACGGGCTGCCATTCGCAGTCCCCAAATTTTGGTACTAGATGAAGCTACTGCTAGTTTAGATGTTGGGACAGAAGCTTTAGTTCAAGAGGCATTAAACCAGCTTTTGCTCAGACGTACCGCTATTATTATCGCTCATCGCCTGTCTACGATTCGCAATGTAGACCGGATTTTTGTTCTGAAGCGTGGCGAACTAATCGAGGAGGGAAGTCACAATCAACTACTGCAACAAGGAGGGCTTTATGCCACTTTGCATAACTTGCAGATGTTGGGAACTTAGGATATTTTCAGGATACTCCTAAGTTGGCAAACAGCGATCGCTATCTCTGTGACGACATCTACATCAACAAGTGAAAAATCAGGGTGTCTTATTTAGAGTAAAATAAAACACCTTTAAAAATTAGCGGTATCGCTCCTTAGCTTACAGTTTAGCTACATTTCAAGTTAAAAAAAAATCAAGAACCAGTTTAAAATTTTTTCCAGCCGCCATTAGTGAAAAACTGTAGATAGTTCTTGGCGTTGCTAATTGAATACATAAAAGAGCTTCATGCTCCAGATAAATCTGACCAAAGGAATTCTCTACCCAGAATTACGATGAGTGAGAAAAAAAGCACCTGATAGTTTTTTCTTAAGCACGTTTTTGCAATGATTCATATTCAAATTCAGGAACGCATAGTTGTTTTTGAAAGTAAGAACGGTAGAGTTCGCAACGCGGTAGGATGCGATCGCTTTCATAAGTGATCAACCCCAAGCTTTCGAGTTTATGAGCATAAATAGGATTCAGGGAAATGCTTTGCTTTGCGGTCACAACTTCAACATATGCCTTTACCAAATTGGAATTTTCTTGCAGGATTGCCCAGTGTCGCCACAAATGATAACGATATATACCGCCGTTAGCCATCGCCTCCTGTATGAGTTCTTCTAAGGTGATTCCTTGACAGCATAGATAATACAGAGCAATCCTAATTAGTGCTGGATGTCCCCCCACAAGGGACATCAGTTGGGTAACCTGCTTACTAGAAGTCCAGTCTAGCCCATGCCGCTGCGCTAAATATTCTACTTGCTGCTCAGTAAATTCTGGTAGCCGAATTGGGAGTCCGATATTAAATGGGGAGCGGTTGATATCTAGGGAAACATACACTTCTGTAGAATAAACCACCACTAGTCTCAGTTTCTGTAAGTTGGTATCTTGTCTTGCTTCTTCATACCAAGAACGCAACAAACCAAAGAACTCCTCAGCAATTTGAGGATATTCAAAAAAGCGGTCAACGTCATTTAAGACTAAAACTACTGGACTTTGACTCTGCTTGAGCAAATAAGATTGCAAGTATAAACTACAACTCAACTTACAACCTATTTCCTCATGCCAATTTTCATCTAGCTTGGGGTCAATGCCTAATTCTGTTGCAACTTGCCAGCAAAAAGAACGCAAAAGCTTGTTTAAGTCTGTCAGACAGTTGGCATCGATTTGCTTGCAATTCAGGTTCACTGGGCGATAACCTTGCATCTGGGCAAAGGCTAATAGCCTCAGTACAAGAGAACTTTTTCCCATCTCTCTTGGTGCTCGAATCCGAATCACACAGCCTGGTTGAATTATTTCTCGATAAACTAGTTCCTCAATGGGGGGACGTTCTACATAGAAGGGGGAATCTAGGGCTACGGGGCCATCTGGATATGACCAAAGATTTTCGAGTTGGTTATGGTGTTGAGTCGCAAATGAATCTAGGGATAAAAGCGGTGATATTTTTTTTTCTTCTGTATCTAAACTGAGTAAGTAACTTCGAGAGCTTTCAGAATTACTCGGTTCACTCAGAATTGCATAGTCTTCCCTTTGTAATTCTAGATTAAAGGCACTAAAGCACAATTTCAGGGTTTTTTGATCCACACCTGTATTCAATGACCATAATCGATTCAGAGTCTTGGTAGAAACACTCATGCGATCGCCTAAATCTTCTAAGGTGAAGCGTTCGCCATTGTTTTGAACCTTTTCCATAGCCAGAATTGCCGCTTGCAAACGCTTCAACCCAGCGATTGTTAGGACAATTCCCCGTCTTCGCGTGCTCTTAGATTGCTTCATAATTGCTAATTATCTATTTGCTTTTTTATTTACTGTCTTAACTATCTCCTCATTGTTTCATGTTTTTAAACAGTTATTCAACAGTTAATTAGCTGTTATTAAATTATTGTTTCATAGGTAAAAAAAGATACGCATCTACTTTGTGGCAGTTGGATGAGTGGGTATAAAAAAACAAAGCTATATTGCATTGATTGTAATTTTTTCTTCCCCTACGGAAAGCTGCTGACGTATCTGCATCAACTGCCTTTTACTACTTGCAAATAAAAAATCACAAGCCTTAATAGCTCAGTTTATTTATGCCTACTGACTAGGTTATTACTTAAAGTTATTTCTTATGTAGTATTAATCTAGATTTTGCAGTGCAAATGTATCAAACAAGGTGTAGGCAATGTCTACGATGGGCTACGCTTACGCTTCTAAAAATTACGCAGTCTTTGCAACACATAGTAGGGGTGCACAGATAGCTGTGCACCCCTACTAAAGACCTATATTTTATGCAACTGAGAAACGCTACAATCTATTATCAGGAAGGGTAAGCGCGTTACCCAAGTATTAGAAGAGTTCGGTGGTTACACACCAGCGTCCCTATTATGACTCTTTTATTGGCGAAAAGTTATTATTACTTGCTGCCAATGAGATATCGTAACGCATTTAGCGCCGAACTTTGTTAGAGATGTCTTGGCCTGCCCGTGCCGCACTGTCCCCTACATCGCTAGCAGTTTCCTGAGCGCCCTCTACGTAGCCTGAACCAAATTCCTTAAAGGCTTCTGCTGACTCTCCTGCAATCTTCTGAAGTCTTTCACCAGGAGAACCTTCCGTTTCACGAGCTTCTTTATTCCACTGTCCTATTGTTTTCGGTCTTTGAGCATCATTTTGCTCTACCTGTTCGCGGACTCTCTCCTTTAAGCCTTTGTCATTCTGCCCATAAGTAACATTCGTTGTCAGCACTAGAAAACCAACTAGGACAACAGCCAAAAAACGTTTTACCTGAAGTCCATTAAGTAGAGAACTGATGTTACCAATCGTCCTAGAAATCAAATTTATCATTGCTAATTAGCTTATTTTTTGACTACAAATAAAGATTAACTATAAAAAGATAATTAACCTTCTAGCAAAAGACATATTTTAGTTATAAAAAAGAAATAATTTTTAAATCTTGGGGAAGAGGTGATTTGTGAGCTATATGGATATTTACCATTCATCTATGGGTACAAGCAACGAGCAATACTGCCTTTCTACAGAGAGTTTGTATAACAACCGAGAGAGATAATTATCCGAAAGCGAATGCTGAATGAATACATCAAACTGTTATTAGAAATTAGATAGAGGTCTAAAACTACCCTTATTTAGACTTTTTAAAAGCTCCTAAATAAAATTATTATGCTCCAAAAATTACAACAACTCCAAGCAATTATAGCTTATAAAAGCTCAGGAAATTTGGGTGATATTGCCATTTTTAAATCTGAATTCTTTGGTGCTAAAGTTTCTCCAATAGTTGCCTCCAAACTACAACCAGTAGCGGGATATTATCCCGTAATTGATTTGAACCAATTAAGTCAATATCCCCAAGGCTCTTTTGGGCGAGAATATGTCAATCATATGCGGATAAATCAACTAAAACCATTAAACATCAGCCCGGAACTAGAAGACATTGCCAAACGCAACCTATTTGCTCTGCGATATTTAGTCACCCACGATATTTTTCATGTATTGCTTGATTTTGATACCACCTACGCAGGAGAAATTGGTGTACTTGCTTTTGCTGCTACACAAAACTACAGTCAATCACTGCAAATCGGTTTGTGGTTGGCTAGATTGCTCTATCCCATCTTGGCTCCCCAACAAACCAAAGCGATTTTCGTCAACCTAGCGAAAGGGCGAGAACTAGGCAACAAAGCTGATTTTATGTTGCGCTACCGCTTTGAAGACCATTGGGAAGAACCAATTGAGGATGTAAGAAAACGGTTGGGATTAAGATAAATTTAGCCAATTAATCCAAAAAAAGCATTTTCCTGCTCAATAACAGCTTTTTTGGAAGTTTAGCTCTTTGTTTATAAAACATGCTTGAGTTTCCTTCGGCTTCCAAATGTAGCACCAAATACATTTTTAATGCTACATTTGGTTTTTAATACAGATACAAATAAAAAAAACATGTATCTATAGTTAGATAAATTATCTATCTTAAGATATACATAATTCCTAAAGAGCTACTAATAACAATCATTAGTCAGCCAATTTTTAGGCTAGAGGCAAAGTTTTGTCTAACTGAGTGGATTTATACCGTAATTCCTAGATATTTGAAGGGCTTACAGACGACAAATTAATCCACATTTTTCCTCAATACGAGAACTGCTTTAGGTGGAAAGCCAAAGGATGAAATACTGGATAAGGAAATTAGCAATTTGTATAGTATTACTGTATAACTTGCTCCTATCAAGTGATTACGCAGGAGCAAACCAACTTTCAAATATTGATGTGCAACAACTAAATGCACTCCCGGTAGTTGAAAACTTAGCAAGTGCTGACAATAATCTTGCTAAGAGTAGAAAAGAAGATTTTTGTCGAGTGCATGAGGTTGCCAAAAGAATAGATAAATTAGAGGGACTCTTCACAGTTTATTGCAGTGAGGATTCGGGCAAAATTTACTTAGAAATTAAACCAGAGCAACTAAATAAAGACTATCTAGCTATAGTGACATTAGAATCGGGCGTTGGGGAAAGGGGAATTTATAGTGGATTACCTCTTTCTGATTTTCTCTTCTACTTTCAACGAGTAAAGAATAGATTGCACTTTGTTGTGCGTAATGTTAAATTCCGTGCAGAAAGTAGACCAGAACAGCGATCGCTTGCTCGTTCATTTAGCGACTCAGTTCTTTATTCGCTCGAAATATACACTATTGATCCGCACAGTAAAAATATTCTGATCAACCTGGATGAACTGCTAATGCAGGATTTTCCCGGATTAACTCCCCTATTAAAATACTCTTTGCAAGCTGATTACCACTTGGATGCACACAAGTCTTATTTGGGAGATGTTAACAGCTTCCCAGAAAATGTAGAAATTGATTCTATTTACGGTTTTTCATCACCAGAAGGAGCAAATTTAATCACCGTACCCGATAGCAGGGCACTCACTCTGAAGGTACACTACAGTTTTTCTCAGCTTAGAGAAAGCACTGGTTATATTCCCAGACTTGCAGATGACAGAGTGGGATATTTTATTACTGCTTTCCAAGATTTTTCTAATAATAACGCTCACGAATCATTTGTTCGTTACATCAATCGTTGGCATCTAGAACCATCCGATCCTAAGGCTCCTTTATCTCCACCCAAAAAGCCAATTGTGTTTTGGATTGAAAATGCTGTGCCACTAGAGTACCGCGATGCGATTCGTGAAGGTGTTTTGATGTGGAACAAAGCATTTGAAAAAGCTGGATTTCAAAATGCTATTGAAGTGCAGCAAATGCCAGATGATGCTGACTGGCAACCGGCAGATGTACATTACAACACTATTCGCTGGTTCAATTCTTTAGATGCAGGTTTTGCCAGAGGCCCAGTGCGCGTTAATCCATTCACCGGGGAAATATTGGATGCAGATATTATTGTGGATGCCAATATGGTGCGCTCAATTCAGCAAGAATATCACGCACTTATGGATGGACACTTTTCCCAACTGGGTAAAAACTCATGTCCAGCTAATTTATCTGCAATGTTATCGAAAGGTTTTAAAGCTTTTCCTGAACAACATTTAGCAGACAATGAACTGTGCTATAGCATGGAGTCTTCATCTCAAGCAGCGATGGGGGCGTTGGTGTTGTCAATTTTGCCAAGCACTACACCCAGTAGTGAAACGATGAAAGAGTATGTGCATCAATACTTGCGTTCTCTCATCGCTCACGAAGTCGGGCACACTCTCGGTTTACGCCATAATTTTCACGGCAGCACCATGTTAGCGCCCGAAGAATTAAATAATACTGAAATCACTCACACTAAAGGTTTAGTGGGTTCGGTGATGGACTATCTACCCGTGAATATAGCTCCACAGGGAGTACAGCAAGGTGATTATTTCCCAGGAGTTGTTGGCCCCTACGACGAATGGGCAATTGAGTATGGTTATAAAAAAAGCCCATCAGTAGCACTTGAGGGAATCATTCCAGAATCAGAAAAAAGTTTTTTAGAGCAGATTGCCCTGGTGTCGCCTCAACCAGAATTATCTTATGCAACTGATGAAGATATCTGGGACATTAATCCTTTGGCAAATGTCTGGGACATGAGTAGTGATGTGCTACTTTATTCGCAATGGCAAATGGATAATGCCCGTTTTATGTGGCAGCACCTTGATAAGGGTTATCTATCGAAAGGAGAAAGTTATAGTAACCTGCGTGGCTCATTCAATAGAGTACTTAAATATTATTTTCGCAACGCCACTTTGCTTTCTAAGTACATTGGTGGACAATCTTTTCGGCGTGTCCATGTTAGTGATGATGCTTCTTGGGCATTTGTACCAGTTTCACTTTTAAAACAACGTCAAGCATTGACAAAGCTTCAAGAGTATGTATTTGCTGAGAATGCTTTCAGTTTTTCACCACAATTGCTCAATCAACTAGCACCGTCGCGCTGGGAACACTGGGGTAGTTCTGTACCTAACAACCGCCTTGATTATCCAATTCACGATCGCATTCTGAGTTTCCAGAGTGCGGTACTGCGATCGCTACTAGACAGCGATCGCCTGAATCGTTTACAAGATATAGAATTGAAAACCCAGCCTGGAGAAGCGCTTTCCATCCCGGAACTGTTAGACACCCTGCAAACAGGCATCTGGACAGAAGTTTTAACTCCAGGAGAAGCAAAGCCAATTTCTAGCATCCGCCGTTCATTGCAACGGGAATATCTGAATATTTTGCTAGAGATGATGTTGGGTACTACTGATACACCTGAAGATGGCCGGACACTGGCTTGGTATGAATTGCGCCAACTGCAAAAAGCGATTGATGTCAGACTCAAACAACTGGGTGAAAGCCTTGATATTTACACCCTAGCCCACTTAGAAGCTTCTGGCGATCGCATCACTAAAGCATTAAATGCCCAGTTACTTTCTAAATAGGAGGTTTGGCTTATATCTGGGTCGGTGATCCGAACGGCGCACAAATCCAAATTCTGGCTACTTGAATTTTTTATGCTGTTCTCAATCAATTATTTATTAATGTGGCGTAGTTTACCGCCCTAGGCATCGCTTTAAGGCGGGCTTGGTTTTGATGGTTCCGGGATTTCTAATCGCCAGGACTACATCCGTTTTAAATCTTGTAAAACGGCGGCGGCTGATTGATAGCGATCGCTAAAATGATAGCAAACCATCTTATCTAAAATTACTGCTAACTCTTCACTCACTTGCACCGTTTCTCGCCACATCACATTACCCGTTTCTGGATCTGGGTAGAGTTCTTGCGGTGATATCCCAGTTATGGCTTGAATAGCAATCATTCCTAAAGCATAGATATCACTGCACAAGCGGGGATGACCGGCAAATTGTTCTGGAGGTGCATAACCCCGCGTCCCGATCGCTACTGTGGCTAATTCTGTTTGCTCACTACTGGGCGGTTGCATCAATTTGACAGCACCAAAGTCAATCAAGACCAGCCGATTATCTTGAGCACATCTAATAATATTAGTCGGTTTGATATCACGATGAATCACTCGATGTTGATGAACAAATTCTAGAACTTCTAAAACTTGTTTGAGCATCTCAATTACAAATGATTCGTTCTGTACATTTTGCACAGGTGGTAATTCTTCACTTAAGGTATGTCCCTCAATATATTGTTGAATTAAATAAAATTCTTGGTCATCTTCAAAATAAGCAAGTAGTTCGGGAATCTGATGATGTCTACCCAAAGATTGTAAAATTTCAGCTTCACTATTAAACAACCTGCGAGCAACTTGCAAAAACCGTGTATCTTGGCGGGCTGGCATTAACTTTTTCACTACACAAATCGGATTACCCGGTCGTTGAGTATCCTGTGCTAAATAAGTGCGACCAAATCCACCAGCACCGAGAGTTTGAGATATTTTGTAGCGTCCACTCAAAAGCAAATCACCTGATTTTGTTTCTCGTGAATCAATTGGGGGAAGAAAATCAACAGACGAGTCGGGAATTGCTGTTTTGTCTTCTAAAAGGACATTTAATTGGGCGATCGCTTCTTGTTGTTTTTCAACTTGCAGAATAATCACCTGAGTTTGTCGCTGATTTTGGTAGCTAGTATAAGCAATCACACAGATACTACTAATCACCAAAGCAAGCGCAGAAGGGATTAACGGCACCCATCCGGCTTGCAAAAACAAAGCAACGCAGATTAATACCAAGCCAAATAGAGTTGTCCCTACTACTGCTAGCAAATGCAACGGATTTTGCCATCGCCATGCTAAAACACTACCTAAAAGCGACCAACCCAACACCCAAATAAGTTCCACCCAGTCTGGCCAATACCAAATTAGCGATCGCCCATCCAACACTGTACTGATTAGTTGACTGGCTATCTGTGCATGAATAAACAGAGCAGGCATTCTAGCTGGTTGATCTGGCAAAGCGCTGTAGGGCGTATAAAAACCACCTGGAGGTAAATTAGCCGCAGTAGTGCCAATAATTACAAGACGGTCTTTAATTAAATTTGGGTTGACTTGGCCACTAAGAACTTCTGTGAGGGTTACTTGGTCGGCGAGGCTGTCGGGGTGACGGTAATTTAATAATATTTGATAGCCATCTGCATCTAGATGTTGGTAGCTACCGGAATTAGCTTGTAAACGCCAGAACAGGGTTTTACCTAACTGAAAATCTCCTTTCTTAGTAAACTGGTATTCAATGCCTTGTTTTTCCAGATAATTAATTGCAATGAGGGCACCAAATGCAAATGATGTTGTACATTGCTGGTCTGTAGAGTGAGCAAATAACAAACTACGGCGGAGAATTTGGTCGTTTTCATTGTCAGCAACCACATCGCTAAACCCAACATTATCTATAGGGACATTCGGCGGCGGTGGAATTTCATCTCTACCCAAGCTGCTGAACAAGCAGGTGCTGATGATGTTATCTTGATTTTGCAGATTAGCCGCCAAATTGTTGTGTTCTGGTTGGAAAAGATATAAACCAACAATTCGCGGTTGATAAGACTCTATTTTCTTTAATAGCTGATTGATTGTCCGATCTGATAGAGTCCATTTCTCTCGTTTGAGATCCTCATCAGTGATTTTTACTAGCAAAATCCGCCGATCGGGTGCTTGTGCTGGACGCGATCGCAACATCTGGTCATAAACTCTTAACTCCCAAGGCTGCAACCATTTGAGTTCCCGAACTCCCCAGATAAAGGTGGTGACTCCCACACTGGTAACCAAAATAATTTGCAACCAGCTTTTGCTCTTGGAAGTTTCACGGGAATCCTGAACTTTGACAAAGGGGACACGGAGTTTTTCTAATAGTCCACTAATCACGGCGTTGCGGCGGTAGCCTGAATTGGGTAGATGTTGCAGGCGCAGAAGTTAATTTTCGGAATCTAGGTTAAAAGCTATTTAACCTGAAGCTCCTATTAATGTAGCAATTTACTTGCTGGTTAGAGACCTTGGCGTACTCTTACTCTTAAAATTTAGACCCAGCGTCAACCACAGAATAAGACAATCGCGCTATACGGCTAATTCTCTGTTTGAGATTTGTGAGCATCTTCAACAGAACTGGCAATTGGGAAAGAAATAGGATTAGGAGATGGGGTTAGTGAATCTAACTGGGGTTGTTCTAGTGATGCTTCGATACTCGGATCATCAAAATAAGAGCCAATGATTTTATCGTAGTTAGAAGCAACAGCTAAAAAAGCGCCACCCAAAATATAGATAGGTAATGGCAGATTGAATTCTTGCAACCAGTCAAACAGTTCTGCTAAAGCAAATAGCACAAAAAAGCAGGCAAGCCAAACCCTCATATTTTCATTCCCTGGATTAAAACAACTCTATTACTAGCTTAAATAGCTTGAATGATAGTTGATGTAGTACATAATCACCAACTTACAACCTCTATAACTCTAGATAGATGTAGTGAGAGTTATAGCATCTGCTATATTCCAATATCTAGTAGAAAAATAAAAATATATTTAGCTTATGCCAGCAATCGAACAGCCAAAGATTGCACAGTTGGTTCGTGAGACTCGGCAGTGCCTCAAACTTTCACAGGTAAAACTGGCAACGATGTTAGGGGTTTCGTTCCACACTATAAACCGATGGGAAAACGGACGGACACGACCTTCGCCACTGGCTATGAAAGAAATTGAAAAGCTATTATACCAAATGGGAGAACCCGGTAAAGCGCTTTTAGCCAGATACTTTCAAAAATGAGGAGCAGAGACTGTGACTGCTGAAGTGACAGCAACTATCACCCAAGACGTTGAACAAGTCTTAGCTAGGATCAGCGATGCTTTTGTCATATTGGATCGCGAATGGCGCTACACCTACGTTAATGACAAGCTAGCTGAACTAGCTGGGATAAATAAAGAAGACTTCTTAGGCAAGAGTATTTGGGAGTTTCCTGACACAGTTAATAGCATACTCTACACTGAACTGTACCGGGCTGTTGCCGAACAAGTTCCAGTAAATTTTGAGTATTTCTATCCAAAATGGCATCGCTGGTTGGAAAACCGCGTCTATCCTTCAGAAACTGGCGTATCATTCTTAATTACAGATATTACTGAGCGCAAACGCAGCCAACAGCTTTTAACTGCCCAGTATGCGATCGCTAACCTCCTCTCTGAGGCGACTACGCTTGTGAATGCAGTTCCAGCTATTTTACAATCCTTGTGCGAAAGTTTAGGATGGCAAGCTGGGATCATCTGGAGTGTTGATGATGAAGCTAATGTTCTCCAGCGCATGAGTACTTGGTATTCATCTGACTTGGAGAAAGAGCCATTCAACCAACAGACAATTGCTTTGGGTGAAGAGTTACCCGGTCAAATTTGGGCAAGTGGTCAACCTGTTTGGATTTCAGAACCCGCTCAAAACGAGAATTTTTTTGCCGCCGCCATCGGATTTCCGATTCGGCTGGGTAATAAAATCTTAGGTGTGATCGAATTTTTCAGCGACGAAATTTCAGAACCTGACACTAATTTACTCCAGATGATGAGTGCGATCGCCACTCAAATTGGTCAGTTCATCGAGCAGCAGCGAAGTTCGTCGTTACTGCAAGAAAGTGAGGAAAAATATCGTCGGATTTTTGAAACCTCAGGTGTCTCGATTGGGGAAGAAAATTCACTTGATAATCTAAAAGCTCAAGAGGTTACAGATTTGCGGCAATATTTGGGTGAACAGCAGCAAGTAGAAGAAAATCTGCGTCATAGTGAAGCACGCTACCGCTCACTGGCAGAAGCAAGCGCATCCATCGTCTGGTGCGCGGGGCCTTGGGGCAACGTTGTTGACGAGATTCCAACTTGGGAGGCGTTCACTGGGCAAAGTCCTGAAGAATACAAAGGATGGGGTTGGGTTGACGCACTGCACCCAGATGACCGGACATCTGTAGCTGCTATTTGGCAACAGGCCTTTTTTGGACGCAGCGTTGCAGTTGCCGAATATCGTGTTCTGCGGCATGACGGCGAATACCGTTACATGAAGATACGCGGTGTGCCTATACTCGATGAAACAGGCGAAATCGAGGAATGGGTAGGAATGTGCGTAGATATCAGCGATGTCTACGACGAGCTTCGCTTACGCAAACAAGCTGAGGCAGAACGTGAACAATTGCTGGCGCTACTGAAAACAGAACAGACTCGCTTGGTTGAAGCTAACGTTCTGCTTGATACGCTCTTCAATAACGCACCTATAGGTATTGGCTTATGGGATGAGAAATTGAGATACGTTCGGTTGAATGATGCTTTAGCTGAGATTAATGGTTTTCCCCAAGAGGTGCATATCGGTAAGACCATCGCCCAACTGCTACCTGGGGTAGATTCTGCGGTGATAGAAGCTTTCCAGCATGTGATCGAAACGGGAGAATCTATTGCCCAAGAGGCCAGCGGAGAGACACCCGCCGCGCCTGGAAAGCAGCGGCACTGGTCGGTAAATTACTATCCGATTAAACTACCAAGTGATATTACCTGGGTGGGTGCAATCTGCCAAGAAATCACGGAGCGCAAGCAAGCAGAAGTCGAGCGTGAACAGCTGTTTGAGCGAGAGCAAGCGGCTCGTGTTGAGGCTGAAACTGCCAAAGAGCAAGTTACCAAGATTTTAGAAAGTATCACTGACGGCTTTCTTGCCTTTGATAGTGAATGGCGCTTTACTTACCTCAATCATGAGGGAAGTAGAACTCTGGGGCGTTCCTGCGAGGATCTGCTCGGAAAAAATTTGTGGTCAGAGTTCCCAGAACTGGCTGGTACTAGCTTTGGTCAGCTTTATCAAAGGGCAGTTGATCTAGGAATACCGCTTGAGCTTGAAGATTATTACCCACCCTTTGATGCATGGTTTACGGTTCGCGCCTATCCTTCAGCCACAGGGTTATCGCTTTATTTCCGTAACATTAATGTCCGCAAGCAGGCAGAGGCAAAACTGCGCGAGAGTGAGGCGTGTTTTCGGCTGCTGGCAGAGAATTCAACTGATATTATTTCACGTCATACAGTAGATGGAACTCTTCTGTACGTTTCACCAGCTTGCTACACAGTATTGGGGTATCAACCAGAGGAACTAGTAGGTCATCACAGCCAGGAGTTAGTTCACCCAGACGATTTGGCAGAGATTGCTAGTAATTACCCAGTCAATGCCGATTTACCAGATATTTATACCATTACTCACCGTGCTCGTCATAAAGACGGAAATTATATCTGGTTGGAAGCAACTATTCGAGCTATTCGCGATCGCCAAACTAAAGAAATTGTAGAGATGCAGGCATCCTCGCGCGATATTACTGAGCGCAAGCAGGTGGAGGAGGAGCAGCGTTTTCTAGCTGAAGCTAGTGGAATTTTGGCTGCATCATTGGACTACGAGACAACCTTAGCCAGTTTGACGCGTTTAGCAGTGCCTAAAATAGCTGATTGGTGCTTAGTTGATATTATTTATGACAATCAATTAGTCCGCAGGATTGCAGCAGCCCACGCCAATCCAGAGAAACAAGAATTGGTAGAACAGTTACAAAATTATCCGCCTGATTTGACACGAAGAGAAGGTGTTGCTGAGGTAATACGGACAGGCAAGTCACAAATTATTCATTTTATTTCTGATGAACAAATGCAAGCGGCAACCCAGAACACCGCTCACCTAAAAATCTTGCAAGAACTAAATCCTACATCTGGTATGAGTGTACCGCTCATAGTTCGAGGAAAGGTGTTAGGAGCTATGAATTTGGTATCTTCTTCAGGTCGTCGCTACGACACCAAAAGCCTAATGTTAGCTGAGGAGTTGGCTTGTCGTGCTGCCGTAGCCGTTGATAATGCCCGACTCTATACAGAAACAGAGCAATCTCAACAGGCGACTTTACGGGCAGCATCTCGCACTGCGCGTCTGCAAACCATTACCGCTGCGCTTTCTGAATCTCTAACTCCGGCACAGGTTGCTGAAGTAATTGTAGAGCAAGGTATGGCAGCTATGAGAGCTAGTTCTGCTTTAGTAGCACTAGTGACTAAAAGTGGTACTGATCTGGAAATTATCCGAACCGTTGGTTATCAACAAGAAGCAGTAGATTCATGGCGTCGATTTTCTATTAATGCATCCGTACCACTGGCAGAAGCAGTGAGAAACAAGCAGCCCATCTGGCAAGAGTCAACAACAGCAAGAATTGCTCGTTACTCACATCTTGCTAAAGAATACGCCCAGCTTGACTACGGCGCTTGGATTTCAATTCCATTGATCATCGAGGGACGAGCCATAGGTGGAATGTCTCTAGCTTTTGCCGAGATTCAGGAGTTTAATCAGGATGACCAAGCCTTTATGTTGGCACTAACACAGCAGTGCGCTCAAGCGATGGAACGTGCCCGTTTATACGAGGCGGAGCAGACGGCACGCGAAGCAGCAGAAAACGCCAACCGGATTAAAGACGAGTTTCTAGCAGTCCTTTCTCATGAATTGCGATCGCCACTCAACCCAATTTTAGGATGGTCTAAGCTACTCCAAACCAAAAAACTTGATGAAAAGACAATCCCTCAAGCCCTGAAGACTATTGAGCGAAATGCTACATTACAAGCTCAACTAATTGAAGACTTGCTGGATATCTCCCGGATTTTACAAGGTAAACTTAGCCTGAATATCTACCCAGTTGATTTGACATCTGTGATTTCGGCAGCAATGGAAACAGTCCGGTTGTCGGCAGAAGCTAAGTCAATTGAGATGCACATCAGCCTGGAACCAAATTTGGGGCAAGTTTTGGGTGACTCTAGCCGATTGCAGCAAGTCGTCTGGAACCTGCTCTCAAATGCAGTTAAGTTTACACCTGCGGGGGGACGGGTTGAAATCCGACTATCATCATGTGTTAATTCCAATTCCAACTCAGCACTAATTCAAGTCATCGACACTGGCAAAGGCATCGACCCCAATTTTCTGCCTTACGTGTTTGAATACTTCCGTCAAGAGAACAGCAGCACCACCAGAAAGTTTGGTGGATTGGGATTAGGGTTAGCGATCGTCCGTCACTTAGTCGAACTGCATGGCGGCACAGTCCAGGTAGAAAGTGGGGGCGAAGATCAGGGGGCAACTTTTACTGTGAGACTCCCACTGATCCAAAATCAATTAGAGATAAAACAAAACACTAGTAACTCAGAGACATCCTCAAATTTAAATGGTGTCAATATTTTAGTAGTGGATGATGATGCAGATACGCGAGAATTCATTGCCTTCTTGCTAGAGCAGTATGGGGCAAATGTGATAGCAGTAGCATCAGCAGAAAAAGCACTAGCCGCTTTAAGCCAATCCTTGCCAGATATACTTTTAAGCGACATTGGGATGCCAGAAGTGGATGGCTGTATGTTCATGCGACAGTTGAGAATGCTGTCACCAGAGCAGGGAGGGCAAATTCGAGCGATCGCACTTACCGCCTACGCTGGAGAAATGAACGCCAAGCAAGTACTTGCAGCCGGATTTCAAAAGCATCTTGCCAAACCAGTAGATCCAGCCGAATTAGTAGATGCGATCGCCAACTTAATAGCTGAATAAACCTGCCTCTACCTTCATACTTTATTTTATCTTTTGTAATATCGAGTCCCTTTGAAAATTCAAAATGAAATCGAAGAATAGTAAATGGTGAAACTAATTTTACCCGATCAGCTCATTGCTGATATTCAGCCACACCTACCATCTTATATAGATGTTGTAGAGGTGGATAGTGAAGGTAATCTCGATGGTGATGCCAGTGATGCAGAAGTTTATGTCAATGGATTTTATCTGAAAACCTCTACCCTTGACAAAGTGCTGACAGCAGCACCCAGGCTGCGTTGGCAACAGTCACCAAGTGCTGGTGTGAATCACATCCTCATACCAACTTTTTTACAAAAGGATATTATCCTCACCAATGCCGCAGGGGTTCACGCAATTCCAATTTCAGAATTTGTATTGGCATTCATGCTTTATCACGCCAAGAATCTGCGAAAGTTGCAAACTTTGCAGAATGAACATACTTGGGTAAGAGGAGTGTTTCTCGAAGAGTTGGCAGACGCGACTTTATTAATTCTCGGTACTGGGAATATTGGCCAAGCGATCGCATCTCGTGCCAAAGCCTTTGGAGTTAGAGTTTGGGGTAGTCGCCGCCATCCCGAACCCTTGCCGAATTTTGACAAAATTGTGGGTGCTGATGAGTGGCGATCGCTCCTAACAGCAGCCGACTATGTAGTTATTGCTACACCGTTAACTCCAGAAACTAAAGGCTTGATCGATGAAGCTGCATTGCGCTCTATGCGTCAGTCTGCTTATCTAATCAATATTGCTCGTGGTGCGATCGTTGATGAAGTTGCATTACTCACCGCACTACGTGAAGGATGGATTGCGGGTGCTGGATTAGATACAGTGGCTACAGAACCTCTGCCACCAGAAAGCCCCTTGTGGTCACTACCGAACGCCTTTATCACACCCCATTGTTCAGCCCTTTCACCACCGCTGAAAAAGCGCATAGCACAACTGTTTCTCGACAATCTCAAACGCTACCAAACCGGTCAGCCTTTGCGGAATGTCGTAGACAAGCAAGCAGGATACTGAGCAATTCAAAAGACCCAGCATTCAGATTGCCATTATTGTCACTTTACCCATAAGCTTGCCGTTGCGGCAAAGTTATGGGTAAAGTCACACGACATTCAATTTGTGAATGTACACCAACAATGGACGTAACTGGATTCGAACCAGTGACCTCTACGATGTCAACGTAGCGCTCTAACCAACTGAGCTATACGTCCTTAACCACACGATTATTAATAATAACACATATTTTCTTGATAAAGCAAGATAAAGGTGTAAATCCATCTTACGAGTCGTGAAGCGTAAAGCCCCTCGCCTTTAGGCGAGGGGATATAAGCGAATGGCTGAATTTATTCGGGTATCAATAAAGACACAAGTTTTTGAACTCCTCAGATATCTTATACCAGATATCGTAGTATAAGAGGGGAGGTAAAAAGATGCTTGTTTTTGAGTTCAAAGCTTATGGGAATTCAGCGCAACTAGTCGCAATAGATGATGCAATTCGGACTGCAAAGTTTATTCGTAATAGCTGTATTCGTCTATGGATGGATGTTAAAGGTATAGGTAAAAACGACTTGCAGAAATATTGCGCTGTACTTGCGGCTAATTTCCCTTTTGCCAATGAACTTAATTCAATGGCTCGTCAAGCTTCTGCTGAACGAGCATGGTCTTCTATTTCTCGGTTTTATGATCACTGCAAGAAGGGTATTTCGGGTTTAAAAGGGTATCCTCAATTCCAGAAAGACTGTCGTTCTGTTGAATACAAAACATCAGGATGGAAGCTTGCGGATAATCGTAAGTCTATAACCTTTACTGACAAAAAAGGTATTGGTCGCTTAAAACTCAAAGGTACTCGTGATTTGCACTTCTACGGGAGATCCAATAAATAAATCAGCCCAGCCGTATCAATAATATTTTTGGCAAAACCGAGAGATTTAGGCGATGAAAGCCCTCAAGGCGAAAGCGACGGCTGGGCTGATTTATTCAAGGCTTGTGCCTACCAAATTAACCAGATAAAACGGGTGAGATTGGTAAAACGTGCAGTAGGGCATACTGGAACCTTTGCGCTAGACGCAAGCAACGCTTTCGGAGATGATGCCTCTATTCTGGTTGGAGCAATCCTGTCTGAGTAAGTAACATCTTTGATTAAAGAATCCCCGTCGATTTATCGCGGGGAGTGTCAATAAGAGAAGTACCATTCGACCCTGGTGTATGATCATTGAGGTTATTCGGTTCTGGTAGGGGTCAGCTACCAGAGGTAACGGGGAAAGTTCGGTGCAAATCCGGCGCTGTCCCGCAACTGTGAACTAATTTGAGATTTGAGATTAGCAAACTAAGTAATCCCAAATTCCAAATTGAGTGAGTCAGGATGCCCGCCGAAGTAGATTGATCAGTTCCCCATTTCTGCGAGGTACAGATGACTGCTACTGCAAATATTTCCCCAACTAATCGCTTTGGTGTTCCTGACCACACTTTATTTGTTTGCAAAACCTGTGCTAGCGTTTGGCAAGATGGAAAACGTTTAGGTGAAAGTGGTGGCGAACAACTACTACAGCAACTTCAGCACTTGGCACAAGATTGGGACTTGCGAGATCAATTCCCAATTCAAGAGGTTGAATGCATGAGTGCTTGTAATCGTTCCTGTGTAGTTGCCTTTGCTGCCAAGGGCAAATTAACATATCTATTTGGTGATTTAGCCGTTGATGGCAGTGCATCTGCGATACTAGAATGTGCTACTCAATACTATGCCAAAGCAAATGGTTTACTCCCTTGGTCAGAGCGTCCAGAAGCCCTGAAAAAGGGCATATTAGCAAAAATTCCACCTTTATCTCAATGATGCGAGTTTTAATTCTGGGTGGTACGGGAGATGCCGCAGAACTAGCTGCCAAAGTGGCGACTATCCAAGGGTTAGAAGCAATCACGTCTCTAGCTGGTCGCACCCGTGAACCATCAGTTCCGTTGGGCGATTTACGGGTTGGAGGCTTCGGTGGTGTGGCTGGATTGGTTAGCTATCTCAGAGCAATGCAAATCGACTTATTAATTGATGCAACCCATCCTTTTGCTACTCAGATTTCCTTCAATGCGGCAGATGCTGCAACGGAAGTCGGAGTACCCCATCTGATGTTAATTCGCCCGCCTTGGGAAAAAGGAAGTGGCGATCGCTGGATTGAAGTTGACAGCATTGAAGCCGCAGCAGCATCTGTAGCAAACCAGGCACAGCATGTATTTTTGACAGTTGGGAGGCAAGAACTCGCCGCCTTTGCTCATCTAGAGAAAATATGGTTTTTGATGCGGATGATTGACCCTCCTACCGATGATGCTTTAGTACCACCGGGAATGATATTGTGCGATCGCGGGCCCTTTACCCTCAATAATGAAAGACAAATCCTGATTCATAACAAGATTGATACCATAGTAAGTAAAAATAGTGGTGGCGATGCAACAAAGCCTAAGATTATTGCAGCGCGAGAACTGGGTGTGAAGGTTGTTATGGTAAATCGTCCAGCCATACCGCCAGGAGAAAAGGTTACTGATGTTGATGGTGCTTTAGCATGGCTATTTGACAAGTTGGACAACTAGTGAAAGAAAGTAAAAGCCGCCAATCAGACTTTTAGCAGCGCTAGGATTTATCCTTGGGAATTGAGCCTTCAATTCCTTCAACATACCAATCCATCGCCAGTTGTCCCCTATCATCCAATACCTTACCCTTTGGCACTCGCACTACCCCTTTTTGGTCTTGCACCGGGCCATCAAAAGGATGTGCAGTACCCTGAATAAACTCATCGCGCTTTGCATTCACCAGTTGTTGCACATCCGCAG
Organism: Nostoc foliaceum FACHB-393; assembly: GCF_014698505.1. Lineage (GTDB taxonomy): Bacteria > Cyanobacteriota > Cyanobacteriia > Cyanobacteriales > Nostocaceae > Nostoc > Nostoc foliaceum_A. The sequence continues at coordinate 87,990 of NZ_JACJTD010000005.1, read as the reverse complement.
GAATCGCCTGATTCATGGGGGAAATATCCACCATTCCTTGACCAATGCCATCCCAAACCTCTTGAGACTTCCAATTATTACTCATTACAGCCAAGGCTTTATCAATATAGAATTTGCCCCATTTGTTAATAGCTGATGTCAGGTGGGCATTTTGACCAAACTTACTCATATCAGTGTTGTAGCCAAAAGCATAAATCCCTTTTTCCTCAGCCAATTGGACAACTGCACCAGAGCCAGTATGCTGCGTTAGTACATCTGCACCTAAATCGACCAAAGCTTGAGCCGCTTCTCTTTCTTTAGCTGGATTGTGCCAACTTTGTACCCAAAGTACCTTAACTTTTGCTTGGGGATTTGTTAGCCTTACTCCTTGAGTGAATGCACCGATTCCCCGAATTACTTCTGGAATTGGATATGCGCCAATAAAACCAATTACATTCGATTTTGTCATCTTGCCAGCAATCATGCCGGTTAAGTAACGCGGTTCTTCAAAACGTCCCAGATAAGTACCGACATTAGCAGCACGTTTGTATCCTGTACAGTGTTCAAAGACAACATCACCAAAGTCTTTGGCAACTTTAATTGTTGGGTTCATGTACCCGAAGGAAGTTGTAAAAATCAACTTGTTACCATCTAATGCTAGTTGGCGAATCACCCTTTCAGCGTCAGCGCCTTCGTTGACATTTTCGACAAAGGTAGTTTTTACCTTATCTTGAAGATTGGCTTCCATGTCTCTGCGACCTAAATCATGGGCATAAGTCCAGCCAAAATCACTCACAAGCCCCACATAAACAAATCCCACTTTGAGAGGTTCATTTACAGCTACAGGCGACGCAAAGGGAGACACCTCACCCTGCAATTTGGAATTTTTGCCTTGAACACAACTAGTTAAGGTAAAGCTAGATCCTGCTAAAGTGACATACTTTAGAAAATTCCGACGATCCATATTTTATTAATTGATTTACCTGGTCAAAAATATTTTTGTGATTGCTGGTAATGGCAGATACAGTTTAGATTAGCTATTTACTTAATTTTAACTTTTTATTTCTGCCGTCAACTTACTTAATCAAGAAGGCAAATGATGATTAACACTATACATAATTACAACATACTTTTATAAAACGTAAGTAAGCCGATGATAATAACTCAAACTATATTAACTATGTATAAAATAATAAAATTATTTCGCATTGAGCGGCCCTAGCCCTCTCTGCGAGACGGTACGCGTAGCAATATCCCCAAAGAGGTACACTACAAACTTTTAATTATTTACGTCGACTTCGTTATATTTCAAGCCAGCTTTTTGATAACGCACATCGATGAACTTTAATTGGCTGACAAGCAAAAGCAAATACTTAGAAAGAAAAGAAGAGAACAACAGGAAAGTGCCTGAAAAATTCTCGCCCAATAACTTGGCATCTTCGTCTCGAAAAGCGAAAAATCCTCGATATTCACAAGGATAATTGCCTGCTCCTCTGTAAAGATGAAGCTTTTACCAACTGGGTTGTAGAATTGAAGAAGGCAGAAGGTTTTGTTCAGAAGAGGATTCAGACCTCTCCTGAACAAGCAGCCCCAAATTTTCAATTTGGTAGGGGTCTTAAACCCTTACTCCCTCCGGTCGTAAGCGAGAGGGCAGAAATCAGAATTCCCTTCTGCCCTCTGCCTTTCCTGATAACTAAAGCTGCTTTGGTATCTTGATGATTCCATGACTTTTTAGCAGTCACAATCATACTAATACAAAATTTGAAGCAAGTTTTCTCAGCGATTTGCTATTAATCTTTGAGTGATTTGTTGTTTAAGAACACGATAAAAAAACAATGGATTGCCTATAATATAACGATCCCATAGACGAGTAGGTTCAGCAATTAAGCGTGTTAACCACTCGAAGCCATTATCAGTAAGCCAACGGGGGCCGCGATATACAGAGTTAGTATAGAAATCTAAACAAGCGCCTAAAGGTAAAAATACACGAGTTTCAATTTTATTGAAATTATCTAAAATCCACCGTTCTTGTAACGGCATACCAAAACCAATATATAAAATATCTGGACGGAAATGATTAATTTTTTCTATTATTAAATCATTCTCTTTTCCTGATTTATCAAAGTAACCATGATGTCCCTGTATTCGGAGATTTGGTGCAATTGATACTAACTTAGTAATTGCTTTATCCACTACACCGGGTTTTCCAGCTAGCAAAAATAAAGAAATATTTTCTTTTTCACATTTTAATGCTAAATCTTCTAGGTAATCTGGTGCTGTCATCCGATGTGCAGATTGCACCGAATAACCGCTTAATTTAGCTGCTAGCAATACACCAAATCCGTCGCAAAATACTAAATCAGCATTATTTAAAAAATCCCGATACCAAGACTTTTCATATGCCAAATTCATCGATCTGATATTCGCATATTCTACAATTGTCTTTTTAGGAGTTTTTACTGCTTCTACTAAATAATCGATTAATTCTTGTACTTTGACTTTATGAAATCTTGTATTAAACAACTTTACTTCCGGGAAAGTTTTCATATGCTATGCACTCTGATTAAAAATCACTTTTGTTTACTTTTAGACAAGCTTGTTGTTAATCAATTATCTTAACAATATTGATTTCAACCTACAACTGATGTATAAATGTATTTTAAAGATGCAAGATAATTGTTTATATCCAAGTGTTTAACTCTTATCCGTGCATTATTTCCTAGAGATATTCTCAAATTTTTGTCTGCAATTAAAGATTGCATTGCGTCTGACAACTCTTGAATTTCCCCCGGATTAACTAATAAACCATTCTCGCTCTGAGTAACTATTTCGGGTATTCCTCCTACTGTAGTGGTTATAACAGCTAAACCCCAACTCATTGCTTCTAGTAGTGCCATCGGCAAACCTTCATTATAAGAAGGTAGCACGAATACATCAGCTTTAGCTAAAAGATCGTCGCGTTTTTCTTGGTCTACCCAGTCAAGGATAGTAATATATTCAGTGAGATTTAGAGTTTGAATCAAATTACGAGCTTTTTCTCCATCTCCATCACCCGCTATAACCAACTTTACTTTGCTTTTATCTTCAGCAGGTATAGAAGCAAATGCTTTAATTAAATCAAATGCGCCTTTGCGCTCACCAATTCGCCCTAAAAATAAGAAAACTATCTGGCTTGAATCTATACGCTGTGGGATTTGTGTAGGAATTCTTACTGCGTTAGGAAGAACGATAACTTGCTCTGGTTTTAAACCAAGATTTTCGATATAAAATTTTTTCCAACTATCTGATAAAACAATAAAACGAGTACATTTACAAAAAGACCAACTGAGCCATTGTTTAAGAAATTGAGGAAGCTCAGAGTAAAACACATGAAAGTCAGCACTATGAGTATGAATAATTAGTGGTTTCTGAAATAACCAACTAATAACAGTAGTGATTGAGTGACGAAAAGCGCTACCTCTATCTGAAACATGAATATGAATAATGTCGGATTTTTTATTTAATAAGTTCCAAAATAACTTTCCTATTGCCTGCACAAACACTAACAATTTCTGGGCAGCAGAGCCATTCGGTAAAGTAGTAATATGTCTAAATTGAATATCAGAAGTAGCTTCTTCAAGGATGAGCTTTTGCACAGAAACTATTCCACCTTGCCGCTCCAAGCCTTCGCCTAACATAGTAATTTTTATAGGACTCATAAGAGCTTGTTTATGCTTAATAAAGTTATTAAATATTCATATTTTGTACACCCTATTTAAACTATAATTAAGTCATTTGTTTGTCAATGATATTAATCAATAGTTTTAATGTAATAAATATTACCATGTCGAGAAAACCAGACTAAACGTGATTTACCCCTGGCGTGTGCTTTATTCTTAGAACTGATTGAATCATCTGTTGACAGACCGGAAAAACTCATGAATTTATTTGAGCTTTTAGCAGGGGAAGACAATCATCCAGCCCTAGTTACGCCTGGGGGGCGATCGCTAACCTACAAGCAATTGCGCGAGAATGTTGTTGCACTAGTATCCCAACTCAATAGTTTTGGATTGAAACGGGGAGAACGCCTTGCCATTGCCATGACTAACGGTTCACCAATGGCTATCACCTTTTTGGCTGCCGCCCTGTGTGGTACTGCTGCACCCTTAAATCCCAAATACAAACAAGAAGAATTTGCCTTCTACTACGAAGATACCCAAGCAAAAGCACTGATTACCTTGTCTGAGGGGCCAGAAGTAGCCATTGCTGCCCTCACATCCGAAATGATGCTGATTAATACCAAGGTAAACACAGACGGCAGATTGAGCTTTGAATTAGTCAAAACAGGTTCAGAACCAGCAGAGGCCTCGAATCCCACAGCCCCCAACGCCGATGATATGGCGATGATTCTCCACACTAGCGGTACCACCAGTCGTCCCAAGCGTGTGCCGATTCGTCATCGCAACTTAATCGCCTCAGCCAACAACATCATTGGTGCTTACTCACTCACAGCAGCTGATACTACACTTTGCTTAATGCCCCTATTCCACATTCACGGATTGGTAGGCTGTTTGCTGGCAACTTTGGCATCGGGCGGTACACTAATTTGTCCCAATGGTTTTAATGCCCTGGAGTTTTGGAAACTGGTAGATACCTACAAACCTACTTGGTACTCCGCAGCGCCAACTATGCACCAGACAATTTTGGCCCGCGCTAGCCGCAACACAGAAATTGTCAAAGCTAACCGCTTTCGTTTCATTCGCTCTAGTAGCGCTTCTTTACCCCCGATTATTATTGAACAACTAGAGGCAACTCTCAATGCTCCCGTGGTGGAATCTTACAGCATGACTGAAGCTTCTCACTTAATGACCACCAACCCCCTACCGCCAAAAATGCGGAAACCGGGTACTGTCGGTTATGGCTTCGGTGTGGAAGTCGGCATCATGGACTCCGAAGGCAACTTATTATCTCAGGGAAGCCTGGGCGAGGTGGTGGTAAAAGCACCCAATGTCATCGATGGCTACGAAAACAACCCGGAAGCTAATGCCACAGCTTTTGTAAACGGTTGGTTTCGCACAGGGGATCAGGGCACACTGGACGCAGACGGTTACCTCCGCTTGACTGGACGCATTAAAGAATTGATTAACCGGGGTGGGGAAAAAATTTCTCCCCTGGAAGTGGATGATGTTTTGCTGCGCCATCCCGCCGTCGCCGAAGCCTTGGCTTTTGCCGTTCCCCACAAATCTTTAGGAGAAGATATCCATGCTGCTGTTGTCCTTAAGGGAGAAGCTAACGAAAAAGAACTTTTAGCTCACTGTTCAACTATGTTGGCAGACTTCAAAGTTCCGAAGCAAATTCATATTTTGGAGCAACTACCTCGTGGTGCTACCGGCAAACTACAACGGTTGGCTATGGCGAAATTGCTTAACATAGGCTGAATCAGCGATACACTAAGGAAAATTCCTTGAGGAAGCTTTGATGGCACGGTCAAACGGGGTTAAAACTGAAATGTCTGCACAGGAATTGCCTACAATATCAGATGAAGATACAGTGACAATTGAAGATTTACCGGAAGCTGTAGAGGATGTCCAGGATATTGACGACATCTTGAACTCACTCAAAACCTTGCTGAGTAGCTTAGAAAAACTCCAAAAAGTCCGGCAGGAAGTGGGCGATATCAAACCGTTAATCGGGCGGATGCTTGATGGAGAACTGGTTGCGGGTGAAGAGCTTGAGCAACTTAAAGCAGGTGTGAGCAGTCTTTCTCGCCTTGTTCGGGCTTATAATGACCATCAAATAGCGTTGACTAAAGCACAATCGGCTAGAAACTTGTTAGATCAAGTCCTTAAAGAGCGTAAAGCTAATTGAAACCAGAAGCGATGTCTACGACGGCTTGTCGTGAGATATCGCCTCTCCATCGCTTCAAAGTATTAGACTATGAATTGGCTAATAACCTAAAATAGGTTATTATGACGAAAGTCTAGTATTACTTGCAAGGTAGGTATCGTAATGAAGAGTAATCGAGAGAATCTACCCTTAGACCAGATTCTCTTAGAGGATAGCTTACAAATGCTGAGTAATCTGCCAGATGAATGTGTTGACTTAGTTGTATCCTCTCCACCTTATAATCTAGGCAAAGAATACGAATCAAGGCAGGCTCTTGAGATTTATTTGGCAGAACAAACAGCCGTTCTACTTGAATGTAGCCGGATTCTCAAAAATACAGGTTCGCTATTTTGGCAAGTTGGTGCTTTTTCTGACCGAGGAATTCTGATTCCTCTGGATATTCGCTTTTTTCCGATTTTAGAGTCATGCAGATTAATTCCTCGCAACCGAATTATCTGGGCTAGGCAACATGGTCTTCATGCCCAGAAAAAGTTTTCTTGTAGACATGAAACTATTCTTTGGTTTACTAAATCAGATAACTATAAATTTAATCTAGATGCTATTAGAGTTCCCCAAAAGTATCAAAATAAGAAACATTATCGGGGAAATCATAAAGGGGAACTTTCATGCAATCCAGAAGGGAAAAATCCTGGTGATATTTGGCTATTTCGGAATGTTAAACACAACCATGAAGAACAGACTATACATCCTTGCCAATTTCCAGAAGACTTGGTAGCTCGAATTATACTAGCTACAACTAACAAAAATGATATTGTTTTAGATCCATTTATGGGTTCTGGTACTGCGGCAGTGGTTGCGAGAGATCATGAACGCCATTTTATTGGCTCAGAAATTGAACCAAAATATCATCAAGTTGCGTTACGTCGTCTCAGTGGCAATCCAGATAAAAATGGTTGTTTTCCAAATTTAAAAACCTTGCGCGATTATGTTGAAAAAACTGGTCAATCTATTGATAAATTTAAGTTTGATGTGCAGGTAGGAAACAAAGCTTCAGAACGCAGCAAAGCCAAAATTTATCCAGAAGAGTATCACTTGCAAGAAATGGAAGAAAGATTAATCTATGAAGAATCTGCTTTTGCAGCTAATATAAGAGGTGAAGAAATTCCAGTAGATGCAAAGCTTAATGGTAATGGGAAAAAGACCTCTTTGCAAAATAAAATAGTAAAACAAGTAGAAGAAATAGAACAAATTGAATTGAGATTATGGAGTGAATAGATTAATTCTTACAATAAGTTAAATAGACAACGACTACGGGCTGAACGTCCAGTAATGATTTGGCATTGGCGACTAACTCTAGTATTCACAGTTCTAGAATATCTTTTAGATGAATACTCTGTCCAGATGATAGGCACTATTGTATTCTGTTGTTCAAATAATCCAACCAGTCTGATTGGTACATCAAAAACTTGGTATTTAGTCAAAGCTGTTAACTGATTAACAGCTTGCTCGTAATAAAGAGTGCTATTAGAAGCAGGAAACATCAGAGCCTTTGTTACTATAATTACCAAATTAGTCTGGTATTGAACAAATTCAGTTTTAGCTTTGAAGAACAATTCTGAACGCAAAGTGTTATTGAGTAAGTAGGCATAGTTAGAAAATTGAATTTCAATGACGATGCCAGATTTGGCAAAATCAACATCTGTACCTAAAAATCTATAAGGTGCTGGAATAGGAATATTTGATTGCCAACCATCATGAGTAAAAGCACCTTTAATATATTCGTTCGTACCTACTGGATCAAATATTGTATTACCCTGAATTCCAGCTTGATCTGAAGCCTTGAGGTGTAAAGGCATTCTAGTGAGAGTATTACTAATCTCATGCCATTCGTTTTGGTATTGGGTATTAATTATTGTATCTGCTGCGTTAAAGTCAACATATTGAATAATGATTATTATGTCTCCTTTTGGTATTTCAACAGTTCTTTGATAAAAGCAAGCGGATCGATTTCAAGAACTTGGGCAACTTGTAAAAATTCAATCACGTCAAGACGACGCTCTCCACGTTCATACTTTGATACATAGGATTGCGGAAGCTCTAGCTTTGCTGACAACTCTGCTTGAGTGAGCTTGGCAGCTTTTCGGGCTTCGATAAGTAGCTGGCGAAACCGATTGTACTCTTCGCTGAAAACTGATTTAGGCACTTTAGCTTGCCTTTTTTCTGGCGATGGTTTATTCGATCTCGATGAGAGTTATGACATATTGCTGAACTCAGTTAAATTCTAAAACCTAATATGGGATAAACCCAAAAGAGGTTTTTAAGTATATCTAAATCTGTGCTTTTATTTGAAGGATATTAAACTTTGCAAGATATCTACTTATGTTGATGAACGTTGCACCCGCCATTGTAATACTAGGTCAAAATAGCGTCACAGTAGCACGCAAAATCATTAGTATCCTACCAGGGGCGACACTATACGGTCTAACGGGTCGCACATCTGGAGTTGATGTCAGCTTTACTAACTTTGGCGAGACGCTGCGCGAGCTATTTGCCCAAGGAACGCCGCTAATTGGCATTTGTGCCGCTGGTATTTTAATTAGGACGCTAGCCCCCCTACTCTCAGATAAACAACAGGAACCACCAGTGCTAGCTGTGGCTGAGGATGGTAGTGCTGTTGTCCCCCTCTTGGGCGGACTTGGTGGGGTAAACGATTTAGCCCGTCGCATTGCCGAAGTGCTTGATGTCAAACCTGCAATTACGACCACAGGCGATTTACGTTTGGGCACAACGCTGTTATCTCCTCCCCCCGGATACCATTTAGCAAACCCAGACGATGCGAAGAAATTTATCTCAGATTTGCTAGCCGGGGCACAAGTCAAGTTAGAAGGAGTAGCACCTTGGTTGAGCGATAGTAAACTGCCCATAAATCCACAGGGAGATTTGACCATCCAAGTTACGGAACGTTTGGTGACTCCTACAGCTAACTGCCTTGTCTACCACCCAGCAACGATCGCGATCGCAATTAGTACCCCCATTGATGATGCAGTCACTTTAGTACAGCAGCTACTAGCTGATGCCAAACTAGAAAAAGCATCAGTCGCCGGGATATTTGCACCCATCACCGTCGCAGCCGATCCAGCAATCCATGCCGTAGCTAGCGCCTTAGGAGTGCCTGCCCGCTTTTTTACCCCAAATCAGCTAGAAAGTCTGTTATCACAAGGTTATAGCCCCGCCCAAGCAGTAGCGATCGCAGCCACAGGCACATCCCCCTTATCTTCCTCATCTCCCCAGATTGCGATCGCTATTGCCCCTCAACCAATTGACCCCAACACCATCGGTCAACCACGCGGACGATTAGCGATTATTGGCACGGGCCCCGGTGGATCACAATGGATGTCTCCAGAAGTCAAGGAGATACTCAAGTCGGCAACTGACCTAGTGGGTTACAAAACTTATTTAGATTTAGTCGGTTCTCTGGCTGATGGCAAGCAACGGCATGAGTCCGACAACCGCGAAGAAGAAGCACGGGCGAAAATGGCCCTTGATTTAGCAGCATCTGGGCGATATGTAGCTGTAGTTTCATCTGGTGACCCAGGTATCTATGCAATGGCAACAGCAGTATTTGAAGTATGCGATCGCTATGCCAAGCCCGAATGGGACAATATCGATATTCATGTAGCACCAGGGATCTCAGCCATGCAGGCAGCAGCAGCAGCCATTGGTGCGCCCCTTGGGCATGACTTCTGTGCTATTTCCCTGTCTGACATCTTGAAACCTTGGTCTGCGATCGAACAACGAATTGCGGCTGCTGCTGAGGCTGATTTTGTAATTGCTTTCTACAATCCTGTTTCCAAAGAGCGTACCTGGCAACTGGCAGAAGCAAGAAATATTTTGCTGCGACATAGAACACCGGATACACCAGTAGTGTTGGCACGGAATCTTGGTAGACCAGGACAGGTGGTGAAAGTGATCACGCTTGACCAGTTAGCACCAGCAACCGCTGATATGCGGACAATTATTCTCGTTGGTTCCACAAAAACCCGAACCATCAAGCGCCGCGATGGTAATATCTGGGTTTATACGCCGCGTCGCTATACATAAAAGCAGGCATAAGCACTTTTTTAAATCCACTTTTCTAAGAGGTTGTTTGAAAAGTGTTTCGCTGTAACTTTAAGCACTTTTAGATCCCCCCTAACCCCCCTTAAAAAGGGGGGAACCAGAATCAAAGTCCCCCTTTTTAAGGGGGATTTAGGGGGATCTAAAACTATTTGATACCGATAAGAGGACTTTTCAAACATCCTCTAAGCGATCGCATAATAAAACCCCAGGATTGGGAATTCATTCCTGGGGCTGTTATACCTGACCACCTTTACCTTTTTAATGCAAAAATCTTGTAAATTCTTGCTTTTTAAAAGACATATATATCTGTGTTCTGTCCAAAAATAATTACATAAGTTAGTAAATTTGTGCTAGTCTAAATCTCTGTCGCATGGAATAATAAGAAATATTTTGAAACAATTTAATAGCTATTATTGGAGTACCTGGAAAAAGATATAATTAAAGTAATTATGTCTATTAAAATAGCTCAGGTAACTTGATTTTTTTTTACGGATAAACAACAATAAAAACATCATGATTCATACATGATTGTAGCCGAAAAAAGTGACAGAAGCCCTTAGTCAAGTCCGCGAAAGCGGACTTTTTTATATTTATAGCGGTTCCCATTCAGATGCGGTACAACATATCGTGAGGTGTAGGAATACGGCAGTACCCATTGGTGGCAACTTAAACTAAAACTCCTTTAAAGCCTTGTTCCCAGCCAGAGGAGGGAAATGCTCATCATTGGGCTGCTGCCGCAACTCAAGAGGCAGCAGCCCTCCCAGTCGGAGACTCTTGACAAGACAATCTCTAAGCCATGCTTTTAAATATCTACAATTATTTAACTAATTAGCCTAACTAGATAGAACTAAATTATATAGCTACAAACCTAAGTCTTACTAGATTATGGGTAAATAGACAAGATGCACGCTACAAAGAATTATAGAAAATTTCAAAATTACCAATCATTTAAAAATTTAGTATTTTTCTAATTCCTTAAAACTAGAAATAATAAACATAATTACAACAATTTTGTCCAAATATTTAACATTAGAAAAGTGATGGTATAAATTTGCTCAAAATTAGGGTAATTGCAAGACTCTTATGCTATTAAGGCAGCACAGTCGGCAACACCTGAAGCATATAATTGTATACAGCAGCTTTTGTTTGCATGAAGTACAAAATCACAGATTTTGAGGCAGGAGAAAGAATAATAATTTCTGTTTTGAGTTCTTGGTTTTGTACCTCATTTAGTTACAAACTGCTGTAATTCACCATTTGATCGCTTGAATTGGAGTTCTCAATCTTTCTTCACGACAGCAAACTAGCAGAATTGACATCCAACAATAACGTCGCTTGAGGTTGTTGACGGAGAATAGAAGCTGGACAGTTTGTACTTATAGCTCCTTGCAACATCTCTTTTACCACATTCGCTTTACGTTTTTCTGGAGCAAGACAGAGAATTTTTTTGGCTGAACAAATCGTTGGGATAGTGACAGTAAAAGCATACTGTGGGACAGTTTCTAGATTCGGAAAGTGACCTGTGCTTACTTGTTGCTGACGGTTCACTGTATCCAGTTTTACTAATTTTACACTGTAAGGATCTTGAAAATTTACTACTGCTGGATCATTAAAAGCCAAATGTCCATTTTCGCCAACACCAAGACAGCATAAGTCAATTGGTTGTGCTTGCAGTAGTTTAGTGTAGCGATCGCACTCTGTTACTGGTTGCAATGTATCACCTTCTATATAGTGAAATTCCTTAGGAGCAACCCGTTTCTCTACACGTTCTCGCATATAGCGCCGGAAACTCGCAGAATGGTCAGCAGTAATTCCCAAATATTCATCTAGATGGAACAGAATAATCCTTGACCAATCTACACCACCCAATGCAATCAAAGCATCAAGAAATTTAAGTTGGGAGTTACCTGTTGCTAACAATACAGCGGCTGTATCTTGTTGTTTGAGAACTTGCTGTAAATGCTTTTGTGCGATTTCGGCAACATCCTGGGCCATTTCGACTTCAGAATTGTAAATCTGCACTAGTAAATCATCAACGCGAAAAAAGTTTGTAGCGGCTAGCATTTGCTTACACAGAAGGTTATCAATTATATGGCACTTTGTTGAGAAGCTCTACCTGTCTGCCTTTACATGGCTTATCCAGTATAGATTTTAGGATTTAGCGCGACTTTTTACCCTGTATTAACCAAGGAACAATCACTAAGAATAAAAAAACGATGTAAACTATTTAAATTAAGTTAACAATTATTTACATTTTACCAAACAATCATGCTAACTGCAATTCTCTTTGACCTAGACGGCACTATTGTTAACACTGACCCCATACACTACCGAGCTTGGCAGGAAATGCTGTTAAATTACAGTGTAGAAATTGACGAAACATTTTATAAATCGCGAATTAGTGGGCGGCTAAATCCAGAAATTGTTAAGGATATTCTGCCACAATTATCAACAGTAGAAGGGCAAAAATTTGCAGACGAAAAAGAGGCACTTTTCCGCAAACTCGCCCCGGATCTAAAACCGCTAAGTGGATTTTCTGAACTACTAAAATGGACAGAGACACATAATTTAAAACGTGCATTAGTAACTAATGCCCCTAGATTAAATGCAGAATTTATGCTAGACGTTTTGGGAATCAAAGAAGCTTTTCATACAGTTGTTGTAGCGGATGATTGTATTGCAGGTAAACCCGATCCTGCACCCTACCAAGCTGCCCTGAATAAGTTGGGGATTACAGCAGAGGAAGCGATCGCTTTAGAAGACTCTCCCTCTGGTATTCGGGCGGCGGTAAGCGCAGATATCCGCACTATTGGTATAGCGTCAACCCACGATCCCCAAGTTTTACAGGAAATCGGCGCATTTATGGCAATTCCAGATTTTACTGATTTGCAGTTGTGGACATTGCTAAACTCACTTATTGAACAAGATTTAAGTGCGATCGCTTCTAACTTCTAAGCGCAAAATCTGAGAATATTGAGAGTAGAGATGCAAGTTTTTGCCTCTCTACTTATTTTTGAGCCAAAATTGCGTAAATTTCCCGTTTAACTTGCTCTAATAGCTCACGCACCCGATTTATTCGCTCCACATTGCCACTACGAGCAACCTGCACCACAACAGCAGCTAATTCTGTTGCAGCATTTCGCAACTCAATAAACTCTTGGGGCTTACCTGTCACGAAACTTTTGACGCTATCCCAAGGAGTATCTGAAGTTTCTTGTTGGGCACGTTCTGCCAATAGTTGTCTACCTTCATCGGTGATCGTGTAAATCCGCTTGCCACCTTCCTGGGCGCTCTTAAGATAACCACCTTCCTCCAGCAGTTGGAGTGTTGGATACACTGAGCCAGGACTGAGGCGACGGAAACCACCGTAGCGAGTTTCCGCATCTTTGATCAGGTCGTAACCATGACTAGGATGCTCAGATAACAATTCCAGCAGGATGAACTTGATATCACCCCGACGAGTTCGATATTCATCTCCCCAACCACGACCAAACATTTCATTACCTAAGTGTTTGCCATGATCTCTACCATGATGCTTGCCATGCCCAAACCAAGACTTGACAAACAATGAATCATCTTCGCTAACTCCTGCCCATGCAGGTGTCCCAAAGCGCGATCGAAAGTGTCTAAACATAAATCAATTTCAAATCAACTTTCTCTAATATACGATATATCGAAATATATCACGATATATCGGAATAGAATTCTGATGAAGATTTTTGAAGTAAGCAACTGTACTAAACTACAAGCGATGCCTCCGGTGGTTACATACCTATGCCGTAAAGCCTGCGGCATAGCTACGCTTAGGGCGCAGCCTCTCCAAGAGTTGGGTCGAAGCGCGGGGCGGGCTGCGCCAACGCAAAGCTAGTGGAAGCTGATGAAGACTCAGGAATTCAAAAGAGCCGCAGTTGGCGAGGCTATTGGGGTGGCTGAAGGGGAGCTAATATGGGTTAACAATGATAGCAGCTAGTAAGTCTGTGGCAGAGGTTTAGCCACGTTGGCTTGGAAAAAAGAGTACGGGATACCAGCTAAAACGTAATAATTCAGCTGTAAAACTGGAAACCAACCATTCTTGGAGTTTACCTATCGTTCCTGAAGACACTGCGATCGCACTAATATCACCCATTGCAGCCGCCTCTAAAACCTCGGTAACAGAGTATCCTTCCCGAACTTCTAGCTCTACTTGTAAATTTATCCCCTCCAAATCAGCTTTAATCTGAGATAGAGTTTGCCCTGCCTGCTGTGGTAAGATTTTCCTTGGTAATTCTCGACGACCAGTATCTTCTAAAACCCAGCAAAGCTTGCATTGTTGTAGATATCTACCAGATTGTTGTTGAGCCAATTGCTTTACTTGTTGTACCAAATAATCCGCCTCTTGAGTACCGTTGTAGGGAAGTAGCAAAGAACGGAAAAGGTGCTGACAACGGAGTATTAATTCCTCAGAAGTATAAGCATACATCAACTGAGGACGCAGTACCAGTAAGGGAATAGGTGTTCGACGAGATAAGTTAGCCATCGTACTACCCACCAATTTTTCCGTGAGTAAGCTGCGACTTTGAGAACCCAGGATAATTAATTGAGATCGATAGGTTTGGGCAACTTTAAGTATGGTATCAACAGCCTTTCCCGATTGAACTTCTATTTTTACTTCTACATCAGTGGGGCTTTCGCCAACAGCTTCTGCGAATCGAGTTTGAGCTTGTTCTATTTTTTCACTATCGACTTGTGGAATAATGCCTCTTTCCGATAATGGAACAGCGTGCAGAAAAACTATTTGCTTCATCCCCGTAAGTGCAAGACTAGAAACAAAATGTCTTAGACGATGCAAACCGTCGGAAAAGTCTGTGCAAATCAACACTCGTTGAAACATATGTAACTAATAAAAGGTATTTAGAAATCTTCTAATTTAATCTCAAAACTTATAATCAAGTTTGGTTGAATAGTTACAGCATATTTCATTTCGGTGATGAATCTATAATTTTTTTTGCAGAATTTAGGGACAAGTCTAATGATTCTTTCCAATAATATCTGCAATAAGTCTTTGAATACTACTCTTTATGAAGATACGTATTATGACAATAGCCGCACCCAAAGGGAATAGCTACTAGCTCACACTTTTTCGACAAAAGACTCTACCCATTGCAAATATTGCAAATCGGCAATTACTGCTGTGTCATTATGATGCAATGATTCCACCCCAGAGTAGCAGTAGGGAAAATACTTGTATGAAAAATTGCAGCTTATTAACTCCCATGCCTAACTTTTTATTGAATATTAAAGTGTCTATATTAACAAAGAAATTACTTAGAATGAGTAGCTCTAGCATTTTTGTATCTAGATTTCAAGCATTCTCAAAAAATTTTACTCTAAAATCAATTATTCAGTAAAAATACGTATGCGATTTGAAGTCTTCTCACTATATGAATAGTAGAATTAGCCCATACAGGAGAAGACTGTGACGCTCTTAAACCAAGCTCAAGTAGAGCAGCTAAAGGAAATAACCACACACTTGCGACAAGTAAGACAAGAAAAATCCATACGCATAGAAGAAATAGCTGCTGAAACACTGATTCGAGCAGGTGTTTTGCAAGCTTTAGAAGAAGAACGATTTGAAGAATTGCCTGAGCCTATTTTTGTTCAAGGATTGATCCGTCGCTATGGAGATGCTTTAGGACTGGATGGGAATGCTTTATCACATGCTCTTATAAGCAGCAATGTAGTCCGCCAAGACTCCAATAATGCCCATAAGAGTTCAGACAACAAATCCAATACATACATACCTCTTGTCGTCACCTACATTCTATTATTAGTAGCTGCATCTACTGGCCTTTTCTATACACTTAATCCACCGCAAATTGCATCTGAATCCCTGACTCCAGCAGTCAATGGTCAACAGTCAATGGTAACTAATCAGTGAATAGTAATCAGGGAGTGGGGAAGAAGCAGGGGAGCAGGGAACAGGGTGACAAAAGAGAATTATTGAATAAGTTTCTTCCTTGTCTCTTCCCAATGACCATTTTCAAGATATTTGTGGTTTACGCAGATGCCAAGTAGTAGATTGCTCATAAGCGTAAGCTACCTGAAACAGTTGGTCTTCTCGCAGCACATTGCCAATTAGCTGTAATCCTATCGGTAGCCCCTGATCATCAAAACCACATGGCAAACTTAAACTAGGTAAACCAGCAAGATTCACAGGAATAGTCATCAAGTCAGTTAAATACATACTCAAGGGATCAGTAGTTTTTTCCCCTGCTTTGAATGCTGTTGTGGGAGATGTGGGACAAACTAACACATCAACCGCGCCAAAAGCCTTTTCAAAGTCTTGCTTAATCAGGGTGCGGACTTTTTGTGCTTTCAGGTAGTAGGCATCATAATAGCCAGCCGAAAGGGCATAAGTGCCGATCATAATCCGGCGTTTGACTTCTGTACCAAAACCAGTGGCACGGGTGCGAGTGTACATCGATAGCAGATTATCCGCATCAGGGGCACGGTAACCATATTTAACGCCATCGTAACGAGCTAGGTTTGCTGACGCTTCTGATGGAGCAATGATGTAGTAGGTGGGTAAGCCATAGCGAAAGCGGGGACAGGAAATTATATGAATTTCTGCTCCCAAACTTTGTAGTTGGTCTACTGCTTTGGTAACAGCTTGTTCCACAACAGAGTCCAGACCTTCACCAAAAGTTTCTTTAATGATGCCAATTCTTAGCTGACCTCTGGGTTTGAAGTCTGGTTTTAAGCTGGCGGCGTAGTTGGGAATGGCAACTTTGAGGCTGGTAGAATCTTTGGGATCGTGACCTGCGATCGCACTTAATAATATTGCAGCATCTTCTACTGTGTTTCCAAATGGCCCAATTTGATCCAAAGACGAAGCGTAAGCCACCAAACCATAACGAGAAACCAAACCATAAGTCGGTTTCATTCCCACCACACCGCAAAAAGATGCAGGTTGCCGAATCGAACCGCCAGTATCAGAACCGAGAGCAACTACACATTCTTGAGCCGCCACCGCCGCCGCAGAACCCCCCGAAGAACCACCTGGAACTCGTGACAAATCCCAAGGATTAGCCGTGACTTGGTAGGCAGAGTTTTCTGTGGAACTACCCATCGCAAACTCATCCAAGTTGGTTTTGCCTACCATTACCGCACCAGCATCTGCAAGTTTTTGCGTCGCTGTTGATTCATAAGGCGGCACGAAATTTTCCAAAATCCGAGAGGCGCAGGTGGTAGGAATTCCCTTAGTACATAAGTTGTCCTTAATCCCCACGGGAATGCCTGCTAGCAGCCCAATTTCTTCTCCGGCGGCAATTTTGGCATCCACAGCACCCGCCTGCTCTAATGCCCGTTCTGCGGTCACACATAAAAAGCTGTGCAATTTCGGCTCTAACGCTTGAATGCGCTCTAAAGCTTCTTGGGTAATTTCAACGGCAGAACGTTCTTTCTTAACCAGCTGTTGGTGCAACTCGCGGATGGATGCCATGATTGCTCTCTTTGTGACTCAAGTCATTGATTCTAGTACATATTGGATGAGATTGGGAATTGGGGATTGGGAATTGCGAAAAGACAAGGAAGAGGGGGGAGACAAGGAAGAAACTTGTTCAATAATTCTCCCTTGTCCCCCTTGTCCCCCTTGTCCCCCCCCATCTCCCCCTGCTCCCCACTCCCACATTTGTATAAATACAACTAATACCTCCCAAGAACTAAGCAATTTTGGTGATGGAAAAATTGCCAAGCTAAAACAAAATAATATTAGGAATTTAACATCATCCGTAAATAGAGGGACTACAATCAAAACGGACAAATGTTTCATGCTCCAACAAAAGAGGATTACAAAGCTATGTCCGACTTAAATCGCGGAATTATGAAATTTGAGGGTGCAGATTCCCCAAAAGTAGTCACTATCTCTACCGTGTTGCTTCTGGGATCGATCGCTGCTCTCATAATCTGGGCGCTGCAAGCTGCCTATGCGCTAAACTAAAACCATTAGTAACCTAGAAGGGCACTGGCAAAAACGGTTTCCGTCGTAGCCAAGTGTCCATTCAGTAACTAGTAAATAAAAACGCCCTAATAACCATCAAAAATTTCAGAAAAACTTTAGATTTTAGATTTGAGGTTTTAGATGGAAAATTTAAATCTAAAATCCAAAATCCAGAATGTTTGAACCTTGGGGTGTCTTAGTTATTTTAATTATCTGCCCCCTTTTGGGCGGATTACCCCTGATTGCATGGATAACTTACGCCCTCAAGCGGAAGCAGTTATCACAAGTTGGTACAGGAAATATTAGTGTATCGGCTGCCTTTTATCACGGCGGTAAGTTTGTAGGAATTCTGGCAGTCTTGTCAGAAGCTTTGAAAGGAGTTGCAGCAGTCTTACTCACCCGCGTTTTCTTCCCAGAGGGATCGTTCTGGGAATTGATCGCTCTCATCGCTCTGGTAATTGGTAGATACTGGATAGGCAGAGGGGCAGGTACGACAAATGTCGTCTGGGGATTTGTCGTACATGATCCACTTGTAGCAATATTTGTATCCTTCTTTGCAGGTATTAGCTTTACAATTCTGCAATCGAGACAGCTAGTCAAATTTGGGGTTTTGCTTCTCTTTCCTCTGTTTGTGATAGTTCTGCATATTAGCGATTACCCCAGAATGCTTGCTGCTGTGGCCTTAGCTGGTTTAATGGGCTGGATTTATACTAAAATTCCTGATGATATGAATCTGCCAGCCCAAGAGGCACAAACAGAATCGCAAACGATGTTGGAATTTTTACGCGGCGATGTCTACGACGGGCTACGCCAACGCACGATGGTTTCTTTAGATGAAGAGTTGGATGCTGCCATTGTCGGAGAAAAGGCAGCTACGTTATCTCAAATTAAGCGCTGGGGCTATCCAGTCCCGAAAGGGTGGGTACTTGCGCCAATCGACGATCCCCAAGTGTTGACAGAATTTCTCCAGCCATCAAAATTATCTCCCTTGGTGGTACGTTCTTCTGCCATTGGAGAAGACTCTGAACACTCTTCTGCTGCTGGGCAGTATGAAACAGTTTTAAATGTTACCAGCCCAGAGGCATTGCAGTCAGCGATCGCTCAAGTTCAAGCTTCCTACAATCATCCATCTGCTGTGCAATATCGGCGCGATCGCGGCTTAAACGATACTGCAATGGCTGTGTTGATTCAACAACAAGTGCAAAGTGTATATTCTGGCGTAGCTTTCAGCCGCGATCCCATTACCCAGCAAGGTGATGCGATCATCATTGAAGCCCTTCCAGGCAGCCCGACGCAAGTCGTTTCGGGAAAAGTTACACCAGAACAATATCGCGCTTTTGTCATTGAAGGAGAAAATTCTTCCTCTGTGCAATTAGAGGGTCAAGGACGAGTCCCACAAGCATTAATTAAACAAGTTGCATACTTAGCCTACCGACTCGAAAAACGTTATCATGGCACTCCCCAAGATATCGAATGGAGTTATGACGGTCAAACGCTGTGGGTGTTACAATCTCGACCAATTACCACTCTATTACCAATCTGGACACGCAAAATTGCCGCGGAAGTGATCCCCGGAGTAATTCACCCCTTAACATGGTCGATTAATCGTCCTTTAACTTGTGGAGTTTGGGGAGAATTTTTTACTCTAGTTTTAGGCGATCGCGCCTTGGGGTTAGATTTTGCCGAAACAGCAACTCTGCATTATTCTAGAGCCTACTTTAATGCATCCCTCTTAGGGAACATCTTTATCCGCATGGGATTGCCGCCGGAAAGTCTGGAATTTTTAACTAGAGGAGCTAAATTAAGTAAACCATCCTTGCAGTCAACCTGGGAGAATTTGCCAGGACTAGGGAAGTTGCTGAAGCGGGAATTAAGTTTAGAAAAAGACTTCAAGGAAGATTATCACAAACGGTTTATTCCTGGTTTGTCGGAGTTGGCGCAGTCAGATATAGATAATTTGGAACCAGCCAAGCTGTTGTCAAGAATTGACTTGATTCTGGATTTGCTACGCCATGGGACATATTACAGCATTTTAGCTCCCTTAAGCGCTGCCCTGCGGCAGGCGATTTTTCGGGTGAAAGATGGGCAAATTGATAATAGCGTGACTCCAGAGGTAGCCGCATTGCGATCGCTGAGTGCAATAGCCACAGATGCCAAGCAAGTATTGCTTGAGTTTGAGCCGCAGCAAGTATTTGAGCAATTAAAGCAAACTCCAGAGGGAGAGAAGATCCTGCAAGAATTTGACGAATTGCTTCAGGATTACGGCTATTTAAGCGAAGTGGGAACTGATATTTCCGTTCCTACTTGGCGGGAAAATCCCCAGATGATTAAGCAGATGTTTGTGCAGTTAATGCAGGGTAACGAACCACAATCAGGCGCTAAAGACGCGATTAATAGCATCTTTGCTGGTAAGCGCAAACGCTCTTTTGTGCAACGGCGTGTGGATATCAAAGGACGAGTTACCGAAGTTTATTCACGGCTTTTGGCTGAATTGCGTTGGAGTTTTGTAGCTTTAGAGAAAATTTGGTTAAAGTCCGGCTTACTCAAGAAAACAGGAGATATCTTTTTTCTAGAGTTTGATGAAGTGCGACGTTTAGTTGCGGGTGACGATTCTAGGTTAATTGAGGAGTTAGATGAGTTAGTGGAATCGAGGCGATCGCAATTCGTCCAAGATAGTGAGATCATTCAAATACCCCTTTTAGTCTACGGCAATACACCTCCTCACCCCTTAGCTCCCTCTGCACTCTACTCTGATCAAATCTTACAAGGGATTGGAGCCAGTCACGGACAAGCTGAAGGCAGGGTGAAGGTGTTGCGAAATTTACAAGACATCCCAGAGATTGATCGAGATACAATTCTGGTAGTACCTTACACAGATTCCGGCTGGGCACCTTTGTTATTGAGGGCTGGAGGATTAATTGCCGAAGCTGGAGGCAGGCTTTCTCACGGTGCGATCGTTGCTCGTGAGTATGGAATTCCCGCTGTGATGGATGTTCGTGGCGCTACATGGATACTGCAAGATGGTCAACGGGTAAGGATTGATGGCTCTAGGGGTATTGTGGAATTATCTAACGATTTAAGACCCGAATGATTACCACTTCTCTGAAAAACTTGCCAGAAGAATCTGTTTCTCACAATGCCGAAATCAAGAAAAAGGTGATGCTACGCTTCGGCGATTTGCCTCACCTGACTAACTTTTCTCAAGCACGTTTTGCTCCTGGACAAACCGCACCAGCACACGCACATCAAGATATGTGCGAAGTATTCTTTGTGGAAGCTGGTTCAGGAGTAATTCACATTGATGGTACAGAATACCCTTTGCTGCCAGGGAACTGCGTAGCGATAGAACCAGGAGAAGTACATGAAGTTGTCAATAGTGGCTCCACTGAGCTTGTTTTGACCTACTTTGGTTTGCGAGTGGAAAAATCAGCGTAATTATTTTGAATACAAGATACAGTGAGGGCACAACATCGTTATGCCCTCACAAAAGTTTGCGGATGTTGCTTATAAACAAAGAAAAATTTGTAAAATCCTAATATACCAAAGGTGTCACGCCGCGCATCTGACGTAAAGAATTTATACAAGCAGGACAATCGCAATTAAATAAGGTGACTGCCACATCGCTTTCCTCGACATTGAACTCCAGCATAGGAGAATTTTCCTGAGAAAACTCTATTTCACGCTGATAGTTAGGAATTTGAGCTAATACCGAAGCCCTTGCACAAACTAAACCCACTTTATGTTTATTGCGTATACAAGATAGACGGTCTGTGGTGTTGGTTTTTAGTTCTGGCTCCATAGCTTGTGCTTGATTGAGCATTACTCCCATAGAGAGAATAGAGCTAATCAGCACAGGAGAAGAAAGCAAACTCAGTATGAATTTGTTCATTGATTTTCTTAGAAAACAATCTCGATCGCTCAGGTTATCCGATTAAATCTTACAGTGCAAGTAAAGCCTAACAGGAATATAACGAGTTGTACCATCTGGTGGTTTCTCTCTTACTTGTTGGCCAATGCCATAGCTACAGGTCACTGAACTCAGAAGCTCAGTTCGTAAGCACCACCACGCTCCAGCGCACGCTGGTAGGCCGGACGCGTGTGAATGCGATCTAGGAAAGCCATGAGCTTCGGACGCTTCGCATCCAGTCCTGCTTGCGCGGCTGCTGCCTCCAGGGGGAAGCTCATCTGGATATCAGCTGCGGTGAATTCATTGCCAGTGAACCATGTGCTTTTCTCCAGTTCCGCCTCTTGGTAATCTAGGTGCTGCGTGATCTGAGGTTCAATAAACGAGTTCTTGACGCGGCTGACGATGACCCGAGCGATTGGCCGCACGAAAAACGGTATTGGCCCCTTTTCGATTTGGTCGAAGATGAGTTTCAGCAGCAGTGGAGGCATAGCCGAGCCTTCCGCGTAATGTAGCCAATAGGTGTAGCGCAGTCGCTCCGGCGTACCTGGAGGAGGAATCAGCCGCCCGTTACCGTAGCGTTCGACCAGATACTCAATGATGGCACCGGATTCGGCCAGGGTCAGGGCACCGTCGGTAATCACTGGCGACTTACCGAGTGGATGTACCTCGCGCAGCGATGCCGGTGCTAACATGGTTTTCGGGTTGCGATCGTAGCGCTTGACTTCGTACTCTATGCCGAGTTCCTCCAGCAGCCAAAGCACACGCTGGGAACGGGAGTTGTTCAAGTGATGGACAGTGATCATCAGATTATTCTGCTATAAAAAACTTGACAAATCTTTTTCAAAGCTAGTCATTCAACTAAAGAAAACATTAGAGAGTCTTAACTACAGCAATTCTAATTACTTTCTGCCTCGCTCTTGCATTTCTTGCTGACGCATGGGCATAGCGTCAATTTGCTCAAAAATTGCTGTAGCCTTTACTGGTGTAGTATCACTGCGCTTAACACCACTATCTTTGCCCACCAAAATCACACGGAAATTTTCTTTGTCAACCCCAAAGTACTCGCGCAACTTGGCAGCAGAAGACGCATCTATGGGCTGTCTGTTGGCATAACTTTCATCTGTTGCCAAAACCTGAACGAGAACTAAATCCCGATCTGCAAAACCACTGTTATGCTCTTGTAATAGTTGCATTTGCTGCTGATAGGTATGGTTATCAACAGACGGTGAAAATACTAGTAGCACGCGATTTTTCCATTTTTGGGAACTGAGGTTAAATGAAGACATTTTGATAGCATGATTGGTTGAACCTTGGACAATATCAGCTTTTCTAACTGGCGACAGGACTATAAACGCTAATAGGGAAAGGGCAATTAATGCTGAATTATTCACAATGGCTTTTTATCTGTTTTATCTGCTCTCAAGCTATCATTATTTTCTCCGCTTTTCCTCTATCTGTTGATGGTTTATCTTCGTATTAGGTAAGTAGGTAGGTGAGAATTACTCAAACTATAGCAGGCTGACGGTTTATCAAAATCTAGCCTGAAAAGCCCAAAGTTTGCCCCTCAAAACTGTTTGGATTTTGAGGGGCAAACGCCAGTTTAAAAATTGGTGATAGTCAAATCTTTAGGTTTATATCAACCAAGGCTATTTAGTGAAAATTAGAATTGTGCCGGATCAAATTCATAAATTCCTCACGAGTCCGCACATCTTCTGCAAAAACACCGCGCATTGCACTAGTAACAGTCCAAGAACCGGGTTTCTGCACACCGCGCATCACCATACACATGTGGGTTGCTTCTATTACCACTGCAACCCCTTGGGGTTTGAGTAATCCTTGTAAAGCATCAGCAATTTGTACAGTCAGACGTTCTTGAACTTGTAAACGTCGTGCATACATTTCGCAAATACGGGCAATCTTAGATAATCCTATTACTTTGCCATTAGGAATGTAAGCAACATGAGCACGACCAATAATTGGCAGAATATGATGTTCGCAGGAACTGAAAATATCGATGTCCCGTACTAATACCATTTCATTGGCATTTTCTGTAAATACTGCTCCGTTTAGCAGTTCATCCAATGATTCATGATACCCTTTTGTGAGAAACTGTAAGGCTTTCATCACCCTTTTCGGAGTATCTTTTAGTCCTTCGCGGTCTGGATCTTCTCCTAATCCAATCAGCAAAGTACGCACAGCCTGCATCATTTGAGCTTCTGTTACAGTTTGCTGTTGCCCAGTCGCTAAAGATGACAGTACCTGATCGGCAGAAGTTAGATCGGGACGAATCGATAGAGTCATTTTCTGAGTTCTATGGGAATGTTTGATAAATTGGCCTGTTGTTCAGATGTCGGTTGCGCTCGACTCCTGACTCGTAACTGAGTGTAACATAACTTTACACTTCTTAATCATACCAAACATTTTGTCAGCTTAAGAAGGATGTGCCAGACATTACACCGGGTTTCAATCCCTAATAGGGATTTTAGGTAATTGCAATAAGTTGTACTCTCGATAGCACTGAGCCTGCTACGTTTCAATCCCTAATAGGGATTTTAGGTAATTGCAATCTTAAATCATCATCTAACGGACAAGCTAATGGAGGTTTCAATCCCTAATAGGGATTTTAGGTAATTGCAATCAAGCCCAAGCGCTGCATTATTGCTTTGAGCCAAACTGTTTCAATCCCTAATAGGGATTTTAGGTAATTGCAATTCGCCGCATCCTAATGAACTAGTGCCAGATAAGCTGCAATCCTGTTTCAATCCCTAATAGGGATTTTAGGTAATTGCAATACAAGTAATGTCACCACCACTCACCACACTTAGTGCTGCAATCCTGTTTCAATCCCTAATAGGGATTTTAGGTAATTGCAATGATTATTTCTTCTAAACTAGCCCCTTCTCTCTGCATTGTTTCAATCCCTAATAGGGATTTTAGGTAATTGCAATTGGTCTAATGCTTCTGGCTGTCGCTTGTGGCAATCTCTCTGCATTGTTTCAATCCCTAATAGGGATTTTAGGTAATTGCAATTTACGGGTACTGGAGTAAATTCCAAAGATTCTAAAATGTTTCAATCCCTAATAGGGATTTTAGGTAATTGCAATTCTAGAACGTATCTCACTTTGTCATTACTAAGATAGTTTCAATCCCTAATAGGGATTTTAGGTAATTGCAATCGTTCTACTGCGAACTTAAGCACCGCCCTTTGGATGTTTCAATCCCTAATAGGGATTTTAGGTAATTGCAATCAGTCTCAAGGTGGTTGCCACCTCGTGAATCACTAGTTTCAATCCCTAATAGGGATTTTAGGTAATTGCAATTTTTCTCAGGGCGTTTTCAGCAGCGATCGCGGCTTTGTTTCAATCCCTAATAGGGATTTTAGGTAATTGCAATGATAAAATAAGTAGTTACAGGCTTCACCAGTGTAAGTTTCAATCCCTAATAGGGATTTTAGGTAATTGCAATTTCAGAATGCTGTGTTTGTTCTCTAGACTGTGCAGAAAGTTTCAATCCCTAATAGGGATTTTAGGTAATTGCAATTTTATGTGTTCCGTACTGAGGTTGACCCTAATGGTGGTTTCAATCCCTAATAGGGATTTTAGGTAATTGCAATTGGGATACATCAAAGTATTCTTAATCGCTTCACCGTTTCAATCCCTAATAGGGATTTTAGGTAATTGCAATAATATCCTTTATGTTGTGCCCTTTGAAGTTGGTAGTTTCAATCCCTAATAGGGATTTTAGGTAATTGCAATGTTATCAGGGGGCTGCCGGGCAAATGATCCGATTAGTTTCAATCCCTAATAGGGATTTTAGGTAATTGCAATTCAGAAGCACCTACCACGGTACGCCCAAGGATTAGCATTGTTTCAATCCCTAATAGGGATTTTAGGTAATTGCAATAAACTCAGAGTGTAAGTTATCCAAGCGATCACTATGTTTCAATCCCTAATAGGGATTTTAGGTAATTGCAATTATCTACTATTCTAACCTTAGTTGACTCTTTGGGTAGTTTCAATCCCTAATAGGGATTTTAGGTAATTGCAATCAATATGCGCTGGATAGTTTACACCGGGGTTTAGTTGTTTCAATCCCTAATAGGGATTTTAGGTAATTGCAATCTAAGGTAATCCGTGGGGGTAAAGTACGCACATTTGTTTCAATCCCTAATAGGGATTTTAGGTAATTGCAATATTTAATATCTTCGTTGTTAATACTAAAATTAATGGTTTCAATCCCTAATAGGGATTTTAGGTAATTGCAATGAATTATGTAGAAGTTAAAAAGTTAGCCGCTTTTGTTTCAATCCCTAATAGGGATTTTAGGTAATTGCAATCTTTCTTTGCAGAGTAGCTTGTTACCGACTTATGTTTCAATCCCTAATAGGGATTTTAGGTAATTGCAATTTCAGGGAACAAGCACAGCAACAAGCCGCGCGAGGTTTCAATCCCTAATAGGGATTTTAGGTAATTGCAATAGCTGGCTTCTGAAAGTCTTGCTTTATTTGGTTTTCAAGGTTCGGTTGCGCGAATGCAGAAATCATAACATGAGGAGTTGTGAGTTGGCTAGAGGCAAATGGCTGAAAACAAGTCCCCATAAGGTGCGCGAATGGTTTAGAAATGCTAACGCTCTCAAGTTCTTGTATATAAGGTAATTCAGCCATTTTTTTAGTCACCCCTTCCCCAACACCTACCAATCCGCGCATTCAGCGAAAAAACTAATCTGATTGGAAAGCTGCTTACTTAATAGATATCCTACTCGATTAGGTTAGCTGACTTCAGGGCGATGCCTGGGTTGGGTTACGCCTAAGCAATATCAGCACCGCCATAACCAACTTTATTTGGTAACGTCTTCAAAGTCTGTTATTGCACAAGCAAACTCCCTAAAAGCTGTTTTAATCAGAACTTCTTTCGTTCCCCTTTCCAGCGAAGAATTGCGTATGAGGTCTGTTAATTCTATGAACAGCAGAGAAAACATAAAACGATCTTGGCGGTCAACTTGTTTCAAGCAAGACGATATAAACTGATAAAGCTCTGTTTTTCTAGGTTTGGTTTGTTCTTCCCATATTTGTAACCCAAGCCGAAAAGTTCTCAAGCGGATTTCATTAGTGTTGAAGGACGCGTCTTTGTAGCGGACTGATACGCGTTGAGGTATTTCCATGAGTTTTATCTATACATATTCAATGTAAAGTAATTATTCACTTATATTTTGGCTCAACCGGAAAAATCTGATATTTTGCACCAATTCCGACAACTGCCATAGGTTAGAAACGAATAACTTGCGTGGAATGACAGTTATTAGGGGGCACGGGTGTGCGCCCCTACCTCATTAATTTAGAGGATGCCCCAGAAATGGAGTAAGCCTTGACCAGAAAAAGCTTCAATCAAAATCGCAGATAGAAAACCAATCATTGCAAGACGACCGTTCCAATTTTCACTCTGAGGAGTGAAGCCAAAACGCACAGCATTAGGATCTTCTGAAACAATAGGCGCAGGATTCTTAAAACCTGACATGAGTAAAACTCCAAAGTTAAAGTGTTGTAGCAGTTGTAACTGTCTGTAAAGTAATGTAACAGATGTTTAAAAAAATTCAACATTGAGTGAATAAAGAAAAGCTGAAGAAAAATTCACTCAACATTCCTTTATTTCCATTCGCCTTGTAGAGTAAAAGCTGCCCAATAATAAGGTGCGGCATATTTTTGAGTGCGCCATATTTCTATTTGGGCTATCCGCAATGCTGCTGCTGGCTTTAATCCTTCTTGCAGCATCTTTTTGTAAAATACCTTCATGAGTTCGGATGTTGCCTGATCATCTACACTCCACAGGCTGACCACGACTCGCGGACTGCCTGCATACATAAACCCCCTGGTTAACCCTACTAATCCTTCTCCCTTAACTTCCTCTCCCAATCCGGTTTTACAGGCGCTGAGTACTACCAGTTCTGCTTGCAGGTTGAGGTTGAAAACATCGTGCAAGCGTAAAAAGCCATTTTGTGGCATTCCCTTGTCGTCAAATAGCGATAACACTACTCCTGATAATTCTGGATGCTTGCTGTTGAGAATGCCATGAGTAGCGAAATGGATAATGCGATATTGACTCAACTCGTTGCTAGTTGCAGTGGTACGACTAGCAGTAAAGTCAAAAGCTTGCTTGCCTTCGTTAGCTGGTACAAGAGCAAGAATTTGCTCGGCTTCTTGCCGTGTAAAACGCAGACGATCAAAGCTAATATCTGAGTCTGTGGCAGTTCTGGTTAAAGCGAGGCTGGCTAAATTATTTTCTGCTACAGGTGGGCGAGACACTTGTACTTTACCTTGGAGACGCTCATCATCACTGCTAAAAATCGGATCTGCCAAGACAACTAATGTTTTGGCAGCAGATTTACGTTCTTTGTGTTCATGTCGAAGGATAGCTACTGTAGAGGCTGAGGGTAAAGTAATGATTTCGTGGTTGAGCAGTAATGGTTCATAGCTGCTACTTCCTTTTGAATTAGGTCTAGTCAGGGCGGAAAATGGGACATACTGCAAAGCGCCATCGCTGACAACCACTAAGCGTTTCTTTTCTAGTTGCTGGGCGACTGGTGCAAGTAATTGTTGAGAGAGAACATCTATAGATGGGCTATTTCTGAGATATGGGGTAGTGATTTCTTGACGGAATTTTTGGACGGTAGCTTCAATGTCTGCACGCTTGGGTAGTTCGTAACTGGTAATACTCTTATTGGTAACTGCCCAAAGATAACTGCGCTTTTCCCCCAGAGAATATTCTAAAAGCAGAGTGTTGTCATCAAGCACCTGCTGCTGAATCTGCGTGAGTGAGAGAGGCTGGGGTTGAGTGAGTGCTGCATAACGTGGGCTGGTGGCGCGGATCTGCGCCTGGATTTGCTGATATTGTTCTAAAAGCGCCTCATTTTCTTTTTCTAAAACTTGCACCTGTGCTGAGGTATGGTTGCCACCTAATAGCTGTATCCGGCGTTTTTCTAAAGTATCAAGTTTTTGTTGCAAGTTGCGTTCTTGAGAGAGTAATTTTGGCTCTACGCCTTGGCGAATATCGGTCTTAGCTTCTGTCAGCAGTTCCAAAAGACTCCGGGCGCGGGCGCGTTCGCTGGTTTGCAGTGCCAGAGCATCATATCCTTGGGATGGTTGCTGTTTGTGTAACTGCATCAGCAGGTCGATGTAAAATTCATAATAATTCTGCACTGTGGCAAAATAAGAGGTGCGGAGTTCCTGAGAGTTAATTTTGGTACGTAAATCTTCAACAATGTTGATAACTGTTTTAATCTGAGTCAGGGCTGCTTTCAGATTTCCTTGATTGCGTTGTACAGAGGCGACGTTATAAAGAGTCTGAGCTTCCCCTGTTCTGTTTCCCACCTGTCGATATAGAGGTAGCGCTTGGTTGAAATAATCCAGCCCCTTTTGCTGTTCTCCCATATCTAAGTAGACTGTACCGACGTTATTCAGGGTAGTTGCTAACCCTACTTTATTTTCTACCTGTCGATATAGGGGTAGCGCTTGGTTGAAATAATCCAGCCCCTTTTGTTTTTCTCCCGAATTTAAGTAGACTGTACCGATGTTGTTCAGATTATAAGCTTCTCCTGCTTTGTTTCCCACTTGTCGGTATAGAGGCAGAGCTAGATTGAAATAATCCAGCGCCTTTTGCCGTTCTCTTAAATCTAAGTAGACTGTGCCAATGTTGTTTAGAGCAATAGCTTCGCCTCCTTTGTCTCCCAGTTTTTGCAGTGGAAGCAGAGCTTGGTTGTAATAATCCAGCGCCTTTTGCGGTTCTCCTAAATCTAAGTAGATTCTACCAATGTTGTTCAGAGTACGAGCTTCTCCTGCTTTGTCTTCCACCTGTCGCCTTAAAGGTAGGGCTTGGTTGAAATAATCCAGGGCTTTTTGGTATTGAGTTGACTCTAAATAGACTATGCCAATGTTGTTCAGGGTAAGAGCTTCCCCTGCTTTGTCTCCCATTTGTTGCTTGAGTAACAGGGCTTGGTGAAAATAAGAGAGTCCTTTTTGCAGTTCTCCTGAATTTAAGTAGACGTTGCCAATGTTGTTCAGGGTAATAGTTTCCCCTTTTTGATCTCCCAACTGTTGCCTGATTGATAGGGCTTGATTCAAATAAGAAAGTGCTTTTTGCTGTTGCCCTAAATCTGAGTGGATTTTGCCAAGATGAGCGACGGTGAAAGCTTCTGATGAGCGTTCGCCTGCCTTCCGATAAAATGGGAGTGCGATCTCAAATTTTGCGATCGCCTGTAGCAAAGATTCTGCTGTTCCTTGCTCATATAGCTCCTTCCCCTGCTGATATGCAAGTTCAGCCGCAGCAAGAGTTGCATCTGGCGAATCTGTCTGCATTCTCTGTGCAATGTTTACCGGATACTGCCTAGCATTTGCCACATTTGATTCTGAAAATAGCAAAATGCTGGTAAAAATAACAACAGTGCGACCTGTTACAAAAAGCAGAAATTGCCATTGTCTTGAGTCACATATCTTAAATTTAGTCATATATATCTGCGGTTTCTGTAGGTTATTAGATTTAGAATTCCCAAAACTAAGTAAAAAACCGTAGGTTAGCTCATTGTATATGTATAACTTGAGTTAATTCAGTCTGGCGATCGCAGTAATTAGTGAGTTAAAATGCGTTTGATCAGGGAAATTAGCATCAGATTATACTCAGGTAGTACTTGAAATTATATGTCAATCTGAATGGACTCCAGCAGTTATTGAGCGGCGACAAGAAGAGTCTTTGCAAGTTCTTAAAAAGATATGGCGGCTGTAAGTGCGATCGCTAATCTTGTAGATTGGGTTAACGCTAGAAAGCATCGACTTGCAAAAGTCACATTTTCAGAAAATGAAAACACAGATGGATGCAGATAAATACTAATGATTCATCTGTATCCATCTATGATTATCTGGTGTCAATACCTGGGAATTAAATGATTAGGCTTGTTGTATTTCTGGACGACCATCTTCAACCACAAATGAAGCCCGTTTACTAATCGTGCCAAATGGGGTTGTGACATTTGACATAACTAGATAATCTGTCTTCCAGGTTGTAGGAGTCAGCGCACAACGAACATAACCCCGTTGAGCGTTGTAGAACTTAATGTGTGGGTTATCGGGTAAGTAAGCTTCAACCGTGGGGTTGCTGTCTGTCCCATCGCCACCGGAGCTAATTGAGGTAGCGACGAATTCACTCCCAAGTGTGGCGGATTCTGGTTTATCAAAGTTAGCTTTGAGATTCATCGCCCAGTTGGAATGCACATCGCCTGCTAAGGATACTGGATTAGAGGGCTGGCGTTGTCCGAGGAAAGCCATGAGGCGATCGCGCGAAGCCACGTAACCATCCCATTTATCCATGCTGTAAGTTCCGCCTTCTCCTGGTGTTGTGTCTCGTTGAGCAATAGGAACTTGCTGCGCCAAAACATTCCACTTGGAGTGTGAGCTATTTAGACCATCGAATAACCAATCTTCTTGTACCTTACCGGTAATCGTTGCATTCGGATCTAAATTTTCTGGGCAACGTTCTGTGGTGCCATCACCACAGGGCTGATCGGTGCGATATTGGCGGGTATCTAGGACATGGAAGGTGGCTAAGTTGCCAAAGGAGAGCCGGCGGAAAAGTTGCATATCGGGGCCAACGGGACGCGAGAAGGGGCGCAGTGGCATGTGTTCGTAGTAAGCCTGATAAGCAACAGCCCGCCGTTGGAGGAAAATTGCCCGTTCTTGATCAGGTTCAGTATCAACTTGGGAGATATCGTTGGCGTAGTTGTTTTCTACTTCATGGTCATCCCAGGTGACAATCCAGGGAAATGCTGCATGGGCTGCTTGCAGATTGGTATCAGTTTTATAGAGGGCGTGACGGTTGCGGTAATCCTCTAAAGTAAAAATTTCTGAACCATTGTGTTTTCTAGGGCGATTTTCTGTGATTCCCCCTTCGTAGATGTAGTCACCAACATGTACTACGAGGCTGAGGTCGTCCTTGGCCAGATATTTGTAAGCAGTATAGTACCCCTGCTCATAGTGCTGACAGGAGACAAGGGCAAAGTTAAATTTACTTAAGTAGCTATTTGCTAAAGGTGCTGTACGAGTGCGACCAATAGGGCTAGCGTCTTGGCCAACAAGAAACCGATACCAGTACCAAGTATCAGATTGCAGTCCTTCTACCACAACTCGAACTGAGTGAGCTAGTTCTGGAGTTGCCAATACCGTACCTCTGGAGACAATGCGCCTCATATCGGGATCAGTTGCAACTTCCCAGCGAATTGGCACATTCATAGGTGGCATTCCGCCTCCGTTTAAGGGTTCAGGAGCGAGACGAGTCCAGATCACTACGCTGGTAGGATAGGGTTCACCCGATGCTACGCCCAAAGTGAAAGGATAGTTGGAAAATCTGCCTCTAGCGATCGCTCTTTGATGAGAAAATTGGTTAGCGATCGCTAAACCAGACAATGCTCCCGCCCCAATAATTAAGTTGCGTCGTTTCATTCGACTGTGCAGGAACTGCTCAAAATTCCGGTAATCTACCATTCTCTACTCCTGGCTAACAGGTAAGTTAAAGCACAGCAACAGCTAACACGAAGAACGCAGGGTAATCGTAGACAAACTTCATAAATAATTCCCTTACCAAAATCAGGTTTTAATTCCCAATTTTTCTCTTAGTATCATTGTGTTAGATGTTGTTTTGCTACATAAAAGCCTACTAATCAGAGATTAATCCTTGGCAAAGAAAGCGTTAATATCAACTTAACCAAGGTTAGATTTTAACCTTTTTCATTGATGCTACCTTTCTCTTCATCATCCAGCCAAGGCTACAAGCAAAAAGAGCGCCAACGAAAGGTGTAGGTTCAGGTACTTGTATATACGAAACTTTCCCTGAGATGGGTTCAGCATCTGGAGAAGTTCTAGAGAAAATTGTAAAATCCTCACCAATAATTTCGTAACTTATAGAACTGGAAGGATTAGATTTATCGTTGAACAGATAATCTAATGCAAAATATTTTTGCCCTGTTAAAGATGTGGTTGGGAAAACAACAGGGAACTCTGGATATTTGTTATCATCTTTTTCAGTATAAATGGTAGATTCACCATCAAATTGGAAAGAGAGGAAATTAATGGTAGCTACCGGATTAATTGCATTGCTGAAAGTTGAGTCATCAAAGCTAAAAAAGCCATTTCCCTTAGTTATCGGACTATCAACTGTGAAAGCATAATTAATAATTGCAGCAGATACAGATTTTGCATCTACAGTAACAAAGCCTAAAGTCAGACTAGCAGCAGCAAGTACTAATGGTGAAACCAATTTCATTTCAGTTTTCCTCATCATAAACTTCTGTAAGCAATACACACTGCAAATTATAGAAATAAACTATTTCTAACTTCCTTATTTCCAAAATGGATAAGTCTCACTTATTAAAACAGTGATGAAAAGCAATAATTTTACCTTTCTAAAAAATAAGTCTCCAATTAATTAGAATCATCCTATTTTATAGTCAGGAGCTTAAGCAAACTTTAATCAAAGGTAAAAATAAAATCAATTATCGGTTAACGAATTATCAAAGAAGGCAGTTCTTGCCGGAGAAAGGATTTATCAACAAGACACATACTACGAACGCTACAACCCTCATTCTTTAGTTTGTCTATATTATCCTGCTAATGTTTGCAGCACATTACCCACAATTGGGTATAGTTCGCACCAATAGGGAAATGCTCATGTTGCGTTGCGTCTGGTTATAGAACCTTATCTGCGTTACAAAAATATCTAGAGGCCATTAAGCCGAGATACTTGGATGATGATCATCACTAGACAAACGCATTACAATTAGGGTCTATTAATTTATTCGAGGATTAATTGCAAATAAATAGATGAGAATTTTCTCATGATTTATGAGCTATTATCATGCTAATTTATTATGCAAATAGCGTTGTATATTCATACTTTCTTGTTGCAGTGAAAATGAATAAAATCGGTGAATTCCTCATCTTGACATCTAGCTTAACTGTTACCATAAGCTGCATTAACACACCAATTTTTGCTCAAGCAAATCAGCGACAGACTCCTCTAGCAGACATATCACAATTAACATCTGTTTCTCAACTCTCAGACGTACAACCTACAGATTGGGCATTTCAGGCTTTACAATCACTCATTGAAAGATATGCGTGTATTGCTGGGTATCCGAACGGAACTTATCGCGGCGAACGTGCAATGACACGTTATGAATTTGCAGCTAGTTTAAATACTTGTTTAACAAAAGTGCAAGAGTTAATTGCCACTACCAACAATAGTTTAGCAACTAAAGAAGATTTAGATTTAATCCAAAAATTACAATCAGAATTTTCATCAGAGTTGGTAACACTACGCAGTCGAGTAGATGCTTTAGAAAGCACAAATTCTGAGTTAAAAGCAAATCAATTCTCTCCTACAACAAAACTAGAAGCTGAAGCAATTTTGACTGTTGCTAATATTTTTGGTGAAAATGTTACCGATAGTGATGATAATCAAAATAACAATGCACAATTAGATACAAATCTTATATTTGCCCAGCGTGTACGTTTAAATTTTTTGACTAGCTTTACTGGAAAAGATGAATTAAACCTCCGCTTAGAATCAGGTAACATTCCCGAATTTGATGACAGCACTACAGGTACAACGATGACTCGTTTGGGTTTTGATGAAGATACTGGTAATGATATCGGGTTGGATGAAGTATATTATTCCTTTCCTATTGGTGACAAGATAAAAACAACAATCGCTATTACAGAAATGGAATTAAATGATATTGCTGAACCTATAAATCCTTTGGCGAGTAGTGGTAGCGGTGCAGTCTCGCGTTTTGGTAGGTATAACCCAATTTTACGGAGTATGGACGGAACAGGTTTAGGGATTAACTATCAATTAAATCAAAGAACTCATCTTGCTGTTGCTTATATGGCTAATAATGCAGCCGTTCCGACGGAAAATAATGGCTTATTTAATGGTAACTTTGCGGCACTTGGACACTTATATTTTCGACCAGTTGATAATTTAGGAATTACTTTTACTTATCTTCATGGTTACTATGCAGGTGGAGGGGAAAGTGGAGTTAATTTGACAGGAAGTACAGGTAGTTTAACCGCCCGTAGTCCTTTTGGTAATGTTGCGACTATAGCAAATTCATTTGGTTTAGAAACTAGCTGGCAAATAAATCCAAAGTTTATTCTTTCTGGTTGGGTTGGTTATACAAAAAGCGAGTCGCAAGTCACTAATGATGATGCAGATATTTTCAATTATGCTGTTAGTTTAGCGTTACCTGATTTTGGAGGTGAAGGTAATTTAGCTGGTTTAGTTATGGGAATGCCACCAAAAGTTACCAGTAGCAGTCTAATCGCTGATCGAGACACATCTTTACATATAGAAGGCTTTTATCGGTTTCAGGTTACAGATAATATTTCGATTACGCCTGGGTTATTTTTGATTACTAATCCTGAACATAATGCCAATAACGAAAGTATTTTTGTGGGGGCTATTCGCACTCATTTTAAGTTTTAAACTTTTGCTAGCAAAGTAGCATGAATGCTGTTCAATAAATCAGTAAAATTAAATGGCTTACTGATGTAAAGAACAGCTTTATTTTGCAATTTAGTACTGATAAAGTACTAGTAAATTTCTGGGGAAAACTTAAATTATTTCAAACGATGAATTACTAACCTATAGGCGTGTAACTT
Source organism: Nostoc foliaceum FACHB-393 (assembly GCF_014698505.1). Lineage (GTDB taxonomy): Bacteria > Cyanobacteriota > Cyanobacteriia > Cyanobacteriales > Nostocaceae > Nostoc > Nostoc foliaceum_A. Next base: position 52,482 of record NZ_JACJTD010000005.1, on the reverse strand, counting down.
TTAATTTGTCTGCCAACTAACAACAACCGCGCTAGTTGTTCAGCCGCATTTGTTAATAAGCTTGCAGTTTGAGCAATAGCCTCACTCAATTGACAGGGATGAGTCAAAATACTGTTGAAGTAATCGATACCTTCCTGGAAATTAATTTCCGCACCCTCACCAATAGTTCCTACAAGTGCAATCACTGGTAATTTATAAAGCTTGGCACGCTTTGCTACTTCAGCAGGAATCTTACCGCGTGGAGTTTGAAAGTCAATACAGCCTTCCGCAGTAATGATTAAATCAGCTTCTAGAATCAACTTATCTAATTCCAAATACTGCATAACTATATCGTAGCGTGAGTATAATTTAGCTCCAATTAAAGCGTGTAAACCTGTACCCAATCCACCAGAAGCACCACCACCCGACATTTCTCGCACGTCAATACCTAAATCTGCTTTGATGACTGCGGCGTAGTGTTCTAGTGCTGAAGCCATTCTTTCCACCGTTTCAGGAGATGCACCTTTTTGGGGGCCGAAAACTCTGGCAACCCCCTTTTTACCACACAGAATATTATGCCAGTTGCAAGCAACATCAATCTGGACTTTATTTAAACGAGAATCTCGCCCAGACAAATCAATGCGTTTGAGTTTGATTAATTCACCGCAACCCAAACCTAACTCATTTCCACTCTCATCCAATAACTTTATACCCAAAGCCTGAGCCATTCCTATACCTCCATCATTAGTACCGGAATCACCACAGCCAACTAAAATGCGCTCTGCACCAGCATCTAAGGCAGCTTTAATTAACTCACCAACGCCATAGGTTGTTGTGATCATTGGATTTCGCATATTGGCAGGTACAAGACGTAACCCAGCCGCAGCAGCCATTTCTAATACTGCTGTTTTCTTTGTAGTTCCACCAAGAAAGCCAAAGTGAGATTGTACTTTTTTTCCCACAGGTCCAGTTACCTCAAGATAATGTAAAGTACCCCCTGTGGCTGCTACAAGGGTTTTAGTAAAGCCTTCACCGCCATCTACTAAAGGTACTTTGCGGATATTTGCATCGGATAAAACTCTGGTTATACCCGTAGCAATACAATCAGCTACTTGTTCTGCATCAAGACTTTCTTTAAATCCAGAAGGAGCGATTAAAATATTTAGTGTCATTATTAACTTCCTGCGGCAACCCAGCCGCTTTTTTGTTGTTCAATTGGGGATTGGAGATAAGGAGAGAAATTCTTATTCTTAACTCACTACTGGGCACTTAGAATTAGAGGGATAAACCTACCCAACGCCACCAGGTGTAGTAGAACAACACGATTAAAGCTAAGTGAACGACAATCATCACTGAACTTAGCCGGAGTAAATCTGTTGGTTTAAAGCCTTGTTCTTCTGCCTCTTGGTAAACCATCAGTGCTTTGGAACTTACAGGAAAGGTGAGGCAATAGTCCATTCCCAAGGTGCTGAGAAACAAGACAGCGACAGGATTTATATTTAGACTGCTGGCGAGGTACAGCAAAGGAGGAACTAAAGCTGCTGCTCTTGCAGTGTGGGAAGTCATGTAGATATGGGAAGTCAGAGAAATGATAGCCAGTAGCAGCAGAATCAGAAAATGGGGTTTAGTGCTGTTGATGTCACTCAAATCAAAGATATTATTGATAATCCATCCCGACGCACCAGAACTAATTAATGCACGTCCTAAAACCAGAGTTGCAGCTACGAAAATAATTAGATTCCAAGAAACAGCTTTGACTGCATCCTTCCATTTAATCACTCCAAACTTGGGTGCGGTGAGAATCATTGCACCGATGACGGTGACGGTAGCAATTTCTAAACCATGCCATTTTTCAGTTAACCAAAATGCCAACATCAAGAAGATAATCAGCAATGTTTTGCGTTCTGGCACAGATAAGGGTTCTGATTGCAAACATTTAACATCTAACTTTTGTTGACAGCGTTTTTTGTCTAGAAACATCCGCATGATTACCCAGCAAGATGCATAACTGGCAGCCACTCCAAAGGGCAAGCCGTAAAGCAACCACTGACTAAAAGATATATCTTTTCCTGAAATTTCTTGTAATAAATCTTTAGCAATTAAATGGGAACCTGCGCCAGTTAAGGAAACAATTGTAGACACCAGGATAATAGTAGGCATCAGCAAGGCTAGAGCCTGACGGATGCGACTATCCTCTATGGCATTGGTGAGACTGCGAAAAACGGGATAGGTAACAGCAGCACGTCCAGAAGTCGAGGGAATCAAAAATGAGATTGGAATTAAGACTGTAGTGAGCAACCAAAATAAACTATTAACGTTGTGTGCTTTGGCAGCTACTACTTGAGTTAGCCGTGCTGCTAAACCAGTCTGCTTAACTGCTCCTCCTAAAACAAACGCACCTATCATTAACCAGACGACATCTGAACCCAAAGACTCAAAAAATTGTTCTTGGGAAATTCCCCCGGTTAACAGTAAAAGAAGTGCTGAACTCAAGGCAATATAACCAGCATTGATTGAGGTTGTTGACCACAAAATTACTGCCAGCAGAAATACAAATATTGTCACCCGCCCTTGTGTAGATAAGCCATTGGGTAAAAATACTGCAACTCCAGATAGAGAAGTTAAAAATAGTGCCAACAGTGATTTAATTTCCCAACGGTTTGAACGGTAAAAATATTTAAAAAATATATTCAATTGCGTATTTGTGGTGATGTGATTGTAATATTTTTCATCTATTTTCATCTCTTTTATTTCTGCTTTATCTTTGTTAATTAGGATGCCTCCTGATGATAAGTAAAGTATTACTGAGTGTCAGTTAACTTTACCTTAAATTAAATTTAATCAGAATTTTATGAGAAGATAATTAAGGAACCATGAGAACATTCTCATAAAAAACACTGATACCAAATGTAAAGCGACAGATTATTTGACCGCTCATAGCCAGTAATCAGATTCATCCCTTGCCACTCGACCTGTGTACCATGTAGATGTAGGGCAAATATTTGATTCCAGCCAGCTTTAAGCTTTGCCCAAATAATCTCGCTGGTAGTCCAAGATTTGCCCGCAGCCATGCCACCAAATATCAAAGTGGGGTAGTAGGCGATGGTGTTTTTAATTCATTTATAGTGGTTTCCGCATGGGTAGGGACACGGCATTGCCGTGTCCCTACCCATGTAACGCATCTGAATGAGAATCGCTATATAGCGAGCGGTTCCTGACTTTTACCGTAGTAACAAAAGAGCGATTAAAGTTGTGTTCATAATGAAGTGGCGATCGCTTATTTAACAGAAAAATCTGCTTGAAAAACCAAGAACATCAAGGTTTTTACGAATAATATTTACATATGTTAATATTAACTTTTTGGTTTAAGTACGGATATTCAGTATGCTTCCCATAAAGACTGTTCTCCAAGATTCAGAGCAAGTCACTCGGTTGTTTTCTCATCTCGAATTCGATGGAAAAAAGCTCAATCATCAACCGGGTAGTGTATTGGGGAGTACTGCACTGATTGCGGGAACCACTGTTGGGGCTGGGATTCTCGCCCTACCAGCTGTTACCATGCCGTCTGGTATTGTACCCTCCACATCTGGGCTGATTGCTGTTTGGCTCTACGCTTTAGTTTCAGGGTCACTGGTTGCAGAGGTAACCTTAAACACGATGCGAACAGAAGGGCGTGCCAGTATAGGTTTTTTGGGAATTGTTGAGAAAATCCTTGGTAAGCTGGGAGCGCGACTTGCAGGCGGCGCATATTTATTCATGCACTATGCTCTCTTGGTGGCATACATTACCGAAGGTGGAGAGATTTTAGGTTCTGCGGTAGCAAAAGTCTGGGGTGCGCAGATATTACCTACGTGGGTAGGTACAACAACTTTCACGCTCTTATTTGGTGGCATTATGTATCTTGGGCGAGAAAAGTTTATTGAAAAATTAAACAGCGCCTTTGTGGGAATTGTCATCGTTTCTTTCTTGGGACTATTGTTTCTGGCAGGAGGGCATATTCAGAGTGCCCAACTTTTATTTCAGAACTGGAGTGCTCTTGGTAGTGCCATTTCAGTGATGTCTGTGGCCCTATTTTTCCAAAACGTTGTGCCGCTGGTTGTAACGCAACTTGAAGGGGATGCCCGCAAAATTCGTCAGTCTATCTTTTTTGGTTCTGTGATTCCTCTAATTATGTTCTTGGCGTGGAATGCCGTAATTTTAGGAAGCGTCAGTTCCGATATGCTACATGTCACATCTGGCGGTAGAACTGTTTTTGACCCATTGCAAATTCTCCGAGCAGGTGGGGCGGGGGAATGGTTAGGAGTGCTAGTATCCATTTTTTCAGAGTTTGCGATCGCAACATCATTCATTGGATTTGTCTACGGATTGTTGGATTTGTTCAAAGATATTTTTCTCATTGCACAGGGCAAACTTTCTAGCCGCCTACCCCTATATTCCCTAGTTCTTTTCCCTCCGATGACTCTTGGAACGCTCAATCCCAGCATCTTTTTCACTGCCCTAGATTACACTGGAACATTTAGTATCTCAGTTTTAGGTGGAATTATTCCAGCGTTAATGAGTTGGAAGCAACGTCAAGAACAAGAAAACTCAGATAGTATAAATCAACCACTCGTTCCTGGTGGGAAAGTGACACTCATTGTGATGGTTGGAATAGCATTAGCCATGATGGGAAGACAAATTATGTCAATTGCCACACAGTAAAACCATCAATGATAATTTTCATGTAGTATAATTAGCATATACCTGTAGTATAGACTGATCAAATGAGTGATTCTCGCCTCGTCAAAATCAGCAAATATCTCAGCAAATATCTGCGGCATACACCGGACGCAATTGGAATTAAACTTGCTCCTGGTGGTTGGGTTGCTGTTGATGAACTACTTACTGCTTGTGCTAAAAACAAGTTTCCGATTACCCGCCAGGAATTACAGGTGGTAGTTGAATTCAACGAGAAACAACGCTTTTCTTTTGATTCTACAGGTAATTTGATTCGTGCTAACCAAGGACATAGTGTAAAAGTCGATTTACAATTAGAACCTGTTGTCCCGCCAGATGAGCTTTATCACGGCACGGGACGCAAATCTGTAGAATCAATTCTGCAAACAGGAATTTCCAAAATGTCACGACATCATGTCCATTTATCAAAGGATATTGTAACAGCACAAACTGTTGGTGCAAGACATGGAAAAGCAGTGGTTGTGACCGTACATGCCGCGGCAATGCATCAAGCGGGTTACATCTTCTATTGTTCTGCTAATGGTGTTTGGTTAGTGGATTATGTGCCGCCTGAATACGTACAAAAAGTTTGAATTTTAATAGATTGTTAATATTTATTTATAAATCTGAAAAAAGCAACTATTGCATTGTTTTGAGTATTTAATTGCTCAAAATGTTCCTTGAATAACTCCACCATCTACTTGCAGCATGACTCCATTTACAAATGAGCCTGCTGGTGAACTCAGAAATACCGCGACATTGGCAAACTCTTGTGGTGTAACGATGCGACCTAAAGAAACTGTTGCACTGACTCTAGTAATTTCTGCTTCTTTTGTTTCACCACTTTTAGCAATCCGCGCGTTGATTAATTCTTCCACCCATATCGTTCTTGGACATAAAAGAGCGGGAAGTGCGGTGAATGGAAACTTCGCCGCTATTATCCCAGTGCCAAAAAACACAGCACTAATTTAGCAAATCAGGTTCTTCACGTACAATCCTGTCGTAAAGAGGCTGGAAGCTGAACCACCCATTTGTATGTGACCCCACTTGAGTTTGTGTTAAACGGGCTGTTTCGTGTTTGATGGTAGTGGGTCTACCCGCAGCTTCTGCCAGTAGTTGGGCTTGGCACGATCGCTCTAAGTTAATGTACCAAAAGGCAGCTTCATCTACCGTATGTCCCACAGTTAAAATGCTGTGGTTACGCAGGATTATGGCTTTCTTTCGCCCCAAGGCTTGTGCTAGTCGCTGACCTTCAAAACTTTCTAAAACAACACCTGTAAAATCTTCAAATAGCGCATGATCTTCATAAAAAGCACAGGAATCTTGAGTCAAGGGGTCAAGGAGACGACCTAAACTAGACCAGGCTTTACCATAAAGTGAATGGGCGTGAGCCGCCGCGATTACATCAGGTCGAGCTTCATGAATATGAGAATGGATGGCGAAAGCAGCTCGATTCACTTCCGCATCGCCTTTAACCACTTCGCCTTCTCTGTTAACTAAGAGCAGGTCAGAGACTCGGATGTGACCGAAGTATGTTCCTAATGGATTGACCCAGAAATGATCTGTAAACTCCGGATCGCGAGCTGTAATATGACCTGCAATTCCCTCGCTGAAACCAAACTTACCAAACAGGCGAAAGGCAGCGGCTAGGCGTTGCTTACGGTGTAGGCGTTCGTCTTCAACTCGCTCGAATATGGGGGGTTTTGGTCTAGCGTACTTGGGCATGTTCTTTTTCCTGTTCCTCTTTGCAGGGAGCGTTGGAATATCCAGAGCGAAAGGATTTGACGCTGTGAGATTCTGGGATGAACTGGTGACGCAAGATGCAACCAGTATCATTACCCAGAAGATGGATCGATACAGATGCGCTCTGGGACGTGGTTTTGACGGCGTGGATATCACCATCTGGAGGTAAGAGGCAGTAGATATCCCCTGATTGAAGCGATTGCACTTCAGTTACTTGTAATTGTGCGTGTCCTTCAGCATCGCCGTTATCTACACGGCGATAGACTGTTTCTTCTTGATTGCCTTTGTATAAACCAATCAATCCCCAGGCTAAATGGTCATGGACGGGAGTCGTTGAACCTGGGGGAATCACCAAACTGAAGACTGACAGTGAACGGTCTTTGGCGCGATAAAGTAGCCACTGACCAATACCACCGCCCATCCTGCTTTCGGGGTTGACTTGGGCAAACTTTTCAGGTAGCCATTGCTGTTGAGCAAGCAGTTCTTGAAAATAGGGTTTTAGTCTAGCGAGAGTTTGTGTGCGATCGTCAACAGTACTAGCGCTAATTTCCCGCACTGTTGCTACAAAGGATCGTAGTTCCTGGCTCTCAATAAACCATTGGTCTTCTGGCAATGGTTCTAAGATGGTGTGGTTCGTCATCTATATTCCTCCATTTGGGAGGCGACTAAGATTAATACCAATTTTTTTATCTTTGCTGGTCAGATAAATAATTTATTTTAGCAAAACTATGTGTTGTAAAAATAGTTATGTTGCAAAAAATGTTAAGAGCATTTAACTTCAAATTTCAAACATTCCATTTGGTAAAAACTATGTAATTAATTTTGTTTAGCTATTTATCCCGTGTGTGGGTCGTTCTGCCGCACCCGTCCGGGATCGCTATATGGTCTAAATTGCGGTCTGGAAGACTGGAAAAAGTCAAGAAGGCTGAGATTTTGAGACAAAACCTAGGCTTCGAGTACTTGCTGTCATGCTGGGAGATTACTTGTGCAGATAGGGAATCGGGAATGAGGAATTAGATAAGTGGAAGGAAAAAAATATCAAATTTATTTCCAATTGTAGATTGAGTTCATGTTAAAACTGTGGCCAAAGAGAGTAGTTTGGCAAGACTGCTTAAACAATACAAGGATGAATTTCACCCTTTGACTAAGCCGATGGGGCAATGGCAAAAGCCGATCAATTAAGTCAATCTGTTTATAGATACTATTAACCTGTCCCTACTTCCTTAATTTGAGAAATAAATTGTTACGAAAGATTTCAAGTATTACTTATTCATTTAGGTACTTTTATGAAAAAACTGATTAAAGGTTTGCGCGAATTCAAAAGTAGTTATTTTTCTGCTAATGAAGAACTGTTTGAACAACTTTCTCATGGTCAAAAGCCCAGAGTACTATTTATTACTTGTTCAGATTCGCGTATCGATCCAAACTTGATTACACAAGCCGGGTTGGGGGAATTGTTTGTTATCCGCAATGCAGGCAACATCATTCCACCATTTGGTGCGACTAATGGCGGTGAAGGGGCAACAATTGAATATGCTATTCAAGCATTAGATATTCAACAAATTATTGTTTGTGGACACTCGCATTGTGGTGCTATGAAAGGGTTAATGAAGTTAGACAGCTTGCGGGTAGAAATGCCGCTTGTACATGACTGGCTCAAGTATGCAGAGGCAACCCGACGGCTGGTAAAAGACAATTATAGCCACTATGAAGGGGAAGAACTCTTAGAAATAATTATTGCCGAGAATGTACTCACCCAAATCGAAAATTTACGGACTTATCCGGTGATTCACTCTAAGCTCCACCAAGGGCAACTCAATATTTATGCTTGGATTTATCAAATCGAGACAGGAGAAATTTTGGCATACGATCCACAAAAGCACGCCTATGTCTTGCCCCAAAATCAGCTTCTCCCATCGGAGATAGATGAGACGTTAATTAGCCCACCTTTAACTAGCAATGTGGAGATACATTTCACTAAAACTCAACAACGAGCATATCAATCGTCTCAGAAACTCCCTATTTCCACAAATGAATGGTTTCCAATGACAGTGCTTTCTCCAGAGCAAATGGAGCGAATTTATCGAGGCTCGAATACAAAGTAAAAATGTAGAGTATGGAAAATCCGGCGTTGCTGAATCAAGGGATGATTATGACCCATTTGGAACGAACTTCAATGCTTTCAACCTCAAATTTATCCCCCATTTATGCAACGCACATTCTCAAAATGGTGTCTTTACATTTAGGTGAATAGTTTCATTTAACTGCGGATGCTCGAAGCGAAGTTCCCTAGCGTGGAGATGTAATCGGCTAGTAACTACACAGCATCCATAAAGGCGATCGCCTAAAATAGTTGCCCCAAGTCCTCGTCTATCAGCCGCATGAACCCTCAGTTGATGGGTGCGTCCTGTTAGCGGCGTAAATTCTACGCGGGTGTAGTCTCCTTCCCTCGCCATTACTTGGAAGTGTGTCAAGCTCGGTTTGCCGTGTTGCCAATCAACTTTTTGATAAGGGCGATTTTCAGGATCTCCCCACAATGGCAAGTCAACCACACCTTGGTCAACTGTCACAGTACCGGAAAGCAGGGCTTCATAAACTTTGTGAACTTGGCGTTGCTGAAACTGCTGGCTGAGTTGCTGATGGGTTTGGCGATCGCGTGCCAATAACAAAATACCAGAAGTTTCTTGATCTAGCCGATGCACAGATGTAAGTGCCATGCCATCAGCTAACAGATGACGTAAGCGACTCAAGACACTATCTTGGCGATCGCGGTAACGACCAGGCACCGAAAGTAGCCCAGCAGGTTTGTTGACAGCAATCAGCCATTCATCTTCATAAATAATTGGTAAAGTGACTTCTCCCCCAACCCCTCCCAGGGCAGGGGGTTTAGGTTTCAAGCCTGAGAGCAAAAAGCCCATCAATGGCTGACATCGCTCGGCACATGCTCCGTAAAACTCTCCCTGGATTTTATCCTGATTTACGGAAGACGCACCCCACCAAAATTCTGCCATTGCCAGTGGTTTGAGATTATGTGTTGCGGCATAATGAAGCAACTTTGGGGCACAACAGTCTCCTGTACCAGTGGGGGAGCCTTCTGGCATCAATTGCTGTAATGATAGCGATCGCCCAGAAAAATTAGTCAGGCTATAGGTAGCGTGCATCTGAGCTTGGAGTTGACGGGATAGTTCTTTACGCTGTTGTTTCAGTTCGCTAATTCGCGCATCCGTCGCTGCAATTAACTGCTTGAGGGGCTGTAATACCGCATTTTGCTGGCGTTTAAGTTGTCGTCGCTCAATTCCCTGCTGACGACTCTCTTCGTCGAGTTGTTCAAGGGCAATAGTGAGTGCTTCTGGAGTGAGTGTATTGCAGATTTGCTGACGTTTTTCCTGTCGTTGATGTTTACAATAGCGATGGCGATCGCTCATTACTTGCAACTGTTGCTCAAATTCCTCAGACAGGGTTTCATACTGCTGGCGTTCCGTTAGTTGCTTTAGGTTAAGAATTTCCTGCTTAATCGCGTCCAACTGTGCCAAAGTGCGGGCTTCTTCTAAAGCAACTTCGTCTCTTCCTGGAATTGGCGGCACCCATCCCTTAACCACACTACAACCATTCAAAAGACCGGAGAAGGCTTTGAGTACCCTTTGTTCGCCATTAAGCAGTTCGACTAATAGTATTCCATACATCTTGCCTTCACGAGAAGAACAGTCATTTTTGGCAAGTTGTTGCATTAAACCGTGAGCGATCGCTTCGGACGTTGAGGTGCGGGGTAATCTTAAGTGATGTCTACGACGGGCTACGCCTACGCCACTTTGGAGACAACGCCCTTCGTACCAATAACTACAAGATGAGTCACTGACAGCCAAATCGTAGTCAATGAAATCTGAAAGTGCGTGCAGAACTACCATACAAAGTATGCTTGCAAATCTAGCTAATTTTAATATGTGAAATTGCTGTTTTTGAGTAACTCAACACCTTGCAGAACGCGGCAGCATAAATTTCTCACCTTCTGCTGCAAATTTACCACGAACCATCAGCACAGTTTCATCAAATACATGGGTGAATGCTTGCACATCTTTGACATCAAGAAGTTCTGGACTAAAGTAAATCACTACTTCTTCAATGGGTTGAGGTATTTTAGCAAGAATATTGTTTAAAGAGCATATCTGCGTTGTAACTAAATCGAAAAGATGAAGTCGGTTATCTTCTATCTCCATGCAGGCGATTAAATCTAAATCTTCTGCATAGTATAAAGGACGACTTCCTTCATTGACGCAGAACACAGCTTTTTCCTTGACTACACCAACTATATTAGAGACAGGTGCGCGTGTTTCCAAAAGTCTGTGTAACAATGTGTAATCTTTGGTCACTGTAAAATCCAGTGTTCTAAAGCTATCAGTGCTACCTGTGGAGTTACACTTAACTTTGAAGATGTGTTCTTCGACTACACGAAAGCCAAAAGGTAAGTAAAACTCTGGTTGTGGTGTCGACAGTACCAGGGTTTCGTAAAAACTATCGCAATATTCCAACACTTCTCCCATTACTTCACGGTAATACCCTCTCCTGCGAAATTCTGCACGGGTAGCTACTCCATGAACTCCGCCGACAGTGAGTCTTTGTCCCATAATTTGCATGGGAATTTCTAACACTCCCACATGGGTAATAGCTATATCATCATGAAAGCGCATAAACGGAGTTGAAGCTGTTTCCCAGGATGCACCTAGTTTTCTTGCACATTCTGCTAAACTGCTGAGTCCGGGAAATGTGACTTCCATCAAGTCAAAAAGCTTATCGCTTAAGCTGGGATCATCAGAGAATGACTGTTTAAAACGATACTGGCTCATAGTTCAAGTATTACTATTAATTCAGTAATGAATACAAAATCAATTCCAGCGAATCCAGAAAAAGGGAGGTTATATCATGTTCGGTAAAAGACTTATCATTAAGACCGCAGGGGGCAGGGAGAAAGAGAGTTTTAAGATTTTTGCATAGATGCCCTGAATAATAACTAATTAAGCTGACATGATATTACACTAAAGTGTTTACTACAAACTCTCTAGAATTTAGCCAGGAGGAATTGATGAATCGCTCTCTGGTGGATTATCTTGTTCTGGTGGAAGCAGTTGTTCAAACGAGTTATCTTCTGTAGATATAGAGTCCGGCTCTTTTTTCATGCCATGCTGTTCTTGCCCTCTAAGTCCAAGATATGTTGCCGCACTGATTCCTTGAAGTGTAAGAAGTGTTTCATCAAATTCCGGCATTGCCAGATTTTTAATGATTTCCCAAACAAAGAATAGTCCAATCGCAACTGTCCAAATAAATGTTTGGAACCGATGAAAGTTGACTCCATTAATATCTGATAATATATCGTAGAAAAAACCTTCAGAAATCCGTTGACTACCTTTTCGCTTTTTCTCATTACCTTGTCCATCAATTAACGAACTACCAAAAGCAGTTATAGAATTGATGCCCAATAATATTAGTGATTGTTCAGTCAAAATATTGGTATAATCTCCTGTTATGCCGTAGATAATCAGGTAAGAACCAAAAATTAGAAATGTCCAAAAAGCAAGTTGAGATATTGATAGACTGAATGGGTTTCTGTTTAATTTTTTTCTACCAAGGAAAAATCGAGCAATTGGGGTTTTCCGATATTCGTTTTCAAGATCAACTTTTTCTGCGATCAATAGTTCCTGTCCACCAATCACCTCTTTTTTTGAGCAAACCCCTTCTATCCCAGGGCTACGAAGAGTGTTTCGGCAATATCTAACAAATATTAATACAATAGCCACAAGTAGAAGCAGACATAGCCAAAATCGCCACGAAAACAGAACTATTTTTAATTGAGGAGGTGATAAAGGATTGCTCACCGGAATCGCTAGTTTCTTGGGACAGCCTACTCCCGCTATCACGTTAATACTGTATCTGCTTGCTCTACCAAGAAGCGCATTCCATGCAGTTTGAGATGAGTCGGTACGTTCAAGCCGAAAGGCTAACCAATTATCATCAACAATTTTCTTTTGATCTTTACCTGGAACCATGACGATGACTGGTTCTCCGTGGACATCCTCTAGTTCATAACCATCTAGGTACAACACTAATTGTCGAGGATCAAATGAATTGGCGTTAGCCGTTGCATTTCTGGTCGCTGCTGATAATCCTTCAACTCTTACCCTGATGCGATCGCCCATTTTAACTTGGTTACGACCATTGTCGGCAATGACTTGTTGAGTTTTGAGACCAGGAGGTACTGAACATACCTGAGGCGATGCAAAATTTACAGAAGGGCCATCTGAACTATCTTGAGCCATTACTGCAAAGTTGATAGAAACAATCAACAGAAAAATCAACAGAAAAATACCAGTAAATCTTTTAGCATTTCTATACATCGCTCGGTATTCCACCAACATTGATTACTATGTCGGTAGTGTAACCATACTTGAGCCATTACGTATATTAAAAAACTTGTCTGAAAAAAATACCTCCACGCCTACGCTTTTGTCTTTATTGTCTGATTGTAAGGCAGCAGTAATGCAGCAAGAGGAAGTATTTATTGTTGCTAGTGTATAGGCAATACTTTTGGGTTAAGGGGGAAATCGAAGTCGTTGGTCATTAGTAATTGGCACTAATGACAAATGACGAAATCGGCGAGCAGCTATCCCTTCACGGGTTGTCTGGGATCGCTGCTCGCCGACTTTCGTTGAATTTACCCCTTCTACAAGGAATATGTAATATGTTGCCAAATTTAAATTGTCAATGTAAAACCCTTGAATGTCGCATCCAGAATGTTATTACCTAGAAGCTTAAGTTGAATTCCTCCAATGACTACCGTCATAACAGCCTCAGATACTTCGCGTTCTTCAACTTGATTGTCAAGTTGCAAATCAGTAATTGCGATCCTAGACATATTTTTTTGCTTAATATTTTCTAAATTCCAGCAAAATTTTCGTCTAATTAGCTAACAAGCTCATCATCCAAAAGTTATAGATTCTAATGTTTACAAGTTTTTTAAAAAGACATTACTGTAATTCAAATATCTTTCTTTTGTAACTTTTAGAGGATGAAGATTTGAGGATTAAAAATATCGTGAAAAATCATTGTTTAGTAGGGGCACGGCATGCCGTGCCCCTACGGGTGTACTGCGGAATGAAGGCGTATCTTCAGCAATTATCGGTGCCAAGCGTCTGGAACAAATTTTTGAATTATTTTTGTCAAAGTTTCAGAGGAAGGCTAATTTGAAAGGTGGAGCCTTGACCTAGAATACTATTTACAGTAATTTGCCCTTCATATCGTTGCACAATTTGTTGAGCGATCGCAAGTCCAAGTCCAAAGCCGCCTGTTTGCCGAGATCGGACAGTATCTACACGATAAAAACGATCAAATATATGTGGCAAATCGCTGGACGGAATACCAATCCCGTTGTCTTGTACCTGAATTACCGCGTAGTGAGACTGGGTAAAAAGATGTAATTGTACCTTACCATCTGCTGGTGTGTACTTGAAGGCATTAGTCAGTAAATTAATTACAGCTTGTTTGAGCAAATTAGCATCGGCTTTTAACATGATGGGATGCTCTGGAAGGTGAGCATCGAAATTGAGATTTTGAGCAGGAGCTTGGGTGGCGAACTCCTGAGCAAGCGATCGCAATATCTCACACAAATCAACGGGTTTTAATACGATTTCCGCAAGGGAGCCATTATGACGCGATAGGAAAAGCAGATCATTGATCAGCGTACTCATGGACTTCGCAGTTTGGACGATGTTTTGCAACCGCAATCTTTGCTCCACGGGGTCTTCGGGGGGCATCAGGGCAACTTGGGCATTGCTCAATACTGTAGCAACGGGTGCACGTAATTCATGAGAAGCATCGGCTGTAAATTGCTGCAATTGCTGATAAGCACGGAGGCTGGGTCGCATTGCCAATGCACCTAAAAACCAACCTGTAATGCCAATTACACCAAAGGTCACGGGAACCCCGAAAGTTAAAAACAAGCGAGCTTGGTTCAGTCCAACGCGTAGAGAGTTCATTGGAGCCGCTGTTTGGAAATAGCCAATCAGCACCTTACCTTCCAAAACAGGAAGTGTAACTTGGCGAACCCATGTTGTTGTACTAGATGACTCTGAGCCTATTGGTGTTTCTAATGTTTGAAATCCAGGTTCTGCGGTCAACTGTTTGCCACCCGATGAACCGATAAATTGCAAAAGTTGTTTATTAGAGTTATACCACCGGACGTACATTAGCCCGCCATTCAACGATACACCGCTTTCTACAGGAGTCTGGCCGCGCTGATTTTGCCATTGACTTTGATAAAGCGAGTATTGGGTTTTGGCAGCAAAGGTTTTACTTTGCGAAAAGAGTTCGTCGTCAAAAACCCGCAACTGTTCTTCTACACTCAGACAATAACCCACCCCTGCAAAAGCGAACAAAATTCCACCCATTGACAGGGCAAACCAGTGAGCAAGATTACGACGGCTATGATCAAACATTAGTCATTAGTCATTGGTCATTAGTCATTGGTAATTGGGCATAGGTTATTCTCTTTGTCCCCTTGTCCCCTTGTCCCCTTGTCCCCCTCATCTCCCCCTGCTCCCCTGCCCCTCCTGCCCCTGCCTCCTAACGGCTTAGAAAGGCGGATTTATTCGATAGCCCATCCGATGCACTGTTTCTATCCAATCTTTGACACCAATGGTTTGTAGGCGCTGGCGCAAGCGGCGAACTAAGGTAGTGACTGCGTTACTTTCTGGTTCCTCTCCGTAGCTCCAAAGGGCTTGCTCAATCTGGTTATGAGATAATACTTGGCGGGGATGACGCATTAAATACTCCATCAATTGAAACTCCCGGCTAGAAAGTTGAGTTGTCAATGAACCAAGTTCCAGCGTCAAACTGGATAAATGAAGTTGCAAATCGCCCAAGCTAAGTATATCTCCTTGCCACATAGGCGATCGCCTTCCTAGTGCCCGGACTCGTGCCAATAACTCCAGAACATCTACAGGCTTTACTAAGTAATCATCGGCTCCAGCATCTAAACCCATTACTTTATCTAAAACCGTGTCTTTCGCCGTCAGCATCAATACAGGAGTCAGCTTACCTGCTCGTCGATATACTTGACACAATTCTACGCCACTAACTTTAGGCAACATCCAATCTAGAATCAGCAAGTCATAGTCTTTGCGAAAGGCAAACCATTGTGCGGTTTCCCCATCTGCGATCGCATCAACTGTATGCCCCACCTTCAATAAGGCTGCCCGCAGTGGCTCTAACTGCGATGTGTCATCTTCGACTAGTAAGATCAACATCCTATTTGCTCAGGTTGCCGTAATTTTTCCTTGCTAATTTTAGATTAAGGTAAAAGGATGACGCAAAAGTGACGGGAAACACTCAACCTGATACCTTCCATGCAGCAACTTCAACTTTTTCAAGCGTTGCGATCGTTAGGCTTTGTGTTTTGGTTGTCCTTGCCGTTGATTGGGTTAGTTTTTTGGCTGGGAAGCGGCTTTGTTGGAGATCGGATTTTAAGTCACTCCAATCTCACCAAAAAATATCTGATAGCAGATACCCAATCGGCACGACAGATTATGAAAAGGATAGTAGCAATCAAGGTGGAAATTCTCCCCGAAGAAGGAATTTCACGGGTGAACGTTAAAACCAACAACTCAGTTCTCACAAGGATAGTATTTGAATTTCCAATAACAGATATAAGCCAACTTGAAACCGCTCTTAGTCAAGAGTTAGGTTTACCGCGCGATCGAGTTAAAGAACTAATAGTTGAATCCAATGCATTATTGTAGAGACGGCGATTTATCGCGTCTTTGTGATGATTTATCGCGTCTTTATGATAATTTATCGCGTTTTTGATTTATACAAGAGGTCTAATGACCAATGACTATCCTTGACATTTCTTTGTCATATTTATCCAATAAACTACAGAAAAGGTAACGTAAATTTACTTTTATCTAAAATAATTGACTGTTGATAGCGAACATTGGACTATTCATTGTTCACTTTCAACGGTTAATAGTTAGTACTTAACCCTCAGTAGCCCACCGTTAATCGCTATGGATACTTCTGAAACTGAAGTTTCAAAGGTTGAAACCCAATCAGATAGTTCTGTGCCTTCTGAGTTAGCACCGACTCGTTCGGGTAAACCTTGGTTCTGGAGATTGCTGATTCTATTTCTGGCAACCGGTGGCATTATCCTATGGCGGATGTTCGCTCCTGGTGGCGCACCACGCTCCTCTGTTGCACAGGAACAAGGGCCACCTCCAAAGCCAATTGAAACGATCGCCTTGGCAACTGGAAGTGCTACAAGAAGTGTCCAGTTGTTGGGACAAGTAGAAGCAACTCAGCAGTCAACAATCCGCGCTCAAACTAGTGGAATTGTCAAGCAAATTTCAGTGCAACCAGGCGATCGCGTGAAAGTAGGAATGGCGATCGCTTTACTGGATGATACCGATCAGCAATTGGCAATTAGCCAAGCACGAGCGCAACTCGCACAACAACGGAGCAATCTAGCCCGCTTGGAAGTTGGCACTCGTCCTGAAATCATTGCTCAACGGCAAGCGGCTGTCACATCTGCAAAGGCGCGAGAACTGGAAGCACAGGATAATCTGAAACGAACTAGCGATCTTGTTAAAGAGGGTGCTTTATCTCAAAGATTGTTAGTGGAAGCCCAAGCACAATTGAATAACATTCAAGGAGAACGGTTAGAAGCCGAGGCAGAACTGGCCGAAGCTAAAGCTGGGCCAATTCAAGAAGAAATCGCCGCCCAACGAGCAAATGTAGAAGCAGCTAAAGCCACCTTAGCTCAAGCAGAATTAGCACAGCAGCGCACGCGAATTCTGGCATCGGAATCAGGAATAGTGCAGACTCGCCATATCAGCAATGGTGATTTAGTCCAAAGTTCGGGTCAAATTGTCACCTTGGTAGCAGGCGATCGCTTCGATATTTTCCTAGAGTTACCAGAAGAACTCAGTGGTAAAGTTACCCCAGGGATGACAATCGATCTCACAACTCGCGCCCTACCTCAATGGAAACAACGCGCCACCATCACTGCTGTAGTCCCTTCTGCTGATACTGCCTCTCGTCGCCAGATGGTGCGTGTCCAAATTAACAAACCCCCCTCAGGATTAATACCAGGAATGGCGATCGCAGGCAACTTAAATATGCCCTCGAATCGCTCCAGCTTTGTGGTATCACGAGATGCATTAACCAGAAGACAAAACGAGTGGCTAGTTTTTGCAGTTGCAGATGGCAAAGCTAAACAAATTCCAGTCGAGATGGTTTCTGACATGGGTAAAAATGTCGCAATTTATCATCCCACTTTACGCACCGGTCAACGCATTGTGCTACGTGGCGGTGATGGATTGCAAGATGGTGCACCTGTAAAGATAGTTGATCCAACTTAAAACATAACCCGATGTGCGACTTATTCTTGAAACCCCTCTCCAAACCTCTCCCCGAAACGGAGAGAGGCTTTGATTCTTGCTCCCCTTCCCTTGTAGGGAAGGGGTTGGGGGTTAGGTCTGAGAGAAAGTCGCACACGGCGTAACATAGGTTGCACCACGCTTCCATAGACTTCTTGCAGAAGTTGGTTAAAGAGAAAGAATCATCTCTTTCTCCTTTAGCCTTTCCTTCTTCAAAATACTGGAAACCCAGTTTAAATATAATTTTCTGAATTACGAATTACGAATTACGAACTACGAATTACGAATTACCAATTAATATGAACTTTATTGAAACCGCTGTTCGTTGGCGACATGGAACTTTTGTTTTGTTTTGCTTGCTGGCAATGTTTGGGGTGTTCTCATTACTAAAGTTACCCCTAGAATTGCAACCAGGAGGCGATCGCCCGGAAATTACTATTACAACTACATATCCTGGCGCAGGGCCAACAGAAGTAGAAGACCTAATTACCCGCCCCATCGAAGAACAGATGGAAGAGGTGCTAGGCGTCCAAGAAATTAGCAGTACTTCTCGTGCTGGACGCAGCAGCATTACCTTGGAATTTGCTCAAGATGCCAACGCCAGAGAAAGGATGGTAGATGTTCTGAACCGCTTGCAGCAGGTGGGAAGTTTGCCCCCAGAAGCGCAGGAATCGAATGTAGAACTGGTAGGTGGTAACAGTTCGCCGATGATGTGGATTCCGTTTGATACCAAAGAAGGATTTAAACCGGATGCAGACCGTTATCGAGACTTAGCAGAAGAAGTAGTAATTCCGCGCTTACGACGAGTCCAGGGAACTGGACAATTTTTGTTAGTGGGTGGACAAGAACGAGAAGTTGAGGTGAAGGTTGATCCGAAAGCATTAAGCGATCGCAATCTCGCAATTGGCGATGTAGTGCGAATCCTTCAAGAAAATAACCGCGATATTCGGGGTGGGCCATTAATTCTCGGACGACGGGAATACCGAGTCCGCACAATCAGCCGATCGCAAGATTTATCACAAATTGAAGGCTTTGTGTTGCGACGCGACCAATCGGGCACAGTTTACTTGCGGGATGTAGCAACAGTCCAGATGGGACGCAAACCCCAAGATGGTGCGTTGGTGTTCAATGGCAAACCTGGAGCAGCAATTGGTGTAATTCGGCAAATTGGGGCGAATGTGCCAGAGGTGGCTAAAGGCATCCGCGCGGAAATTGCGGCACTTCAAACTGAGTTTGATCAGCAAAACCAAGGTATTCGCTTTGTTTACAACTATGACGAAAGTGAGTATATCAATCAATCGGTAACGTTCGTTCGAGAGAACTTGGTCAGTGGAGCATTACTAGCAACTATCGTCTTAGTTCTATTCCTTGGCTCAATGCGAACTGTTGCTGTAATTGCAATTACCATTCCTATCGGTACAATTATTGTGTTCATTGTTATGTCTGCATTGGGACGCACATTGAACATCATCAGTCTAGCAGGACTAGCATTTTCTGTGGGTATGGTTGTAGATAACTCGATCGTTGTGATTGAGAATGTCTTCACCCACATGCAGCAAGGTAAAAGTGCCATGCGGGCGGCTATTGAAGGTACTCAGGAAGTTTGGGGCGCAATGCTTGGTTCCACGTTAACCAACGTAGTGGTATTTATACCCTTGTTAATGGTGACGGGTGAAGCGGGGCAACTCTACGCCGATATGGCGATCGCACTTTCTGCCTCTTCTCTATTCTCCCTGTTTGCGGCATTAACTTTAGTCCCAATGCTATCGGGATTGTTCCTCAAACAATCGGAAGCCATGCAAATGATGCAGGGTGGTGAATATCGGGGCGGCAATTGGTTTGAACGGATGGTGGCCAAAACCTCTGCGGTGTTTCGTCATTTCCAAACCAAACTGGAAAACTTTCTCGCCGCTACAGTTAGTTGGTCACTGGGACGTAAGCGGATTGGTCGCAGGTTAATTGTGCTGTCGATTCCGATTGTTTTACTCGTTACTAGTATTTTTCTCTTACCACCTGCGGATTATCTACCCGAAGGAAATCGGAACTTAGTTGTATTGCGGGCGGAACCGTTACCAGGAACCAGTATACCCGAAGCGATTCGACAATCTGAACCTGTGCAAAAATTTCTGCGATCGCAACCAGAAGTTGAGCGCATCATGTATGTTGACCGTCCAGGCGCACTGCGCGGTATTGCAACTATCTTAAAACCAGAATTTGCCACCACTACAGGACTCACTGAGATGGTGGATCGGTTACGCGCCCAAAGCAGCAACTTTGCTGGATACCGCTTTGTCATCCCGACGCGGATTTCTATCTTCCGCGATCCGGGTAAAGAATTTGAAGTGGATATTGTTGGGGCTGATTTAAATCAGATTGGTGACTTAGAAAAGCAAATTACCGGAAAATTGCGATCGCTTGCAGGAGTGCAGAATGTGCGCTCAAACTTTGTCTTGGGTGCAGGGGAATTACAAGTAATTCCTAACCGCGAACGCATCGCGGAGGTAGGACTTTCGGAAGCAGAAATTGGTTCAATGGTAGAAGCAGCATTGGGCGGTCGAGTTGTTTCCAATTACATTGATGGCAAAGAAGAATTAGATGTCTCAGTGGAACTGCAAAATACTGCTGTGGAAACGCCAGAACAACTGCGCCAATTGCCTCTATATGCACAAGGACGACAAGTGCAACTGGGCGATATCGCCGAAGTCCGTGAAACAACGGGAGCCGATGCCATTAACCACGTCAATTTAGAGCGCTCCATTAGCCTTACAGTTTCCCTTGCACCAGATGCCCCCCTTGCTACCCTGGTAGAACGTACCGAAGAAGAAATTCTGACTCCTCTGCGTGCAAGTTTACCAACAGGCTATCGGCTAGAACTGGCGGGTTCAGCAGATCAGTTAGCTACAACTGTTGGTCAATTAGCTGCTGCATTTGCATTTTCGATTTTGATTACTTACTTGTTATTGGTGGCGTTGTATCGCTCATTCCTTTACCCAGTAGTGATTATGGCAACAGTGCCGATGGGTATGAGTGGCGCACTATTGAGTCTAGTAATTGCCAACATGATTCCGGGAATGAATGTGGCATTAGATATGATTACAGCTTTGGGATTTGTGATCCTTACAGGTGTGGTTGTGAACAACGCCATTTTGCTAGTCGATCGCGCCTTGCAACTCCAGCAAGCAGGTGAGGATTTTGATGCATCCTTATATAATGCAACAAGCGATCGCCTCCGGGCCATTTTCATGTCTGCTGGAACTAGCGTTTTGGGGATGTTACCGCTAGCAGTTCTACCAGGACAAGGTTCAGAGTTATATCAGGGGTTAGGTATCGTCTTAACAGGTGGTCTAGCTTTTTCTACGATTTTGACCCCCACCGTCGTACCCGCACTGATGGGTTTACTACATGATATCTCTGGACGTAAATCGCCGCGATCGCCATCTGCAAAAAAGCCGGACAAACTAGCTACTAACTAGGGTATTGACTTTGTGGGAAAATCGTTGAAAAAACTTCATTTTAAAGGCATTTTCCCTTAATTTCCATCTTTATAGAGAATTGGTAAGTAGCTAGGCGTAAATAAATCCAAGTTTGTAGTAAGGACTTTAGTCCTGAGAAACCTTGCTACGAGCGATGAATCGCTCACTACAAACTAGAATTTTCTTGTATCTTTAATTATGCCTACCTACTTATATAGCGGTTCCCATTCAGATGCGGTACAACATTACATCACGAGGTTTAGGGGCACGGCAATGCCGTGCCCCTACGGGTGTACGTCACGTAAACGAGAACCCCTCTCAGCAGCGTTTATTCTTTGCAAACCAGTGTAAACATTAAACCGTTCTCCGCGCAGGAATCCAATTAAGGTAATCCCGAATTCATTGGCGACAGACACCGCTAAACTACTGGGAGCGGAAACAGAACAAACAATCGGAACTCCGGCAGTTGTAGACTTTTGCAAAATCTCAAAACTAGAGCGTCCGCTCACCAAAACAATACAATTATTTAAAGGTAACTCATCACTGAACAAAGCTGAACCGATCAATTTATCCAAAGCATTGTGTCGTCCAACATCTTCCCACAGATTTAACAGTTGTCCTTGAATATTAAAGCTAGCCGCAGCGTGCAAACCCCCTGTAGCTGTGAAGATACCTTGAGCAGCCCGGAGCTTGTCTGGTAAGCTGTAGATAATCTCAGGCGTTACTGTTGGCCCAGAAGGAATCACTGGACATCCCCGCAGACGCAAAGCTTCAAGGCTAGCTTTACCACACACTCCACAGGCGCTACTAGTGTAGAAATGACGCTCTAAAGGCTGTAAATCTGGAATCAAACCATCCCGCAGTTCTACATTTACAATGTTATGGCGTTGCTCACCATCTACCGATTCATCCACACAGTAGCTGATACGTCGGATATCTTCCCTGTGGCTAACGACTCCTTCACTGTAGAGGAAACCAGCAGCTAGTTCAAAATCTGCCCCTGGTGTCCGCATGGTTACAGCTACCGTCTTTTGGAGAGGAACGAGGCGAATTTCTAAAGGTTCTTCGGTGGTGAGTTGGTCTAAACGCGATCGCACTTTACCATTTTCCACAACCCAAACTTGCGCTTTGGTTTTACTGCCAGTTTGTCTATTCATTATCTAGAAAATTTTAGGCATGAGCAATTTTTATAAATTTTCTCGCTCAATATTTAATTCTCCCAGTTTTGCTGCTAAATGATCGGCTCTTTGTTTTTCTTATTCGGCACGTTGCACCTGTTGTTGAGCAAAACGATTTGTCACCTTTAGCACCGAATTTCAAGTACTGTATTCTTTTATATAGTTCCCACCCAGATGCGGTACAACATTACATCACGAGCTGTAGGGGCACGGCACTGCCGTGCCCCTACGGGTATAGCTCACGTAAACGAGAACCCCTATAAATTATTTGTAAGTAAGGCTTTTGAGACTTTACGGCTAAAAAACCCCCACAATAAGCGTTTGTGGGGGAGGCTTGAACAGTTTAGTAAGTAATTATTCTAATGTTATCTGCTGTATTGTTGATATATGCTACAGGCTGATTCTGGCTTATCTCTGTAGCTAGATACAGAATGGTTGCTTATAATCAGCAATCCCTTCAAGCGATCGCTTACAGTCACAGACGTTATTTAGCTTTCCTATACATCGAAGCAGCCATTTTTGTAACTAGCAACTTCGGTTATCTATATCTGTCTTATGTAATGAGTCCTATCCCTACCCTAAGTAGGGTTATCTATCTGCATTTGTTAGTTAAGTTGTATGAAGTACTAAAAGCAAATTTTCTTAGCAAGTAACTAAGGAAATCACAATAGCCTTAACTTAGTTGGAGTTTTTTATGACTTACACAGTTGATGAAGCAACAAGACCAGCTTTAGAAACTTTTCAACGCTTTGATGTAGATACTCAGCTAGCCTTACTTTGGTTTGGTTATTTGGATCTTAAAGAGCAGCTAAACCCGGCACCTCCTCAAAGTGTTGAAACTCCTGCTAAAGCAGTGTTTGACCAAATCCTAGATTTGTCTAAAGAAGAGCAACTGCAAGCACAGCGCGACATTATTAATGGTGCAGCTAACAATATTAGCCAAACCTATAATAGTCTAAGTCCTAATGCCAAATTAGAGGTTTGGCTGCTGCTAGCACAAGGCATGGACAATGGAACCATCATCCAAGTACCTTCCGACTATCAACTACCTGCTGAAACGGATGAATTTGTCGCATTGATCAAAAAGCTAGAGTTTGAACAGCGGGTTAATTTTATGTTGAGTGCGGTACAAGCGATGGGTTAGCTAAGTTTAATAACTCTCAATATTCTCTAGAATTTGAGATAACTGAAAGTAGCAAATTACAGCTATTTTCAGGTAAATAAATCAGGCTGTAGGGGCACAGTATTGTTATGCCCCTACGATAGATTTGGTTGAAATAAATTGGAAAAATGAGACTTGATTCAGATTTTTTCCAATCGCACGATCGCATTATAATCAGGGACACCTTCAAGCGATCGCTTACTTTTATCTAGTAGCACATTCCCTTCTGGCCAATGTACTTGCAAGTTACCTGACTGAATTGGCGCAATGTAGACTTGACAGAACAACTCGCCTAAATCATTCTTAAGAATGACGCGATCGCGATCTTTTAAACCCAACTCTGCCGCATCAGCAGCATTCATCAGCACCGCCTCTCGTATTGCCCCAGTAATTGCATCCTTGCGTTCTTGCACCATACTATTAAATTGTTTGCCTCGGCGCGTTGCTAATAAAAAATAGCCCTCTGGTAATTCTCTTTGTGGTGGCAATAATACGCCAAAATGTGCTTTACCATCTGCTGTAGGGAAATTCCAACCAAAGCACAAATGTGATCCACCATATTGAAACTGGTCACCAGCCTGCTGTAAATGTTGAATACCAGCGTATTGGGGGACGACTTGAGCAATTTCTTGACGGATAGCAGCTGTGTCAGCAAAAGCCAGCTTATCTGCCAAATCTGGCTTTACCTGCCTTGCCAATTCTAAAAACACTTCCCACTCTGGACGCGTTTCTCCAATGCGCGGCCCTGGAATTTCTGGGCTGAAAATTACCCGGCGTTCAGTGTTAGTTTCTGTTACTCCCCCTGGTATTTCATAGCGAGTCGTCGCAGGTAAAAGCACCACAGTATCAGCAGGTTCCACCAACATTTGACTGGAGAGAACAATATCCATATGTACCCGCAGCGGTATTTTCTTCAGCGCCGCTTCCACATAATCTGGTTCTGGCAGCACTTCTAAAAAATTCCCGCCCACGGAAAACAACACATCTAATTGCTTCTGATGTGCAGCGTTAATCATTTCTGGAGCAATTAAACCTTTACTTGCTGGCACTTCAAAGCCCCAATGCTGACTCAATTGGGCAGCATTTTCTGGGGTAATGGGTTTAACACCAGGAAATACTGTGGCGTAACATCCCATCTCTGCGCCACCCTGCACCCCAGAATGGCCGCGAATTGGCATTAAACCGCAGCCTTCCCGACCGACAAAACCTTTGGTAAGAGCTAAGTTGATAATACTTCGCACATTATCTTCACCGCATTCATGCTGAGTAATGCCCATACTCCAAACAAATACGGCTGTATTAGCTTCTTTGACCATTTTGGCAAAGGCGTACATTTCATCGCGGGATGTACCAGAAAGCCGCTCTAATTCTTCCCAAGATTGACTTTCTAATGATGCTTTGAGTTCGGCAAAACCAACTGTATGTAAATTTATAAATGACTGGTCTACCCAGTTGTTAGCAATTATATGTTTAATTGTGCCATTCAAAAATGCTATATCCCCGCCCATGTTGATTAAGAAGAAGTCTTCGGCAAACTTTGTACCGAAAACGGCACTTTCTACAATTGAGGGCACCCAGTAGCGCTCCATTCCTGGTTCACGGTAAGTATTAATAACTACAATCTTAGTGCCAGCTTTCTTGGCATAATGGAGATACTTAACGGTAACAGGCTGATTGTTAGCAACGTTGGAACCAATGAAGATTAATAAATCAGTTCCAATCCAGTCTTTATAAGAACAGGTAGTAGCCCCTGCACCCAGAGCAGCTTTCAGTCCTGCTGTACTGGGAGAATGGCAAATGCGGGCCGCGTTATCAATATTATTGCTTCCCATTGCTCGCACAGCTTTTTGGGTGGCATAATAAGTTTCGTTGACAGTACCGCGACTGGTAACATAAAAACTGAGGCGGTCTGGTGTGGTAGTGCGGATGCGATCGCTAATTACCCCTAAAGCATCATCCCAGCTAACACGACGAAAACCTTTTTCCCCTCGTTGACGAATCATCGGGTAAGGAAGCCGTCCCAAGTCTCGTAATTGGGCACTTTTTTGCTTTTGCAATTGCGAAACATCTTCTAGTAGTACAGGGTCAAAAGCTGGCATCGTATTCATCCGCAACAGCCGCAACCGGACATTGCAGAGATGAATGCCATCTAAAGTCCAATCTTTCATCCCTGTTGTTCCGAGAGCGCAACCATCGCAGACACCTTTATCGAGAATATTCCACGCATACGGTAGTTTGTCACGAGACAGCCAAATAGCCCGAAAGACTTCCCAGTAGTTGTTGGGGTACTGTTCGCCAATCCCGAAAGGCTTCCAACTTGCCCAGTTTGAGGGTGTCCAGTGCTTTTTGGGTTTAGGTAACATGATGCAGTGTGTGAGTTGCTGGATTATTTAAGGCTACCGTTTTGAATCGCGATTGAGTAGCAGGTGGTTAAAAATCTAGACATAGGAGATGAAAACTGAGAAGATTAACTTCTTGTGTCTTAACTACAGCTTCAGCATTGATAACTACTGTTTCAGCCGTAGTAACAACAACTTAAGCGTTACTTATCAAACTAGGAACGTTATTAACTACAGCTTCAGCATTGATAACTACTGTTTCAGCCGCAGTAACAACAACTTAAGCGTTACTTATCAAACTAGAAACATTATTAACTACAGCTTCAGGCGCAGTAACAACAACTTAAGCGTTACTTATCAAACTAGAAACATTACTAACTACAGCTTCTTCTGTAGTTAATAAAGAAGAAGCTGTAGTTAATACAGAAGGAGTTGTAATAACTACAGCTTTAATTTTTTGAGTTACACTGATGAACCAAATTATAATGATGCTCAGTTTGTAGTAGAGACTGAAGTCTCCAAATCTAAGACTAAATTCCTGACTGCGATCGCCACTCTCGTTTACGTGAGGTAGACTCGTAGGGGCACGGCAGTGCCGTGCCCCTACAGCTCGTGATGTAATGTTGTACCGCATCTGAATGGGAACCGCAGTCAGGGTTGCAACAGTGCTTGGATGGCGATAAATGGTCTCTTAAAGTAGTAGTTCAAATAAAAATCCCTGCCACAGAGGACAGGGATAGCAATTTTTAGCTAAAGCTTGTCTGCTAACTGCTAACAAAATCTTTATGAGCAGCGACAAGCATCTGAGCTTGCCTTAAAACATTTCCGAATAAATAAAAAGGAATCTGCCAAGCTGCAACAGTAACTTCTTTGACTATATCCTGTACACTAATTGCGATTAATTCATGCTCTGGCGGCTCTCCTTCAACTGTACCAGACCAAGTAAAAGCTAATAAGAAATCATCGTCTCCAGGCAAGGATGCAATCAAACATTCTTCTGGGGTTGGCTGGCAAATAATTCCATGATCGTTTGCAAGTTCTACTAGTCTTTGAAAGTTGTTTACGTTGGTCATTTGTCCTTCGGATGTAATTAAATCTCAGTTTTAGAAAAAATCATATTTTTATCTCCATAACTCAACTAAATTGCTCCATACCATAAATTACGAATTATTAATTATTCGGTCAGAGTTAGGAGTTATTGGAGTTTGATCAGGCTTAAGTCCAAAATCTTACCGCGATCGCCAGCTTGTATCAGCAACAATTGCTACTATTTTAAAAAAAGCTGAACTACCTACTTTTTCGGTTGACTCTATTTACATACACCTCCCTTTGTTAGCATTTCAACATTGATGCCTTAATCTCACCCAGGCTGACGGAGTGCATTGAGAATTGCGATCGCTTTTGGGGGAACAGCTGTAAACCGAAGCAGAAAAAGATGCTCGTCAACATGAGATTGTTGGATCACCTTGACATAGATATATTCTTCTTCTGTATCTAGTTTTGGTTCAATCAATAACTTGAGTTTGAGATTACTCAACAGTTCTAGAGAATGTGGCGATTGTAATTGCGCCTTTTTTTCTGAGAGGCTAATCAATGCTCCCAAAAATACTGTTCCCACTGCATGTTTTCCCTGCAAAATGGTGTATTCCACAGGGACTTCTTGATTGAGAATGATCATTTCTTGATCATCATCAGGCAAGAATAAATTATATTGACCGCCAATGCCACGAATTTCACAAATTGTCACAGGGTGTTTTATTCCCTTAGGTTCTATTTGTAGTTGTCCAGCAATTTGTAGGTCAATATTGGCATCCTTACAGGTATTTTCAGAAATTAAAATCTGTCCTCCCACGGTATAAGACTCAATTCGGGCAGCTAAATTAACATGACTGCCAATAACTGTATATTGAGCGCGTTTTTGAGAACCAACATTTCCCGCCACGGCCTCGCCTGTATTAATTCCAATTCCCATTTCGAGAATTGGGAAATTCATTTGCTGATTTTGTTCGTTCACTTGCTGCATTGCCAATTGCATCGCAATAGCACAAGCGATCGCTCGTTGAGAATCATCTTTGCGACTAATTGGCGCACCAAATATCACAAAAATACCATCACCCATAAACTCATTAATTGTGCCTTTATACTGGTTAATCACATCTGTCATTGTTCCCAGATAAAGATTCAAAATCTTTACTACTTCTTCGGGGGGCAATTGTTCAGAAATAGCTGAGAATCCTCGTAAATCAGACACGAGAACCGTAACTTTTCTTCGTTCTCCCCCTAGCTTTAACCCAGAAGGAGTTTCCAGGATATTAGCGACAATTTCATCAGTTAGATAGCGGCCGAGGGTTTTTCGCATCTCAGTAGCGCTTTGAGCAATATACTGAGTGAGTGCGATCGCAGAACCTGCAAATGCCAGCATTGAAGGGACAACGGGAATCCACCAACCAGCCAAAAACGCCAAAAAACTGCCACCAAGTAAACCGCTACCTGCCAACAAAACACTAACAGCCATGAGCATTTTTTGGTTGCTACTGTGGCGTTGCAGCCAACACAAGCTAGCGCCAATAATTGACCAAATCAAAATTGATAGCCATTCTAGCGACTCAGGTAAACACTTAATCAGTGGACGACCATCCATTGCCGCACTTAAAATTTGACTAATTAAATTAGCATGAATTGTTACACCCGCCATCCGTTCTGGTTCAGCCAATACATTACTGCTGTAAGGCGTATAGAATAGATCCTTCAAACTCTCAGCGGTAGCACCAATTAATACTATTTTGTCTCGCATTAAGTCTCGTGGAATGGGATTTTCTTGCACTTCGCTAAGAGAAATTTTAGTAAACTGCTGTATCCGTCCTCGATAGTTCAACAGCACTTGGTAACTCCCCGCATCTGCTCGGATATAACCGCCATCATTAGCCTCAAAAATCGGGAAAACACCCCGATCTAATTGCAAGTAATTAGAGTTAGCTGCTGATGGCTTTGGGGTAATACCTTCAGGTTTCAAGTACAACAATGCCAGCTTTAACCCAAAGCTTTCGAGAATCTCGTCATTATTTAAATTTACGTACAACAATCCTCGCCGAATTTTGCCATCTCCATCTATGGGTATGTCATTCGACCCAACTTGATGAAGTTGCTTCAGTTCTGGAGATGAATCAACCGCCGAACTATCAATAGTATCAGAGACTTTTTGGACTCCAATTAAATTGGGAGTAGACTTAAAGACCTTAAGTAAGTCTTGATGACCGGGATTGACAGGTAAATCACGATAAATATCTAAACCGATTGCTCTGGGTTGCTGCTGTTTGATTTTTTCTAACAAACTGGCAAGATTTCCGTCAGACATAGGCCACTGACCTTGTTTGCGGATATCTGCTTCATTAATTTCAACTATGACGATGCGGGTATCAGCCGACTCTCGTGGACGGAGGAGAAAAAATTGATCCAGTGCTGCCAATTCCAACAATTGCAGTAATCCAGTCAAACGTAGTGCAATCACCAGGGCTGTAATATTCGGAACAGCAAGTAAAACACCCCGCCATTGCCAGATTTGCGGTTTCAGCTTTGCCCACATAATATTTAATGTTGAGTAGAGACGCGATTAATCGCGTCTGTACAAGAGTTAGGAGTTAGGAGTGGGGAAGAGGCAGGGGAGCAGGGAGCAGGGAGCAAGGGAGAATTTTCCCCTCTGCCTCTTTTCAATGCCCTTGTTCAATTTGGTGGTGAATTCTTAGATGTGCAACAATCGATCAATGGTTCTGAAGCGATCGCACTCAAACCTACTGACTTGAAAAATTGTCTCCAATCCAGCCTTGCTTTTAAATTATTCGGCTCAGTCCGGCGCAGTTGTGCCAAACTAGTCAGCGCCTCATGCCAAATCCCAGCTTCTGCATAGATGCTGGGAAACTTGTACAAATTTGCCTTTGCTAACGCCTCCGACAAGGGTGCTCCTGGTTGAGTGCGTTCCACCCAACCATCTACAGTGGGATTTTCGCTGGAGTCTTGAGCATCACAAACAATTGTTAGATACCAGTGATAAGTTTTACCTACAGCAAGTGCAGGGGCACTGTCAGGAAGTTTGAAGCTCACAATTCCTGGTTTATTCGGTAGTGTAAAAGATGTTTCATAAAATACGTTCTGGTCTTCAGCTAAAAGCAGAAACTTGGCTGTTTTAACTTTAGATGGAGGTACATACCAGAAAAATGTTGGACGTTGAGCAAATGTCAGCCCTAATTTATCTGGAGGTATTAAGGGAGTTACTAGTTTTTTCCCTGTTATGCAAGAGCCACCACGGGTAGAACCACCAGCACTTGCGGGAGGTTTTCCCCGCTGTGGCGGCTTAAATGTCTGACTAATTTGCCAAGTTTTATTGGAATGATCCGACTGAGCCTGTACCTGTGCTGTGAGAGCAGAAAGCAAACACAAAGGTAAGGAAAAGGCAACAAAATATAGAGATGGTTTAATCCATTTCATATTGAAAATACCTAGGTTCTAGATTAGTCAGGGGAATAAATCAAGTATTCCCAAAAGCAAAGTCAGATTTTTCACTCAACTACGAATTACGAATTACGAATTACGAATTTGGTTACAATATGGCAATATATAAAGTTGTAGCTAACCGCCTACGTAGAGGTTTAACGTGGATACCATTGCAATTCCTGCTCTAAATCGGCCAGTGGATGCCACGGTAGAAATTCCCGGTTCTAAAAGTCTTACCAATCGGGCGTTGCTTGTTGCTGCTTTGGCACAAGGTGACTCAATTTTAGAAAATGCCTTATTTAGTGAAGACAGCGAGTATTTTGCCAAATGCGTAGAGCAATTGGGCATTCCTATTACACTGAATCCTGATCTGGCAAAGATCCAAGTGGCGGGAAGAGGAGGCGACATTCCAGCTAAACAGGCAGATTTATTTGTGGGTTTGGCAGGTACAGCAGCACGGTTTATCTCGGCGTTGGTGGCACTGGGGAACGGCGAATATCGCCTAGATGGCGTTCCCAGAATGCGAGAACGGCCGATGGGCGACTTGTTGACGGTGCTGCAAACGGGTGGAGCAACCATAAACTTTGAGGGAAACTCTGGGTTTATGCCCTACACCGTCTATAGTCAGGGATTCGCTGGCGGAAATTTTCGGTTGAAAGCCAACCAAACAAGTCAGCAACTTTCGGCATTGCTGATGATTGCGCCTTATGCTCAACAAGATACGATCATCGAGGTTGAGGGGACATTAGTTTCTCAATCTTACGTTAAGATGACCTGTCGTCTAATGGCAGATTTTGGCGTTGAGGTGATTCAAATCGGCGATAATCAATTTCAGATCAAAGCCGGTCAACGTTACCAAGCTCGACATTACACAGTAGAACCTGATGCGTCAAATGCTTCTTACTTTTTTGCCGCCGCCGCCGTCACGGGTGGACGGGTGCGCGTCAAACATTTGACCAAACAATCTTGTCAAGGAGATATTCTGTGGCTGAATGTCTTAGAACAGATGGGTTGCCAAATTAAGGATTCGGATGATTACACCGAAGTGACGGGGCCAAAGCAATTGCAAGGCATCGACATTGATATGAATGATATATCGGATTTAGTGCAAACATTAGGAGCGATCGCGCCTTTTGCCAGTTCACCGATTACCATTCGGAATGTGGAACATATTCGATATAAAGAAACCGATCGGATTAAAGCTGTAGTCACAGAGTTGCGTCGCCTAGGAGTCAAGGTTGAAGAATTCGCAGATAGACTGAAAATTGAGCCTGGCCCCATTACTCCGGCGGCGATTGAAACCTATCACGATCATCGAATGGCGATGGCTTTTGCTGTCACGGGCTTGAAGGTTCCAGGAATTGTGATTAAAGATCCTGGCTGTACAGCGAAAACCTTTCCAGATTACTTCACCCGATTCTTCCAAATGTTAGAACAATAAGAGGCTAGAACAGCAAAATTTACTGATTGCTAGAAAACAGAAGTAACTTCAAAGCCAATAAAAGATTGTTTTTCATTCTTTTATTGCTGAAGAACTGCTTCTCTTGCTCCCTTGCTCGTCCTTCTATAGTTAACTTTTACATCAGTCCTATCTCTCCATCATCTTTTTTGGCGAAGTCTTGGAGAGCAGTTAGCTTTTGGAATTGCTATAGTATAGGCTTTCATAAGTCCGTAATGCATAAAATTACGAAAGACTTTGCATTTCTCTGCGTTTTTAAACGCTACGATTCACCCCAAAACTGTATTTAGTTCAATTCTCTAGGTAACAAAGATTTATGAATGTTAGTACTGATCAAACACTGATTCACCAGAAAATATATGCAAAAGAACTACGTTCCCTGATTCCACCCGAAGCATTTATCCCAGATCCAAGCAAGTTAATTATCTTGTTCATTAATCTGACAATTTTAATATTAGGCTGGATGATAGCGGCTCGGTTAGATTGTTGGTCGCCATCTCTTTTATGGCTTTATCTACCTCTAAGCATCATTATGGGTAATAGCGTGGTTGTCTTACTATTTAGCTCCCACGATCTGATGCATGGTAGCGTGATTAAAAACGCCCGGTTAACCTATATCATTAGCTTTCTAGGGCTAACAATGTTGTGGATGCCACCAACATTGTGGAAAGCAGTTCATAACCGAGTACATCATAATCACACTAATGATTTGAGCGACCCGGATCGTAATTACTTATACGAACAGTCTTCAACCTGGGGAAAATGGATTCAGGACTTATTTGTGCCTTCTAGTGAAGTCAATCCTATTTGGTTCACAGTCGGATTGACTTCAGCTTGGGGAGTACATACTTTTCGCAATCTCACATCTGTGCTATTTTTTAATAGTGAATCCGTCGATTATGTTCCTGCTGCATTTACAGTTAGTCCTAAAGATCGTCGTGCGATCGCAGGGGAATTATTAATGATGATCGTCATTCATTTAAGCATCCTAATCTATCTCCAATTTGAACCCCTTAAACTCATACTTGGTTACTTTTTACCTATTGGAATTGGCTATGGTGGGATAATTTTTTACATTTATACCAATCATTTGCTTTGTAGAATGACCAGCGTTAATGATCCACTTATTAATAGTATGTCTCTCCGGGTTTATAAATTCTTTGACCTGTTGCATTTAAATTTCTCTCACCATACTGAACATCATATTTTTCCAGGAATGAACTCTGACTATTACTTCGTAGTTAGAGATTTATTGGAAACTCACTATTCTGAACAGTTTAATTTATTGGATGCTAGCGAGGCTTGGAACTTGCTGCTGCAAACACCCCGGCATTATAAAGATGAAAATACTCTTACAGATTGGTCGGGTAAAAAATCTGTTCCCTGTTCTACAAGTGAAAATTCAAAGGGTTAAAGCAGAATGTCAGCAGTAGTGGCAGCTTACTCCTAAAACCATTGTGCATCTAGTGATATCATGTCCGCTTAATTAGTTATTATTCAGGGCATCTATGCAAAAATCTTAAAACTCTCTTTCCCCCTGCTCCCTGCGGTCTTAATGATAAGTCTTTTACCGGACATGATATTACACCTAAAACTTTAGTTGAATTATCTACTCCTGACGCTGATTTTCAACAATTTGCTCCCTTTTATCCAGTGGTGTGCCAGAATTTTCGCTCATTTGGAAATAATTTGAGTGTCAACGTACCACATACCCAACTGAATAACCGATTAAGCTGCTGTTGGATCGTCATTAACTTTAACAATCAACTTGCCAAAATTATCACCTCGAAGTAAACCGATGAATGCACCAGGAGCGTTCTCTAAACCAACAACTACGTCTTCTTTATACTTGAGTTGACCAGACTGCAACCATCCAGTAATATCATGCAAAAAATCATTAAACCGATGTTGGTAATCGCTAACTAAGAAACCTTTGATTAAAGCCCGTTTGATTAGTAGTGGCATTAAATTAGGCCCTGGTGGAGTAGATGTGGCGTTATATTCTGAAATCAAACCTACTAGTGGAATTCTTGCCCCAAGGTTTATCTGCGGCAAGACAGTTTCTAAAATCACACCTGCTGTATTGTCATAGTAAACATCAATGCCATTCGGGGCAGCTTCTTTGAGCGCTGAATCAAGTTCTTGAGTTTTGCGGTTAATGCCAACATCAAAACCTAATTCCTTAACTATATAATCCCGCTTATCGTCACTCCCGACAATTCCCACTACTCGCGCACCTTTAATTTTGGCAATTTGACCTACTACTGCACCGACAGCACCAGAAGCAGCTGAAACCACAACAGTTTCACCTTCTTTAGGTTGACCGATATCAAGCAGAGCAGCATAAGCAGTCAAGCCAGGCATACCTAGTACACCTAAACTATAGGATAAAGGTGCTTGAGTAGGATCAAGTTTACGCAGTGTCTCACCCTTAGATACAGCATAAGTTTGCCAACCGTTACTATTAAGAACAAAATCTCCTACTTGAAATTGAGGATGATTTGATTTAATTACTTGGCTAACTGTACCACCGACAATAACTGAACCTAATTCTACCGGTGCAGCATAAGACTGGCCTCCACTAATGCGACCACGCATATAAGGGTCGAGAGATAGATAAATGGTACGGCTAAGAATTTCGCCTTCACCTGGTTCGGGAGTTGGTGTTTCTACTAGAGCAAAATCACTCTCTTTTGGTTCGCCCACTGGACGACTTTTGAGGATGATTTGTTTGTTAATTAAATCGGACATAAGTTATTTTCCTCTCATGTTTTAGGCGATTTTTTTCATCAATATCCTTATCACCAAGGGTTTGCTAAAACTACGTGCGTTTGCCCTAATTTCTAGGCGGCTTAGAGTTCTCTTTTGGTGTATTATCTGTAGGCCCTCCCCCCAAATTAGACACCCAATCGTTTGCTTCTAACCCGAAGTGTCCTGTCTCAAACCACTTAGACTTGAGCAGCGACCACCAATCATTTGTCAATCCTTCCAATACATAGTCATAAGGAAGCCAACCATAGCCCCCTTCACCCCAATGGGTTCCCCAACAGTTTCTGATTAGCAATGCTCCTTGTGAGCATCTACTACCATCAGCGTTCTCTATTACTTTATGGTCGTCGTAGCCAACTGCAACAACAGCATGACCTCCTTTTACCTTATCGTTTTTAACTGGGTATGGAATATACCCACTTGGGTTTAAATCCTCGATGGAATAATACATAGTAAACCCAAAGGCGCAGGGAAAACCAGCGGCTAAAGCTGTTTTAATTCGGAATAACAGTATATTTCCTGTAGTACCTAAGGGATTTAGACGGAAGTATTTCAGCGCTTGATAACTTTGACCAAAAGAGTAGCAAAAAGGGGTTGGTTCATCTTTAAACCTGTCTTCTTGATAGGGCCAATACTCTTCTGGAGGCACGCCAAATAATGCCATTGCCCGCATGGTTTCCCGAAGAGATGCTCCTGCATCGTCGTGACGATGCATGAGATTGAGTGTTGCTTTGTAAAGAAAGAGCCGAGAAGCATCGACATATCTATCAAAACTTCTTTTCTCAAAGTACTCCATTAAAGCAACACCGGCATGTGCCGTACATGAATCCAATGAGCCTTGGTCTTCAATTGGGGAACACCAGAAGGTTAAATCTACAAATTCTGGCATTAATAAATATACAGTTACATTCTTGCTATTTTCTTGTTTTTGTTTTTGTTTTACACATTTTTGTAAATGTCCTTCTAACGGAAGTTGTAAATCACTTTGAAACTCTAGACTTTTCTCCAAATGCTTTGGATAATCTTGACGTTCGGGTAATATTTGGATGACTGTTCTCAGATTATTCGGTTGAGTTTTTGAATTATTTTCTCCCTGAACTTGAGGATTATAATTCAGACTAATTTTTAAATTCTTGATAGTTACTTCTAAATCTTTGATAGATTTAAATATATCATCTATCTTTTTTAAAGATGTAGCTAATTTCTTTTTTCTATCTTTATCTAGGCAAACTTGATCAGTAATTTTCTTATCAATATTACTCAGGGATTGTTTGAAATTTAAAATTGCTGAAATAGCTATATATAAAGACACTGGATTTAAATCCCAGTCTTTAAATAAGTTTTTTTCCTGTTCTGCTTGAGAAAAAATACTAGATTTTTCCCACAACTTTTGCTGAGAATATTTATTGTTTTTAGCATTAATCCCTGATTTATTATTCCCTTGTTGATTATTTTCTTGACGGATATAGTTAACGTATTCAGATTTATCGAACCATTGATCTAGCTTATCTAATACGTCTCTTACAGCTTTTTCAAGATTTCTATGTTTAGCTAAAGGAGAAATTAGTTGAGCAACCAATTTAACTATCATGTCAATTGCTCGTTTCAACGCATCTCGGTGTTTGGCGAGATCAGAATTAATACTATCCGTAGCTTTTGGAATTATTTTTTCATTAACAAAATGTTCAGGTTTCAATTCAGAAATTTCAAAAACCCTTAAGATTATTTCATAAAGGGTTATGGGTATTGTTGAGGATGCAGGTAAAACTTCCCGTTGCTGTTGTTTTTTGAGCGCAACTAAGTCACTTAATACTTGTAAGGTTTTTGTACAATCAACATCATCCCTTTCTATTTCTATTTCATATCTAGCTTGAAATGATTTTATAGCTGTATCTGTCTGCCGACTAGAATACCCTGTTACTTGTCCATCAAATTCTCCTAACTCACATAAAAGCTGCTGTACTTTTTTAAGTTTATCATCACCAGAATATTGTTTTGCTTGTGCATCATATAGATCATCTAGGATTCTCTTTGTCTTTTCGTCAACTATCCCATCAACACGAGCAACCTTTGAAGGATGATATTGTCTTTGAAATTCTTGAACTGCATCCTCTGTTAGATAGTCAAAGAATCCTTTTATTGCCCCGTTATTTTCTCCTAAATTTTTGAGATAGCCTAGTTTATTCAGTTTTATTTGAATGTCTTTAATTTCTGGATCAAACATTCCAAATTTTTTAATTGTTTTTTCCGTGCTTTTAGCTTTAGAAGTTTCTTCTGTTTTTTGAAGTTTTAAGATTTCTAAAACTCGGTCTAAAGTATAGAGTGTTACTTGATCTACAACACTATCAACCTTGTCATCAGTGTTAGCCCTATCAATACTGTCATCTGAGACAATTGAGAGACCAAAAATACTCTTGAATAGTTTTACTGCCTCCTTTGTAATTTCACCAAAATAACCATATTCCAGATAATCTGATTTTGAAAAATCATCTACAAATTTCCTAATTTTTTGTCCCTCAGTTCCAAAAATATGCTCATATTCGCTAAATTCCAGCAACTTCTGTTGAAGATTATAGACTTCCTGCCCTGCACAACCATGAGCTAAAAATATCTGTTCTTTAAGAGCTTTAGCATTGACTAATTTGAAACCTTTATTTATCTTTTGCTGAAAATTGTTGAACTTTGAGGCGAGTGTCTCTTCGAGAGTTGGATTTAGTCCATTTTTTATTAATTTTAATAACTCAAACAATTCTTCTATACTGTTTTGGGAATCATTATCATTATTTATCTGTATATCTTGGACTGTGATCATTAACTTCTGATTGATTTCGTCCATACGATAGTCTCTAAAATCGGGGTAGTCTGGTATCCAACCTGTTGATTTTTTATACATGGTGATGTCCTCTCAGATTTATGCTGTTATGTTTATCTATGGTTTTGGTTTTTTTTATGCAAAAAAGTAGTTAAAATTTATTGCTTTTATTGAAGCATTTGACTACCTGAAATAATAGTGAAAATTGTCGAAATCAATATTTAGCCTGAGTTTGAACTCCACCACACAGATTGCGATCGCTTTGACTCACATTCGGGTTATTCTTCAGATAATCATGCAGCCAATCGCACCCACGCCCCATCAAATTATCTAGGGTGAGATTTTCTACATTCCACAAAATTGCTGTACCATCTTTACTGCCAGAAACGAGAGTCTTACTGTCAGGGCTGAAACTGATCCCGTTGACCTCACCGCTATGGCCAGTAAGAGTAATAATCAAAGTCCGGTCTTTGTGCCAAAGTTTTACCGTTCCGTCATCACTAGCAGTGGCAATCATCTTGCCGTCAGGGCTGAAAATTACTTGCCAGATTGCAGCACTATGCCCATCAAGACTAGCGATCGCACCACCATCAAGCTGCCAAAGTTTTACTCTCTCATCTGCGCCAGCACTGGCAAGGGTCTGACTATCAGGGCTAAAACTGACGCTGTAGACAGAAGCGTTATGGTTTAAAATCTTGAGTAACTGACCTTGCCGATTCCAGAGTTTCACTGCCCCGTCATTACTACCAGTGGCAATCATCTTGTCGTCTGGACTAAAACTGACGCTATAGACGGTGGCGCTATGTTTTAGGGTGTTAAGCATCTGACCCTGGCGATTCCAAAGTTTCACTGTTTTATCTTGACTAGCGGTGGCAATCATTTTGCTGTCTGGGCTGAAACTCACGCTATGAATGCGATCGCCATCGCCATTCTTTAAAGTCTTGAGTAGCTGACCTTGCCGATTCCACAGTCTCAACACCCCTTCGTCAGAACTGACAGCGGCAATTATCTGACCATCTGGGCTAAAATTCACATCCCAGATTGTGTAGTCATTTACCTGAAGCGATTTGATCTGCTTACCCTCCTGATTCCAGAGTTTCACCGTCTTGTCATCACTGGCGGTAGCGATCGCTTTCCCGTCGGCTGAGAAGTTCACACGATTGACACCAGCCTGATGTCCAGTGAGAATAGTCTGCCAAGGGCGGTCAATTTGCCACAGTTTCACTGACTTATCTTGACTAGCAGATGCAAGGGTACGACCATCGGGGCTGAAAGTAACTTGATTGACTCTACTACTATGTCCTCTAAAGGTAGTAAGTTCCTGGCCATTTTTCTGCCAGAGTGTCACGCTATTATCATCATTACCCGTGGCAAGGGTCTGACCATCGGGACTGAAACTGACGCTGTAGATCCGACTACTTTGTGCCTCTAATTTCTTAAAAGTTGAAAGCAATTTCCCTTCAGTATTCCAAAGTTTCACCGTTCTATCTAAACTGGCAGAGGCAAGGGTATCATCAGAACTAAAGCTCACGCTAGTCACTGTATTATTATGTTCTTCTAGGGTCTTAAGTTCTTTACCGTCTTTGTTCCACAGTTTCACGGTTCCGTCTAAACTGGCAGAAGCAAGGATTTGATCGTTGTGGCTGAAACTCAAACTATAGACTCTGCCTGTATGCCCTTTGAGCATTTTGAGTTCCTGACCCTCTATGTTCCAAAGTCTCACCATGTTGTCGTCACCACCAGAGGCAAGAGTTTTGCCATCATGACTGAAACTCACAGCCCGAATTCCAGTATTTAGCTTTTTAAAGGTTTTAAGTTCTTTGCCGTCTTGTTTCCAAAGTTTCACCGTTCCATCTAAACTGGCAGAAGCAAGGATTTGACTATTAGGACTGAAACTTACACTAACGACTTGATCAAGATGCCCTAAAGTATTCAGCAAACGGCCCTGTTTGTTCCAAAGTTTTACTGTGTTGTCTCCGCTAGCAGTAGCGATCGCTTCTCCATCGGGACTGAAACTAACGCTTTGGATATAATCGCTGTGTCCCTGGAGGCGATCGCGTTCTCTTACCCAGTAAACCGCCTGTCCC
This sequence comes from Nostoc foliaceum FACHB-393, assembly GCF_014698505.1. Classification (GTDB taxonomy): domain Bacteria; phylum Cyanobacteriota; class Cyanobacteriia; order Cyanobacteriales; family Nostocaceae; genus Nostoc; species Nostoc foliaceum_A. The sequence goes on along the minus strand of NZ_JACJTD010000005.1, from coordinate 12,857 downwards.
AGCACCTCGATCACCTCTTGCTGTTCCTGAATTGGAATGTTGGCTTTGGCTTGAGTTAATTGTTTGAGTTGCTTGCCGGCTTTTAAACTTTCTATCAGGGCATCAATCGTATTTCTATTGGAGGTAAAACGTGCGTCTGACGCTGAAATTAAGGCTCGGAGTTCCGATTTTTGTGCTTCTATCCGCAGTTGATCAGCCTGCTTCCAGCCAATAGCTGCAAATATAGCCAATCCCGTTGAAATCAACAACCCAGAAGTCAGGCCAATTAGTCTTTTTCTGTGACGTATCTTCTGGGCTTTACGACTTTCGCCAATATACTCTTGTTGGAGTGATGTAATCAAAGGTTCTTTCCCCGCTCCTTGGGTGAACCATTGCTCTGCTTCTTCGAGTTCACTACCTTGTAGCAAATAACTATTGTTGCGTTTTTTCTGATCCCATTCCAAGGCTCCCATGAGTAAGCGGGTATGCTGTTTAGCATGAGCTAGGTCAGTATCAAGTGCTTTGAGTAATGATTGAAAGGCTTGCTCAAAATCATTACTTTCCTGGAAGAAAATATAGTTAATTTTGGCTAATTCGGGATCAATACCTTCAGCATACTGCCACACGATTGGCACTAAACGTTTATTGTGCTTTCGGGCGTGTGCAATCTCTTCACGGCAGACTTCAGAAACGACTGAATTTGGACTAATAATAAAGATAAAATTATCAGCGGCTTCAATTCCTTCATAAATTTCTTTTCGCCAATCTGCCGTGGGTGGAATTCCTTCCCAGTCCACCCAGATATCTAGCTTCTGTTGCTTGAGCGCTTCATAAAGCCTTTTGACGAACTCTTTATCTTTGCGAGAGTAGGAAATAAACGCCTCAGCCATATAAATTTCTATAAATACTTAATAAAATTTAAATAAAATACTGTTTTTTTACTATTTACGTAAAAATTCTATATACTTTCGAAAAAGAATTAGTTGAATGCAAGTTTCATCTATTTTTTAAATGTTCTTACTATATGGTGGTAATTTATTTAAACAAATTTTCAGTAACAGACCAATCTTAGCTATTTTGACACAAAGCTTAAAGTGAATCTTCAAATGACGGCAAGTTTATTTCGCTTTTCATATTATTTGAACAACAATGCTCTATATAGAGGATACACACTTTTATATTAATGTCAATAGATATATCAAAAAAAAGACGTAGCACTGCTACGTCTCTACAATGGTTCTGGATAACGCATATTTAATTTCTGAGGTTTAGCAAAGTTGCTACTCGTGAAGCGGCGATCGCTTAACTTTTTATCAAGCAAGTTTTGCAACAAAAAGGCTCAAGCATTCCTGCCTGAGCCACAATTAAATTCAATTTAGTAGATTAGCTTCAAGAGCTATATCTCTGAATTTTAGTAACGATTGCCGAAGCTATTGTTTCCCCGATTACCACCAAAGGAACCTCTGTCTTCTCTGGGTTTAGCCTTGTTCACTTTCAGGTCACGTCCCATCCACTCAGCACCATCAAGAGCATCAATGGCAGCTGTTTCTTCAGCATCTGTGCCCATTTCTACAAAACCAAAGCCACGCACACGACCTGTGTCACGGTCGGTAGGTAGCTGAACCCGCTTTACAGAACCATATTCTGCAAACACAGCATTCAAACCTTCTTCTGTAACTTCGTAAGAAAGATTGCCTACATAAACTGACATAAATTTTCTCCCAAATCATAGATGTGTAGAGTTTTAGATTTCGGAGAAAAGTCTGTGAATACCAAAAGGAAAAAGCCTGTCAATAATAAAAACAAACGCGGTCGCCGAATTAATTCTCACCTTTTATTATGACATAACAGCTAAATATTTAGTCAGACTTTATAAAACTGTGATGAAAAGTAATGTAAGCAATTGCTCGCTAAGTAAGTGGACTTAATTAAACGTAAATGATACTTTTCCAATCTCCTAATTTGCTCATGTGTGCAAGTTGTGGTAAAATATTATGATAAAGTAGTGCTACCTAAGTACAACTAGCTATTAATTGACTGCTTTTCTCGGCTATGATGAAAAGTTAAGCGATCGCAGCAAAAACGTTATAAAATTCTTGGAGTTGCAGCAACCCAAAAAGGGAAGTGTACAAAGCTTTTGCAAATCCTTTTCTGCGATGTTCAGCATTGATGTACACGGATGATTCTACAGACCATTGGTAAGCGGCACGAGTCCGATAGGGAGTAGCATAGGCATATAATTTTACACACTAGCCAAGGCATTTGCTGTTGATAATTCTGGATACGGCCCTCAAATTCCGTTTTGCTGGGAGGCTCTATCTCAAAGTAAATTGGAGTTTCCCGCACAATCGGCGCATAAGTTGCCAGCATTTTTAAGGCATCATTTTCATTAGCTAGTTTGATTGCAGCTTTCACAGCAGATCCTTTTTGAGCTAAAAATTAATCATACAAACTCAACATACTCAACAATGGTTCCATCAGGATGCATTGCTCGCATATTGACTCCAGTGGGAACTTTATTAGGTTCTGCCAGAATTACTGCACCCTGCTGAATAAGTGCTTCTTTAAAATCATTGAGTGAGTCAACAAGAAATGTTGCATGTGTACTCTTGAATGAAGAGAGTGCTTCTGTCGAACCAGCAATTAAAAGAATAGAACCCACACCTGCGAGTTCCAACTCAGCCTCAGAATATTGAAACCATAACCAACATTTTTCTGTAAAGAGATTTTCATAGAAAGCGATCGCCTCATCCAAATCTATCGGACTCAGATAGACTCTAGTTAGTACTTTAAGAATTTGCATTGCAAACTGTCTGTTAGGCAGCTAGTAGATTTTATTGTGCTTGCTCGGCAATTATAGTTGACTAAATTGATCAAGAAATAGCCTATCTTCAACTTGAAAAAGGTTTTCAACTCTCTGTTCACCTAGCTCTTGATAACGTTGGTCGCTGTTAATCAAAATATATTTCCTTTTTACTCCTTTAGCCCCGCATCAGTCATCTGTATAGCGATCACCAATATATATACATGATTAAGCATCAGTACCTAGCTTGAGGAGTGTGTCATAGAAAATAGCAGAATGAAGCTTTCTAATGCCAACTTAAGAATCACTAAACAACAAGAAGTTGCAGATAACTTTTATAAAATTAAATTGATTGATGCCGAAATAAATTCAAATTCAGAAAATTGTTTGGCAAGGCAAAGTGAATAATTCGTAATTCCTAATTCAAAAATTACGAATGATGAGTTTACGGTACGATGGAACTAACCTAGCTTGCGTGCAATCTCTGCAAGCTGATGTTGCCGATTAAACAGAGCTAGAAAAGTTAGAATCACAACACCTATTGTAGCGATCGCAGTTCCCGATGTTTGAGTAAAAATAATCAGAATTTGGTAGCGTACAGCGTCAGTCGGGTTCGCTCCTGCCAAAATTTGACCAGTCATCATCCCCGGTAGACTGACTAAACCCATCACCATCATAGAGTTAATAGTGGGAATCATCCCCGTCCTCAGAGCTTCTTTGACTGACTGATGTGCTGCTTCCCAACGGGTGGCTCCTAAAGCCAATAATGCCTCTATTTGCTCTCTTCTAGTGGTCAAATCCTCCAAAAAGCGGTCTAAAGCCAGGGATGTACCCGTGAGAGCATTACCTAAAACCATCCCTAACATGGGAATTTGATACTGTGGGTCGTACCAAGGCTCAACGCGAATTATGCCATTAACTGTTAACCCCGTCACTAAAAATGAAGCACTTAACAAGGAAACAAAATTGCTCCAATAGATACCTATAAATCGTCTGCGGGTTCGGTTGACACTAGAAAAACCTGCAATTGTGGCCATGGCAAGAGCCACAAGTAACACCAATACTGGGTTACGCAAAGTAAATACCCACTGCAATACGTATCCCACCAGCAATAATTGCACTACCATTCGCATCGATGCTACCAAAAGACTTTGGGCTAGTCCCAAACGTAAGGCAAAGGAAAGTCCGATATTAATAACAACAAACAAAGTCGCCAAAGCGAGTTGTCCATAGCTAATAGAGATATAATTAGTTACCATTATTTCTCCCATTTAAAGTAATTTGGCGGGTTGTTAATCTCTGCAACTGATGAGGGTCATGACTTGTCCAAAGATATGCTCGTTCTGGGTCATCATGAAGCCAAGCTGCAATCAAAGCTTCTAAACTATTGGCAGTTGACCCATCTAATGAAGCAGTGGGTTCATCAAGTAGCAGTACTCTTGGCGACAGTTGCAAGGCTCGTAAAAAGGCTACAATTTGACCTTCACCGCCAGAAATAGCACTAACTGGACGCTGCAAAAAATCAGCATCTCGATGCAGAAGATGCAAATATTCTAGAATTAGTTGACGGTTATAAACTTTATGGCGGTGAGTTGTCAAACGATACACTTGCTTTAGGTTTTCTTCGACAGTTCCTTCCCAAAGGGCTGGTCGTTGATGCAAGTAAATAATTTGAGAACGGTAATGGGGTAGAAAGTGGGAATTGATTGATTTTCCCCCAAAAATAATTTGCCCAGATTGTGCCGTATCAAGACCAGCTAATACACGCAGCAGCAAGCTTTTACCCGAACCCGAAACACCTAAAACTGCAACTCGTTCACCTGAATATAATTCAAAATTTAAATCTTGCCACAACCAACGATTTTGGATTTGCCGCCCTAAATTTTTTACTGACAAAATTGGGCTATCAAAAGCTGGTGTTTTTATATTCTTATGGCTCTCATCCAATTTATTTTTCATAACTATCTGCTTGTTTATCAGCTTGAAGTTGAAGCATCAAACACCAGTATTTCATTTTTTGGTTATTTTTAAAACATTTATTTAGCTCAATGTTATCCATTTTTATGAAACGCGAAACCTGATGCTAAAACTTTATGGGACGATGGGATTACTTTTTAGATTTCACCGCAAATTCGTAATATTGAAAAAATGTTTACCCGCAATTATGTGCATCGACTCACACCGGATGGTTAAATTGTGGTTCAATACTATAGTCTAAGCTAAAAGCAAACTATAAAATTATTTACTCCCAATCAAGTCTAAAAGTTATTATGCGTTTTCTAGATTCAAGAAATAAAATTTTAAGTAAATTTAATACTTTAGATTTTAGTCCTAAGCAGTTAAGTTTGCTAATTAGATTTGGCAGCTTTTTATTTCTAGGAACTAGTGTTGGTGTAGCACAAGTCAAAACAGCACCCAAGCCAGGATTCACACTGCAACTATTACATACTTCTGACCAAGAAGCGGGTGTTCCTGCGCTGAAGGATGTACCAAACTTTTCTGCGGTGTTGAATGCACTCAAAAATCAGGATGCAAATTGTGACAGGAAGCCTGATTATCCTAATACCTTAATCCTTTCATCTGGGGATGCTTATATTCCTAGTCCCTTCTTATTTGCCAGTGACACAGCTTTTGGTGGACAGGGAAGAGGAGATATCTTAATTTTAAATGCTCTTGGATTTGGTGCGATCGCATTTGGCAATCACGAATTTGACTTAGGAACGGGTTTTGTTGCTGACTTAATCCGACCTAAAGAAGATTACCCAGGCACAAAATTCCCCTATCTCAGCACGAATCTAGACTTCAGCACTGATAAAGACCTAGCAAAATTAGTTACTACTGATGGTCAAGAGGCAAGTAAAATTCCTAATAAGATTGCCCGTAGCACCATTATTACTCTCAATGGTGAAAAAATTGCTGTAGTTGGGGCGACAACTCCCACACTGCGGACTATTTCCTCTCCCGGTGGTGTAACTGTGTTGCCTAAAGAATTTAATCACCGTGATGCCGCAGACATCGCCGCCTTAGCTGCTGAAATTCAAACTTCTGTTGATAAACTGCTGACAAAAAACCCAGAGATTAATAAAGTTATTCTGTTGGCGCATATGCAGCAAATTGCGATTGAGCAAAAGCTAGCAGAATTACTCAAGGGAGTAGATATTATTGTTGCTGGTGGTTCCAATACCTTACTAGCCGATAAAACAGACCGTCTCCGAGTGGGTGATAAATCTGCTGGAACTTATCCAATCCTCAAAAAAGCAGCAGATGGTAATCCGATAGCCGTAGTTAATACTGATGGTAACTATCGCTATGTTGGTCGTCTAGTAGTTAACTTTGATGCCAATGGAGTGATTATTCCGTTTAGTATTGACCCCAAAATTAGCGGTGCTTATGCTACTGATTTCCAAGGAGTAGCAACTGTAGGCGGGAAACCCGACCCCAAAATTGTCGCCATTACAGAGGCACTAAAAAAAGTGATTATTGCCCAAGATGGTCAGATTTTCGGGAAAACCAACGTTTTCCTCAACGGCTGGCGGGATGATGTCCGCACACAAGAAACTAATTTAGGGAATTTGACAGCCGAAGCTAATTTAGCGATCGCCAAGCGATATGATCCGAAAACTGTCATTTCGATCAAAAATGGTGGTGGCATCCGTGACAATATTGGTATCTATACCTTTCCCGCAGGTTCGACTCGCTCACAGGATGTTATCAAACTGCCACCTCAAGCAAATCCTGTGGCAGGTAAGAAAGCAAAAGAAATTTCCCAACTTGATATCACCAATGCGCTACGATTCAACAATGGCTTGACTTTACTTACTCTGAGTGCAACAGAACTACTAGCAGTCATTGAACACAGTGTAGCAGGCATAGCGCCCGGTGCTACCCCTGGTAGTTTTCCCCAAGTAGCGGGATTAACCTTTAGCTTTGACCCGGACTTGCCAGCAGGTAAGCGTGTCAAATCCCTTGCTATCAAAGATGGGAAAGGCAAAATTATTGATGTCGTGGTTAAAAATGCAGAGTTAGTGGGTGACCCTAATCGGGTCTTCCGCACTGTTACCCTCAACTTCCTCGCAACTGGTGGTGATGGCTATCCTTTTCCCAAAAGAGAAGGGGTTGATTTGACATCAAAAGATGCTGATAAGAGCAAACGCACAGGTTTAGCCACCTTTGCTGCTGATGGTTCAGAGCAAGATGCATTAGCAGAATATCTGGCTGCTAACTTTAAGCAAATTCCATTTGCTCAAGGGGATGTGCCACCCACCGAAGATACTCGTATTCAAAATCTCAAATTGCGTAAAGATGTGGTGTTATCAGATTCATTTGAATGATTGCCGTCTAGCAATAAAGTATTTTTAGTTTGCTATTATTCTGTGTAATCAGTCTATTGATGAGGTAAATTCTATGGCAATGGTTTTAGATCAAGTAGTTCCTTTTGGGAGGTCAATGGATGAATATATAAAAATATTCAATTTAACAAATGCAGATTTAAATAAAAGAATTATTGGGATTGGGGATGGCCCGGCAAGCTTTAATGCGGAAATGACACGTCAGGGTAAAAATGTAGTTTCTGTTGATCCACTCTACCAATTTTCCGGTGATGAAATATTGCAAAGATTTAATGAAGTTGTAGATAACATCATTAACCAAGTCAAGGCTACATCAAATGATTGGGTATGGAGCTATCATAAATCTCCAGAGGATTTGCGAAACAATCGAGTGAAAGTTATTCAAGAATTTCTGTCTGATTATGAAACTGGCATAAACACCAACAGATACAGAGCCGGGGAATTGCCAAAATTGGCATTTAAAAATCAAGAATTTGATATAGCGCTTTGTTCACATTTATTGTTTTTATATTCAGACCATCTCGATTACAATTTTCACCTAGATTCTGTAGGTGAGATGCTGCGTATTGCTAAAGAAGTCCGAATATTTCCCCTCATAACTTTAATGTGGAAACATTCACAACATTTAGATGAAATAGTTAAATATTACACTTCAAAAGGTTATAAAGTAGATATTGAAAAGGTTGAATACGAACTACAGCCTGGTGGAAATAAAATGTTGAAGATAACCAGAGATGTTAATTTAATTCGTAATTCGTAATTCCTAATTCTTGGAGTTGTGCCCTCTACCGTAAAGTATCTTGCGAATTTATTGGCTAAAATAATCGTTTTCTCTAGCTAGAGAAAATTGCCTTGGCATTTGCAATAAAGACTCAATGACTTGTAGTAATCCTGCATAACACTGACTTGCTCTTTCAGAAGAAGTAACTTGAGACAACTGCAAAAATGCACTGTCTGCTTCTGCTTCATCTGGATCTTATTTAATCCACATTCCTAAGTATGCTCCCCACGGCGGTGGTTAGCAGCTTGCAATAACAGAGATTCTGCAAAAGCGATCGCGTCACTTGCAGATTTACCACCAGCTAACTGCGCTAGTTCTTCCCGACGAGTGGTTAAATTATCTAAGGTAGTAACTCTGACAACGGTACGCTGTTCGGCGTTGCCATTGTTGGTTTTTTTACCTTTGCCTTGATTGATAGTTTGCTTATCTACGCGGAAATGGCGATCAGCCATTGCCGCAACTAAAGGCTGGTGGGTAACACATAATACTTGGTTACGTTGACTTAGCTGGTGTAATTTTTCCGCGATCGCTTGGGCGACTCTTCCCGAAACGCCGACATCAATTTCATCAAATACCATTGTCCCAGCCACATCAACCTGAGAAAAGCAAGTTTTCAGCGCTAGTAAAAAGCGGCTCATTTCCCCGCCAGAGGCGATTTCCGTTAAAGGTTGCAGTGGTTCTCCGGGGTTGGGACTAAACATAAAGGTAATTTTATCTGCTCCCATAGCAGTTGGGGAAGCAGGCACTATCTCAACCTGAAACTTCACCTTTTCCATCGCTAGGGGCTTGAGTTCAGCTATCAAACGTGATTCTAAATTAGCAGCCGCCTTACTCCGCAGTTGAGTTAACTGATTGCTTGCTTGGGTGAGTTTTTCAAAACACACCTTTTCTTGCTGTTCTAACTTTTCGATCGATTGTTCGCTGTCGTTAAGTTGGGCTAATTCCCCTTGAATACGTTGGTAATAAGCGATCGCTTCTGTAAGTGTCGGCCCATACTTACGGCAAATTTGCTTTAATTCCCGAATGCGTTCTTCAACCTCTTCCAATCGGTGCGGATCGGCTTCCAATCCATCCCCATATGCATTAATCTGCCTTCCCACTTCCATTACCGCAGCTTGCGCATCCCGCACCAATTCTAATAGGGGTTGCAGTTGGGTATCATATTCCACCATGTCATTTAATGTAATTTCACTGTCTCCCAATAAATCTGCGGCGGCGGGAGTTTCATTATCGTTTTGATACAAAGCCTGATAAACTTTGTAACTCATTTGTTGCAAATCGACGACATGATTTAGGCGTTCCCGTTCTTGTCCCAACTGTTCCAATTCATTAGGTTCGCTGAGATTGGCTGCTCCCAGTTCTTGAACTTGATAAGTAAGTAAGTCAAGTTGTTGCAACCGTTCCCGTTCTGATGTCCGGCGTTTTTCTAGTGCTAGATGCGCCTGTTGGTAAGCACTGAAGCTAGTAGCCACCTTATGACGCTGCTGCATCAGAGAGTCACCGCCATATAAATCTAACCAGTCGCGGACTTGGGCAGATTGTCCGACTTGTACCGTTTGACCTTGGGCTGTGATTTCCACCAAGCGATCGCGCATTCCTCCCATAATCTGCCGATTTACCAACACGCCATTCACCCGCGATCGACTACGAATATTACTAGCAGTGGCTGTGATTTCTCGGCTAATCACTACAGAATTTTCATCAAGCAAATCTATTTCTTGTTCGGTCAACCAAGCCGTTAGTGGGGCGTTTGAGGTGAAAGTAGCTTCTACCATCGCCCTAGTTGTTCCCGTGCGAATGACTCGACTAGAGACTTTACCGCCCAAAGCCGCATCAATGGCATCCAAGATAATCGATTTTCCAGCGCCGGTTTCACCTGTCAGTACATTTAGTCCCGCGCCAAATTCCAATTCCAGTTGGTCAATTAGGGCAAAGTTTTCAATTCGTAGGCAAAGCAACATCAAGCCAAATTCTCCATGAGGGCAGATGCCGGACACTTCTAACTTACAAGACAATAAGTATGATCTTTCAGCAACTAGCAATACCTACTACTATTGAACTAGTATGCCCGTTTAAGTGTAACAAACCACTGGGTACTGGCGGCTGGGTAGTGGAAAATATTTTTTTAATCCTAATGCCCAATACTTAATGGCCCATGCTCAATCCTTCAACATATTGTTACAATACTTAATGTGATCGTTCTGACTGGTGGCCTTCTTCATGATTGTTAAGACACTTCCCCCTAGTTCCCGACCAATTCAGGAGGACAATCGCAACGGCACAAATAGCCGAGGCGAACTGGACGTTATTGATGTACTGCCAGAAGATGGTACACCAAGCTTAGTTGTGCGCTCGCCAAGACTCTTAGCCGCCCAACAGGTGAGGCCAACAGCCGAACCTGAGACGCTTTACGATCCGGTGAGCATAGCGGCCCATTACCAAAACAGAAAACTGCAAGTTGTACGGCGGATTTTCGCCGTGTTGGGGCCGACTCTATCCTTTGCTTTTGGGTTGTGGTCGGATAGTAAACGGGGAATCGTCGTCAAAAATGACCGCCGCCGAGCCACTCAGCTACGAGTATTGCTTACCCAGTTGGGGCCTGCTTACATCAAAATTGGACAAGCTTTGTCCACCAGACCGGATCTAGTTCCTCCCGTATACCTAGAAGAATTAACTAAGCTACAAGACCAATTACCGCCTTTTCCCAACGAACTTGCTTACCAGTTTATCAAAGAAGAACTAGGCGCACCTCCAGAAGAGGTTTACGCCGAACTCTCGGCCCAGCCAATTGCTGCGGCTTCCTTGGGGCAAGTCTATAAAGGTAAGCTAAAAACTGGTGAAGAAGTCGCTGTTAAAGTCCAACGCCCCGACTTACGAGAGCGGATCACCATTGATTTGTATATTTTGCGTAACCTCGCTGCTTGGGTGCAGAAAAAGGTCAAACGGGTAAGAAGTGACTTAGTTGGTATTCTCGATGAATTAGGCGATCGCATTTTTGAAGAGATGGATTACATCCATGAAGGCGAAAATGCCGAGCGATTTTTCGAGTTATACGGTCACATAAAAGACGTATATGTACCGAAAATTTACTGGGAATACACCAATCGCCGCGTCTTGACGATGGAGTGGATTAACGGCACTAAATTGACCCAGACCGAAGAAATTAGCGCCCAAGGTATAGATGCTCGTTATCTAATTGAAGTGGGGGTGCAGTGTTCTCTGCGCCAATTGCTAGAACATGGATTTTTTCATGCAGATCCCCACCCTGGTAATTTGTTAGCAACAACCGATGGCAAATTAGCTTATCTTGACTTTGGCATGATGAGCGAGATTAAGCCACCTCAGCGTTATGGATTGATTGAAGCGATCGTCCACGTCGTTAATCGCGACTTTGAAGGTTTAGCAAAAGACTACGTTAAGTTAGATTTCTTATCACCAGAAACTGATTTAACACCAATTATCCCAGCTTTTGCCAGAGTCTTTGCTGATGCCCAAGGAGCCAGTGTTGCCGAACTTAACATTAAAAGCATTACTGATGAACTATCGGCTTTGATGTATGAGTATCCTTTTCGTGTACCCCCATATTACGCCTTAATTATTCGCTCCCTAGTGACGCTCGAAGGTATTGCAATATATATAGATCCCAACTTTAAAGTTCTCAGCGAAGCTTATCCCTACGTTTCCAAACGCCTGTTAACAGACCCAGCACCGCAATTAAGAGCATCATTACAAGATTTGCTCTTTAAAGATGGCAGATTTCGCTGGAACCGCTTAGAAAACTTGTTAAAGAATGCGCGTAATAGTCAAGACTACGACTTCAATTTAGTGCTGAATCAGGGGATAGAATTTCTGTCATCCGAACGCGGTGCTTTTATTCGTGACAAGCTAGTAGATGAATCTGTTAACGGACTCGATGCTTTAGGTAAAAATGTTTTGCATAACTTCACCTATTTGCTGCGGGAACGCGTTGGGTTAACAGCAGTTAATGAAACTCCGGCGGCGACAGTAGAGCAACAACAAACCTTAGAGCATATCAAACGTATATTAGGTATTCTCCGAGAAACACGAGGCTTTGACCCAGTGCAACTTGCGCCCCAAATTTCCCAGTTATTGGTAAATTCAGATGTACAACGTTTGGGTCAACAAATTGCCACCCGCTTCACACAAAAAGCTGTAGCCAGGTTAATTCGGCAATTATTGGCATCGTAGTGAAATTTATGAGTTAAAAACTTTCTTTAACTCATAAATCATTCAATCTAGCAACTATATAACCCAACTTTCCCAGCTTTTCTAAAACCTTAGTTGCACTTTCAGCAACGCTTTCTTCATTAGTTTTGCATTCGACTTCAGCACAGAGTGGGATTTCATAAGGATCATCGAGACCAGTGAAATGCTTAATCTTCTCGGCTCTTGCTTTTTTATATAACCCTTTTATACCAATTTAAGATGAAGATGCATATAATAGGTAGAAGCAAAGTCGGTAAGTTGATATACCCATGAGCCGCCCATTTAAGATTGAAATCGCTGAAAGCGAAGAGGAACTAAAACAACGCCTACAAACAGTATCTTCAGGAATCCAGAAAGAAAAATTACAAATGTTGTGGTGGCTCAAGAGTGGTCAACTCAACCAACAGCAAGAAATTGGAAAACGTTTGGCCAGAGATACTTCAACAGTAACAAGATGGTTGCAGAAGTATAGAACCAGTGGACTGTCTGGCTTGTTAGAAATTAAGAAAGCACCAGGAGCAAGACGAAAAATTCAGGATGAAGCACTTGCTGCTCTCAAGCAAGAACTAGAAACAGGAAAAGGGTTTAGTAGTTACGGTGCAATAGTCGAATGGTTAAAAGAAGAACATGGACAAGACATAGAGTATGCAACGGTTTATGCCTGGGTTCGATATCGATTAAAAGCAAAACTAAAAGTACCTCGTCCTCAAAGCCACGC